>CAVOFX010000005.1:0-418975 GCA_963695115.1 uncultured Microthrixaceae bacterium | reverse complement strand
CGGGACCGGCGGCATCGACGAGTGAACGAGTGCGATCGACGCGCGATCGGGCCCGAACGCGACGACGCGCGCACCCCGATGAAGGAGTGCGCGCGCGGTCGGTAGGGCGGGTGCGGGCGGTTCTCTAGATCAACTTCGAGAACCCAAGAGAGAAGAGATCGACGACGTCACCGTGGTGGTTCTCAGCGCCGTGGGGATCCCCTGTCGGGGGTCCCCCGGGACCGGGCCATGCCCCAACCGAGGGTGGTCTTGGCGCCCCGACCACCGGCTCCGGTGACCTCATCGGGGTCGTCATCTGGGTCGTTGTTGAGGTCGCCGCCGTCGTGTTCGAGGTCGCCTTCGGCTTCCAGAGCAGCGAGGAGTGCGGCGGCTTCGGCGGGGTCGGGGAACCCCGGATCGTCCCCTGCTTCGTCGCTGTCGAGGCCGGGATCTCGGTTGCGGTGGTTGGTTGCGCCGTGGGCGGCGTCGACGATCGCTCCCAGCGAGGCGACCGACACCCTCGTGTAGATCTGCGTCGAGGTCAGGTTGGCGTGGCCGAGGAGGGCTTGAATCCAGCGGATGTCGACGCCGGCTTCGAGCAGCAGGGTGGCGAGGGTGTGGCGGAACAGGTGGCACGATCCGGTCTTGCCGACATCCGCGGCGGTGACGTAGCGGGAGACGATGCAGGAGAGGGTGTCGGGCGAGAGCCCGGCTCGCCGTCGAAGGTCAAGAACACCCACCCGTCGTCGGGTTCCATCACCAGCCTCGGTCGCACGTCGGTGAGGTAGCGCAGCACCCACGCCATCGCCCGCTCGGTGACCGGACGGTCCGGTCCCGCTTCCCCTTGCCCCTGGCGGACGCTGAGGGCTCGGCGTTCGAAGTCGAGGTCGAACAGGCGGACTCGCATCATCTCGGCTCGGCGGATCCCGGTTGCGTAGAACAGCTCCAAGATGGCCCGGTCCGCCGCACGCCGAGCGGGTCGCCGAGGTCGGGTTGGGAGAGGACGGTCTCGGTCTCGGTCGCGGTGAGCACGGCGGCGGGGAGGCGGTGCTCGACGCGTCGGGAGCTCCAAGTCTGCAGCGGGGTTGTAGAGGATGCGGTTGGTGGCGCGTCGCCCAGGAGAAGAAGGTGCGCAGCGGCATCAGCCGGTTCTTCTGGGTGAGGAACGTGAGGGGTTGGCCGTTGGCCTTGCGGTAGTGGAACAGCCATCGCTGGTAGCGGTCCATCATCGGCTTGGTCACCTCCGAGGGTCGCGTGACGCCGCGGTCCCGACAGCCAGCGGTGGAGGCGATCCAGCTCCCGCTTGCGGGTCGCGATGGTGGTGTCGGCGAAGCCGCGCACCCTCGGACCACTCCAAGAACTCGGCGATGTGGAACTCCAAGCTGTGCCGGTCGGTCACGTCGCCGATGGGTGCGACCGGTCCCCGGGGGCCGCGGTGCACACCACCGCGGTGGACGTGCGGCGGGGCCGCTTCCACGTGTCGCTCACCGCCCCTCACCCCCGCCCGTGCTCTCGTCACCGCTGTCGTCGTTGCGGCTACGACTGCGTGGTTTGCGCGCCGGGCGAGACGCGCGTCCCGGCCTCCGCTGCGTTTCGACGGCGACTTCTGCCCGTTGGCCTGGGGTTTCGGGTCCGGGACCGCGGTCCCGACCGGGGGCCGACCGCCCTGCGACCGGGGGCCGACCACCCCCCGACCGCGACCCCTTTCGGGCCGACCGATCCCGCGTCGTAGCCGAGGATCGGTGGGTGTGATCGGCTCGCCGAGGTCGTCGAGGTCGACGAGGCCGGGCAGGAACCGGGTGCCGTCGTGGCCAGCAGTCCAGCAGCTCGTAGACGAACCCGCCCGTGCTCGGCCACGGTGGCACCGCACGAGCTCCAGATAGACCAGGCGGGCCAGGTGCTTCTTGAACTGGGTGTCGCCGCCGCCGAGGCGCTCGCGGACCTGGCGGCGGGTGAACCGGACCCGGTCCCGGTCGATCTCCCGCTCCGCTGCGATCTCGTCGACCATGACGTCGAGGGCTTCGAGGAGTCGGCGGGGCTGGGGTGGCAGCTCGTCGAGGGAGCGGCCCAGGACCTCGTGGGCGAGGCGGTTGGCCAGCGCGATGTCGTCGGTGGTGGCCTCGATGTAGGTCACCGTCCGCCCGTCCGCGCGTCGTCGCTGTGCGGCGCCACGCGTTGGTGTTGGTGCAGCAGCACGATGGCCCGGATGAGGGTCAAGTACTTGACGTGATCCCGCCGGGTGCCTCGTCGACCCATCCGCGAACGTCGAGGCGGTGGGCGTGGGGGTTCACCACCTCGACCAGTTCCAGCAGCCGCTGCGCATCGCGGTGGACCTTGAGGATCGGGTCCCGGTCGGCGATGGCGAGAATGCCGTCGAGGGTTTCGGCTCGGCGTTGGCGGTCGTCGATGGCCCTCGTCTGCTCGCGGTCCTCGTCGACGGTGAGCACCACGCAGCGGTTCGTCAGCTCCTCGTCGATCTCGGTCGCCGTCGTCGTCAAGAAGATGACCGTCGGACCTTGCACCCGGTAGGGGTGGGTGACCAGCCGGCCCGACCGCGTTGTCCTTCCCCGTCGACGCGATCGACAGCTCGCCTTCGGACTGGAGGAGCTTGAGCGGCGTAGGAGGCCCGCTCGGCGCCCTCCTCCTCGGCGATGGCCGACACCTTGTGGGCCAAGTCGTGCTCGCCCAGGTAGTAGAGCGACTGGCCGGTCATCGCGTGTAGCGGACCAGCTCCTCGGCCGGCACGAAGTCCATCACCGCGTCCTGCAGAGCGCTCTTGCCCGCCGCTCGGTGCTCTGCACGATCACGGCCAACGGCTTGTCGAGGAGCCGGGAGATCGTGGCCAGGTAGCCGACCAGGCAGTTGGTCGCTTCGCCGACCATGCCCACCCGGGCGAAGTCGTCGGTGATCCGATCCACCAGCTTCGGGTCCTGGAGCAGCTCGAGCGCCGCGGCCCGCTCATCCACGTCGAGCACCACGGTGGTGTCGTCGGGCTCTGCGGCCCGGCGGATCGCTTCCTCGACGAGGGCCTCGGCGGCCGTCGGCACCCGTCCCAGGTCCCGTTTGAGGATCTTGTCCTCGACGCCGACCTCGTCCGCCGCGTCGCGCACGAACGACGCTCGGGCCCGGGCCGAGTAGAGGTCGAAGGAGTCCATGTGGAACCCCGCCCCACGCTGGACCGCGGGACCGACACCGTCACCTGGACCTTCAACACGTCGAAGGACCGGTTGTTCTCCAGGCCCCGCACCGCCGCGCCCGCTCCCGAAGCTCACCCGCATCGCCTGGCCGTCCAGCACCGCGTCGGGTTCGACGGCCACCACGCTGGCCGGCGTCTCAGCCGGCACGTCGACGTCGCATGCCGGCACGTCGGTGGTGGCGTCGGGTTGGGGGCTGGCGCCCGCCGCCGGCTTCGCCGCCGACGGTTGCCGGCGACGGCACGTGGGCTTGGTGCCCTTGCCATCCACGACGCGGCGCGCAGGACCTCGCCCAGCGCGCCCGTCGTGTCCTTGGAGAGGCACGCGTAGTCGTTGACGTCCAGTCCCCACGGCCACTCGGCTCGCAGGCACTCGATCCCCGCTGCCAGCAGCGTCTCGGCGGTCCGCGGGCCGCGTGCTCGCCGGTGTCGTCGCGCCGGTATGCGATCCGCACCGACCTCACGCCCGCGTCGGCGAGCTGGGCGAGGTGGGTGTCGTCGAAGCCCTCCACCCCGTCGACGCCGATCGTGTGGCGGAACCCCGCGCACCACAGCGTGGACGCGTCGATCACCGACCCCGCCAACACCACCTCGTCGCCGACATCGAGCGCCGCGGGGTTGAACAACGGTCGCTCGGTCGTGGCCAGCCAGGTGTGCAGGCGGGTGCCCTTGCGCAGGTGCTGGCCGATCTTGCGGCCGTAGAGCTGGGCAAGCTGGCCGTTGATGTCGGTGATCGGGACGACGAGCGATCCGTCGTAGGCCTCGTGGCCTTTCGCCGACCACACACCGATCTCCTGCAGCTGGGTGCGCAGCACCTTCCCCGCGGCGCGGTTCTTCTCCGGCAGCCGGTAGCCGAGGGTGCGGTTCCGCGAACCCCAGCCGGAACACCTCCACCATCTCCGAATCGGCGAGCTTGCGGCGCTCCAGATACGCGGCCGCTGCGGGGCCTCGCGAAGCGTGCGGTGGTAGAAGGCGACCACCTGCTCGAGGAGATCGTCGTTGGTGGTGCCCGGCTCGAACGGCGCCGGCAACAACGCCCGGGAGTTCACCTTCGGCGGCTTGCGACCGGTGCTCGCCGACGTCGCCGGCAGGCCCTCGCGCAACAACTCGACCGCGTGCGCCTTCGACACGCCCTCGGTAGCCATCAACCACTCGACCGGCCCGCCGCCCTCACCGCAGGACGAGCACGCCCACACGTTCGAGGTCGGCGATACCGCCAGCCCTTCGGCGTCGTCGCACAACGGGCACGCCCCCACCAGGTCGCCGGCCTTGCCGGTGGCCAGCACGATGGCCCGGGCCTCGGCCAGGCGCTGCACCGACACCTCGACCGCGATCCGGGCCAGCTCCCCCTCGTCGGCGTTTTCGGGCCATCCAGGCTCCTCCCCAGAGAAAGCCTTGGAATGTGCGCTTCGATACATCGAATGTATCGTTCTTCAGCACATTAGGGGTCCTGGATAGGGCACCAACGTCAACCCCCGGGAGGGCCGATGGCTCCACAATGGGCCTGGCACCACGACCAGGAGACCCCCAGCCCCATGCCCCTCGGTGATCGCATCCGACAAGTCCGCAAGAAGCCGGCTGGTCCCAAGCCGAGCTCGGCGAACGCATCGGCACCGACCCCGGCCGCATCAGCCGCTATCGAGTCCGGCGCATCACCCCCTCCGCCGACGCCCTCGTCCGCATCGCCGAAGCCCTCGACGTGTCCCTCGACTACCTCCTCGTCGACGACATCCCCGCCGGCCGCTCCACACCCCCGACCACAACCTCGGCGAGCGGTTCAACCACCTCGAAGAACTCGACGAGGAAGACCTCTCCTCGCTCCTCAACCACCTCGACGGCCTCATCGCCAAGAAGCGCCTCAAGACCATCGCCGGCGACCTCGCCTGACCGGCGCCTCGCTATCGAGTGGTCGTCGATCCTCCGCTGTCGGCTCCCAGGGGAGCTCCGACACGTCGAGATCCGACACCTCGGCCTGCCAGGCCCCGCACTCCTCGGCCGGTGCGGTGCGGCAGTTCACGACCGCGAAGTCAGGGAAGCACGCCGGCCGCGATGACCGACATGATCCGGTCGAGGGCTTCCGAGTTCGCCTCGGACCAGTCGACGATCGCCGAGTCGAGCACCGCCAACTCGCTGGCGTCAGCGGCAACCTCGGCGGGCAGTGACGGCGCGAGCGCGTCGAGCGCGTCGAACCAGCTCGTCTCGTAGCGCTCCCGCGTCTCCTCGTTCGACTGGACGTACACGCTCAACAAGAACTCGGTCTCGAGGAACCGGGTCGCCGCCGAGCAGCCCACCGCAGCGCCGTCGTTAGGAGGTTCGCTGGTAGCAGACGCCGACGTGTCCGTCGATGCGGTCGTTGACGTATTCGTCGATCCCGATGCCACCTCGCCGTTCGAGTCGCCGCACGCGGCGGCCAGAAGCAGCAGCGGGGACAGGGCCAGCACGGCCCACCGGCGCCGAGGGGTCGACATCACTGGTTGATCAGCCAGGCCGGGCACGCCGGGTAGGTGCTATCCGTTCCCTCGGGGTCGCAGGTCCCGACACCACTCGCGTTGCGTGTGCTTCGTCGCCATTGAGGAACATGTCCGCGTCCCCCTCGCGACACGGCCCGAGGAAGTCGACCCCGAGACCGGCCTCCTGGAACAAGGTGCGTATCGCCGATCGTTCCCCGCCGCTGATCGAACCGTCGTCGAGCGCCGTGTTCACACCGGTGAGGAGTCTGCGGAACGCCCCGTGATTGGGGCCGTTCCACGCCACGTCGACGAGTGCATCCCATTCCCACTGAGTGAGCAGAGTCGACGCCACGTCGGACCGGAACGCCGCCTCGATCTCGAAGACCTTCTTCTCGGAGACCAGGACGCTCTGGCCGTAGCTCAGGTTGGCCCACTGCCCGTATTGCTCGCTCGTGCAGCGGCTGTTGGTGAGCAGGATGCCCCGCGCAACCGAGCAGTTCCCCTCGGAGTCGTTGTACGCGCCGAGCACGTTCGCCTCCCACTGCACCTGCCACTGCTGTCCTTGCTCGCTCATGTGGCGCATCGACCCAGGAAGCCTCATCCCGTCGTCGAACGACGTCCGTGAAGTTCCGAGCTGGAAGATCCCGCAGTCGCTGAGGCCGTAGCCCATGAACGAGAAGCTCGGCGTCGGGATGTCGATGCTCCCTCCGTTCGGAAGCGGCAAGGAGCACGAACTCCCCCCACCAAACGACGCTCCTGCCGGCGCCATCGCGAACATCGCCATGAACGGCCCATCGCTGGGCCGCAGTCCGAGTGGGTCGGTTTTGTTGAGGGGGTCGTTGTCAGCGCGCGAGAACCCACCCGCGACATGAGCCCCGCAGAACCTACGGGCCCGTCGTAGACGTAGGTTCGAGCTCATCAGTCATCGGAGGATCTGTGACGGGGTGGTCGTAGACGCAGGGTCGTTGGCGAAGACCAACTCGTACTTCTCGATCAGCTCAAGCTGCTGTTGAACGAGATCGATGCGGCAGCGAAGGCCCTGCGATGTCCGGATCGTTCCGTCGGCCCAGCTGCTCCACACCGCGTCGCACATCTGGTCGCGGTAGGCAGCGGCTGCCACGGTCAGCTGCTGGATGGTCTCCTCCAGGGCTCGTCGGGCGGAAGGCCATCAGGGCGTGCCGCCTCAACCTCGGCCCAACGCGCGTCGAGGTCTCCTTCGACGTTTGCAAGGAAGTCCGCAAAGCACGCGTCCACCTCGAGCGTGACCGCATCCTCGTAGCAAGCCGTTTCCGGATCGACCTCGAGCTCCGTCAAGCACTGCTCGAGATTGTCGCCACTGAAGTCGCTTCGAACGCAGTAGTTGTCCGCAGCGACAAGCGAGGTCGTCGACTCGACGATCGACGTCGATGCCGAGGAGGTCGCGTCGTCGCTCGCCGCCAGCTCGTCGCCGTCCGTCGGGTTCGAGCATGCCAACAGAATCATCAAGGCGAAGCCGGCGGCCAATGACAGGATCGTTCGGGATCCCCGGCGCGCGCGCGGTCATCCGCCTACTCCTATCCATCGGGGTCGTAATTGCAGCTGGTCCACATCTCCTGCTCCTGCACACGACGCGGGCGGTGGGAGGTGCCGTTGGTGAACTCGGCCAAACCTCCAGTGAGATCACCGTTGTTGATCTTCGTGCCCTGGTTCGTGCCCGGAGACCCGATCTGGTAGCTGTAGGAGACCAGCGCATCGAACTGGCACTGCGTCAGCGGCCACGAGATCGCATCGCGAACCGGTTGAGCCCCCTTCACGTCGACGACCGTCGTGAAGCGTCTCCTCGCCTCGTCATAGGACAGCTGGCCGTCGCCGCCAGCGATGTCGTTGAACAGGGCGTAGTCCTCAGGCGCGCAGCTCCCTCGACTCGCCGAGGGAGCGAGCTCGCCGATGCCGATCGTGCACGCCCGGCTTTCGGGATCGAGGTCCAGGTAGGGACCGGTCTCGATGTCGACCAGCGACGTGACCGACGCCCAGCTCCCGATCTCGAAGAACTCGATGAAGTCCATGACCTTCCGGCTGGCCTGCCGGACGTCGGGCGGCAGCGGGACGTCATCGAGCGGATTCAGCCCGGACAAGAACCGGTACGCCGAACACGGACCCTCGCTCAGGCCTGACTGCCCAGCGGCCCACTCATTCGCAATTCCGATCGACGGCAGATCGATCGACGTGCCACCCGGAAGATCCACGGAGCACACCGGCCCCCCGCCGCCGAGCGTGATCGACCCCGAACAGAACATGCCCGGTAAGCAGACCGAGAACGTCGTATCAGTCGGACTCAAACCCAACGGGTCGACCTTGTTCAAGGGGTCGTTGTCGGCGCGCGACAACAAGCCCGCAACATGGTGCCCGCAGAACCTACGGCGTCGTCGTAGACGTAGAACTGGTCTCATCGGTGCTCAATGAATCTGTGGGCGGCAGGGTCGTACTTGCATCGGGCAACGCCGGAGGTGGCTCAGCCCGGTCACTGACAGCCATCAGAGGCTCAGAACTGCACGGGGACGAAGCGAAGACCACAAGTCTTGAGCCCTCGATGCGAGCGACCAAGTGGAACTCGCCGGAGTCGCCTGACAACTCGGCCATCTCCGGCACCGCCTCAGTCGAGATGTTCCGTACCGATGGCCACGAACCTGCAGCCTCGTCCTGCCATAGCTCCTTCACGCGCCCGACCAGGCCGTCGGCTACAGCGGGTGAGAACTCCGCGCTCTCCTCGATCTCCCATCGCACGCCGCTCTGGCTGGTGCCAGGGATGGGGCAATCTACGAGCTCGGATCTCTGCTGCGGTCGCTCGGCGGATTCTCCTACGCCCGCCGCAACCGACTCGCGAACGAGCGTCCCGGCCTCTGAGGCGGGGGTCTCGATCGGCTCTGTGTTGAACACACCGGCTGTCACGGCCGCGAAAGCGACCACGATGGCTACCAGCAGCCCGACACCCAACAACCTCAGCGGGCGCTTCCGCAATCCGGGGCGAGCCGCCACGGCCTACCCCGGTTCTCGGCAAGCCGGTCCGTCGACCTGTACGTACCGCCCCACGACGATGTGAGCCATGTTGCAGAGCGCGAGGGAGCCTGTGTTGAAGTAGGAGTGGCGCTTCCAGTCACAGCCTTCGCATGCCGAACCGAACTCAGTCATCCCATCAGGCGGGTCGTCCTCACCAGCGCAGATGAGATCCCAGCTGTTGCAGGCCCACCAGATTCGGAGGTGGCTAGGGGCATGCTCAGCGAGGATGTCGTTCCCGATGCCGTAGTTCCCGTGTGCACCGACGAAAATCGCGTTGTCCGGCACAGCTGATGACTGACCGGCGTCAACCGAGCGGAATGTCCCCTCGAACAGCGCCCCCTGCAGCACTTGCCCGGACCAGCTGTGGCCGATGACCGAGACCGTCTTTCCCCGGCTCTTCAGAAAGTGGACGATGTCAGCCAGCTGAGGAGCCACTCCGCTGTTGGGGTTGTGAATCACGGTGCCTATTCCGGATGGCGGCGAGTACCCCAGCCACGCCAGCACGGCGACGCTGCCTATCTGGCTTGCCTTCGCGTAGAGCTGAGACGCCTCGCCCGTGTAGTTCCCAGGCCCGGCGCCCGCTGCGGGGAGATAGATGGCGACGTTCCGCGCCGACTCCACCTGTCCGAAGATGAACGTCATCTCGTCGTCGCCGTCGAGACCGTCTGGCATGCAGTCGCCGGCAACCTCCACACACGAACCGTTGAGGAACTCCCCTTCGGTGGGTCGTAGCCCTAGGGGGTCGGTCTTGTTGAGGGGGTCGTTGTCTGCGTAGTGGTAGGGGTTGGCGACCGTCGGTGTCCCGTCGACTCCATCCAACGGGTCGGGGGTAATCACTCCCCCAACACGACATCGGGCTGCGAACACTCCGGCGCCCGACCTGACCTGCGGAACGACAACCGTGTGATCCCGACGGCCGTGGCCAGCGCACTCCAAACGCGCGAACGCGGGTTCCGGCCGGCGCGCGCGCAAACCGCCGACGCGATCGCGACCACCACCACGACGACAAGCCGGCGCGCAGCGCCGGTGCGTCAGCGACTCCCGCTCGTCGATCACCGTGATGGCCATGCCCGACCATTCTCGCAGGCGGGGTGGTTCCGATGCTGGCAGAACGATCCTCAGGGCTCACCGGCGAGTCGGCGACCGAGCCGGGTCCCTTTGGGTGTGATGTTGAACGTGCCCCAGTGGTCGACGGTCCCGTCAGCTCGGCGCTCTGTCACCTCGGTGACGAGGCCCTCACGGTCGAGCGCGTGGAGCGCGGCTCCGGCCTGGCCGAGGGTGATGCCGAGATGTCGGGCGCAGTCGTCGGCGTCGAGGCTGGTGTGTTCGGTGGCCATCGCGATGAGGACTCGCTGATCGAGCGCGGTGAGGTTCACCGTGCGTTCCTCGTCACGGCCGACCAGCGATGGCGTGGGCGGCGAGGTGGTCGTCGACGATGCGCAGCAGGACGTCGATAGTGCGGGGGCCTTGTTCGGCGAAGCCGCCGACGCGCCACTCGCGCCGCAACGGTCCCCACACGATGCGCATGGCGTCGGTGAAGTCGCGGTCACCGTCGAGGTAGTAGAAGACCTCGCCGATGTCGGCCGCTTCGTGGGCGAGCTTCTCGATCACGACGACGGCGAACGTGTCGTGGTCGGCTTCGTCGACGAGCAGCCCGCCCCAGGTGTCGGCGACCGCGTCGGTGAGGAGGCTCCCTGCTTCGGCGAGGGTGGTCTGGTCGTCGCCGGCGTGCTCGATGAGCGCAGCCACGATGATCTGTCGCCAGTCAGCTTGGTCGCGTCCCATCCGATCCCGAGGCGTCACCCTTCCGACCGTAGTCCGCCCGAAAGCGGCCGCTGTGTGGCCTCCAGAGCGCCGGAGACCATCGCCGATGGGTGAAGGGTGCGGGCGGTTCGTGCGCTCCAGGTCGGGTAGCGACCACGGTTGTCAGCTGACGCCCCCGGCTTCGTCGGGGTTGTCGTCGGGACTGGCTTCAGAGCCCGATGCCGAGGTCGGGTCCGTCGATCGTTGGTGTGCGCGGAGACTGGAGACGGTCGAGTCGTTCTTGGGTGCGGTCGAGGGCCGTAGGCGTGGGTTCGATCCCGTCGAGGACGTCGCGCTCGGCATGCAGGACGCGTTCGACGTGGGCGAGGTCGGTGTCGAGGCGGTGGAGGCGTCGAGCGGTGTCGGGGTGCGCGGTCAACCACGCTGCCCTGTCGCGCTTCCGGTTCTCTAGTTCAAGTTGTTGATCTTCCAAAGAAGAAAGAACACCACCGAGTCTTGGCGGTGAGGTTCAGCGAGGGCCTCGAACCGATCGGTGAGCCCTTCGAGTTCGACGTCGGCGGCCTTGATGGTCCGCTTCGCTTCTCGGAGCTGGGGTCGGGTCGTCGACGACGAGTTGGACCGCCAGATCGCTTCTTGTCGCCGTCTGGTCGTGGCGTTGATCGTCGACGCCAGGTCGCCGAGTTCGGTTCCGTCCCACACCCCGGTGCCGTGGGGGATGTTGGCGAGCGCTTGTCGGTGTTCGGTGGCCGCCGCCCGAACTTCGGCCAGCTCGCCGAGCGACGTCGGGTGGTGCGAGGGAAGCGATGGCGTCTCGTTCGGCCTGGAGTCGAGCGTGGCAGCAGTGCGTTGCGCATCGTCGGGGCGACACCCGCGATCGGCCTCGACCGCTGCGGGGTCGGTGGAGGGTGTGCCCGAGTCGATGGCCCATCGTTGCCGGCGTTGTTGGGCCCAGTCCCGTTGCAGATCGTCGGCGGCTTGGTCGACGTCGTCGGCGACCACGTAGACGGTCGAGCGTTGCCGGGCTCGGCGACATGGAGACGTAGGCGAGCTCTCGGCCGCCGCCGTCCTCGAGACGATGGGCGGTGTCGACCGTGGCGCCTTGGGAGCGGTGCACGGTGATGGCGTAGCCGTGGCTCATCCGGTCCTTGCCGGTCGGCGTCGGCGGTCGAAGTGTTGGATGCGGCCGTCGTCCATCCGCACCTGCATCGACCCGTCGCCGATGGTCACCGCGGTGACGGTGCCGCGTTCGGAGGTGACGACCTGGCCGTCGGCGCCGGGGGCGAGGGTGACGATGCGGTCACCGGCCCGGTAGCGGCGGCCGCCGGGCGCTTCGATCTCGGGGCCCGACAGCCGGCCCCGTTCGGTCGCACAGCGGTGCGGGCGAGGCGGTTGAGGGCGTCGACGTTGGTGCGCCGCCAGGCGAGCATCACCGTGTCCTTGCCCGCTTCGACGTCGGCGAGCCACGCCGTCGACCACCGCGCCGATCGTCTCGGTGCGGTCGGCGCCGGTGGCGATGCGACCGTGGGCGGCCATCCAGTCCGACGGCGACCTCGAGGTCGCCGGCGCGCAGCTCGTCGAGCGCGGCCCGCTCGACCGGGTCGCGCTGGCGGACGTTCTGGTCGAGGACCCACACGCCAGGCTCGTGCCGGTCGATCGAGCGCGCCGAGCGATCCGCCGGGGCCGACCGCGCCGAGCTGGCGGTCGTCGCCGACCATGACGACCTTGGCCCCGGCGTCGTCGGCCGCGGTGAGGAGCCGCAACAGGTCGGGGTCGTCAGTCATCCCGGCCTCATCGAGGATCACCACGGTGTTGGCGTTGAGGCGGGTCTGGTTGGTGGTCGAGGCGCCACAGCAGCGACGCCAACGTCGACGACGTCGATGCCGGCGTCGGTGCCGAGGGTGCGGGCGGCCTGGCCGGAGGTGGCGGTGCCGACCACGGTGTAGCCGGCGTCTTCGAACGCGACCCGCACCGCGTCCAGCGCGGTGGTCTTCCCGGCGCCCGCGACGCCCAGGACCAGGTCGACGCCGCGACCGGAGGTGGCGATCCCGGCGACCGCTGCTTGTTGGCCGTCGGTGAGCAGGATCCCGCCCTTGGCGCGTTGGCGTGTCGATCATCGCCTGGTTCGCGTCGGCCGACGTGACCGCGGGGGCGTCGGCGCGGGCTCGGCCGGTTTCGACGACCGCGGCGATGGCGTGCTCGGCCGCGATCACACACGCCGGCGCGTAGGCCCGCTCCTTCGCGCCGGGCACGCCGATCAGCGGGATGGCGGCGGGGTCGGCGAGGACCCGATCGACGACCATGCTCGAGGCGTCCGGGTCGAGGCCGAACAGGTGCGGGGCGGTGGCGACGACCACGTCACGGCGGGAGAACACCTTGCGTTCGGCCAGGCGGCCGTCGGGGCCGAACAGCTCGCCGACGAGGTGCTGGATCCGCTCGGGGGTCAGCTCGCCGGCGATGCGGCGGTGGCGGCTCGTCGTCGACGGTGGCGGCCATGTCGTCGATCGTGATGCCGATGCCGGCCAGCTCGGCGCGCCACTGGGCCATCAGGTCATCGACGGGCTGGTGGCGCTTGGTCTTGCGGGAGTTGCGGGCCGCGTGGCCCCTGGCCCGGTAGGAGTCGAACCCGACGTCGGACCATCTCGTCGTCGATCGTCCTCGGACCGCTTCGAGTGCAGGCTGCATCGCCGCCTCGGGGACCCCGGCGACCGCCCAATGCCCGAGCCGTCCCGACGGGCCGTCGTCGGGGACGATCCCGTAGCCCAGTTCGACCGCCACCCGTGCCGAGCAGAGCCGCCCGTAGGCGGTGGCGGCGTGGAGGTGCTCGCGCCACATCGTCGTGTCCGGGGCCTTCCAGCCGCCGCTTGCTCGTCGAGCATCTCGATGGCGTTCACGATCAGGACGTGGTCATGCGGGCACGGGTCCCCGGCCCGGGAGGTGGCGTGGCGGGTGTGCGCGTAGACCAGGCCCGATGTCGGCGGTGGCCACCGCGGCCACGCCGCGCCGGCCGCCCATCGCCTGGGTGATCGCGTCGAGGTAGGCCAAGGTGCCGTCGCGCTCGGCGTCCATGATCCGGTGCATGTCCTCGACCTGGCCCATCACCCCGAGCTCGGCGACGGACTTGTGGGCCGACACCACCAGCTCCATCCCCGGCCGTTTCGTCGCCGCCAGCCGTTCGCCGGTGATCGGGTCCTGCGCGCCGCCGGGCCCGAAGAGGTCCTCGTAGTGCTCCGGGCGCACGTGACCTTCGAGGCCGAGGCGGGCTGCGCCGGCGCCGCCCCACGACAGCGGCGACTCGCCGCGCTCCGCGTAGTAGGCCAACGCCGCGCCGGGGTGGTCATCGCCGCGGTCGAACACGGTCTCGCGGTGGTAGTCGACCGAGTCCGCGCCCATCATCCGCATCCACGCCATCAGCCGTTCACCTCCTCCGTGTCTCGATTGGCCGGACCCGGTCGTCCCCGGGACGGGAACGCCAGGCGCCCCGCCGCGGCGGGGCGATCTCGGGTGCAGGGTCCCGAACGGGACCTTGCAATCGTGTTCGAGCAGTAACGGGGTCAGGATCGCGCGATCAGGTCACGAGGTGGTGGATGGTCGGCGGGCGGTGCCGGTGGGCTTCGTGTCGGCTGGTGCGGGGTCGGTTCGGTGCTCGTGATGGCGCGTGTGCGAGGGGTTAGGGCTGCGCGCGGTGAGTCGGTCAGCGTGGTGGCGGGACCGGCGGGAAGGCCCGGGGCCGTGTTCTGCGACACGGCCACGCGGACAGCGCGCGCACCCCGCTGGTGGGGTCGGGCGAACCCCTGAACGTGCCACGACCGGTTCCCGTTCGAGTTCCCGCTGGGGTTCCCGTTCGGGTTCCCGGGTGGAGATTTTCGGGCCGGGACAGGCCCGGGAGGTCAGTGCCCGGCGGGGCGGTCGTCGTCTTCGTCGGGGTCGGTGTCGAGCGCGGCGCGCAGCTCCGCGACCTCGTCGGGGGTGGGGGTCCGGTCGAAGCCGGGGTCGCGTGTGGTGGCGTTGGCGGCGCCGGGGTGGCAGGCGTCGACGACCGCCAGAAGCGTCTGGACCGACACCCTCGTGTAGATCTCGGTGGAGGCCAGATCGGCGTGGCCCAAGATGGCTTGGATGTGGCGGATGTCGGCGCCGCCCTCCAACAACAGGGTGGCCATGGTGTGGCGGAACAGGTGACACGACCCCGATCTTGCCCTCCAGCTCGGCGGCCTCGACGTAGCGGCTCGTGAGCACGGTGAGGTGGTTGAGGGCCATCGCTTCGCCGTCGACGGCGAGGAACACGAGGCCCTCGTCGGGCTCGACCGCGAGGCGCGGTCGGACGTCGCCGAAGTAGGCGCAGCAGCCAGGCGAGGGCCCGTTCGGTGACCGGGACGATGCGGTCCTTCTTGCCCTTGGCCTGGTTGATGCGCACCGCCCGCCGGTCGATGTCGACGTCGTAGATCCGCAGCCGGGCGAGCTCCCCGCGGCGCATCCCCGTCGCGTAGAACAGCTCCAAGATGGCCCGGTCCCGCACCCCGAGCGGGGTGTCGAGGTCGGGTTGGCACATCACCGCCTCGACCTCGGGGATCGACAGGACGTGCTTGGGGAGGCGGTGCTCGACCCTCGGCATCTCGATGTCGGCCGCGGGGTTGTAGAGGATCCGGTTGGTCTTGGTGGCCCAGGAGAAGAACTGGCTGCAGCGGCATCGAGGCGGTTCTTCTGGGTGAGGAACGTGAGGGGCTGGCCGTTGGCCTTGCGGTAGTGGAACAAGAACCGCTGGTAGCGATCCAGCATCGGCTTGGTGACCTCGGCGGTGCGGGTGACACCTCGTTCGATCAGCCACTCGTGCAGCCGCCGGCACGCGACTTCCCGCGACCCGATCGTGTGAGGGGAGAACCCCCGCACCGTCGACCACTCCAAGAACTCGGCGATGTGGCACTCCAACGAGCGGGGGTCGTCGGGGTCGCCGATCGGGACCCGCGGCTTGCGCTGGGTGCCTCTCGTGGCGGCCAGGGCGGGGATGATCGCCTCCGCGTCGGGGCGGTGGTAGTTCCCTCGACGAGGCGCCCGGGCGCTCACCGCTGCGCCCCGTTCCGCGTCGCCCGGCCGGGGCCGAGGTTGTGTCGACGACGCCACGACTACGCGCGCCGTTCCCGCGGCCCGCCCGAACCGCGCGCTTCGAGCCGTTGCCCGGCGCTGGGGCGGGTTTGTGGTCGTTGGCCTGCGGCTTCGACCCCCCGTTGGTGCCCTGACCGCCCCCCGACCGGGCCCCGACCGGGCCCCGACCAGGGGCCGACCGCGATCCCTCGGACCCCGACCGGGAGGCCTCAGACCCCGACCGATCCGGTGTCGTAGCCGCAGCCGTGTCGCTATCGACCGCCGGGTCGGAGGCGGCGTTGGTGGTGTTGCGGAGGGCTCCGACGTCGACGAGGCCGGGCAGGAACCGGCGTCGATCCGCGGCGGCGGCGTCCCAGGCCAGCTCGTAGAGGAACGCCCCGGCCCGCTCGGCGCGGTGCACCCACACCAACTCCAGGTCGACGAGGCGAGCCAGGTGGATCTTCAGCTGGGTGTCGCCCCACCCCAGCCGCTCGCGGGCGTCGCGGCGGGTGAACCGCACCCGGTCCCGGTCGATCTCCTGGTCCGCCGCGATCCCGGTGACCATGGCGTCGAGGGCGTCCAGCAGCCGGCGGGTCTGCGGCGGCAGCTCGTCGAGGCTGCGGCCGAGGGCCTCGTGGGCGAGGCGGTTGGCCAGCGCGATGTCGGCCAGGGTCGCCTCGATGTAGGTGACCGTCGCGGCCGTCCGCGGTGGTGGCGGTGCGGCGGGTGCGCTGGTGCTGGTGCAACAGCGCGATGGCGTCGATCAACGTCAGATACTTGACGTGATCGCGTCGGGTCCGGGTGGCGCCGTCGGCGAAGCCGAGCCGGTCGGCGAACGGGTTCACCACCGTCGACCGGCTCCAGGAGCCGCTGGGCGTCCTGGTGCTGCTTCAACACCGCGGCGCGTTCGTTGCCGGCGATGATCCCCTCCAGGGTGCGGGCCCGGCGCTGGCGGTCGTGGATGGCCCGGGTCTGGTCGCGGTCCTCGTCGACGGTGAACACGACGCAGCGGTTCAACAGCTCCTCGTCGACGTCGATCGCCGTCGTCGTCAAGAAGATCGCGGCGGGCCCCGTCACCCGGTACTCGTGGGTCGTGAGACCGACCAGTGGAGGTGTCCTTGCCCGGTCGACGCGATCGACAACTCGCCCTCGGACTGCAACAGCTTCAGCGCGTAGGAGGCCCGCTCGGCGCCTTCTTCCTCCGCGATGGCCAGCACCTTGTGGGCCAGGTCCGTACTCGCCCAGGTAGTAGAGCGACTGGCCCGTCATCGCCGAGTACTTGATCCGCTCCTCATCGGGCACGAAGTCCAACACCGCCTCCATCAGCGCCGACTTGCCGGCCGCCGACGTCGACTGGACGATCACCGCGAAGGGTCGGGTCGAGCTTGCGGGAGATCGCAGCCAGGTAGCCGACCAGGCAGTTGGTCGACTCGCCGACCATCCCCGCCTGGGCGAAGTCGGCGACGATGCGCTCCACCAGGTGGCGGTCGGTGAGCAGCTCCATCGCTCGGGCTCGTTCGTCGGGGTCGAGGGTGACGGTGGTGTTTTCGGGTTCTTGGGCTCGGCGGATGGCGTCTTCGACGAAGGCTTCCGCCGCGCCGAACACCTTGGCCAGGTCGTCCTTCAACACCTTGGCCTCGACGTGGATCTCCGCCGCGGCGTCGCGCACGAACGCCGCGCGGGCCCTCGCCGAGAACAAGTCGAACACGTCCACGTGGAAGCCAGGGCCCCGCGGCGACGCCGGCACCGACACGCACACGTTCACGCGCAGCACGTCGAAGCTCGTGTTCTTCTCGAGGTTGCGGACCCGCCAGTGCCGCTCCCCGAACACCAGCCGCAACGCCTCCCCATCCCAGCGCCCCTCGACGTCGGTCGGGGCCGGCGGGACCGGCGACGCCAACAGCGGCCCGGCGGCTGGGTCGGGGACAGCCAGCTCGGTGACAGCCGGCTCAACGGCAGCCTCGGTGCGATCCGCTGCAAGAACGTCGGCGGCAGGGTCGTCGGGCTCTTCGTCGATGTCGGCCTTCGGGCTGGCGCCCGCCGCCTGCGGCGGCGGTTGCCGGCGACGCGACGGCGCGGGGCCCTTGCCCATCCACGACGCCGAGCGGATCGCCTGGCCGAACGCGTCGGTCGGGTTCGCCGAGGACAGGGCGAAGTCGTTGGCGTCCATGCCCATCGGGAACTCGACCCGGAAGCACTCGATCCCCGCACCCAACAACACCCGCGCCGTCGCGGTGGCCGCCGTCTCGCCGACCTCGTCGCGGCGGAACCCGATCAACACGCGTCCGACGCCGTGGCCGCGCAGTAGCTCGAGATGGGAGGGGTCGAACCCCTCGACCCCGGCGACGGCGACCACGTGGTGGAAGCCCGCGCACCACACCGACAGCGCGTCGAGCACCGAGCCGACCAGCACCACCTCGTCGTTGGCGACCAGCGTCGCCGCGTTGAACAGCGGGCGGCCGCCGGCCAGCCACGTGTGGGGCGACGCGCCCCGCGACGGTCGGCCGATCTTGCGGCCATAGAGCTGCACGACGCGTTGGTCGGTGTCGGTGACCGGGACGACGAGGGACCCGCGGAACGCTTCGTGGCCCGACGGGGCCATCACCCCCATCGAGGTGAGCTGCGCGGCGCAGCGCCTGGCCCGCGGCGCGTTGGCGGTTCGGGATCCGGTAGGCCAGGGACCGGTTCGAGAACCCGACCCGGAACGTCTCCACCATCGCCGAGTCCGCCAGGCCCCGGCGCTCCAAGAACGCCGCCGCCTCCGGTGCCTCCAGGAGGGTGCGGTGGTAGAAGGCGACCACCTCGCCCAACAACAACTCATCAGGCAACCCCGCATCCAGCGGCGGCAACTTCGTCGTGCTCGCCCGCTTCGGCGCAGCGCCCCCACGCGCGCCGAGTAGCGGGAGGCCCTCGCGCAGCATCTCGACCGCCAACGACAGCGACACCCCCTCGGTGGCCATCACCCACTCGACCGGCCCACCGCCGCGCTCGCACGACGAGCACGCCCACCGGTTGGCGTCGACATCGACGCGTAGCGCCCGTGTCGTCGAGCACCACCAGCAGGTGCCGATCAGCCCGGTTGAGGTGTGCTCCAACTCGATCCCGGCCGACTCGGCGAGGCGCTGCACGGCGATCTCTCGGGCGAGTCGGTCGAGCTGTTGTGGTGTCGGTCGTGCCATGAGCCAAACCTCCCGATCCGGGTGTTCTGCCCAGATCCGTCAAGGAGATATTAGGCTCGTTCTAATAGACAGAGTGAGCTATGTCGAGTCCGAGAGCCGAGGAGGCGCTCCGTATGGTCACCCCACCACCAACCGACCTCACCGAACTCATCGCCACCATGGACTTCGCCGAACGACTCACCGCCGCCCGCAAACGAGCGGGCCCTCACCCAACAGGCCCTCGCCGACCGCGTCGGGATCCACGTCACCCAGATCCGCCGCTACGAAGCCGGCACCGCCCACCCAACCTCGAAGTGCTCCGCAACCTCGCCATCGCCCTCAACGTCAGCCATCGACGACCTCGTCTTCGGCGACACCGAACGAGGCCCCGACGAAGACCTCGCCCTCGCCTTCGAAGCCACCCGACACCTCGACCCCCACGAACAAGCCACGTGTGAAAGACGTCATCGAGGCGCTGCTCCTCAAACACGAAGCCCGCCGCTGGACCAACGCCAGCTGAGACTCTCAGCCGGTCGTCACCGATCCGCTGTCGGATGCGTCGACGTGAAGCTCGCCCAGGCTCTCAACGTGTCCTGCGACTACCTCCTCGTCGACGACGCCCCCCGTCGGCCGTTCCGCACCCCAAGACGCCCTTCGGCGCGCCTCGCCACCGTCGCCGAACTCGCCGACGACGACCTCGAACTCGTCACCCGCTTCATCGACGCCCTCGTCACCAAGACCCGGCTCCGCAACCTCCAAGCCGACGCCAGCTGAGCGATGCGGACGTCGGGCGGCGAGCCGACGTCGGTATCAGCAGCCCACTGCAGCCTGGAACTCGTCAACCGAGGCTGCCGTGCCGGGATCCTCGCCACGCTGATAGTAGATAGAGCCAACGATGAGCTCGTCCAGCTGGACACTCGCGAACGCAGGCGGAAGCGATTCACCCGCATCGGTCGACCGTTCCGCCATGAACGACATCGCCACGTCACCCGGAGCTTCATTGACCGGCCGGTCCAGGTCGATCGAGGTCGAGAACCCAGGGGCGCGACACCTACGGTGAACTCGTAGATCGCCGGACCGTCCTCGTCGCGATCGATAGACCACAAGGTGTTGAGGTTCGGAAAGTACACCCAGCCGACGGACGTAACCCGGGTTGACGCGCAGCCGGGAACATACAGGTGAATCTCGCCGTCGGCGGTGAGCTGAACCCCAAGCGGCACCGCCTCGACCGGTGGTCCCGGCGCGACCGTCGTCGGCGAGGTCTCAGCTTCGGGCCGTCGGTCAGTCTGCCCAAGCCAGAGATTGAAGATGAGCACCGCGACGACGGATACCGCCGCACCGATCCCTAGAGCAGCGAATATCCGAGAAAAGCCAGCATCTCTACCCATGGCAGCCAGCGTCAACGACTACCCAGTCGCGTCTGAAGCGAACGATCCAGCTCCCGGCCCACGCGTTCTGCACGACGATGGGCTCCCAGCCCTCGGATGCGTCGACGCCTCCCCAATCGAAGTCCGGCCCCTCGGCGCGAACTCGGAAGCCCAGACATGCATTGCGGCTGACGGCCTCTTCGAGGTTTCCCGAAAGTGAGCCATTCGCCTCGTTCAGGAATGGCACGCAATCAATGTTGACACCGAGATCCTCAAGCGCGCTCAGGTGCTCGTTGATCTGGCCCTGCACGAGATTCGGATCGATGTCAATGCTGACCTCGTTGCCGTTCACGTCGATCACGATCGTCCGTTCGCCGCAGAGGCTTTCGATCACACGAGTTCTCGAGTGCTCGATCCCCATCACGAAGTCGAGGCTTCGGGTCGCGGTCCGGTTGAAGATCACAGTGCAATCGACGTTGACGTCCCCGTCCTGAAGGTCGGCGATGTCGAAAGCCGGCGCTGGGATCTGGCTGTTGCTACAGCTCAACGCCAGCGGCTGGTTCCCCAGGTAGGCGAACTCGGGATCATCATCCGCGTAGCTCGGTCCGATCGCACACGCTCCACCGACATCATCGAAGTCGCCGAACTCCTCCGGGCAGGGGCCGAAGTCGTCGTCGTCGTTCGGCCTCAGCCCCAGCGGGTCCGTCTTGTTCAACGGATCATTATCTGCGTAGTGATACGCGTTGGCGACGGTTGGGGTCCCGTCGACTCCATCCATTGGGTCGGGGGAGAGGAACGTGCCGGTGGTGGGGTCGTAGATTCGATCGGCCGGCGCGCAGCGATCGAGCACGGCCGTCATGTCAGCAGCTCAGGAATCCAGCGACGGACATCAAGAGGCCGACCGCGGGAACGAACGTGAAGGAGATGAGGTAGGTGAAATGGCCCGCTTCGGTCTCGCGGTCGAACACTGATGCCCCCGTTCGGGACAGCGCCGTGAATATGCGGGTCCGAAGGATGAGCAGGAGCCCGAAGGCGACGCCCGCGAGGAGGAACGGGAGACAGGCGAGGTCCATGGCGCGTCTCAGCAGGTCGTCCACACATGGTCGGCGCCGAACGAGCCGGCCCATCCAACCTGCCCGAGGCTGACGCCGACTTCGGTGTCATCAGGATTGATATCGGATCCGTCGGAACCGACGCTCTCGTAGAAGCCAACGAGGTACCCCGCGCCGCCCCCGACCGAGTTGTCCTCGCGCTCGCAGAGGGGAAGGTTCGCCGCGCCGATGTTGAGGGAGGGCGTGGACAGGCCTATCGAGCCCGTGGCAACGAACCACTCACCGTCCTGCCATCCGACCGTGATGCAAACGAGCGGACAGAAACTGACGGCGAGGACGCCGTGCTGCACATCACAGCCTTCGTCCATGGCCGAGCACTCGAACCAGAGCCACTCAGCGGCCTCTCCGAGCTGCTTGGCCCAGGAGTCGCAGTCGTCCTGCCACGTGAAGCAGTCGGGAACCCAGCCGAAGATGTCGTAGTTGTCCGCTGAGGGGCCGCACTTGACGGTGCCAGCGAGGTGGCCGAGGGTCTCGATGAGGGGCTGACTGATGCAGGTGACTGATCCGTTGCCCTCGCACTCGTCCCAATCGAGCCCGCCTTCAGGCCCCTCGACCACGGCACCGTCCTGGTACGGGTCGAAGTAGACGTCGGTGGTTCGGCAGAGTCCGAGCGGGTCGACGAAGTTGAGCGGATCATTCGACACGTAGTGGTAGGCGTTGGCCTCGGTCGGTGCTCCACGCTCCGAGCCATACGGGTCCGTCATAAGTGGATCTGGCGACAGAAATGTTCCGGTGGTGGGGTCGTAGACGCGGTTGCGTAGGTGCACCAGGCCGTCTGTCGTGACCTCGCCCCGGTAGCCGAAGCTGACCAGGTCCGATCCAGCGGGTGCGGGCTCGTCGGCCAGGCCCCAGGCGTCGTAGGAGGCGGCCGTGGAGGTGGTCTCGCCTTCGTGGTAGGCGCGGCGCGAGCCCAGGTGGTCGTAGGAGTAGCCGTTGAGGCCCTCCCAGTCCCCCAGCGCCCTTCCGTCGCCGTACATCAGGTTGCGCCAGCCGTCACCAGCGTCGTAGGAGATGACCGATGACATGCCCGTGACCTGGTCGTCGAGGGCGAGGTGGGCGGTGGTGGTCTGCGGGCTCCCGTCGGGGTCGGTGACCTCGTCGACGTCGGTCAGCCCCAGCCCCGCGAGGTAGGTGCGGGTGGTCTCCTCGGTCCTCACCGAGGCCTCTTCGACGGTCCGCGTCGCGAGCATCCCCGCGGGATCGTAGCCGTAGGAGACGACCTGGGAGCCTGCGGTCTCGGAGACCCTGCGGCCCGAGTCGTCGTAGGCGTAGGCCGTCGTGGCCCCTGGTGCTGTGGCGGATGCGAGCCGTCCCCATGCGTCGTATCCGTAGGTGGTGGTGTCGGTGCCCCCGGCGTCGGTGACGGCCTCTGAGATCCGGTTGCCCCGGGCGTCGTAGTCCCAGGCGCGCTCGGTCTCGCCGTCGTCTGCTGAGACCAGCTGGCCCGCGTGGTCGTAGCCGTAGGTGGTGTAGCCGTAGTCGACGATCGTCATCTCGTAGGGGTCGAAGTCGTAGTCGAGCACCCACTCCAGGTCGCCGGTGATCCGGCCCGCTGGATCCCGATCCAGGTAGCCGATGTCGAGCGTGTAGGAGTTGGGGTCGGAGCCGGTCGGCTCCGGGAGGACCTCGATGTAGTCGGAGACCTCCCCGGCCGCGTCGTAGTCCCAGTAGCGGCCCGAGTAGTTGTAGCGGAACCAGTCGGGGTCGTCGGGGGGCACCGTGCCTGTGGTGTGGGTGAGGGTCCCGTCGTCCCAGTCGATGCTCACCCCCTCGTTCCAGTACAGCTCGATGAGGGTCTCGGCGGTGGGGCGCCCGTCGGGGTCGCGCTCATAGCGGCCGATCTGGAGGCTGAGCCAGTCCCCGGTCCCCGTCGCCACCCCCGTGTACTGGAGGCGTCCGGCGAGGTCGTAGTAGAGCCAGTTGGTCGGACGCACGCCGTCTCTGGTCTCGGCGAGCGAGGTGAGGTTGCCCCAGGAGTCCCGCCCGTAGGTGCGGGTGGTGCCGTCGGGCATGGTGGCTGCGAGCACCCCGCCCGCGAGGTCGAAGCTGCGGGTCCAGGTGCCGGGCTGGCGGGTGTCGGTGACGGTCGTCGGGTTGCCGGCTTCGTCGTAGGCGTAGGCCACGTCGAAGGCTGTTCCCGCTCCCCCTGAGTAGGTCTCGGCGCCGATTCGTCCTGCGGCGTCGTAGGCGACACAGACCTGTCGGTCCTCGTCGTCGATGCGCGCTATCACCCGCCCGAGCGGCTCGGGCGCAGCGCCGAGCCCGCAGGGGTCGGTCTGGGTGTCGTAGGCGAAGTCGTACACGACTGAGGTCTGCATCGTCGCGGCGGCGTCCGCGCGCTGTCGGGCGGTTCCCACCAGGCGGTCGGCGGGGTCGTATGACCAGGTCTCGGTCACCGCTCCGCCTGCACCGTTGGAGCTGCGCGAGATGCGGTTGCCCCTGGCGTCGTAGGCGTAGGTGACGGTGTTGGTGAGCGCGTCGGTGACAGAGACGCATGCGCCCAGCCGCGTCGTAGGCGAAGCTGACCTGCGGGGTGGTGCCCGGCGCAGCGCTCGGGGCGGTGGGGTCGGTGACCGGATAGGGCTCTGTGACCGAGACCAGCTCGCCCGTGGGGCCGTAGCGGTGCTCTCGTGCCACCCAGGTGGCCTCACCCGAGGGGTCAGCTGTGACCTCGAAGCGCACCCGGCCCGCCCGTCGTAGCTGCGGTGGGTCCGGATCCCTGCCGGTGTCACCTCGAGGTCGAGGCGTCCGGCTGCGTCGTAGCTGTAGGTGGTGGGCTGGTGGGTGTCGAAGTCGCCGTCGGCGGCCCAGTCCAGGTACGCGTAGGGGTCCGCCACTGATTCCAGACGCCCCGCGGAGTCATACGAGTAGCGGGTGGTCACGGTCTCGAGCACCCCGATGTCGGGCTCGTCGCCGAAGTCGGCCCGCAGCGCCTCGTCGCGGTGCGGGACGGGACGGGTCACGGTCTCGAGGTTCCCTGCGGGCGTGTAGGTGCGCGACTCCGCCACCACGGGCGCGATCACCTCGGGGTTCGCCCCGCACGTCGACTGGGTCTCCCAGTGGTAGCAGTCGAGCCCCGGGGGCGGGACGCGCACCTCGCTGAGGCGCCCCGTCGGGTCATAGGAGCTCTCGGTCACCGACTCGGCGGCGGTGTCGGCGTAGCGGGTCACCCTCGTCACCCTCCCCGCGGGGTCATAGGAGTAGCGGGTGATGCCCGCAGATGTGCAGTCGAGCTCCCCCGAGGCGGCGTAGGTCGCGGTGGCGGCGACATCGGCGCCGGCCTCGCACGACACCCTGCCCAACAGGTCGTAGGCGGTGGCGCTGACCTGGGTGCCCGCGGGCGGCGTGGGCCCGCACGGGCTGGATGTCGCCCCCAGCACCTGGCGGATCTGGTTGCCGTCGGCGTCGTAGCAGAGCTGGGTCACGACCCCGGTGGGGTCCGTGATCTTCTCCAGGCGCCCGAGAGGCCCGTGGTCGTAGGTGGTGGTGGCCGCATCGGCGCTTCCGGCCGCGACCGTCGTCGAGACCAGGCGCCCCGCGGAGTCGTAGGCGTGGGCGGCGGTGGTGGTGGCTGCGGTGCCCGCGTCCACAAGGGTGGTCTCGGTCGCCACCTGGCCGTCGGGGCGGTAGGTGTAGGAGACCGAGGGGAGGTGACCGTCGGGGCCGGTGGGCCCGTCGGCGTCGGGGTTGGACTCGTCCGAGACCCACAGGAGCCGCCCCGCGGCGTCGTAGCCGAAGCTGCGGGCGTGATGGCCGCCCGAAGGGTCGTACAGGGGGTCGCGGACCTCGACGGGGCGGCCCTGCGCGTCGTAGAGGTAGGTCGTGGTGCCCGCCCCTTCGGTGGTGGCGGAGCCGACCTGGCCCGTGGCCGGGTCGTAGGTGAGGGTCGTGGTCACCCCCGCAGAGGTCTCCGAGCACAGCTGGCGGCCCCAGCATCCCGTGTAGCCGCCCTCGGAGCCGTAGTGGTACGTGCTCACCACCCCGTCGGGGTCGGTGAGCTGGTTCACCAGCCCAACCGAAGAGGTGATCGCTGTGGTCTCGGTCCCCGCGACTCCGTGCTCGCAGGCATCCGCTGTGGTGAGGCCGTTCGAGGGGTTCTCTCGGCGCCCGCAGACCATCACCCTCGACGGGACCCGGTCGTCGGGGTCGTCGCCGCTCGCGTGCGCTGCGTAGTCGTAGGTCGTGGTGGTGCCCGCCGCGTCGACGGTGATCCAGGGCCGGTCGTCACCTTGGCCCACGTATGCGAAGTACTCGGTACCTGCCGGCGCAGGACCCGACCCGTCGGGATCCGGGGCGCTGCGTCGCACGAGGCGGCCCTCGGAGTCGAAGGCCTGGGCCCAGTGAGCCTGGCGGCGATCGGTGAAGCCGGTGAGGCGGCCGAAGTCGGCGCTCGGCTGACCACCCGAAGACGTGCTCGATCCCCAGACCCGGTCCACGAACCGCCCCGATGGGTCCTGGATGTCGGTGACGTGGCCGAAGGCATCGAACTCGTAGACGACCGTGTCGTCGTCGCTCGCATCACCCGGTGTGGCGCCGTTCCAGGTCGCCGCGGTGCGGCCGAACCCCGGTGCGGGGTGCCCGGCCAGGTCGGTGTCCAGCGTGTAGGAGAACGACAGCACCTCACCGCTCGACGTCGGCCCGGCGGTGACTGCGGCCGCTCCGGGCGTCTCCTGGGACAGGACCCTGCCCCAGTCGTCGTAGGTGTTCTCCACCACGAGCTCGGAGCCGCGCCACACCCGCTCCAAGTGTCCCGCGACGTCGTAGCCGTACACCGAGACGTCGTCTTGGACGTCGGCCCCCTTGCTAGCCGACACCGAATGCACACGCCCGCCCGAGAAGCCGTAGATCACCGCTCTTCCCGAGCCACCGGTAGCACCTGGCGCCAGGAGCTCGACTGCCACCGTCGACTCGCCCCCCTGGTCGACGCCCGCGGTCACCTCGAGTCTCCAACCCGTCGACGAGGAGATCCGGTCCAAGGATCCCCCGGCCCAGGTCAACGAGACCGTCTCACCGGTGGCGAGGTTGCTTCGCTGGACCAGACGGCCCTCGGAGTCGTAGCGCCACGCCTCACGGCCCGGAGAGGCCACCTCCCAGCCGCCGCCTCCGGCCAGGGCCGTCACGTCCAGGTCGAAGGCCGGAGGGGGCTCCCAGTCGCTTCCGTCTCGGGTGAAGTAGCTGAGTCGCCCGTCTGCCTGGCGCCACTCGAGCCACCCGGGCCCGCCCTGGCCGTCGGAGCCTCCGGCCACGAGGGTGGTCTCGGCCGGCGTCACCCAGCCCGGACCCAGCATCCCGACGGTCGGGTCGACGGAGTTGTAGACCCGTCCCCACTCCAGGCCCCACGCCCCCGCCGGCGACGAGATGTCCTCGGCGACCTCGGTGAACGAGCCGGTGACCGGGCTGACGGGGTCGGCCACCAGCTCCATCCACTCCGCCATGGTGAGCATCATCCGCATCCAGCGGAGGTAGCGCCCGATGTCGATCTCGAAGATCGCGCTCGGGTACCCGAATGCGGCCCCCCGGACGTAGACGCGTTCGGCCTCCTCGTCTGCTGCCACGCTCAACAGGTCCTCGCCACCGAAGCGGCTCCTGTCGAAGCCACCGGCGGTGGCGCCGCTGCGGGCATCTGTGACGAACAGGCTCCTGGCCTCCTCCTGTCCGCCGCGGCCCGCGTGGTACAGCAGGCCGTCGGAGGCATCGTAGGAGGCCGCGGTGGACAGATTGACCGTGGTGGGTCCGTAGAACCTGGTCCAGGAGTCGCCCTCGAACAGGTACCAGCCCTTGTCGAACCCAGACCCGTCCGGCTGCCACACCGCGACGAACGAGCTGTCCGACGACGGAACCAGCCACTCGACCCAGCGTTGGCCCGTCGGAGGCGCAACCGGCCCGCCACCCGCGCTCTTCGACGGCGTCGGGGTCATCCGCGTCCACGCCCTCGACACCGATCGGGACCCGCCACAGGTTGCTCGGCTCGTCGTCCGGCGTGTGACCGTGCTGGTAGTAGAGGTAGTCACCGACGCGAGCGAACGCCGCGGAGGCTGACACGGACTTGTCGATGTTGGTGACCGCGACCTCACCTTGGAACGACCCTGGGTCCCCGGTGAACTCGCCCAGGTCGTAGCGCACGATCTGGTAGCGGACACCGACTCCGGGGACCTCGAGGACTCGAGGACGTAGAAGTCGTCCTCGCCGTCGACCGAGAGCAGCCTCCCTCGGTTGGCGGCGTCCTTGAGCACCGTCGTCTCCGACGAGCTCTGCGGGTTCGCGGGATCGAGATCCTCGACCTGCAGGATCCGGCCCGCGTCGTTTACGACCAGTGAGCCATCGGAGACGGCCGCTGCCTGGCCCTCGCCACCCGGCGCGGGATACAGCACACTCGGGAACTTCCAGCTCCCGCCGAGAGGTGGAATCCCGACCGGAGGCAACGTCACCCCCTGGGCTGCTGCCTGTGGTGGCCTGAGGGGCACCGCCACGAGAACGCTTCCCACCAGACCCAGGACCACCGCCGCTACAAGCCCGCGCAGCCACGCAGGCCGCAGCCAACGACTCCTCGCCATCGGTTCCCCCCCACCTCAACGACCGCATCAGCTGCGATCAGCTGGGCGGCAGCATGTCACGAACCTGGATGCTTGTCCACCGACTGCGCCGGACCCCCCCCCGATCACCGGCATCGTGCCAGATGTCAGTGGGATGCCATTCACACCTGGCCGAGTTGATGGGCGAGGTCGACACCTCCCAGTCGGCCGCCGCGGCCGCCCACACCACGACGGAGAAGGACGCTCCCCCCAACACCACCAGGATCGACGTCTCCACCTGACGACCGACTCCGAAGTCACACGCGCGATGCACACGATCCGAGACAGGTACACGACCGCGACCACCAGAACGGGAAGAAGGGGGTCACACACTGGCGCGGGGCGCGTGTACCTGCCGTGTACCTCATCGCCGGAGGGCGCGAGGACCTCTGCGCGGCGGGCGGGGTCGGGCGTCGCGACCTGTGGCAGCACGCCGAGGCCTGGGTGGGACCTGGAGAGGTACATCAGGGATGCAGCGAGGTACACGGCTTCGGCCGGGGCACTTCGCCCGCCTTCCCCGCCGTGGGCGGGTGGAGCAGCACCTCGCCCAAGGCCGGGCTCCCCTTCGGCGCCGGGCCGCGACCTCAGGACTTCCATAGTTCTTCCATAGCTGCCCGCCCGATGTTCGCTGATCTGGGCGATTCGGGAACCGTCGAGATCGCACCAAGTGCCTGTGCTTGCTGCCTGCCCCGCACTTTCAAGCTGGTAACGCCGGTTCGAACCCGGTCGGGGGTACGACAAGAGCGTCGCAAGGTCGTCGGCACGACTCGGTGCGATCGCGACCGGTGCGATCTCGTGATCGGCCGCGGCGCATGCTGCCGGACGAGTCCAGCTCTTCCTCTTGCATGACTTGCCACGACTTCGACCGGGGCGTCATCGGGTCCTGCCCGATCACGCTCGGTCCTCATCGATCGGCCTCTGCCTGATGGCTGCCGGTCCGAGCTCCATCCCTGGAGTGCTCCCGCACTCCGCGCGATCAGCGGCGGCTTGACCTCTCAACGTGGGCTCTCTTGTCATCGATGTGGGTGAGTGAGCCGGTCGTTCGTGGGGTAGGTGGAGTTGGATGGGGCCGCAGGAGAGCATGACGAGGGCGAGGGCGGCGTCGGCTGAGTGGAACCCGAAGGCTCGGCGCACGATGAGCCGCACGCGGTTGTTGAGGCCTTCGAGTCGGCCGTTCGCGAGGCCGAGTCGGATGGTGGCGAGGATGCCGTCGCGGTGAGTGCGGATGGTGCGGGCCAACTTGACGAACGGCGCCAGGCGGGATCGTTGTGCCCAGGAGCACCACCGGTCGCAGCAGCTCGTCGGCTTCGGCTTCGGTGAGGTCACCAGCGAAGACCGCCCGAAGTGCTTCCTTGAGCTGGTAGGCGCGCCACAGCAGCCCCGCCGTTTCGGCGGATCGCGGCGAGGGTCGCGGCTTGGGTGTCGGTGAGCGTGTCGGGGTTCTTGAGCAGCGCCCAGCGGGCACCCTTGAACTTCTTCGCGGTCGTCAGGATCGGGCAGGTGGCGCATCTGTTGCCACAATGGCCGGCGCACCTCGTCGAGGGCTTTGGTGCCCAACGCCACGACATGGAAGGGGTCCAAACAGATCGTCGCTTGCGGTGCGTGACCGTCGGCGCGCACCGACTTGGCGAACGCGGGTCCCATGTCCATCGACACCGCGGTGAGCTGGGCTGATCGTGTCCTCGCCGAGCTCGTCGAAGAACCCGTCGAGGGTCTGTGAGTCCTCGGCCTTCGGCACCCCAGACGACCTTGCCGCTGCGATGATCCGCGACCAGGGTCAGGTAGTTGTGGTGCTTGCGCCAGGAGATCTCATCGACACCGATCTCGAACAGGCCATCGAGACGACCCGGGTCGAGCTCGTCGGTGACGACACGTTCGATGATGCGCCCCACGGTGCGCCAGTTGATCCGCACCAGGTCGGCGATCGCGGTCTTGTCCATCCGCAGCGCCAACCACGCGACGAGGCTCTCGAAGTCGCCGGTGAAGGTCGATCCCGCCGGCTGGCGAAGGGCACCGCCTCGGTGCGCACCCCGTGGGTCGGGCACCGAAGCCGGCGCAGCCGGGCTCGGATCTCGAGACGCCACACTCCCAGGTCGAGGTGGCGCCACCGCGACTCCACGGGCCGCTGGTCATAGCGGGCCCGGCTCGAGTAGCTCGCACTCCGGGCACTGCAGTCGCCGGCGACGTAGCGCGACGGTGACCACCACCGCGGTTGCGCCGATGCTCGACATCGGTGACGTTGACGCCAGGCAGGTCCAAAAGGCGCTTGAATGCAGTGGTGACGCGCACGGGCAGAGGGCTCCTCGTTCAGCAGTGTAGGAACCGCCGAACATAGGTCCCAGCCCGTGCGCGTCACGCCAGCGCCGAGAAAGCCGGGCCGACCAGGGGCAACGCCGCCAAGGGACCCACACTCATGTCAGGAGCCCCTCAAAACCCTGCCGTATACCGCGACAGCACCGGCGCATAGTAATGCCCACCATCCCGAAACCGCTAGACAGAGAGCCCCAGCCGCCACTGTGACCAACAAGTTGTATGCATCTGGCAGTTTGTCAAGTGCATCGAACATCATCCAGAGACCTTGTGAAGCCGCGTAGGAGAAGCCAAACGTGGCCTGCATACAGCACCAGCCGACCTTGACGTTCCTGTTGGCTAGGACCTGGAAAAACCCATTGCGTAGCTGGTTGAGGCAACGGACGAAACCGCTGCACATGCCGGTCAGGTCAGCATTATTCACGGGATCCCCGGCCGCGTACTCGTAGTCGTTGGCCGACCCGCCCTCGACGGGGTCGACCTCGAGGAAGCGTCCGAGCTGGGGTGAGTACAGCCGGGCGCCCATCTCGATCGTGTCGGTGAGGCCGGGGGCGTGCTCGGTGAAGCGCCGGCCGGTCCAGGCGACGTCGTAGTCGTCGGGGGCGTTGTCGACCAGGGCCTGGTAGCTCTCGCCGTAGGGGCTGTAGTGACGGGTGGGGCCGACCTGGCTCCTGAGGAGTCCACGGTCACGACGATCTCGCCGCGCAGGTTCGGGTAGCTCCACACGTCGCCTCCGGTGCGCCTGGTGAGGATCACCCCTCCGGGCAGCACGATGGTGCGCTCGATGACCGTCCCGGACGTGTCGAGCACGGCCCCGAAGCTGTAGCCGCCGGTGACGACCCCGTTCTCGGCAGGCGCGCTCGACGACCCCGGTCCGTTGGCGTCGCGGACATAGCGGACCGTGCTGGCGCCTGCGGTCGTCGTGGCGTGGCGGTCATCGGCGTCGTAGGTGTAGGTCTCGGACCCGAGGGCGGTGGTGTTGCCGTGCGCGTCGTAGGCCAGCGTCGTGGCGGACAGCCGGCCTCGATGTAGCTGGTGAGCCGGTCGGCGTCGTCGTAGCAGTAGGTGGTGGAGGTGGCGTTGTCCACCTGCGAGGTGCGGTTCGTGTTGGCGCCCGCAGCCCGCGTTGGCGCCGCAGCCCCCGGTCGCCGCGAAGCCGTAGGTGATGGTGTGGCCGGGCACATGGGCGCCCGTCAGGCGCCCGGCGGCGTCGTAGGCGAAGTTGTCGCCCGATCCGTTGGCGTCGGTGCCGTCGATGGTCTGGTCCTGAAGCCTGCCCGCCAGGGTGTAGGTGTGGTGGTCGGAGCTGAGCAGCGCCCCTCCGGCCTGGCGCCAGGTGAGCCCGGAGGGCCGGCCCAGGTCGTCGTAGACGAGGGTGTCGGTGTAGGTGCCGTTTCCACCGTTGCCGCTTCCCGACGGGTAGGTGTAGGCGCTGGGGCGCCCGGCGGTGTCGTAGGCCACGGTCGGCGACGACCGCGCCGTCGAGGCTCTGGGCGGTGGGTGCGCCGGCGGCGTCGTAGGTCCAGGCCTGGGTGCCCTCCGGGCCGCTGCGTGTGGTCAGCCGCCCGGGCTGGTCGTAGCCGAACGTCGTGGTCTTGGCCCACACGTCGACGACCTGCGTCGGTCTGTTGAGCAGGTCGACGGTGGTGGTGATGGTGCCGGTGGCGTCGGTGACCGCGCTGACGAGGGGGTTGTCCCCCACCGAGTAGCTCCAGGTGATGGTGCGGGCGGGCTCGCCGCCGAAGGCCGGGACCGTGCGCTGGGTCGGCCGGCCGCGGCTGTCGTAGCTGAGACAGCTCCAGGGCTCGGAGCCGACGCGGGTGGCCACAGGACGCCCCGCCGCGTCGTAGACGGTCTCGGTGGTGACCGCCAGCCCGACGGGGGAAGCGTGCCGGTGCGGGCTTTATCGCGCCGCCGTTGGTAGGCGGGTCTTGTCCTGGGTGCGGGGTTGTCGGCGTCTCGGCGTCGCCGTAGTAGGCGTATGTCCAGCTCGTTGCCCGCCGGGCGGCGTCCGCGACGTCGGCCTCCGGTGTCGCACCCGGGGCCTCGTAGTCGCGCTCAGGGTGGTGAGCCGCGAGCCCGCCGGGGTCGGCGGTCTCGGAGGTCGGCAGCGGCTCGTGGTGGCTCTCGTAGCCCGGGGAGCTCACGTTGCCGTCGGCGTCGGTGCGGGAGGTGAACAGCCGGTAGGCGGGGTCGAGCTGGGCACCGGGCACGACCGTGAAGCTGCCCGCACCCGGGGGCTTCCACAGCAGCTGCAGGGCCGCATCACCGGAGGTGTCGGCGTACTCCGGTCGGTGCTCATCGACATGGTCGAGGGCAACAGCGCCGGTGACCTGCGCCGATCGAGCGCTGGTGCCGATCCTGGTGGCTGGCGGGCATCCGGGTGGTGGCGACCGATCTGGCCGAGTCGTTCCGCGCGGGCCTGTTTCCCCACCTCGATCACGCCCGCCGGGTCGCGGACCCGTTCCACGTGGTGCGAGTCGCCGACCGCTGTGCCGACAAGGTCCGCCGACGGGTCCAGAACGAGACCCTCGGCCACCGGGGCCGCAAGCACGATCCCTTGTTCAAGATCCGAAAGCTCATGTTCGACCGGCGCTGAACGCCTCGACGACCGAGGACACCAACGGGTGCTGCTCGGCCCGCGCGCCCTACGAGGGCCGGTTAACCGACAGGAATCGGTCCGCGACGTCTACCTCGCCGACACCTGGAACGACGCCCGGGTGCTGTTGGACAAGGCGATCACCGGGTGCCTCGCAGACGACGTCGACGAGATCGTCTCGTTGGGCAGGACGCTCCGGTCGTGGTGACGCGAGATCCTCGCCCACCACACCACCGGCGCTCGTCCAACGGACCCGACCGAGGGCCTGAACCTGTGCGTGAAGAAGGTGAAACGGTGCGGACACGGGTTCCGGACCTTCGAGCACTACCGACTCCGCGTCCTGCTCCACGCCGGCGGGGTCACCTGGCCCGATCGGCCATCCCCACCCCGCATCCGAACCCGCTCTCCCCACCCCAATCGCGAGAGCCCCAAACCAAGCCACTCGAGGCAAGTAGTAGAAGTGGAGACTCCACTACCCGCAGATCCCCGGACCCAAGACATCCCCCTCGGCTCGGAAGACCACGACCACGCCACCGTCGCCTTCACTGACGCTAACGACGAATGTTCGGTGGTCGTCGCCCCGGTATTCGGTTCGCCCACCAGCGTCGCCGGCTTGGCGTTCCCATCCCAGGTCGCGAAGCTGGGCGTCGACACCAGCCAACTCAGCCGGTGGAACATCGACGTACACCTGCTCGGCAAATGGGGGAAGATAGGGCGATCCATCGTCGGCACATGCTCCTGGACTGACAACTACCGGGCCCGACGTACGAGCACCTGGGAGAGACACCTCGGAGACGTCGTCCCGGAGCCTGTCGGTGACATCTACGTCACTCCCTTGCCTGGTCGACAGGACGAAAAGGATCACCACCGCCCCTCCGAGCACTCCGATGATCACCAGGCCGAATCGCAACGCCCGTGCCGTGGAGCCGAGGATGCGCATCAGCATCGTGATGTCCCACCGCCGATGTCCAAGTAGCCGTACTTGAGGAGCTTTGCGAGCGCACCCGTGAAGTGCTCGTAGTAGACACGGCCGCCACGCCTATCGATCCACTGGCCGAAGATGATTCCAACGTAGTTGTTGTGCCGGTCAGCGACCCGATCTCGCTGGTGACAGGACGAGCCCGGCCCTCCCAACTCATGTAAGCCGAGAATGATGATGGCCTGCGTCTTGCCAAAGACGTAGGTGAGCATCGATGACCACAGGAAGTGACGCGTGGCGTTGGCATAGCCATTATCCGCTGAGCCGAACATCCTGCGCGAAGTGTCTATGGCCCATCTGCTGATCGCCTTGACCGTCTCGCAGTAGTTGCGGTTCCACCACGAACACCGCTGGTTCGAGTATCCGGACGGCCCGGTCATCCTACCGTCGAGGTCCATCCGGTTGACTGGATCCCCAGCCGTGTACTCGTAGTCGTTGGCCGACCCGCCCTCGACGGGGTCGACCTCGAGGAAGCGTCCGAGCTGGGGTGAGTACAGCCGGGCGCCCATCTCGATCGTGTCGGTGAGGCCGGCGTGCTCGGTGAAGCGCCGGCCGGTCCAGGCGACGTCGTAGTCGTCGGGGGCGTTGTCGACCAGGGCCTGGTAGCTCTCGCCGTAGGGGCTGTAGTGACGGGTGGGGCCGACCTTGGCTCCTGAGGAGTCCGCGGTCGCGACGATCTCGCCGCGCAGGTTCGGGTAGCTCCACACGTCGCCTCCGGTGCGCCTGGTGAGGATCACCCCTCCGGGCAGCGCGATGGTGCGCTCGATGACCGTCCCGGACGTGTCGAGCACGGCCCCGAAGCTGTAGCGGCCGGTGACGACCCCGTTCTCGGCGCTGCTCGACGACCCCGTCGTTGGCGTCGCGGACATAGCGGACCGTGCTGGCGCCTGCGGTCGTCGTGGCGTGGCGGTCATCGGCGTCGTAGGTGTAGGTCTCGGACCCGAGGGCGGTGGTGTTGCCGTGCGCGTCGTAGGCCAGCGTCGTGGCGGACTGGCCCGCCACGGTGTAGCTGGTGAGCCGGTCGGCGTCGTCGTAGCAGTAGGTGGTGGAGGTGGCGTTGTCCACCTGCGAGGTGCGGTTCGTGTTGGCGCCCGCAGCCGCGTTGGCGCCGCAGCCCCCGGTCGCCGCGAAGCCGTAGGTGATGGTGTGGCCGGGCACATGGGCGCCCGTCAGGCGCCCGGCGGCGTCGTAGGCGAAGTTGTCGCCCGATCCGTTGGCGTCGGTGCCGTCGATGGTCTGGTCCTGAAGCCTGCCCGCCAGGGTGTAGGTGTGGTGGTCGGAGCTGAGCAGCGCCCCTCCGGCCTGGCGCCAGGTGAGCCCGGAGGGCCGGCCCAGATCGTCGTAGACGAGGGTGTCGGTGTAGGTGCCGTTTCCACCGTTGCCGCTTCCCGACGGGTAGGTGTAGGCGCTGGGGCGCCCGGCGGTGTCGTAGGCCACGGTCGCGACGACCGCGCCGTCGAGGCTCTGGGCGGTGGGTGCGCCGGCGGCGTCGTAGGTCCAGGCCTGGGTGCCCTCCGGGCCGCTGCGTGTGGTCAGCCGCCCGGGCTGGTCGTAGCCGAACGTCGTGGTCTTGGCCCACACGTCGACGACCTGCGTCGGTCTGTTGAGCAGGTCGACGGTGGTGGTGATGGTGCCGGTGGCGTCGGTGACCGCGCTGACGAGGGGGTTGTCCCCCACCGAGTAGCTCCAGGTGATGGTGCGGGCGGGCTCGCCGCCGAAGGCCGGGACCGTGCGCTGGGTCGGCCGGCCGCGGCTGTCGTAGCTGAGACAGCTCCAGGGCTCGGAGCCGACGCGGGTGGCCACAGGACGCCCCGCCGCGTCGTAGACGGTCTCGGTGGTGACCGCCGAGCCCGACGCGGGGCTCGGTCCGGTGCGGGTCTTCATCGCGCCGGGCCTGGTAGGCGGGGTCGTGTGTCCTGGGTGCAGGGGTTGTCGGCGGTCTCGGTGTCGCCGTAGTAGGCGTATGTCCACTCGTTGCCCGCCGGCAGCGTCCGCGACGTCGGCCTCCGGTGTCCCGCACCCGGGGCCTCGTAGTCGGTCGAGGTGGTAGCGCGAGCCCGCCGGGGTCGGCGGTCTCGGAGGTCGGCAGCGGCTCGTGGTGGCTCTCGTAGCCCGGGGAGCTCACGTTGCCGTCGGCGTCGGTGCGGGAGGTGAACAGCCGGTAGGCGGGGTCGAGCTGGGCACCGGGCACGACCGTGAAGCTGCCCGCACCCGGGGGCTTCCACAGCAGCTGCAGGGCCGCATCACCGGAGGTGTCGGCGTACTCGACCATGATCGGCACCCGCTGGCCCGCGCCTGTGGCCACGAACGTGGTCGAATAGGTGTTGCCGGGGAGCTCGGCCCAGGGGGACCAGTGGTCGATCCTCTGGTCCCAGTCCGAGGTACAGGCGCACCTTTGCCTCCCGGTACAGCTTCAGCTCGTAGGTTCCGGCGTCCGGGAAGATGATCTCACCGCTGAGCCGCCCCGAGAAGTCCCCGTCTGTGATCCCCGGGGGCGCACCGGCGCCCCAGTCGCGGTCGATGTCGCCGGAGGCGTGGCCCACCCCGGTGTCGCGGGACGTCTCGGCACCGGCCAGGGCCGTGTTGTCCCACCACGTCGCGGCCAGGCTCGCGAGCCCCTCGTCGAATCCGGTCTGTTGGCGGGGCACCTGGGACGCGTAGGCGCTCTGGGGGGTCCCGTCGGCGTTGAACCACGCCGCAGGCGCGGGGCCGTAGCTGTCGACAGGCAGCTGGCGGTCGTCGAGGACGGTCGTGGAGCGAAGCCCGGCGGGGTCGTCGACCGCGACGATCCGCTCGCCCGAGTCGTCCCAGGTGTAGGTCGTGGTGCGGCCCCCGGCGTCTGTCTCGGTGAGCAGCCGGGCCTCGTCGTCGAAGCTGACCCGTCGCCAGTAGCCGTTGGGCTGGGTGAGCCCCACCACCGAGACGTCGGTCGATCCGGCGTTGTAGGTGTAGGTGTGCTCGGGGCGGGCCGCGCCCTCGGTCGGGGCAGGCTGGCGGACCGCGTCTGACCCGGCGACTGGCCGGGTCGGGGTTGGAGTCGTAGACGATCTTCGTGCGGGTCGCCTCGGCGTCTGATCCCGAGCCCCGCACCCCGGCCGCGACCGCGTCGGCGCCGAGCGGGTCACGGACCTCCGTGAGCAGCCCGTCGACGTACCAGAAGTCGGTGACCTCCCCGCCGGGGTTGGTGAGGCGCGCGAAGTTGCCGTTGGCGTCGTATGAGAGCACCGTGGCGGTGGAGCCCCAGTAGTCGTCGTAGTCGATCCGACACAGCATCCCGGCCGGGGTCGCCGGGGTGGTCTGGCAGTCGGTGCCGTCGTTGTACTCCAGGCCGACCGATCGGCCCGAGACCGGGTCGGTGATGGTGGTGAGCCGCGGATAGGTGTGGTCGCCGACGGCGATCGTCTCCCAGGTGTAGGCGAGCGCCGCGGGGTCGTGGGTGTCGACGGCGGAGGTGACCGAGGCCAGGGTCCCGTCGGGGTTGAAAACGTAGGTGTAGCCGTCCGCTCCCTGGAGGGTGAGGCCTCCGGCGTCGTCGAGGGCGAGCGTCGAGGTGTCGCCCGGGTCGGTGGGCTGCCAGCCGTCGTTCTCGGTGCGGGCGAACTCGGTGGTCAGCCCCCACTCGCCGTGGAAGGTCACCGCGTCGTCGGTGACCGTCGCCCGGTTGTAGGTGAACCCCCCGGTCGCCGGCAGCGAGAGCTCCCAGCCCGCCGGAAGCACGGTGTCGGGCTGGGATTCGGGGGTGAGCCAGCTCGCCGGCACCTGCTGTTCGGCGACGGCGCCCTTGACGTACAGGGAAAGGTCCGAGTTGCCCGAGCCTTCCCACATCTCGACGGTGATCGGCACCGCCACGCCGGCGGTGAGCGATATCGACGACCCGTACTCGACGCTTGCGCTCCACGAGTTCCACTTGTCCAGCTCGTAGGGCCCCTCGTCGACGTCGACCCGCACCCCGGCGTTGTGGGACGCGCCGAACCAGTACTGGCCGCTCGTCGGAGCGGTGACGGTGCCGGCCCATCTCACGAGGAACCCGTCGGAGTCGACGCCGGGGTAGGGGATGTCGTCGTTCCAGTCGAAGTTGAGCTGTGAGTCGGGTCGCGACACCACCAGCTCGTCGTCGAAGACCAGGTTGGCGTTGGTGTCGTTGTAGTAGTAGCCGGTGAGGCCCCGGGTCGGTGGGGCCTTGGACTCATAGGACATGGAGATGCCGATGCCTCCCCCGACGGTGGGGAAGCTGGGGCCGGCCACCGAGAGCGAAGCGCGCCCGGAGGTGAGGTCCACCGATACGGGGCCGACCTGGTCCGGCCCGGCAGAACGGTGCGTGTCGATGCTGAACCTACGGTGGCTGGCCGGTGGAAGCGGCGAGGTCACCCCGTCGGTCGCCCACACCGCCCACGAGTAGCTCACCCCGTCGGCGAGCGCGCCCGCAGGTGGCGTCCATGTGCACACCTGCGGCGCCCCCGCGCATGCCGATCCCGACGTGAGCCATCCGGAGTCGAAGACCTGGCCCTGTGCCTCGAGGGAGTCCTCTGTCCAGGCCCGGAACCAGTACGAGACCGGATCCCCGTCGGCGTCGGTGACCGGTTGAGCGGTGAGCAAAGGTGTGGTGGTGAGCACCGTGGCGTCGGCGGCAGGAGACGACAGCTCGGGTACGTCGGGGGCCCGGTTGTAGGTCACGTACAGCTTGGGTGCAGCCGCCGCTGCCTCCGCCGAGGCCCACTGCTGCCAGTGGTCGGCGGAGGTCTCGTACTTCGCCCGGACCTGCAGGCCGTGGTTCGCCTGGGTGCCGTCGAACGAACGCTGGGCCAGCGTGGTGGTGTCCATGTCCACGAGGGCGGCGGCGCAACCGCTGATGCCCTTGGCCATCAGGGTCTCGGAGACCAGCCCGTAGCTGTCGGTGCCGGGCATGTTCGACCAGATCGTGTTCGCGTTGAACCCCGACGACAGGCCGTGGATCCAGTAGCGATCGGCGACGCAGTCGCCGGTGTTGTTCCCGTACAGCCTCAGATGCGACTCCGAGACGGTGACGTTGTCGTAGGGGAGCTCCGAGGGAAGCTCGAAGCGCAGCAGAGCCCGACGACGGTCGCCGTCGTCGGCGCGGCCGGCGACCACCCACCCGGTGCTCGACTGCGGCGTCGACCAGGTCTCACGGACGAACGTGTCGAGGGCACCCGAGTCCTCTGTCGTACCTGTCCAGGTCGGGTCGACCGTGACCGGGAAGACCCGGTCGCCAGAGCCCAGCCACGCGGGGTCCACTGAGACCTCGACGGTCGCTTCGGTGCCCGAGCGCCCGACGAGCCGGACGACGACCTCGGTGTCGCTGCCGGCTGAGTCCCACGCAGCACCGCCGACGAAGCGCCCGAGCCCCTCGCCGCCGGCCCCCACGACCTCGACCCCGCCGGGCACCTGGCGCACAGCTGCGCCCTCGGGCATCTCGAGCACCAGGCGGTAGGACGGCGCACCCGCCATGGGCCCCGGCATCACCAGCTTCTGCTCGAAGCCCTCGGCGGTGAGCACCACCTCGGAGCGGAGGCCGCTCGGGCCCGCGTGGGTGAGCACGGGGCCGCTCCGTGACGGTCGCGAGGGTGCGGGCATCACCGAAGGCAGGCCGAACCGCAGCGCACCCGCCTCGGTCTCCACCACGACGAGGCCTCTCGCCGGGTCGGTGGGGACCGCGACGCCGAGATCGGAGTGCTCCGCTTCGAAGCGCCCGTCACGGACCACAGCGTCGAGGTCGTAGTCGCGCCACGTGCCGGCCGCGTCGCGGAACCGGACCGGAGCAGCATCCATCACCGCAGTCCTGGAACCGTCCGGGTTCTCGAACACCTCGCGGACCGGGCTCGTCAGCTCATCTACGCGCACCGACGCCTCGGGGTCGAAGCCTTCGGCCCCCGCCTGCAGGCCTTCGGCGCTCGACCGTTCCAGCTCCTCGGCGCTGGGCGGCGGCGGGTTCGAGAAGTCCCCCTCGCTCACCGCGAGCTCCCTTGCCGGGCTGGGAGGCGACTCTGGTGCCGGCACCGAGGTCGCTGTCCACCGGGTCGCCGACCACGGCGGGCTCGCGATCGGTCCCCGTCTGAGCACCCGAGACCTGGCCGTCTGCCGCAATCGGCAGAAGCGACCCGACCAGCCCCAACACCACAGCGCTCGCGAGCGCCCGCTGCGGGCGACGCCCGCTCGCCCTCCCCGCCCTCATCGTCTGCCTCCCTGCTGCCGTCCTCGCCGGCATCGGTACGACGCCGCTGCACGGCTCCCGCCCACCCCGGCCGTCAGCAGGCCGGAGGTACGGGCCCCTGCCGCAGCAATCTGACCTGCCCTCTCCAGCTCGGCGATCGCATCAGCTGCGACCAGCTGGGTGGCAGCATCTCACAAACGCCGCTGCTTGTCCACGGCCCGCGTCGAACCCCCCCCCGATGACAGGCTTCGTGAACATGGTCGGCGACGCCCCTGGCCTCAACGCCGGAAGACGGGATGACCCAGCTCGGCCGCTTCCCCGGCCGCCGAGGATCTCCCGTGCTCACCGCTTCAGCCCATGAGAGCTCTGGTCAACCTCGGGGGCGGGCCCACCGTTGGATGTCTGTGACCCGACGCTTCCAGCCCGGGCGTACGTTCGTCCCTGTCTCTTGCCGTACAAGATGGAGCCTGAGCAATCTGTATGGGTGATGGGTCCGAGGAGGTGGGAGTGGCCGACCTGGAGGCCGAGGGCTTCGCCGAGTTCGTCACCGAGGTCGAGCCACGGCTTCGCCGATCCCTGGTTGCCGCCTACGGCGGCGAGACAGGTCGCGACGCTGCTGCCGCCGCGCTGGCCTATGGCTGGGAGCACTGGGACCGGATCAGGACGATGCCGAACCCGGTCGGCTACCTGTACCGGGTCGGCCAGTCGGCGACGCGAAGACGCAGCGACGTCGTGTTCCCGCCGGTGCCGCCATCCGAGTCCGCGTGGGTGGAGCCGAGCCTCCCGCTGCGCTCTCCGCACTTTCGGAGCGGGAACGCGAGGCGGTGGTGCTGGTCGAGGGGTTCGGCTGGACGCTGCGAGAGGTCGCGGAGCTGGCCGGGGTGTCCACCTCGTCCGTGCAGTCATATCTCGGGCGGGGCCTCACGAAGCTCCGCAGGGCACTGGGGGTGACCGAGATGCCTGATCTCGACCGCCAGCTCTCCGCCTACATCGACGCGATCGCCCCGCCGATCACCGACGAGGACCTGGCCCTGTCCTCGTCCTCCCTCGGGCCCGTCCCTGAATCGCGCGTGGGCTCTCGGCGCTGGCTCGCCGCTGCCGCCGTCGTGGCCGCCATCACGGCCGTCGGTGTCGCTCTCGTGCTGGCGCGCAGGGGGAACGACCTCACCGAGGTCGCCACCGGGGGCACCGGCGAACCCGCAGCGGCGTTCACCCACTACGCCCCGACCGGGTTGCCCGAAGGCTGGGAGCTCGAAGACTGCGACCGACGATCCAGAAGAGGAACCGATCCAGGAAGAGGAACCGATCCAAGAAGAGATGCCAGCCGACATCGAGATGCAGGCCGTGACCTACGGGGACCGGCGTGTCACCGGGTCTGTGCTGGGAGTGCAGGTGCTCCCATCGGCCTATACGAGCCTCGATCCCGAAGACCTCCTCCAGATGCAGGCTGGCTTCGTGCCGCTGGGACTCCCCGGCTCCGACGAGATGGGAGGACCTCCAGTCGAGGAGATCGAGATCGCCGGGCACCCCGCCTTTCTCAACGCACACGACGACCGATCGGCCATGGCCTGGGAAGAGGACGGCCGGATCGTGCTGTTGAGCGCGATCGGGCTCAGCACCGAACAGCTCATCGGCGCCGCCGAGCACCTCACCGTGAGGGAAGGTGCCGCTCCGTCCATCGACCCGGCAGGGCTGCCAGAGGGCTCGAGCTGCTGGTCGAGCTCCCCGACCCTCAAGGAGCGACGCCGGCGACAACCGAGCCGCTCACCGGCGGAGCGATCAGCTACACGCTGATCGACTCGGGCCAGAGCCCGAGCACGACGATCGATCCCTTCCAGCCGTTCTTCCTCGAAAGCCCACCGGGCCTCAGGGTGACAATGACCGAGGCGCGGCCCGGCCAGATCGAGAACATGCGCCTGCTCTGGCCCTCCGACCAGTCCGTCTCGCTCCGCGGAACGACGGCCATCCTCCAGACGCTCGACAGCGGAATCCTCCCCGCCGGGGCTGAGTGGCCCGAGGGCCTCGATGGCTACTACCTCGTCAACTGGCTGGAACCCGATGGCACGTTCATGTGGGTGGAGTCCAGCGGGCTCTCACTCGACGATCTGCTCCGGGTCATCGAGAGCCTGCGACCGCTCACGAGCCAGGAGTGGGAGGATCTGAAGACCAGCGCACCGGGTTGATCGCCATGATCCCCCCGGACCTCACCCTGTGGCAGCCCGTCCCGATGGCAACCGGTCCCGTCTCCTGAGCGGATCGGCCCACTGCGTCGACCGCGCCCTCTCGCGCTTCCATCATCTCGGGACCACCCGTAGTGGTCGAAGGACGCGCACCTCGGCTGGACAATACCCGGGTGGGCCTACGCGACACCCGTCCGACGGGTCGGATCTGTGCCATACCTCTGTGCCATACACGGCGACGGATCGGATGGTCGCCGATGGTTGCGTACGGTGCGAAACGGACACCGGAGCCGGCGTTGACCTGCGAGTCCGCGTCCGTTCCGCACCACCGCGCACCACTGGCTGGCCTGCCTACCAATCCGAAGACCGTGGGTTCGAATCCCACCGGGGGCACCCTGTGATGTCGCGGGACATCGGAGACAGATGTCGCGAGACATCGTAGACACGGCTCATCTGATCCGCTGGTAGTTCCGAGTCGGGCCGATGGTGAGCTGGCGAATCAGCTCGCCGTCCTCGCTGACCACCCGGACATCTAGGTCGGCGACGAGAGGGAGCACTCGCTGTCCCCTTCGGGCGCGACCGACGCCGGCGTGCCATGGCGCTGAGCTGCGGCGAGCCGAGGCCTTCGGCAGTGCGCGGAACCTCGTCGGCGTGCTCGTCAAGCTGCTGAAGGCCGCGCAGGATGCCGGCCAGGTCGCCGTCGACGTGGACCCGACGTTGGATGCGTGGACCATCCTCGCTCTCGTGCTCGGCCTGTCGTTCGGCGTCCTGCTCGAGCAGCTCCCTGCTGACCAGGCGAACGCCGCGCTCGATGCGCACCTGGCTCGCCTCACGGCTGGCAGCACGCCGTCCTGATCGATTGTCACCCTCGGGCCGCAAGATGGCGTGGCCCGAGGGTGAGGGTGCTCTCTCGATGAGACCCGCCAGACAGGAGCGCAGTAGGTGCCCAAGCAACGACACATCCGACCTGGCGACCATCTCGATGACGACGACACCGTGGTCATCCGGGGCGGGATCCTCGACTCCGAAGTGCTGCGCGCCGACGCCCAGCGCTACCACGCGATCTACGGCGAGTACGGCATCTCGGTGTTCGCGGCTCGTGACGCCACCGTCGACGAGCTGGCACAGCAGGCACCGCTGGTGCGCTTCGAGGTCCTGACACTTGTCCGGGCGGGAGCCCTACTTGCAGCGGGCTTCCGGCTCGAGCCGACCGGACGCAACCCGAGGCACTTCACTGTCGCCTTCGACGATCTCGACGGGGGCGTGGAGGACCTCGAAGCCTGCGAGCATCGCAGCTGGCTCAACCCGTACCATGAGGGCTGACCGATCGGAGGTGACCCCCATGGATGACCTCGACATCATCGCCGACCTCAACGACCAAGACGACCACGGCTTCGGCTGGTCGACCCTCGCCGACGCTGCTGCGCCGGAGCGCGTTCGTCCCGGCGCGATGCTGCTCGCCGGCAACTCCCAGGCCCAGGCCGTTGTGAGGGTCGTCGCGGTCGACGACGACGGCCAGATCCACTTCGCGATTCTGCCCGGATCGGTCGCCAAGAACCGCCACCTGCTCGACCGAACGGTGGCGTGAACGAGGCCATGACCCGCACGCGACCCTCTGCTGCCCCTCGTACTGTGCGGGCTGGTACAGGGTGACATGCACTGACACGGGCCGATCGCCCCGCTGATAACCCGAAGGTCGCAGGTTCAACTCCCTGCCCCCGCCGCCACCGGGGACACACCACCGGGGGCACCCATCGGTGACCATCCCGCGCCGGGAACCGACGTGGTGGGCGGTGAGCTGCGGCACGCGACCGCCTCCTCGCCGGATGCCCGTGACAGGCGCGCTCGGCGGTCGCCGGCTTGCTGGCCGATCGCGTGCGGCGGAACCCGAGCTTCGTGATCGCGCGGCACCCGTCCCCGTCCGACGCGGTTCACGGCAAGGGGCCGGGTATCCTTGGCGCAGCGCGTGGCCTCATCGGGGTCAAGCGTTCAGAGATCGTCTCCATCCGCCGATGTATTCGGGACAGCCTCCCACCGGGGGTTGGATTGCGAACCCGCCAGCGAGGAGCGCAGGGCCCGTGAGCTCCGAGGATCAGATCCACTTCGCGATGCCCGACGTCACCGAAGGCGACGTCGAGGCCGTCGCGCGGGTCCTGCGCAGCGGTTGGATCACGACCGGGGAGGAGTGCCTTCGACTCGAGGAGGAGCTGGCTTCGTTCCTCGGGGCTCGACCATGTGGTCTCGATGTCCTCGTGCACGGCTGCGCTCGAGACCGCTGTGGCGTGGCTCGGGCTCCCCGCCGGTGCTCGCGTCGGAGTTCCGACCTGGACGTTCGCCGCGAGCGCACTGGCCGCCGCGCGGGAAGGGCTCCAGCCCGTCCTCCTCGACGTCCACCCCGACACTCTCAACCTCTCGGCAGACGCCTTGGCCGATGCGGCGGAGGACGGGCTCGACGCCGTCGTGGCGGTGCACTTCGGCGGGGTACCGGTGACCCTCGCCGTGCACGACCTGTGCAAGCAGGAGCAGATCCCGCTCATCGAGGACGCTGCCCACGCCCTCGGTGCCCGCGACCACCGTGGGATGGTGAACGGCTCCACGACATCGGGCGCGTGCTTCTCCTTCTACGCCACCAAGAACCTGACGTCGGGTGAGGGCGGCGCCCTGGCGACCGACGATCCGGAGCTCGCCGAGTTCGCCCGCGTCTACCGCCTGCACGGCATGAGCCGAGATGCCTGGGCCCGCTACCACCCCGGAGCCGAGGCCGGCTACGACGTCATCGCGCCCGGGATCAAGGGCAACATGCCCGACCTGCTCGCTGCGCTGGCACGATCCCAGCTCGTCCGGTTCGGCGAGATGCAGGCCCGGCGGAGGGAGCTGGTGCACCGGTACCGCGACAACCTCATCGGGACCGAGGACCTCCGAGTGGTACCCGAGACCCCCGACGAACGGAGCGCCGACCACCTCATGGTGGTGATCCTTCCCGAGGGCACCGACCGCGCCGCGCTCAGGAGGTTCATCGGAGACCAGGGGATCGTAACCAGCGTGCACTTCGAGCCGCTCCACCACCTGCGCTGGTTCGCCGACAACGCCGTGATGGCCCGTGCGGGCACTCCGGTGGCGGACCAGCTGGCCCCGAGGGCGCTCTCCCTGCCGCTGCACTCAGGGCTCGCCGACGAGGACGTCGACAGGGTCTGCGCGGTCCTGGTGGACGCCCTGCGGGTCACCTCCTCCGCCTGAACCGGATCCCGGCCCTCGTCTGAACCGATCCACTCCAGGAAGCCGAGTCCGAGCCGGCCTGGTAGCCTCGGGGTTCTCTGGAGTTGCCGGATCGGCGGACCACCGGACCTCGATTCAATCCATCGAGCCAGGTCCTCTTGGGGGCAGGTGCTCTCCCCGGGACCGGCATGCAAGCAACAGGAGTTGACCGGGTGAGCGGGAACACTGTCGGCGGATGGCTTCGCCTCCGCCTGGTATTCGACCGGGTGGCTGCCGCGCTCGCACTCTTCGTGCTGCTCCCGGTCATCTGTCTGCTCGCCTTGGCGGTGCGGCGCCACGACGGGGGGCCGGCGTTCGTTCGCGTCGATCGGATGGGCCATGGCTTCCGACCGTTCCGCATGTTGAAGCTGCGCACGATGCGGGCCGACGGCCCCGCCGGCCGGGCCAAGGGAGCACCCCTCACGTCGGCCCACGACGACCGGGTGACGAAGGTCGGCAGGCGGCTGCGTGCCTACCACCTCGACGAGATCCCCCAGCTGTGGAACGTGGTGCGGGGCGAGATGATGCTCTTCGGCCCTCGGCCCGAGACCCCCGAGTACGTCGACGAGCTGGACCCGGACTGGCGCTTCATGCTCCACGTTCCACCGGGGATCGCCGGCCCCACCCAGATGGTCGTCGGCGAGTGGGAGCGCGACCTGATCGAGGCCGACCGCTCGGGTGACTCCTATCGCCGCACGGTGCTGCCCGTGAAGCTGGCGATCGACCGCTGGTACCTCGAGACGATCTCGCCCAGGTCCGACCTTCGGGTCGCCATGGCTCTGGCCAAGCGCTTCATCCCGGGGAGCAGGGCCTGCCGGATGCGCAGCCTCGTTCGCCGGGAGCTGCCTGATGTGACCGCGCCGATCTGGGCGAAGCGGGCCAACAGGGGACCGGCTGTCCCCTTCGCTGCACCCGTGTCGACCGAGCACCCGGCCGCTCCTGACGCCAGCGGGCGCCCTGAGGCCGAGCCGAGGCTCGAGCCCCTGGGCGCCCAAGCCTGAGCCGGTTCTCGTAGCCGCCTCCCATACTCGTCCACATCCTTCCGAGGTCTGCGTCGACCGGGCGACTCCGCCGACTCCGCGCCGGGCATGCCTCCGCAACAGCCTGTGGTGTGCTGGGGTGCTCCGCTCGATGGGGTCGGCTCGGCGCTGCACAACGAGGCGGCCAGTCACGCAGGTCCCCTCCTGGGATTTCGCTGCCACCCGATGGCATCGGGGTGCGGGCGGATGAGAGGCTTCAACACCACTCACCGGGTATCCACCGAGCGGGGGGAAGTCCAGATGAGCTGTGGTGAGGCTCGACAGGAACGTATTCGGCCCCCGCGACGAGCCCGATACCGCCGCCGCGGTCGCCTGCGAGGAGCCACCACACGACAGGTCAGCTCTGGCTCCTTGTTCTCCACAGTCCTGTTGGCCGAGGTCATCGAGAGCCTCGCGCCGCGGGCCACCGGGATTGCACTCGACGTCGGCTGTGGTCGACGCGCCGTACCGTCACCTCCTCGAGCGAGCCGATCTGCGAATCGGCATCGACAGGCCGGGTTCGGGCTACCTGCTCGACGTTGACGCGTACGCCGACGTGCAGCATCTCCCGGTGCGGACCGCAGTCGCGGACCTCGCGCTCTGCACCGAGGTGATCGAGCACGTCCCCGACGACAGGCAGCTCGTGGAAGAGCTCGCACGGGTGCTCCGCCCCAAGGGTCGGCTGCTCATATCAGGGCCGTTCGTCCACGCCCCGCACGAGCTCCCCCACGACTACCGACGGCTCACTGCGCGGGGGCTGCAGCACCTGCTCGAGGGCTCGGGGTTCGGAGATCTCAGGATGAGCGCAGTCGGTGGATCGGGAACGGTCGTGATCGACCTCTGCCTGCGCGCAATGGACCGGCTGGGGCGGCGAATCGGCACGCGACTGGGTGTGCCGGATCTCGTCGAGCGTGCCAGCCGCTGCATCCAACGGGTCGCCGGCGAGACCGTGCTTCTTCTGGGGCGGGAGGGATTGCGCGTCGACCCCACGGGCACCCAACCGCGGCTGACCCTGGGCTACGTCGTATGCGCCACGCGACTGGACGGCGCGCCTTCCCGTGCTCGAGGGGCCTGAGAAACGGCTGGCGGTCGCCGCGGAGCTGGACACCTCGGGGCACCTTCAGCCCGACCGATCAGGTGAGCCCCGCCAGCTCCACAGCCGAGAGGAAGTACTCGTTTCCAGCCAGCTCCTCTCGGGTTCCGCAAGCATCGACCTTCCCGCCGCGAAGAACCAGGATCCTGTCGCAGGCGCGGAGGGTGGACAGGCGATGGGCCACCACCACGACCGTCACCTTGCCTCTCATGGCCTCGAGCGTGCGGGTCACCACGAGCTCCGAGTGGACATCGAGGGCAGCGGTGGGCTCATCGAGGACGAGCAGGGACGGCTGGCCCGCCAGCGCCCGGGCCAGACCCAGTCGCTGGCGCTGCCCCCCCGACAGGCCAGACCCTGACGGGCCCAGCTCAGTCCCGAGACCGGACTTCATCTGGGCGACGTCGTTCGACAGCCCCGCCTCCTCCGCGGCGGCCCGCAGACGATCGACGGGTATCCACTCCCGGTGGAAGAGGATGTTCGCCGCGATCGTCTCCTCCTCCACGTTCGCGTCCTGGGGCGCGGATGCGACCTCGGCAGCAAAGGACTCTTCCTCGAACTCCCCCATGTCGATGCCATCGAAGAGGATCTTCCCTGACGTGGGTGTTCGCAGGCCCAGGAGAAGGTCGAGGAGTGTCGACTTGCCGGCCCCGGAAGGACCGATGATGCCCAGCGCGTCTCCGCTGTTCACCACGAAGGAGACGTCGTGGAGCGCCGCTGTTCCCGGGTGGTACTCGAAGCTGACCCCCTCGAATCTGATCTCTCCGAACGGGCTGAAGGCTCGGGCGCCCGTGACGCGCTTGTGGCTGGCGAAGGTCTGGGTCTTCCGTTCGAGATCTTCGATGTAGGGGACCAAGTCGCTCAAGTGGTGGTACAGCTCCTGAGCACTTCGTCCGTACTGGGTCGCCCGAAACAGCAGCAGGATCACTGCGATGAAGGGCGCCGGGTTGGAGACCTCTCGGGCCCAGAGGAACCCGAGCCCCAGCAGGAGCAGGACGAGTGCTGCGGTCTCGTACAGCACCGGGCCGAGGCTGCCCAGGAGCAGCTGCAGGACCCTGTGATGCTGGATATCGTCGGCGGTGCGGTTGAGTCGCTCCTGGAACACCCGCCGCGCCACGTGTACAGCCGGATCTCGCGCACAAGCCGTGCCATCTCCCCGAGCTGCCGAGCGTGAACCCGCAGCAGCTCGCTCGTCGCAGCCGCATGGCGCCGGGACCTGCGGACGATCGGGCGCAGTGCAATCAGGAGCGCCCCACCGACCACCAGCACCACAAGGGCCGCGAGCCCGCCCACCAGGAACGTCGCCAGAAGCATCACCAGGAAGCCGAACAGGGACGCGAAGTCCACGAGCAGGGACCGGAGCCCGAAGTGACACTGGTACACGGACGTCGAGAGTGAGTCCTGCAACTCGGATGGACGCTCGCTCACCTGCGTCTCCCCGTCCGCGTTGACGAAGCCATCGACCGTCATCCTCCTCCGGTCCGCCTCGTAGCGAGCTACGAACCTCGCCTGCAGTATCGAGAGGACGATCTTGGCAAGACCTCGAGCGCCAGCGAAGACGAGTGTGGCGACCAGGAGGGTTCCCGTCGACGCCTCAAGGGTGTCTCCGAGCACGCTCCACGAGTACGAAGCGTCGTTCGCCCCGATCGCCACCGCCAGCGGCCCCATGAGGACGAGAACTCCCGACTCGAACACGGCGGCCAGAGCTGCCACGCCCCCCACGGCCACGATGGACGCCGAGTACGGGGAGAAGTCGGCCATCACCCGCCTCAAGGGGTTCGTGCTGTGATCGGCATCCGCCTCGACCTCAGATGCCGACATCAGCCACCAACTCCTCGTCGGTGCGCTCGAGCCCATCCACCTGGAAGGTGGCAGCCAACCCCTTTGCCGATGCGACCTTCGCCGGCCCGGCGGGGACCATGCGATCCAGCGACTTCATCCACCATAGAGAGAGCCGGCCGAAGGCAACCGCTGCCATCCGGGCCTTCCTGCCGCGAAAGAGATTCACGAGGAGCGCGTCGTTGATGACCGCTGCCCCCGATCCGTTCCCCTCTGCCACCTCGAACGACACCAGCCGGCTCTTGCGGAAGAGGCTCCTCAGTCCCCAGGGTGTGAACCGGAAGAAGTCCCACGGCGCCCCGTGCACAGGGAAGGTGAACGGGACCTCGACATGGATGAATCCACCTTCGCAGACGACTCTCTCCATCTCGACGCGACCATCCAGGGCCGGATCGTGTGCTCCAGCACCTGACCCGCGAACACGGCGCCGAAGGTTCCGTCCGCAAAGGGGATCCTGTGGGCGTCGAACACGTAGTCGGGCTCGAACTGGAGGTGGACGTCCGAGGTCACGACCTCGTTCTCGGCGAATCGCTCGCGGCATCTGTCCACCTTGTCGCCGGCGCCAACCACCAGGAGCGGCTGCCCGGCCGTCATCTTGGACAGAGCTCGGTGCCGTTCTTCACCGGTCCGATCCCTCGAAAGCGGCGGTAGGACCTTCTGCCGCACGAGATTCCGCAGCGATCGCCTGGTCCGGTACCCGGCATCCTGGGTCAGCGGCATCCTGCGAACGACGTCCTCCACTCGAAAGGCGCTGTCGTCGGTGAGCAAGACCGGGACCCCGTCCACGATCGGGTAGGTGGCACCCGACCTGAACACCACCGTCCCGACGCGGTGGTCAACTCGCTGGAATCCCGATCGGTCAGAGGGGTCTACCAGCCTGTTGACGTATCTCACCTCCGTCCTCTCCCCCGCGCCGCCACGGGTCCTGGTCCGACCTCCCCCGGTTCAAGCGATGATACGGCATCACCTGGCGCTGCCCGACTCCCCGTTCAGCGGGCGCTGGCGGTCGTCACTGGTGGTGCTCCGCGATGAACGCTGGGTTGGGCCACCGTGAGATCCACACACGACCTGGCGCCCAATGGGAGCGGGGTCCCGCTCACAGATGCCATCATTGGTCTCGGCCATCCCTCGGCCGTTACCTGCAGGACGCAGACCGTGGTCCGACCTCCCCGCCACGGGGCCTCCCATGATGCCGGAAAGGAGAACATCCGCGGACGAACCCTCCTGAGGCGGACCCGCGTCCTTGCTGGTCGTCCCATCCGTGCCCGAGGAAGCCAGGTCGTGTGCCCCTTCTGCGGTTGGAGTGGCCGCAGCTTCGACCCCGCCGGGGCCCAGCTGAGGCCGAACCGCGCCTGCCCCAGATGCCAGTCGATGGAACGACATCGAATGCTATATCTGTTCCTCCGGGAGCAGACCACCTTCTTCACCGCACCCGGGCGGATCCTCGAGATCGCACCGCGCGGCTATCTGCCATCGCTCCTCCCGGGCCTGCGTGATGCTCAGTTCGTGGGGTCTGACCTCGACGGTCGACGAGCAGGTGTCGATCGCCTGCGACCTCACCAGATCAGCCTTTCGGAGCGGCGCCTTCGACTTCGTCATCTGCTTCCACGTCCTCGAGCACATCCCAGACGACCACGCCGCTCTCACGGAGCTACGTCGCGTGCTCGGCCCTGGCGGCACTCTGCTGGCCCAGGTCCCACTTCACCGGATCCGTCACAGTCGAGGACCCCGAGGCGTCTCCCGCTGAACGAGAAAGACGGTTCGGCCAAGCCGACCACGTTCGCTGCTACGGATCTGACATCCTCGATCGGTTCGAACAGGCGGGACTCCGACGCCGAGTTCGAACCGGCCCCTTGACCTGGGCCACGCCCGGACAGCGCGACGCATGGCGATCGCCGGTGACGACGAACTCATCATCGTCGCCCGACGATCGGAGTAGGTCAGAAGTGTGCGGACTGTGCGGGGTCTTCACTCATGAACCGCTCGTGGCGGATCAAGGGGCGACCGTTCGTGCCCTGACCGACCTGATGCGCCGGAGGGGGCCCGATGACGAAGGGCAGTGGCAGGGCGATCACCTCACCCTCGGCTTCCGACGCCTCTCGATCCTGGACCTGTCAGCTGCAGGGCACCAGCCCATGCTCTCCGCGGGTGGAGATGCGGTCATCGCCTTCAACGGTGAGCTCTACAACCACCTCGACCTAGGACGACAGCTCGAGGCACGCCATGGCGCCCGATTCCGGTCCAGCTCGGACACCGAGGTAGCGCTCGAGGCCTTGAGGATCTGGGGGGTCGACGCGCTCCACGATTCAACGGGATGTTCGCCCTCGCCTTCTACCGGACCTCCACCCGTGAGCTCGTCCTGGCCCGAGACCCGATCGGCATCAAGCCGCTGTACTGGCTCACCGACCGACAGGGCCTCGTCTTCGCATCCCAGTACGACCAGATCGTCCGTCACCCCTGGTGCAACACCGAGCGGATCCAGCCCGAGGTGCTCGGCCTCTACCTGAGGTTGGGGTATCTGCCATCTCCATGGGGGCTGATCGACAACACACACCAACTTCCGCAAGGCCACTTCCTCAGGGCCAGTCCCGGGCGCCCGCCGACCATCCATCGCTACTGCGAACTGGCTGATCACACGAAAGCCAACGATCCGCCCCACACGGAGGAGGCGTTGGCAACAGCCCTGCTCAGCGCGACAGAACGCCAGATGATGAGCGACGTTCCCATCGGAGCCTTCCTCTCCGGTGGTGTCGACTCGCCTCTCGTGACCGCCATCATGGCCGCCCAAAGCGGCCGGCTACCGGCCTTCACCATCGGTACGGACGACCCGGGACCGACGAGTCTTCGGACGCAGCCCGCTATGCAGAGGCGATCGGTTGCGAACATCACACCCGGCAGTTCACTGCAGCCGATGCACTCGGGCTCATCGACGACGTGGTGGACGCGTTCGGCGAGCCCTTCGCCGACCACTCGGCATTCCCCACGATGCTGGTGTCGAAGCTCGCCCGAGAGCGTGTGACCGTGGCACTTTCCGGCGATGGCGGAGATGAGCTCTTATGGGGCTACCCGCGCTTCAGCAAGGTGCTGCGCAACCGGCACTGGTTCCGCTGTCCCACGTGCCCTGCGTTTCGCCGCGTACGCTGCCTCCAAGCCGCTCGCTCGTCGGCCCGCTAGGGGCAGTCCTTTTCCCACGCTCGGCGACTGGTATCTCGACTCCCACTCGCGGGTTCACGAACCCCATCTCTCCGCACTGAACCCCGATTTCGCCATCCTTCCAGACGGCTTCGACCTCTACCAGCTGGAACACGTTCCGGGGCACGACACGACCGCGGAGTGGCTTCGCCACAACGAGCTCGTCGGGTCACCTGGAGATGGTCCTGGCAAAGGTGGACAGGGCAAGCATGTACTGCTCGCTCGAAGTTCGCGTCCCACTGTTGGACCTCGATGTGGTGCAGGCGGCTCTCGGTCTGCCCGTCGACAGTGCCTCGAGAGACCGCCGGGAAGCTGCCTCTGCGGCACCAGCTCGCCAACATCGTCGGGAAGGACCTGATCAGGCCGGAGAAACGGGGATTCACGGTCCCACTAGGCCGCTGGCTGCGACAGGAGCTCCGGCCGATGATGCACGACCTTCTGCTCAGCCACCGCACGTTCCCCAACGAAGTGCTCGACTCGGCCGCTCTGCAACAGCTGGTCGACGAGCACGACGCCGGCGTGGATCACACCAACGCCCTGTGGACGCTCCTGGCTCTGCAGCTCTGGGCCGACCGCCATCTACGCCCATTGAGAGTGGCGCGTTGAGGCCGACGGCCCCACACTCGGATGTCATGACTGGCCTCAGTGATCCGGTCCTCAGCGAACCCGTCGCCCTGCTGCCACTGGCGGGTCGTCGAGTCGTCGTCGTCACCAACGACTTCTCAGTCCCCTCGGAGACCTTCATCCGCGCACAGGCCCTCGGCCTGGCCCGGGCCGGTGCCGAGGTCGACGGCCCTCCAGCATTCGCCGCCGAACGCTCTCGACCCACTCGAATCGGGACTCGACATCGATGTTCGCGCGTCCCGCGTCGCCCGAGGGCTGGCGTCGACACCCCTGGAAGCTGGCAAGGCAGGCAGTTGGACACCCGGTCGCCTTCGGAACGACGGCTGGCTCGAGCCTCGCGAGACCATCGGACATCTCGGCTCGGCGCCCTGAAGTCCGCGATTCAGGCCACGCAGCTCTCCAACCTGGAGCCGGACCTGCTCGCGTTTGCATTCAGCGGGATCGCGGCAGCGGAGTTCATCGGGGTGCTCCGCGCCGGAGTGTCCGCCAAGGTAGTGGTCAGCTGCCGGGGGGCAGCGGAGAACATCAAGCCGGTCCTGGACCCCGGCCGAGCTGATGCACTTCGTGAGGTCGTTCGATCTCGTGGACCTTGTCCACTGCGTCTCCGACCACATGGCTCCAAGGTGACGACCATGGGGTGCGACGCCACCAAGACCTTCGTCAACCGGCCAGCTGTGGACACGAGCTTCTTCCGGCCGGAGGAGGACCGGGGCGTACGGCAATCCGACGGCCGAGTCCGGATCCTCACGGTGCTTCGCCTTCACTGGGCGAAAGGACACGAGTACGCCCTGCATGCTCTGGCTCAGCTGAGGGAGCGGGGGGTCCGAGTGGTCTATCGCATCGTGGGCGGAAGGGGAGGAGCTGCCCAAGCTGCTCTATCTGCGTCACCACCTGGGCCTCGAAGGGTGCGTCGAGCTCCTGGGGTGGCGCTCTCCGGCCGAAGTCCGGTCCCTGATGGCCGAGACCGACATCTACCTCCTCCCCAGCATCAGCGAAGGACTGAACAACAGCGTGCTGGAGGCGATGGCCACGGGACTGCCGGTCGTGAGCACCGACGTCGATGGGATGCCGGAAGCGGTCACCGGCGGCAGGACTGGGCTTCTCGTCCCGCCCTGTCATCCCGGCGCGATGGCAGACGCCCTCTCGGAGCTGGCCTCGGATGGGAGGACGCGAGAGGAGCTCGGCCGAGCAGCAAGAGAGCGTGCGGTCGCGCAGTTCGATCTCCAGCCTCAGATCCAGCGATTCGTCGATCGGTACGCCGAGCTCCTCGGGGGCCGGCCGTGAACCAGCCCCGCGTCGACATCATCTGGCTGGGTGAGGGCGAGGCAGGGGCTCCGTGGGACCTGGGCAGAACTCATTCGATTCCCGCTGAACCAGCTCTGTGGGCGGAGACGATCGGCGCGGTCGCACACGACCAGTCCGTTGCGGCCATCGTGTCGCGGGATGTCCGGCTCGGCCCGCTGCATGCCTCGGTCGCTGTCGAACTTCTCGACAGCTCTGCGGATGCCTGGCACGCGGGGCTCTCTCTCGGTCTTGCCGGACAGCCGAAGGCGCTCGACTACGTCGCCCCGATCTGGATGTTGGGTGCCGACGCTGATCCTGGGATCCCCTCGTCATCCTGGCGCCTCTCGGCGAGCTCGCTGCTGATCCGCGCCGAGGTGGTGCGCGAGCTCGGCCCACCGGAGCCCACCTTCGAGACGATGAGCGGCGCAGGGCTCGAGTGGGGTCTTCGCCTGATCCGGTCGGGGGCCATAGTCCGGCACGAACCGCGGCTCGTCCCAGGACCCGCGGTCAACCCTGCGTCACCGCCGACGCTTCCCGACGAGCTGAGAATCATCGCCCTTCACCATCGACGCCCATGGGTCTCCTGGGCGCTGCTCAGGATCATGAGGCACGGACGGAGGCCGATCAGGACCTGGTTGCGTGCTGCCCGCGTGGCAGCACGCACTTCTCGGAGGCCAACCGTCGAATACGAAGCCCAGCGCGTACCGACCGCCATCGACCCGAGCGAGTGGCACGACCGAGTATCCGTGCTCATCCCCACCATCGACCGATACCCGTACCTCGAGCGCCTGCTGATGCAGCTGTCCGATCAGACCGTGCGCCCCAAGGAGGTGATCGTCGTGGATCAGACACCGGTCGAGCGACGCCGCGACGATCTCGCGGACCTTGCTCCCGACCTTCATGTGGATGTCCACACACTGGAGAGCCCGGGGCAGTGCACGGCCCGGAACACAGGGCTCGAGACCGCCACGGGTGAGTTCATCCTCTTCCTCGATGACGACGACGAGGTGCCTCCCGATCTGGTCGAGAAGCACCTGCAGACGCTCACCGCGATCAACGCGGATGCGTCCTGCGGCGGCGTGGACGAGGTCGGGGCCGAGGTGGCAGAAGAAGGGTTCGGTCACAGTGCGCGTCAGCGACGTGTTCCCGACCAACAACACCCTCCTTCGCCGATCGGCTCTGTTGCGTTCTGGTCTGTTCGATCCCGTCTACGACCACGGCTCTCGGGCGGACGGCGACCTCGGCATGCGTCTCTCCCTCTCCGGAGCACTGCTCATCTACGAACCCGGTACCCGGGTGCTCCACCACAGGGCACCACGAGGTGGTCTGCGAACACACGGCGCCAGGGTGATCACCCGCGCCAGCAGCCGCAGGACCATCTCCCAGCGACATCTCCGCAGCACCACGGAGCAGTACCTCAGCTTGCGCTACTTCACCCCGAGCCAGGTCGACGAGGACCAGGTGATCTGCGCCCTTGGCACCCTCAGCCACCATGGGAGCCCGGCCAGGCGCCTGCTGAAGGCGCTGTTCGGAGTGCTGCAACTCCCCGACACCCGCCGCAGGCTGCGCGCGACCCGGGCGGAGGCGCAGCGGATCCTGGAGAACCGTCCGCCAATCCCGGCACTCGACAGCATCTGACGAGCCAGGTGAATCGACCCCGCACCCTCACCGTCATCGGCGACACCTGGCATGCCTTCGATGAGGACGGTCGCCTCTGCACTCATGCCGCCCTCGCGGCCCAGCTCGACGAGTGGGCCGACCGCTTCGACGACGTCGCCTTCGCTGGGTTCCTTCTCGATGGTGCTCCTCCGCAAGGCTTCGCACCGTATCGGAACGAGAACATCCGTCTCGTCGCCCTCTCTCCTGCCGGTGGCGAAGGTGCCTCGGCCAAGTTGAGCGTGGCGATCGCCGCACTCGACTGGCTGCCCGAGCTCGTCAAGCTGCTCCGGCGACCCGGGGCAGTTCATCTCCGGTGCCCCTGCAACGTCACGCTTCTGGCGATACCGCTGGCCCGGTTGTTCGCGCGGGCACCGCCACGCGATCTACGCCGGCGCATGGGGATCACAGGCTCCCGGTTCGACCACCTACCGGCTACAGCGATGGCTTCTCCACCGGATCTTCGCCGGGCCCGTCTTCGTCTACGCGGAGGCCGTCGACTCGCCCTGGCTCGTCCCGGCCTTCAGCCCCTCGTACCACCGAGCTGAAGTCGAAGCCGAACGGCAGACCATCGAGGTCCGCAACGCTGAGGCACTTCGCAGCCAAGGGCTGGGCCGGCCACTTCGCGTAGTCTCGGTCGGACGCTTCGACAACAACAAGCGCCAGGATCTCCTGGTCGAGGCCGCCGCTCTGCTCACAAGAGAGGGTCTGGCAATCGATGTCGTGATGATCGGAGACGGACCGACTCTTACAGCGGTGAAGGATCTGGCCCGGGCGAGAGCCCTCCAACAGGAGATCCGCTTTGCAGGCTCATCGAGCATGGCTCTCGTCCGCGAGGAGCTCCGCCAGGCCCACGTCAACGTCGTCGCCAGCGACACCGAGGGATTTCCAAAGGTGCTTCTCGAGGGCATGGCGCACGGCGCCATCCCCGTCTGCAGCGACTTCCCCGCGGCTGATCTTCTGGTGGATCATGGACGCTGTGGCCTCACCTTCGCCCGCGGTTCACCAGAGGCGCTGGCCGATGCCATCCGGACCCTGAGCGCTGAAGACGCGACCACGATCACCACGCGCATCGACTCCTGTGCCCGCTACGCGGGCTCGCACACCCTCGAGGACTACGGCGAACTCGTGGCAGCCACGATCAGCCGGTACTGGGGTGTCTGATCAGATGGGAGGTAACCAGGAGCCGATTCGCGTAGCCCACGTGATCGATACCCTGCGCGTCGGTGGGGCCGAGCGGATGGCCGTCGACCTGGCGAACCTCATGCACGAGGCAGGACTCAGCGTGCACGTGGTCGTGACGCGGAGCTCCGGCGAGTTGGAGCGCGAGCTCGCCACCGAGATCCCTGTGCTGGAGCTCGGCCGTCAGTCGACCTGGGACCTCGCGGGGTTGCTGGCCCTGGGTCGCTATCTGAGCCAGCAGCGAATCGACGTGGTGCACAGCCACATGCAGTCATCCATGCGGCTGGTCAGCGTCCTCACCACCTCGAGAGCCGCAAGAGCCGTGCACGTCTTCCACGATCACATCCCCCCCGGGTTCGGCATCTCGGCTTCATCGTCCTGGGCGGTCCGACTGGGGGTAGATGGCTACATCACCCCAGATCCGCGCCGCCTCGACGAGACACTCGGACGAACTCGACTGAAGAGGGAGAACGCACTCGTCGTCAGGAACGGCGTGCGCCTCAAGCGATTTCTCACCCACCAGGAGGGTGCCCGTCGGGTGGGCACGGGGGGGCCACGGGTCCTTGTAGGGGTCTGCACCGCCAACTTCCGCCCTCAGAAGAACCATCCCCTCTTGTTCCGCGCACTGCGCGGTCCCGACAGCGCGACAGGATCAAGGTGCGGTTGGCTGGTGTGGACTTCGGCGATGGGTACGCAGCCAAGTGCCGGAGCCTCATCGAAACCCTTGGCTTGGCTGAGATCATCGAGCTCGTCGGACCAAGTAGCGAAATCCCTGTACTCCTGTCCGAGGCAGACTTCGGGATCCTCTCCTCGGACCGGGAGAGCGGCCCGATCGCAGTCGCGGAGTACCTGGCCGCCGGCCTGCCCGTGATCGCCACCGATGCGGGGGAGATCGTTGCGGGGCTGCCGGAGGAGCTGCGCCGCTACATCGTCCCACCCGGTGACGAGCAATCGCTGGTCGAGGCGCTCGATGAGATCGCGAGCACGTCTCGAGCCGAGCGGGATCGTCTCGGGATGCTCGGACGGGAGCACGCGCTGAAAGGAGCTGGACCAGCGTCGCGCGTGCTGGACGCGATCGTCGCGTTCTACGATCGACTGCGGGACCGGCCCTGAGGGGCCGCGGCTAGGCTCCCTGCGATGCCCGGGAGCCAAGTCCGCCGCTTATACGTCAGGTTCGCCCGGCCCCACATCGGAAGTCCGCTCGCACAGCAACGGCTCAAGATGCTGTGGGACTGCTGGGGCTATCGGGTTTGGATGGGTGTTGGGCTTCCGCTCCGGGCCCGTGTGGCACTTCTGCTGCACTTCATCAGGATCGACCTGACCGTGCTCCACGGACACAAGCCCGAGGAGATCAGCCATGTGCTGAAGGCCATCATCGAGGCGCCCCCCGGCGACGTGGTCGAGGCCGGGTGTTGGCGAGGGGGCAGCACAGCCAAGTTCTCGCTGGCCGCTGACCGGGCAGGCCGGCGACTCCACGTCTTCGATACCTTCTCCGGTGTGCCAGAGGAGCTCTGCCTCGCACCCGAATCACAGTTCGCCGGTGACTACGCGGCGGACATGGAATCGGTGCGGGATGTGATCGCCTCCACGGGCGTCTCCCGCGACGTGACCCTCCACAAGGGTCGATTCGACGAGACCCTCTCCTGCGGCGCCCTCGTCTCCCCGGTAGCAGTCGCCTACATCGACTGCGACATCGTCCGCGGGTACCCGGGACGCTCTCGCCGGCATACAGCTGTCCGCGGTCGAGGGCGCGAAGATCTACACCCAGGACTTCCATCTCGAGCCCGTGCGAGAGTGGCTGGCTTCGAGTCCGGCTGGATCGCACAACCGCTCGTCCGGAACCTCGCACTGCTGAGCAGGAAGGGCCCTACACGATCGCCAGCTCGTCCGGCGTCGCCGCCGCCAGCGGTGGCGCACCCGGCGATCCATGTCCCCAGCAGGTCGGCGTCCTGACACCCGGGAGATCACCGGCATGACGGGAGGGCATCTCAGCTCTCAGAGCCGGGGCCCCGTCCCGAGGCGGTCCCCGATGCCGAACCCACGGGTTCTTCGGCCGCCGGGCGTCCAGTTCATCGGAGCGCTGCGGGGCGATCGCCCGGACCGCGTTCTCATGCCTGATGAGACCCTGGCCCGGCTCCTCAGCTCGGCCGGCGTTCCCGTCCGGGCAAGCTCCTGCCAAGTCGGTCGTCTGCATCGCCTGCTCGACACCCTTGCCCAGGCCGCCCGCTGGCGAAACGAGGCGGATGTGGCGGTCATCTCTGCTGTGAGCGGACTCGGCTTCGTCATGGCGGACGTCGGCAGCACCGAGATGCGACTGCTCGGGGTTCCGGTCATCATCACGCTGCACGGTGGGAACCTGCCAGAGCTCGCGACTCGTCACGCGCGGTGGGTCGACCGCGTGCTCGGCCGAGCTTCCGCCCTCGTCGCCCCGTCCCGCTACCTCGCGGAATAGCTCGGCCGAGCGAATCGTCCGGTGGAGGTGATCCCGAACGTCATCGATCTCGATGCCTACCCGTTCCGGGCCCGCACCCCGCTCGAGCCCCGCCTCCTCTGGATGCGCTCGTTCCACGACGTCTACGACCCGCACCTGGCCCTGGACACCGTCGAGCAACTTGTCCCCGAGCTCCCTGGGACCACGCTCACCATGGCAGGGCCCGACGGTGGCCTCCTGGACGAGGTCCGTCGCCACGCGGAGGCACCGCCTCTCGCCGGCCATGTCCGGTTCGTCGGCTTCCTCGACGCGCAGGGGAAGCGAGCGCGAGTTCGCGGCACACGACATCTTCCTGAACACGAACCGCATCGACAACATGCCGGTGAGCGTCGTGGAGGCCGCGGCCTTCGGCCTCCCGGTGGTGAGCACGAACGTGGGCGGGATCCCGTACCTCCTCGAGGAAGGGAAGACCGGGCTGTTGGTCCCGACCGACGATCCCGGGGCCGTTGCCGCTGCGGTCTCCCGGCTGCTGGCCGACCCCGGACTGGCGCGCCGGCTCTCGACGAACGGTCGCTCCCTCGCCGAGCAGTCGGCCTGGCCTAGGGTTCGAGAGCAGTGGCTGGGCCTGCTGGAACGTGTCGCCCGGTCGACGAGCTGAGCATCGGCTCAGCCACGCGGAGGGTGGGGTGCTGCTCGACCTCTATCACCGACTGCCCTACCAGGGGAAGGTGGCCGTGGCCTCGGCCCGTGGCCTGTACCTCCGCGCATGGAGGTACGGGCGCTCCACGGAGCAGCTCGTCCGGGAGGCGATGGAGCGCGAGGCGTGGTCCGACTCCGATTGGCGGGAGTGGCAACGGCCCCGGGTCGAAGAGATCCTCCGGCACGCCGCTCGGCGCGTACCCCACTACCGCGATCACCGACGTCCGGCGACCACACAGGGGCTCGAGCACTGGCCGGTCCTGGCGAAGGAGGTCGTCCGGGAGTCCCCCGAGCGCTTCCTCGCCGACGGAATCCACCGCTGGCAGCGCTACCCGGAGCACAGCAGCGGGACCTCGGGCTCACCCCTGACGGTCTGGTTCTCCCGGCGGGCTCTGCTCGATTGGTACGCGCTGCTGGAAGCCCGCTGCCGGAGGTGGCACGGCGTAGGCGTCAGGGATCGCTGGGCGATCCTCGGAGGACAGCTCGTGGCCGACGTCACCCGCGACCGGCCCCCCTTCTGGGTCTGGAACGCGCCAATGCGACAGCTGTACCTCTCCTCGTACCACCTGAAGCCGGCGAACGCTGCCTCCTACGCGAAGGCGATCGAGGAACATCGGGTCTCCTACCTCTGGGGCTACGCGTCCGCGCTGTCCACCCTCGCCCAGATGCTGGTCGAGCACGGGTGCAGGGTCGACGGGATCCGGGTCGCGCTCTCGAACGCAGAGCCCCTGCTCGACCACCAACGAGAGGTGATCCAGGAGGCCTTCGGATGCCCTGTGCGTGACACCTACGGCATGGCCGAGATGGTGACAGGGGCGTCGGAGTGCGAGCACGGCCGGATGCACCTCTGGCCGGAGGTGGGCATCGTCGAGGTGCTGGAGCTCGGGTCCGACGCGCCGGTCGAGCCCGGCACGGTCGGGCGTCTGGTCTGCACAGGACTGCTCAACCACGCGATGCCGCTCATCCGGTACGAGGTGGGGGATCTCGGCGCGATCGAGCCGACCGGCGACTCCTGCCCGTGCGGTCACCGCGCTGCCGGCCGTGGCACGGATCGAGGGAAGGCACGACGATCTGGTCGTCACCGCCGACGGCCGTCTCGTCGGTCGGCTCGACCCGGTCTTCAAGGCCGACCTCCCGGTGCGAGAAGCCCAGATCGTCCAGGAGTCCCTCGGCCGGTTCCGGATCCTCGTGTCGCCTTCTCCGACCTGGCGGCCCGAGCACGGTGATGTCATCGCCCGGAGGCTCCAGGAGCGGATCGGAACCGCCACGGTGACTATCGAGCTCGTACCTGAGATCCCCCGCGACGCCAGCGGCAAGCTGAAGGCAGTCGTGTCCCACCTGCCCCGGGAGCAGAAGCACGGCCGACCACGACGGGAGGGTGCGTGCGAACCGTGAGAACACCCACTTCGTACGCACCCGGGCCGTGGATCACCGCCTGACGCGCCATGCCCCGCCTCGTCGTGCTCACCCAGTACTACCCACCGGAGACCGGCGCGCCTCAGACCCGCCTCTCCGAGCTCGCGACACGCCTCGGGCGGCGTGGCTGGGAGGTCGAGGTCCTCACCGCCCTCCCCAACTACCCCACCGGCCGGATCCATCCCGGCTACCCCCGATCCCGACCTGCCGTGGAGACCATCGACGGGATCCGGACGGTGCGCGTCCCTCTCCTGCCGTCCCGCCGCGGCTTCGCCGCGCGCATGCTCACCTACCTCAGCTTCGCCGCCTCGGCGCGACTGCTGGGCCGGAGCCGACTCCGACGGCCCGATCTCCTGTACGTCGAGTCACCCCCGCTGTTCATCGCCCTTGCGGCGCGTCCGCTCGCTCGGCGCTGGGGATGTCCGTACGTCCTCAACGTCAGCGACCTGTGGCCCCGGTCGGCGATCGAGATGGGCGTCATCGGCGACGGCATCGTCGCGGCGCTCGGGAGGCGCCTCGAGCGATGGGCGTACGAGGGAGCTTCGGCGCTCACCGGACAGAGCGACCTCATCGTCGAGGAGATACGTAGGATCGTGCCCGACCGCCCCATCGCCGTGATCACCAACGGGGTCGATCCCCGGCGCTTCGGTCCCGGGCCCCGCCGTGAGGGCGGAGCGGTGCGCTTCGTGTACGCAGGCCTTCTCGGGCACGCCCAGGGACTGGACCAGATCCTCGACGCCGCGGCCGCACTCCCTGCAGACTCCCCCGCCGAAGTCGTCCTCGTCGGGGACGGCCCGGTGCGGGAGCACCTGAGGCGACGCATCACCGACGAGCGGATCGGCAGGGTGCAGCTGCTCCCCGCCGTGTCGGGCGACGCGGTGCCTGATCTCTTGGCCGGCGCGGATGCGGCCGTCGTCACCCTGGGCGGTGACCTCCGAGGAGCCGTCCCCAGCAAGATCTACGAAGCCATGGCCGCCGGGCTCCCCATCCTGTTGGTCGCGGCAGGGGAGGCGGCTCGGCGTGTGAGCCAGGCCGATTGCGGCCTGGTCGTCCCGCCGGGGGACACCCGAGCCTTCGTCTCGGCGATCGAGGCGATCGCCGCCTCGTCGCAGCTCCGCCGAAGGCTGGGCGCGAACGGACGGAAGACGGCGGAGACGACCTACGACCGCGATCTGATCGCCGGTGAGCTGAACGCCTTCCTCCACTCGGTCCTGGTCGAGGCGGAGCGCGGCTCTGCCTCGGTGGGGACCGAGAGGAGCAGGCACCAGCTGGAGGGCGTGTACCAGCGATACGCCGACGATCCCCGCAAGCAGGCCGATTGGGATCCCGAGAACCGCGGCAACCAGCTGATCCGGGCCCGCCTGCTGGAGCAGGCCGACCAGCTTCTCGAGCCCCACCTCCCGCGAGGCATCCGCCGGTCGTGTCGCGTCCTCGAGGTCGGATGCGGTGAGGGCACGACCCTCTCCTCCATGCGGGAGGTCGGCTTCGACCCCGACGGGCTGTTCGGCGTCGACCTCCTCGCGGATCGGCTCGCAAGTCGCGGAAGGGACGACTTCCGTCTGGTTGCCGCGGACGGCGCCAGGCTGCCGTTCCCGGACGGAAGCTTCGACGCGGTGGTGGCGTCGACGTTGTTCAGCTCCATCCTGACGGACGAGGTCGCGCTCGAGGTCTCTCGCGAGCTCGTCAGGGTGATCCGACCGGGCGGCGTGCTGCTCTGGTACGACCTGCGGCTCCCCAACCCGGCGAACAGGTCGGTGAGGCCCTACTCCTCCTCCAAGGTCCGAGGTCTGTTCCCGGAGCTCCGGGGCCACCTGCGCACCACGACCGTGCTGCCGCAGCTCGCCAGGCGCCTGGGTGAGAGGTCGGACCTGCTGTATCCGAGGCTCGAACACCTCAGGCCCCTCAACACGCACAGGATCGGGGTGTTGGCGAAGCCAGCCGCTCGGCCGTGAACCCGGTACCCCCGGGCGGGGCGGATCGCCGGGAGAGGCCTGCTACCGTTGAACGTCCGGCGGTTCGAGATCCTGGAGATCGGGTGCAGATCGGGTCCAACGGCTCCCAGTCGGCTCACTCGAAGCCCGACCCGAGCGAGCCGAACGAGCTCACACAAGTCAAGCGCTACTGGCAGGCGCTGAGGAGGCGCTGGGCCATCGTCGCGGCGCTCACCGTGATGGGGATGGCCGTGGGGTGGGTGACCACCCCGAGCGTGGAGACCGAGCCCTCCCCCGCCACCGAGCAGGGAGCCGACCAGTCGGAGGCGGCCGTGCCCGACGACTCTCCCTACTACCGCGCCACCCACAAGCTCATCCTGGAACCGAGCGCCCTGGTGGCGATCGGGGCGGCTGCACCGACCGTGAACCTCTCGCAGGCCGCCTACTTCGCGACCACAGGCGAGGTGCCGGCGCGCGGGCCGAAGAGCTGGGCATCGAGCCGCGTGAGATGAGCGAGAGCGTGAGCGCCAAGGCCTACGGCGACGTCTCCTCCGTGGAGGTGACCGCGATCGGCACCGATCCCGACGGGATCGAGCAGATGGCGGACACCGTCGCAGCCCACCTCGTCTCCTACCTCGACGAGCTGGATACGCGGACCTACGAGCAGCAGCGCGACGAGATCATCTCGAGGATCGATGAGCTCGAAGCGGAGCGGGCCGACATCGAGGCGCAGCTCCGCGACGACCCCGAGAACTCGTTCCTCCAGGCGGAGTTCGACGCGGTCGCGAACGACTACCGCCTGGCACAGGAGAACCTCAGGGCGTTCGCCCAGTCGGCGCAGCCCTCGGACGGCCTCACCAGCGTCGAGACCGCAACCGCGGTGCGGATCAGCGAGGAGGACTACGAGAACCGCAAGGCTCTCATCGCCGCCGGATCCGACGCGGCCGTGATGACGCCCTCCACACTTCCGCCCGCCCCGACCTCCACAGCGCCTGATGAACCGCCCAGCCGAGCGCTCAGGGCCGGGCTCGGTGGCTTCCTCGGCCTGGCGACGGGCCTGCTGCTCGTGATCCTGATCGACCGCTACGACACCAGGCTGCGCCGGCGGGAAGAGGTGGAGGCCGCGACCGGCCTCCCGGTGCTCGCCGAGATCCCGCCGCTGACCCGCCGTCAGCAGCACGACACCGAGGTGCTCGCCGCCGCGAGCTCGCGCTCGCCGATGGCCGAGGCATTCAGGATCGTCCGTACCGCGCTGATGCTCTCACAGGTGGAGCCGGGTGGCGAGGTCACGGAACCAGGTCAGACACGCGGCCAGGTGATCATGGTGAGCTCTGCGAGCCCCAACGAAGGGAAGACCACGAGCGTCGCGAACCTCGCCGCGGTGCTGGCGGAGAGCGGCGACTCAGTGCTCGTCGTCGACTGCGACTTCCGCAGACCGCGCGTCGACAAGTACCTCCACCACGAGCGACCCGAGCTCGGCGACGAGTCCCAGCCGCTGGGTTCCATGAGCGGACCCGGTCAGGGGCGTCTCGAGGCCACCGACTACCGCAGCGTGAAGCTGGTCCGGGGCATCGGAGACGGCCTCGAGGACGCCAACCCGAGCACGATCGTGGCCCAGCAGAAGCAGGTGATCGAGGTCGCGAGGCGCCACTTCGACATCGTCCTGCTGGACACTGCGCCGTTCCTCACCACGAACGACGCCGTCGAGCTGCTGAGCGAGACCGACGCCGTGCTCTTCGTCGTGCGCAGCGGAATGACCAGGAGGGCACCGGCAGCCAGGGCCGCGGAGGTGCTCCAGCGGGTGGACGCCCCCGTGCTCGGTGTGCTGCTCACGGCGGCGGACGAGACCCCTGCGACCTACTACTACTACGACTACTACCTGGACTCGACGAGCTCGAAGGGCCGGGAGCGCAGGCGGCGCCGCGGCGAGGGTTCCTCCAACGGGGGCGACCGGGTCGAGCAGTCCGGGACGCGAGGTGGCTCGCCGGGGGCCGCCCCGGAGCTCCCAACCCGCTCCAGCTAGCGCTTCTCTTCCTCCGCCACCCGCAGGTTGGCCAGCCCGAAGACGACGCCCACCATGGCCACCCGGGTAGCGCTGTGGACCATGTCGGCGAGCGCCCACGATGCCAGGCCGACCACCAGGAGACTGTTCCACTTCCCGAGCGACTGGCGATACGCCTGCACGGCCATCGCAGCCAGGAGCACGACCGCGACGAGACCGAACAGGCCGTGCTCGGCCAGCATCCTGCTGTACTCCGTGTGCGCCGTCGCCGACTGCAGGCCGGGGCTCAGACCCACGTCGCTGACAGCCCGGCCCGGGCCCACGCCCCACACGGGGCTGTCGTAGAAGAACTCGAGATCGCGGCCGATCAGCTCGTCCCGCCCGGTCGGGTCCGGCTCGGAGTAGCGGACCTCCAGCGCCCCATGGGAGAAGTCGTCGACGAACGAGTACGCCATCGCCAGGACCAGGAAGCCCGCCACGAGACCGACCATCACGCGGGATCGACCACCCGAGGACGCCAGGCCGGCCAGGCCCACCGCTCCAACCGCCACGACGAGGGCGTACACCCCACCGCGCGAGAAGGTGAGCAGGGCCTGCGCCACGAACCAAGCACCGAGGGCCAGGGCGAAGGCCCTACTGCGCCACGGGATGCGACGAAGGATCAGGAGCATGCAGACCAGGGCTCCTAGCCCGAGGAGCGCCGAGACCTGGTTGGGCCCGTACCCTCCCGAGGTCACGAAGTTCGACTCGGTGGTGAAGACCAGCTCCTCGGCGGTCATGGTCGCCTTCGTGGCGATGGTGGCGATCGCTGCTATCGGACCGAGCAGCACCCACAGGAGGGTCGTCGCCTCGTCCTCACGAACCACGACCTGGCGGAAGAACAGCACCGCAACGCCCAGGGTGACCGGGCCGGCCAGGTGGAAGGCGAGCTGCTCCCGGCCGCCCACCAGCCCCAGGGCGTCGAGCGTGATCACGCTCGACGGCAGCAGGAGGAGCATGAACGCGATCGGTGCCCCGGAGCCCCGGTAAGAGCGCACATCAGCGCGCCATGGCGATACCGAGGACGACGATCACCCCGTACTTCCCCGCCTCCCAGGGGGCGCGGGCCGCGGTCATCCGCCACAGCACGTCGCACCCCGCCACGTACGCGGCCGCCAGCACAGCCGTCTCAGGTCGTCGCGAGACCAGGGACGCCCACGCGCAGACCAGCACGACGACTCCGAAGTGCGCCGTGGCGAGCAGGGTCGAGGTGTCCATCAGCAGCCCGGCCAGCGCGTTGGCGCCCAGGAACATGAGGGGGCCGCTGAGGTCGCGGCCGAGCCACCGGATCAGCGCCGGGCTCGGAGCCTCGCTGGTCCGCACCGCCGTGGCCACTCGCTCAGTCTCCCACACCCGTGGTTCGCGCCATCCACCGGGGACCGGATCCCGCGCCGTCGCCTCCGCCTTCGACGGCCTCCGCGTCAGCAGGGTGCGCACTCACCGCGACGAGCGGGTGGAGAACCCACGAGATCCCTCCGAGGACGATCGCGGCAACCACCGCCAAGCGCCACACCTCTCCCGGGACCGGGAGCCGGACGGTCTCCTCGTTGACGAGGAGCGAGCGCGACCACACGTCCTTCTCGACGTGGTCGCCGACCTCGATCCGCCCGGCGACCCGGGTGTCGACGACGAGCTCCCGGCCGCTCACCTCGACCGTCTGCAGCCGTCCGGCGGCCCCGTCGACCCAACCCACCTCCTCCACCTGTCCCGACACCGAGTGCGGGATGAGGGAGCGGGTGAACGCGACCCACAGCCCAGTCAGCGCCGAGATCACGACGACCGCCGACAGCACGGCCGCCACCGCCTTCGTGCTCCTGCCTCCGACCGAGCCACGGCCCGCGCACCCACCCGATGGCACCAGCACCTCAGCCACCGATGATCACCCCTGGGAGCTGGAAGCGCAGCATCACCGCGACCACCATCAGCACCGAGCCGAGCGCGACGACGGTCGCCGGTGCCGCCGACTCTCCCAGGGTGAAGCGATGGAGCACCGCCGCTGCGAGCCCCGCCCCGAGAGCCGAGATCGAGACCTCCACCAAATCGATGATCCCTCCGAACAGCGTGAGCTCGGCTGCCAGAGCGACCGCCACCGCCGCTGCCCACGACCAGATCGGCGCCCATGCCCGGTAGCGCCCCGTGGCTGCCAGCCCCCCGGCGGCGAGGAGGACGAGCGCGTACCCACCCGAGGCGTGCGCCGCATAGTCCTGCCTGTAGGGGAATGCCACCAGGTACAGCAGGGTGATGGCGAAGGCCCCGAGAGCGGAGGCGGGCACGGGCCGGGAGATGGCGGATGCCAAGTCGGCTCCGGGGTCGCGCATCCCTCCATGCTGCCACCAGCAGGCGAGCTTGCCGTCCCGCCACCCCTCCGGGCTGTTGAGGCGGCCTGTCTAGACTCCCGAAGGTGGCTCGAGCTGTGGTCACCGGCGCGGCCGGGTTCATCGGAAGCCAGCTGGCCGAGGCGCTCCTGCCCGATGAGGACGAAGTCGTCGGTATCGACTGCTTCACCCCCTACTACGACCCCGAGACGAAGAGGAAGAACCTCTCACGCTGCCTGTCGCAGCCCAGTTTCACGCTCGTCGAGGCCGACCTCCGTACGGCCCCGCTCGAGCCGATCGTCGACGGGGCCGACGTCGTCTACCACCTCGCAGCCCAACCCGGCGTCCGTCTCTCCTGGGACGAGCACTTCGAGCTGTACGACTCCCACAACATCCTCGCCACCCAGAGGCTCCTGGAGGCGGTCCGCCGGGTCGAGCCGTCGCCGAGGGTGGTGTTCTCCTCCAGCTCCTCGGTGTACGGGAACGCTGCCGCGTACCCGACGTGCGAGGACGACCCCACGCGCCCCTTCAGCCCTTACGGGGTCACCAAGCTCGCCGCCGAGGCCCTCTGCCGCGCGATACGCGGAGAACTGGGGCCTCGGCATCGTCTCCCTTCGCTACTTCACCGTCTACGGGCCCCGTCAGCGACCGGACATGGCGATGCACCGCCTCGTCGAAGCGGCGCTGACAGGCGTTCCGTTCGCGCTCTACGGGTCCGGTGAGCAGGTGCGCGACTTCACCTACGTCGGCGATGCGGTCGCCGCGAACCTGGCCGCGGCGCGCGCCGCCGACGCTGCAGCTCTCGAAGGTGCCCCGTTCAACGTCGCCGGCGGCTCGAGCATCTCCATGCTCGAGCTGGTCGGCCTGGTGGAGGAGCTCACCGGAGCGCCGGTGCAGCTCGACCGGCAGCCGGCGCAGCCCGGGGACGTGACCCGCACCGGGGGCTCGGTGGAGCGCGCCCGCCAGATCCTTGCCTGGGAGCCGCAGGTCGGCCTCCGCGACGGCCTGGTCAGCCAGATCGAGTGGCACCGATCGCGTCGACCCAGCTGAGACCTGGTCCCGAGCCGGGACGTTCGGCCCTTGGACCTCGCCTGCTGAGGCCCTAGCGTGCAGACATGGGCACGATCGTGGTGGGAGTCGACGGCTCGGCGGCCTCACGCCGGGCCCTCCGTTGGGCGGCCGAGGAGGCCCGGCTCCGAGGTGCAGAGCTCCAGGCCGTGATGGCATGGGAGTACGAGATCTTCGGTGCTCTGCCCGGTGATGCCATCGCCCTCCCCGAGGAGGACAAGGGCCCCAAGATGCAGGAGCACCTGGAGGGGATCGTGCGCTCCGAGCTCGGCGACGACACCGATGGAGTCGAGGTCCGACCCGTGTACGGCTCTCCCAGCGAGGCCCTCATCGAGGCCAGTGCCAGCGCCGACCTCATCGTCGTCGGCTCGAGGGGTATGGGGGGGTTCAAGCGGCTGCTCCTCGGCTCGGTGAGCAGCCAGGTGGTCCACCACGCACACGTGCCCGTGGTCGTGATCCCCGCGCCCGAAGAGACCGATGACGACGACTGAACTCGGAGGTGACCCGGTGGCCCCTCAGCAGGAGCTGCAGCTCAACGTCTCCACCCACGGCCCGGTCCCGGACCACTCACGCCAGCGCGTCGAGGAGAAGCTCGCCCAGCTGGTCGGTCTCATCAGGGAGCCGGTGCTGTTCGCCGAGGCCCGGCTCATCGCCGAGACCAACCCCGCCCGCGAACGTCCGGCCGTGGCGGAGGCGACGCTCGACATCAACGGCACACCCCTGCGCGCACACGTCGCCTCGATCGACATGGACGCGGCGGTGGATCTGCTGGAGGAGCGGCTGAAGCGCCGCCTCACCCGTCACGAGGGCCGGCTCCACCGCGACGGCAAGGAGAGGCGCTCGATACAGCACGATCCCGGCGACGGCGAGTGGCGGCACGGCGACCTGCCGACCCACCGGCCGGAGTGGTTCGACCGGCCCGTCGACGAGCGCGAGCTGATCCGTCACAAGACCTTCGCCCTCGAGCCCATGACCGTCGACGAGGCGTCGTTCGACCTCGATGCCCTCGCCCACGACTTCTACCTGTTCACCGAGATCAACACCGGTGCCGACAGCGTCGTGTCGTTCGACCACGACCACGCGGTGGTGCTGCAGCAGCCCGAGGGCGCCGAGGGAGATCCGACCACGGGCTGCGCGGTGCCCGTGGAGCTCGCGCCGCCCGCGCCCCGCCTCTCGCTCGACGACGCCAGGGATCGCCTCGACGACGGTGGCGAGCGCTGGGTGTTCTTCGTCGACGACGAGACGGGCAGGGGCCACGTCGTCTACCACCGCTACGACGGTCACTACGGGCTGATCACCCCCGCCACCTGAGCGGTCCGTCAGCTCGACCTCCTCGGCAGGGTGGGCTCAGCAGGGTGGGCTCGACAGGGCGGTGGACAGGGCGGGCTCGACAGGGCGGGCGGCTGCACCGACGGAGCCATCAGGACCGAGCTGGCGTCCGCGTCGGGCCACGACCCGAGCGGACCCGGAACCCACGCTGATCTACGGTCTGGGCATGCGCGTCGCGGCAGCTGCCGTCTGGTCGGTGCTCGTCGTGGGGATCGTCGGGTGCAGCTCGGATGCCGAGAACAGGGTGATCGTCGAGGACGGCACGGTCCCTCCCGAGGCCACCACGACCTCGACTCCCCCCACGACCTCGGCTCCCGATCCCGACCTCGGCCCGCCCACGCTCACCGACTCCTCCTCCGTGACGACGGTCGGCATCGACGAGGTGACCTTCGGGATGACCCTCGAGGATGCGCAGGTCGCAGCCGGGACCCGCCTGCTGCCGCTGGAGGACGGCCACGACCCGGTCTGCTACGAGGTGGAGCCCGAGGAGGGCCCCGACGGCCTCACGTTCCTGATCCGGGACGGCACCGTCGAGCGCCTGGAGGTGGGTGCAGGGCCGATCACCACCCGCTCCGGTGCAGGGATCGGCAGCACCCCGGACGATCTGCGGAGGCTCTTCGGAGACCGCATCGAGGAGAGGCCGAGGTCCGACGGCGGGCTCACGCTCCTGTTCGTGCCCCAAGACGAGTCCGACGCCCGCTACAGGATCATCTTCGAGACCACCGGGGGCGAGGTCACCTCGTTCCGTGCGGGCCGGCTGCCCGAGGCGGATCGCGGCTGCGCCTGAGGCCGGGTCGCAGCGGCCCCACGGCCTCCTGGCACCCTCAGCCCGTCACTCCTCGGTCTCCTCCGAAGGTCGGACCACCACGACCGGCACGTGGGCGTGGTGCAGGATCTTCTGGCCCACCGAGCCCAGGATGAGGCTCTTCATCCCACCGAGGCCGCGTGAGCCGACCACCACCAGCTCCGCGTCGTCGGCGGCGTCGAGCACCGCGCGTGCCGGCAGGTCCTCGACCACCCGCGACTCGACGCTCACCTCGGATCCGGCGAACACCTGGGCCACCGTCGTCTCCAGGCTCTCCTCGGTCGCGCGCTTCAGCTCACCCAGATCGATCGGCGCGTCGGTCGCGACGACCAGGGGTGTGAACTCCCACGCCTGGACCGCGACGACCGTCGCTCCCCATTGGCCGGCCTCGTCGCGGGCCCACTCGAGCGCCGCCCGCGAACCCGCCGACCCGTCCACACCGACCACGATTCGGTTGATCATGGGCGTCAACCTACCCGGTCGCGGTCGTGGGGGTGAGGGCCGAGGTCGCGGGCGCGCTCGTCGTCGGTGCCGGGGTCGCGGTGGTGACCCCCGACGTCCCGGTGTCCTCGGTCCCGGTCGTCGCCGACGAGCGGGCGAGCTCGAGGAGCTCGGCGAACCCGTCGGTGCCGATCTCCCCGGAGCGGCGCGCCAGCACCTTGCCGTCGGCACCGATCACGACCCAGTACGGCGTACCACCCAGACCGAAGGTGTTCGCGACGGCGTCGTCCTCGTCGTCGACCAGCACCGGCGCGGTCCACCCCTCGGAATCCAGCCACTCGTCGGGCGGCCACTCCTCCCGGCCCGGCTGGAAGCGGGTGGAGACGGAGATCAGGTCCACCTCCTCGGGCACTCCGTTCGCGTCGATCCAGTCCTGGACCACCGGCACCTCGGCCTGGCAGTGGGGGCACCAGTGGGCGAGGAAGACCAGCACCTTCGGCCGTCCGTCCGCGGCGATCTCGACCGTCTCGCCGTCGTGGGAGGCCCCGAATGCCTCGGGAGCCTCCATCCCTACAGCGGGGTCCACCTCCGAGGCGGACTCCGGCATCTGCGGCAGGGGCTCGCCCGACACCTCTACCGCGCCGTAGTCGAAGCCGGTTCCGCCGGCGGTGAAGGCGATCGCGGCCACGGCCGCGCCGAGCACGAGGACGAGGACCACGACGAGCACCCAGGTGGTCCGGCTCGAGTCGGTCGTCGCCATCCGCGCCTCCATGGCGGTGCGAGATCGCTGGCGGGACGGTCGGTTGCTCATCGGGCTCCTCTCGGTGCGCTCCGGTTCGGGATCCTGGCCCGGATCGATTCTCCAGGCGATCCGCTCCTCGTACCAAGTCGTGCCCGCCGGCAGCCCTGTTCCCGTGTTCTCACGGCAGCTCCTCCGTGCCGGCGAGGTCCCGTTCGCCTCGTGGCCGTCGCGCCACCAGCAGGAGCGCTGTGATCGCCGCGAAGCCGCAGCCCGCCATGAAGGGGATCGTGACGAACCCGAACTGATCGACGTACCGCCCGGTGCACGGTGGGCCGGAGCCGCAGGCGCCATGGCTCTGAGAGGGGAAGCGCTGGAGCTGGTAGTGGTACACGGAGATCGCGAGACCGATGACCGAGAGCGGCAGCCCGTACCACCAGACCTCCCGGTCGCGGCGCAGCGCGGCGACTCCGAGCACCGCAACGAGCGGATACATCGCGATCCGCTGGAACCAGCAGTACCGGCACGGCTCGAAGTCGGCGACCTCCGAGTAGTAGAGGCTCCCGACCATGGCCGTCGCGGCGACGAGCCACGCCAGCGGCACCGCCACCCGGCCGAGATCCCGTCGGAGCCGGTCGAGCGCCGGACGCGCAGAGGGCACGAGCGCCGCCAGCAGGGCCCCACCGGCGATGAGCACCGCTCCGCCCGCAGCGAGGAACGCCAGGAGCGCGAAGAACAGGGAGAAGGTCTCGGTTTCCACGCGATCCACACGTTAGGGGCGCAGACGCCCCGTGACGCCCCGGGGCCCGGAGCGCGGACGCCGCAGCCCCACCCGGCCGGGGCGGCGAGGTGCCATGATCGGGCCCGTGAGCGACGAATCCCCCGAGCTGCTGGCATGCATCGACCTCTCGGATGCGAGCGAGGCCGTGTTGGCGGAGGCCGCCCGGCTGGCCGAGTCGATGGGTGCCAGGATCCACCTCCTCCACGTGGCCGGGCCGGAACCCGACTTCGTGGGCTACGACCGCGCGGGCGGAGCCTTCGACCGTGACCGGCGCGCCACGGAGCTCACCGAGGAGCGAGCCCGGATCCACGACCTCGCGAGCGGGTTCGAGACCGCCCGACTGGCGATCTCGCCGCTCCTGGTGATGGGCCCGACGGTGGAGACGATCCTCGCCGAGGCCGAGAAGCTGGATCCCGTCCTCATCGTGGTCGGGAGCCACGGCCACGGTGCCCTGCACCGGGCACTGGTGGGCAGCACCACCGACGCTCTGCTCCGGCACGCTCCCTGCCCGGTCACGGTGGTGCCGATCCGCGGCGACCGGTAGGCGGCGTGCCGCCCGACGTCCCTCCGCGTCACCCTTCCGGCGGCGGGCAGACTGGGACGGTGACCGTGGGCGTCGACGAGGTGCTGGCCGGGCTCACCACGGCCGAGGTCGCCGAGCGGCGGCGTGCCGGGCTGCACAACGACGTCCCGCGGCCGACCAGCCGCACGGTCTCCGAGATCGTCCGCGGCGAACGTCCTGACGCGCTTCAACGCGATCCTGGGGTCGCTCCTGGTGGTCATCCTGGCCGTGGGCGAGTACCGCGACGCTCTGTTCGGGATCGTGCTGGTGCTGAACTCCGCCATCGGGATCCTGCAGGAGGTGAAGGCGAAGAGGACGCTCGACCAGCTCGCGGTGATCAGCGCTCCTGCCGCCCGGGCGGTGCCGCGACGGTGCGGAGCAGGAGATCGCCGGCAGCGACGTCGTGCTCGACGACGTGCTCCTGCTGGCCCCGGGTGACCAGGTCGTGGTCGATGGTGAGGTGTTGCGGGCGAACGCTCTCGAGGTCGACGAGTCGCTCCTCACCGGCGAGTCCGAGCCGTGCCCCAAGAGACCCGACGACGAGCTGCTGTCGGGGAGCTTCGTGACCGCGGGCAGCGGGTACTTCCAGGCCACCGCCGTCGGGGCCGACGCATACGCCCACCGGCTGGCCGAGGAGGCCAAGCGCTTCTCACTGGTCGAATCCGAGCTACGTGACGGCGTCAACCGCATCCTCCAGGCCGTCCAGTGGCTTCTGATACCCATGGCGGTGCTGCTGGTGTCCAGCCAGCTGGCGAACCAGGAGTCCGCCGTCGAGGCTGTCCAGGGCTCGGTTGCCGGTCTGGCCGCGATGATCCCCGAAGGCCTGGTGCTGCTCACCAGCCTCGCGTTCGCCATCGGCGTCATCCGTCTCGGCCAGCAGGAGGTCCTCACCCAGGAGCTGGCGGCGATCGAGGGCCTGGCCCGCGTCGACGTCATCTGCCTGGACAAGACCGGAACGATCACCGAGAACCGCCTCGACGTGTCGGGCGTGGAGCCGCTCGGAGGCCTCAGCGCCACCGCCCTGGGGGCGCTCGCGGGATCCGACCCGAACCCCAACGCCAGCCTCGCGGCGATCGGTGAGAGCTTCCCGCCCCCGCCCGGCTGGGAGTCCACCTCGATCATCCCCTTCTCCTCGGCACGGAAGTGGAGCGCCGCCGACTTCGGCGCGAACGGTGCCTGGTACCTCGGCGCACCGGACATCCTGCTCGAGCCGCGGAGGACCCCGATCCCGTCCGGGAGAGGGTCGAGGCCCACGCCGACTCCGGTCAACGGGTCATCCTCCTGGCCGGCTCCCCGGCCGGGATCGCGTCCGAGGAGGGGCTGCCCGAACAGCTCAGCCCTGCGGCGCTGGTCGTGCTGCGGGAGCGGGTCCGCCCGGAAGCCCCCGACACCATCTCCTACTTCCTCTCGCAGGGTGTGGACCTGAAGATCATCTCCGGCGACCATCCGCGGACGGTCGGGGACCGTCGCCGGCCAGGTGGGGGTGCCGCTGGCCGGCGACCCGATCGACGCCCGCACGCTGCCCGACGACCCCGAGGAGCTCGCCGACCTGCTCGAGGAGCGCTCCGTGTTCGGTCGGGTGACGCCTCACCAGAAGCGGGCCATGGTGCACGCGCTGCAGAGCCGCGGCCACGTCGTCGCGATGACCGGCGACGGCGTGAACGACGTCCTGGCCCTGAAGGACGCCGACATCGGCGTGTCGATGGGATCCGGGGCGGCCGCCACCCGCGCGGTGGCGCGCTTCGTCTTCCTCGACAACTCCTTCGCCTCGTTCCCGTCCGTGGTGGCCGAGGGAAGGCGGGTCATCGCCAACGTCGAGCGGGTGGCCAACCTCTTCCTCACCAAGACCGTGTACGTCGCCCTGCTGGCGCTGGCGGTCGGTGTGGCACAGCTCCCCTTCCCGTTCTTCCCCCGCCACCTCACGATCATCAGCTCGCTCACCATCGGGATCCCGGCGTTCTTCCTCGCGCTCGCGCCGAACGCCCGTCGGTACCGGGCAGGGTTCCTCAGCCGGATCCTGCGCTTCGCCATACCCGCCGGGGTCGTCTCGGCTGCAGCCACCTTCTCCGGGTACGCGCTGGCCCGCTTCGAGGACCTCTCGCTCGAAGAGGCCGCGCACCACCGCGACCATGGTGCTGTTCTGGGTGGCCCTCTGGGTGCTCGGCATCCTCGCTCGCCCTCTCAACGCGTGGAGGCTCTCGCTCGTGGCGTCGATGGCCGGGGTCTTCCTGGTCGTCCTGCTGCTCCCATCGCTGCGCGAGTTCTTCGCGCTCGACCTGCCCTCCGCGACGCTCTTCCTCGCCGCGATCGGCATCGCCGCCATCGCATGCGGGGTGCTCGAGCTGTCGTGGCACGTCGCGGGGTGGGTGGACCGTCGCCCGGGGCTGCCCGACCTGGGCATAGCGCTCGACGACCTCGACGTCTCCGACGAGCGCTTCCCGATCGCCGAGCTGCTCAGCCTCGGCTCGACCCTGCCGGGCATGGACCGTCTCTCGTTCCACCGACGCGCCCGAACCCAGACCCCCCCTTCCCGAACCGTCGGTTCAGACGCCGGAGAACCTGGCGCCGTGACCGAAAGTCCGACGTCGGGGCCACATCCCCACCGAACTTCCGGCTGAGGCGTCGGAATTCCTGGCGCCTGAACCGACGGTTCGCTGATGGTGGTCTGACCCGCCGACTGCCTCGAACTTCCGGCTGAGGCGTCGGAATTCCTGGCGCCTGAACCGACGGTTCGATGGGGGACCCAGATCCCCACCGAACTTCCGGCTGAGGCGTCGGAAATCCTGGCGCCTGAACCGACGGTTCGATTGGGGACCCAGATCCCGACCGAACTTCCGGCTGAGGCGTCGGAATTCCTGGCGCCTGAACCGACGGTTCGATGGGGGGTGGCGGGGGGGTCGGCTGGGCTCAGCTGGATTGGCCGCGGCGCTCCGCGAGCCTCGCGGCGTAGACGGCGGCCTCGGTCCGGCGCTGCATGCCCATCTTCGTCAGGAGGTTGGACACGTAGTTCTTCACCGTCTTCTCCGCCAGGTACATCCGCTCCGCGATCTCACGGTTGGTCAGGCCTTCGGCGAGGAGATCGAGGATCCTCCGCTCCTGCTCGGTGAGGGACCTGAGCCTCTCGTCCTCCGGCTCGGGGTTGCGGACCCGCTCCAGCACCTGCGCGGTGACCTTCGGGTCGAGGAGCGACTCGCCGCGCGCGACCTTCCGCACCGCCTCGACGAGCTCGTCGCCCCGGATCTGCTTCAGCACGTACCCAGCGGCCCCGGCCATGATCGCGTCGAACAGGGCTTCGTCGTCCGAGTACGAGGTGAGCATCAGGCAGTTCACCTCGGGGTGACAAGATCGGATCTCGCGGCACACCTCCACGCCGTTCCCGTCGGGGAGACGGACGTCGAGCACAGCGACCTCAGGTGAGGTTGCGGGGATGCGCGCCAACGCCTCCTCGGCCGTACCGGCCTCGCTCACCACCTCGATGTCGTCCTCCCGCTCCAGCAGCTCGCGGAGACCACGGCGGACGATCTCGTGGTCGTCGAGGAGGAAGACCTTGATCGCCATGGGCTCAGTGTCTAGCAGCCGAGCTCCGGGTTCCGCTGATGCGCGCGACCGGCCGAACCGGCTGTCGCCTCTCGGCGCGTCGGGGTCGGTCGGGCGCCGTGACCACGACGGGAGCCCCCTCGAGACACCAGAACTGCCCAGGACGACGGCTCCTCGAAGCCGACCGCAGGCGTTGCGAGCCCGCGAAGCGCCCACCCCTAGACTCGCACCGGTGAACCCGAGCGAGCGCAGAGCGATACGCCGTCTCCTCGACGCGGTGCTCTCGATCTCCTCCGAGCTGAGCCTCCCCGTGGTGCTGCACCGCATCGTGGAGGCCGCCGTGGACCTCATCGACGTCACGTACGGGGCTCTCGGCCTCCTGGACTCCACCGGGACCCGGCTCGGGGAGTTCCTCCACGTCGGCTTCGACGACGACACCGTGGCGAAGATCGGGGAGCTCCCCCAGGGGCGCGGGATCCTGGGCCTCCTCATCACCGATCCACGTCCGCTCCGGCTCGACGACCTCACGACCCATCCCGAGAGCTCCGGGTTCCCCGAGCACCACCCCCCGATGACCACCTTCCTGGGCGTGCCGATCCACGTCCGGGGCGAGGTCTTCGGACACCTCTATCTGTGCGACAAGACCGACGGCTCGACCTTCACCGAGGACGACGAGGAGCTCGTCAAGGGCCTCGCCTCGGCGGCCGGTGTGGCGATCGAGAACGCACGACTCCACACGCGGGTGAGCGAGCTCTCCGTCCTCGAGGATCGTGAGCGCATCGCCCGGGATCTGCACGACACCGTGATCCAGCGGCTCTTCGCGACCGGGCTGACGCTCCAGGCCGCCGCCGCCAAGGTGATCAAGGAGGACGTCGCCCAGTACCTGCAGAGCGCGGTCGACGACCTCGACGACACCGTCCGCCACATCCGATCCACCATCTTCGAGCTCCAGCAGAAGCGACTGCCCGGCCGGAGCGTCCGCCAGGAGCTGCTGGACCTCGTCGCCGAGGCCGGCGACGCCCTCGGCACAGACCCGCTGGTCCACTTCGAGGGCCCGATCGACGCGACCCTCGACCAGACGCTGGCCGACCACCTCCTCGCCGCCACCCGCGAGGCACTCACCAACGTCGTGAAGCACGCCCAGTCACCCCGACTCGAGGTGGCGGTCTCGATCAAGAAGGGTGAGCTGGGGCTGTTGGTGCTCGACGAGGGGATCGGCATCCCGGACGAGCCGGCCTGGAAGGGCCAGGGTCTCGGGAACCTGCGCTCCCGGGCGGACGAGCTCGGTGGAGAGTGCAGCATCGAGAGGCGGGCCACCGGCGGCACCCGGGTCGAGTGGCGGGTACCCCTCCCCACGACCTGACCAACAGCGCCCGTCAGAAGGGCCTGGACCTGATCTCCAGATGGGTGGCCCTGAGACGGCTCGCCTCCCAGACGACGTGGTCGAGCCCGTCGACGAGGAGGGCCGACGCGTAGCTCTGCGGCAGCACCGCTCGGACATCTCCGGCGCTCGAGAGAACGACCAGGTGACGCACGCCGGCGTCGACCATCAGCCGTGTCGCGGCCAGGAGCGATTCGGCCTCGCTCACCGCGACCGGTTCGAAGCAGGCCACACGGCTGACAGGGGTGCTGGGGCCGAACGACGCCAGGGCCCTCACCAGGTCGTGCTCGGTCGCGATCCCGAACGGGCGACCCCCCACGACCACCGCGGCCACGCCTGCCTCCTGCATCAACTCGGCGACGTGGACGACCGAATCGGTGTCCTCCACGCAGACCGGACCGGGCAGCGGCAGGTCGCACAACCTCGTCGCCGGCCCGATCGGTTGGGGCACCCCGACACGCAGACCGCCACGCCCGGCTCTCATGCTCTCCCGTCGCCTCCATCGGTGACGTGCCGGACGCGGCGCCCACTCATCATCTCGATCTCGATCGCCATGTACCGGTCCGCCGACTCGTGTGCCCAGGCGCGAAGCGGGAGGTGGTTCACGCGCTCCAACTCGGCTCGATCGGTGATCTCGGAGGCCGGTCCGCGGACGAGCACGCTCCAACCGGAGTGGTCCACGGGATCGAACCCGTCGATCTCGAAGGCCACGACGGAGCGGCTCAGCGCTGCGCAGAGCTTCGTCCCCGCGGCCGTCCTCAGCACCAGCCGCTCGCCGTCGAGCACGTAGTTCACCGGGAGGATCACCGGGAGGACGTCCCAGGTCACCCCGACCCGTCCCATGGCGTTACGTGAGAGCAGGAAGAGGCACTCCTCGCCCGTGAGCGACTCGAGACCGTTCCGGTCGACCGGGGCCGCCGGGTCGAAGTCGACCAACATGGCCCCATGCTGGCGTCGGAGGGAGTGGCCCCATAGGGCCGAAGGTCCCAGCCGGAGCGCGGTCACGCCCCCCGACGCGGGTGCATGGGATGCTCTATCGGAAGGGGAGGAGTTCGCCGATGGCCGGAGGGGAGCGGAAGCGGGATGGCGACAACTCGATCCGGCTCACCGTCCCGGCAGACCCCGCCTACGGTCGGGTGGCGCGCACCGCTGTCGCCGGCCTCGCCCTCCGCATGGGGTTCGCATATTCCGCGATCGAGGACCTCGGCCTCGCCGTCGACGAGCTGCTCATCCTCCTCCTCCGCCCCGAGGTCGAGCCCGGAACGGTGACCCTCGTCTTCCGACCGAGCGCGAACGGCCTGACGATCGATGCCCGGACCAGCGCCGGCGGGAGCCAGCCCTGGATCGACACCCCCGCCCGGGACCGCTTCGAGCGCCTGGTGGCGTCCAACGTCGACACCTGCGAGATCGACGAGGACTCCCGGAGCGTCCGTCTGGTCAAGGAGATGCGGTGAGCGCACGAGCTCGCGCTCCTCGTAGGAGCCGGGACGTCGATGATCGAGCCAGCTGCGAGCAGGTGCGCTGAGCCCCCGCTGCGTCTCCCCGGGCCCGGTCACCACCCGAGCGCCGCTGCGATGCGCTCCGCGTTCGTGGTGACCATCCCCGTGTAGGTCTCGGCCCCCGAGCCCGGCTCGCCCAGCGACTCGGTGTACAGCTCGACCACCTCGACCTCCGTTCCCGCCTCGGACGCGAGGGCGTCGGCGAGCGCCGTCGAGTACGAGGTCTCGGCGAAGATCGCCGGCACCTCCGCTTCTCGGATGATCGCCGCCAGCTCGGCGACCTCCGCTGCACCCGGCTCCGCCAGCGTGGATCCGCCGGGGATCACCACGCCCAGGATCTCGAAGCCGTACCGCTCGGCGAAGTACCCCATGGCCTCGTGGTTGGTGACCAGCAGGCGCCTCTCCGGTGGCACGCCCGCCAGCAGCTCCTGCACCGACTCATCGACGAGCTCCAGCTCCGCGGGAGTAGGACTCGACGCGCTCGGCGATCGCTGCGTCGTCGCAGCCAAGGTGCTGCACGGCCGCGTCGCCGATCAGCTCGGCGGCACGGACCATCCTCACCGGGTCGGTCCAGACGTGGGGATCGAGCTCCGCATCCGCACCTCCCGTCGAGAGCGGGATCGGATCGAGCTCCGGTGCGAGCCTGAGCACCTCCACACCGTCCGACTCGGCCGACTCGAGCACCGGATCGAGCCCCGCTTCGAGACCCAGCCCGTTGGCGACGACCAGATCGGCCTCCCTCAGAGCGGCTGCCTGGCGGGCGCTCGGCTCGAAGGCGTGCATGTCGGTACCGGTCGGGGCGAGCACCTCTACCTCGGCGCAGTCGCCGACCACCTGCGCCACGACGTCACGCAGGACGGACGAGCTGACCACCACCGACCCTCCGTCGTCCGGCGCCCCCTCGTCACCCCCGCACGAAGCTGCAACCGAGGCCGCCACGAGCAGGGCCGCGAAGAGCCGGCGACGAGGCCCGGTGGACATCCGCGAAGACCGGAGCATCACTTGCCGGTGTGGCCCCAGCCCCCGGCACCACGGTCGGAGTCGGGCAGCTCCTCCACCACCTCGAAGGCGACCTGCTCGACGCGCTGTATCACCAGCTGTGCGATCCGCTCGCCGCGCTCGACCTCGAAGTCCGAGCCCGGGTCCGTGTTCACCAGGAGCACCTGGATCTCGCCCCGGTAGCCCGAATCGATGAGGCCCGGCGTGTTGAGGCAGGTGACCCCGTGCCGGAGCGCCAAGCCGCTCCTCGGCTGGATGAATCCCGCGTGTCCCGGAGGGATCGCGATCGCGATCCCCGTGGGGACGAGCGCCCGCCCGCCGCCCGCCTTGAGGACAGCACCCTCCCTGGCCATCAGGTCGAGCCCCGCGTCACCGATGCGCGCGCGTACTCCGGGAGGGGCAGATCCGGGTCGAGGCGCTGCAGCGCGACCGAGAGCATCGACGGCGAGCCTAGGGCTTCCGGGCCGCCACTAGCATCGGCCCCCATGCTCGCCTGGATGGACCTCGAGATGACCGGCCTCTATCCCGACCGCGACGTCATCGTCGAGATCGCCACGCTCATCACCGACGACGACCTGGAGCTGGTGGCCGAGGGTCCCGACCTGGTCGTCCACCACCCCCCCGAGGTGCTCGATCGGATGCTCGACGTGGTGCGCGAGATGCACACCCGGAGCGGCCTGCTGGAGATGATCCAGGCCTCCGAGGTGACGCTCGCGGAGGCGGGTGAGCTCACCCTCGCGTTCCTGCGCGAGCACATCGCCGAACCCCGTAGCGTCCCGCTCTGCGGGAACTCCATCGGCACCGATCGGCGCTTCCTGGCCCGGCACCTGCCCGAGATCGAGGACTTCCTGCACTACCGCTCCATCGACGTCTCGTCGGTGAAGGAGCTGCTGAAGCGGTGGAACCCCGGGGTGCTCGAGGCCGCCCCGGCCAAGGCGAAGGGGCACAGGGCGCTCGACGACATCCGCGAGAGCCTGGCGGAGCTGCGCTTCTACCGGGACCACGCCTTCCGGCTGCCCTGAGCAGGCGGCGCGCGTGCAGATCTCGGCGACCGGGCAGCGGGCATCGACCCTGCGCCCTCCGCGTGTGGTTCAGCCCAGCAGCGCGAACCGCTGGAGGAAGGCCGCCATCGCCTGGCGGGTCACGGTCGAGGTGGGCCGGAAGGTCCCTCCCGGATATCCGGTGCTGATGCCCGAGTCCGCGAGCCAGTCGATCTCGCCACAGAAGGGGTGAGCGACGGCGACGTCGGCGAACGGCCGGCTCGAGCACCGCGGAGCGGGTCCGCGTGGCTCCCCGGCGAGGCGGTAGAGGAACGTCGCCATCGCCTGGCGGGTCACCGAGCCGTCGGGTCTGAAGGTGCCGTCGGCGTACCCACCGGTCACGCCTGCGGAGACGAGCCACTCGATCTCGGCCGCGAAGGGCTCCGCGGCGGCGACGTCGGCGAAGGTCGGAGGATCGGGTGGCGTGAACGGCGGACTGCCGGAGAGCCGGTACAGGAAGGCCGCCATCGCCCTTCGGGTCACGACGCTGCCCGGCCGGAAGGTGAAGTCCGCATAGCCGGTGGTGATCCCGCTCCTGAGCAACCAGGAGATCTCGTCGCAGAAGTCGTGATCGGCCCACACGTCCCACACGCCCGACACGCAGGTGATCGGCGGCGGCGGCGCGGTGCACGCCTCGAGCCCGGCCAGGGTCATGCCGACCCGGGCCTGATGTCCGGTCGGGACGCTCACGTGCAGCTGGTCGTAGGGCCCCGCCAGGAGCCACGGGTGGTAGGTGCCGTCCTCGCTGGCGGTGAGGGCCGAGTGCCAGTCGAGCTGCACGACCCCGTGCCGCCTCGCCGCGGTGTCGAGACGCGCGTTGAACCGCCGGGCCCCGTTGCTCCAGTCAGGGTTCGCGGTGCCCAGGTACGCGTTCATCCATGCCGGGCACCGCACCGAGGCGAGCCGGCCGATGATCGTCTCGATGTAGGCGCTGCTCCCGCCGGATGGGTCCCTCGCGTCGACCGAGCCCGTCGCCACCACCACGGCGTCGGGTTGCGCGGCCAGCACCGCGTCGAGGGCGAAGGAGAGGTCGAGGCTGGGTTCGGGTGACAGACCGAGGAAGGTGTCGATCCGCGCGCCGCACAGCGAGGCGACGACCCAGTTGAAGCGGGTGTCGGCCACCAGCTCGTCCCGGATCTGCGAGGTGACGGAGTCGCCGATGACGCCCACCGTCACAGGCGCGCCGTTGTCGAGCTCGAGGATCGTGTGGCCGACGACGTCCCGAGGCGGGTCCAGGGAGGAGTCGAAACCGCACTCGTCGTAGAGGACGCGACCGAACTCCACGACCGGGTCGGTCGAGAGGCGGAGCCCGGCCCGGATGGCAGCGAGCTGGGCGCTGGAGGCCGCACCCCAGTCGATGTCCTCGTGCACCGGATCGACGCCACCCCTCTCGCTGGTCAGCGCCGAAGAGCAGGACTCCGCCACGAGAGGCAGCGGCGCACCCCCCTCGTCGACCAGGCGTGCCTGGACGTCCTGGCTGCCCGCCGGGATCCGTCGTCCACCGTCGAGGGAGCTCACCGCATAGGTCACCCGGAAGCGCTCGCCGGGTCGCACCTCGGCCGCGGCGCACCCAGCCGGCCGGTCCGGAGGATCCCCACAGCTCGTACGCCTGGGGCAGGTCGACGATCTCGCCCGGTACCGCCGCCGAACGCCACGACCTCGGGCCGCTCAGACCCATCAGGCTCGCCTGGTCGATCCTCACCCCCGCCGCCGGGCTGAGGCCGGCGGCACCCAGCTCCACCCAGCCCGCCGTGCTCCCTGCCACGCGGTACACGCACGGTGCAGCCACGACGAGCCGGAAGCCCGGGAAGCCCTCGGTGGACGGACGGGAGACGACCTCGGCCCGAGCCGGGATCCCGACGGCGACCAGGAGCAGCAACGAGAGCGGGGCGACGAGCAACCACCGCCGGATCCGGACCGGGATCGCCCCCGTCCACCCAGGATCCCTCCTTCGCCCCGATCCCACGGTCGGCAAGTGTTGCGCGGATGCCCGACCCTTGACAGCCCGACACGCCGGGCTCGTCCGGCGCAGGCCGGTCCGGAGCGCATTCACCCGCCGCTCCCGGGCCCCGGTAGCCTGGCCGCGATGCCGGCGCCGACCACGCGGCGACCCCGCAAGCAGGAGCAGGACGAGGCCTCCGAGGAGGTCTCCGAAGTAGCCGCGGGGATCCTCCGCATCCAGCTCCCCATCGTCCTGACGGGGCTGGGACACGTGAACTGCTACGTCCTCGAGGACGACCGGGGACTGGCGCTGGTCGATCCCGGGTTCCCCGGGAAGGACAGCTACCTGACGCTGGAACGGCGGCTGACCGGTGCCGGGTTCGCCCTTCGTCAGGTCCACAGCGTCGTCGTGACCCACTCCCACCCGGACCACTTCGGCGGTGCCGGGTTGATCGCCGAGCGCGCGGGTGCGGAGATCGTGGCATCCACCACCTTCAAGACGTGGTGGGACGTGACCGAGAGCGACCTGGAGGAGGATCCCGCCGCGGTCACCTCGCCCGACGACGACGGCATGGCGTTCCCCACGCCTCCCCGCCGCTCGGGATCGCCGTTCAACCAGCCGACGCCCTGGGGCGGGACGACCTACCAGCCTCCTCTCCGGCACCGGCTCAGGTTCCGGGTCCGCAACGCGATCGGCAGTCGCTGGTTCGCATCTCCCGAGGTGAGCGTGCGTCTGGTCGACGAGCAGCGCATCACCCTGGCGGGCCGCGAGTGGACGGCGCTCGACACCCCTGGACACACCGAGGACCACCTCTGCCTCTTCGATCCGGAGTCCGGGGTCCTGCTGTCGGGAGACCACGTCCTTCCCACGATCACCCCCCACCTCTCCGGCATGATCCCCGGCGATCCCCTCGCCGACTTCTACGACTCGTTGCAGAGGATGGAGACCCTCGACGGCGTCACCACGGTGCTCCCGGCCCACGGTCACCCGTTCACGGACCTGGCCGGGCGGGCACAGGCCATCCGCCGCCATCACGAGGAGCGGCTGGAGAAGCTGACGTCGCTCGTCGCGGAGACCGGACCCACCACGGTCCTCGAGCTCTCCTTCGGCCTCTTCGGGCGACACGGTGCCGATCCACTGGCACAGAGCGAGACCTACGCCCACCTGGAGCACCTGAGGCTGAGGGGCACCACTGCGCGCAAGCGCTCGGGTGACCGTCTCGTCTACTGGGTCACGGAGGAGGACCCCCGAACATGAACCGGGAAGCCCATCGGGAGATGCACCTGGCCGGGGTGTTCCCCAGCTGGGAGGACGCCGCGCGTGCTGTCACCGACCTCCACGAATACGGGCTCGGCGACGACTTCCTCGGCCTCGTGATCCATGCTGAGGGAGACCACGGCCTGGTGATGCCGGCCGAGAACGACCTGCTCGACGCGGTCGGCGAGGGTGCGCTCGTGGGGGTGCCCGTGGGAGTCCTGGCGGGCCTCGCCGTGGTGGCGGTGGCCGTGCCGGGCATGGGCACGGTCGGCGCAGGGGGCATCCTCGCTGCCGGTGGCGGCGCGGCGGCCCTGGGAGCACTCATGGGCAGCGTCACCGGTGCCACCTTGAAGCACGGCGAGCTCGCCGACGCCCGTGCGTTCGAGGAGGTCCCGCTCGCCCCTGGCGAGGTGATGGTGTACGTGAACCCGCCCGACGATCAGACCCACATCTGGACCGACGAGAAGGGCGAGATGGAGTGGGGGCCCATCCAGGAGGAGCTCGCCGACATCTTCCACCGCCACGGTGGTCGGATGCTCGAGCTGGGCCCGCGACACCACATCTCTGTCGAAGACGGCGACGAGACCTGAGGCCGCCCGGGTCCAACCGGTCAGGCGGGACGCCAGGTGCCGTTCTCGTCCCGGCCCTTCACCTTCTTCTCCGCCTTCAGCTTCAGGAGATGCGCGTACACGGTGCGCGCCGCGACCGGGCGGAGCTGCTCGATGATCGTGTCCGCGTAGACGATCTCGACGAGCTGGTCGACCGTTGCCGTGCCGGCCTCGGTGAGCGCAGAGAGCAGCTGACGCTCCCTCTCCACCCGGTGGCTCAGGTACTCGTCGATCTTGGCCCGGGGGTCGGTGATGGCGTGCCCGTGGCCGGGGGCGATCATCTTCAGCCGCATCTTCTCGACCCGGTGGAGGGAATCCATGTACACGGCCATGTCCCCGTCCGGCGGGTTGATCACCACCGTCTGGCCGTTGTTGATGTGGTCTCCCGAGAACAGCGTCTGCTCCTCGGGGAGGTGGAAGCAGAGGTGGCCGGACGCGTGGCCCGGCGTGTGCACCGCCCTGAGGCGGAACTCTGTGGCCTCGATCGTGTCGCCATCGGCCAGGAGACGATCCGGGACCAGCGCGCCACGGGCCTCGAAGCCGAGGATCTCGGCCCCGGTCCGCTTCTTCAGGCCCTCCGCTCCGGTCGAGTGGTCGAAGTGCGTGTGCGTCGGGACGATCCACCGGATGCGATCGCCACCGCAGCCCGCGATCGCATCGAGATGGGACGCGTCGTCCGGCCCCGGGTCGACGACCACGATCTCGTCGATGCCGACCAGGTAGGTGTTGGTGCCCGGCCCGGTCATGAAGCCGGGGTTGGGTGCCACGATCCGCCGTACCAGCGGGCTGAGCGCGCGTGCCACGCCGGGCGCCAGCTCCTCGGGCCTGGGGCCCTCGACGACCTCGGGATCGGTCACGGCGTCTCCCCTCCGGACGTGCAGCCCCGCGCAGCGGAGGTCACGAAGGATCGCTCCGGGTCGCGGCGTCACCGGTCTCGCCGTCGCCGGCAGCTCGCCGGACGGGCCGAGGGCCTCGCGGTCGCCGGGCAGCGCCACCCTCTCGCCCCCCGAGTCGGCGACCATCGTCGGGCCGTCCGAACCGTTGCCCGACTGCGCGCCATCGAGGGCGTCGAAGAGCCCGGAGGCGGTGGCGAAGCGATCCAGCGCGACGAGGCTCCGCACGGTGGGGATGATCAGCTCCAGGCGCCCTCTCTCACTCCGCTCGAGGGCCTCGCACGGGCGGATCCACAGATCGCTGATCGTCTCACCCTCGTCCGGGCTGGGCGTCTGCGCCTCCGGTGCCGGTGCGACGAAGAACCGCGTGTCGTAGCGCCGGGGCGGCCCAGGCGGCGTGATCCACCGGCCGAAGTACCGCATCCGGTCGACCGCCAGACGCAGGCCCTCGGCTCGGCACACCTCGGCAAGGCGCCGGCTGCCCCGATCCACCTCCCGGCGGTGCTGTGCGAAGCGCCCGTGGAGGTCAGGGTCATCGAGCCTCACCACGGTCCCGTTGTGGTCGTAGGCCAGCAGCACCCCGGCCTCCTCGAAGGTCTCCCGAACGGCGGCGACCCAGAACGCCAGCGCCCGGTCGTGGACTCCGAGCAGTCGCGCGGCGGCCGCCTGCGAGAGCCCCTCACAGAGCGCCGAGACCTCGTCGTGGTGATCCGACGGATCGAGCGCGCCGCCGGGGAAGACGTGAGCACCCGGGACGAAGGCCGAGTCGAGCCGACGCTGCAGCATCAGCACCTCGAGCCCGCTGCTGCCGTCACGCACCAGCATCACCGTGGCGGCGTCGCGCGGCTCCACGTCAGGGCCCGAGCTCTGGGTGGTGGTCGACGGGAGCAGCGCCTTCCTCCCACGGAGGCCGGACCGTCTCGCCGGCCTCGGTCACCGTGACCACCCGGACCCGACGCCCCACCGTCCCCACGATCCCGATCCGCCGGATGGACCACCCACGCACGATCCTGCGGACCGCGGCCCTGCCGGGAGGCAGGAGGAGGAACAGGCCCACGACGTCCGTGATGAAGCCGGGGGTGAGCATCAGGGCACCTGCGAACAGGACCAGCGCACCGTCGATGAGCTCGTTGGTGGGCAGCCGCCCGGCCGACAGCTGGCGGTTCAGCCTGTACCACACCCCGAGCCCCTGGTTCTTCACCAGCCAGGCGCCTGCCACCGAGACGACGACCAGCAGCAGGAGCGTCTCGAGGCCTCCGATCCGCTGCCACACCTCGATGATGACGAACAGCTCCGCCACCGGGATGAGCACGAGCAGGAGCACAAGCAGCAGGAACATCGGAGCCCATCCTACCGAGGGTCCCTCGGGGGCCGACCTCGGCGCGCCCGGGCCCGGGGTTCCTATCCTGGTTCCCGTGCTGCCGCCTTCGGTCGACTCCCTCGCCCGCTCGATAGCCGACGTGGGACTGCCGCAGCCGCTGCTGGTCGACGCCGCAAGGGAGGCGATCGCCGCGGGGGATCCCGACTCGGCCCGGACGAGGGCCCAGGACGTCGCCCGCCTGCTCCTCCGACCTGTCGTCAACGCCACCGGCGTGATCCTGCACACCAACCTGGGCCGCGCTCCCGTCGCACACCATCAGGACGCGACCTACACCAACCTGGAGCTCGACCTCACCACCGGGCGGCGGGGTTCCCGCCAGGCGGGCGTCGACCGGCTGCTCGCACGGGCGTGCGGCGCGGAGGCGGCGCTCGTCGTGAACAACGGTGCGGCGGCGGTGCTGCTCGTCCTCGCGGCCCTCGCCTCCGGACGGGGGGTGGCGGTCTCGCGCGCCGAGCTGGTCGAGATCGGGGGTGGCTTCAGGATCCCCGAGGTGCTCGCCCAGTCGGGCGCCGGTCTGGTCGAGGTGGGCACCACCAACCGCACCCGTCTCGTCGACTACGAGAGGGCGGTGGTCGACGAGCAGCGTCGCGTGGCGCTGCTGTTGAAGGTCCACCAGTCGAACTACCGGATCGTCGGGTTCACCGAATCGGTCGGAGTGCCAGCGCTCGCGCGCCTCGGGCCGCCTCTCGTGGTCGACCTGGGCTCGGGTCTGCTCGACGCAGCCTGCCCCTGGATCGAAGGCGCACCACCCGAGTGGCTGAGGGGCGAGCCGGCCGTCCGCCAGACCCTCGAGGCGGGTGCCGCACTCGTCACCTTCTCCGGCGACAAGCTCATGGGTGGGCCCCAGGCCGGCATCATCGCAGGGCGCCGCGACCTGGTGGAGATGTGTGCGCGCCATCCGCTCGCACGAGCGGTGAGGCCGGGGGGGCTGGTGCTCGCTGCGCTGCAGGAGACCGCTCTCGCCTACCTGCGGCGCGAGGGGGACCGAATCCCCTTCTGGCGCATGGCGACGACCGGGGTGGAGGAGCTCCGGGCACGGGCGGCGGCCCTGGGGTGCGGTGAGGTCGTGGCGACCACGAGCCTCACCGGTGGGGGGACGCTGCCCGGCGTGGAGATCCCGTCCGCGGGCGTCGCCCTGCCCGGGGACCGGACCGAGTCGTTGCGGTGCCACGACACCCCGGTCGTCGCGCGCGTGGTCGGGGAGCGCACCGTGGCGGACCTGCGCACCGTGGATCCGTCGCAGGACGAGCTGCTGGGTGCAGCGCTCCGCGCCTCCACGGGCGCTCGGTAGCCTCCTCGCGGTGCACGTAGTCGCCACCGCGGGCCACGTGGACCACGGGAAGTCCACCCTCGTCGAGGCCCTCACCGGGACCGATCCCGACCGGCTCTCCGAGGAGAAGGCGCGCGGGCTCACGATCGACCTCGGCTTCGCGGATGTCACCCTCCCCTCGGGTCGGGGGGTGGCGTTCGTGGACGTCCCCGGCCATGTGCGGTTCCTCAAGAACATGCTGGCGGGGGTGGGAGCCGTCGATGCCTGCCTCTTCGTGGTGGCGGCGACCGAGGGGTGGAAGCCGCAGAGCGAGGAGCACCTCCGCATCCTCCAGCTCCTCGGGATCACACACGGCACCGTGGCCCTCACCAACGTCGACCTCGTCGACGACGAGACCCGAGAGCTCGCCCGGCTCGAGCTGGCTGAGCGGCTGGAGGACACCTTCCTCGGCTGGAGCGAGATCGTCGACGTGGCAGCCCCCGCAGGGACGGGTGTGGCCGACCTCGCCGCCGCACTCGACCGGATGCTGGCCGACACCCCCCCTGCACCCGACCTGGGACGGCCACGGCTCTGGATCGACCGCTCTTTCACGATCAGCGGAGCAGGGACGGTGGTGACCGGAACCCTCACCGGCGGGAGCGTCTCGGTCGACGACGACCTCGTCCTCCTGCCGCAGGGCCGGCCCGTACGCATCCGAGGCCTGCAGAGCCTGCACCGCCCGGAGCAGGTGGTCGGCCCCGGCAACCGGCTGGCCGTGAACCTGGGCGGCATCGAGCACCACGAGATCCGCCGGGGCGATGCCCTGGCGCGACCGGATCGATGGCACACGACGCAGGTCTTCGACGCATCGCTCGAGGTGCTCGCCACCCTGGGCCACGACGTCTCCCGGCGCGGCGCGTACGCGGCCTACATCGGGTCCGGGGAGCACGCCGTGCGCCTCCGGGTCCTCGGCGAGCGTCCGCTCTCGCCGGCGTCGCACGGGTTCGTTCGCCTGCACCTTCCCACCCCGCTCCCCCTCCAGCCCGGGGACCGCTTCATCCTGAGGGAGAGCGGACGCTCCGAGACCGTCGGCGGCGGTGAGATCCTCGACGTGGACCCCGTGCTCCCGGCATCCGAGGCACAGCCCGACAGCTCGGTGGAGAGGGTGGTGGTGGAGCGGGGCTGGGTGGAGGTCGACGAGCTCGAGCGGCTCACGGGTCGGCGTGCGGCTCCGCAGGTGGGCCGTTGGGTCGTCGCCCCGGAGGTCGAGGAGAAGGCGCGCGCCGAGCTGATCGAGGCGATGGAGCGGGCCGGCTCTCTGGGTCTCGACGTCGCCACGCTCGACGAACGGCACCGGGCCCTGCTCGACACCATGGCGGGCGTCGAGAGGCAGGGGGGCAGGGTGCAGCGTGCAGGCGGGGCCGACCCCCTCGCCCACCACCCCTACCTGGCCGCTCTGGAGGCCGATCCGTTCAGACCACCGCCTCCAGAAGGCGTCGACCGCGGCGAGCTGCGTGAGCTCGTTCGCCGCGGCGACGTGATCGAGCGCGAGGGAGTCTGCTTCGCACGCAGCGCCGTCGATGCGGCCGCCCGACGGATCGCGGGGCTGCTGGAATCCCGGCCCGACGGCGTCACCGTCTCGGAGATACGCCAGGAGCTCGGGACGACACGGAAGTTCGTGATGCCCCTGCTGGCCCAGCTCGACGGCACCGGCCTCACCCGGCGACGGGGCGATCGCAGGATCGCCGGGCCCCGCCTCGCGCTACCGCAGCACGGGGGATCGGGAGCCGTCGAGGACGGCGCCGACTAGGACCGCTCGGCGAGGAGCTGCTTGCGCTCCGCCTCGTTCAGGCCACCCCAGATGCCGTGGGGCTCCTTGATCTGGAGCGCGTAGTCGAGACATGCATCCTTCACGCTGCAGCCGGTGCAGATGTCCCGTGCCCGGGCCTCGCGTTGGAGCTTCTCTTCCTTGCGCTCGAACTGAGGTGGTGGGAAGAACACCGCCGAATGTGGCCCACGGCAAGCGGCCTTGCACTGCCACTCCTCGATCTGAAGGGCACTCAAAGTTACTCTCCCCCTTTTTGTCCGCCTTGCGACGTTACCGTCCGCGATTTCGCCGAAACAAGGGTGAGATTTCTCTCTCATTTGCTTGATTTCGCGAACAGTTGCAGGTCAGCCGGGTGGAGAATCGTGGATCCGGCCCTAATTGGGGCCTGATCCCCGCCCGGCAATGCCCTGAATGGCGCAAACTACATCGGTGCAATCAGCCCGAAGAGGGAGCCCGGGACTCCGGGTGGACCTCAAGCACCAGGGCCTGGGTCCCGACCACGCGCACCGGGTCTCCGGGCGCGATCGGAGCCTCCGCTCGGGTCTCCGCACGCCACAGAGCACCATCGATGCTCACCGTCCCCGTCTCGGAGACCTCCTCCACCGCGGTCCCCACGGATCCGACCATCCACTCCCGACCGATGGCGGGGGTGGAGAAGCGGGAGCGCACCATCGCGGGCATCCCCACGAGGAAGGTGAGCAGCACCCCCACGAACGCGACCAGGAGGGTCACCCAGGTGAGCGAGAGCCCGTCGTAGAGGCGGACGGACGCTGTGCCCATGAGCACCAGCCCGACGATCGTCCAGAACCGGGGCACCCCCGTCTGCACGTCGACCGCGAACGCCACGAACGCGGCCACCGTCAGGGCGACCGCCCACCAGTTGGTGGGCAGCACCCACAGGCCGTAGCAGGCCGCGAGCCAGCACGATGCACCGACCACGCCGGCGATGCCGATGCCCGCCGTGTACAGCTCGAACACCAACAGTGCCAGGCCCGCGACTAGGAGCAGGTACGCGACCGGAGGGCTCGCCACGGTGTGCGCGAGCTGGTCGAGAACCGGCAATCGGCTGAACAGCACCACGGTGACCGGCTCCCGGCGGCGCTGCCCTTCGACCGTGATCTCCCGGGTCTCGACCCCGTCCAGGTTCACGATGAAGTCGCCGACCGTCGGAGCACCGGGGACGGAGGTCCCGGCCCCGTCGGCGTCATCCGGCGCAGCAGCGGGGAACTGCGTCACGAGCCCGAGCTCGAGGGCTTCCTCGTCGTCGACCACCTCGGCCTCGAGGAGATCGGTCGACTCGCCGAAGACCGGACCGAACTCCTCGACCGGCAACCGCTGCTCGCCGAGGTCCCCGAGCCGCGTGCCAGGCGCCATGCCCGACGCCTCGGCGATCCCCACCAGCTCCGCAGCACCACCGAGGGCCTGAGCTCCGCTCGGCCCGACCCAGACGCCCACCGGCACCTCCGCACCGACGATCCGACGGGCGAGACCGGTCAGTGCCGAGTCGTCGACCACCGATCCCTCGCTGTTGAGCTGGAGCACCAGTGCTGTCGCATCCTGCTCCTCGGCCTGGGAGATCGACCGCTCCACGAAGGAGACCAGCACGGGATCCAGCAGTCCGCTGACGTTGATCACGAGCACCGGACCGCCGTCGGCCGCGTCCGCCGAACCACCCTCCTGGGCCCCGGGGTCCCGTTCGCCTCCTACCGAGCCGCTCGGGGCGGTTCCGTCCGATCCGGCAGCCGAGCCCGGTTCGCCCTGTCGGAGCGGACCGCTGAGCACCTCTGCCCGTGCGCCGGCCGGCGGCAGCATCCCGAGCCCTGCGACCAGCACGAACAGCGCCGACAGGAGCCCGGAGACCACCGACGGACCTCGTGCAGGGAGGCAGCGGGCCTCGTTCGCGTCTCCTGCCGACACATCGGAAGCCTCGGGTCGACGACGCCTCCGACGGGTCTGTTGAGCTCCAGCAAGCGCGAGGCTGAGTATCCTCCGCACCGAGGCCTCCGGAAGGGACAGGGTGGATCCTGCGCACTTCTTCGCAGCATCCCGGCTGCTCATCGTTGCCGGGAAGGGCGGTGTCGGCAAGACGACCGTGAGCGCCGCCATCGCGCTGGCCGCTGCCCGGGCGGGGCTCAGCACCCTCATCGTCGAGGTCGAGGGGAAGAGCGGGCTCCCCGACCTCTTCGGCCAGGAGGATCCGCTCACCTACGAGGAGGTCGTGCTCTTCCCGGGTGGGGGACCGAGCGGGGCGGCCGACGTGCGCGCAAGGACGCTCACCCCGGACGACGCCCTCCTCGAGTACCTGCGGGACCACGGCATGTCGCGGATCTCTAAGCGCCTGGTGAAGAGCGGGGCGCTCGACGTCGTGGCTACGGCGGCGCCCGGGATCCGAGACATCCTCATCCTGGGGAAGGTGAAGCAGCTCGAGCGCGGCCGGCTCGCGGACCTGATCATCCTCGACACCCCCGCCGCCGGTCATGCCATCACCTTCCTCCGATCCCCGCGTGGGCTGCTCGACGCGGTGCGGGTCGGGCCGATCCACGCCCAGGCGAAGGACGCTCTCGAGATGCTCACGGACCCCCGGCGGTGCCAGGTGATGCTGGTGACCCTCCCGGAGGAGACACCGGTGAACGAGCTGGTGGAGGCCGCGTACAGCCTCGAGGACGAGGTCGGTGTGAGCCTCGGCCCGGTGGTCGTGAACGGGCTCTACCCGGAGCTGATCGGGCTCGACACCGGTCCGGAGGAGGCCGCGGAGCGCGCCGGCGCCTTCCTCCGGCCCGGTGAGGCGGAGGCCCTGGCCGCGGCGGCCGACTTCCGCCGCCACCGGATGGAGCTGCAACGAGAGCAGGTGGCCCGCCTGGCCGATCAGCTCCCGCTCCCGCAGCTGCACCTGCCGTTCGTCTTCACCTCCGAGCTCGGACCGGCGGAGACCGAGCGGCTGGCCCGGGCCACGACCGCACAGCTCGAGAGCCTCGAGGAGCTCCCGGGAGGCCTGGTCGCGAGCGGTCGGCCGACGGGCCGCGCGGAGTCCGCGGCGGCATCGTCAGCCGGGGAGTCGGGATCGGCGGCCGGGGAGGCGGCACCGTGAGGCCGCCCGCCGGAGTCGGTGAGATCGTCGAGACCGCCGAGGTCGTCATCTGCTGCGGGTCGGGTGGCGTCGGGAAGACGACCACCGCTGCGGTGCTGGCCCTCGAGGGAGCGAAGAGGGGGCGGAAGGCGGTGGTGGTCACCATCGACCCGGCGAAGCGGTTGGCCGACGCGCTGGGCCTGGAGAGCCTCTCGAACACCGCGAAGAAGATCGACGGGGAGTGGCCTGGTGAGCTGTGGGCCCTGATGCTGGACACCAAGACCACCTTCGACGAGCTGGTCAACAAGTACTCCGACGATCCCGAGCAGGCGGCCGGCATCCTCGAGAACCGCTTCTACCGCAACATCTCCGGCGCCCTGTCGGGCACGCAGGAGTACATGGCCATGGAGAAGCTGTACGAGCTGCACGAAGAGAGCGACTTCGACCTCGTCGTGGTCGACACACCGCCGACCCGCAACGCCCTGGACTTCCTCGAGGCGCCCCAGCACCTGACCCGGTTCCTTGACCACCGCCTGTACCGCCTGCTGATGGCTCCCACCCGGGGCGTCGTGAAGGCGGTGAACGTGGCGGCGCAGGCGTTCCTGCGCACGCTCTCGAAGGTCGTCGGGGGCGACGCCGTGCGCGACGCCATCACCTTCTTCCAGGCGTTCGAGGGGATGGAGCAGGGCTTCATCGAGAGGGCCAAACGGGTCCAAGCCCTCCTGGCCCACCCCGACACGGTCTTCGTGCTGGTCGCCTCGCCGCGCGCCGACACCGTCGAAGAGGCGTCGTACTTCGCCAACAGGCTGGCCGAGGCGGACCTCGCGGTGAGAGCCCTCATCATCAACCGGGTGCACCCGCGCTTCGGGGACGGCTATCCGGCTCCGACCCGCGAGAGGGCCCGGACCTTCGAGGGGAAGGATCTCGGAGGGCAGTACGCCAACCTCGCCGACTTCCAGGAGGTGGCGTCCAAGGAGGACGAGCACATCCGTGAGCTCACCACCCAGCTACCGGAGGCAGCCGTCGTGAGGGTGCCCTTCCTGCGCTCGGACGTGCACGACCTGGACGGGATGGAACTGGTGGCCGACCACCTGTTCGGGAGATCCCGCGCCGAGGCGTAGGCACCCGTCGGGTGCGGGGATCGGGCGGCGGGCCGCTCGGGAGGCGGGCCGCTCGGGTGGGCGCCCGGCCTCAGGTCTCCTCGGCGGGCTCGGGATCCTCCGCTGCGACCGCGCCGGCCCACGGGCCGCTCGGCCTCAGGTCTCCTCGGCGGGTTCGGGGTTGAGGAGGGCCTGCACTGCCTCCTCGGGTGTCTCCGTGACGGGGACGATGCGGTCGAAGCCGGTCGTGTGCAGGAGCCGGGTGAGGGTCGGGCGGTTGCATACGACCGCCACCTCGCCGTCGGTCTCGCGCGCCCGGCGTATCCCGCCGATGAGGGCTCCCAGGCCGGCAGAGTCCATGAAGGGGACCTCGGAGAGATCGATGAGCAGCCGGGGCTTCGCCGAGAGCTCCACCAGGGATTCGCGGAACTGCCCCACGGTGTATGCGTCGAGCTCCCCGACCGGACGGCAGAGGACGTACTCGCCCCGGTCCTCCACGTTGATCTCGAGCACTGGTCCCTCCTGGCCCTGCGGTGTGTCGACGGGGTGAGCACCCCGGAAACCCGACTCGGCATCCTACCGGAGGGCCCGCGCGGCTGATACCGGGTTCAGGGCCGCCGCCCATCCGAGCGCCTGTCGCCGGGCACAGGTCGGGGGGCCACCGCCCGTCCGGGGACCTGTCGCCGGGCACGGTTCGGGGGGCCACCGCCGACCCGAGGACGCGCCCCCGAGGGCGTTCGGAGCCCGCGCCGGCTGCCCGCTACCCTCGGGCCCGTGGCCACTCTGCTGCTCGCCACCGACGCCGACTGGATCGCCGACGCCATCCGGGCTGCCGTCGCCGACCCCCGGACCGTGGTGGAGCGTGTCCGTGCCGGGTCCGAGGTGCTCGCCGCGGTGAAGGCCCACGACCCCGACCTGGTGGTCCTCGACCTCCAGATCGGGAACATGGGGGGCATCGCCACCTGCCTCGCCCTGCGCAACGAGGAGGGGGCAGGTCGCCTGGACCTCGGTCCGATCCTCATGCTCCTGGACCGTGAAGCCGACATCTTCCTGGCCCGTCGTTCCCAGGTGGAGGGGTGGCTCGTGAAGCCGCTCGACGCGTTCCGCATCCGCCGGGCCGTCGAGGCCCTGCTCGGGGGCGGCGTGCACCACGAGCGGGCTGCGGCCGAGCCTGCCGCGACGGCCTGAGCGGGCGTCCTCGGCCCGGGCTCTCCGCTCGACGAGGGCCTGACGCAGCTACACCTGCGGCATCGGAGTGCGATCCCGCTTGCTCAGGACCGCGGGAGGCCGGATACCATCGCTCGTCACGGGCAGTGGCGCAGCTTGGTAGCGCGCTTCGTTCGGGACGAAGAGGTCGTGGGTTCAAATCCCGCCTGCCCGACTCCATGTCGTCCCAGGTCGCCCGGGATTCGCGCGACCGAGGGGCCGGATCTCGATCCCGGCCCCTCGGTGCTCGGCGTGCGCAGACCGCGCATCGGATGCCCCTCAGAGGAAGGGCGACGGCAGGCACGTATCGAACCTCGTCTCCGACACGCGGTAGCTGCCCAGGTTGTAGCCCCGCTGGTATTCGACGAACCGGTAGTTCGTGGTGGCGGTCCAGAGGTACTTGTACGGGCAATTGAAGGTTGTCGCATGGTGCACCACCAGGCGGAAGTAGCGGTTGTAGCCCACGTTCGAGATCCCGACGCAGCCCCGGCTGTTCGTGCGAGCGCTCACCGACGTGAGGGAGACCCACTTGCTCCCGTTCCAGACCTGGACGAACGTGTTGAGACTTCCGGCAGGCGCGCCCGACGGCCAGTAGAAGCAAGCCTTGACGTAGCTGCTCGCCGTCTGCGCCGATGCCGGTGGCGCCGTGGCGGCTGGCCCTACCAGGCCTCCGCCGACACCCAGCAAGGCCACGAGCAGGGCGACCTTGCCGAAGGTGCGGACAAGTCGGCCCCTACCGGTGACCGGGATCCCATCGGTGATCATGGTGGTCGGGTTCTCGGTGGACATGACGTGCTCCTCCTGGTTCGGTGGCACCCGTGCGGTACCGCGGTCGACCAGGATGCGGGAACGGAGATCACCTGACCGTGGGCATCACGACGTCCCCCGTGTGCCCTTCGTGACACTCCTGAAACCACCGAGCAGATCCCCTCGGGGTGGGCCATCGGTGCCCGGCCCTGGTGGGGTGGGAGCCCAGATCCCCTTCGCTCAACCCTCACCGAGGCACCACACGCAGCACCCGCCAGTTCACGTCAGATCGGGTGGTCCGGAGAGACCGCTCGGTTCTCAGATGGCTGCGCTGACCACCTCTGCGACGACGCGAAACCCGGCCGGCACGGTCTGCCGCGCTCTCAGGCCAGCACGGCCTCGATGAGGTGCGGTCCTTCCTCGACGAACGCCTGCCGGAGCCCGGCCACCAGGGCGTCGGCGCTCTCGGCCCGGATCGCGGGCACCCCCATCCCCGAGGCCAGCGAGACGAAGTCGAGCCGCGGCGGCGCGAGGTCGGTGAGAGAGCGGGCCTGTGGGCCGACGTCGGCGACACCCACGCGGAACAGCTCGTACTTCAGGATGTTGTAGGCCTGGTTCGCGCAGACGACCACGGTGACGTCGAGCCCTTCCCGCACCATCGTCCAAAGCGCCTGGATGGTGTACATGGCGCTGCCGTCGGCCTGCAGCGCCACGACGGGGCGCGTCGGGCACGCGATCGCCGCTCCCACCGCCACCGGCAGGCCCTGCCCGATCGCTCCCCCGGTGAGCTGGAGCACGGTGTGCGGCGGAGAGCCGGCCGATGCGTCCGGGTACACGATGCCCGACGTCGCAGCCTCCTCGACGACGATCGCACCCTCGGGCTGGAGCGCCGCGACCGCGTACGCCATCGAGGTGATGTCGAGCGACCCCCCGGCCGGCAGCTCGGGAGTCGGCTGCTCCACCGCCTGCCAAGGGCCGGCGCCCACCTCCTCGGCGAGAGCATCGAGCGCCGCCACCACGTCACCGTCGGGCGGCGCCAGGAGGATCCGAGCCGTGCTGTCGTCCAGCGCCCGGCTGACGCCGCCCGGGTACCCGAAGAACGCGACCGGCTCGGGAGCGCCGGCCATGACGACGTGCGCCGGGGATCCGAGGGAATCCACCGCCATCTCGGGGAAGTAGGGGAGGCGGTCAAGGTGCGGACGACCGACACCCCTCTCGTGGCGCGCCACGAACGTCTCGTGCAGCACGCGGCATCCGGTGGCCGCCGCCACCCGGGCCGCGGCGCGCTGGCCGGGCTCCCCCATCGCCTCGCCACCGATGTACAGGACGGTGGCGGCACCCTCGCGGACCGCCTCCGCCGCCCGGCGCACCCTGTCCTCGTCGACCGGCAGCCGTTCCACGTCCACCTCGGGACGCTCGTATCCGTCCACCTCCTCCCAGGCGCAGTCCGCGGGGATGACTAGCGAGGCCACACCGCCGGGGGGACCCAGCGCGGCACCCACCGCCCGGGCCAGGTCGGGCACGAGCTCGCCTGCCGCCTTCGAGGTGTGCACCCAGGCGGAGACGGGCGAGGCCAGCGAGACGATGTCCGAGGTGAGGGGGGCGTCGGCGTCGACGTGCCAGGTCGCGTGGTCACCGATGAGGTTCACCACCGGGCTCCGCGCCCGACGCGCGTTGTGGAGGTTCGCCAGCCCGTTGGACAGGCCGGGCCCGAGGTGGAGCAGCGTGAGAGCCGGTCTCCCGGTCATCCGGCCGTAGCCGTCCGCCGCTCCCGTGCACACCCCCTCGAAGAGTCCGAGGACCCCGCGCATCCCCGGCACCGTGTCGAGTGCGGCGACCAGGTGGATCTCGGTGGTCCCGGGGTTCGCGAAGCACACCTCGACACCCAAGTCGACGGCTGCCCGGGTGAGGACCTCGGCTCCGTTCATGCTGCTCCTTCCGGCCGGGACCGGAGAGCCTACGTCCCGCCCGCTCTCGACGCCTGAGCCCCGGCTCGGGCCGCTCAGCCCCTGCGCTCGATGAGCTCCTCGGCGATCTGCACGGCGTTCAGCGCGGCGCCCTTGCGCAGGTTGTCACCCGACAGGAACAGCGCCAGACCGTGCTCGACGGTGGGGTCGCGCCGGATCCTCCCGACGAGCGTGTCGTCGATGCCGGTCGCGCCGATGGGGGTCGGGATGTCGACCAGCTCGACCCCCGGGGCGGTGAAGAGGAGCCTGCGGGCCTGCTCGGGGGTGATGGGGCGGTCGAAGGAGGCGTTCACCGAGAGCGAGTGCCCGGTGAAGACCGGTACCCGGACGCAGGTCGCCGATACCGCGAGATCCGGGATCTCGAGGATCTTTCGCGACTCCTGGCGGAGCTTCTGCTCCTCGTCGGTCTCCTCCGACCCGTCGTCGACGAGGGAGCCGGCCAGCGCTATCACGTTGAACGCGATCGGTGCTGGGAACTTGACCGGTTCGGGGAGCTCGACCGCGCGGCCCGAGTGCGCGAGGCCGGCCGCACCGTCACCGATCTTGCGGACCTGCTCGTCCAGCTCCGCCGTACCGGCCAGACCGGCGCCCGACACCGCCTGATAGGTGCTCACGACCATGCGTCTCAGCTGCGCCTCCGCGTGGAGGGGCTTCAACACCGGCATCGCCACCATCGTCGTGCAGTTGGGGTTCGCCACGATGCCCTTGGGGATGTCCTCCAGGGCGTGGGCGTTCACCTCGGGCACCACCAGCGGGACGTCCGGGTCCATCCGCCAGGCGGAGGAGTTGTCGATCACCACCGCTCCGGCCTCGGCGACGCGAGGCGCGAGCGCGAGCGAAGTGGACCTGCCTGCCGACATCAGCACCACGTCGAGACCCGAGAAGTCGGCCTCCTCGGCGTCCTCCACGACGATCTCCCGGCCGTCCCACGGCAGCACCCGACCGGCCGACCGGCCGGAGGCGAAGTAGCGGATCAGCTCCACCGGGAACTGGCGCTCGGCCAGGATGCTGCGCATCACCGCGCCCACCTGCCCGGTGGCGCCGACGACACCGACCTTCATACAGACGGCAGGCTACCGGTCTCGGCCGCCGCTGCCGAGGTGTTTCCGGGCCGAGAACCCGGTCATGCCAGCTCGAAGGCGTCGTGCAGCGCCACCACTGCGCGTTCGACGTCCTCCTGGCGGAGCACGCAGCTGATGCGGATCGCCGAGGTGGAGATCATCTCGATGTTGATCCCCGCATCGGCCAACGTCTCGAACATGGTCGCGGCGACTCCCGGATTGGTCTTCATGCCGGCTCCTATGAGGCTGACCCGGGCGATGTCGTCGTCCTTGCGGACCTCCTTCGCACCCAACTCCTCCGCCACAGCGGCCCCCACCTCGAGCGCCGCCTCCACGTCCTCGTGGGGGACGGTGAACGAGATGTCGGTCACCCCGTGATCGGACACGTTCTGGACGATCATGTCCACGTTCACGTCGCGATCGGCCAGTGCCCGGAACAGGCGGGCCGCGATGCCGGGCCGGTCGGGGACGCCACCCACGGTGAGCTTCGACTCCGAGACGTCGTGCGTGACCGCCGAGACGATGGCCTGCTCCATGTCGTGGTCCTCCTCGGTGACCCAGGTACCCGGCTCCCAGGTGAAGGCCGATCGTACGTGCAGGCGGACCCCGTGGGTGCGGGCGTACTCGACGGACCGCATCGCGGGCTTGGGGCATCCGGTCGCGGTCATCTCCAACAGCTCGTCGAAGGACACCGAGCCCATCTTCCGGGCACCGGGGACCAGCCGTGGGTCGCTCGTGAACACCCCGGGCACGTCCGTGTACAGCTCACAGGCCTCTGCTCCCAGGGCGTGAGCGAGGGCGACGGCGGTCGTGTCCGATCCGCCCCGCCCGAGGAAGGTGACGTCCAGCTCCGTGGAGACGCCCTGGGCACCACCCACCACCGGCACGAGACCCTCGTCGAGTGCCTGGCGGACCCTGTCGGGCCTGCAGCTCGACGATCTTCGCGTTCGTGTGCGAGGTGTCGGTGATGAACCCGGCCTGGCTCCCGGTGAAGGAGACGGCTTCGATCCCGAGATCGTGGAGCGCCATGCAGAGCAGGGCCGTGGCCTTGCGCTCGCCGGCGGTGATCAGCATGTCCAGCTCGCGCCCGGGTCGGGTCTCGGACACCTCCGCGGCGAGCCTGAGGAGGTCATCGGTCTCCTTGCCCATGGCGCTGATCACGACCACCACCTCGTCGCCCCGCCTGCGCGTACGGGTGACGTGGTCGGCGACTGCACGCATCCGCTCTGCATCGGCCACGGAGGTTCCACCGAACTTCTGGACGATCAGCGCCACCGCAGCAGTCAAGCGCGGCCCGGGCAACCCCTCCAACCCAAATGGCCCCTGCAGGGTGGCCGTCGCCTCCGGGCCGCCCGGAGTGTCGGGCGCCGTGGGTGGTGCGCGCGGCAGCCGGACCGGCCGGCGGAGATATCGTGACCCGCCGTGGGAAAGACCCCGGCGCAACGACAGAAGGAGCAACGTCGAGCCGCCCGGCTCGAGGCGGCCCGGGAGGCCGAGCGGAGCCGATCGCGCAGGAGGACGGTCATGGGGGTGGTGCTCCTCGTCGGCGTGGTGGCCATGGCGTTGGCCACCGTGATCGGCAGCCTCACCTCCTCGTCCGACGACACCGCGACGACCGAGACGACCGCGCCCGTCACCACAGCGGACCCGTCGAGCACCATGACCCTCGGTCCGCCCGCCGAGCTTTCGGTACCTCCGGCGGGTGAGGCGGTCACCGGTGAGACACCTTGCCCCGCAGTCGACGGGTCGTCGCCCAGAACCACCAGCTTCGAACAGCCACCACCGGTCTGCATCGAGGAGACCGGGCGCTACCGGGCGGTGATCCAGACCAGCGTCGGTGACCTCACCGCCCTCATCTACCCCGAGGACGCTCCGCAGGCCACCAACAACTTCATCGTGCTCGCCAGATACCACTACTACGACGGGGTTCCGTTCCACCTGATATGGCCCTCCGGGTTCGCGGTGACCGGAGACGCCACCGCGGACCCGACCCTGGGCGAGGGCGGTCCCGGCTACACGATCCCCAACGAGGTGCCCGACGTCGGTGCCATCTACCCGTACGGCACCCTCGCGATGTGGCACCGACCCGGGTCCGGTCCCACGGCCGACACCCTCACCCCGGTCCCTCCACTCGACAGCGTCGGTGGACCGAGCGCCGACGGCAGCCAGTTCCTCATCGCGACCGGTGAGAACTCGATCGCGCTCGGGCCCGAGTTCACGGTGTTCGGCCTGGTGACGGAGGGTCTCGAGACCATCAACGCCATCAACGCGTCGGGCGATCCCACGAACGCCCGACCGCTGGGCGAGGTGACGATCCGCGGCATCGAGATCACCCAGCTGGAGGGGTAGGGCGGCTCTCGGTGCCGTGTGCAGGCCCGCGGGCACGATCGGTTGCTAGGTTCTTGCCCCGCCATGGGTAGCGACAAGAGGGAACGACAGAAGGAAGGGCGGCGCGCCCGCCTCGAGGCGGAGGCCCTTGCCTGGCGCCGTCAGCAGCGAAACCGCAGGATCGTCGGGTTCGCCATCGTGGCCTTCGTCGCCGCGGTGGTCGTGGGAGCGGTGAACCTGCTCGCCAACGACGACGAGGAAGCGACCGAGGACACGATCCCCACGACGACCGCCGACCCGTCGCTCGACAGCATGCCGACGGTGCCGATCACGGCGCCCCCTGCCGGTGAGGCGATCACAGGTGAGACGCCGTGCCCCGCAGCCGACGGGTCTTCACCCCGCACGACCAGCTTCGAGCAGCCGCCGCCCATGTGCATCGACGCCTCGAAGACCTACGAGGCCACGGTGGGCACCGACCTCGGTGAGTTCGTCATCACCCTCGATGCGGTGAACGCGCCGAAGACCGTGAACAACTTCGTGGTGCTCGCCCGCTACCACTTCTTCGACGGGGTGCTGTTCCACCGGATCATCCCCGGGTTCGTCATCCAGGGGGGTGACGCGAACGGCAACCCGCCCGGCACCGGTGACCCCGGCTACGGCTTCGAGGACGAGCTGCCCGACGACGTCAGCGAGTACGTCCGCGGAAGCGTGGCGATGGCGAACTCGGGGCCGAACACCAATGGGAGCCAGTGGTTCGTGTGGATGGGACCGGATCCGCTCCCTGCACCCGACTACTCCCTCTTCGGGCAGGTCACCGAGGGGCTGGAAGAGGTGCTCGTCCAGATCGAAGCCGCAGGTACGGCCGAGGGGACGCCCCAGGCGATAGTCCCCATCAGCTCCGTGACGATCGAGGAGAGCTGAGGGGCCTCCTCGCTCGGTCAGACAGCCAGGTCGGTGAGGGCCGCTGGCCGGTGGTCCACCCACACCGAGACCTCTCCGACCCCTGCAGACCGCCAGCCCCCGCCCGGGTCACGGATCGCGGCCGTGCGCAGCGGCACCCCGACGACCTGCGTGCCCGGCGGTGCCAGCTCTACCGTCCGGTGCACCTTCTCCCTCGACCAGGTGTCGAACCGGGGGATGAACGCGAGACCGGGCACCACTCCCAGCCCGACCGTGTACGCACCGCCCCGCGGGTCGACCATGGGATCGCACAGCACGTCCCCACCAGCGCCGGCCCCGGCCAGGACGGCCCCCTCCTCCCAGGCCTGGATCATCGCGTCGAAGAGCGGGGTGTCCTTCAACACCGACCTCAGGTGCATGGGTGAGCCGTCCGACAGGTACACGAACCTCGCCGAGCGCACCACTTCGACGTTGTCCACGTCGAGCGCGTCGCGACGGGTGACGACCTCGGGGGAGATGACGGATCCGCCGAGCGACTCGAACCAGGACCGCGCCCGATCCACCACCTTCGCGGGTCGCTGGTAGGCGGCGGCGGCAGCCAGCACCACGACCTCGTCTCCGCCGCTCGAAGCCAGGAGCTCCGCGTCGAAGGCGCAGCCCTCCTGCCACTCCTCGCCCCCTACGAGAACCAGCGGGCCACTCATGGCGATTCCTCCTCTCGGGCGCCGGACGACCCTTCGGGCCCGTCCGGACCGGCCTCCTCCGACTCCGGGCCCGATTCGGCCCGTGCGACAGCCGCCATCACGTTGCGCAGGGGCCAGACCGGCGTCCGGATCGTCATCCGCTGCACACCTGTGAACACGAAACCCTCCTCGCGAAGGGCGGAGGCTATCGCACGGTCCAGATGCAGTCCGCGGGTCACAGGCCACAGGCGGCCTGTCGCGCCGAGAGCCCTGTCGAGGACGCGGTGACCCGGGAACGGCTCCACGACCAACAGCAGCCCCCCGGGCCCGAGCACACGACGTAGCTCCCGGAGCGTCACCGCCAGATCGGCACACGAGATCAGGTCGAACACCGAGACGACCGTGTCGAAGCGCCCGCCGGGCAGTCCCTCGAGCGGGAGCGTCTCGGCCCGGAGCGGCAGCCCGATCGCGGCGGCCCTATCCGTGAGTTGCTCCACCTCCTGCTGGGCGGCCAGGACCGACAGCTCGGTGACGTCGACGACCCCGACGTAGGCGGCGAGGTGCTCGACACCAGGGCCGAGATCGAGGACTCTCCCCCGCGCCCGTCACGAGGAGGTCGGCGGCGAGCACGGAGACCGCCTCTCTCACCGCCGCTGGCCAGGGTCGGGCGCCTCCTGCCCGACGGGTCTCGATCACGGCGCGCCACGGTAGCCGGGCAGGCTGGTGCGGCAATTGCCCCAACTTGCGGCGGGGAGCCGCATTTCCGCCCCTCGGCTACCGATCGGTAGCCTCACCGGTCATGGCTATCGAGAAGGTCGGGGTCGTCGGTTCGGGGATCATGGGTTCGGGGATCGTCGAGGTCGCTGCGAAAGCCGGCTACGAGGTGGTGCTCAGGTCACGCCAGCAGCACACCGCCGACGCCACGGTTGCGGGGATGGAGAAGTCCCTCACCCGTCAGGTGGAGAAGGAGAAGATCACCGAGGAGGAGAAGCAGGCTGCGCTGGACCGGGTCAGCGCCACCTCGGACCTCCACCAGCTCGCCGGCTGCGACCTCGTCATCGAGTCGGTCGTCGAGGACCTGGAGATCAAGAAGGAGCTGTTCAGCGAGCTGAACCACATCTGCCAGGACACGGCGATCCTGGCCACCAACACCTCGACGCTCGCGGTGATCGAGATGGCGATCGAGACCCACCGCCCGGACCGGGTCTGCGGCGTGCACTTCTTCAACCCGGCACCGCTGATGAGCCTGGTCGAGATCGTGCGACCGCTCACCGCCAGCGACGAGACCATCGCGGAGGTCCGCTCCTTCGCCGAGGCGTGCGGCAAGGACCCGGTGCTGGTCCAGGACAGGGCCGGATTCATCGTCAACGCGCTGCTATTCCCCTACCTCAACAACGCGGTGCGGATGTACGAGAAGGGGATCTCCTCGAAGGATGACATCGACACGGCGATGAAGGGCGGCTGCAACTTCCCCATGGGGCCGTTCGCGCTGCTGGACCTGGTCGGCCTCGACACCTCCGTCTCGATCATGGACGCGCTCTACCAGGAGACCCGCGACCACAACTACGCGCCCGTGCCCCTGCTGCGACGGATGGTCGCCGCGGGGATGCTCGGTCGGAAGTCGGGCAGGGGCTTCTACGACTACGGCAAGTGAGACGGCCGGAGCTTCCCGGGCGGGCGCCGCACGAACCCGCCCGCTCCCGCCTGATCGCAGTCGGTGCGGAGCGCGAGATCGGGCACCTGATCAGCCCCGCGGCGCCCCAGGATTCGCTCCCGGCCTGAGCGCAGTCGGTGGCGAGCCCGAGCCCGGGCACCGCGTCTCCAGCCCTGCGGCGCCCCAGATCCGGGTCTACCTCGCTCGGGCGCGCCGCCGATCGGCCCGTGGGATCGCCGACGCTATGCTCCCCGCTGCTGGCTCGGCCAGCGCGAGCAGGGAGCGATGCGATGCGTGCGAGCAGGATCTCGGCCGCGGTCTCCGCGGCCACCCTCATCGGAGCGACCGTCACCCTCGCCGGGGGCGGTGCCGTCGCCCAGGGGGAGGTCGAGCCGTTCTCCTACACCGGGGGCGAGCAGACCTGGCAGGTGCCCGACGACGTCTGTGAGGTGAGCGTCGAGGCCTACGGCGCCTCGGGCGGCGGTGGAGGGGGTCCTTGGGTCGACGGGGTGGGTGGTGTCGGCGGCCAGGCGGTCGCCACGATCGCTGTGACCCCGGGCGAGACCCTCTACGTCTACGTGGGTGGCGCCGGGGGGAGCGGGAGCGAGCCGGCCGGTGTCGCCGGTGCCGGTGGATTCAACGGCGGCGGTGACGGCGGTACGCCCACAGTGCCGGGTGGCGGCGGTGGCGGCGGTGGCGGCGCCTCCGACGTGCGCCAGGGCGGCAGCGGACTCGGCGACAGGGTGGTCGTGGCCGGCGGTGGCGGAGGCGAGGCCGGCTTCGGCTACGCACCGGAGGGTCAGGGTGCAGGCGGCACCGGTGGCGGCACCACGGGCGGCGACGGCGGTGGTGGTTGGATGGCCGCCAACACCCCCGGAACGGGCGGCACCCAGGCCGGCGGCGGTGCCGGTGGCAACGGCTCGGACGCGAACCCCAGCGGCTCCGCGGGCACGCTCGGGGCCGGCGGCGCGGGTGGCGGGGGTGACCCGTACAACGGTGGTGGTGGCGGTGGCGGCGGTGGCTACTACGGAGGAGGTGGCGGCGGCGGTGTGCTGCCGGTGCAGGGCTCGGCCGCAGGCGGCGGCGGGGGCTCCGGCTACGGCCCTGCCGGCACCGTCTTCGGCACCGCTCCTGACTACGGGAACGGGGCGGTGATGATCAGCTACCAGACCGATCCCGGATGCGACGTCCAGCCCACGACGACGACCACCACGACCACGACGGCACGACCCGCTGTTGCGGCGGAGCCCCAGGCGACCGGCCCGACCTTCACGGGCTGACCGGCAGCGCCGACGCCCAGGCGACGCGCCCGGCGCGCCGGCTGATCTACCGCACCAGTCGAGCCGCCCTCGTTGCGAGGGCATCGCCGGGCCGATCAGGGCTGTGGGGGATCGCGACTGCACCCCGAGCGAACCTCGTCCTCTCGGCTCCACCCCGAGCAGTCAGGCGGGGTAGTCTCGTCGAGGCTTGCTCAGCCGTTGGCAGGAAGGGAGCTGCGTGATGCGCAGGAACAGGATCTCCATCGCGGCGGCCGCGGTCGCCCTCGTCGCCGGTTCGGCTCTGGTCACCTCTGGAGGCGCAGGTGCCCAGGACGGGACCGAGACCTTCGACTTCACCGGTTCCGAGCAGACCTGGGTCGTCCCTGACGACGTCTGCGAGGTGACGGTCGACGCCTACGGCGCCCAGGGGGGAGATGGCGGCGACGTCGACATCCCCCGCCAGAACGACGACCTCGGGGCGCTCGGCGGGCGAGCGACGGCCACCATCGCCGTCACACCCGGCGAGACGCTGTACGTGTACGTGGGTGGCCAGGGAGGCGACGGCGGTTTCGACCCGGGTACGGGCGGCGCCGGCGGCTTCAACGACGGCGGTGACGGAGGCACGGCTGGTGGCGCAGGAGGAGGAGGGGGCGGAGGTGCCTCCGACGTTCGCCAGGGCGGCAGCAGCTGGGATGACACCGTCGTGATCGCCGGTGGTGGCGGTGGCGGCGGTGGCGGGCTCGATGGAGGGGACGGCGGTGGTGGCGGCGGAACCTCGGGTGCTGACGGCAACGACAGCCTCGACGACCCAGCCGCTACCGGTGGGGGCGGTGGGACCCAGGTCGCCCACGGCGCGGATGGGACCGACTCTGGCGGCGAGACCTACGCCGGTGGTGGCGGTGGCGGTGCAGGGTGGTACGGCGGTGGCGGTGGCGGTGCCGGCTGGTACGGGGGCGGTGGCGGTGGGGGTGGCTCGGGCCACGGCCCCGCCGGGGTCAGCCTCGAGGCCGGGGTGCGCTCCGGCGACGGGCAGGTGACGATCAGCTTCCAGCCCGATCCCGGCTGCGATGTCCAGCCCACCACGACCACGGCGCCACCGGCTGTGGCAGCCCAGCCCGAGGCGGTGACACCGGCCTTCACGGGCTGAGCGTTCCGGGCCTGGTTCGGGTCCGCCCACTGGTGGGCCCGAAGCAAAGGTGACGATCCGCGCCCGGGAGATCCGCTCGAGCCGCCTGGCGGTCAGGCGGGGGCTCCGGCCGTCCAGTGCCGTGTCCGAGAGTCCTTGCTTCGTTGCGCCGGCCAGGTCTCGCGAGGGACGATGGCCACCGTGCACATGGTCGCCACCGGCCGACTATGGCAAGACCTGCCCGGGACCCCGAAAGACCTGATCAGGGATCACCGACACCCCCTGGTTAGAGTGAGGTCCATGGTCAACGACAAGAACACCACCACCACCCGGACCGTCGGGATGCTCGCCGCCGTGGCCCTGGTCGCCGGCCTCCTCGTGGCCCTGGCGCCCGGAACTGCCGGAGCCCTGTCGATCACGGTGACCACCACCGTCGACGGCGATCCGGGCTCGCTGCGCGACGCCGTCGATGACATCAACACCGACGGCCCCGGGCCCCACACCATCAACCTCGCCGCCGGCGCCACGTACGTGCTCGACGAGTGCGCCAGCGGCGACAACGGCGGGCTCACGATCAACGTGGGGCCGGTCACGATCAACGGCAACGGCGCCACCATCGAGCAGACCTGCACCGACGCCAGGGTCTTCCGCTACAACTCGAACGAGTGGATCACCCTGAACGACGTGACCATCACGGGCGGCAACCGGGAGGGCGGCAGCCGGGGGGCCGGACTCAAGACCTTCGGGCCGGCCGAGATCAACAACTCGACGTTCGTCGGCAACGACGCCGGCGGCGAGGGCGGGGCCATCTGGTCCGACGACCAGGCCGTGGTCATCTCCAACTCCACCTTCGCCGACAACGTCTCCGGCGAGGGCGGCGGCGCCATCTTCAGCTACGACGGCACGGTGAGCGCCGAGAACTCGACGTTCACCGGCAACTCGAGCTCCGACGGCGGGGCGGTCTTCGCCATCGAGCAGGAGTACGTGTTCGTCACCATGGTCGGCAACGACGCCGAGGGCGTCGGTGGGGCGGTGACCGCCGAGGTGGTCGAAGCCTTCGGTTCGGTGTTCGCCGACAACGGCACGTCCCCCTGTGACGCCTCCCTCACCTCGAACGGCTACAACTGGTCCGACGACTCCGAATGCGACTTCGGCGGGTCCAACGACGTCGTCGACGTCGGTGGCGACCCGATGCTGGGCGTGCTGGCCGACAACGGCGGACCGACCGAGACCATGCTCCCCGCCGAGGCCAGCCCGCTGGTCGACGCCGTCGGGACCGAGATGCGCTGCCCCGAGACCGATCAGCGCGGCGTCACCCGCCCCCAGCGCGATGCCTGCGACATCGGGGCCGTCGAGCTCGAGGTCGTCGAACCGACGACGACCACCACGACCACCACGACCACGGCGCCACCGGCTGTGGCAGCCCAGCCCGAGGCGGTGACACCGGCCTTCACGGGCTGAGCACCCGAGGATCCAGCACTCGGACGGGGCGCCCACGGCGCCCCGTCCGTCGCGTCGGGCCGGCGGTACGGTGCTGGGATGCCGGCCGAGCCGCCGACGAGCCAGTGGCGGTTCCCGCCGGCCGAGACGACCGACCCGCACGGCCTCGTCGGGGTCGGTGCCGACCTCGAGCCCGGAACCTTGCTCACCGCATATCGCCAAGGGCTCTTCCCGATGCCCCTGGGCCGGGGGCGGACGGTGGCGTGGTGGTCACCAGAGCCCCGAGCGGTCATCCCTCTCGACGGGCTCCGGGTGAGCCGGTCGCTGCGGCGCTCCTGCCGCCTCTACCAGCTACGAGTCGACACGGCGTTCGGAGAGGTGATCCGGGGGTGTGCCGATCCCCGACGCCCCCAGGGATGGATCACCGAGCCGATCCTCGACGCGTACACCCGCCTTCACGAGCTCGGCTGGGCGCACTCCGTCGAGGCGTGGACCGCTGAAGGGGTGCTGGCGGGTGGTGTGTACGGCGTGGCCATCGGCGGGTTCTTCGCGGGGGAGTCGATGTTCCATCGCCGGAGGGACGCATCGAAGGTGGCCCTGGTGCACCTGGTCGAGTTGCTCCGGGAGTCCGGCGCCTCCCTGCTCGACGTCCAGTGGATGACTCCCCACCTCGCATCCCTCGGCGCGATCGAGGTGCCTCGCACGCGGTACCTGGCTCTCCTTGCGGAGGCCCTTTCCCGACCACTCCCCCGACCGCTCTCATCCCGAACCGACGGTTCAGGGCACGGGAATCCTGGCGCCTGAACCGACGGTTCGATGGATCGGTGGTGGGGGTGACGGGAACTTCCGGCTGAGGCGACGGGAATCCTGGCGCCTGAACCGACGGTTCGATGGATCGGTGGTGGGGGTGACGGGAACTTCCGGCTGAGGCGACGGGAATCCTGGCGCCTGAACCGACGGTTCGATGAGTTGGACGGGGTGGCGGGAACTTCCGGCTGAGGCGACGGGAATCCTGGCGCCTGAACCGACGGTTCGATGCGTTGGACGGGGTGGTGGGAACTTCCGGCTGAGGCGACGGGAATCCTGGCGCCTGAACCGACGGTTCGATGGATCGGTGGTGGGGGTGGCGGACGGGTCGGACCATCCGAGATGACATCCGGCGTCGGGGGCGGGCACCATGGAGCCATGTCCCGGTCCTCCCCCCGGCCGCGTCGGGGGGCTCCGATCCGGCCCGTCCGGCCACGTCGGGGGGCTCCGATCCGGCCCGTCCGGCCACGTCGGGGGGCTCCGATCCCGCCCATCCGTCTCCTTCGACCAAGGCCGATCCGGACCGACCGGAACGGGACCGCCCCTGGATGATGCGGACCTACTCGGGCCACTCGACGGCGCGGGCCTCCAACGAGCTGTACCGGACCAACCTCGCAAAGGGTCAGACGGGCCTGTCCATCGCGTTCGACCTACCCACGCAGTGCGGGTACGACCCCGACGACCCCCACTCGAGGGGTGAGGTCGGCAAGGTGGGGGTGCCGGTGCCACATCTCGGCGCGATGAGCGAGCTGCTCGAGGGCATCCCCGTCGGCGAGATGAACACCTCGATGACCATCAACGCCCCGGCTGCATGGATGCTCGGCCTGTACGTCGCTCACGCGGAGAACCAGGGAGCCGAGAGGTCCGCCCTGCGGGGCACCACCCAGAACGACATCGTGAAGGAGTACCTCAGCCGGGGCACCTACATCTTCCCGCCCGAGCCGAGCCGGCGCCTCATCGTCGACATGGTGGCGTTCTGCAACCGCTCCGTCCCGCTTTGGAACCCGATGAACGTCTGCAGCTACCACCTGCAGGAGGCGGGGGGCACCCCGGTCCAGGAGATCGCCTACGCCCTGGCGACCGCCGTCGGCGTGCTCGACGCGGTGCGCGAGTCGGGCCAGGTGGACGACGACGACTTCCCGTCGGTCTTCGCCTCGATCTCGTTCTTCGTGAACGCGGGCATCCGGTTCGTGGAGGAGACCTGCAAGGTGCGGGCCTTCACCCGGCTCTGGGACCTCATCGGCCTGGAGCGCTACGGCGTCACCGATCCGAAGGCCCGCCGCTTCCGGTACGGCGTGCAGGTGAACTCCCTCGGGCTGACGGAGGAGCAGCCGGAGAACAACGTCCAGCGCATCGTGCTCGAGATGCTCGGCGTCACGCTCTCGAAGGACGCGGTGGCGCGATCCATCCAGCTCCCGGCTTGGAACGAGGCGCTCGGCCTCCCGAGGCCCTGGGACCAGCAGTGGTCTCTCCGCATCCAGCAGGTGCTCGCCGACGAGACGGATCTGCTCGAGTACGACGACCTCTTCGAGGGAGGTCACGTCGTGGAGAAGAAGACCGGTGACCTCGTCGACGCGGCCCGTGCCGAGCTCGACGACGTGCTGGCGCTGGGAGGTGCGTTCGAGGCGATCGACGAGCTGAAGCGTCGGCTGGTGGCGAGCCACACCGAGCGGGTCCGGCGGATCGAATCGGGTGAGCAGGTGGTGGTCGGCGTGAACGCGTTCACCGAGACGGAGCCCTCGCCGCTCGAAGGAGAGGAGTTGATCCTTCGCGTGGACCCGCGCGTCGAGGAGGAGCAGATCGAGGCGCTGCGGAGCTGGCGCGCCGAGCGTGATCCGGACACGGTGAACCGTGCACTGGATGAGCTGCGCGCGGCCGCCACCTCCGACCGGAACGTGATGGACGCGACCATCGCGCTGGCGCACGCCGGAGGCACCGTGGGTGAGTGGGCTGGCGTGCTCCGTGACGTCTTCGGCGAGTACCGCGCCCCCACCGGCGTCGCCGCCGTCCTCGGTGCGCGCCGCAGCCCGGCTCTCGCTGCGCTGGCAGAGAAGCTGCGGGACCTGCCGGGTGGGCCGCCGCGGCTGCTGGTGGCGAAGCCCGGGCTCGACGGACACTCGAACGGGGCCGAGCAGATCGCGGTCGCAGCGCGGGACGCGGGGATGGAGGTCGTGTACCAGGGCATCCGACTCACCCCGGAGCAGATCGCCGCAGCGGCACGGGACGAAGACCCCGACGTGGTCGGGCTGTCGCTGCTCTCCGGGAGTCACCTCCAGCTGGTGCCCGAGGTGATGCGCCTCCTCCGTGACGCCGGCGTGGACGCCCCGGTCGTGGTGGGTGGGATCATCCCCGAGGCCGACGAGCGCGAGCTCCAGGGGATCGGGGTAGCCGCGGTCTACACCCCGAAGGACTTCGAGATCGGCCGGATCCTCGGGGAGGTGGCAGATCTCGCCGTGGCCCATCGAGAAGGCTGACGGACCCGGGGCTCCCCCCATCCTCGGATTTCGGGCTCCGCCACGCTGGGTGCCGTTGACCACCTTGCAGGCCCGCATTGACCACGCAGCGTGCTTGAATCACGGCCCCGGCCGCCGATGGATGGAGGGTGCATCGAGGGAGGCCGCTGTTCTGGCTCGTCTCGGGGGTGCTCGGCCTGCTGGTGGGAGCGGCCGGGGCGATCTGGGACGTGGTGGCCTTCTCCGTCATGGCGGGGGCGTGGGCCCTGGTCGGCGGAGTGGCCGTGTACCGCCTGGCGGGGCTGCTGCGCCAGGAGCTCGGGGAGAAGACGCGGCTGGCGGACCGCCTGAGCAGCCTCGAAGCCGACCGGGAACGCGACGCCGTGGAGCGAAGCCAGGTCCAGGCCGACCTGGAGGCGGCGGCCTTCGCGGAGTACGTGGACCGCACCGCCGTGCGCCGTGGGGCGGCCCTCGACCCTCCGGGGCTCACGGATCCCGTGACCGGCCTGTACTCCGAGGCGTACTTCGAGGTCGCTCTCGACGGACGCATCGCGACTTCACGCCGCCACCTCCGCCCGCTCGCGGTGGTGCTCATGGAGGTGATCGAAGACCTGGAGCGGCGCGCGCCACACCCCGCCGAACCCGCTGCGGTGGCAGACGGCCTGCGCGAGACGCTGCGGGAGTCCGACACCCTGTGCCGCCTCGAGAGCGGGGTGTTCGCCCTGCTCCTCGAGGACACTCCGGAGAACGGGGCGATCTGGAGCGTGGAGCGTCTTCGGCGACACCTGGTCTCCGGGAACAACCGGCTCACTGTCTGGGCAGGGATCGCCTGCTACCCGTCACACGGTTTCGAGACCCACGAGCTCCTCGAGCGAGCCGAGCTCGCCCTGGGCTCTGCTCGCGAGTGGCGACAGGACCGCATCGAGGTGGCCCGGCCCGAGGCTTCGACCTGACCGGACGTCGTCGGTCCGAGATCGGCCGGTCCGAGCGCTGCGCCTGTCGGCCCGGCTCGGCTACTCCCAGACGGGGTGGTCCGCACCGGGCGGGCGTCCGGCCCACCTGATCGACCCGGGCGTGGCCGAGAGGCGCGCCACCAGACCCTGCATCGGGACCCCGTCCACCTCGGCGATCGTCCCCCGCACTCGGATCTGCGGATCTTCGACCAGGTCGGCGACCGTGTACACCGGCGCGACCGCGGCCTCCGCCCGGCCGAACACCTCCAGCACCTCCTCCAACGGCCTCTTCCCGATCCAGGCGTCCAGGCGGGCGTCGATCTCCTCACGGTGCGCGACGCGGCCGTCGAACGTCGCGAACCGCTCGTCCCCGCCCGAGCCGATGATCTCCATGACCCGCGCCGCGACCGAGTCCGCAGAGGTGCTCACCGCCACCCATCGGTCGTCGGCCGTGCGATAGCAGCTGCGGGGCACGGTGTAGGGGATCCCCGACCCGAGTCGCGGCTGGAGGTATCCGGTCCTCAGGAACGCCGAGAGCACCGGACCCATCACCTGCACCATGGACTCGAGCAGGCTCACGTCCACGACCTGGCCCACTCCCGAGTGGAGGGCGACCATCGTCGCGAACGCGGCGACCAGCGCCGTCACCTCGTCGGTGAGAGCGATCGGCGGCAGCAGCGGTCCTCCCTCGGGCTCGCCGTTCACCGCCGCGAAGCCCGACATCGCCTCGGCCAGGGTGGCGAACCCTGGCCGCTGGGCGTAGGGGCCGTCCTGTCCGAACCCGGTGACACGAACCACGACCAGCCGCGGGTTGGCGCTGATCAGGCCCTGGGGATCGAGCCCGAGTGCCTCGAGCTTGCCGGGCCGGAAGTTCTCGACGAGGACGTCGGCGTCGCGGCAGAGCTGACGCAGGAGCTCCACGCCCCCAGGCGTCTTGAGGTCGATCTCGACCGTCCGCTTGCCCCGGTTCGCGAGCTTCCACATGAAGGTCTCGCCGTCCCCGGGATCACGCCAACCCATCCCGCGGGTGGGGTCACCGCCGCCCGGCCGCTCGACCTTGATCACGTCGGCTCCGAAGTCGGCCAGGTACCGCGCGCAGCCCGGACCCGCCAGCACGGTCGAGATGTCGACGACCCTCAGGTCCGACAGCGGCAGCCTCGCCGCGTCGCCACCCGCCGTGTCGCCACCCGCCGTGTCGACGCCATTCGTGTCGCCGCTCACCGGGGCCACACGACGAAGCAGCGGTCGCCGAGGTCCCCGAAGGCGTACTCGTGGTACGCGCCGCCGTACATGCCACGGGTCTTCTCGGTCCACTCCAGGGCGGCGGGCTCCGCGATCCGGTGGAACACCTGGAGTATCCCGCCTTCGTACACCCGGTACTCGGCCCAACCCCCGGGGTAGTCCTTCACACAGGCCACCTCCACCCACGGCGTCTCCCCGGTGAGGCTGAAGCGACGCACCCGGTTGCGGTGGGTGTGACCGGCGAAGTACCCGACGATGCGCGGCTGGGCCGCCACCAGCTCCACCAGCCGCTCCGAGGAATCCGGGTGGATCCCGAAGTACCCGTCCGGCCTGCTGCCCGAGTCCGGTCGCCAGGCGTGGTGGTGGCCGAAGACCATCACCGGATCCGCGCTGCCCGCGGCGAGGTCACCGAGCCACTCCAGGGTCTCGTCCGTGACCCGGCCCGGGGTCTCGCCCGGGATCGTCGTGTCGATCACCGCGATCCGGACCCCGGGGAGCTCGACCTGCAGGGGCGCTTCCGACGCGAAGTCCTCTCCGTAGTACGCGTCGTGGTTGCCCCGCACTTGCAGAAGGCGATCGCCGAACGCCGGGCCGTACGCGTCCTGGAAGAGCTGGTACTCCTCGCAGGTCCCTCGCGAGGTCAGGTCCCCCTTCACCACCACTGCCGCCGGGTCGATCTGCTGCATCTCGCCGATCGCCGCCCGGTTCATCGTCTCGTAGTACGGCGGTTCGCCCGACGCAGAGGTGAAGATGGGACCGCGGTCGTACCCCTCGAGCACCCCGCACTCGGTCTCGCCGAAGTGCACGTCGTTCACCGCAGCGAAGCGGCAGAGCAGCTCACCGGGCGCGGGCAACGTGCGGAAGGCCAGCTCGTCGAACTCGTAGGGGTGATCGGGCCTCAGGTCGTCGTAGACCCGTCGCCGGATCCCGTCGAACCCGACCGCGTGGTGCTCGGAGACCGTGGTCAGCTCCATCGGTCCGAGCTTAGGAGGCGAACCTCCCATCACGGCCGCCCGGTCGGATCCCCGAGGCCGCCCGGGCTTCAGGGTCGATCTCGGCGAGCCGGGATCGGCTTCGACCACCACCGGCCGGAGAACCGCCACCTCATCGCGGGCTCTGCCGGAGACGACGACCGGGGCTCGGGCCATGTGGCCTCGAGCGCCGCCACGATCGCGGCCATCTCGTCCTCGGTGGGGGTCGGCTCCACCCCGGCGACCTGGAGGTCCACCCCGACACTGGGATCGTCCGTCACGGCATCCAGTTCCCTACAGCGGGACGTTCCCGTGCTTGCGCTTCGGGAGCTCTTCGCGCTTGGTTCGGAGCATCTCGAAGCCGGCGATGACCTTGCGACGGGTCTCGGCGGGATCGATCACGTCGTCGACGTAGCCCCTCTCGGCGGCGATGAAGGGGTTGGCGAAGCGCTCGGTGTACTCCTCGACCAGCTCGGCCCGTCGGGCGGCCGGATCTGCCGCGGTCTGCAGCTCGCGGCGGTACAGGATCTCGACCGCTCCCTGGGGGCCCATCACCGCCAGCTCGGCGGAAGGCCAGGCGAACGCCAGGTCCGACCCGATCGACTTCGAGTCCATCACCACGTACGCGCCACCGTACGCCTTGCGGGTGATCACCTGGATGCGGGGGACGGTGGCCTCGCAGTAGGCGTACAGCAGCTTCGCACCGTGCCGGATGATGCCCCCGTACTCCTGGTCCACCCCCGGGAGGAAGCCCGGCACGTCGACCAGGGTGAGCAGGGGGATGTTGAAGGCGTCGCAGGTGCGTACGAAGCGGGCCGCCTTCTCCGAGGACTCGATGTCGAGAACCCCGGCCAGCACCATGGGCTGGTTGCCGACGACTCCCACCGTCCGACCGTCCAGGCGGGCGAAGCCGCAGACGATGCTCTGCGCCCAGTGTGGGTAGTACTCGAAGAAGTCACCCTCGTCGACCACGGCGGCCATCACGGCCTTCATGTCGTAGGGCAGGTTCGAGCTCGGTGGCATCAGGTCCCGCAGCTCGGGACACGACCGCTCCGGGTCGTCGGCGGAGGGGAAGGCAGGGGGCTCCTCGAGGTTGTTCGACGGCAGGAAGGAGAGCAGGTACCGCACGTCGTCGAGGACCTGCTTCTCGTCGTCACCGACGAAGGTGGCGACACCCGACTTCGTCGCATGGCTCATCGCCCCGCCCAGCTCCTCCAGCGTCACCTCCTCACCGGTGACCGTCTTCACGACGTCCGGCCCGGTGATGAACATGTGCGAGGTCCCACGGACCATGAAGATGAAGTCGGTCATCGCCGGGCTGTAGACGGCACCTCCCGCACACGGCCCGAGCACCACGCTGATCTGGGGGGTGACCCCCGAGGCCTGGACGTTGCGGTAGAAGATCCCTCCGTAGGCGTCGAGGCTCACGACCCCTTCCTGGATGCGGGCGCCGGCACCGTCGTTCAGCCCGATCACCGGGGCCCCGACCTTCAGCGCGAGATCCATGGTCTTGTGGATCTTCTCGGCGAACACCTCTCCCAGAGCGCCACCGAACACTGTGAAGTCCTGGGCGAACACGAAGACCTGGCGGCCGTCGATCGTGCCCCAGCCCGTGATCACCCCGTCCGTGTAGGGCCTCTCCTGGATCCCGCTCTCGAGGGCACGGTGCCGAGCCAGCAGGTCGAGCTCGTGGAAGGAGTCCTCGTCGAGCAGATGGTCGATGCGCTCCGCGCCGAGCATCTTGCCCTTGTCGTGCTGCCGCTGGACGGAGCGCTCCGACCCCGCGTGGTAGGCCTCTTCCTTCCGACGCTCGAGGTCGGCTATGCGTTCTGACATGGGGTGCTCTGTCATGGTCGGGATCAGGGTAGTTCGGGCCGTTCGGGCCCATCGAATGGCGGGGAGAACCGGCGGAGTCGGCGGTAGGGTCGGCCCGGATGAGCGGACTGCAGCGCCTCTGCGTCTTCTGCGGATCCAAGCACGGCTCCCAGGTGGCCTACACGACAGCGGCCCGAAAGGTGGGTCGCCAGCTCGCTCGGCGCGGTGTCGACCTCGTCTACGGAGGCGGCGACGTCGGCCTCATGGGGGAGGTGGCGAACGCGGCCCTCGGGGAGGGTGGCGTGGTGATCGGCGTCCTTCCCGAGTTCATGACCGGCGCAGAGGTCGCCCACCCCGCTCTCACCGAGCTGCACGTGGTGGCGTCGATGCACGAGCGGAAGGCGATGATGTCCGAGCTGGCGGACGGCTTCCTCGCGATGCCGGGCGGATGGGGAACCCTCGAGGAGCTCTTCGAGATGATCACCTGGTCCCAGCTGCGGCTGCACACCAAGCCCGTCGGGATCCTGAACGTGAGCGGCTTCTTCGACCGCCTCGTGGAGTTCCTGGACGAGGCGGTGGAGACGGGCTTCATCAAGCCGGAGCATCGGAGGCTTCTGCAGGTGGATGCCGACATCGACCGCCTCCTCGACGTGATGGTTACCCGCGTCGAGACGGACGGCTCCTCGTTCCGCGGCGAGCACGAGACCTGAACCGTGCAGCTCCCCGTCATGCCCCCGGTGCGGCCGATGCTGGCCAGGTCGGTGGGGGAGGAGCTGCCCGAGGGAGACGGCCTGATCTTCGAGCCGAAGTGGGACGGATTCCGCTGCCTGGTCTTCCGTGATGGCCCCGAGCTCACGCTCCGGAGCCGCAACCTCCGCCCGATCGAGCGGTACGTACCCGAGCTGGTGCCCCCCCTGCTGGACCAGCTCCCCGAACGCTGCGTGCTCGACGGCGAGCTGGCCGTGATCACCGACGACGAGCTCGACTTCGAAGCGCTCCAGCAGCGGATCCACCCGGCGAAGAGCCGGATCGACCTGCTCGCGGTCCAGACGCCCTCCTCCTACATCGCCTTCGACATCCTGGCGCTCGGCGGAGACGACCTCCGTGGCGAGCCGTTCGTCCGGAGGCGGCAGCTCCTGGCCGAGGTGCTCACCTCGGCCGCGCCTCCCCTCCACCTCACGCCCGCCACCACCGACCGGACCGCGGCGGCGGAGTGGTTCGCTCGCTTCGAGGGCGCTGGGATCGAGGGGTTGATCGCCAAGCCCCCGGGGCTCCCCTATGCGGAGGGCCGCCGCACCCAGTTCAAGGTGAAGCACCAGCGCACCGCGGATTGCGTCCTCGCCGGTCTGCGGATGCACAAGGACGGCAACGGGGTCGGGTCGCTCCTCCTGGGGGTCTACGACTCGAAGGGCCGACTCAACCACCTCGGCGTCGCGACGAGCTTCAGCGCGCGACGGCGAGCCGAGCTGTTGGAGGAGACGCGTCCGTTGCGCTTGGAGGCCGACGAGGTCGCGGAGCATCCGTGGTCGGAGTGGGCGTCGCCCGGAGCGCACGATGGCGGCGCCAGGCTCCCGGGAACCCCCAACCGCTGGAACGGCGAGCGCGACGCGACCTGGGAGCCTCTGCGCCCGGTGGCCGTGGTGGAGGTCGCCTACGACTCCCTCCAGAGCGGACGCTTCCGCCACGCGACGCGCATGCTGCGCTGGCGGCTGGACCGAACCCCCGAGTCCTGCACCTTCGAGCAGTTCGAGCAGCCAGAGCGGGCCTCGCTCGGAGCGGTGCTCACCGCCTGGGAGGCTCCCAGCGTCTAGGGCACCGCCCTTCGTGCGGCCACCGCTGCCGCCCGGTCGGCCAGACCCTCGGCATCGATGCGTCGACAGAGCTCGAGGAAGCCCCGACGAGGTCCTTGCCACTCGAGCTCGTCGACGGAGTCGACGGTCGGTGCGTCCAGCTCGAGCGTGGCGATCCTGCGGAACAGCAGAGCCTCATCGAGGCGATCGCGCAGCGTGCGAGCGAGTGCACCCCCGCTCCGCACTGAGACCTCCCACTCCTCGGATCTGAGCGGGATCTCCTCGAGGTGGTCGTGCCGGGCGAGCACCGCCGCCGCGGACTTCGCCCCCCACCCCGGGAGTCCGGGGAAGCCGTCGGCGCTGTCGCCGACCAAGGCGAGGTAGTCGGGGATCGACTCCGGTGCGACACCGAACTTCTCCATCACCCCTTCTCGGTCGTACACGACGTCCTTGCGCCGGTCCCACAGGACGACCCTGCCGTCGCGAACGCACTGCGCGAGGTCCTTGTCCGGGGTGCATATCAGCACCCTGGCCACGCGCTCGTCGGCCGCCGCGACCGCCGCGGCAGCGGCCAGTGCGTCGTCGGCCTCGTACTCGACCATCGGCCACACGACGAAGCCGGCGGCATGCAACGCCTCCTCCAACAGCCCGAACTGTCCCAGCAGGTCCTCCGGCACGCCCTCGGAGGTCTTGTATCCAGGCCAGAGGTCGTTGCGGAACGACTCGATGACGTGGTCCGTGGCGACTCCGAGGTGACTCGCTCCGGCTTCCACGAGCGAGAGCATCGAGCCGAGGACACCCCGGAGCGCTCCCACCTCCTCCCCCGAGGCCGTCAGATGCGAGGGCCGCGGCGAAGTAGTGGCGGAAGAGCTCGTAGGTACCGTCGACGAGGTGGACCTCCACCGCGCCGAGCCTGTCACACGCCCGCCTCGCTCCGCCGGGAGATGGTCGGGCACCGGGAGTGCGGCGCCGCGCTTGACCATGCCCGTGAACGGTGTTTACCTGGCGCGGGCACCGGGATCCGGTCGGGGGGCCGGCATCGGAGGGGAGGACGGATGACCGCTCACGGATCTCGCCGTAGGGGCTCGCGCCGCCTATCGGCTCTCGCTGCCCCGCTGCTCTTGGCTGTGCTGCTGACGGCCTGCACCGAGGAACCTGCCGACGAGGACACCGTGGTCACGATGCCCGGAGAGGGCAACGGGACGACGGGGACCGGCGACTTCGACAGCGTCGTCGAGGAGTACGCAGGCCAACCCTGGTTCGCCGGAACGGTTCCCGATGAGCCCGTGGCCGTGACGGGCGAGCCGATCAAGCTCGGTCACATCAACCAGGAGGACGTGCCGATCGGCTCGTACCCCGAGGTGAGGTTGGGCGCGGAGACCGCCGTCGACTTCATCAACGCCGAGCTGGGAGGGATCGGTGGCCGACCGATCGAGCTCGTGAGCTGCATCGCGAACTTCTCGGTGGAGGGCTCCCAGCGCTGCGCGCAGCAGATGGTCCAGGAGGGAGTGATAGCCGTCGCCGGCGGGATCGACATCATGAGCAGCGGATCCATCCCCGTGCTCGAACAGAACAACATCCCGTATGTGGGCGGGATCCCGATCAACTTCGACGAGATGCGAAGCCCGATCTCCTTCCAGTTCAGCGGCGGAGCACCCGGAGCGATGACCGCCTTCGCGTCGGACGTGATCGACCGGGGCCTGGAGCGCGTGGCCGTCGTGTACGTGGAGTTCGAGCCGGTCACGGCGTCCGCCATGGACTACGGCGTACGGCTCCTCGAGGAGGCGGGCGTCCCCACCGTCGCTGCGATCCCGTACTCGCTCACCGCCACCGACATGCTCCCGGTCATGACCCAGGCCGCTGACATCGACCCCCAGGCGGTCCTGATGTTCGCCGCCGACGCTGCATGTGCCCGCTCGATGGAGACCTTCGCCGACCTGGAGCTGGAGGCCGACCTGTACGGTGTCGGTTCGTGCGCCGCTCCTTCCATCCTCGAAGAGGTCGGTGACGCGGCGGACGGGACGATCTTCAACATCGAGGGCCCCTTCGAGATGGACACCGGAGTCATCGACACCGAGCTGTACGGATCCGCCGTGGAGCGGTACGGCGCCGAGGGCTTCCTTGCACAGAGCGCGGGCACCGTCACCTTTCGATCGTTGATGAACATGTGGGCCGCTCTGAACGAGATCGGGAGCGATGATCCGCAACCGGAAGACCTGATCGACTTCCTCCGCTCCGCTGTCGACCAACCGAGCTTCGACGGCCATCCGTACACCTGCGACGGAGAGCAGATCCCCGACCTCCCCTCCCTGTGCGCACCACAGCAGGTGCTCGTGCAGCTGAAGGGCGACGGTCTCGAGCTGCACAGCGACGGATGGATCGACGTGCCCGCCATCCTTCGCGAGTACGGCTGACACATCGATCGACACCGTCACCATGGACCACCTGTCGAACCTGCTCCTGGGTCTCGGAGGGGGTGCGGTCATCGCCGCCCTCGCGCTCGGGGTGGTCCTCACCTACCGGGCGTCCGGTGTCATCAACTTCGCCCACGCCGCTCTCGGGATGTTCCTCGGCTACACGTACTCGGAGCTCCGCACCTCCGGTGACCTGGTCTTCCCACTGCCCTGGGAGTCGGCCCGGCTGCCGATCTTCACCGCCGGAGTGCAGGGTCGGCGCGCGCTCGTCTGCTGCGGAGTCCCCACGGCCGAGGTCGCGTTCGCCCTCACGCTCTTCTACGCCGCGGTTCTGGGCCTCGTCGTGTACGTGGTGCTGTTCCGGCCACTCCGGTCCGCTCCGCTCCTGGCCAAGGTCGTGGCCTCCCTCGGCCTGTTCCTGTACCTCTTCTCGATCGCCGACCTGCAGTTCGGCGGCCAGGGCTCGGCCACGGGGGTCCTGAGGGACATCCTTCCTCCCGGCGGTGTCGAGGTCGCGGGGGTCCTCATACCCCAGAACAGGCTCTGGCTCTCGGGCCTGGTCCTGGCCACCACCGTCGCGCTGTGGGCGGTCTTCCACCTCACGCGCTTCGGCCTGGCCTCGCGCGCGGCGGCAGAGAGTGAGAAGGGGGCGGTGCTCATCGGCTTGTCACCCGACGCGCTCGCGGCCGCGAACTGGATGATCGCCGTGGTGCTCGCGGGGGGTTCGGTGATCCTCTTCGCCCCGATCGCGGGAGTGGACCCGTCGGGGACGAGCCTCCTCATCGTTCCCGCCCTCGCCGCGGCGCTGCTCGGCCGCTTCACGTCCTTCGGCCTGACGGCAGCCGCCGGCCTGGGCATCGGGATGCTGCAGTCCTGGCTCCTCAACGCCCAGTCCGAGAACACCTGGATGCCCACCGGCATCCAGGTCGCCCTCCCTCTCATCCTGATCGTGGCGATCATGGCCGCTCGGGGAGACCTGCTCCCCACCCGCGGCGCCCTCCACGAGGACCGCCTGCCGCGCTCGCCTCACCCCAGGCGGGTGGGTGTGGTGGCGCTGGTGACCTCGGGCGCCGCGATCTTCGGTCTCCTGACGCTCGGGAGCGAGTGGCGTCAGGCGATCATCCTCTCGGCGATCGCCGGGGTCCTCGCGCTCTCGGTCGTGCTGCTCACCGGCTACGTGGGACAGATATCGCTCGCGCCCGTGGCGTTCTCCGGGGTCGCCGCCTTCTCGATGGTGAAGCTCACCGACTGGGGCCTCCCGTTCCCTCTCTCCGCCGTCGGTGGAGCGATGATCGCGGCGGCCTTCGGGCTGGTGCTCGCGCTCCCCGCGGTCCGGGTGCGGGGGATGAACCTCGCGGATCGCGACGCTCGCAGCGGCGGTCGCCATCGAAGAGCTGGTGCTCCGTTGGGAGTGGTTCACCGGCGGGGCCATGGGAAGGGACGTCCCCTCCCCAGAGCTGTTCGGGGTGGACCTCGGGATCGCCGCATCCGGCGCTGACTTCCCCCGCCCCGCTTTCGGGATCCTGACCGTGGTTGTCCTGGCGCTCTGCGCCGTGGCGGTCGCCAACCTCCGCAGGGGGTCGACGGGGATCTGGTTCCTCGCAGTGCGATCCAACGAACGGGCGGCGGCAGCGGCGGGGATAGACGTCCGCCGGACCAAGCTCGCCGCCTTCGGCGTCTCCTCCTTCCTCGCAGGCATCGGCGGTTGCCTGCTCGCCTACCAGCGTCAAGCCCTCTCGGTGAGCTCGTTCGCCGTGTTCGAGTCGCTCGCCCTGCTCGCCATGACCTACCTGGCAGGCATCGCCTCGGTCGGCGGCGCGCTGCTGGCCGGGGCCTTCGCCAAGGGCGGCCTCCTCACGATGGCGCTCGGTCAGGAGTCGTCGCGGTACCAGTTCGCGCTCAACGGTGTGGCGCTCATGGTCGTGGCCGTGCTCTACCCGAACGGCCTGACCGGTGCGATGTACCGGTTGGTCGAGAGGCTGCGCGGCCCATCACGCCCTGTACAGCTGGAGCCGCCTACTCCTGCACCAGCTCGATGAGGGTGCCGAAGCTCCCCTTGGGGTGGACGAACGCCACGGTGGTGCCACGCGATCCCGGTCGGGGTGCCTGGTCGATCGCGGTGGCCCCCGCCTCGAGCATCGCCGCGAGCGCCGCCGCGCAGTCATCGACCCGGTAGCCGATGTGGTGGAGGCCCTCGCCCCGCTTCTCGATGAACCGGGCGATCGGTGAGTCGTCCCGGGTCGCGGCCGTGAGCTGGACGTAGCTCTCCGCCACCTTGATCAACGCCTCCTCGACACCGTCGCTCTCGACGATCTCACGATGGGCGACCTCGGCCCCGAAGGCGCGGCCGTAGTACTCCACCGCTGCGTCGAGATCGCGCACCGCGACGGCCACGTGATCGATCTCGGTCAGCAGCACGGGATCCTCCTAGCCCGCCATCCGCCGGAAGAGGGTGATCTTCTCGTCGCCGACCTGCTCACGGAACTCCGGGTCGTCGATGCCCAGCCCCTCCTCCGGGGCGAGGCAGAGCACCCCGAGCTTCCCCTCGGCCTCGTTGCGATGGACGGCGAGAGCGGCATCGCCCACCTCGTCCAGCGGATGGACGCGCGAGAGGATCGGCTGGACCTTCCCCTCCGCGACGAGCTGGTTCGCGTTCCACGCCTCCTGGTAGTTGGCGAAGTGGGAGGCGACGATGCGCTTCAGCTTCATCCAGAGATGGCGGTTGTCGTACTCGATCATGTAGCCGCTCGTCGCTGCGCAGGTGACGATGCGTCCGGCCCGGGCGGCGACGAAGACCGAGGCTCCGAAGGTCTGGCGCCCCGGGTGCTCGAACACGATGTCGACGTCGCGCCCGATCAGGGCACGGATGTCCTTGCCGAGCCGTCGCCACTCTCCCTCGTCCTGGGTGTGCTCGTCCTTCCAGAACCGGTAGCCCTTCTCGCGCCGGTCGATCACGTGCTCACAGCCCATCGCGTGCAGCAGCGCCGCCCTCTCGGGGGAGGACACGACCCCGACCGGCACTCCGCCGCCGTTCAGCACGTACTGGACCGCGTACCCCCCTATGCCTCCGGTGGCCCCCCAGACGAGGACCGCCTCGCCCTGCTTCATCGCACCGGCGTTGTGGGAGACGATCATCCGGTAGCTCGTGCTGTTGCAGAGCGCGTTGCAGGCTGCCTCCTCCCAGGAGAGGTGCGCGGGCTTCGGCATGAGCTGGTTCGCCTTCACCACCGTCAGATCGGCGAGGCCACCGAAGTTCGACTCGAACCCCCAGATGCGCTGGTTCGCGGCGAGCATCGCGTCGTCGTGCGAGGACGGATCCTGGTCGTCGACGTAGTTGCAGTGGACCGTGACCCTGTCTCCCGGCTTCCAGTTGCGCACCGCGCTGCCGACCCTCAGAACGACACCCGCGGCGTCCGAGCCCACGACGTGCTCGTCGATGGCATGACGGGCTCCCCAGACGCTCTCCTTCCCCAGCCGGTCGAGGAAGGCGAACGTGGGGAGCGGCTCGAAGATGGAGGTCCAGACGGTGTTGAAGTTGATGGCGCTGGCCATCACCGCGACGTACACCTCGTCGGGTGCGAGCTCTGGGGTGGCGACCGCGTCCACGTGGAGCGACTGCCGCGGGTCCTTCTCCTCGGAGGGAACGCCGTCGAACATCTCCACGTCGGCGCGCCGCACGAAGGCTGCCCGGTACGACTCGGGGATCGGGAGGGCGGCGAGCTCCTCGCCCGATGCCCCGCCCTGGATCGCTCGCAGAATCTCCTGCATCGCTTCCCTCCCGGGCGGCCGCCTTGCCGGCCCACCCGCTGTGTCTCCTCCCGGGCGGGCACCCCGCCGGCCCGCCCTCCTCCGCCGAGTGGGGCCCCTGCCCCACGGCGGCTGTCCTGTTGTTCTCCTCGGGGCGGGCACCCCGCCGGCCCGCCCGTGCCCTTGAACCCTACCGGCCGTCCACCAACCGGCTCCAAGGAGAGCGGGACCCCTTGACCACGCACCGTGGTTGGGACCACACTGGGCCGACGGACCTAGGCCCCGGGACCCAGGTACCAGGAGCAGTTGGAGGGCAGGCAGGGACACCGGTGGACATTCGCGTCGTGACCCGTGGAGACCGGAGCGCGTCCTCGCCGCACGCTCCGTCCCGAGCCCGCTCCCGAGCAGAGGAGTGACCGTGCCGATATCACCCGAGCAGGTGAAGAACCAGGAGTTCCCGATCAGGCTGAAGGGCTACGACCCGGAGCTGGTCAGGGAGTTCCTCGCCGAGGTCGCCGCGGCGTACCGGGCGACGATCCGGGACAGCGGCGCGCAGTGGGCGCTGGAGCACGTCAGCTCCGACATGGCCGCTGTCCTCCGCGCGGCCCATGACGCCGCCGAGAAGGTCCTCGCGCAAGCCGAGACGGAGGCCAACGAGGTCCGCGACCGGACCCGGGCAGAGGCCGATGCGGAGCTGGCCGAAGCCTCTGCGGCCCTCGTGCGTGCGGAGGAAGAGGCGGTCAGGGCACGGGCAGACTCCGAGTCCGTGAGCGCAGACTGCCTCGCGGCCAAGGAGCTGCTCGGCGAGGCCGAGTCCCAGGCCGAGAAGATCCTCTCCGAGGCGGAGGCCCGGGCCGATGCAATCCTTGCCGGTGCCCGGGGAGACGCCGACGCCCTGGAGAGGTCGCTGGCTCCGAGCGACGAACTGCTCCGAGCTGCCGCCGAGGCCGAGCAGCGCAGGGAGATCGCCGTCCAGCAGGAGGAAGACGCCCGAAGTGCCGTCGCCCTCATCCTCTCCGAGGCCACCGAGCAGGCACGCCAGTGGCGCAGCGAGGCCGAGGAGTCGGTCGCGGACCTCCGCCGCGAGGCCATGGACGACCGCGAGCAGGCACGGCTGCTCCTCGAACAGACCCAGGCCCGCGCCGACGAGATCCTCGTCGAGGCGAACCAGCGCGCTGCCGGTCTGGCGCGCGACGCCGAGCGCGAGGCTCGCCTTCAGCTCGAGAAGGCGGAGCAGAAGGTGGCATCGCTCATGGACGTGGCCGAGGTGGAAGCCCGCGCACGCGTGCAGTCCGCGCTCACCGAGGGACAGCGAGCGCGTGGACGCCCTGGGCGAGACCGAGAACCGACTCCAGCACCGCATCCTCGAGGCCCAGCGTGAGTTCCAGGAGATCGTCGAACGCCTCATCAGCGGTGACGACGCGACCATCGACGTGCGCAGCGAGGATCCGCTGGTCGCGTTCGTCCGGAGCTACGAGACCACCTTCGACCCGACTGGCCAGCCGGCCGAGGGCGACGGGACCCCGGCTCCCGGTCCGGCCCGGATCGCCTGAAGCTGATCGCTCCCGGCCCGCTCGGCAGTTGAGCGACGGTTGATGCGACCACTCTCCGCGTTCGCTAGTCTGGGCCGAACGACCTAGGGCGCAGGGCCCACTCGACCGGGTGGGCCGGCCCTTTGCAGAGACCCCACCAACCGGGGGCGGAACGGGAGCAGCTCCCGGCCCTCGGCAGGGAGCGGCCATGGGCCTGAGACCCGAGGAGATCCGCAGCCGCGACTTCCCGATTCGACGGCGCGGGTACGAACCGGCTCAGGTGCGCGCGTTCCTGGAGGAGATCGCCGACTCCGTCAGCGAGATCCAGGCGTCGAGGGGAGAGGATGCGTTCCAGCAGGCAGGCCGAGAGGTCGCCCAGGTGCTGCGCACCGCTCACGAGGAGGCGGCGAAGATCCGGGCCGCCGCCGCCGCAGAGGCGGGGGCGATCCGCTCCGAGGCCGAGCTGCACGTCGCCCAGGCCCGCTCGGACGCCGATGACGATCGCGAGAAGGCCAAGAGGCTCCTGATCCGCTCCCGAGAGCGCGCCGAGGAGCTCGTGGCCGACGCGGAGAGCAGGGCGAGCACGATCGTGACGAACGCCGAGAGGCAGGCCCACCAGCGGGTGGCCACCGTGATCCAGGAGGGACGGCACCGCCTGGACCGCATGACGCGGGAGGAGCAGGAGGCGCAGCAGAAGCTGCTCAACGCCCAGAGCGAGCTGCAGGCGGTCATCGAGCGGATCACTGGGCCACGTCCGGTGATCGACCTCACCGCCGGGTCACCGAGAGTCGATGCGGCTTCTCCCTCGGGCGCGCCCCACCTCGTGCCGGTGGGAAGCTCGGGTCCGGAGCCCGAGACGACCGAGCACCACCCGTCAGCGCGTCCACTCGAAGATGCGGCGGGTACCGGGCCCTCCCCCGGCGAGCCGGAACCCGACCCCGCACACGACGTCCACGACAAGGTCGGGAGCATGGTGCGGCGCGCGGTCGAGGAGGCCGTCAGGCACTCGAGCGACAAGAGCTGAGGCGCCGCCGCTCCGCTGCAGGATCCGCTCTTCGTCGCCGTTGGCCGCCCCAGGTCCCCCCTCCCTACACTGTCGCCCACCGCAAGATCCCGGGGGAAGGAAGCACTCATGGCTGGATCAGTCATCCTCGCCGGCGCCCGTACACCGATCGGTCGGCTGCAGGGGGCGTTCTCGTCGATGAGCGCCACCGATCTCGGTGGCGTGGCCATCCGGGCGGCCCTGGAGCGCGCCGGAGTCGGACCGGACGCCGTCGACTACGTGTTCATGGGGCAGGTGCTCCTCGCAGGTGCTGGCCAGATCACCGCCCGCCAGGCCGCCTTCGCCGCCGGCATCGGTCTGGAGGTGCCCGCCACGACCGTGAACAAGGTCTGCCTCTCCGGGATCAACAGCTTGTACCTCGCTGACAAGATGGTGCAGTCGGGCGACGCGGAGATCGTCGTCGCCGGAGGCATGGAATCGATGACCAACGCCCCCTACCTGCTGCCGGGTGCGAGGGCCGGGTACCGCTTGGGTGACCAGACGGTCATCGACTCCATGATGTACGACGGCCTGTTCTGCTCCTTCGACCAGTGCGCGATGGGGGCCGGTACCGAGAAGTACGCCGCGTCGGCCGGCCTCGCGAGGGAGCCTCAGGACGAGCTCGCGGCACGTTCCCACGAGCGTGCCGCTGCGGCCCAGAAGGACGGGCGCTTCGACGACGAGATCATCCCGGTGGAGGTCCCCCAGCGGAGGGGAGACCCCGTGGTCGTCGCCCAGGACGAGGGGATCCGTCCCGAGACCACGGTCGAGTCTCTGGCGGCGTTGCGCCCCGCGTTCGACAAGGCCGGCAACATCACCGCCGGCAACGCCTCCCAGATCTCCGACGGGGCCAGCGCTCTGATCGTCACCTCCAGGGCGAAGGCCGACGAGCTCGGCGTCGAACCCCTCGGAGAGCTCGTCGGCTACGGCCAGGTGGCAGGACCGGACGCCTCGCTGCTCACCCAACCGTCATCGGCGATCCGCGACGCCCTCGGGCGAATGGGAGGGAAGGTCTCCGACATCGACGTCTTCGAGCTGAACGAGGCCTTCGCTGCTGTCGGCGTCGCTTCGATGGCAGACCTGGGCGTCACCGACGAGGTGGTCAACGTCAACGGCGGCGCGATCGCTCTCGGCCATCCGATCGGGATGTCGGGAAGCCGCCTGGTCCTCACCCTGATGCTGGAGCTGAAGCGGCGAGGAGGCGGCCTCGGAGCCGCTGCGCTGTGCGGCGGCGGTGGTCAGGGAGATGCCGCGCTGGTTCGCGTGGCCTGATCTCGCTCAGCTCTAGTCGTCCACCTCGCGCCGGCCCTCCAGGGCCCTGCCCAGGGTCAGCTCGTCGGCGTACTCCAGATCGCCCCCCACCGGCAGCCCGCGGGCGATGCGCGTCACCTTCACACCCAGGGGCTTCAACAGCTTGGCCAGGTACATGGCGGTGGCCTCGCCCTCGATGTTCGGGTTCGTGCACAGGATCACCTCGGCGACCGCCTCGGCTTCGACGCGACCGAGCAGCTCCTTCACCTTCAGCTGCTCGGGACCGATCCCCTCGATCGGGCTGATCGCGCCCTGGAGCACGTGGTAACGACCGCCGAACTCGTGCGTCTTCTCGATGGCCACCACGTCACGGGGCTCCTCGACGACACACAGCTGAGAGGCGTCACGACGGGTGTCCTCGCAGATCTCGCACTCCCGGCCCTCGCCGACCTCGGCGATGTTGAAGCAGCGCGAACAGAACCCGACCCGGTCCTTCACCTCGGCGATCGCCCTGGCCAGGCGGAGGGCGTCCTCCTTCTCCACCTTCAACAAGTGGAAGGCGACCCTCTGGGCCGACTTCGGTCCGATCCCCGGCAGACGCCCCAGCTCGTCGATCAGCACCTGGACGGGCGGTGTGTACACGCTCATCCGTCGGACCCGGGGCGGTCGTGGGACGGGTCCGGCTCCGACGGGCCCCCTCCGGTCAGGCCACCCAGACCCAGGCTCCCCAGGTCCAGGCCCCCGAGGTCGAGGTTGGCCGGGTCGAAGCCCCCGACTGCGGCCGCCTGCACCTCGCTGAGGCGTCGCGCCGCGTCGTGCAGAGCTGCGAGCACCAGGTCCTGGAGCATCTCGGGATCTCCGGGATCGATCACCTCCGGAGCGATCTCGACCGCCTCGAACTCGAAGGCACCGTTCACCCGGACCCTGACCATCCCGCCGCCCGCCTGTCCCTCGACGACGGTCTCGGCTGCAAGGCTCTGGGCATCGAGCAGCTGCTGCTGCATCTCCTGGGCCTGCTGGAGCAGCTCCCCCAGGTCGAAGCCCTGATCGTCAGACACCGGCAGCCCTTCCGCGACCCACCGGCACTCCACCGGTGATCACTGGTGCTGCTCCTCGGTCTCCACCAGCTCCGATCCCGGGAACGCCTCCGTCAGGCGCGCCAGGCCGGACGTGACGTCGTCGGCAGCGTCCTCGAGCTCCTCGATCGGCCCCACCGCGTCGCCGGCCAGGTCCGCCGCGTCGGGCCCGTCCGCTCCTCCCCGCGCGACCACGGCCGGATCGAGCGCATCCGGGGGAGGCGCGCTACCGGAGTCGACGACGAGCCTCACCGGGACGGGCCGTCCGAAGTGCGACGCCAGCACGTCCTCCACCTCCCGCCGCTGCTCCTCGCATCGGGTGCAGGTCACCTCGTTCGGGAGACCGAACACGGCGGCCCCGTCGGCGACCTCGAGGAAGCGTCCCGCTGCCCAGCGGGTCCTCGCCCTCTGGCTGAGCCGACCCAGCACCGTGTCGCCCCACACCAACGTGAGCTCGTCACGCGTCGGGAGCTCCTCGTCGCTGACCGGCGCCGTCGAAGCAGCTCCGCCTGCCGCCACACCCCCCGACGACTCCCCCGGCTCGTCCGCGCTCCCGGAGCCGGTCCCCTTCCGCGGAGCCGATCGCTCCGCCGAGCGGTGCGCCCCGAGCGCCGGCCTCTGTGCCGGGCTCCCCTTCGCTGCAAGCGCGCGGCGGGCACCCGCCGCGGGGCCGCCTCCGCCGGTGCTCGGCCCGGGCGCCTCCTCGGCGGTGGCGCTCGCCCGTTCGTCGGGGGGGACCTGCGGCGCCGGGCCGGGCGCGGGGACCGCCTCCGGACCTGATCCGGCGACCCTGCGCTCCAGACGGTCGAGACGTTCGGCCAGGGACTCCACGGAGATGTCCGCCTCGGGCCTGGTCGTCCTCAGCAACGCCAGCTCGAGCGGGATGCGAGGGTCGGCGGCTTGGCGCATCTCGACGAGCGCCTCGCCGAGCAGCTCCACAGCACGTGTGATCCGCCGGGCCCCGAGCTGCTCACCACGCGCCCGGGCGCGGGCGAGCGCCGCCTCGCTCAGGTGAAGGAGCTCGACCTTCTGGGTGACGAGGAACGCGTCCCGCAGGCGTTCGAGCAGAACCTCCCCGATGACCCTGGGTTCTCGTCCGGAGGTCAGCGCGCTCTGCACCTCCGCCAGCACGCGCCCGGTGTCACCGTCGGCCAACCCGTCGAGCAGATCGTCGACCACCTCGAGGGCGGCCGGGGCCGATCCTGCCGCCGCCACCTGCTCGAGCGCCGAGAGGGTGTCGCGAGCGGAGCCTCCACCCTTGCTGAGGGCGAACTCGACCTGCTCCTCACCCACCTCGAGACCGGCCGTGGTGACGACCTCCTCGACGAGCGCCCTGAGGTCGGCGGCGGGGAGGAGGTGCAGCTCGAAGTGCTGGCACCGGCTGCGGATCGTGGGGAGCACCTTCTGCGGGTCGGTGGTCGCGAGGACGAAGACGACGTGCGCAGGAGGCTCCTCCAGCGACTTCAACAGCGCCGCCGATGCCTCTTTGGTGAGCATGTGGACCTCGTCGAGGATGTAGACGCGCGTGCGGCCCGGGGTTCCCAACGCCACGGTCTTGAGGAGCTCCTTCATCTCACCGATGCCGCGGTTCGAGGCGGCGTCGAGCTCCTGGAGATCGAACGAGCCGCCCTGCTCGATGGCGCGGCACGAGTCGCACACCCCGCACGGCTCACCCTCCGCCAGCTCCGGGCAGTTCAGCGCCTTGGCGAGGATGCGGGCGGTGGTCGTCTTCCCGGTGCCACGGGGACCGCTGAGCAGGTAGGCGTGCCCGACCCTGTCCTCGGCAACGGCGTGGCGCAGCGCCCGGACCAGGTGGTCCTGTCCCCTGATCCCCCCGAACTTCTGGGGCCGGAACCGCCGGTAGAGGGACTGGTAGGACATCGTGGCGAGCCTACCCATACCGCCGAGGGTGGAGGGCAGGTCGGCAGGCGAGCGACGAGGCCACGTCCTCCGGTGTGACGGCCAGGCGATCTGCGGCACACCGCAGGCTCCGCTGAGAGCTGCTGCCTCCCGGCCCTGACTCGGTTCACGGGCTGCAGTTGCACAGGACCCGGCCGCCACACCGGAGGACGGACCGTGGATCAGGATAGCCACGCCCACCAGCGCGCTCACAGGGCGAGGCCCATACGGCTGTGGCCACCGCCGAGGGACCACTAGCGTTAGAGGCTCCGAATCCCTGGAGGGGTGCGAGAGCGGACTAATCGGCACGCCTGGAGAGCGTGTGTGGGGCAACCCACCGTGGGTTCGAATCCCACCCCCTCCGCTGTGTTGCTGCCCGGGCGGGCACCCCGCCGGCCCGCCCTCCTCCACGATGCGGGGGCCCCTGCCCCGCCCGTGTCCGTGTGGTTGCTGCCCGGGCGGGCACCCCGCCGGCCCGCCCTCCTCCACGATGCGGGGGCCCCTGCCCCGCCCGTGTCCGTGTGTTCGCTGCCCGGGCGGGCACCCCGCCGGCCGGTGCGGGCGCGGGGCTACGATCCGCCGCCGTGAGCGACCGCGACGACCACCAGCACATGGGCCTCGCGCTCGAAGGGGCCAGGGCAGCCGCCGCGCACGGCGACACCCCGGTCGGAGCGGTGGTGGTCCTGGGTGAAGAGGTCATCGCGCGCCGACACAACGAGCGCGAGCTCCGCGGCGACCCGACTGCTCACGCAGAGGTCCTCGCGCTGAGAGATGCGGCATCCCACCGAGGTGGCTGGAGGCTGGACGGTGCCGTCGTCTACGTGACCGTCGAACCCTGCCCCATGTGCGCCGGAGCACTCCTCGCGGCGCGCGTGAGCCGGGTCGTCTTCGGCGCGGCGGACCCCAAGGCGGGCGCGCTCGGTTCCCTGTACAACCTGGGTACCGACCCGAGGATGAACCACGAGATCGAGATCATCCCGGGGATCCGGTCCGAGGAGTGCGGTCGGCTGCTGACCGACTTCTTCTCCTCACGCCGCTGACGCGACGCGCGCGGCTGACGGCGGTCGGTTGGCTCGCGCGCCACATCCCCCTTGCCGGGGCTCCGAGGTCGGCGGGTAGTCTCGCCCCCGGAGGGTTGCCAGAGCGGACGAATGGGGCGGCCTCGAAAGCCGTTGTGGCCTCCGGGTCACCGTGGGTTCGAATCCCACACCCTCCGCCACCCACAGCGCCAGAGACCGGGAGGTCGTCCCATGACCGGCTCCGCCGCCCCGCTCCGACTCACCGACGGTGAGCTGCTCCGGGACCGCGCCTACATCGACGGTGCCTGGGTGCCCGCTGCGGACGGTCGGACCTTCCCCGTGACCGACCCCGCAAGCGGCACGGAGCTGGCGCAGGTCGCGCAGTGCGGAGCCTCCGATGCACGCCGAGCGATCGGCGCGGCGGGCATGGCCCTGGGCGACTGGAGCGCTCTCGTGGCCAAGGAGCGCTCGGACGTGCTGCGGCGCTGGTTCGGCCTGATCCTCGAGCACGAGGAGGATCTCGCCCGGCTCATGACCGCGGAGCAGGGCAAGCCGCTCGCGGAGGCTCTCGGCGAGGTGCGCTACGGGGCCAGCTTCGTCGAGTGGTTCGCGGAGGAGGCCAAGCGGGCGTACGGCGACGTCATCCCCACGACCACACCGGGACGCCGCCTCGTTGTCCTGAAGCAGCCCATCGGCGTGGTGAGCTGCATCACCCCCTGGAACTTCCCCGTGGCCATGCTCACGCGCAAGGCCGGCCCGGCCCTGGCGGCGGGCTGCACCGTCGTCGCCAAGCCGGCCGGGGAGACCCCGCTCTGCGCCCTTGCGCTGGCGGAGCTGGCGCACAGGGCCGGCATCCCCGCGGGCGCCTTCAACGTGGTCCCCACCTCCGATCCCGTTCCGGTCGGCACGGAGCTGACGACCAACCCGACGGTGCGCAAGATCTCCTTCACCGGGTCGACGGAGGTCGGCAAGCAGCTGATGATCCAGGCTGCCGGCACGGTGAAGAAGGTCGGCCTCGAGCTCGGCGGCAACGCGCCGTTCATCGTGTTCGACGACGCGGACCTCGACGCAGCGGTCATCGGAGCGATGGCCTCCAAGTTCCGCAACGGCGGCCAGACCTGCGTGTGCGCCAACCGCATCCTCGTCCAGGACTCCGTGCACGAGGAGTTCGCCCAGCGACTCGGTCGGGCCGTGGACGGGCTGGTGGTGGGGCCCGGAACCGAACAGGGGGTGACGATCGGCCCGCTGATCAACTCCGATGCGATCGCGAAGGTCGAGCGCCTCGTCGAGGGAGCGGTCTCCGACGGGGCCACGGCGGTGAGCGGGGGTGCCCGTCACGCCCTGGGTGGGACCTTCTTCGAACCGACGATCCTCAGCGGCGTGACCACCGCCATGGCAGTCGCCAACGAGGAGATCTTCGGCCCCGTCGCCGCGCTGTACCGCTTCGACACCGAGGAGGAGGCCGTGCGGATGGCCAACGACACCCCCTTCGGTCTCGCGGCGTACTTCTACGCCCGCGACGTGGGACGGATCTGGAGGGTGGCCGAGGCACTCGACTACGGCATCGTCGGGATCAACGAGGGGGTCGTATCCAACGAGGTTGCCCCGTTCGGGGGGTGGAAGGAGTCGGGCATCGGCCGCGAGGGATCCCGCTACGGCCTCGACGAGTTCCTCGAGATCAAGTACGTGACCTTCGGTGGGCTCGAGACCTGACCGTCACGCGGCCAACGATTCCCGCCGGAGCGGCCCGTAGCCTGACCGGGTGCAGCAACGACCTCACGGCGTGCTCGGGTCGGACCCCGAGCGGATAGCCGGACACGACCTCACCGAAGGTGTCGTTCGCCGGGTCTCGGACTTCGCCAGCCCGTACCGGGGGATGATCGCCGGGTTCCTCCTGACGATCGTCGTGCAGACCGGGCTCGACCTGGTTCCGCCGCTCCTGTTCAAGCAGATCATCGACACGGCGATACCCGAGTCGGATCGCGCCCTCCTCAGCCTGCTCGCCGCGCTCGCGGTGACCGCTGCCTTCGGGGAGGCACTGCTCGCGCTGCTGCAGCGCTGGTGGTCCGCCCGCATCGGTGAAGGGGTGATATTCGACCTCCGCGTGGCCCTCTACGACCACGTGCAACGGATGCCGATCGGCTTCTTCACACGGACCCAGACCGGCGCGCTCATCAGCCGGATGAACAACGACGTGATCGGTGCGCAGAGGGCACTCACCCAGACGCTCGGTCAGGTCGTCTCCAACGCGATCACGGTCGTGGCCGTCGTGATCACCATGTTGGTGCTGCAGTGGCAGCTCACCCTCCTCGCCCTGGCGCTGCTCCCGCTCTTCGTCCTCCCCGCCAAACGGGTCGGGCGGCGACTGCAGGGGATAACCCGGGAGCAGATGGATCTCAACGCCTCGATGAACAACGTCATGACCGAGCGGTTCAACGTGGCGGGCGCCATGCTCGTGAAGCTCTTCGGTCGCTACGACGACGAGGTGGAGGAGTTCAGGTCCAGAGCCGGTCGCGTGCGCGACATCGGCGTGACAGGTGCCATGTACGGGCGCACCTTCTTCGTCGCGCTGAGCCTGGTCGCCGCCGTGGGCACTGCCGCGGTGTACTGGGTCGGCGGCCAGCTCGTGATCTCCGACACCATCACCGTCGGGACCCTCGTCGCTCTGGCCGCATACGTGGCGCGCATCTACACGCCGCTCACGAGCCTCACCAACGCCCGCGTGGATCTCATGACCACACTCGTCTCGTTCGACCGGGTCTTCGAGGTGCTGGACACTCCGGACCCGATCCCCGACCGGTCCGACGCCGAACGTCTGGAGCACCCACGGGGTGAGATCGCCTTCGACGACGTGTGGTTCGCCTACCCCAGCCCCGACAAGGCGTACGTGGCCTCCCTCGAGGAGCCCGGTGGTCCCGCGCGAGCCGAGTCGGCATCCGTACCGGTGCTGAGAGGGGTGTCGGCCACGATCGAGCAGGGCTCCCTCGTGGCACTCGTCGGGCCCTCCGGCGCCGGGAAGACGACCCTCACCTCTCTCGTACCCCGTCTTCACGACGTCACCGCGGGAGCCGTCCTGGTCGACGGCATCGATGTCCGCTACCTCACCTCCGACTCGCTCCGGGCCGCCATGGGAGTAGTCAGCCAGGATCCGCACCTCTTCCACGACACCATCAGGAACAACCTCCGCTACGCCAGGCCGAGCGCCACCGAAGCGGAGATCGCCGGGGCCTGCAGGGCCGCTCGGATCGCAGAGGTGATCGAGTCGATGCCCTACGGCTACGACACGGTCGTCGGCGAGCGCGGATACAGGCTGTCAGGAGGCGAGAAGCAGCGGCTGGCGATCGCGCGCATGCTGCTGAAGGATCCGTCCATCGTCATCCTGGACGAAGCCACGAGCCACCTCGACTCCGAGAGCGAGGCCTTGGTGCAACAAGCGCTGACGACCGCCCTCGCCGGCCGTACCGCTGTAGTCATAGCGCACCGCCTATCGACGATCACGGCGGCGGACTGCATCCTCGTGCTCGACGCGGGTCGCCTGGTGGAGCGGGGCACCCACGCCGAGCTGCTCGCCCTCGACGGGTTGTACGCCGACCTCTACCGGATCCTCCTCCGGGAGGAGGCCGGCCCGGCCTGACCCGTCGAAGTGGCAGCGGGCTTCCTGTTCTCTCTCGAACGAGTCCGGGTTCTCGAGCCCCGCCCGGGTATCTTCGGGGGATCACACCGGCGGATGGCCCGGAGGACGGCATGGTGGTCAGCCCTGAACCGAGTCCGGCCATCGGGCGCAGAGCGGTGACCGCCCACCCTCGGCCCAACCACGATCCCACCGGTGCAGCGACCGGTCCTTCTCCGCCCGTGACCGCGGCGCTGCCCGGGAAGGCCGACCAACAGACGATCCGCGACCACAACCTCTCCCTGGTGCTGCGGCTCCTGATCCGTGAGGGTGCACTGTCGCGGGCGAGCATCGCGGAGCGAACCGGCCTCACCAAGGCGACGGCCTCCACCTTGGTGAGTGAGCTCGCCACGCTGGGTCTGGTGTGCGAGGGGGGGGAGCAGGCAGCCGGGCGACCTGGCAGGCCACCTACTCCTGTGGAGGTGGCCGACCGCCGAGTCGCCCTCGGACTGGAGATCGGCGTGGGCCGCATCGCGGTCTGCTCGGTCGGCCTGACAGGGCAGGTGCAGGATCGTCGGGTCGAGAGGTGGGACTGCCCGGGCACCGCCCCGGGCGAGGTCCTGGGACGCCTGACCGCGATGGCGCAGGCAGCGCTCGCGGAAGCCGGGAGCCGCGGCCAGCTGCCCGTCGGCGCGGGACTCGCCGTCCCCGGGCTGATCGATCCCGAGAGCGGCACCGTGGTGTTCGCCTCCCACCTGGGCTGGGAGGACCTGGCCATCGGGCGGCCGCTCACCGATGCACTCGGGTGCTCCGTCTACGTCGAGAACGAGGCCAACCTCTCCGCCCGCGCCGAGCTCGCCTACGGCTGGGGCGCTCGTTGGACCGACTTCATCTTCGTGTCGGCAGGGGTGGGGATCGGTGCGGGTGTCGTCACCGGCGGGCAGCTCTTCCGAGGCGCTCACGGCTTCGGTGGGGAGCTCGGCCACATGGTCCTGGACCCCGAAGGACCCGCCTGTCCCTGCGGGAACCGAGGCTGCCTCGAGCTCTGGGTCGGCAAGGACCACCTACCTCCGGCGCTCCTGGCCCGAGGCGAACAGGACTGGCCGCTGTCCATCGCGCGCATGGCGAAGTCGGGCAACCGCGACGTGACCAGCGCCCTCTCCGATCTCGCCAAGAAGCTCTCGGTGGGGCTCGTGTCCGCCGTGAACCTCTTCGATCCGCAGGCAGTGGTCCTGGGGGGGTACCTCGCACCTCTCGCCCCCTGGATGGCCGGGATCATCCACGGCCATCTCAACAGCGGTGTCCTCGGCAGCCGATGGGCCAACTACCAGGTGGTGCCCAGCCGTCTGGGAGCGGAAGCACGCGTGCTCGGAGGGGCAGCCTCCTGGATCGAACGAGTCATCTCGAACCCGCTCATCGTCCAGTCCTGACCTCGCCGCCCGCTCACCGCCCGCTCCCCGATGAGGCGAGGCGAGTTCGGAGCCAGGCGAGATCCTCCTTCCGACCCTTCTCACCGGTCTCGCAGATGATCGGCGCACCCGCGCTGCGCACGATGTCGACGATCACCTCGGGATCGATCAGCCCGTGGCCCAGGTGCTCATGGCGGTCCCGTCCCGACCCGGCGGGATCCTTCGAATCGTTGCAGTGGACGAGGTCGATCCCCCCCGTCACGGCGACCAGCCGCTCCACCAGGCCGACCATCTCCTCCCCCGAGGCGTGGGCGTGGCACGTGTCCAGGCAGACCCCCACCCCCAGATCACCTATGCGATCCCAGAGCCGGGCGAAGGTGTCCAGACGGCGGGTGAGAGCGTGCCCGCCCCCTGCGGTGTTCTCGAGGAGGACCGGCACCTCCGTGTGGAGACGGGTGAGTGAATCGACCCACCGCTGGATCCCCTCCTCGACCCCCCCGCCCCCGGTCACGTGCCCGCCGTGGACCACGACGGCCCGCGCACCGATCTCCGCTGCTCCCTCGCACGTCTGCTGCAGGATCTTCCGCGAAGGGATCCTGACCCGGCTGCTCCCGGCAGCGAGGTTCACGAGGTACGGCGCGTGGACGTACACGGGGAACCCCGAAGACCTGATCACCTCGGCATCGGCACGAGAGCGCGGTGCCTTCCAGCTCAGTGGGTTCGACAGGAAGATCTGGACGCAGTCGGCTCCCTCCTCGGCCGCCGCGCCGAGTGGATCGGCTGGGCTCACGTGGGATCCGACCAGCATCCCGGCCATCGTCCGACGCTACCGGAGGCCTGCCGCGGACACCCCGGGTGGGCGGCACCCCCGGATCGGCCCCGACCCGTGCCCGATACGATGCAGGCCATGGCGGGCAAGGCTCAGGACGCGATCGAGTCCTTCTGGGAGGGCGAGACGACCGGGATGGTCGGCCTGGCGAAGAGCCTCGGACTCGAGCACTGCGAGACGGTGGCCGACGAGACCTATGCGAAAGAGGGGTGGAGCCTGCCCACGGTGGGCATCCTCGCCGAGCACGGGCCGGAGGCAGCCACCGGGCTCGTCTACGGTCGTCACGAGGGCTGCAACGTCCAGCTCTTCAACTACGACCTCGCCACCTTCGCGGCCGACCCTGGCCGGACGGCCCGATCGTGCATGCTCCTCGCCTTCGCTGCCGCGTTCCCCCGGGTAGCCATCGGCCGCCACACCCGGATGTCCCGCCTGAACCTCCAGGCCAACCCCCGGTGGCTCGACTTCACCCCTCCGGAGTTCCGCGACCGATTCCGGGTCGAGGCACCCGACAACGACGTGGCGAGGTCCATCCTCGGTGGTGACCTCATCGAATGGCTCACAGGTGGACGCGACGACGCCCACCTGGAGCTGGACGGGGGGATGCTGCTCGCCCACGCGCCGCGGCTCGAGGACGAGACCTGGCCCGAGTTCATCGAGTACGTGATGGGGTTCCACGCCAGGATCCCCGACGAGGCCTGGGTCGCCTACGGGGCGTTCGGCCCCGGTTGAGCCGTCCCGCTCAGGACCGCTCGACTCGTTCCGGCGCCCCCGACCAGTTCCAGGCGTAGGTGCTGCGGGACAAGCCGAGCATCATGCCCCCGAGGCTCTCGGGGTGGAGGAAGATCGTGTGAGCTCCATCGCGGTCGCGCTCGATCGTGTAGCCGGCCCCGTGCTTCTCGGCGTTGGCCTCCACGGCGGCGAGCGCGTGGCACTCGGCGAACATCATGTACAGAGACTCACCGTTCTTGCCGAAGTACCGGCCCATCGTCTTCGAGCTGTCGCCAGGGGTGATCACCTCGATCCGGTCCAGGTGATCGGGACGGAACAGCGCGAGCGTCCCCCTGTAGCCGTAGTGGGAGGAGTCGATGGGTACGAAGTCCGACGGGCTCAGCCCGAAGAGGTCGGCGTACGCCGCGACGGCACCGGGGGCATCGTCCACCAGGTTCGTGATCTCGTAGAAGTGCTGAAGGTGTCCGAGCTGGGTCTTGACCTCGTCAGCCCCGACGACCAAGCGGAGGCCGTGACCTCCCGTCCCCGCCTCGTCGAGCAGCACCTCGCCCCTCTCGACCACTGGCTCGAGCCCCGCCGACCGGAGCCGCGCCACTAAGGCATCGAGGTCGGTGGTGGTCACACCGCCGGCGAAGAGGTGGCTTCCCCGACTGTGCACTGCATCGAAGACAGGGCCTGCGCCATCGGGCTCGAGCAGATCCACCCATCCGGTCCCCACCCGGTAGCGACTGCGCAGGGCGTTCCACGCATCCAGCCGATCGTCGTGGTCATGCTCCGCCCCCAGGACCTCCACCCAGCCCGACGCGGCCTCCTGGCGGTCGGATACGGCCATCACCACCCGGTTCACACGTCTGAGCACGGTGCCCAGTCTCGTCACGCGGCCTCACCGGAGGGAAGTGCCCATGGTCCTCAGTCTCGCTCGAGCGCGGAGCGCGCGGTCTCGGGATCGGTGTCCAGTCGGCGAGCGACCGAGACGAGCCTCCGCGGCCAGGAGCCCTCCATCAGGTCATCGCACCTCGCCGGACGCCCTGCCGCGGCTCCGGCATCGGACTCCCGTCCCATCTCGAGCACCTCGTCGAGGAGCCGCCTCTCGTCGGGTCCCAGCAGCGCCAGGTCGTCGGAGACCACCGCCATCCCTCCCGAGACCCCTACTGTCCGGGCCCACGTCCTACGGGCAACTTCGGTCATCTCCGTCTGCTCGGCCCTGAGCATGAGGCAGTCCGGGTCGTTGAGCCAGAGGCGTCGGTGCATGAACGCTCGGGTCAGGGTGTTGCGGTGCGCATGGCGCGTGGCAGGTGCCGTGTCCTCCAGCCCGGGGAGCGCGGGACCTGCAAGGTCCCACGAGGGCGCCACGTCGGCACCGATCCGCATCCCGTTCACCAGCCCCACGCAGGGACCGAGCGGGGCTCCGCAGCCGAGGAGGAACGCACCCGCTCCTGCGCCCTCCCTGATGGCCCCGAACCCCGCACGCACCCGCTGGGCCGGAGTCATCGACGGATCCGCGTACCGTCCGGCCAGCGCCGGTGAGAAGGTGAAGTCCAGCTTCAGGTAGGTGAACCCGGCATCGACGAGGGAGCGAGCCAGCCCCTCGATGTGGCGGAGCACGTCGGGATTGCTGGTGTCGAGACCCCACATGACGCCTCCCCACTCCGGATTCAACCAAGTCGCCAGCGGACCCGTGGAGCCCTTCTCCCCGACCAGCCATTCCGGGTGACGGTGCGCGAGCTCCGAGTCGGGAGCCACCAGGAACGGTGCGATCCAGATCCCGGGCCTGAAGCCTGCACCCGAGATCTCCGACGCCAGGCTCTCGAGGTCCGATGGAAAGGCGTCCGATGTGGAGAGCCAGTCACCCACCTGCGACTGGTACCCGTCGTCGAGCTGGAAGACCTCGAACGGCCACTCCCCGGCGAGCGCGAGGTTCCGTCGGAGCTCGGCCTCGGTGATGCCGCTGAAGTACTGATACCACGAGCACCAGCCGACCTGGTACGGGTCGCCGACGAGGGCGCCTCCCGACTCTCCCACGACCCCTGCCCAGCGCTCGAGCAGGACAGGAGCCTCGTCACCGGAGTCCATCACCACCGGGTGCAGGGCACGCCGCTCCCCCGGCTCGAGGCAGGCACCCCCGATCCGTGCCTCCACGACCAGTTCCAGCCCATCAGAGCCGCGGCGGAGCCGCACCGTCCCGTCGTGGCCGGTTCCCGCGAGGAACCCCGCCAGGTGGAACGGTCCCGACACCGACCCCATGACCGTCACCATCTCCGACCGCAGCTCACCGGGCCCGGTCGGCTCCTGCTCCCCCAGGTAGGGGCCGCGGGTCGTGGGGATCGAGCCCTTGACGAGGGACGGGTCAGGGTCCGCACCCACGACCGCGACTGCCGCCCGCGACCACGACTGGAAGCCGTTCACGAACATCCGGAGGCCCCGGGGCGGATCCACGAGCCTCCACACCTGCCGGACCCTCTCGAGCGAGACCCTGCGGTCTCCCCGGTTGGCGACCCACCATCCGCCATCGCCGGGGTCGCGGAGCGATCGCGGCCGGCCGACGGCGACCTCGTAGGCACCGACCCCGACTGCCGTCGGCCCGTCGACCGCGACCGCGCCTCCGCTGTCGCCCAGGACCTCCACCGCGCTCGGCTCGAGACGCACGCCGCGGATGCTAGTGGTGGGTCCCGGCGATGCTCACCGGGCCCTGCTGGTGCAACGACGCACCACCGGTGCGAGGGAACGCTGCGCCCCGGAGCGATACCGTGCAGCCGTGACCCCGACGCCTGCCCCGGCCCAGCCGGGACCCGGCCTCTTCGACGAGACGCTCTCGGTCTCCCAGCTCGCGCGCCGGCTGCAGGAGGCGTTGTCCTCCTCGTTCCCCGACGAGGTGTGGGTGGAGGGTGAGATCTCGAACCTGACGCGGTCCGGCGCCGGTCACGTGTACTTCCGTCTGGTCGAACCCTCCGAGCTCGGGGCGCCTCCAGTTGCCGCTATGGATGTGGTGCTCTTCGATTCGACCCGCCGAGCCGTGAACGCAGTGCTCAGACGCAACGGCGGAGTGAGGATGGCGGACGGGGTCCGAGTGCGGATCCGGGGAGCGGTCGACTTCTACCCGCCTCAGGGCCGACTGCAGATCCGCATGACCGGTATCGACCCCGTGTACACCCTCGGAGTGCTGGCCGCCGAGCGAGAGCGGGTGCTCGCTGCGCTGGCCTCGGAGGGGCTGCTGGAGAGGAACGGCCGTCTGACCGTTCCCGAGGTACCGCTTCGCCTGGGACTGGTCACGGCGAAGGGCAGCGCTGCGTTCGCCGACTTCGTCCACGAGCTGGACCAGAGCGGCTTCGCGTTCCGCGTGACCTTCGTCGCGGTGGCCGTCCAGGGAAGGGGTGCCGAGCCGTCGGTGGTCGCTGCTCTGGAGATGCTCGGAACCCTCGACCTCGACGTCATCGCTCTGGTGCGGGGCGGGGGCGACCGCAGCGACCTGGCGGCGTTCGACAGCGAGGCCATAGCCCGCTCGATAGCCCGCTCTCCCTTCCCGGTGTGGACCGGGATCGGTCACGAGGTCGACCGCACCGTCGCCGACCGGGTCGCCCACACCTCGCTCAAGACACCCACCGCGTGCGCCGCGACCCTTGTCCGGCAGATCGCTGACTTCGTCGCGGGGATCGACGAGAGCTGGGCCACCATCGCCGGTGCCGCACGGCTCGCCACCGACCGGCCTGCTCACCAGCTGACAGGCCGGGCGCACGCCCTCCGGGCCGGTGTGAGGCACCACCTGCGGGGTCGGGTGACCCAGATCGAGGGAGCGGCTTCTCGCCTCGCGCCCCGGGCCCGAAGTGCTCTCGACCGAGCCGAACAGAGGCTCGCCCACCACGAGAACCGGCGCCGGACACTCGACCCGCGACGGCTGCTGGAGCGGGGATGGACGCTCACGCTCACGCCGGAGCACAGGGCTGTACGGTCGGTGGGTGACCTCGGCCCGGGCTCGCTGCTCCTGACCGTGCTCGCAGACGGCGAGGTGCACAGCGCCGTGACCGAGATCGACGACACACCGATCGCGAAGGCGTCGGGGTGAGCACCGAACCGGTGGGCGGCACGCCCGAAGAGCCGAGCTACGCCGACGCAGCGGCCGAGCTGGCTCGGATCATCGAGGCCCTCGACCACGACGAGATCGACGTCGACCGCCTCGGCGCGCAGGTCGCACGCGCCGCCGACCTGATCCGGCTCTGTCGGGATCGCATCGTCAGAGCCCGGATGGAGGTCGAAGAGGTGGTCTCCACGCTCGAGCTGGACCTCGAGAGCGAGGCCTGATCGCGCTGTCTCCACCCGCTGCTCACCTCCCCGCGTGCTCCGATCCGCTCGGTGGCCACCCAGCTACCATTCAGGTCGCGTGACGTTCCCCGGCGACCGCACAGCGCTCTTCCAGGCGCTCCTGTCCTCGAGCAGCGAGGTCCTGCTGGTGCTGGACACCGACGGCCGGTGCACGTGGGTGAGCCCGTCGATCGAGCCGCTCCTCGGCCACCAGGTCGGCGAGGTGACCGGCCGGTTCGGCACCGACTTCATCCACCCCGACGACGCCTCCCGGGCGGTCGAGCAGCAGCGCTGGGTCGGTGAGGAGCCCGGCAGAACCCGGGCCGCCACCTGGAGGGTCCGCCACGCAGACGGGAGCTGGATCTGGGTCGAGGCGCGCTCCACGAACCTCATGGATCACCCTGACGTGGGCGGGATCGTGGCCAGCCTCCGCGACGTCTCCGACCGTCGCAGGGCAGAGGACGCTCTCCGCGACAGCGAGGCGCGCTTCCGGGCCGTCGTCCAGAACAGCCGCGATGTCACCGGGATCCTCGCTGCGGACGGGACGATCATCTGGGCCAGCCCGAATGCCGAGATCATCTTCGGCCATCCACCGGAGGCTCTCGCCGGAATGCAGGGCTTCGACTTCGTCCATCCCGAGGACCGTGCAGCTGGGATGGAACGGCTGGCGCTCACGCTGGAGAGCGGCACCCCCGCCGACCCCATCCCACTGCGCCTGCTCCACGCAGAGGGCTTCTGGACGCCGATCGAGATCGCGGGCAGCGCCCTGCAGGGCCCGGACGGGGAGGTCGAGGGGCTGATCGTCAACCTCCGTGACATCTCCTGGAGGGTGGGGGCAGAACAGGCGCTCCGAGACAGCGAGGAGCGGTTCCGCGCGCTGGTGCAGAACAGCTCCGACGTCGTGATGGTCCTCGACGCCGAACGGAAGGTCACCTTCGTGAGCCCCTCCGTCGAGCGGGTGTTCGGCTACCGCCCGGAGGAGCTCATCGGCGACAAGGGCGTCATCGCCGTGCACCCCGACGACGTCGAGCGACTTCTCTCCCACTTCGACACCGATGCCGCCGAGCCGGGGAGCACCACCTCGATCGAGTACCGGGGGCTCGACACCGAGGGCGGTGTGCACTGGGTCGAGGCGACGGTGACCAACCTCCTGGAGGAGCCCGGGGTCCACGGCATCGTCGTGAACGTCCGTGACACCACTGATCGCGTGGATGCGGAGATCGCTCTCCGCGAGCGCGAGGCGATGTTCCGCTCCCTCACCGAGTCCTCCCCGGTCGGGATCTACACGGCCGACGACGAAGGCCGCTGCCTTTACGTCAACGACCGGTACCTCCAGATCATGGGCCTGGAGCGGGAGCAGGCCATGGGCCACGGGTGGGTCCGCGCAGTTCATCCCGACGACCTCACCTGGCTCCTCAGCGACGTCGGCAACACCGCGTTCCAGGAGCCGGTCGAGCTCACCTACCGAGTCGTCCACCCCGACGGCGCCATCAGGTGGGTGACGGTGCACACCTCCCAGATCGCCGACGCGCCCGAACCCGATGGTCGCTCGGTCGGCGTGATAGAGGACATCACCGATCAGGTGATGGCTCAGCGCGACACCGAGCGCCTCACCGACATCTTCGAGGTCACCCACGACCTCGTCGGCATCACCGACGCCGAGGGCAAGGTCCAGTACGTGAACCGGGCGGCCCGGATGTTCTTCGGCGTCAAGTCCTCTCGCGACCTCACGGACCTCGCGCTCGCCGATCTCTTCGCGCCCTGGGCTGTCGAGCAGCTCGCATACCAGGTGGAACCCAAGGTGGAACGGGAAGGCATCTGGAACGGTGAGCTCGCGCTGGCCCGGCCCGACGGGACCGAGGTGCCGGTCCTGGCCCAGGTGCTGGCCCATCGCGACGGTGACGGTCAGATCGAGTTCTTCTCCGCCGTCCTGCGGGACATCAGCGAGAGGAAGGCGTTCGAGCACGAGCTCGCCCACCAAGCCACCCACGATCCTCTCACCGGGCTGCCGAACCGGGTGCTGCTCCTGGACGAGCTGGACAAGGCTCTCGCCAGGGCTCGACGTCACGGCAGATCCCTCGCGGTCCTCTTCATCGACCTGGACCACTTCAAGGTCGTGAACGACAGCCTCGGTCACGGTGTGGGCGACCGTCTGCTGGTGGCGATCGCGGAACGGCTCCGACTGGCGATCAGGCCCGGCGACACCATCGCCCGATTCGGTGGGGACGAGTTCGTGCTCATGTGCGAGGACCTCGAATCCATCGCGGACGCCACGGCGATCGCGAAGCGGGTCGAGCACTCGGTGATCACCCCGTTCGAACTGGACGACGGCGAGGTGTACGTGGGCGTGAGCATCGGGATAGCCGTGTCGCAGCCCCAGGACGAGTCCGAGACCCTGATCCGTGACGCCGACGCCGCGATGTATCGGGCGAAGGCCAAGGGGCGCGGCCGGTTCGAGGTGTTCGACAGCGCCATGCGGGCTCATGCCGTGGACCGGCTCGACATCGAGAACGCGTTGCGTCGCGCTGGTCGACCGTCGGGAGTTGCGCGTCCACTACCAGCCGATCATCTCCCTGGCCACAGGGCGGATCGTCGGCATCGAGGCCCTCCTCCGCTGGGAGCACCCCCATCGCGGCCTGCTGCTGCCCGGCGACTTCATCACGATCGCCGAGGAGACGGGCCTCATCGTGCCGGTCGGCGGATGGGCCCTCTCGCAGGCGTGCCGGCAGCTGCAGCGATGGGAGGCGGAGTTCCCCGAGACGTCGAGCCTGACCGTGACGGTGAACCTCTCGGGTCGTCAGCTCACGCACTCCAAGCTCGTCGCCGAGGTCGACTCCGTGCTCACCGAGACGGGCATCGACCCGGCGCGGCTCGACCTGGAGATCACGGAGAGCGTGCTCATGGACGACGTGGCGACCTCAGCCGAGACCCTGCAGAGGCTGAAGGCCCTGGGCGTGCGGTCTGGCGGTCGACGACTTCGGGACCGGCTACTCCTCGCTCAGCTACCTGCGCCAGTTCCCCGTCGACGTGATGAAGGTGGACCGGTCCTTCGTCGACGGGCTGGGGGACGACCCCGGGGACTCCGCGATCGTCGCAGCCATCGTCCGGCTCGCCCACACCCTCGAGCTCGATGCGGTGGCGGAGGGAGTCGAGACCCCCGAGCAGCTCCAGGAGCTGCGCGACCTGGGCTGCGACCAGGCCCAGGGCTTCTACATCGCGCGACCGCTCCCTCCCGACTCCGTGCTGGAGCTGATCCGCCAGAACCCCGAGTTCTGAGCTCCTTCACCGCCCTCGGAGAGCGCGTTCGAAGGAAGACGTGCGAAGCTACGGGCGTGGCAGAGACCCTCACCCGGGATGCGGTGATAGCAGCGACCCGCGACCTCATCCAGGATGACGGTCTGGAGGCGCTCTCACTCCGAAAGGTCGGCGCCTCCCTGGGTGTGACCGCACCTGCTCTCTATGCACATGTGGAAGGGAGGCGGGACATCCTGCGCTCCATCGCCGACTCGGAGTTCCACGCCCTCGTCCGACGTTTCGAATCGATCTCCGAGGCAGACCCGATCGAGCGGATCCGCCGCTACTGCCACGCCTACCTCGAGCACGCCCGCTCCGCGCCCGAGCTCTTCAAGGTGATGTTCCAGTTCCAGCCCCGAACCCCGGCCGGAGCACCCATCGACGCGGAGCTCGCCTCGGCAACCCGCGCGTTCGCGATCCCCACCGCGGCACTGGAGGAGGCGATCGCCCACGGCAACCTCCGCGAAGCCGACGCGACCATCGCGACCTTCACGATGTGGTCGGCCATCCACGGTGCGGCGGACGTGCTCCTGATGGGGTTCAGGCTCGACCCCGCATTCGAGGCCCGGCTGGTGGACTCGGTGATCGAGACCCTGATCCGGGGCCTCTCGTCCTGACCCGACGCTGCCGCGCAGGTCGGAGCACGCGCGCGACGGTTCTCCCGGCTGCCGACCCCTGGGCCGCTCAGGCCGAGTACATGTTCAGCGCATCCGAGAGGCTGCACTCGATCACGCCCGGCTCCGCCAGGATCCCCTCGACCCACTCCGGACGCACCACGGTCGCCACCGCTACGGGGTTGTCCAGGAAGCCGTACTCGTTCGCGTGACGGACCCAGGTGGCCGCGTAGTCCGGCGGACGGACATCGCCTGAGAGCTCTGCCAGGGCGAACGGGTCGGGGGGATCGGCGCACGTCGCCGGTCCCGCCAGCACGTGGGGCGACCCTGGGCGGATCCCCCCTCCGGCGAGCCCCGGTCCGTCGGCGAGAATCGCCCCGTGGACCAGGTCGGCCCGGGCTCCGGCGACGAGCAGGGCGATGTACGCCCCCAGCCCACGGCCGAGCACGGTGGCCTCGCCCAGGTGACGCAGGGCGGTGTCCACATCCGCCATGAGGATCTCCGCCGTGTAGCCACCACCGACCGGGATGGTGGACTCACCGTGGCCGACGAAGTCGAGGCCGAGCACCGGTCCCGCCCATCCGGCCGATGGCGGCGGCGGGAGATCCGGTGTCCGCTCCCCGAGTCCGTGCAGCAAGAGCAGGGGATGACCCGAGCCCTCTCTCAGCGTGTGGAGCGCGAGCTCACAGCGGCCGTGCAGCAACCGCGTGGTCGCGATCACGACAGGAACTCCAGCACCAGATCGGCGACCCTACGAGGCTGCTCGATGTGCACGAAGTGCCCGGCGTCCTCGTACACCTCCAGGAGGGCACCCGGCGGGAGGTAGGGCCGCACGTCCTCGGGTCGGGTGCCCCAGCCCAGGGCTTCGGGGGCCAGCGCCAGCACACCGAGGAACGGCACCGACAGCCCAGGGAGCCGGTTCATCGACCACTCCGGGCTCCAGGGTCCGAACCCGCCGAAGCGGAACGAGGGGTCCAGCTTCCAGCGCCATCCGCCGTCCACCCGCTCGCCCCCGACGGTCACCAGGTAGCGGAGCCACTCGATCGGCAGGCGCGTGTTGACCCGTCGGCGGCGCTCCGCGAGCTCGGCGAGCGTGCCCGGGCGCCGCTGCTTGGCGGCCAGCGTGTGCCGGTGGTCGAGCCAGGCCACCACCTCGGCGTGACGCATGCGCGTGCGTTCGCGCTCGGGGACGTCGGGCATGTTGCGGCTCGAGGGCAGGCCGTCGATGTTGACGAGGCGGCTCACTCGGTGCGGTAGAGCCTCTGCCAGCTCCAGCATGATGTTCCCGCCCTTCGAGTGACCGACGAGCGGGATCGGATCGGCACCGATCGTGTCGAGCACCGCTAGCGCGTCGCGTGTCGGCCGACCAGCTGTACAGCTCAGCGTGCTGGGAGTCGCCATGCCCCCGCTGGTCCCAGGCGACCACCCTCCATCCGCCGTCGGCGAGCATCGGAGCGAACACGTCGAAGGTTCGGGCGAAGTCGAGCCCTCCGTGCGCCAGCAGCAGTGGGGGCGCCGAGGGATCCCCCCACTCGTAGGCAGCAAGAGCCAGGCCGTTCGCCTCGACGACCCTGCGTCGGTCAGGTGCGCGGGCGCCCGGGAAGACGACGGCCTCTCCCGATCCCGTCGCGTCGACCATCCGGCGAGGCTACTGCCGAGACCTCTCGCCAGGGATCGTCCGGCCAGGACCGGGAGGCCTCCGACGTGTTGCGACTCCACGCCGGCACCGACCACAGTGTTCGCGAGACGAGCCAGGGGGATCGGAATGGCAGAGATCGACGGTTGGACCGCGACCGGATTCGAGGAGGTGCGGGACGCGTTCGCGGCCAACTTCGAGAACGGCAGCGAGGTGGGCGCGGCGTTCAGCGCCTACCACCGAGGAGAGAAGGTCGTCGACCTCTGGGGTGGTGTGGCCGACCAGGAGACCGGGCGGCCCTGGCAGGAGGACACCATCATCCTGGTCTTCTCCACCACCAAGGGCATGACCGCGGTGTGCGCCAACAAGTTGGAGCAGGAGGGGAAGCTCGACACCGACGCCCCGGTCGTCACCTACTGGCCGTCGTTCGGCAAGAACGGCAAGGAGGAGATCCCCGTCAACCACCTGCTCTCCCACCAGGCCGGGCTGGCATGGATCGACGGTGAGATGACCGCCGAAGAGGCCCTGTCCTGGGAGCCGGTGATCGAGGCGCTCGAGAACCAGCACCCGAACTGGCGCCCGGGCTCGCAGCACGGGTACCACGCCACGACCTACGGATGGCTGGTCGGGGAGGTGATCCGTCGCGTGTCGGGACGATCGGTCGGCACCTACCTCCGGGAGGAGATCGCGGACCCGTTGGGTCTGGACCTCTGGATCGGCCTGCCGGAGGACCAGGAGGGGCGCGTGGCCCGGCTGATCAGCATGATGCCCGAGGGCCTCAGCGTCGACGCCCTCGCCGACCCCGGTGAGGACCCGGTCCTCCAGATGATGGCCCAGTTCCTGGGGCCGGATTCGATGCTCGGGCGGGCTCTCTTCGCTCCCGGAGGCGCCCTGACCGACATGGACATCTTCAACTCACGTGCCATGCGCGCCGCCGAGGTACCGGCCGCCAACGGCGTGAGCGATGCCCGATCCCTGGCACGCCTCTACGCGTCCTGCATCGGCGAGGTCGACGGCCTGCGCGTCCTCACCCCGGAGCAGCTGGATCGAGCGACCACTCAGCTCACCGAGGGACCCAACACGGTGCTCATGGGCATGGACATCCAGTTCGGGCTCGGCTTCATGCTGCACTCGAGCCTGGTAGCGCTCGGTGGCACCAAGTCCTTCGGCCACTTCGGCGCGGGGGGATCCGTGGGATGGGCCGACCCGGAGGCCGAGCTCGCCTTCGGCTACATCATGAACCGGATGGACCTCGGCCTCGCCGGCGATCTGCGCAGCTTCAACCTCATCAACGCCTGCTACCAGTCCATCGCCTGACGCTCCTGAGGGCGCGAGCCTGTCCCGCCCCACCCGTTCCCGAGCCTCCTGCGACGGATCGATCGCGTCGGGTGCTGGCACCCGGCCCGAGCCGGTCGCCTGCTCAGGGGGGAAGCGTGCCGGTTGCCGGTGGCAGCGAGGTGCTGGTCGATGTGGCGGTCGTGGACGTCGGGGCGGAGGTCGAGGTCGTGGCAGTCGAAGGTGGTGACGGCAGGGACGAGGACGACCTCGGGCTCTGTGGTGCCGTCGTGGGGCCTGACGCGCGTGGCGTCGACGTGACGGGGGGCGGGGGCGACGGTGCAGGCGGTACGTCCACGAGGAGCACCCCGGGAACCCCATCGCGTGGACCCGGACCCACCGACCTGGCGATGAGATCCGCGAGCGCGACGACACCGGCCACCGTGAGGTGCACACCGTCACCCTGCAGGTAGCCGGGGTTCTCCCCAGCCAGCGCGGCCCAGTCGGCCACCACCACGTTCGGGAACCGGGCAGGCGCCAACCGGATGACCGACCCCACCTCGTCCTGCCCCTCCGACCACTCGGCCGGCGTCACCCACACGACCCGGGCCAGGCCCGAGAGCGACTCCATCATCCTTGCGAACTGCACCTCGAAGCCCTCACCGGCCAGGTAGTTGTGGCCCAGGACCACCACCGCCACGTCACCGATCTCAGCCCGCCTCTCGTCGACGGTCGTGATGCCCCCGGGCACGCGACGGCCGACCTCGGCATCCGCTGTCACGCTCCAGGAGGGAAGCAGAGCAGCGGCCGTCGGCCATGTGGCCTCGAGCACCGAGTCTCCGACCATGAACAACCGAGCGTCCGCTGTGGCGAGCCGAGGCATCACGAAGCGGCCCTGCACCTCCTGCGCCTGCCCGTCCTGCGCTCCGCCCACCACCTCTCGGAACGCTTGGAGAGCGGCCTGGTCGGCCTGCGTCGACGCCTCGGGTGCACCCTCTCCCCAACCGGGGAGGGTGGGAGGTGAGGTGCCGGTGCTCCTCTCCCCCGTCGATCGCGAGCCCTCCGTGCTGCCTCCGGCACCACTGCACGATGCGGCCACCAGCACCACAGCGGCCACCACGACCCGCAGATGGAGGATCGATCGCTGCGCGGCGCCCCCGCCGGTGCTCCCGATCCGGATCCCGACCTCGACCACCGGACCAGTATGCGGTAAGCGCCGCGTGGGGGCTCTCCGGATCGAGGTGCGTTGCATTTCCCCTGACGGACCCTGTTTGCTGGTTCGGATGCCCGATCCCCGGGCGGAGGCCGCCCGGCGGCGGACCTTCGCCATCATCTCTCATCCCGACGCAGGGAAGACCACCCTCACCGAGAAGTTCCTGCTGTACGGCGGGGCGCTCGGGCTGGAGGCCGGGGCCGTCAAGGCGAAGGGGGGACGCCGTGGCGCCACCTCGGACTGGATGGCCCTCGAGAAGCAGCGCGGGATCTCCATCACATCCACCGCGCTCCAGTTCCCCTACCGGGAGTGCGTGCTCAACCTCCTCGACACCCCCGGGCACCGGGACTTCTCCGAGGACACCTACCGGGTGCTGGCCGCGGCGGACGCCGCTGTGATGGTGCTCGACGCGGCCAAGGGCATCGAGCCACAGACGCTGAAGCTCTTCGAGGTGTGCAGGGAGCGCAACCTCCCGCTGCTCACCTTCGTCAACAAGTGGGACCGCCCCGGTCGCGATCCGCTCGAGCTGATCGACGAGATCGAGTCCGAGCTCGACCTCACATCGATCCCGATGACATGGCCGGTCGGCATCGCGGGGGACTTCCAGGGCCTCGTGGACCGTGGCACCGGTGACTTCATCCGGTTCGGGCGCACCGCCCACGGCGCGACCATCGTGCCCGAGGAGATCGTGGGGGCGGAGGAGGCCGGGCGTGATCACCCGAAGGCGTGGGAGGAGGCTCACGCGGGGCTGGCACTCCTCGACGCGGTCGGCGCGCACCTCGACGCGAAGAGCTTCCTGGCCGGCGAGTCAACGCCCGTCTTCTTCGGCTCGGCGCTGACCAACTCCGGAGTCCGACTGCTCCTCGACGCGGTGGTGGACCTGGTCCCCGCTCCCGGCCCCCGCGTGGATGCGAACGGGATGCCCCGTGCGATCGACGCGCCCTTCTCCGGATTCGTGTTCAAGGTCCAGGCCAACATGGATCCCGCACATCGCGACCGGATCGCCTTCGTCCGAGTCTGCTCCGGGCGGTTCGAACGTGGGATGGTGGTCACCCACGGGCCCACCGGCCGGCCACTTGCGACCAAGTACGCGCATCAGCTCTTCGGCTCCGAACGCGAGACGGTGGAGGAGGCTTACCCCGGTGATGTGGTCGGTCTGGTGAACGCCACGGACGTCCATGTCGGCGACGCGCTCTGGGTCGACGACCCCGTCGAGTGGCCGCCGGTCCCCGCGTTCGCCCCTTCCCACTTCCAGGTCGCCCGGGTCACCGACACGGCCCGCTTCAAGCAGTTCCGGCGGGGGATCGCCCAGCTCGACGAGGAGGGCGTCGTCCAGGTGCTCCGTCATCCCGACATCGGCGACCAGGCTCCTGTCCTGGCCGCCGTGGGGCCCATGCAGTTCGAGGTGGCCTCGTACCGGCTCCACAACGAGTTCGGGGCCCCTGTGGAGCTCACCCCGACCAAGTACACCGTCGCGCGGGTGACCGACGAGGACAGCAGTGCCAAGCTGCGGGCGATGACAGGAGTAGAGGTGCTCGCCCGTCGGGACGGGACGCTGCTGGCGCTCTTCGAGAGCCGCTACTGGCTGGATCGGCTCGAGCGCGAGGAGCCCGATCTCGTGCTCGACCGCCTGGTGGCGGAAGGCACGCGCGGGTGAGCCACCTGGACCTCTCCGGTCTCGCCGCGCTGCACGGCGGGGATCCCGGTGATCGTCGCGGCCGCAGACGACAGCGCGGGCCCTGGTTCCACCGGGTGGCGGGCTTCGCGCTGATCGCGCTCTCGTTCGGTCTCCTCGCCGCTGCGATCGCATACGACCGCGAGCGCACCGACCCGAACGCCGACGCCGCCGGCGAGCCGGGCCTCGGCACCGACGACATCCCCGACCCACCGCCGTCCACGACCACCACGAGGCCACCTCCCGCGCTGGACGACTTCGACGGCTGGGTGCACCCCGAGTCGGTCGGGTTCCCCTACGGCGAGACCGTCGAAGGGCTGCTGACCTTCAGGGGCAACCCCACACGCACCTACTACGGCGAGGGGCCGCTCCCCGAGAACCCCGAAGTGCTGTGGAGCTTCCCTCCCGAGGGCGGCATGTGCGGTGAGTCCTCCGGCGAGATGTGGTGCGGGACCGGATGGACCGGGCAGCCGGCCGTCTGGGAGCGCGACGGCACGACCTGGGTCGCGTTCGGGGCGTACGACAAGGCAGTGCACTGGGTCGACGGCGAGACCGGGGAGCGCCTGCTCCCGGACTTCCCGGTGGGTGACATCATCAAGGGCTCGGTCACCGTCGACCCCGACGGCTATCCGCTGCTGTACACGGGATCGAGGGACAGCTTCTTCAGGGTGATCGCCCTCGACCGGGAGCAGCCGACAGAGCTGTGGAGCCTCTCGGCCGAGTCCGTCTACCCGACCCTTTGGAACGACGACTGGGACAGCTCGCCGCTCGTGCTCGACGACTACCTCTTCGAGGGCGGGGAGAACAGCCAGATGCACATCGTGAAGCTGAACCGCGACTACGACGAGAACGGCCTGGTCACCGTCAGCCCCGAGCTGGTCTGGAACGCACCCGGCTGGGACGACCAGCAGCTCGCCGATCTCGGTGACGACGAGGTCTCGATCGAGAACTCCGTGGCGATCTCGGGCAACACCCTCTACTTCTCCAACTCCGGCGGACTGGTGCAGGGCTGGGACATCGCCGGGCTGGCCGACGGCGCGACCCCCGAACGGATCTTCCGGTTCTGGGCCGGCGAGGACATGGACGCCTCCCTGGTCATCGACGAGGAGGGCTTCATCTACGGAGGCGTCGAGTACGAGAAGGGCCGCGCTCGGGGGCAGGAGGTGGGACAGCTCCTGAAGCTCGACCCCCGCAACCCCGAGGATCCCGTCGTCTGGTCGATCTCCGACGGCGACCTGATCAAGTCGGGCGCGTGGGCGACACCTGCGCTGCACGGCGACATGGTCTACGCAGCCTTCAACAGCGGACGGGTGATCGGGGTGGACCGCGAGACTGGAGAGATCGTCTGGGAGAAGAACCTCGGAAGCCAGACCTGGCAGTCACCGGTCGTCGTGGACGACGTGCTGCTCATGGGGGACTGCCAGGGCGTCCTGCACGCCTATGACGTCAGCAACCCGGCGGTCGACCCACCGGAGCTGTGGTCGGTGCAGCTGTCGGGCTGCATCGAGTCCACTCCGGCCGTGTGGCACGGACGGATCTACGTCGGGGCACGGGGCGGCCTCTTCTACGCCATCGGCGATCCCTGAGCCGATCCGGAAACCGTCCCATCCCGCGCTTCCAGACACGCTGGTACCTTCGTGTGAGAGATCGGACAGGAGGAGACCGTGTCGCTCATCAAGCACCTCGACCTGATCACGACCGTCGTCGACGATGCCGACCGGGCGTTCACGACCTTCAGCGAGAAGCTCGGCCTGCCCACCCGCTGGGAGCCCTACGACGCCGGGCCCTACCGGTCGGGAGCGGTGCACGCGGGCAACGTGGGCATCGAGGTCCTGCAACCGTCCGGTGAGGACCAACCGCCACCGTTGATCCTCTCCTTCGAGCCGGTCAGCCTCGAGGGCGTGCTCCCCGAGCTCGACAACCGTGGCCTGCACCACGGGGGCGTGATCGAGGTCCACGGCACCAGCCCGGACGGCAACGAGGGCAAGCTCCACACCGAGGTCGTGATGCTCGGCGAGTTCGCCGGCGGTGACGACGCCTGCCGGATCCGGCTCCGGGCGGCCGGCTTCGAAGATCCCCGCCCCACCGGAGGATCTGGCCGCGCTGGGATCCTCGGGATCGAACGAGCCCGCGTCGGCACGGACGACGGCGCGGCCACCATCGAGATCTGGCAGAGGATGATGGTGCCGATCCTCTTCGACGGCACCACCTGGACCCCCGAGGACGGCCCCCACATCGGGGTGGAGGGCGCGGAGCACAAGTCGCTGGTGGGCTTCTTCGTGCAGGCGCGCTCGATCGACCAGGCGGCCGAGGCCCTCGGGGTCGATGCGGACGCGTGCCGGGACGGGGTCGACGTCGAAGGGCTCCGCCTGTTCTTCTACTGAGCACCTCGACCGAGCTGTCGGGGGACCAATGGGGCCCGGCGGCGGTGCATCGACGGCCGGCCGACGGTTCCGGGATCCGGATCGAACGGCGGCCCACGGGATGTGACGCTCCGTCAGATCTTGAGCCATCATTGGCCCGTGGCCCCACCGACGAAGCCCGCCGTGCCCACCATCGAGGGCTGGTTCAGCACCGGAGACGCGCCTCATCTGCTCGGGCTGCTGGACCCCACGACCGGGACCTACTTCTTCCCCCGCGCCACGGCGGTGAGCCGCCCTCCCCAGGCCGGCGGAGCGGAGCTCGAGGAGGTCGAGCTGTCCCCGGTGGGGACCCTGTGGTCGTTCACGACCAACCACTACCAGCCGCCTGATCCCTACGTCGCTCCGGATCCCTTCGAGCCGTACACGGTCGCCGCGGTCGAGCTGCAGGCCGAGCAGATGGTGGTGCTCGGGCAGGTCGCATCCGGCGTGGATCCGGCTTCGCTCCGCGTGGGGATGGAGATGGCCCTGCTGGTCGAGCCGCTGTTCGAGGACGACGAGGCAGTCCACCTGGTGTGGAAGTGGCGACCGGTGGAGTCGTGACCCGATGAGCGTCAGGAGCGACGGCCGTGAGGTGGCGGTGCTCGGGATCGGCATGCACCCCTGGGGGAAGTGGGGACGGCCCTTCACTGAGTACGGGGTGCACGCCATCAAGGCCGCCCTAGAGGATGCGGGCCTGACCTGGGGGGACGTCCAGTTCGTCTCGGGTGCCGACACCATCCGCAACGGCTACCCGGGCTACGTGTCCGGCGCGACCTTCGCACAGGCGATGGGGTGGTCCGGGGTGCCGGTCTCGTCCTGCTACGCGGCCTGCGCCTCAGGAGCGACGGCGATGGAGATCGCCCGTGCCCGCATCCTCGCGGGGTTCTGCGATGTGGCACTGGTCGTCGGAGCCGACACCACTCCCAAGGGGTTCTTCGCCCCGACCGGAGGTGGCGATCGCGAGCAGGACCCCGACTGGCTCCGCTTCCGCCTGCTCGGTGCCACCAACCCCACGTACTTCGGCCTCTACGCCCGGAGGCGCATGGACCTCTACGGCGCCACCGAGGAGGACTTCGCCCGGGTCAAGGTGAAGAACGCGCGGCACGGGCTGGCCAACCCCAACGCCCGATACCGCAAGGAGGTGACGGTGGAGGAGGTGCTCGAATCGCCGTTCGTGGCCGAGCCGCTACGACTGCTCGAGATCTGCGCGACGAGCGACGGGGGCGCGGCCGTGGTGCTCTCCTCGATGGAGTTCGCCAGACGGCACACCTCCAACCCCGTGAGGATCTCCGCGATCTCGACGGTCACACCGACGTTCCCCAACACGGTGATCGAGATGCCGAACTTCGCTACCGATTCGGCAGCCGGCCTCGCTCCGACCGAGCTCACCTTCCGCGACTCGATCGCGCACGCCGCCTACGAGGAGGCGGGGCTCGGCCCGGAGGACATGAGCCTCGCCGAGGTCTACGACCTGTCGTCCGCGCTCGAGCTGGACTGGTACGAGAACATCGGGCTCTGCAAGCCCGGTGAGGCCGAGAGGCTCTTGAACGACGGCGACACCACGATCGGGGGTCGCATCCCGGTCAACCCGAGCGGGGGGCTCTCGTGCTTCGGCGAGGCGATCCCGGCCCAGGCGATCGCCCAGGTCTGCGAGTTGGTGGCCCAGCTGCGCGGGGATGCAGGTGAGCGCCAGGTCGAGGGCGCCACCGCCGGGATCACCGCGAACCAGGGCCTCTTCGGCCACGGTTCGAGCGTGATCGTCACGACGCTGATCTCGCCACTCTGACCGATCTGCGTCAGCCCCACAGCTCGGCGTCGAGCGTGGGCGTCGCGCCGGCCTCGCACCACCCCACGTGCCCGTCGTTCAGGGCAGTCGCGATGCCGCCGCATCGTCCCCAGCAGGAGCTCCCAGACCTACCTCACCCCGCCGAGCTCCTCGATGCCCGGGTCGCGACGCTGCCGCATCGTCCCCAGCAGGAGCTCCCAGACCTACCTCACCCCGCCGAGCTCCTCGATGCCCGGGTCGCGACGCCGCCGCATCGTCCCCAGCAGGAGCTCCCCGACACTCGTAGTCTCGTGCGATGACCCGCGCAAGGACTCTCCTCGCCCTCCTCGCCCTCGTGTGCGCTGCGTGCAGCGGAGGTGGCGAGCTCTCCGCTGGCGACGAGGAGGCACCCACGACCTCGGCGGTCGAGTCCACGACGACGAGCGAAGTGCAGGAGAGCACGACCACCTCGGCCCTTCCGGGTGGACTCAGCCCGGTCGAGGTGTCACTGGTCTCGGGCGAGGACTCCGGAGGCACAGCGCTCCGGCTGGTGCCCGAGGAGGGATCAGTGGAGCACGCCACCCTCACCATCACCCAGGCGACCGATCAGCTGGGGATCGGCACCACCCGGATCTCGTACTCGATCGGGATCGAGGCGACGGTGGACGAGGTGACCGAGGACGGCGGGATCGTCTCCACTTGGGTGTACGACTCCGCTGAGCTGATCGACACAGCCGGGCTACCGCCCGAGAGCGTCGATCTGCTCGGACCCAGCCTGGAGCAGATCGTGGGGCTGTCGATCACGCAGACGACGGACGACCGCGGGAGACCCTTGGAGGTGGAGCTCGACCTGCCGCCAGGTCTGGATCCGACGGTCTCCTCGACCATGGAGGAGACCAGCAACCAGCTCCAGTCGCTGGAGGCTCCCCTCCCGGCCGAACCGGTCTCGGAGGGGGCGAGCTGGGAGGTGCGGTACCCGATCGAGTCGATGGGCCTCGAGCTCCTCACCGTGTACCTGTACGAGCTGACCGAGCTCGACGGCACCGAGTACACGTTCGACGTCGAGCTCACCCAGTCGGTCGAACCCGGCCAGGAGGTCGAAATCCCGGGTTCCGGTGTGGCGCAGATCCAGGAGTTCGACGGGCAGGGGTCGGGGACCGTTCGCGGAGATCTCACGAGGCTGCTGCCCATCGAGAGCTCGATCCGGATGAGCATCCACCAGGTCATCTCCGCCGCTGGCCAGGAGGTCGTCCAGGACGTGTCCACGGAGATCGACCTCGTGAGCGACTAGAGACGGGCCGAACGCTGCTGACACGCCTACCGAGCATCAGCCCGCAGCTCGACACCATCCCGAGCGGCAGCCCCTCCTCGCCCCCCGCACGGAGCCCCTTCCGCTCGGTGTCTCCTGTGCCTCGAGACAGGTGTCGCCCATGTCATGGCATCCCACACCACCAGCTCCACATGGTCAGGTCGCACCGGGCTTGATCTGGTGCGGCCACCGGACCCCGGCTACCCTCGGCGCGTTCCGATCGAGAAGGGATACCCATGCCCCGCAGACTCACCCTTGCCACGGCAGCGTCGGTAGTAGCACTGACGGTCACCGCAGTGATGCCCGGCGCGAGTGCCCAGGACGACGACTACGAGGTGCTCGAGCTCGATTCGCTGCCGGGGAGCACGTATTCCTGTGCGATCGACATAAACGAGGACGGAGTGGCCGCCGGCTACAACAGCACGACTGACGAGCGTGCGGTCTACTGGGACGCCGACGGATCGGTCACCGACATCGGCACCCTCCCGGGGGGGGCGGGGGCCGAGGCGGAGGGGATCAACGAGAACGGCGACATCGCCGGGACGTCGGATGTCGCGGGTGGTGACGATCACGCGTTCTTCTACGACATGTCGGCGGGGACGATGACCGACATCCACCCTCCGACCGCGGATCCTGGCACCGAATCCGAAGCCAAGGGCATCAACGACTCCGGCCGGGTCTCGGGGAACTTCTACACCGGAGGCGAACTCAGGGGCTTCGTGTACGACCCGAGCGGTCCGAGCTGGACGACGCTGGGAACGCTGGGTGGCACGAGCTCCGATGCCAAGCGCATCAACAACGCCGGGTTCGTCAACGGGTCCTCGAGCGACGGCGTCAATTCTCACGCGTTCCGCTGGAACCCCAACAACCTGGTGATGTCCGATCTGGGCACGCTCAGTGGCGGCAACTCGCGTTCGTTCGACATCAACGAGAGCGGTGAGGTGGTGGGCTATTCCGACTCGGTGCCGTTCCTCTACGACGGCTCCATGGCGGCGCTCCCCCTTCCCGCCGGTACCGACGCGGGTGAGGCCATCGGCATGAACGACGCCGGTGACGCCATCGGGGAGACCTTTGACAGCTCGGCCCCTTCGCCCGAATACTGGCCCACCCTGTGGCTCCGAGACCAGGACCCTGTCCTGTTGCCGTTGCTCACAGGAGACCTCGAGGGCTACAGCAGCAACATCAACAACGCCGGCGTCGGAGTCGGCTGTTCGGTGTCGGAGCAGGAGTACCACGCCGTGCTCTGGATCCCGCCTGAGCCCCCGTCAGAGACGACCACGACCACGACGACGACCACGATGACCACGGCCCCGTCGGCGGTGCCTGCCCAGGCGACCCAGGCCACACCGGCGTTCACCGGCTAGACCTGTCCGGGCGAGTCGGACGGCTCGCTGCGCTGGCCTCTCCTGGGGCTGCAGCTCATCTGGCCAGAGCAACTGCTCTGCAACAGGGCGCGGGTATGACACCAGCTCACGCCCGCTGGAGCTGCGAACCGATCGCCGGGCGCATGAGCGAGGAAGGTCTGCCGATCTCGGCGTCGCAGGTGTGGCGCATCCTCAACGGCTTGGACCTCAAGCCGTTGCAGACCCGATCGTGGATGATCAGCCACGACCCCGATTCCTCACCGACCTCGTCCGCCAGACACCTCGAGCTGCACAACCGCAAGGCCGAGCCCTTCCGGTGGACCTACGAGGGCCGACCCCTCGAGGCCGCGCAGGGCACAAGGACTTCCGCACAGTCGCACTGGCGATCCGGCGAGCACGAGCACCTGCCGTTGGCTCCAAACAGCAGCTCGGCCGCTGGGCGTCTAGCGTGTCGTCAACGCAGGGATTGCGTCGGGGACGACGCGGGAGGATGTCATGAGCAGACGACGTACATACGTTTCCTTGGCTGTGCTGCTGGCGCTCGTCGGAGCGATGCTGGGTTTCGGGATCTCGACACCCGCGGGCGCCCTCACGAGCTACACGGTCACCTCGACGACCGACGGTGCTGCGGGCTCGCTGCGGGACGTGCTCGACCAGGCCAACGCTGACGGGGACGACAGCGAGATCGACCTGCCGGAGGGGGCAACCCTGGACCTGGACGTCTGCGGGGCGCCGGTAGTGGACGAGGACTCCAACGCGACCGGAGATCTCGACTACACCGAGGGATACGGGCTCACCATCAACGGGAACGGCACCACCATCCGCCAGACCTGCGACGCGCAGCGTGTGCTGCATGCGGTCACCGACAGCGACGTCCAGATCTGGGAGACCACGATCACCGGTGGTGATCCCTCCGTCGGTACCCGAAACGGTGGCGGCATATCGATGACCGGGGGTGGCGATCTGATGCTCGCGCTGAGCACGGTCACCGGCAACATTGCCGGCAACGTGGGTGGTGGAGTCTTCGCAGGAGACTCCACACAGGTGTTCGTAGTCGACTCGACCATCTCCGGGAACACCGCCACCGGCTCCAGCGGCGGAGGGATCTTCGCGCTGAGATCCAGCCTGGTGGTCAACTCGACCATCTCCGGGAACACGGCCGGCCGGGATGGGGGAGGGATCGCCGGTGACACAGAGCTCCTGTACGCCACGATCTACGGCAACGGCTCGGTTGCAGACGGTGGCTCCGGGAGCCAGATCGCCCTGGCCACGCTCACCTCCTTCGGTTCGGTCATCGCTGAGGGATTCGGTCAGCCGGAAAACTGCGGCTTTGTCACCACCAGCTCCTCGGGGTGGAACGCTGAAGACGGTTCCTCCTGCGGGTTCAGCGATCCGACTGACCAGAACGGCATCGATCCCCAGCTCGGTCCGTTGGCCGACAACGGTGGCCCGACGCTCACGCACCTCCCGAGCAGCACCAGCCCGCTGCTCGACACCATCCCGAGCGGCAGCTGCGACCTGACCTACGTGGCCGACCAGCGCAACGTCTCCCGGCCTCAGGGATCGGGATGTGACACCGGCTCGGTGGAGGTCGAGGTCCAGGTGACCACGACGACGACCACGACGACGACCACGACTCCAGCGGCGGTACCCGCCCAGCCGACCCAGGCCACACCGGCCTTCACCGGCTGACCGCGGCCCCGGCGCAGGGATCCAAGTCGCTACGCTGACCTCTCCGGGGCTGTAGCTCAGCTGGCTAGAGCACCTGCTTTGCAAGCAGGGGGTCGTGGGTTCGAGTCCCATCAGCTCCACCGCAAAATCCCAGGTCAGAGGGGGTGCCTGTCGCCTCATCTCGACCTCTGGATTGCCGACGTAGCCAGTTTGGACGTAGCCTTTTCGCTCCTGGCTACGTCGACGTAGCCAGCAAGTGATCGGCTACGTCGTCGGAGGTGCCTGCGTTGGCACAGCGCCCCACCGTGCGGTGGAACGAGCAGAAGCAGCGGTGGATGGCGTGGGTCCGCTTCCCCGACGGCTCGCGCCGCAAGGTCGAGCGGGTCGAGAAGGCCGACGCCCAGGCCGACCTCGACGAGCTCATCACGCTGCGGGCCCAGGCCGCTGCTCCCGATCCGGCCCGCACGCGGCAGGCGACCTTCGCCGACGTGATCGAGGCGTGGTTCGCCGACGGCTGCCCGAACGTGGCGCCGTCCCGCACGTCGCGCCACGCGCGGGTGAAGTCACCCAACACCATCGCCAACGCCCGCCAGCTGCTGGGGACGTCGGTGCTCCCGAAGATCGGCTCGCTGAAGGTCGACCGCACGACGACGCGGCGGCTCGAGGAGCTGTTCGAGTCGATGGTCGAGACGCACGCGACGAGCACGATCGACCGGAACTGGAACTACCTCAACCAGGCGCTGCAGCACGGCGTGCGCAACCGGACGATCAAGACGAACCCGGCCGCCGACGTGCTGCTGCCGGCGAAGCGGCCGTCGAAGCCGAGCGCAAGAGCTTCACCGTGACCAGGCCCAGGCGCTGCTCACCGAAGCCATCCCCGCCGACCCGCGGCCGGCGATGTGGCTCACCGGGCTGATGTGCGGGCTTGCGTCCGGGCGAGCTCGCCGGTCTGCGGTGGCCGTACGTCGACATCGACTCCGAGTCGCCGTCGATCGAGGTCGCCGAGTCGGCCATCGAGGTGGACGACAAGTACGTCGGCCAGGGTGCGCCGAAGACGAACGCGGAGCAAGCGCCGCATGGGGCTCCACCCGCTGCTCGTCGCCGCGCTCGCAGCGACATCGTGATGAGCAGAAGCTGCTCGGGCTGTACGACGCCGAGGGCATCGTGTTCTGCACGCGCAACGGCACGCCGATGACGAAGTCGAACATGCGCCGAGCGTTCCAGACGCTGTGCAAGAACGCCGGCCTCGGCGACGACTGGACCACCTACGAGCTGCGCCACTCGTTCGTCTCGCTCGTCAGCGACCAGCTCGACGACCTCGTGAAGGTCGCCGACCTCGCCGGCCACGTCGACACCAGGACGACCGAGGGCTACCGCCACGATGTCCGGCCGAGCCTCCCCCACGCCGTCGAGGCCTGGGACCAGCTGCTTGTCAGCGCGACCGCCGACCAATGAGCGCACCCACTGCTGTCAGCTGAACACCTGCGAGATACCGAACCAAACCGCTGACCGTCGAGCCTCCTCGACTGCGTACGCACGCGAGTCGTTCATGGTTTCTCGATACGCGGCCATCACCTCTTCGTCGGCGACATCACCCCACATGGCGAGGATGTCGTGTGCGAAGTCCACAACGCGGTGTTGCAGTTCATCGGCAGCGCTGTTGGTCGGCACGTACGGTCGATTCGCACCGGGGTGGAGCACTTTCGTGTGCATCGCAACCTTGTACCCATCCCAGAGGTCCGACTGCTTTCGCTCATGAGGGGTGCGCTTCGCCCACCCCTCGTCATGGGTGAGGAACTCGTAGAGCACCCGCGTGTGAACGAAGGCCGACTCCATCGACATCACGACGAGGTGTGGTGCATGACGACCTCGGTCCTCCGGCCGTCGGACGGCAGACCAGGTCGTCGCATCAACGAGTAGGTACTTCAGCTCGTAGTGGAGGTGCACAGCCAGGTAGCCCGACAGGTCGAACGTGCTCACCCAATGACCTCCGCGTCCTGCTCGTCAAGGATGCTCTCGATCTGCGCGGCGAGGCCCAGCCCCGCGACGTAGTAGATCGACCGGACTGAGGCAACGACCTGGGCGCTGTTCATCTTCCTGACGGCGTTGGCAGAGATCTCGAACGTCTGATGCTCCTCGAAGGCTCGCTGGCTCGCCACTGCAACCAAGTGCGAAGGCCCGAACGGCAGCACGACGAGGTTCGCTGTCCCGAGGCTGACGCCTGCGAGGAACCCTGCCACGCCATCCTCCTCGTTGATCGGCACGGAAGGAGCGTCTCCGATGACGAACTGCCCGGCGAGCGGGGTGGCGACCTGCAGCCGCTTGTCTGCGAGCCACTCGCACATTCGCTCGAAGTGCTCATGGACCTGGTCTCGGAAGAACTCGCCAACGTCGAGCTGTGCCTTCACTTCGTCAGCGACAGCGTCCGCCACCACGAGCGCAGCGCCGGGGCCGGCCGCGTGAAGTCCGTAGCGCTCGTAGAAGATCCGCTCCGTGTCGTGGTCCCTGATCACGCCGGCGAACACCGTCGAGTGCTCCAGGAACGGAACGCTGATGCATCTCGCGCACGACCTGGCTCCGCGCCATATGCAGAGCGATGCACCGCCGCGCTACTTCTTCCGCCTCGGCATCATCGGCGAGGCCTCGAACGTCGAGTGCCGAGAACACCTTGCCAAGGTGGTCCTCGACCTCGGATTGCCAACGCTGCTCGCTCGTCACCTTCTCCACGCGAATGAAGTTCTTGACCCAACCTTCAGCAGAGGCAGTGGACACCCGCTCGGCCCGGCGAACCCGGTCGTAGACGCCGAGGCCGGCGCCGGCCCACCGTTCGAGGAGCGCCTGCGACACCGTGTGCTGGCGGGTGTACGCGCGACCATCCGCTTCGTTCGTCGGCTCGGGCAGGTCGCCGCGGTCTGACGCCATCTCGCCATTCTCGCTGCGAACGTCGTGGCACACCCCCGAGTTATCGCCCCAGCCACCCGGGACTTCGGATTGAAGGCGCGACGCGAGCGGCACGCGGCAGTGGGGAGAGGAAGGGACGGCTCGATCGGAAGCCGTCCTGACCTTGGAGGTTGTGATGGCACGCGATGAGCACGACGGTGACATCCGTCACAAAACCAGGATTTCTGGGGGGACGCTCGGCAACTTCGGGGTGGGTATGAATAGAGACGGCACGCATCGACGCCGTCCCGACTCAGGAGGCCGCGTTGGCGCTCGATGAATGTCCGGAGCTGCTCACGATCTCGGAGGCAGCCCAACTCCTACGCATCAGCCGCACGACTGCCTACGCCGAAGCGAAGCGCTTCGAGCACACCGGCGAGGGCCTGCCCGTCATCCGGGTGGGCCGCAGCTTGCGAGCACCACGAGCGATGCTCCAACGTCTCATCGCGGGCGAGCTGGCCTGGGCCGGCGAGCAGTGACACCGCCACTGGAACGCCCGGTTCTCGTTCTTACCGATCAGGCGCTCGCCATGCGGGCCCGACTCGAACCGACGGCGTGGATCGTGCTCGAGGAGCTGGCCTTGCAGGCGACCCACGTCGACGGCCAGGCCGTCGCCGAACAAAGCGCGCGCACCATCGCCGAGTCCGTCGGCCGATCGAAGGACGCCGTCGCACGCGCGCTACGCAAGCTCCTAGCCGAGGAACTCATCGAGCGCGGCGAATCACGCCACGGGTTCTCCGGGCGCTTCACTGGCATGCACTACGTCATCGACCTGCGCGCTGCCGGTCTGCGCCTCCCCGCCGAACCGATCACCGCGTCGACGGCATCAGCGCCAGTCGCTCCGTCACGGAGCCCGGACCTCCCACCGCCGCCTTTGGCGGCTCGCACACCGCCGGTCGCACCCGACGAGCAGCGCACCACTCGCCTCTTCTGAGCGCCGTGTCCAGCCGCACCGTCCACGGCCCTCGCCGTCCCTCCCCTTCGGCCTTCCTTCTTCCAGGTACCCCCATGACCAAGACCACAAACTTGCACCACGGTGCCCTCCACACCCGGTCCCGCCCGGCTCCGGTCGAACCGCACACGGTCGTGCCGCACGACCGCCGATGTGCCCGCCCGGACACGGTCGACCGGGACGCCGACCGGCCTTCGGCCTTGATCGGGAGCTGACCCGTGCTCGGCATCAATCCCATCTCCGGCAGCGGCGAGGGCTACTACATCGAAGCCGTCGCGCAGGGGGTCGACGAGTACTACAGAGGCGTCGGCGAAGCCCCCGGTTGGTGGGCCGGCTCTGCCGCCGAAGTCGAGCTGGGCCTCGACGGCGAGGTCGGCTCCGACGACCTGCGGGCGGTGTGGAGCGGGCTCGACCCCCGCAGCAGCGAGCAGCTCGGCCGGTTCACCAACCGCAACCGTCGGCGGCTTCGACCTGTGCTGGCGGGCACCGAAGTCGGTCTCGCTCCTGTTCTCGTTCGGCTCACCCGAGGTGTCGCAGGCCGTCCGGGAAGCCCACGACGCCGCTGTCGCTGCGGCGTTCCGCTACGTCGAGGCGAACGCAGCCGGCACCCGCAAGGGTCATGGTGGTTTGCAGACCGAGCCCGTCGACGGGTTCGTCGCAGCGATGTTCCGACACCGGACCAGCCGTACCGGCGACCCGCACCTCCACACGCATGTGCTCGTTGCCAACATGGTCAGGGCCGAGGACGGCAAGTGGCGCACGCTCGACGGGCGACTCCTGTATACGCACGCCAAGACCGCCGGACATCTGTACCAGGCACACCTACGGCACGAGCTCACCCTTCGGCTCGGCGTCGAGTGGGGACCCGTCGAGAAAGGTGCCGCCGACATCGCTGGCATCGATCGATCGGTGATCTGGGAGTTCTCAGAGCGGCGACGCCAGATCATCGAGCACCTCGACAGCGTGGGATTCCGTTCGGCCCGAGCCGCCCAGATCGCCACGCTCGAAACCCGCCCCGCCAAGACCGCCCCTGCGGAGGGGACCATCCGGGACCTGTGGGAGACCAAGGCGGTCTCTGTCGGCTTCGATCCGTCAGACCTCGGTGACGTGGTCGGCCGCCGGCCCCGCATCCCGTACGACCAGATCGAGGTCCGCCGCCTCCTCAACCGTCTCGCCGGGCCGGAAGGCGTCACCGAGAAGAGGAGCACGTTCGACCGACTCGACGTCCTGCGCGCAATCGCCGATGGTCTCCCGCACGGCGCACCCGTCCATGTCATCGAGCAGGTGGCCGACGTCTTCCTCGCCCGATCCGACATCGTGCCCGTCGCCGAGAAGCTGGACTACACGCACGCCACCGAGTACTCAACCGCTGAGCTGCTCCGCCTGGAGGAACGCTTGCTGATCAGCGCGCTGAACCGTCAGCTCGAGCAGCGAGGAATCGCCCAGCCGTTGAAGGTCGCTGAAGCACTCAGCGTCCGGCCGACGATCGGTGAGGGCCAAGCCGCGATGATCGAGAGACTCTGCCTCGGCGGCGAAGGCGTCACCGTGGTCGCAGCGGCGGCCGGCACGGGCAAGACGTTTGCGCTCGCCGCCGCTCGCGAGGCGTGGGAGCGCTCGAACTACGACGTCATCGGGGCGGCCGTAGCGGCGAAGGCAGCCCGCGAGCTGGAGACGTCGTCAGGCATCCCGAGCCGCACGCTCACCCGGCTGACCGACGACATCGCTTCCGGCCGCGTCCGGCTCGACCCTGGCTTCGTATTGGTGATCGACGAGGCCGGGATGGCTGGGACGAGACAACTGGCGCCGATCCTCGACGCGGCCGAGCAGGCCGGCGCCAAGGTCGTCCTCGTCGGCGACCCTCGCCAACTCCCCGAGATCGAAGCCGGCGGGATGCTCGGCGCGCTCAACCGGCTGCTTGACCCGGTGTCGCTCACCGAGAACCGTCGCCAAGTCGAGGAATGGGAACGCGAGGCACTCGACGAGCTCCGCTGCGGCGATGTCGACCTGGGACTCGACGCATTCGAGGCGCAAGGCCGGCTTGCCACCGGGCCCGACGCCATCGAGGTGCGCCAGAAGATGGCCGACGACTGGTTCGAGTGGCGCCAACAGGGCGAGGACGTCGCCATGATCGCCATCCGCCGCAGCGACGTCGACGACCTCAACGGTCGAGCCCGCCGCCACCTGGTCGCCGCTGGCCAGCTGTGGGGCCTGTCGACGGCCATGAGATTCTCCCCATAGGCGGCCAGTAGAAGTCCCCAGGGACGGCCACCGAAACTCCCCACGTGCGGCCGGCGTTCGTCCCCACGGACGGTCAGCTGTGCTCCCCGGCATCCACCTGTTGGTGTTCCCCCTCGACTCGTATCGACGGCGCTGACCCTCAACCGAGCCAAGGGAGGAACACCCCATGTTGTCCGAGGAGAAGACCATGGAGGTTCTCGAGTTCTACGACCTGACGGGGTCGTATCGGTCCGCTGCCGCTCTGGCGGGGGTGGATCATCAGACGGTGCGGGCCAAGGTGGCCGCCCGGGCGGCGGGCCTGGATGCGACCGCGCGGTTGGTGCGGGCCAAGGTGACCGACGCCTATGCCGACAAGATCCGGGAGCTCATCGATCGCTCCCAGGGGCGCATCCGCGCGGATCGGGTGCACGAGAAGCTCCAGGCGATGGGCTACGGCGGATCGGAGCGCACGACACGGCGTGTGGTGGAGGCGCTCAAGGCGGAGTGGCGCCGGGACCACGCCCGCTCCTACAAGCCCTGGATCCCCGAGCCGGGGCTGTGGCTGCAGTGGGACTACGGCGAAGGCCCCATGGTGGAGGGCACCCGCGCCGTGCTGTTCTGCGCGTGGCTGGCCTGGAGCCGGTTCAGGGTGGTGCTGGCGTTGCGGGACCGCACGCTTGCGTCTGTGGTCGCCGCGCTGGATGCCACCTTCCGGGTCCTCGGCGGCGCCCCGACCTACGCGCTGACCGACAACGAGCGCACCGTGAGCGAGAAGCACATCGCGCGCATCGCGGTGCGCAACCCCAAGATGGTGTCTGCCGCGGTCTACTACGGGATCACCATCGCCACCTGCGTTCCCTTCGACCCCGAGTCCAAGGGCGGCGCGGAGGCGACGGTGCGCATCGCCAAGGCGGATCTGGTGCCGACCGCGGCGAACCTGCGTCCCGAGTACTCGGGTTGGGCCGAGCTGGAGGGGGCGTGCGAGGCGTTCTGCGCCCGGGTCAACGCCCGGGTGCACGCCATCACCCGTCGGGTGCCAGCCGAGGCCCTCGAGGTGGAGCGCCCGCTGCTGCACGCGGTCCCGGCCGAGCCCTACACGGCGGCGTTCGGTGAGTCCCGGGCGGTGTCTTGGTCCCAGACGGTGTCGTTCCGGGGGGCCCGCTACTCGGTGCCGCCGCAGTGGCGGAACCTGCGGGTGTGGGTGCGCGTCGCCGGCGACGAGGTCCGCATCGTGGGTGAGGGCGACGGTGGGCTCACCGAGGTGGCCCGCCACCCTCTCCGAGGCCCAGGAGAGGCCTCCATCGCCGACGAGCACTACCCGAACCACCCCACCGGGCCGCTGGATCGGCGGCCCGAGGCCACCAACGGTGCCGAGGCAGCGTTCTTGGCCATCGGCAAGGGGGCTGCGGCGTGGCTGATCGAAGCGGCTGCGGTGGGGACCCGGCGCATCGAGGTCCGCATGGCCGAGGCCGTCGAGCTCGCCAGGGCCAACCCGGCCGAACGCGTCGACGAGGCACTCGGGCTCGCCGCGATGGCAGGGCGCTTCGGCCCCGGGGACCTCGGCTCGATCCTGGCGGCGCGCCGCGACGAGCCGCGCAGGGCGTCGAGCGAGCACTCGCTGCAGCCCGGCACCGCGGCATGGGAGGGGTTCGGGCGATGAGCGCCGTGCCCGATCCCATCATCGACGAGCTCAGCGCCTTGTGCCGACGACTGCGGCTCCGCTACGTGCGCGAGCAGGCACCCGAGGTGCTGTTGACCGCCAAGGCTCAGCGCTGGGACCCCGCCGAGGTGTTGCGGGTTCTGCTCATCGCAGAGGCCGACGGCAGGGACCGCGCGACCACCGAGAACCGCCGTCGCAAGGCCCGATTCCCGGCCGGCAAGACCTTCGATGCCTGGGATCCGGCACGCTCGACGATCCCGGCGGCCACCCAAGCCGCCCTGCGCACCCTCTCTTGGATCGACCGACACGAGAACGTGGTCGCCTGCGGGCCCTCGGGCACGGGCAAGAGCCATCTGTGCGAGGCGCTCGGGCATGCAGCCGTCGACTCGGGGCGGGTGGTGTCGTGGTTCTCGATCGAGGACCTGGGCGTGCTGGTCCGCCGCCATCGCGTCGATGACTCCGTCGCGAAGGCGTTCGCACCGATCATCCGAGCTGACCTGATCATCGTCGACGACATCGGCCTGCTGCCCATCGGCCCCGACGCGGCCGAGGGCCTCTACCGGCTCATCGACGCCGCCTACGAGCGACGATCAGTCGCGCTCTCGTCGAACCTGCATCCCTCGGGCTTCGACCAGCTCATGGATCACACGATCGCCACGGCGCTCGTCGACCGGCTCATGCACCACGCCCACCTCGTGCTCACCGAGGGCGAATCGGTGCGCCTGGCTGACGCAACCAGCGGGAAGGGGGTGACGCCTCTGACCGCCTGACCCACCACCAGTTCAGGCCGGGGAACGCCATGGCCGCGCGCGGGGGATTCTCGTGGCCGCGCGCGGGGAGTTCCGATGGCCGCCGGTGGGGAGATCTTCGTGACCGTTGACAGGGCCCCGAGCTCGAGATCGACGAACGTTGCTTCCAGACCGGCGACGAGATCATGTGCCTGCGCAACGACTACCGCCTCGGCGTCCGCAACGGCGACCGGGCGACGGTCGAGCGGGTCGACCCCGGGCGGCGCACGATGCGCTGTCCGCCTTGACGACGGCATGCGAACGCTCCCGACCGACTACCTCGACGCGGGCCATGTGGCTCACGCCTACGCAACGACGATCCACAAGGCGCAGGGCATGACGGTCGACCGATGCCTCGTGCTCGGCACCGACGATCTGTACCGGGAGGCCGGCTACGTTGCGCTCAGCCGGGGCCGAGTATCCAACGTCCTCTACGCCGTAGGCAGTCGTGGTATCGAGGGCGATCTCACCCACGCCCGCCAGCAGCACGATGCGAGCGACCCGGTGAACGCGATCCGGGACGCTCTCGGCCGAGAAGGCAGCAAGCAGCTCGCCGTCGAGAAGGCCGCGCGGTTCGACGACTGGGGCATCGGCTCCACCGAACGGAAGCGGCTCCTCGTTGAGATCGAAGCTCTTGACGGAGTCGCGCACGCATCGAGGGACGACGACTTCGGGATCGGACTCTGACGAAGCGCTCGAACACAGAGCGAGGCAGGCTTGCCACAGGCCGACGTAGGGTCTGCGGAGCGGACACGCGAGGGGAGCGACGAGTGCAATTTGTGATGGGCCCAGACGAGCCCCTGGTGCCTGCGCTCGAAGCGGCGGCTGTGCGCCACGCTGGCGGGGAGGTGCGAGTCGCTGTTGCTTGGGCGAGAGACGAGGGCGCGTGGTGGTTCCTGCGCTCGCTGAACGGTTACATCACCTCGATCGACGTGATCGTCGGCATGAACGAGAGAGGCACGACCGTCGAAGCGCTGCTCCGACTTCTTGATGCCGGAGCAACCGTGACCTGTGTGTTCAAGCATCCAAGTCAGACTTTCCACCCAAAGGTGTACTGGTATTCGAAGGGCGCGTCGGGAGAGGACTCGCACCTTCTGGTCGTCGGCTCGAGCAACATGACCCGAGGCGGTCTGCTCACCAACTTCGAGGCAAGCCTGATCGAGGAGTTCGACTCCCTGACGCCCACCATCGCGAGCATCGATGCGTCCCTCAATGCGCTCGTAAACACACCGTACGCCCACCCGGTGGGGAGTGCCGACGACGTGCGCGAACTGTTCGAGCGCGGCTACCTGTCCACGGAACGGCAGCGCGTTCGACAGCGAAGGGACCAACCAGCAGGAGGGGCCGGTCAGTCAGCGATCGATCGGCTTCCGTCGTCGCCGCCGCCGCCTGTGGCGCGCCTGGGTTACGCGCCGATGGCCGTACCGTTTGAGGTCCCTACTGCTCAAGGAGCCCAAGCGGATGCCCCGCTTCCTGAGAACGCAGGGCCTGCCGACGCGGACCCAGTTGGCGAGCCGCCGCTGGTCGACCGGTTCTACGTTCGGACCCTTACTGACAACGACGTGAGGAAGCTGCACGGCGATCAGGTCGGAACATTCGAGCCGGACCTTGGTGAGACCGCTCGTGACCGCTTTCCCGCCTTCTGGGGTTGGCCCGCCGACTACGCCGAGGTGGTGCATCAGCTCCCGCGGGACGAGTGGTCAGCGAGCGGACGACTCTTCACACGGTTGGCGCCTCATGGCGTCGACGTAGAGATCATGCTGTGGTTCCGGCCATCACGGCCCGGCCACGCGGCTGAGCATCGACTTCGACCCGGGCCCATCGGCGACGTCCGTGCCGTCGTCCCACCCGACTTCGATGCCAACTCCATCATGGTGGTAGAGCGAGGCGCCCAGGCGTCCGGGTACGACTTCGTGGTCCGTCTCTTGACACCAGCCGACCCGGACTTCGCCGGGTTCGCCGCTCACCTTGTGCATCAGAACCCGGCCCACCGCTACGGGTACGGCCCTTGAGGCGAGAGCGGACCGTCCTACGCGCCCTCTTGGCGCTTCAACCGCTCCTGAATGGACGCCAGCACCGTCTCAGCCTTCTCGCCCCGGTGCTTTCGAAGGGCAGTCACGGCCTCCGCTACCGCAGGCTCCTTGACCTTGGCGGCAAGGAACTCGCTGACCGACGGACGCAGCACTTCAGACGCCGATCCGCCTTCGAGAAAGGTGACGGCGCGAAGGATGTCCTCCTCGTCGGTTGTGAGGCGTACGTTCGCTTGCGGCGTGTGCGTCTTCGAGCCCATCCGTCATACCTGTCACAGGGGGTCTCTAGACTCTAGAACCTAGAGACGCAGAGCGGAGAGACATGGCACCGACGCCCACGACAACCGGCCTTCCGCCTCGCGCTGGGCCAGCGGCGATCCTCGACGTCGACCGGTTCATGTCGATCGACTGGACGGTAGCGCTGTCACCGCGTCGCGTCGCGGACATCCACCCCTACCCGGCGAGGTTCATCCCCGAGCTGCCGGCGGCGGCGCTCGAAGTCCTAAATCCTCAGGGGCCAGTGCTTGATCCCTTCTGCGGATCCGGCACGACGTTGGTGGAGGCACTCCGTCGTGGTGTGCCCGCAGTCGGCGTAGACATCAACCCCATTGCCTGCCTGATGTCACGAGTGAAGACGACGCCTTGGCAGCCTGCGGTCGACACCGAGCTCCTCACTCACCACCTCGGTGAGCTGGTCGCGCACGCAACACGGGGCGAGGGCGACGCCGCGCTCCTCGCAGAGATCCCGAGAATCGATCATTGGTTCGAACCCTGGGCGCAGCGCCTCCTCGGTGGCGCCGTCAGCTACGTCCGCCAGATTCCTGACGGCGACCCGTGGCGTGATCGCGTTGCACTCGCGATCTCGGCGTCCACCGTCAGGATTGGTCGGCAGGAGTCTGACACGCGCTACGCCGCCATCGACAAGAAGATCGATGCTCAGCTTGCAGTGCGCACCCTGAGCGAAGCCTTGATTCGCGTCGCAGCCTGGTGCGAGGAGCATCGTGCGTTCGTCGAGTCATCCACTGCGACCGTGATGGAGGGGAACGCGCGGTCTCTTGCGGGCATCGACAGCGGAGCGATTGCTGCCTGCGTATTCTCGCCGCCGTATCCGAATGCGTACGAGTACTGGCTCTATCACAAGTACCGCATGTACTGGCTGGGCCTCGATCCCATCACGGTTCGCAGCGCTGAGATCGGTGCTCGGCCGTACTACTCAGGCAGCGGGACGGCTACAAAGCACGACTTCGAAGCAGAGATGCAGGAGGTATTCGAGGAGCTGCACCGTGTGCTCGCTCCGGGTGGAGCCGCCATCAGCATCGTGGGTGATTCCATCATTCGCGGGGAGTTCGTCGACAACGCCGAAGTACTCGCCAGCTCAGCCGACAGCGCCGGGTTCGACCTGGCTGCCTCGAGGTTCCGGATCATCCGGAAGTCCTCCACATCATTCAACCGGCAGCATGCCCGAGCCAGAGAAGGCGAACACGTGCTGCTGTTCAGTCGAAGGGACTGAGTCATGGCAGAGGCAAAGTGGGCGTCGTATCGCCTGTTCCCGTACGAGAAGGCCTTGGCGCTGAGAGAGGCCGCCGCGCTTGGCGGAACCTCGGCAGCGCCCTCAGAGGAAGGCGTCACGGTCCCAGATGCTCACACTCGGACGATCGTTGAGCGTGCCACCTACTTCGGATCCGTCACCACCGGGCACGACCGCACCCCCACACGACAGGCGTCGACGGAGTCGTTGCACGCCGCCGTGAGGGGCGTCGAGCAGCGTCGTCAAGCCACGAGATTCGGACTTCACGGCATCCACGAGTACAAGGGCAAGTTCAACCCGCAGCTCGTCCGATCGCTCATGAACGTGGTCGACGTCGACGCTGACCTCCTGATCGATCCGTTCTGCGGATCGGGGACGAGCCTCATCGAAGCCGGGCGGCTTGGAGTCCACGCGATCGGAGTGGACAGGTCCCCGATCGCAGTGCTTCTTGCACGGGCGAAGACGGCGGCGCTCATTGCCCCAGACATCCCCGCCGTGCGAGACCGATTCGGAAAGCTGGTCAGGAGCGTCGCCGACGAGATGAAGGAGGCTCAACAGGTCGAGACGGTCGGCGCCCTCGCGGATCTGTTCTCGCCTGACACCGAGTCCTATCTGCGCGATTGGTTTCCGCAAGAATCGCTCGCGGCGGTCGTCGTCGCCCTCAGGCGCTTGCAAACCGACCAGGCCGACCCGGCCGTTGCCCTCGCACGGGTGGCGCTATCCGCGATTCTCCGGGCCGTTTCGTACCAGCTACCGGAGGACCTACGAGTCCGTCGCCGGCCGGAGCCCTTCATCCCACCGCAGGTGTGGGAGCTGTTCGTCGAATCATGCGACCGCGTCGACGTCGGGCTTGAGGAAGCTCGAGAGCTGGCCTCAGGTGACCAGCACGATCGATGTTCGCCACGGCAGCTCGACGGATCCGGAAGCACTGAAGGGCACCCACACGTTTGGACGACGCCTGATTCTGACCTCACCCCCGTATGCAACGGCCCTCCCGTACATCGACACCGATCGGCTATCCATCGTTGCGTTGGGGCTCGCTCCCGCGTCAGAGATCCGCGGTGCTCGAGCGGGAGCTTGTCGGGAGTCGGGAGTGGCGCAAGCCTGAGGAACGGGAATGGTGGAGTCGTCTCGATGACAACTCGGATCGCCTCCCAACGACCGTCGTCGATCTTGCGAGGGAGATTCGGGAGGCCAATGAATCGGGAGGCGCCGGCTTCAGGCGGGCGGCCGTACCAGCGTTGCTCTATCGCTACTTCGCATCGATGGGAGCATGCATCGAGGCCTGGCACGAACACTTGCTACCCGGGGAGCGTGCGGTTCTCATCGTTGGCAACAACCGAACGACCGCTGATGGCGAGGAGATCACGATCCCCACGCCCCACCTCCTTGGTGCGCTCGGCGAGACGAGGGGCTTCATCGTCGACGAGGTGATCCCGTTGGAGACATGGCCCCGCTACGGGATGCACAGCAAGAACGGTGTCAGCGGGGAAGACGCCGTCGTGTTGCGGCGAGGCTGAGGTCACGCCGGTGGTTCGCCTGGGTTTCAACGACGTGGTGAGATGAGAGAGATGGCTACGAAGCAGCAGAAGATCGAGGAGCTCCAATCGAAGATCGCGTCGGCCGAGGCATCGCTCGCGTCATCCACGAAGGGTTACAAGAAGATGCGTCAGATGCGAGGCGCCGACGCGCACAAGCGTGTCTGGTATTTCGAGGAGCAGATGCAGAAGTGGAGTGCCGTGATCGAGCAAGCGAAGGCCGAGCTGGCCAAGCTGGAAGGGTGACCCGCAGGCCCTGCATGGGGGCCGATGACGTAGCCGCGAACGTAGCCAGCGCCGCTCAAATCACCATCCGCCGACCACTCGGCGACGATCACGACGCACTCTCACCCGGCGATACCTATCGGACGCGCGACCCCCTGCTGACCTGCTCGTTCACACCGGACACGACGGCACGAACCGATCGAGATCGACACGCTCAGACGCTCATCTGACAACTACCGTACTGCTTTGCAAGCAGGGGGTCGTGGGTTCGAATCCCATCAGCTCCACCGATGTTGCCGAAATGACAACGTTCGGCCGCGTCATCCCTGGTCACCGAGGGGTTTGACAGTGGGACCGTAGGTCGCGGACGGTGGGACGCCGGGGGTCCAGGCCGTAGGGCACTTCGCGCCGGAAGTCGTGGATGCTGGTAGCGACGTGAGAACCTCGCCGTCCCCGGAGCAGACGCGCTCAGTTCAGCAGAAACGCGCGGGACTGCGAGACGCACGTGTCCAGGTCATCGAGCCAAGGAGCATGCTCAGCACCGGGCACGATCACGAGCTCGGCGTTCGGCAGGCGAGGTGCGAAGGCATGGGCAATCGCCGCACCACCATTCGGATCGTCTTCGCCCCACAGGAAGAGAACGGGCATCGTCAGCTTCGACAGGATGTCCTCGCCGAGATGAAGTGCGACGTTCTGCCCTCGGACCGGCGTGAACACCTTGGGGGACGAGCGGACCTCGTTGGCGAGCGTGTCCGTGTGACGGAGCAGGGCGTAAGCCCAGTCGAGCATGACATCGTCCATCGCTCCCGAATCGATTGCTCGACCGAGTCCGAACTGGCGCAGCGCACGCTTCACCATCTCTCGGGTCATCGGCACGCGTGTCATGGCGGACTGCAGGCCGGGGATACCCGCTATCCGGGCGGTGAGCGGCGCTCCTTCGCTCGGTGCTCCGATCAACCAGCTGTACTCGATGAGCTTGGTGACCCGATCCGGCTGAGCGGCCACACCGCGGAAGGCGAACAGGCCACCGTATGAGGTGGCCCCCAGGGCGGCGGAGTCCAGCTCGAGGGCGTCGAGGATGTCACCAAGGAGCTGGTCGACGTAGCGCTCAACGGCGTGCAGATTCCGGAGCGGCCCCCCCACGATCGGTTCGGACAGCCCGCACCCGGGCCGGTCGACGAGGATGCATCGCACGCCGTCGAGCGCTGCCGCCAGCGTCGCCCAGCTCGCGCCCGAAGTGGATCCACCGTGCAGGAGGACGAACGGCGGTCCCTCACCAACTTCCTGCACCCGAAGGCGTCCCCCCGAGGCGAGCGTCACGACTCGCTCGATCGGTGTCGCCCCGATGTGTTCCCAGAGCCGCTTCTCCGCGTCGCGGTACGACTCGATGTCCTTGGCCATAGCGAAGTCTCTAGCAGACCGGTCTTCTCATTCGGCGAGGGTCATGCCTGGAGTCCGGGTGGCAAGTGCGGCGGCGGTTGTCGACCTGGGATCCGAGCCGAAAGCCATGGGGCCGGTCGATGCTCGCCACGAGGATCCTGGCTTGTTGCTAGGCAGCGGCGCCGTACGCGTGTGTCTTCACCAGGTGTGCGACGCCCAACACGATGCCGACGGCGAACGCGCCGATCCCGGTGAGCACGACGGCGATCCCGAAGAACCAGGCGTTGACGCCGAGCCCCGCGGCCACGATCACACCGAGGATGAGGCTCGGCCCGGCCACCAGGAACTTCCACCAGCTGGCGGCTGTGCTCGGTTCGGTGACCGGGCTGGAACGCCGCCAGGCGATGACGCCGATCGCACCCGTGGCGACGGCGATCAGTACTCCTGGCACAAGCGCAGCTGGCGCGCTGCCACCCAGGACGGCCGCCGCTAGGCCTGCCGCCGCGAGGACGAGGAAGGTGATCGGGATGAGACGATCGGGGGTGCGCATGTGTGCCTCCAGGTGTCGGTACGGGAGAGTGAGAGCAAGGTCGAGGGCCGCCCTGGTGGCGACGATGGCGGCGGACTCTTCCCGAAGCTGATCGATCAGCAGCTGTTCCATGTCAGCGCCGTACTCGTGGCGGAAGCTTCGGGGGTAGAGGTGGAGCGCCACCCCGTAGACGCGCGCGATGGCCTGAGCGGTCATGCGATCGCTCCGCCGGGGAGGTCGTGTCGCACTCTCTCGACGAGAGTGGTCAATCGGCTGAGCTCGACGATGGCGGCGCTCCTGCCCTCGGCGGTGAGTTCGTAGTAACGGCGGCGTTCGGTCTCGTCGCGCTCGACCCGGTCGGTGGTCTCGATGATGAGGCCGTCGTCGACGAGTCGATTGAGCGTCCCATAGAGGGTGCCCGGACCCATTCGTACGGCACCGTCACTGAGTTCAGCCACTCGCTTCATCAGCGCGTACCCGTGCAACTCGCCTCCGAGCAGGGCCAGGACCAGATGGAGTGACGCGGCCGGGAGCGGTTTCCGATCTGAGGTCATAGTCGGAGTATGATATATCGTAGCTCGATAGTCAACAAGGGGGCCCGGCGGCGCGGCGACCCCGTTCGCCCCACGACGCGATCTCCCTGCAACACCTCGCTGACCTGGGGAAACGCGGGTCTACCGAGCAGACGTTTGGTTCGAAAGCTGTCCCATCAGCTCCACTCGTTGTCATCTCTACAACGTCTGTGCAGGTCAGAGGCCATCTGACCCGTTCCGTCGGTCGGGGACCTGGCGGCGCACGAACTGGACTACGCCGTTATGTCCTTGACGAGAAGCATCAACGTCAGGTCATCGAGTGGTGACGCTTCGAAGTCGTGGCGCCGATAGAACGTCGCGCCGTCGGCTGTCTTCGCGTGGACGAGGAGTACCCGGACACCGGTGATCTGGGCAACCTCGAGCGACTTGAGGATGAAGTGCTTGAGCAGAGCGGAGCCGAGACCTTGTCCGTGCCACTTCTCGTCGACGGCCAATCGGCCGAGTAGGAGAGCTGGGAGGGGATCCGGCTGATTGCGGGCCGCCCGCTTGGTCGCCTCCGCGCGCAGTACGACAGCGGTACTCGACGCGTAGAACGCGACGACCCGGCGCTCGGCCGTGACGACCCAGGTCCGGCTGGAGCCTTCGACCTGGTTGTGGCGGGCCTTTCCGGCGAGCCACGCATTGAGTCGATCGTCACCACAGTCGAATCCGTCGAGCGCGTGGTGCTCTGCGAGAAGTTCGGGTCCGACGAAGCTGCTCACGTGGTGGGATCGAGTACAGAGGGGTTCGCCAAGAGCTTGGCCAGTTCAGGCTTGAACACCGGAGGGCGATCGAGAAGATGCTGTAGCTCAACCCAAGCGGCATCGTCGATCGCGAACACTCGACGATCGGCGAGATCATCGTTGGCAGCATCGACCGCGTGACGCACGACGTAGTCGTTGAGCGATTCGCCGGTCGCGTCGATGACGCGTCGTACAGCGGCGTCCTGTGCTGGGGTGACTCGAAGGGTCCAGCGACCGGTCTTTGTTTCCATGCCGGAAGTGTACGTCACTTTGCTGTACATACCAACGGAAGTCGGACAGGGTCCGACCCACGCACGGCCGTGACCAGCTCAAGCTCTGGATCTACAGAGCAGATGCTCAGTTTGAAAGCTGCCCCATCAGCTCCACGGATGTTGTGGATTCAACAACATCATCAGCGAACCCGTTCGACATCAGCCGCGACGCACAGCGGCAACGCGACCGCGGTCTCAGCGCTGCCACCCACCTCGCCCTTGATGGGCGATGATCTCCGACATGACTGCGGCAGGATCAGGCGGGCAACGGGCGCAAGTCGTCCTGCTCACGGGCACGCCCGGAAGCGGGAAGACGACACTCGGCCTCCTGCTTTCGCGCGAGCTGCGAGTCCCGTTCGTGTCCCGCGATGACGTGCGAGGCGGACTGTTCTTCACAGATGGGGCTTGGCGGGAACGCCCGCGGAGCGTGCCGACTCCGGGCGAGGCCGTCGAGGCCATGCTCCGGATCGTCGAGACCACTGCTGGCCTCGGCGTGAGCTGTGTCGTCGAGTACGTCTTCCGGCAGGAACGCCCGGCGGACCTCGTCCGTATCGAAGCCGTGGCTGAGTGTCTGGTGGTCCGGACATGGTGCGCTGATGCGCTCACACGATGCACCTATCGGGATGCATCGGACCGGTTGCTGAACCGCCAGCCGGTGCTTGACATCCTCGGCCACGACACGGTTCTCGACCGCGCGACGTCGGCACTGGCAAGGATGCGGGCGGTGGCGAACGAGATGCAGACGGACTTCGATCTTCCTACCCTCAGCGTCAACACCGACGACGGCTACACGCCATCGTTGGAGCGCATCATCGGGTTCATCACCGCCGCCGACCCCGCTTCCTGACGAGCCTGTCGACTTTCTCATCGATCGGCTGTTTGGTTTGAAAGCTGTCCCATCAGCTCCACCTCGTTGTGATTTCTACAACGTTCTTGCTGGTCAGAGGCCACGCGACCCGTTCCGTCGCTTCGGGACCCAACCAACGACTCTCTTTCGAACCGACCGCGACGATCTGCCGGGATTGGTCGCAGTCGGGGACCTTCCGCACGGCGTTCGAGCAGATTGCAACGATGAGGGCATGGCTCCCCACCAGCGGTACGAGGACCGGCTCGATCCAGCGACCTACGCCGATGATCCAGTGGTGGGCTGGTTCAGCGGCGATCCACCGGCCGAGAGGTGGGTCCCCGAGCGGCTGGTCGATCGACTGCGCGCGTTGGGGTCCGCGTGCGAGCTCCACCTGCTGCCGCTTCTCCCCGGTTCCGTGCCGCTGTCGCTCAACGGCGTCCAGGTGCGCAACCTTGTTGACTAGTTGGACTTCGTCGGCGAACGAGTGTCGGATCGGACGATCCGCGAGCTAGCAGCCGACCTTCGAGATGTCCCACGAGCGGCAGAGCGTGGCGGTGGACTCTGGATCGAGGGCAACTGACGGTGAACCTGCGCTGGCCTCTCGGCAGGCCGAAGGGCTCCTTCGTGCCCTGCCCCGACTTCTGACGGGGCTGATCATGGCGTGATGATCCCGAGTTCCGCAGTTGATGGGCACATGAGGGGGTTGGCAGACGCGAAGGTGCTGGTCAGGGGGTTGCGGGTTCGTTGACGGGCCCGAAAACGTGGGCACACGACTTGGGATGTGGTGCTTGCTATCGCGTGGGGTGGACGCGATGGTGTGGGCATGTACTTGCGGACCACACAGCGCCGGAACCGGGACGGGTCGGTGGTGCGCTACGTGCAGCTCGCCCACAACCGCCGTGTGGAGGGGGTGACCCAGGCCGAGGTGTTGGTGAACCTGGGCCGCGAGGACCGCCTCGACGCCGACGGGCTGCGCCGGCTGGTCGGCTCGATCAACCGGTACCTCGGTGAGCCAGACGCCGTCGTCGGCCCCGACGCCGGCGAGCAGGCCGGCGACGCGCTGGCTGTCGTGGAGTCCCGCCCGGCGGGGACGGCATGGCTGCTCGATGGTCTGTGGCGCCAGCTCGGCGTCGACGAGGCGCTTCGCAAGGTGCTCGGTGGCCGCCGGTTCAGCACCGATGTGGAGCGGGTGCTGTTCGCGTTGGTCGCCAACCGGGCGATCGACCCGATGTCGAAGCTGGCGACCGCGGAGTGGGCCAGCAACGACGTGGCTGTGCCGGGGATCGAGTCGATGGACGAGGACCAGGCGTATCGGGCGATGGACCTGCTGGTCGAGGCCGACACCGACGCCGAGGTCCAAGAAGCGGTGTTCTTCGCCGTCGCCGACCTGTTGAACCTCGAGGTCGATCTGTTGTTCTTCGACACGACCTCGACCTACTTCGAACGTGACACCGACGAGGGCGAGGACGGGTTCCGTCGCTACGGGCACTCCAAGGACCACCGCCCCGACCTGCCCCAGATCGTCATCGGTCTGGCGGTCACCCGCGAGGGGATCCCGGTGCGGGTGCTGGTGCTGGCCGGGCAACACGTCGGACGCCACCGTGCTGCCCGAGGTCAGAGACGGTCTGCGGGGTTGGCGGCTCGGGCGGGTCGTGACCGTGGTGGACCGCGGGTTCTCCTCGGACGCGAACCTGGCCTACCTGACCCGCGCCGGTGGGCACTGGATCGCCGGCGAACGGATGCGTGACGGCTCGCCGGACGCGCTCGAAGCGCTGGGCCGCCAGGGCCGCTACCAGGAGGTGCGTGACAACCTGCGGGTCAAGGAGGTGCGGCTGGGTTCGACGCCGCACAAGCGGTGGATCATCTGCCACAACCCCGCCGAGGCCGAACGCGACAAGGCTCAGCGCGACGCCGCGGTCGCCCGACTCGAAGCCGAGCTCGACGCCATCGCCATCGCCCGGGCCCGCGACAAGGCGCGTGCGAAGAAGGCGGGCAAGAAGATCTCCGACGACGCCCACCGCAAGGCCGAGTGCGCGCTGCGGGACCACAAGACGCTCGGCCGCTACCTGCGCCAGACCGCGACCGGTCGGCTCCGCATCGACCGGGCCGCGATCCGCGCCGAGGAACGCCTCGACGGCAAGTACCTGCTCTCCACCTCGGACCCCGACCTGCCCGCCGAGGACGTGGCGCTGGGCTACAAGAACCTGCTCGAAGCCGAGCGAGGGTTCCGCGACCTCAAGTCCACCCTCGAGCTGCGGCCCGTGTTCCACCGCATCGAGGGTCGCATCCGCGCCCACGTCCTGTTGTGCTGGCTCGCCCTGCTGCTGATCCGAGTCGCCGAACGGCGTTGTGACACCACCTGGCGGCGCATCGCCACCGAGCTCGGCCGTGTCCATGCCGTCACCCTCCGAGGGTCCGTCGGCACCGTCGTGCAGACAACCCCGCCCAGCGACGCCGCCTTGGGCTTTCTCGGCGCCTGTGGGATCGATCCGCCACCCCGGATCACCCACCTGCACCCCGCCTGAGCTGCCCAAACACCCCCAGCAGGCACCCCGACGCTCGTGGACACACGCGGCACAAGCGCACAAGCCGCGTTCCCCCAGGTCAACCCCCACTTTCAGGCACTCGTGTCACCACCAACTGCGGAACCCGGGATGATCTAGCGCCAGCCGGCATCGAGGTCGAGGCGGAGCCGGATGAGTTCGATCGCATCGTCGGGAGCCAGTTGGCCAGCGACGGCGAAGCGTGGGACCAGGAGGCCAGCGGCAATCACGATGCGGTAGTCGGGGCGACCTGGGATGAGCTCGGTCAGCGTGTCCTACTCGACCGCGAACTGCTCGACGATGCGGAGCAGCTCATACACCTGGAAGTCGTGGATCGACGGCTCACCATTCGGTCCACGCTCGGCCGGGAGCTGGCGATCCAGGTCCTCGAAGAACTGCTGCGTGGTGCGGACCGTCCTGCGGTCGGGGCTCACGGCTTCTTGGAGGCTTCGGTTGCCGCGATGTGCGCTTCCACGTCGGCTCGAACTCGAGCGAGGAACGCCGGAGGGACCTCGTCGAGGTCCTTCACGATGCTTGCCTGGAACAGCGCGTCGACCTCAGCTGGCGTCATCTCGTCCAGTTCGGCGGCGGTCCAGACCTTGCGCGGCATTGACGACAGGCTATCCCTGGGACCGCGATCGAACAAGGGTTTGGTTTGAAAGCTGTCCCATCAGCTCCACCAGAAGACCCCAGGTCACGGCGTTGCCGGGTCGGCAGACCCGGCCGGCGTGGGGTCGGCTTGACCTTCACGTGACCTTACGGATCCCACCTGCTGTGGAGCAAGCCGTTGCCCTCGGGCACGCCGATCGAGCTCACGCCGCGGGACCGCGTGCCCTACGCCCCGCGGCTGCACTGGGCGCATCGCCGATCGATTCGATCTGCCCGTCGAGTGTGTGCGGCGTCACTACGAAGGAGACCCGCACCCGCTTGCCGTTACCTTCGATCGCTACCGCGAGTTCTTCGACTTGTTCGGCGACTTCGCCGGATACGTCGACTTCTGGCTCCTCGACGACCTCGTGGATAACAACGGTCGAGTGAGCCTGTTCCTACCGTCCGACGACTTCACGCTGCCGTCGGTCCCTCGGGGCGTCGACGACTACGTCGAGTTCTGTGAGAACACCGTCGCCTTCGTGATGGCGCGGAGCGAGCGCATCCGACAACTGGGGCTCTGACACCAGCTGCTCCCCTCGTAGGGTGCATCCATCAGGATCCTTGAAGGGGAGGAACAGATGGCGGAGCGAACGACGGCAAACAGCTGGAGCTACGTGACCGAGGGGGACGACACCGGAGCAAAGATCGACCTGAACTAGCCCATACTGCGACTACCCCACCGGCGAATTGAACTTCATCGGAGCCGACAAGGAACTCGACAGTCCCTGGGAAACCGATCAAGTGAGTGGCGTTTGCGACAAGGACGTCATCGTCGAGGTTTCCTGACCCGTCCGCAACCTCGGGCCGGGCGACTCCAGCAGCCCAGACTCCTGTCGAAATATCGCACGATCTGCGATATTCTGCACAGCGTGCGATGAATCGCACGCTGGCTCCGGGAGAGGTCATGGATGTCTCGATGCCGATCACGACGGTTGTCCCGAGTCTCGATGGACCCGTCCTCGCCGCCCTGGCGGGGACAACGACACCGATGGCGCTCGCCACCGTTCACACGCGCGCCTGTCGAGGGTCGAAGTCCGGGGTCCGGTCGGTGCTGATGAGGATGGTCGACGAGGGCCTCGTGCTCGAGGTTCCCGGTGGCTACGTGCTCAACAGGAACCACCTCGCGGCGCCGGCGGTGGAGCTGCTAGCCACCCTCCACGGCGAGCTGACCAGCCGCATCCGCGGTGCGGTCGAGGAGTGGCCGAGGCCCCCAGCGCTGGTCGGCATGTTCGGTTCGGCCGCCCGACGCGACGGTGACGCCGACAGCGACATCGACGTGCTCGTCGTGTCCGACGACCCCGGTCTCGATGACCGCGTGGACGAGCTGGCCGAGCAGATCCGCCGCTGGACGGGCAATCGGGCGCAGGTCGTCGGCCGGACGACCAAGGAGATCGCACGACTGCGGCGCTCCAAAGAGCCGATTCTCGCCGAGTGGACGCGGGACCTCGTCGTGATCGCTGGCGAACGCGCGGCGCTCGGGAAGGTGGCGTGATGGCTCGGTCGAAGACGCGGACCCAGTCTTGTGACCGCAGCGACGCGCTCAACCGTCTCGCCCAGGCGGAGTCGTTCCTCGGCGCCGCCGAGCTGATCGTCGACGACGACGGTGACGACGCGACTCCCAGCGTCGCGGCATCGCTCGCGGTGCTCGCCGGCATCGCCGCCTCCGACGCGGCCTGCTGCGCGCGACTGGGTGTCCGCGCTCAAGGCCAATCCCATGCCGAGGCCGTCGAGCTCCTCGGCACGGTCGAGCCCCGCGGTGCCGACATGGCCAAGGACCTCCAGCGCCTCCTGAACCGGAAGGACGACTCGCAGTACGGCTTGGCGTTCGTCTCCGCGGGCGAAGCAAGTCGCATGGTCGGCTGGGCAAGACGCCTGCTGGGGCACACGCGGCGCGCCGTCGAGGCTTAGCCGGTGAACCCTCGCCCGACAGGGACTCGCCGCTCGTCACGCGCCGTGATGGGTGGACCGATGGCTCACCGTTCGGACCACGTTCTGCGGGGAGCTGACGATCCAGGTCCTCGAAGAACTGCGGCGTGGTGCGGACCGTCCTGCGGCCGGGGCTCACTGCTTCTGGGAGTGTGGCGCTCGGGATCCTGCGCTGGGCAAGCACTCCTCGGGAGCGGGCCTGGGGAGGGCTGCCGCGCAGCCACTCGACCTGAGCTGCACTACCATCCGACCCGATGGCCGAGGCTCGGGCGCAGGGCGACCGGCAGAGTCTGAGCCGCAGGAAGTTCCTCGGGATCGCCGCCGCCACCGGGGCGGGGGTCGGCTTCACCCCCCTGCTGCAATCGCTACCTCCCGCAGCGGTCGCGGCCGCGCTCGCCCAGCCTTCGGAGCTCCGCTTCTTCGACGAGCACCAGGCCTCCGTCATCGTCGAAGCGAGCGCTCGCCTGATACCCGGTCCGAGCGACGACCCGGCCGAGAGCTCTCCCGGCGCCCGCGAGGCCCACGTCGTCGTCTTCATCGACGTGCTGTTGTCGGCATTCGACGAGGATCCGCCCCGCATCTACGCGGGCGGACCCTGGAGCGACCGACACGGCGGCAGCACCAACAAGATGGCCGACTTCGTGCCGCTCGCACCGTGGGAGGAGGAGCGGTGGCGAGAGCGCGTGGCGGCCCTGGGTGACGTCTACCGCACCGGCATCGCCGAGCTCGACGCGGCGGCGGGTGGTGACTTCTCGGTCGTCGAACCCGAACGGATGGATGCGATCCTGGCCGCCGACACACCCTCGGGGTTCCGCCGCGTCCTGTTCGAGCACACCATCGAGGCGATGTACTCGATCCCAGAGTACGGGGGGAACCACGACCTGGCCGGCTGGGGTGACATCGGCTACCCAGGGGACATCGCCCCTGACGGCTGGGAGCCCGCACAGGTGAGCGAGTCCGACGGACCGGATCCCGTCCCCGCCGACTTCGAGCTGCCCTTCCCCGCCGAGATCGCCAGCGAGGTGCCCGGCGCCCAGGTGGAGGTGCCGTCCGGCTCCTCGACGCCGACGTCCACCGATGCCCTGGCCGAGGTGGCGGCACCGGTGACGTTCCTCCAGGCCGCGCTCCCCCGCCTCGGCCGATGGCGCACGTCGGGGCACGGCAGTCGTCCGGGCGCCCGGATCGTCGGGGACACCGGCCCGTGAAGGCGACGATCGTCGGCGCCGGGCCGGGCGCTGCCACCGCGGCGATGGTGCTGGCCGACGCGGGCTGGGACGTCGTCATCTTCGAGAAGGGCGTCAACCACTTCACCGACCTCACCGAGTCCGTACCCGGTACCCGGTTCGGCAACGACGAGCTGAAGATGCGCCGAGGCATGGGGCAGATCGATCCCGAGCTCGAGCCACGGGTGTTCCGCTACACGCAGGACCAGGCCGAGCCCACGGCGGTCGGCGATGTGAACAACGTCCCCGTGGGCCCGGGAGGCGGGACCTCGCAGTGGGATGCGAAGACCCCCCGGTTCTGGGACATCGACTTCTCCAAGGCCTCTTCGCTGGGTCCGGTCGAGGGTGCCGACATCATCGACTGGCCGTTCACGTACGAGGAGATCGAGCCCTACTACGAGGTCGCCGAGCAGCTCCTGGGCGTGGCGGGCGACATCGAGGCGATCCATGCCACGCCGGCCGGCATCCACGCGCCCCACCGCCGGCCGCTGCCGATGCCACCCGGGGTGCCGATGTTCGCGTCCCTGCGATTGGCCGATGGCGCGACGGCGGTGGGGCTCCGGCCCATCCCCTTCCCCGAGGCGGTGAACTCCACCGCCTTCGACGGCCGGCCGGCCTGCATCTCCTGTGGCCACTGCAGCGGATTCGGCTGCCCCGTCCAGGACCGGGGTGGCGGCCTGCAGCCTCTGCGCCGCGCGCTCCGCACCGGCCGAGCAGAGCTGCGCGACCGGGCGATGGTCACCAGGATCGACCACGACGGGTCCCGAGCAACATCGATCACCTGGGTCGACGACCAGGGTCGTGAGCACACCGAGGGTGCCGACTTCGTCGTCGTCGGAGGGAACCCCATCGAGAGCGTCCGCCTGGTGCTCCGCTCCGAGGTGCCGGACCCCAACGACCTCGTGGGCCGCCACCTCATGTACCACTGGTTCAGCATCGGGTTCGGCATCTGGCTGGACGAGCGCATGCACGGGATGCGGGGCCGCAACGTGAGCCACGCCGTGTACGACTTCTGCGATCCCGACTTCGAGGGAGCCCGGGAGGTTGCAGCGCTGAACGGCTTGCCCTACATCCGTGGCGGTGTGCTCGAGATGGGTGGCTCCCCACCCGTGATCGACGAGGCGATGCAGTACATGGACCTGCTGGAGCTGTTCAGGCCCGACAAGCCCTTCGGCTCGCGGCTTCAAGGAGCTGATGCGCCAGAGCCCCCTGCGCGACCGCCTGGCCGGTGTGCAGATGATCGCCGAGGACCTACCGCAGGCCACCAACCGGGTGGACCTCGACCCCTCGGTCACCGACCGCTTCGGCCTGCCCGCGGCCCGCATCACCTACCTCCCGCACCGACATGAGATGGTGGCGCAGGACTACTACACCCCCAAGATCCGGGCGCTCATCGAGGCTGCCGGTGCAGGGGCCAGTGGAGCCTTCGCCCAGTCCAGCACCCCCGATCGGCCCTCTCCCGAAGGCAACGACACCCCGGTGGGGCTGCACACCATGGGAGGCCTGCGGATGGGGCCCGACCCCTCCTCGGGGGTCACCGACCCCTTCGGGCGCCTGTACGGGCTGGAGAACGTCGGGGTCGCGGACGGTTCGGTCTTCCCCAGCAGCGGGTCCCTCAACCCGACGCTCACCATCGTCGCCACGGCGTGGCGCAACGCCAGATCCTGGGCGGGCCTGGACGGAGACCCCGAGATGATCGGAGATCCGGCCGGGGGCGAACGAGCGGACACGTCCGACGGATCCTCCGATGGCGACACGAAGCTCCTGATAGGCGGTCTGGCTGCGGCCGCTGCTGCCGGCGGCGCAGCCGCGTACGCGCGCTCGCGAAGACATCGGGCACCGGACGATGTGGATTCGCCTGCCCGCGAGCCTCATCGCCCGGACGAGAGAGTCGACGAATGATCCGCGACGCCGCCGACCTCGCCGAAGGGCAGGAGCTGCGCGCACCAGTCTGCGTCATCGGCGCGGGACCCGCCGGCATCACGTTGGCTCTGGAGCTGGCCGAGCGGGGCGTCCACGTGCTGCTCCTCGAGGGCGGGGGCCTGGACCCGACGGCCGAGAGCCAGGAGCTGTACGAGGGCGTGCTCAGCGGCGCGCCCATGGGAACCGAGGATGCACCGGTCGGGCTCACCGACACCCATCTTCGCTACCTCGGTGGTACCAGCAACCACTGGTCCGGCTTCTGCAGGCCCTTCCAGCCGATCGACTTCGAGCGGCGCTCCTATCTGGAGCGCTCCGGCTGGCCCATCAGCCGTGCAGACCTGGATCCGTACTACGACCGTGCACGGGAGTACCTCAGCCTGCCGACCGACCGGTTCGACCCGGGATGGTGGCAGGAGCACCACGGGCTGGGCGCGCCGATCCTCGACTCGGCACGAGTGGGGACGGTCGTGTACCAGGTGAGCCCGGTCAGGTTCGGCACGCGCTTCCGAGGGCAGCTCGAGGACAACGATCGAATCGAGCTGCATCTCAACGCGACCGTGGTGCAGCTGCGCACCGACGGGGGCGACTCGATCAGGCGCATCGAGTGCCGCTCCCTGGACGGTGTGCCGTTCACCGTCAGCAGCGAGGTCGTCGTGGTGGCGCTCGGCGGCGTGGAGACACCTCGGCTCCTGCTCGCCTCCACCTCCGATCGTCCCGCCGGCCTCGGGAACGAGAACGACCTGGTTGGCCGCTACTTCTCCGATCACCTCAACGCCATCGCCGCGACGGCGCTGTTCACGCAGCCCGGCGCGGAGCTCCGCGAGCTGTTCTCCGGTCGCGAGATGGACGGTTTGGGTGCTGACTTCGTGGGGGCCCTGCACGTGCTGCTGCTCAGCGACGCCACGCTCGAGGACCGAGGCCTTCTGGGGCTCGAGCTGCGCGGTTGGATCGACCCCTTCTCGACTGCCGAGGCCATCGCACAGGGTGCCGACGGGCCGGATGAGATCGAAGCTGTCGACCCTTCCAACGTCGGAGCGCTCATGTCGGCCCGAGGCACCGCTGCCTCCGGTGCCGGGCTCATGGCGGTGCTCGCCGAGCAGGAGCTGAATCCGGCGTCGAGGGTGAGCCTGCTGCCGGGCCGGGACCGTCTCGGGCTCCAGACGGTCGAGGTGCACTGGGCACACACGGATCTCGATCGCCGGTCGATACTCGCTGGGTTGGAGATGATCGCTGGGGAGTTGGGAGCGGCGGGCCAGGGCCGGCTGCGCATCACACCCGGCAACTACGAGATCCGTGAGGACGAGGTGGTGGTGAACCCCGCCGCCGCAGATCCGGACGGGTTCCACCTCGGCGTCGGCTTCCATCACATGTGCACCACCCGGATGTCCGGGAGCCCTACCGAAGGTGTGGTCGACGCCGACCTGAGAGTCCACTCCGTACCCAACCTGTACGTCGCCTCGAGCGCCGCGTTCGGCACACCTGGTGCCGGTACGCCGACGTTCACGATCCTCGCGCTCGCGATCCGGCTCGCCGACCACCTCACCTCAGGTGTCCCGCCCCGCGTCGACGGCACCGCCGGTACGAGCGTGGGTGAGACCTGATGGCGGATCGTCGTGTGACTCGTCGAGCGGTGCTCGTCGGTGGATTGACCTCCGCGCTGGCCGCGGCAGCAGGTGTGGCGGTGTGGCGCGACGCGGACGAGGAGTCCGCGCATCGCGAGCCCGACACCGAAGCACCCGACGCAGACGAGCTGGTCGATCTCGTGGCGCCGATCGGGCTGGCCTATCGCCGGCTGGTGCCGGACGAGGACGATGCCACGAGGCTCGAGGATCTCCTCCCGACCATGGCCGGGCTGGACGCCGCGTCGGCTCTGGAGGCGCTGCCCGCTCTGGCTGTCGAGATCGAGGCCGACTTCGCCGAGGGCAGGACGATCGACGTCGACGGCTGGGTGCTCTCCCGAACCGAGGCGCGTGCGGCCGCCCTCATCTCGCTCTCACCCCGCTGAGCGGTCGGCGCGGTGGTTCACGAGTCACGGACCCGACCCCGCCACCCACGTCTCGAACCAGCAGAGGACCGCACCTGTGGCACCGGAGCACCCGATCGACGGACGCGGAGGCACCTAGCACCTGCCTGTCACGCGCCGACCGGGCCCCGCAGCGCCTGATGACCCGTGAGGGACGACTCACACCGAACCGGCACCGGAGTCCAGGAGGCCCCGTGCCCATGGAGCCCAGGTCTCGGCCGAGTACTGCTCGATCACGTGCTGGCGGCTCGTCCGCCCGAGCATCGCCATCCTTGCAGGGTCCTCGAGCAGCTCTGCGGCCAGGTCCACGAACTGCTCGTCGTCGCTCGCCACTGCTGCAGGGAACCCCGGCGCCATCCCTGCGAGCACGACCGGGTCCACGATCTGGGCAACCGCGTAGGCAGCAGCATCGATGACCTTGCTCTGGATCCCCGAGGCGTGCGAGATGGGGACCAGCGCGAGACGGGCACGCGGCACCACCGCAGACAGCTCGGCGAAGTCGGCGACGAGTCTCCACCCGTGGGCGTGAACGAGCTCCCGGATCCTCCCGGACGGGTTCGCTCCGGCGAGCATCAGGGTGGTGCCGGGCCGCAGGCGCTCCATCCGTGGCCAGAACGTCGCGATCCTCTCGATCGCCTCCGCGTTGGGTGGATATGCGAGGTTGCCGAGGAAGAGCAGGTCGGTGTCGGCTACGACGTCCGGCACCTCCGGAGGCGGCTCGGCCACGTTGGGGATCCACGTGGCCCTGAGATCGCGGGCATCGGTCCAACCGGCTGCGACCACGGTGACCGACTCGGACCAGGACTCCGCCTCGAACCGGCCAGCGGTGCGAGACAGCCCACGGAGCAACGCGCCACGCGCGATCCCGGGTGCCATCTGCGCTCGGTCCCGATAGCTCACGCTGAGGCGGTCCACGAGATCCAGCACGACTCGACGACCGGGACGTGCGAGTCCGGGGTGGAAGCATCGCGCCGTCAGGCAGACGACCAGATCCGGATCGATCTCGTCGATCCTCCGCAGGAGAGACCGTCGAGACCAGGAGTAGGACTCCGGGACGACCCGGTGACGGGCCAACGACACCAGGTCCAGGCTGAGGAGATCGAGCGGTCGGACGGGATGCTCCTGCCTCAGCGCCAGGTCTACGACCTCGATGCCTGCGGCGCCCAGCACCGCTCGCCAGCTGGCCGCACGTCGCAACGATCCCATCCCCTGGGTCCGTCCGAGATCGATGACTACGGCAGTCGGTGGCGTGCCCATGTTGCGTTCTCGGGTCCCGTGGATCGTGCCCGGTCCGGCACGCCCCTCACCAAGCTCTGCTGCCGTCCGGGCAGGGCCCACCCCGACGCCCGAGCCAGGAGCCCGGCAGGGTCCTCGGGCCCCGCGCCGGATGAGTCGGGGCTCCGGTCCTCTGGGCCCGCCTCTGATCCGGTCACGCGATCCAACGTTACGACAGCGCCCGTCGATCCGTACCCATGGCCATGTGGCAGGTGGCGACCATGGCGCGATCCCCCTCCGCCGGGCCGCCCCGCCGGAGGGGCCGGCAGACCGATCAGGAGGGTGACCTGTCGCGATCTCGCTTCGCCTGGTACAGGTTCTGGTCGGCCCGGTGCATGAGCTCGTCTACACCCTCCTGGCCATCCCATGCCGCCACCCCTGAGCTGAACGTGTGCGGATGCGGCATCACCATTCGCAGACGGTCCAGGACCTGCTCGGCCGCCCGGACTCCACATCCCGGCAGCAGCACAGCGAACTCGTCACCTCCCCAGCGAGCCAGGTGATCATCCGGTCTCAACACCTCGGTCCATTCCCCCGTCACGTCGCAGAGGTGCCGATCCCCCGCTTCGTGACCCCTCTCGTCGTTGATCTGCTTGAAGTCATCGAGGTCGATCAGCACGACGGTGAAGGTGCTGGACCCCCGCTTGACCCGACCCATCTCGTCCTGCACCTGGCGATACCAGGATCGACGGTTCTGGATCCCTGTGAGCTCGTCTTCCATCGCGAGCGCCGAGATCCACGCGACAAGGCTGTTCGCTACGACGCTGAGAGCCAGCACGACCCCTACGAGCACCTCGACGACGGCCGGCCATCCGTCCACCTCCTGGAGCCCCATGATCGCGCCGTACCCGGCTCCGGTGATCACGACGAAGAAGAGCGTCCACCGCCACGGAAGGAACGCGAAGAGCCCCACGGCCACCAGACCGAAGAACGAGGAGAGCGCCACTCCACCGAGTCCGGGACCGCCCACCCAGACCGCGGCAAGGGAGAACCCGACCGCCATCGCGGAGAGGAAGTTCAGGTCAGCGGGGATCCGCTGCCGCGCGAGCCGCAGGACGAGGGAAGCCCCCAGGGCGCCGGCGACGAGAATCCATCCCTCGACCTGCCGCACCCCTGCGGGATGCGGCAGCACCAACGCGAGTCCGCCGATGAGAGCGCACGCTGCGTAGGCGTCGGCCAGCAGCGGAATCACGAAGGCCCGGAGCACGTCCGAGCGTTCTGTCGGCAGTCGGTAACGAGAGGTGTACCGCCGCGGTAGCCCTCCCTGCGGGCCCGCATCGCCATCCGCCATCCCCATTCCATCGGGATCTCCGCCAGGATCTTGAACCCGCCAGCGACGATCCGGGACCTATGGACGACCTAAGGTGCCGACCGATGCCGTTCGTGCACGACCCCGGAGCCGACCGGACCTTCGTGCTCGCAGACGGCAGGGCGCTCGGCTATTCGCTGTTCGGCGAACCCGATGGCTTGCCGATCGTGAACAACCACGGCGGGCTCCTCTGCCGGTTCGATGTCGAGCCCGTGCACCCCGACGCGGTCGCGCTCGGGGTTCGGCTCATCTCACCGGACCGGCCCGGGATCGGCCGGTCCTCCCGCCTACCCGATCGCGACACCCTCGTGTGGGCGAGCGACGTCGAGGAGCTCCTCGACGTGCTGGAGATCGACTCCTTCGCGACCATGGGATGGTCGATGGGTGGCCAGTACGCTCTGGCGATCGCTCACCGACTCGCCGACCGGGTCGCGGCCGCCGCCGTCATCGCAGGGTGTCCACCGATGGACGACCCGGAGACCCGGTCCGGGTTGAACAAGACCGACCGGGTGCTCACCAGGTTGTCGCGAGGCGCTCCACGCTCCGCCCGGAGCGGCTTCGCCGCCCTCGGGACGCTGGCGAGGCGCTCGCCCCGGCTCACCGGCTCTCTCGCCGGCCTGGGTTCGCCGGAGCCGGACCGTTCGATGATGCGCTCGCACGCCGACTGGCTCGGATCCAACATGGCGGAGGCCCTGAGAGAGCCCGCGGGCATGGTGGACGAGTACCGGGCCTGGGTCCGGCCCTGGAGGTTCGACCTCGAGGACGTCGTCACCCCCGTCGAGGTGTGGCAGGGCACACGGGACGGGTTCGTGCCACGGGGCTGGGCGGAGCGGCTCGCCACGCGCCTACCCCGGGCAACGCTCCAGCTGCTCGATGGAGAGGGGCACCTCGTCGCGCTCACCCGGAGGCGCGCGGTGCTCGAGCGGCTCGTCACCCTGTGCCGGCCCTGATCCTCCCAGGTCCACCACCCCGTCCTGCTCGGTCCGGGGACGAACCTGCGAGCCCGGGCTCCCTCAGGTGGGGTCCGGGACCGCCTGCTGCGAGTCCATCATGTCGGCCATCACCGACGCGGATGAACTCGTCCGCCTCGGCGGTCATCCCACCCGCCACCCCGCCGTAGATGGCACCGCTCGCGGGCTGCTCGTCGCCGTGTTCCTTCGCGTACTCGCACCGCCTCGGTCAGGTCGGCGGCGAACGCCTCGACCACGCCGGGCTGGGTCTGCGGCCGGGTCACGGCCATGTGGATGGCGTTGGGGTACTGCTGGCCGTTGAAGCGCCAGCCCTTCGCGCCGCATGGCGTCGTTCACGTGGTAGATGTCGAAGTCGTCCGACGTGAAGCTGAAGCAGAACGTCGGGGCGCCCATGATCCGCAGCTCGGGATGCGAGCGCACCGCGTCCTGCATCGCGAACGGCGGTCTCGAAGATCGCCTGCGGCGTAGCGCCAGGTAGCCCTCGCTGGCCGAGGCTCACCATCGCCGCCCAGGTGGCGGCCAGCAGTCCCCCCGAGCGGGAGCCCTCGATCCCCGGCGAGCAGTACTTGCCCCCGGTCCAGTCGGTGAGGAAGAAGTACTGGCACGTTGCGCAGCGCCCGGTCGCGGAAGCGCAGCACCGAGGTGCCCTTGAATGCCGTAGCCGTACTTGTGGGTGTCGGCCGAGATGCTGGTGACGCCGGGCAGGCGGAAGTCGAACACCGGGATGTCGTAGCCGAGCTCCTCGCCCCACGGGAGGATGAAGCCGCCGAGGCATCCGTCGACGTGCAGGCCCACCCCTCGCTCGAGCGCGAGCTCGGAGAGCTCGGCGATGGGATCGATGGTGCCGTAGCCGTAGTTGCGGGCCGAACCGACCATGCGACCGTGTCCGTCGTCGACGAGCTCGCGGCCATCGCGTCCAGATCGACCAGCGTCGTCGTCGGGATCGATCGGGAGCGCGGCGCAGCTCGATCCCGAAGAGATGGCACGCCTTGTCGAAGGCCGGATGGCCGGTCTCGGGCTTCACGACGTTGGGCCGGGTGATGCCCCGTCTGTGCCGCGCCCCACTCGCGATAGGCGAGCATCGCGTGCATGATGCTGCCGGTGCCGCCGGTGGTGACCATGCCCGCCGGGTCGACCCGTCGGTGACCGCGTCGGCGTGCAGCATGTCGAGGGTCATGGCGATGATCTCACCCTCGAAACGGGTGGCGCTGGGGCACATGTCGCGCTGGAGCGCGTTGACGTGCGCGAAGCAGCCCGAACGCCTCGGTCATGAAGTCGTAGTGGTCGTGGTCGCCGCAGTACATGGTCCCCGAGCAGCGACCCGTCTCCCAGAACGCAGTCCTCTTCTCGGGCCATGTCGCTCAGCTCCTCCAGCACCTCCTCCCGGGGTCGACCCTCGGAAGGGATCGAGCGGTTGACTCCGAAGCGTTCCGCGTACGGGTAGCTGCTCACGCCAGGATCCTCTCTACCGGGGCTCGCTAGGTCGGGACCACCGAGCCTGATCGTCATCCATTCAGCACCTCGCAGATCGGTGCCAAGGCCTCGAAGGAGGCCACGAACTGCTCCTGCATCGCCGTCGTACAGCGAACGTCTCCCAGGATCGGGTGCGAACCCCTGGGCTGTCTCCACCAAGCGCTCGACGTCGCCCACCACCTGCGCCACGCCGTGAGCGGCACAGAGCGCCACCGCGCGGGCGACGGCGGTCTCGGGTGAGACCAGCGTCACCACCGGGCGATCCAGGATGTCGGCCAGGATCTGCGCCCATCCGTCCGAACGGGCGGCGCCCCCACCGAAGACCACCTCGTCGATGGAGCGCCCGCTGAACGACTCCACGAACGGGACGAGCCACCCGAAGTTGAAGGCGGTTCCCTCGACCATCGCCCTGACGAGCTGCGAGCGTGTCGTGTCGAGCGAGAGGTTGAGGAACGCCCCGCGCATGGATCCCTTCACCTCGGGTGAGAGCGAGCCGCTCAGCCACGGGAGGAACAGGAGCTTCCCACTTCCCGGCGCGACCGCCCGGATCACCGAATCGAGAGCACGGAAGTGGTCGTCGGTGAGGTGGTCGCCCAGGGCATCGTTCGCGTACACGACGTGCTCGAGCACGTGCTCCACGGCCCGGCCGGAGATGCCGTTCTCGGCCCACACGAGGTACAGCCCCGGGATCGGGCTCGGCATCGACAGGATCTCGTGGTCGGCGTCCAGGTCCTTGTGGTCGACCGTGTCGAGCAGCACGCTCGTCGTGCCGATCATCAGACCGCCGCGACCGTCGACATGGGCGCCTGTGGCGAGCGCCCCCGCATGGCTGTCGTTCATCGCGCCGTGCACGATCGCGCCCTCGCCGAGGCCGAGCTCTCTCGCCACTCCGGGGAGCAGCTCACCCACGGGCTCTTCGAACCTCAGGAGCGGAGGGAGCTTGCTGCGGATCGACCCCGGACATGCGAACCAGCTCGGCGTCGTACTCGGTGACTCCGAGCTCGCGGTTGTCGCAGAGCTGCGACATGAAGACCGTGCACTGGTTCGCCGTGACACGACCGGTGAGTCGGAGGTTCACGAAGTCCATCGGCTCGAGGTAGGCCGCGGTGGCGGCGTGAACCTCCGGGCGATCGTTCTGGAGGTGCAGGATGTGGCCGAGCGACAGCCCACCTCCGACCGGGGGGATGCCGTGGCGCTCGAGCCAGACCTCGAACGCCTCCGGGTGCCGTTCCATGACGGACCACGAGTGGGTGGTGCCCCTCTGGTCCAGGTACAGGATGCACTGGGCCGTGGGTTGCCCGGCTCTGTCCACGGGGACGATCGACGAGTACTGCGAACAGACACCGAGGTCGGTCACGGCCATGGCGGCATCCGGTGCCGCGGCGGTCGCCTCGCGCACCGCACCGACCACCGCCGACCACAGCTCCTCGGGGTCCTGCTCGGCGGTGTCACCGGATCGTCGGGTTGCGATCGGGCGCGAGCCCGCGGCGAGGACCGCACCACCATCGGCCACCAGAGCGGCCTTCGCGTTCGTGGTGCCGACGTCTATGCCGAGGGCGCAGGACACGGTTCACGAGGTTACGGGCACCGGCTCGGGCACTCCACCGGGCGCCGGGCCTCGAGGGCCCGCGGCGACCTCTGGCCCGCCGCCATGCTCGCATCTGGGCCCCGTAGGACCGGCCGGGAACCGATCGGAGCCCGGGGAAGTTCTCCATGGCGGGCGGAGCCCGGCCGACGGGCGCTCCCGACGTATGGTTTCGGGGAGGTACGGAGGGATGACGATGCACATCGAGATCACGCCGGCTGTGGGCCCAGCGGACCACCCGATCGCGATCCGGGTCTTCGATGCCCAACCCCGGGGCCGGGTCACGGTGACTGCTGAGACCGTGGACCGCGATGGGCGGACATGGGCGTCGGAGGCTCTGTTCCTCGCGGGCGAGGACGGCAGCTTCGATCTCACCAAGGAGGCGCCCCTGCAGGGCAGCTACAGCACTGCCGACCCCGTGGGGCTCATCACGAGCCTGGCCCCCAAGGGTCCGGGTGCCGCGTCCATCTTCACCCCACCCGATCCCTCCGGCTACCGGATCACGGTCTCCGCCGGCGACGCCCCGCCCTCCGACGCCGTACGCCGGTTCCAGGCACCGGAGGTCGAGGCGCGCGTCGTTGCCGAAGGAGAGGTCCAGGGAACCCTGTACGCCGCAGGTGGAACCGAACCGCGGCCGGCGGTGCTGCTCGTACCGGGCTTCATCGACCCGCAGGTGGCCGCACATCCGCTCGCCGCGATGCTGGCCAGTCGGGGGTACGCGTGCTTCGTCGCCGACTACATGAGCGAGTCGAGCATCCCGGGCAGCATCGCCATCATCCCGTTGGAGCTCCTGGAAGGCGCCGTGGGGTGGCTCAGGAACCAGTCGTCGGTCGACTCCGATCGGATCGCAGGCTACGGGATCGAGAAGGGTGCGGAGGCGCTGCTGGCAGCAGCCTGCCGCCTACCAGGATTGGCTCTCAGCGCCATCGTCGCCTCCTCTCCTTCGTGCGTCGTGTGGCAGGCGACGGGACACGACCGGACGGCACCGATCTCCTCGTGGACCGCCCGTGGGGAGCCGCTCCCCTTCCTCCCCCTCAAGTTGGGGAGGGGCCAGAAGGTGATGCGCACCCTGAAGAAGCGCGAGGGTGGCGCTGTCGCCCAGCTCCCGGCGCACATGGAGGCGTTCCAGGACCACGAGGCGTTCCGTCGGGCCTCTCTCCCCGTCGAGAAGATCGACGCCCCGATCCTCCTGCTCGCCGGGAACGAGGACCAGGTCTGGCCGTCCGGTCAGATGTCGGAGCTCCTCTACCGCGCCCGCCGCGCGTCCCGAGGCCACGAGGGCGACCAGAAGCTGGTCTACGAGAAGGTCGGTCACATCATCCGGTTCCCATACCTCCCGACCAGCGTGAACCGCTGGCTCGACGCAGACCGGGCGGCGGGGCTGGTGCTCGGGGGGACCCCTGAGGCCAACCTGCACGCCGACCAGGGGTGCTGGGCCAAGACACTGGAGTTCCTCGGTGCCCACCTGGGACAGCCCGCACCGATCGGTCAGGTCGCCTCGCCGTAGTCGCCGAACGGGCGATCGCGACGCCTGATGGTCTCACGGAACCCGTCCACCAGGATGCCCTCCACCCATCGCTGGGCCTCCTCGGTGTGACGTGCAACCCCGTCGAAGAAGGTCCCCATCATCTGGCTGGTGCGCAGTCCCATGTTCTCGAACGCCTGGTTCACGAGGTACTTGTTCAGCGCGAGCTGGTTGGCCGGGATGTTGGCGAACCGACGGGCGTACTCCTCGGTCCGCTCGGCCAGCTCCTCGTCGGCGAACACCTTGGAGACCAGACCGATGCGATGGGCCGTCGCCGCGTCTATGGAGTCACCCGACAAGAGAAGCTCCTTGGCATGCTCCAGGCCGACCCGGTACACCCACAGCATCGTCGTGGGGGTGCCGAAGATCCGCGATGGCGGGTATCCCAGCTTCGCCGACTCGGCCATGAAGATCAGGTCGCAGCAGAGGATCAGATCGGTCCCCCCGCCGAGGCACCATCCGTGCAGCTGGCCGATGACCGGCTTCGGGCACTCCCAGATCTTCATGAACCGCTTCGCGTTGTGGCTCATCATCATGTAGTCGTCCACCGGATCCCAGGAGCCGGCACGGAGGTCCGGCCGCGGAGCGTCGTAGTGGTAGGAGCGGAAAGCCGGATCCCGCACACCGAAGTCGAGGTCGTAGCCGGCGGTGAACGCCCTGCCTGCACCCCGCAGCACCACTGACCTCACATCCGCCGAGCCTGCGGCACGGTCGATGGCCTCCGCGATCCCGGCGATCATCGCCTCGTTGAGCGTGTTCAGCTTGTCGGGTCGGTTCAGTGTGACGAGCGCGACCGTGTCGCGCTCCTCGTAGAGAACAGGGGAGTCCTGGTCCACCGCGCACCTCCTCCACGACGAGCTGCGGTCGAGAGCGGCAGAACACTACAGGGGCCTCACCTGTCACGCAGCGCTGACTGTCACTGCGTGGGTCACTCGTCGAACGCCTCGCTCCGGCGGCGTCCCACGAACCGAGCGCGGCCGACGGGATCGCCTCGGAGGTGGTGGGCGGAGGGTGCGCTCAGACGGTCTCGGCGGTTCCGAGCACGAGCGTCGACATGGCCGACAACACGCCCCCCGAGCCATGGCAGACAGCGACCCGGGGGTCGTCCAGCTGGCGATCGCCGGCCTCGCCGCGAAGTTGGCGCACCGCCTCGACGATGAGGAACATGCCGTACTGGCCCGGGTGGGTGAAGCTCAGCCCGCCCCCGTTCGTGTTGGTGGGAAGCGAGCCGCCAGGACCGAGCCTGCCGTCGGCCGCGAACGGCCCCCCTTCCCCCTTCGCACAGAATCCAAGGTCCTCGACGTGGAGGAGCTGGGTGATCGTGAACGAGTCGTACCCCATCAGCAGGTCGACGTCGTCGTGGCGGATGCACGCCATCTCGAACGCCCTGGGCCCACAGATCGTGGTGGCGGTGGTTGTCAGGTCGGGCATCTGGCTGATCATCGAGTGGTCGGTGGCCGTGGCGGCCCCCAACAGGTGCACCGGTGGCTTGCGCAGGTCCCGCGCCCGCTCCGCCGAGGTCATCACGAACGCACCGGCGCCATCGGTCACCAGGCAGCAGTCGAGCTTGTGCAGAGGGCTGGCGACGTACGGAGAGCCGAGCACCTCTTCGATGGTGAGCGGTTCCCGATACCGGGCCCGAGGGTTCATCGTCGCCCACTCACGGGTGCTCACGGCGATCTGCGCGAGCTGCTCCGGCGTGGTCCCGAACTCGTACATGTGCCGACTCGCCGCCAGGGCGTACGCGCCCATCGGCATGTTCAGGCCGAAGGGGAGCTCCCACTCGAGCATGGGGTCGTACCCCATCTGTGGCCGCCTCCCACCGAACCCACCACCCCGCCCGTGCTTGCGATCACCCCGTGGCGTCGACGCGTAGACGCTGACCACCACGTCACAGACACCGGCAGCGATGGCAGCCGCCGCGTGCTCGGCATGCACCTCGTAGCTGGATCCACCCACCATCGTGCCGTCCACGAACCGTGGGTGGATCCCCAGGTACTCCGCAAGACCGAGGGGCGCCATCGGCGAGAAGCCCCCGTAGCAGAGCCCGTCCACATCGGCGAGAGCCAGGCCTGCGTCATCGAGTGCGCCGATGACCATGGCCGCCTCCAGCTCACGACCGGAGCGATCCAGGATGCCGGTCGGTGAAGCGTCATCGATGACCCCGGCTATCGCCACCTTGCCGCGGATCGATCGTGTCAGGGGATCCACCAGGGCTCGACCGAGGAGAGCGGGGAGTCCGCGGGCAGATGGACGCCAGGCTCCTCGCCCTTGGTGATGCCGAGCTCCGCGAACGCCTCCGAGGCGTTGAAGACCAGCAGACGCTCGGGGAGATCGAACTCGCGTCCGTGACGCAGCAGGCGCGGCTGGGTGGTCACGATGGCCTGCACCGGTTCGTACAGCACCGCGTACGCCAGACCCACCGCCAGCTCCGGCTCGATCCCACTGTCCACGTACATCCTCACCAGAGCGTCGACGTCGTCGCGTGAGGGCGCGTCGTCGAACTTGGCGATGTCGGGGACGAAGCCGACGCTCCAGTTGGCGTCCCCCCGGGTCAGACCCGCGGTCCGGGCCTCGCGGTAGGTGACCAGATACCAGCCGCAGCGGTCGCGCTCCCCGTACAGGCGCAGACGAGCCGCCGCCAACAGGTTCTCGCGCTCCACCGGATCGGGTTCCCGGTCGGGGTTCCAGCGACCGTCCAGCGCATCGGCCATGTCACGGATGACTCCTGCGTCGAGGAGCATCGACGGGATGATCGAGAAGGGGTCCGGCTTCGTCACGCCTGGATCTTCGCAGCTTTGACCCGGTGGGCGCACTGCGGAGCGGCTTCTCCCTTGCCGAACCGGGCCGCGACTGTGATCGCCTGGACCGCTCCCGACCGGGCCGACGCTCAGATCCGGCCGATGACCTGCCTGCGGAAGTCCCGGATCTTCCGCTCCAGGAAGGTCCCCAGGTCGATGCCACCGTCGACCACCGGGCCTAGATCCATGGCTACGACCACGTCGGTGGCCGCGTCCGGGCTGTACGGATCGAACAGGGTCGCGTTCGCTCTCCTTCGACCCTCCAGGGCCAGGTCGTAGCGCTTGCCCCCCGCGATCTGGCTCCCGAAGCACGCCATCAGCTCTCGTGCCAGGTCGGCGTGCGCCGAGACGTCGAACCGGACCTTCTCGTCGTCCGCCAGCCAGTCCAGATCTCCCCATCCCTCCACGCCGTACACGGAGCCCGGCCGCTCGTCGGGGTCCATGGTCCCGACGACCTCCACGACCGCCGTCGCCACCGCCACATGGGTCGGATGCTTGTCAGCCGGGTTGTGGGTGAACAGGACCTCCGGACGGACAGCGGCCAGCACCTGCCGCAGGTCCTCCGCCAGTCCCGCTCGCTCGGCGCGAACGGCCAGACTGCTCCGACCGATCTGGACCGCCGCCGAGTACCCTCCGACCTCCGCGGCCCGACGCTGCTCGGCACGACGGATGGACACGACCTCCTCGGCCGATAGCCCGGCGATCGGTCCGTTGCGAACGCTCCCTGCACCGTCCGTGCAGACCACGGCGGTGAACCAGGTGTCACCCTTGCCCACGCAGGCGCCCACCCCCGGTAGCCCGATGATCTCCGCATCGTCGGGGTGGGCGACCACCGCCGCGTGGGTCGTCCTCGACAGCGCCGTGGCGATGTCGGTCCCGTCGGGTACGAAGACCTCACCGTTCGGCGGGAGGCTGAGGTCGGTCACGCCCCGATTCTCACACCTGCTGCGATCGCCGGGAACCCGCTGGGACGATCAACCCCCGATGCGGCCCGCTAGAGCAGGAGCCGATCGCTGTCTATCCTTGTGGAACCCCGATCCCACCAGGAGTAGCCATGCCCGAGGAGCGCAGCGAGCACGCCGGCAAACCCCTCGAAGACCAGATCTTCGACATGGTCAGGCGGAGCCAAGAGGTGATCATCGACGCGAGCCGCAACTTCGTGGACGGAGCGAGTGAGCTGACTCCCGGAGACCGCGAGCAGATCGACCGGCTCATCGACAACGCGTTCGACCTCACCGAGCGGATCCTCCAGGCCCAGCGAGACTTCGCCAAGACCGTCCTCAACTCGGTCTCGCGGCCGCTCGGGCGCGATGGGGTCAGCGAGAGCTGACAGCAGGCACCCCGAGGGGGCCGCGTCGATCCACGTGGCTAGTGGCCGAGGTCTCGGTTCATCCGGCTCGGCCTGTCGGTCGGCCTGACGTCCGGCGGAGGCACCTTCGGTCCTGAGCGCTGGGGGAGGGGGAGGATGATGGGCCGGCGACGGCTCAGCGGCCTCATGAGCCGTGCTTCGAGGTCGACCCGGCTTCGTCCGATGCCGACGACCTCGAAGTGCTGCTCGCCCTTCTCCAACAACAGGATCATGCCCTCCTCGGCCTCCGGTGGCAGGAGGTGGGCGGGGAAGTCCCACTCCTCCTCTTCCTCGCCGACGAGAACGACAGCGATGCCGTCCTCGATGCGCTCGACAACAGCCTCTACGAGTTCTCCCGCCATGGAGCTCACCGCCAGGGTTCCGGGGGCGCAGGATGCGTTCCCTGCCATGGTCGTCCTCCTCACAACCGCGTGGCAACTGTGGTCTGGATGGTTCGTACGACCCAGATGATCGGCAGACCACGGCCAGAGGTGTAGGCCTTTCTCCCCAAGGGGCCAGAACCGGACTCCAGCCTCGGAGAACCGGGTGCCTCGCCCGCTTCGCGCCGGGCCCAGGGCTGCCAAGGCCAGCCCAGACCGCTCCCCTTCTGACACCACCCGTCGGATCTGGGCGATCGCCGGTAGCGTGTGGTTCAGGTGTGCCGGGAAGTCTGGTCGGCGAGGTGCAGCTCACCCGCGACCAGGATCGGATCATGACCAGCCTCCCGCCCACCGCAGCCCCCTCGGGGATCGCCCCTGGAGGCGACGCTCACCACTCCGTTCCGGCCCATGAGGTGGTGCTGCTCCTGGGTACGGACGTCGAGTCCGGCCTCACCGCCCACGAAGCAGCATCCCGACTCGCTCGGTACGGGCACAACGTCCTCCCGGCCGGACGCTCTGCCGGGCCGCTGGTCAGGTTCGCCCGCCAGTTCCACCACCCGCTGATCTACATCCTGCTGGCCGCCTCCGCCGTGATGCTGCTGCTCGGCGAGACCGTCGACTCGGCCGTGGTGTTCGGTGTGGTGCTGATCAACGCGATCGTGGGCTTCATCCAGGAATCCAAGGCGGAGGCCGCCCTGGACGCACTGCGATCGATGATCCGAACCGAGGCGCGGGTCCGTCGTGACGGCAGCCAGCGGACGGTGCCTTCCGAGGACCTCGTTCCCGGAGATGTCGTCCTCGTGGAGGCAGGGGACAAGGTTCCGGTGGACCTGCGACTCGTGGAGCTGGCGGAGCTCCAGGTGGACGAGTCCGCGCTGACCGGGGAGTCGGTGCCGGTGGCGAAGGACGAGGTGGCACTACCCGTGTCCACGCCGGTCGCGGACCGTCACAACATGGTCTACTCGGGCACCCTGGTCACACACGGGACAGGGGTGGGGGTCGCCGTCGCCACGGGCAGCGGCACCGAGCTGGGTGAAATCCACAGGCTGGTGGGCACCGCCGACGATCTCGACACCCCGCTGACACGGAAGCTCGCTCGGTTCAGCAAGATCCTCACCGTCGTGATCCTGGCGCTCGCCGGGGTCACCTTCGCAGCCGGCGTGCTCCGCGGGGAGAACGCCGACGAGATGTTCACGGCGGCCGTGGCACTGGCGGTGGGCGCGATCCCCGAAGGTCTGCCGGCTGCCGTCACGGTCACGCTGGCGATAGGCGTGAACCGCATGGCCCGCCGGAGAGCGGTGATCCGGCGGATGCCGGCCGTCGAGACCCTCGGCAGCACGACCGTGGTGTGCTCCGACAAGACCGGGACCCTGACCGAGAACCAGATGACCGTCCGGGTGGTCTGGACCGCCGACGAGACGTTCGAGGTGACGGGCTCCGGATACAGGCCCGAAGGGGCGCTCCGGGATGCGGCGGGGACGGATGCCACCTCGGAGGCGAGCGCGTCGCTCATGTGGACGGTTCTGGGTGGAGTTGCGTGCAACGACGCTCGACTCACGAGCGAGGACGGCGTCTGGTCGGTGGCGGGTGACCCGACCGAGGGTGCACTGCTGACGCTCGCCTCCAAGGCCGGGCTCGATCCCGATGTCTCCAAGCGTTCACTGCCCCGGATGACCGCCATCCCGTTCAGCTCGGATCGCAAGTACATGGCGACGCTGAACCAGGACGACGCCGGTCGACAACTGGTGTTCGCGAAGGGCGCGGTCGAACGGATCGTCGAGCTGTGCCCAACCCAGATGCGGGCTGACGGGAGCACCTCTGCGATCGATCGCGAGCAGGTCCTGGCGGCAGCAGATCGGCTCGCCGTTGAAGGTCTGCGAGTCCTGGCGTTCGCACGGGCGGAGGCCGATCCCGGCGATGACTTCACGGCCGACTCCCTCCCCGGCAGGCTCACGCTCACCGGCCTCCAGGCGATGCTCGACCCACCGAGGCAGGCGGCCATCGCGGCCATCGCGGCCTGCCACACAGCGGGGATCGACGTGAAGATGATCACGGGGGATCACGCGACCACCGCCGCCGCCATCGCCGAGAAGCTCGGGATCATCACCGACGACGGGGATCACGAGGTGCTGACCGGCATCGAGCTCGCCGAGTTGGACCCGAGCGAGCTCCCCGACGCGGTGGAGCGCGCGTCAGTGTTCGCACGCGTGTCCACCCGAACAGAAGCTGCGCCTCGTCGAGGGACTCCAGTCCCGCCATCACGTGGTCGCCATGACCGGCGACGGCGTCAACGACGCGCCGGCCCTCCAACAGGCCGACATCGGTGTCGCCATGGGACAGAGCGGAACCGAGGTGGCAAAGGAGGCTGCCGACATGGTGCTCACCGATGACGACTTCGCCACCATCGAAGCCGCCGTCGAAGAAGGCCGCGGCGTGTTCGACAACCTCACCAAGTTCATCGTCTGGACCCTCCCCACGAACATGGGGGAGGGATTCGTCATCCTCGTCGCGATCCTCCTCGGCGCCACACTCCCGATCGTCCCGGTTCAGATCCTCTGGATCAACATGACGACCGCCGTCGCGCTCGGCCTGATGCTGGCGTTCGAACCCAGGGAACGCGAGATCATGCAGCGACCTCCCCGCGATCCCCGTCAGCAGCTGCTCACCGGCGCGCTGATCGCCCGGATCGGCCTCGTCTCGGCACTTCTCGTCGGTGGGTCGTGGTGGCTGTTCGAGTGGGAGCTCGCCAACGGGGCGAGCGTCGCCGAGGCCCGCACCGCGGCCGTCAACGTGTTCGTGGTGGTCGAGGCCTTCTACCTCTTCTCCTGCCGATCGCTCACCCACTCGATGTGGAAGGTCGGCGTGTTCTCCAACCGGTGGATCCTCGGCGGCGTGGCGGTGCAGACCGCAGGCCAGCTCGCGCTGACCTACGTACCGGTCATGAACAGCATGTTCCACACCGCCCCGATCGGCGGTGACGCCTGGCTCCGCATCTTCGCGATCGGGCTGGCTGCCAGCGCAGTGGTAGCCGTCGACAAGCGACTTCGTGGCCGGCGGTCGTGACCGCGGCACCGGCACCTCCCGGAGGTGGAGCCGGGGTGTCCTGGACATCGGTGGTCGCGGAGCCCGGGCCGCGACTACGCCCGTGAGGATCGAGGAGTTGCTCAGCCAGCACCCCGTCGCAACCGTCGGATCTCAGGACCCGGGCTGCTCGAGTGGTATCACCGCGCCGGTGGCGAAGAGGTCGGCAGGGACCTCCAGGCCGATCCGCTCGAAGACCGACGGCGGGATCGAGATGTCGGCGAGGTAGAGATCACCTGTCTCGGCAGCATCCAGCAGCCCCACCTTGGGCAGCGCCAGGGCCATCGTGGCGTCCGCCCTGACACAGGGATCGAGCGCCACGCCCGTGGTGACGTCCAGCCCGCTGGGGGTGTCGAGCGATAGCACGGGAGCCTGGTCGGAGTTGAGCTGGCGGATCAGCTCCGCGGCCCTCCCCACCGGCGCTCCCCGCAGGCCATAGCCCACCAGCGCATCCACGAGGAGATCGGCCTCGCCGATCTCGCTCACCCAGGCGAGGCCCATGCGCTGCGCCACGTCGAAGCCGTGCGCGGCCACCGGGCCCAGCTCGTCCGGATCACGGGAGAGGAGCACCGCCACCTCGATGCCGCGGCTCGCCAGGTGCCGAGCCGCTACGAGGCCTCCCGCGCCGTTGCTGCCCGGGCCGGCCGCCACCACCACGCGGCGGGGACCCCACTTGTCCCACGCGAGCTGTGCCAGGTCCCGACCGACGTTCTCGGCGATCTGCACGGGCTCGATCCGGAGGTCTCCCACGATGATGCGCTCGATCTCACGCATCTGGTCCGCGGTGACAGCCGGGACGTTGGGCATCCAGAACACGCTAGTTCGTCGAAACCGGAGGACAGCGTGCCCGCCACCCCTCCTCCGGGATGCGGGGAGCCGGTGCTCCCGTCGACCTCGCCGCTGGAGCCGGGGCAGGCAGCACCGCGACTCAGGCGTACATCGCCTCGATCTCGGCTGCGTAGCGCTCGCGGATCCCGCGTCGCTTCAGCTTCGAGGTCGGGGTGAGCACCTCGGAGTCGGGGAGCCACTCCTCTCCGACGATCTGGAACCGCTTCACCCGCTCCGCCTGGTTGAACTCCGACATCACCTCCGGGAGCTGCCGTTCGATCTCGGCGCGCACCTCGGGCTTCGTGGCCAGGTCGGCCAGGTCCGTGAACTCGATCCCCTGCTGGCGGGCCCACTGCGGTGCCACGTCCGGATCCAGCACCAGGAGTGCCGACACGAACGGGCGCCGATCACCGATCGCACACGCCTGGCCGACGAGGTCGATGAGCTTCAGGCTCACCTCGAGGTTCGCCGGGCTGATGTTCTTCCCGCCGGCCGTGATGATGAGCTCCTTCTTGCGGTCCACGACCGAGAAGTAGCCGTCATCGTCGACGGTGCCGATGTCCCCCGAGTGGAGCCATCCGTCGGGATCGAGAGCCTCCGCGGTCTTGTCCTCGCTCTTGAAGTAGCCCTGGAAGACGTTGCCGCCACGACAGACGATCTCGCCGTCCTCGGCGAGCTCCACCTCGCAGCCCGGGATCGCGGGACCCACGGTGCCCGGCTTGACCCGGACGGCGGTCCAGGTCATGGGTCCGCTCGACTCGGACATGCCGTAGATCTCGGTCAGCTCGACGCCGATCGCCCTGTACCACCTCAGCAGATCAGCCGGGATCGGGGCAGCACCCGTGATGGCCAGCTGGCACTGATCGAGACCGAGCGTCTCGCGCACCCCTCGGAACGCGACCTCGTCGAGGAAGTCGAGGGTCGCCTGCTCCTCGTCGGTGATCGTGCCCCAGTCCCTCTTCTCCACCAGGGGCGTCGCCGCGGCCACGGCCTCCTCGAACTTCTCCCTCTTCTCGGGATCGTCGGCGAGCGCTGCGACGACTCCGGCGTGGACCTTCTCCCACACGCGCGGAACCCCGAACACCAGGTTGGGCCTCGCGTGCCTGAAGTAGGCGGCCACCTGCCCGGGATCGGGACAGCACGTGACCTCGTATCCGAGGAACGCCTGCTGGTAGTGGCTCACCATGCGCTCCGCGATGTGGGCCATCGGCAGGTAGGAGACCAGCCGCTTGCCCGCGAAGCCGTCGAACGCAGGGTGCTGGGCCACGGTCCTGCGGAGGCTCTCGACCGTCCAGGCCAGGTTGCGGTGGGAGAGCATCACGCCCTTGGGGGGGCCTGTCGTGCCCGAGGTGTAGATCATGGTCGCCAGGTCCTCCGGTCGGGGGATCTGCGCGCCGGCCTCGAGGTCCGATGGGGAGTCGTCGAGGAACTCCTCGAGCAGGAAGACGTCGTCGGGACGCAGCCCGTCCGGATCGTGGAGGACGCCGAGGCTCTTCAGATCGGGGAGCCCGCTCCGCACCTTCAGGAACCGGTCGAGGAAGCCCATGTCCTCGACCAGTCCGAACTTGGCCTCGCAGTGTGCTGCGAGGTACTCGACCTGCTCCGGGGACGAGGAGTTGTAGATGGAGATGGGCGTGGCACCCACGAAGTAGGCGGCCATGTCCAGGACGTGGAACGCGGGGATGTTCCTCATCATGAGGACCATGCGGTCACCGGACCCCACGCCGTGCTGGTGGAGCCCGGTGACGGCGCGGGCCACCAGCGCTGCGTACTCCCGGAAGGTCCACTCTCCCCACGACTCGTCCTCTTCCTGCCACCGGAGTGCGACCAGGTCGCCGTGCTCCGCAACGGTCCGCAGGAACGCCCTCGGGACGGTCTGGCCCTGGACGGCCCGGTCGATCTCTGCGCCGCTGAGCTGGTCCATCGATCCTGCCTTCCGGTCTGCTGGGTTCGGCCCGGGGGGACCCGTTCGACGTCCCCTGGGAAGTGCCACCCGTTGTACCCGATCCAATATCGATCTGCTCGCCCGCCGGGATTGACCGGTGCGAGCGGAGGCAGCAGAATCTTGACCGCTCGGTCTAGTTGCCCGTTCACCCCGGTCCGCGGTCCTTCCGACAGCCGGCCCGGGAGCTCGATGACTCGAGGCCGGTGCCCCTGGCCACCAAGGAGGAGAAGAGATGCCCACTGCAGTGATCGTCGACGCAGTCCGGACGCCGGGAGGGAAGCGCAACGGCGGTCTCTCGGGCTGGCACCCGGCAGACCTCGCAGCCCAGTGCCTCAAGGCTCTCCAGGAGCGCAACGACCTCGATCCCGCGATGGTGGAGGACGTGATCATGGGCTGCGTGTCCCAGGTGGGGGCCCAGGCGCTCAACATCGGGCGGAACGCGGTGCTCGCAGCCGGCTGGCCCGAGGAGGTTCCTGCCACCACCGTGGACCGCCAGTGCGGCTCTTCGCAGCAGGCCGGGCACTTCGCGGCCCAGGGGGTGATGGCCGGCGCGTACGACGTGGTGGTCGCAGCCGGTGTCGAGGTGATGAGCCAGGTCCCGATGGGGGCTTCGATCGGCACGAACGTCGGCATGCCCTTCGGACCGCTCGTGGGCATGCGCTACGCCGATCAGGGGGGACTGGTTCCGCAGGGGATCTCGGCCGAGATGATCGCCGACAAGTGGGATCTCTCCCGTGACGATCTCGACGCCTTCGGGCTCCGCAGCCAGCAGCTCGCGGCCCAGGCACGCGACGAAGGTCGGTTCGACAACGAGATCGTGCCCGTGAGCGAGATCCGGCGCGACAAGGAGAGTGGCGACGTCATCGAGGGCACGGGGATGGTCTCCGCCGACGAGGGCATCCGGGAGTCGTCGATGGAGTCGCTGGGGCAGCTGAAGCCGGCCTTCAAGCCCGACGGCAAGGTGACGGCCGCGAACTCCTCCCAGATCACCGATGGAGCATCCGCGCTGCTCATCATGAGCGAGGAGAGGGCGAGCCAGCTCGGGTACACGCCGAGGGCCCGGTTCCACGCGTTCGCCGTCGCCGGCGTCGATCCCATCACGATGCTCACCGGCCCGATCCCGGCCACCGCGAAGGTGCTGGAGAGGGCGGGGATGCAGATCGGGGACATCGACCTCGTCGAGATCAACGAGGCCTTCGCCTCGGTCGTGCTCGCGTGGGAGAAGGAGCTCCACCCCGACATGGACCGCGTGAACGTGAACGGAGGGGCCATCGCCCTGGGACACCCGCTGGGCTGCTCGGGTGCCAAGCTCATGGCCACGTTGCTCAACGAGCTGGAGCGCTCCGATGGGCGGTACGGCCTGCTGACGATGTGCGAGGGCGGTGGGATGGCCAACGCCACGATCATCGAGCGCCTCGGCTGATCGGTCGCTCGAGCGGCACCCGACGTCCCGGTTCCCGGGACGCGTACCCCCGGTAGCGTGCGGGAGTGCTCCTCCTGAAGATCGCGGTCGCGATCGCAGCCGCGTACCTGATCTTCCGAATCGGCCTGGGCATGCTGCGGGTGCTCACCACCCCGGCCCCCGAGCCGCCTCCCCCCGGGGAGCTCCGCCAGGTCAGGGCCACCTACCGCTGCGCCCTGTGCGGGACGGAGGTGCAGATGAGGGTCGCCCCCACCGAGAGCCCCGACCCGCCCCGGCACTGCATGGAGGAGATGGAGCTGGTCACCCCGCTGGAATGAGGGTCAGCAGGTCGGGCCGCGGTGCTCCACCACTCCCGTTGGCCGGACCCCCAGGCAGGCTCAGGCCGGAGCGTGCTCGCGTGCGTCCCTCAGGGCCTCGACGAAGTGCGGGATCGTGGCGTCCGTCAGTCCGGCGATGTTCGCCCGGCCACCGCTCACCAGGTACATCGCGCGCTCCTCGCGAAGCCACCGCACCTGCGCATCGCTGGCACCGGTGAGGGTGAACATGCCGTACTCGTCGTCGATCCCCTCGAAGCCCTCGAGCCCCGCGACGGCGACCGCCTCCGCCAGCGCCCGCCTGACGGAGTTCAGCCGATCGCGCAGTCCGGTGAGCTCGATCTGCCACCGGGACCGCAGGCCGGGATCGGCCAGCACGGTGGCTGCAACCGAGCCACCGAAGGACGGTGGGTTCGAGTACAACGTGCGCACAGCCCGCTTCACGTTGCTCTGCACGGCCTCGGCCACCCCGGAGTCCCGACCGACGACGGTGAGCGCCCCGACCCGTTCGCGGTAGAGCCCCATGTTCTTGGAGAAGCTGACGCCGACGAGAAGATCGGCACCGCCGGCAGCCAGTGGCGACAGGAACTCCGTGTCCTCGACAACTCCGCGGGCCATGCCCAGGTAGGCGAAGTCCACGATGCCGACCAGGTCACGTTCGGCCAGCAGGTCCGCCAGCTCGCGCCACTGGTCGGACCCGAGGTCGCGCCCGGTCGGGTTGTGACAGCAGCCGTGGACGAGCACGGCGTCCCCGGGCTCCGCCCCGGAGAGGTCGGCGAACATGGCTCCGGGGTCGAGGCGCCGGCCTTCGAAGCTGTAGTAGCGGTACCTCGCGAGCTCGTGGCCGGCCGCGTGGAAGAGTGGGTCGTGGTTCGCCCAGGTCGGCTCCGGGAGCCAGACCCGGCGAGGACCGAGGGTGGATGCGAGGAGCCTGGCGACCACCGCGAGGGCCCCCGTGCCACCCGGCGTCTGGCTCGTGCGTAGGCGCCCTCCCTCGACGCCGGAAGCCCCGAACACCAGCCCCTCCACTTGGGCGCCGAAGGCGTCCGGGCCCGCGATCGGGTGGTAGGCCTTCGTCACCTCGGAGTCGAGGTAGCGCAGCTCCGCCTCCTTCACGCAGTCGAAGACGGGTGTGGCACCTGCCTCGTCCCGGTACACGCCCGCCGTCAGGTCGAGCTTCCCGGGTCGTGGATCGGTGCGGAACTGCTCCGACAGCCCGAGGATCGGGTCGGGGGGGGCGGCTTCGATCCGTTCGAACACTCCGGGCTCCAGTTCCGTAGGGCGGCGTCATCGTAACGGCCGGGTGCCGTCGCCCTCCCGGGAGTATCGCCACCGGCTGTGCTCGGTCTCCACAGCCTGGGGACTGCCCTGGGGAGAATCACACAGGCGTAACTTGTCCGTCACCTGACGTCAACGCTCCGTTGACGAACTTCCGGCCCAGGCGCCAGGTTTCCCGTGCTCTGAACCGACGGTTCAGCCGCCAATCTTCCCACCTTCTGAACCGACGGTTCAGGCGCCAGGTCTCCCGTGCTCTGAACCGACGGTTCAGCCGCCAGGTCTCCCGTGCTCCGAACCGACGGTTGGCTCGAGGCTCAGCTCAGTGCCACTGGGTCGCGGTGATGATGCCCGCCAGGATCAGCCCGAGCCCACCGAGCAGGTACCAGTTGCTCGTGGAACCGGGGAGCAGGCCCAGGTAGTTGAGCGGGATCACCAGGAGGCCCAGACCGAGCAGCAGGAACATGAGGACCGGGACCCAGCTGGGGCTGTGCTTCACCTCGGCCGGAACCGGCGGCGTGTACCGCGTCGAGGCCGGCGGGGTGACCCGGCGGGACGAACCGGATCGGGGATCCCCACCCCCGGGCACCTTGCGCTTCGGTGGTCGAGCCATCGGCGCACGAGGTTAGCCCTGGCGAACTGATGCGGACCACCGCCCGGGGCACCGGTACCCTTCGCACCGATGGGCCCGCGCGTGCTCGTGATCGACAACTACGACTCGTTCGTCTACAACCTCGTCCAGTACCTGGGCCAGCTCGGAGCCGAGCCCGTGGTGCACCGCCACGATGCGCTGAGCCTCGATCAGATCGTGGAGCTCCGACCGGATGCGGTCCTGATCAGCCCCGGACCCGGACGGCCCGAGGATGCGGGGCTCTCAAACTGCGGTGATCCGGCACTTCGCCGGCTCGCGACCGGTTCTGGGGGTCTGCCTGGGGCACCAGTGCATCGGGCAGATCTACGGTGGACGCATCGTGCGTGCGCCGACGGTCATGCACGGGAAGACCTCGCTCGTCCACCACAACGGAACCGGCATCTTCACCGGCCTCCCCAGCCCACTCGAGGCCACCCGCTACCACTCCCTGGTCGTCGACCGTGGCTCCGTGCCCGACGTGCTCGAGATCACCGCCGAGACCGACGACGGCGTCGTCATGGGGCTACGACACCGCGAGCTGGACGTGGAAGGAGTCCAGTTCCACCCCGAATCGATCCTCACCGCCTGCGGGCACGACCTGCTCCGCAACTTCCTGGAGCGGGTCACCGTTCCCAGCGGCTGACAGCGACCGCCTTCCCCGGCCGCTCGTCCGGGAGTTGCGTTCAGCTCACCCGAAGGGTGATGGCCCGCTGCGCAACCACCTGACCGTTCACGAAGATCTTCAAGGTGTACGTGTACTGGTTGGCGAACGGGACGTTGCAGCTACCACCCGACTGGGCTCCCGGACACACCTCGAGCGCGTCGGAGCGGGACTGCGAGATCACCTCGCCTGACGGCCCCTCGATGCGCACGGAGTCGCCGCCCGACGTCGCCCACGAGAGCACCGGGATGCGATCGCCACCCGTGTCGATCTCGCCGGGTGTGAGCTTGAAGACGTCGATGGTGGGCGGCCGGGAGGTGGTGGACGACTCGGGGGGTGCGAAGCCCACCCGGAGGATCACCACCGCTCCCTTCAGCACCTTCTCGTTGGGGACCGGGAGCTGGGCCACCACCTTCCCGTCGTCGGGGTGGCCCGTCGGCAGGAGCTGCGTCTCCAGAGACGGCTGGAGTCCCTCGGTACGGATCACCGTGATGGCCTGCTCGCTGGGTAGTCCCACGACGTCCGGCATGAGGATGAACTTCCCCGTGGAGAGGATGACGGTGACCGTTGAGCCCGGCGGGAGCTTCTCCCCCGCAGGTGGATCGGTGCGGACCACCTTCCCCTCCTCGACCTCCTCCGACTCCTCCTCGAAGAACACCACCTCGAACCCCAGGTTTCCGAGCGCGTTGGCGGCCTCGAGCTCCGACTTGTTCTTCAGGTCAGGGATCTCTATCGGCTTGGGGCCCTTGGAGACGGTGAGGGTGACGAGCGATCCGACCGGTACGTCCTGTCGCGCCGCAGGATCCTGACGGATCACCTCACCTATCGCGGCCACCTCGTGGAACTCCTTCACCTCCTCGACCACGAAGCCGGTGCTCTCCAGATGTGCCCTCGCGGCCGTCGACTGGAGGCCGACGACCTCCGGGACGGGGACCGTGCTCCCACCGGAGCTCACCTTCAGCACGACCTCCGAGCCGAGCTCCAGCTTGGTCCCGGACGGTGGCTCCTGGCCGAAGACGACGTCCTCGGGGTAGTCGTCGTTCTCCTCGAACGCGGTGAGCGGGATGAACCCGGCTTCCGAGAGGAGGTCGCGGGCCTCGCCGACCTCCAGCTCCACCACATCGGGCACCACGGCACTTCCCGCGGCCACCTCGTCGGAGGTGAGGCTGTCGACCAGCAACGCCAACAGACCCGCCAGAACCAGCAGGAGGAGCACGAGGGAGAACACGAGAACTCCCACCCGCCTCGGGGGCTCGTCCACCTCGATCCCGTCCTCGAGCTCCTCGTCGCCGCCATCACCTCCGACGGCAGGTACCGGTCCGGCCAGCACCGGCTTCCCCTCCCTGAAGCGCCGGAGGTCGGCACGGGCATCCTCGGCCGACGAGTAGCGGTCCGCAGGGTCCTTGGCCAAGAGCTTCAGGCAGATCGCGTCGAGCCCCGGGGGCACCTTCTCGGCCAGCGCGCTCGGCGGCGACGCCTGCTCCTGGACGTGTCGGTAGGCGACGGAGACCGGCGTGGGGCCGGTGAACGGGGGTTGACCGGTCAGCGCCTCGTACAGCACACATCCCAGTGAGTAGAGGTCGCTGCGGGGATCGATCGGGAGGGCCTGGGCCTGCTCCGGCGAGAGGTAGGCAGCGGTGCCGATGACGGAACCCGCCTGCGTGAGGTCTCCACCGCGATCGGTCGCATCCCGGGCGATCCCGAAGTCCGCCACCTGAACCCCGCCGGTCGGCGTGAGCAGCACGTTCCCCGGCTTGATGTCGCGGTGGATGACGCCGTTGCGGTGGGCGAAGCCCAGCGCTGCCGTGATCTCGATCGCGACCTCGGCAGCGCGGTCGGGATGCAGTGGGCCCTCCCTGCGGAGCACGTCCCCGAGGGTTCGGCCCTCCACGTACGCCATGACGATGTAGTAGGTGCCTTCACGCTCACCCCAGTCGTACACCTCGACGATGTTGGGATGGCTCAGGTTGGCCACCTGCCGGGCCTCTCGCCGGAACCGCTCGACGAACGACGCATCACGGCTCAGCTCAGCGGAGAGGACCTTCACCGCGACGGGACGGTCGAGCTGGCGGTCGCGGCCCCGATAGACCTCGGCCATCCCCCCACGAGCGATGAGCCCCTCGATCTCGTACCGCCCGCCGTACACCTCGACGTCGTCGGGATCGCGGCTCCCCTCGTCCTCCTCCCCGGCGGTGCCCTGACCGGTGGTTGCCTCCGCGGCTACGTCGCGTGGCCGGGCGCCGACGTCGTCGGTGCGGCCCTTCACCACCGGAAGGCGGTCGCTCGTCAGAGGATCCCGAGTCGGACATTCCGGCTCATGGTAGGGGGGGAGGGCCCGCGCTGCGGAACACCCCGCCTCCCGATCGGCGGACCACACCCGACTTGCCGACCCCGCAAGGACGCGGTCTCAGGGTCCTCCGCCGGTCGCCGGCGGTGCCCCGGTCGTGGGCGGTGCCGCGGTGGTCGCCGAGATGGTGGGCACCGTGCCGGCGGTCGGGGGGGGTGCCGCGGTGGAGGGGGCGGCAGGGACCGCAGCGCTCGAAGGAGGGGTGAGAGCCGTGGTCGGGACGGTGCTGGACGAGGTGGTGACCGGGGAGTCGGCATCGTCGCCGACGGTGGAGCTCACCACGGCGAGCGCGGCCTCGAGCACCGCCCTGGCGATCGGTGCCGCGACGGTGCCCCCGGTCTGGGTCCCGGCACCCGGCTGGGCTTTGACGAACACGGCGACCGCCACCCACGGCACCTCCCCCGGCGGCCCGGCGAAGCCGATGATCCAGGCATGGGTGTCTTCGGTGTCGGCGCCGAGCTGCGCGGTCCCGGTCTTCCCCCCACCTCCATCCCCGGGATCGCCATCCCCGAAGCGGTCCCCGACTCGACCACCGAGACCATCGCGTCGCGCATCACTGCTGCATCGTCGGGCTCGAGCGCCCTCCGCCACACCTCGGACTCGGCCTCCTCGAGCACCCGGCCCTCGCTGTCGCGGATCTCCCCCATCACCGTGGGTGTCATGATCTCGCCACCGTTCGCGACGGCTGCTGCGGCCAAGGCCATCTGGAGCGGGGTCGCCTGGACGTCGTACTGACCGATCCCCGCCTGGGCAAGGGCCGGGGTGTTCTGCTCGTAGTCGGTGGGGAAGACGGAGCGAACCGCACCGGGCAGGTCGATCGGTGGGGTGTCGTTGAAGCCGAAGCGCTCGGCGCCGTCCACCATGATCTCCGGGCCGAGGGTCTCGGCCGCCATCTCGGCGAAGGCCGTGTTGCAGGACTGCTGGAGGATCGGGAAGAGGGTGCCTCCACACGCCTGCCCACCGAAGTTCGTCACCGGGATGCTGGTGAGGGGTGGGACGTACCCGGTCGTCACCGGGTAGGACGGCGTGTCGGGGCTGACCCGCCCGCTGTCGAGTCCGGCGGCTGCCGTGACGACCTTGAACGTCGAGCCCGGGAAGTAGCGCTCCTGGTAGGTGTGGGCCCTGAGGGGATCACCGGGCAGCTCCTCCATGACCTGCCTCGCCCTCGTCGCCTCCTCGAAGTCGTGGGTGCTGAGGAGGTTCGGGTCGTAGGACGGGTAGCTCCAGAGCGCGAGCACCTCACCGCTGCGAGGATCCAGCGCAACCACCGAACCCTCCCGTTGGCCGAGCTGCTGCTCGGCGACGCGCTGGATCGAGTCGTGCAGAGAGAGGATCACGTCCCCGGTCGGGTCGTAGTCGACGAACAGATCGGCGAAGGAGCGGATCTCCTGCTCGAGGGTCTGGCCCGAGAGCTCGTCGTTGTACTGCCGCTCGAGCCCGGACGAACCCAGGTTCAAGGAGAACCAGCCCAACAGGTGCCCGTAGCGGGCCCCCTCGAAGTACTCCCGCTGGTAGGGGAAGGTCTCGTCCTCCGTCTCCACGGTGCGGGCCAGGAGCACGCCGTCGGCGGTCTCGATCGTGCCCCTGGGGCGGTTGAAGTCGCGCACGACCGCCCGCGTGTTGTCGGGGTTCCGGGCCAGGTCGTCCGCCTCGATGACCTGCCAGTAGTTGAGCATCGCGAACAGCGCCACGTAGCACGCGATCAATCCGGCACCGAGCCGTCGGATCTGGCGGTTCACGAGAGCTCCCCAGTCATCTGGCCCCGACCGGATCTGCTCGGACGCGGCTCGGGGCGGCCGGCGCGCGTGACGCTCTGGTCCGAGATCCGTCACGAGGATGGCGAGGAGGACGTAGTTGGCGACCAGTGACGAACCGCCGTACGAGATGAACGGCAGCGTCACGCCTGTCAGCGGGAGCAGACGGGTGACGCCGGCCATGATGATGAAAGCCTGGATCCCCACCAGAGCGGACAGCCCGGTCGCCAGCAGCTTGTCGAAGGGATCCTCGGCCCGCGACGCGATCCGCAGCCCGGCTCCCACCATGAGCAGGTAGGCGGCGAGGACCGCAGTCGCGCCCACCAGGCCGAGCTCCTCGCCGATCGCCGCGAAGATGAAGTCGGTCTCGGCGGCCGGGATCCGATCCGGGCTGCCCAGACCGGGCCCGGTACCCGTCAACCCTCCGAACGCCAGGGCGTACGAGGCCTGCACCACCTGGAAGCCCTCGGCTCGGATCAGGTCCTCCTTCCAGGGGTCGAGCCAGATCGTGACCCGCTGCTGGACGTGCTCGAAGGCCCACCACGCGGCGTAGGCACCGACCGCGAACAGCGAGGTGCCGACGAACAGGTAGGCGGGTCTCTCGGTGGCGACCCACACCATGACCACGAAGAGCGCGAAGAAGAGGAGGGAGGATCCGAGGTCCTTCTCCATCACCATGACGACCAGCGAGACCCCCCACGCAAGGAGCACCGGACCGAGGTGCTTGGGGTCCGGGAGCATGAACGGGCCGACCCTCCAGGAGGTGACCGCCAACAGCTCCCGCTTCTCCACCAGGTACGCCGCGAAGAACACCGCCAGCGCGATCTTGGCGAACTCCCCTGGCTGGAAGTTCACCGGTCCGAGGCTCACCCAGATGCGGGCGCCGTTGATCTCTCGACCCACCCCCGGGACGAGTGGGAGCAGCAGCAGAGCCAAGCCGGCGAACATGAAGGTGTAGCGGTAGCGCTCGAGCGACCGGGTCCGTCGGACCACGAGAAGCGTCCCGATGTATGCGGCGATCCCCAGCGCTGTCCACGTCGCCTGGAGCCCCGCCAGGTGCTCGTCGAGCCGTGCGATGAAGACGTACCCGAGCCCGTTCAAGCATGGCTGCCAGCGGGAGCAGGGTGCCGTCGGCGTCAGGGGCGAGGCGGCGATTGGCCAGATGTGCGGCCACGAGCAGAGCGAGCACCACCAACAGGAACGGCCCGATGTTCGCCGGGAGAGAGGCCGTCGAGCCGAGAGAGGCCAGCACGTACGCGCCCCCGGTCACGGCTGTGCTGAGCAGGATCAGCCCCAGCTCGGTGTTCCGACGGGGAGCCGAGATCACGGTCGGTCGGGTTCGGCGCCGGGTGCCGTCGTAGAGGTGGAGGTGGTGGTGTCCGTCGCGTCGTCCTCCGGGACCCGGGCGGGAGAGCCCCCGCTCTCCGCTCGGATCCGATCCACGTACTCCTCGGCCTCGGCGAAGCTCCCGAACTCCTGCCCCCCTCGAGCTCGTCCAGGTAGCTCGCGGGAACTTCCTCGCGCTCGATCCCGGTGCTCTCCTCCACGGTCGGGTCCAGCCACAGGACACCGCCGGGGCGACCCCTGAAGATCACCACCTCCGAACCCTCGAATCCCACGTAGTAGGTGCTCCGAGCCGAGACGAACACGACCCCCATCACACCCAGCAGGATCCCGAGCACCACGACCACGAACAGCAGCGTCCGGAAGCTCGGTGGCCCACCTTCTCGGGTGCGCCTCGAGACGGTCGCCGAGCCCACCCCGGCCGGGGTCCCGGCCCCCTCCGTGAGCTCCCGTGCCTCCTCCGGGCCCTCGCCTCGGGATGGGCCGCGCGACACCGACGACGCCTCCTCGTCCTCGGGTCGAGCATCGCCGTCCCCGTCACGATCCGCGCCCGCAGTCGACGACGGACGCACCGCGGTCATCTCCGATGCAGCGCGGATCGCCCACGACTCGCCGAGCGTCGCGTCCAGCACACGTCCAGCGCCGTCCGATGGTGGTGGCTCACCCTCGACCACATCCACGACGATCGCCGTGATGTTGTCGTGACCTCCCGCCTCGTTGGCCAGCCTCACGAGCTCGTTGGCCGCCTCTTCGGGATCGGCCCCGGATCGGAGGACGTCGGTGATCTCGTGGTCGCTCACCTCTCCGTGCAGACCATCGCTGCACAGGAGGAAGCGGTCCCCGACCACGGGACGCAGCTCCCAGGTGTCGGCCATGACCCGGTCGTCGATGCCAAGTGCCCTGGTGAGGACGTTGCGTTGCGGGTGCTGCCCGGCCTCTGCGGCCGTGATCCGGCCGTTGTCGACCAACGTCTGGACCACGCTGTGGTCCTTGGTCAGCTGCTCCAGCTTCGCCCCGTCGTGCAGGTAGCAGCGGGAGTCACCGACGTTGGCGACGAGGATGCGGTCCTCACCGTCGATCGAGACGAGCGTGAGGGCCACGAGGGTCGTACCCATCCCCATGAGCGAGGCGTCCTCGTCGGCCCGGTCCACGACGGCCAGGTTCGCCTCCTGGATCGCCTCGACCAGCTCGTCGGTCGACGTGAAGCCCTGCTTCACGCCGAGGACCTCGATCGCGAGCGTGGAGGCCACCTCCCCGCCGTTGTGCCCCCCCATGCCGTCGGCAACCACGAAGAGGCCCTCGCCGAGGAGCAGCGCGTCTTGGTTCGTTTCACGAACGCGGCCCACATCGGTGACCGCTCCGACCCGGAGCTCTGTCATCGGAGCTCCAACACCGTGTCACCCACCTGGATGCGATCGCCCCGCTTCATGATCATCGGGCCGACCAGTCGTCGACGGTTGAGGTACGTGCCGTTGGTCGAACCCAGATCCTCGACCATGATCTCGCCGTCGGCGGAAGACCCGGGCATGCACCTGCGACACGTAGGTGTCGTCGACCGTGATCCCACACCCCGCTGCCCGCCCGATGGTGACCTCCTCGTCCAGATCGTAGGCCCGGTTCCGCATCCCGGGCGGCTCGACCACCACCAGCCGGGGGTCCTTCCTCGGTGCCCGGTCGACGCCCTCCGGGACCGCCCTTCCGGGCAGATGGCTCCGTGGCGGGGGGAGGGGCCTTCACCTCGACCCACACCGCCCGCAGGACCCTGAAGAAGAACAGGTACAGGAGCACCAGCAGCAAGAGCTGCAGGACGTTCAGCAGGGGTTCCGACACCGGGCGCGAGGCTACTTGGCTGCGGACACGGCCGGATCGGCACCCCGTGCGCAGCTTCGCGCCGGCCGAACCGGTCAGGAGGCCTCGAAGACGACGATGGTGCTGCCCAGTTGGATCTCGTCGCCGTCGACGAGCGTCGCTGCGTGACGAGCATGCCTTGATCCGGCTGCCGTTCGTCGATCCCAGGTCGACGAGCACATAGCCGTCGCCCGGCGGGCGGATCTCGGCGTGATGACGACTCACGTTGGGGTCGGCGAGGTGACGTCGCAGGACGAGAGCCGCCCGATGGACCACCGGGTGCGCCCCGAGGGCGATGCGCATCGCCGTCCGGCAGCACGAGAGATCCCGTGCCCTGCCCACCGGGTGCCTCGCGCAGTCGGGCGGTCGATCCGGAACGAGCCCGTTCGTAGGGCGTCTCCCGTCGAGATCGACCTGAACCGGACCCAGGAAGTGGTACCCCTCGTCACGGGCGTGCTCGCGGGCGGCCTCGGCAAGCTCGCGGCACAGGTGTCGTTGACCTCGGCGTAGCGATCGTAGTCGTCCTCGGTCGAGACAGACGGTGAAGTCGTTGGGCACGACGGTGCGGCCGCGCACGTCGACCGATCGACCGTCGTCCATCTCCCGGACCAATCGCCTGCCCAGCTCGACGGGGCGCAGCCCGCTGCGGAAGATGCGGGCGAACGTCCCCTCGACCATGCGCTCGAGACGTCCCTCGATGCCGCGAAGACCCACGGCCGCCACCCTAGCGAGACAGGTCGGGCGCACCGGGGCCGCACTCGGGACGTCCCACCTACACAGCGACCGTCGAGCCGTCCGGAGTTGGCCGGGTACAAGAACCGTCCCAGCCAGCCTTGGACGGAGAGCACGCCGGTCGCGCTACCCTTCGCCTCTGCACTCCACCAGCGCGAGTGGCGGAATTGGCAGACGCGCAGGCTTCAGGTGCCTGTGTCCTTCGGGACGTGAGGGTTCAAGTCCCTCCTCGCGCACTCCTCGCCGTGCCCGAGCCTGACCGGGTCACCGACCGGGCGGCCGCTCGGACCGCGTCCCCCGGGGATCAGCCCGTGAACTCGGGTTCCGCCGCCTGTGCCGGGGCCGAAGGGGAACCGGGCGTGGTCGTGGTGGTCGTCGTGGTCGTGCCCGGAGTCCCGCAGATGCCGGCTTCATCGTCGTAGACGATCACCACTTCACCGTCACCGACGGTCGAGGAGAGTGCCGAGGAGGCCGCTTCGCCAGCCGCGTCGACGAACGAGGAGCCTCCGCCTCCGCTCCCGCCCGAGTTCCCTCCACCGCCGGCGCCGTAGCCGCCGCCACCACCTCCTCCGCCAGCGATACCGCCCTCGGCACCACCGCCTCCGCCGCCGTAGCCGACTCCGCCGGCTCCGCCGCCGCCCTGGCCGCCGACGCCTGCGGGAACATCAGCGCCGTCTCCTCCGGCACCGTCTCCGTCTCCGCCCGGGCCGCCCAGCGGGTTCGTGGTGCCGCCCTGACCCGTTCCGGTTCCGCCGCTGCCGCCGGGTAGCGCCGACGACCGCGCCGCCTCCACCCCCCGTGTCACCCGATCCGCCGCCTCCGCCGCTTCCACTGGCCGCACCGCCCGCTCCCCCGGAGCCGACTCCGCCGCCTCCGCCGCCTCCGTTTCCGTTGCCACCTCCGCCGCTTCCGCCGTCGCCGGACGCACTGCCGCCGGTCGCGACGCTTCCACCGTTGGTGACGCCCGAACCGCCCGTGCCGCCGAGCAGTCCGGCATCTCCTCCGTCGCCACCCACGCCTCCTGCTCCGCCACCCCCGCCACCGGCCGTCACGAGGACCGTCCCGCCGACGCTCACGCTCGACGCGCCTCCGCCTCCTCCGCCGGCACCGACGCTCGGGCTCTGCTGACCACCACCGCCGCCGCCGCCGCCGATGCCCCCGGCACCAGAGGTGCCCGCTGAGGCGTCACCGCCCTCGCCGCCCACCAGGACGTCGAGAACGGTTCCCGGGTCGACCTCGAAGGTCGCCGTCGTCGTGGCGGCCAACCCTCCAGCACCGCTCACCTGGCCCCCTCCATCGCCTCCAACTCCCCCGGTTGCGCTGATGGTGATCGAGCAGATCCCATCGGGGACCGTGAAGTTGTGCGGTCCGGGCGCGCTGAAGGCGGTCTCCACCGGGTCGGCCCCGGTCGTCGAAGGCACCACCAGCACCAAAGCCGCGCCGAGTGCAAGAGCCCCGACAGCAGGCACCACGCGAATGAAGAGTCCTCGCCGCATCCCGATCTCCGTCCGGTTGGGTGATCGGCACCTAGGCTAGCCAGCCGCCGTGAACGAGTCAGCCCCTCCCTGGGAGCACCCCGTCGAGCAGGGCTGGGTGCTGGTGCTCCGCATCCAGCCCCGAGCCCGACGCTCGGAGGTGGTCGGCACCCTCGGCGACACGCTGAAGGTCCGGGTCGCAGCCCCGGCGGTCGACGGCAGGGCGAACGTGGAGCTGATCCGCTTCCTCGCCGAGGAGCTCGGCGTGCCCCGGCGCTCCATCCGCATCGTGCGTGGTCACACGGGCCGGACCAAGACCGTGCAGATCGAAGGCCTGACCGCGCCTCCCTCGGCGTCGCTCGGCCTGAGTTGATCCGCCGTTGAGCACCGGTCCAGCCTGAGCTGAACTGGCCGGGTTGTACTGAGGCCGGCTCGTTGGCACCAAGGGGACCCCTTTCCATCCCGGCGACTGCCGACGGGCCGCCCCACCTCACCCACCGCCGGCGGCTCTGCCGCCGGCGGTGGTGCGTCCGGGCCGAACGACGGTCCGGAGGTGCACATCTCGGGGATGCGGACCGCGACCCCTTCGGCATCGGCGATCATTGCCTCGACAACCGGCCCCCGAAGGTGACCGCCCGAGACCCGATGAACACGAGACCTGATCCCGGCTCCTCCGCGGCCGACGACCTCCGTCAGAGCGAGGCCCTCGGGGACGCCGTCATCGACACGATCGCCGCCCTCGTCGTGGTTCTCGATCGCGCCGGACGGATCGTCCTCTTCAACCGGGCCTGCGAGACCGCGACCGGGTTCCACTCCGGGGAGGTCGTCGGCCGGTCCGTCTGGGAGACCATCATCCCCCCCGAGGACCGTGCGGGGGTGGAGGTGGTCTTCGTCGACCTGGTCGCGGGCCAGTTCCCCAACAGCCACGAGAACGCCTGGCTCGACGCGCGACGGGACCCGGAGGACCATCGAGTGGTCGAACACCGCCTTGGTCGGAGACGACGGTGAGGTCACGCACGTGATCGGCACCGGTATCGACGTGACGGAGCGCCGAGCCGCCGAGACCGGGCTCCACCATGCAGAGGACCGGTTCCGCGCCGCCTTCGGGCACGCACCCGTGGGTCTGGTCATCTCGTCAGCCGAGGGGGAGATCCTTCGAGGCGAACCTGGCCTTCTGCACCATGTTGGGAAGGGGCCGTCGCGAGTGCCCAGGAGCGCACTGGACCGAGATCACCCATCCCGACGACCGTGAGCGGGAGCAGGAGCTCATCAACCGCCTCCTCGCCGGCACGATCGATCGCTACCAGATCGAGAAGCGCTACCTCGGTCCCTCGGGAGAGCCGGTGTGGGCCGAGATCTTCGCCACCACCATCCCGAAGTCCGACGGTCACCCCACAGAGCTGATCGCGCTCGTCCAGGACCTCCGAGAACGGAAGGAACTCGAGGGCCAGCTGCTGCAGTCGCTGAAGCTCGAGTCGGTGGGTCGCCTCGCCGGCGGCATCGCACACGACTTCAACAACATCCTCTCGATCGTGCGCGGCCACCTCGAGCTGCTGCTCGAAGACCCCGAGATCGGACTGGACGCACAGCGTCGGCTCACCGCTGTGAGCGCGGCCACCCAGAGAGCTACGGCCCTGGTGGCCAACCTCACCGCGTTCAGCAGGGCCCACTCCGAGAGCCCGGATCTTCTGCGCCTCAACGAGGTGGTGGAATCGCTCGGAACCCTCCTCTCTGAGCTCCTGGGTGCCGACGTCTCGCTCGAGCTCTGGTTGAACGCGAGGCACGACCTGGTTCGCGCCGACCGCAGCCAGATGGAGCAGGTGCTGCTCAACCTCGTGCTGAACGCCTGCGACGCGATGCCCGGGGGAGGGCACGTGCTGATCCGCACCGAGGACGTCGACAGAACCGGAGGATCCCCCGGTCAGGTGCTCCTGCACGTCAGCGACACCGGCCAGGGAATGGATGCGGGGACTGCCGCCCGGATCTTCGAACCCTTCTTCACCACCAAGGAGAAGGGTGCGTCGGGGCTGGGTCTGCCCACGGCCCACACGATCGTCACCCGAGTCGGGGGGTCGATCGGGGTCGAGACCGCTCCGGGTGCAGGGACCGCCTTCACGATCCGGCTCCCCACCGTCGATGGGCACGAACGATCAGAGACACCAGGATCCGAGCCCCCGCCCATCCGACCGGGACGAGCGACGGTGCTCGTCGTCGACGACGAGCGCGAGATCGTCTCGCTGATCGGGGAGATGCTGACGGCAGCGGGGTACGACGTCCTGACCGCCCACCATCCCGCGGAGGCGCGCCGCATCGCCCGGGAGTCCCCCGGATTCGAGCTGCTCGTGACCGATCTCGCCATGCCCGGCTGCAGTGGGGACGAGCTGGCGCTCGAGCTGACGAAGGAGCACTGAGGGGCTCTCGGTGGTCTTCGTCTCCGCCCACTCGGACCTGGTGCCGGGAGAGCAGTACCTGCGCGGTCGTCGCGTACCGTTCCTCAAGAAGCCGTTCGGTGCCGGGGAGCTGCTCGCGGCCGTGGGAGAAGCTCTCGGATCCTGAGCGAACACGGGGGCGCACTCAGGCGCTGGAACGCTCCTCCACCCCGGTGGGTCCCGAGCCGTTCCCTTGCACCACGGTGGTGTCCGACCCCGGGAAGAGCAGGCTGAGGTGCCCGTCGGCCCACCGCACGACGTACGGGGGACGGCCTCCCTCCCCTCGCACCTCGATCACGCGTGCACGCCGGGGGGGACCGTTGCCCCGATGCACCAGGAGCTCGTCCCCGACGTCAGCCGCTGAGTCCACCCCGCTCCCCTCCAGGGGGACCCTCGAGCGGAAACCCCTGCGCGAGCACGTCACGCGTCGCCCTCAGCACCTCGTCCAAGGCCGCGAGGGCCCGGTCGATCCTCACCTTGGCGCTCTCCTCCTTGGTGGCTCCCCGCGCGACGGCCAGGTCCAGGCCGATGTCGAACAGCGGCCTCACGACCTCGTGACGAAGTCGCGAGGCGAGCTCACCGCGCTCGAACTCCCTGATCCAGCCCGCCACCGTCGCTGTCCACGAGCTCGGTGAACGGTGCGGGTGCGCTGACGACATCCGGGAGGGCCTCGCCTCCTGCGACGTTCGAATCGGTCATCGGAGCCACCTCTGGATCCGTCAGGCAGCCGCACGACTCACCGGGCTGCACAGCAACGCCCCTACGATGGCCACACCATCTGGGGCCGGATTCCACCCTTCATCAACTCGGGATCAACTCCGAAGGCACGATGCAGAGCGAACCTCCAGCCGAGCGAACGGAACCACCCACCACCGGTGCTCCGGTGCTCGTGGTCGACGACGACCCGGAGCTGCGGGAGATCGTGAGGGCGGCGCTCCAACGGGAGGGGTTCTCGGTCGCCGAAGCGGCTGACGGCGAGACCGCGCTGGAAGCTGTCGAGCACGATCGACCTCGGATCGTCGTCCTCGACCTGGGGCTACCTCGCCTCGGGGGCCTCAAGGTGTTGCGCCGCCTCCGGGCGGCCGGCGAGATCCCTGTCATCATCCTCAGCGGTCGCGGCGACGAAGCCGACCGCATCGTCGGGCTCGAGCTGGGAGCGGACGACTACGTCACGAAGCCCTTCTCGCCCAGGGAGCTCGCGGTGAGGGTGAAGGCGGTGCTTCGTCGGGGCGCGGCCGCCGCGCAGCGACGCCTCCTCGAGTTCCAGGGTCTCACCATCGATCCGGGAGCCCGGGAGGTGGCCATGGCCGACGGGAGCCTGGTCGAGCTGACCGCCCGGGAGTTCGACCTGCTCCACTTCCTGGCCCGATCTCCACGACAGGTCTTCTCGGCAGACCAGCTCCTCCGCCAGGTCTGGGGGTCCGATCCCGGTTGGCAGACGCCGAGCACGGTGAGCGAGCACGTCTACCGGGTACGAAGGAAGATCGAGTCCGATCCGCGCCACCCACGCTGGATCCGCACAGTCCGAGGTGCCGGCTACCGCTTCGAGCCGTAGCTCCGGAAGGGGCGTGTCCGAGAGCCTCCCGCGGAGTGTCCGTGAAGGCAAGACTGGGCCCGGTGAGCGATCCAGCTGTTCCCGTCGTCATCGGCGCCGCGTTCCTGGCCGGATCCATCCCCTTCGCGAACATCGCGGCCAGGTGGGTCGGCGGTGTGGATCTGCGAACCGTCGGAACCGGGACCGTGTCGGGGACTGGCCTGTACAAGGTCGCCGGCTTCGGACCTCTGGCCGTAGCCGGGGTGTTCGAGGTGGCGAAGGGAGCGGTCGGACCCCTCCTGGCGGGAGCGGAGCGCGAGGCGCTGGCCGGGATCGCCGGGGGCGTCGCAGTCGCCGCTCACAACTGGTCGCCGTTCCTCCGCGGTGCCGGCGGTCGCGGGATGTCACCGGCGATGGGGGCGCTCCTGGTCACCGCGTGGCCCGGTGCCGTGATGCTGGGAGCCGGGATGGGGATCGGTCGCCTGGTGGGCCAGACCGGCCTGGGATCCTTCTGCGCCCTCGCTCTGCTGGTACCTCTGCTGGCCCTCACCCACGGCTCCAGCGGCGCGTTGGCCGGCGCGGCCGTGGCGATCCCCGTGCTCGCCAAGCGTGTCGCCGGCAACTCCCCGCCCCATGGAGGGGACAGGAGAGTGCTCCTGAACCGGCTCCTCTACGACCGCGACACCCGCGAGAACCCCCAGCTCGACCGCGAGAGAGGGCCGGAGAGTTGAGGAGCGAGCAGCCGTGACCGTCGCGATCGTCACCGACAGCGCCGCTGCACTTCCTGCTGCCTCCGTCGCGCAACACGGCATCTGCGTGGTGCCGATGTGGGTCGTCTCCGACGGAACGGCCTCTCGCGAGACCGACGTGGACCTCGACCGCGTCGTCCAGGAGCCCGGCTCCGTGAGCACCTCCGGACCCAACCCCGGGGAGTTCGAGACAGAGATCCAAGAGCGCCTGGCTGCCGGTGCCGAAGGGGTCTTGGTGCTCGACCATCGCCTCCAACATGTCGAGCACCTACCAGAACGCCCGTGCCGCAGCCGACCACGTCGCAGGCCCGGTGAGAGTGGTCGACACGACCACCGCAGCCGGTGCCGAAGGTCTCGTGGTCGTCGCAGCAGCTCGTGCTGCGGAAGGGGGAGCCGACCTGGACGGGGTGGAGGCGGTCGCGAGGTCCGTGATCACCCGGGTCCGTCTGGTGGCCGCCCTGCCCTCCCTCGAACACCTCGTCCGCAGCGGTCGCGTCCCCGGACTGGCCGGCTGGGCCGGGCGGCAGCTGCGGATCACACCTCTGTTCGAGTTCCGCTCGGGTGATGTCCGCCGCCTCCGCCCCGCCAGGGGGATGGAGAACGCCCTCGATCGCATGCTGGCCCTCTGGCGTCGGTCCAGGCCGGAGACGGGCCGACTCCACCTGGCGGCACTTCATGCCCGGAACCCGGAAGCGGCTGCGCACCTGCTCCGCGAGGTAGAGGCGGAGGTGGCTGCCGCCACCTCGTTCATCGGAGAGTTCGGACCGGTGATGGTCGCCCACACCGGGCCGGGCCTCGTCGGTCTGTCCTGGTGGTGGGAGGAGGCCTGAAGCCGGCGCAGCCCTCGGGCAAGGGCCGCGTGAACAGGTCGGCCTGCCGAACGGAGATCAGATGGGCTGTGCCGAACGGGCGAGAGCCCATTCGACCGCGTCACGGATCGCCGGGAGTGCAAGGGGATCGAAAGCGTGTCCCATCCCCTCGATGAGGTCGATCCTGCGCGGATCCCCCGCCTCTTCGTACAGCTCCTCGGCGTCCGTCGGCCTGATGAAGCGATCGGCGGTGCCATGGATGACTGCAACCGGCGATTCGATGCGGCTGACGAAACCGACCGGTGCCTCCGGGTAGTTCCAGCGAGGCGCTATCCGCACCCGTAGGAGGCGCTGGGCGAGCCATCGGCCGGGGCTGGTGCGGGTGAGCACAGCGCTGAACAGGCCGAGAGGGTTGAGCGGGAGCCGCCACCTCGAGGGACAGCTCACCGAGACCACTCCGGCCAGGGTCCGGTCCGAGGCCGCATACCGGAGAGCCGCGATGGCACCCATCGAGGCACCCACCACGACCACCCGGTCCGTGCGCTCCCTCGCCGCCTCGACGGCGGCCGCGACGTCATGTTGCTCCAGCTCCCCGAGGGTGGACTCCCCACCCGAACGGCCGTGACCCCGGGCGTCGTAGGAGACCACGTCGAGACCCAGACGGTGAAGGTCCGTCGCTGCCGCCGTCACGGCCGGATCGTCCGCGTGGGCGCAGAACCCGTGCACGAGCACCACTGCGGCACGCGGAGGGGCATCCGAGAGCCAACGGCGGCCCGAGAGCACGACGTCATCGCGGGTGGCAAGGGCGGGACGGGGCACGCTTCTCCTTCGTTCTCAGCTCGCGGCCACCGGGATCGGGCCCACCATCTGGTGGCGTGTCGCCAGGATCCCGTGGCGGGCCATGGACCGCTTGAACCACAGGGTGGAGATGAGGATGGCCGTGCCGGTGAGGCTCCAGGAGACCACGGTACGGGCGACGACGAACGTTGCCACCGACTGGCTCACGAGGAGCCACAGGGTGAGCGTGGCGTTGAGGCCCTGGGTGCACGCCCACAACACGGTGATCCTCCTGAAGAACAGCTTCACGTGGGCGTTCGCGAGGACGTCGTCGGGGATGGGACAGAAGTCACCCGCCAACCTCTCCGCGAGGGGATGTCCCACCGGCACCGAGAGGAGGAACGCGATCGCCACGAGCGCCGTACCGAGCGTCGGCTGGAGGAAGTAGACGAAGACGCTTCCGGTGAGGACGGTCACCACGGTCCGTGCGGTCAGGGTGACGACGCCGAGAGCGAGGATCCCCGGGACTCGCCGGCCCCGCAGCACCCGTCGCAGGACCGCTCCGTAGCCCCACAGCATCCCGGCGATCACCGCCCCCCACACCCCCAGGACCCTGAGGGTGACCAGGAAGAGCGCTACGGGGATCACGGTCGCCTCCACCACGTGCGGCAGCGCGTGACGGGCCATGACCCGGAGCCGGGGGATCTCGAAGTGCGGGGGATGCATCTCGTTCGTATATCGACACGCCGGGACCGCACTGAAGCACCAGATGCGCTCGGGGCCGGACGGCCTGGTCGGCCATTCTCCCCGACCTCCTCGCGGGAAGCCATTCGACGCCCGGAGAGCGGAACCTCCTCCTGCATCGCCACCCGGACGCGCCAGTGCCGCAGCAGGTGACGCTGCACTAGCTTGCAGTCGGCCGACCAAGAGGAGTCCCGGGTGCCCACTCGCCATGAGCTGGTCCGCGAATCCCCGGTTCGCTGGCGGATCGAACCGTCGGGCACCATGCGGGTCCCCGGCATCATCTTCGCCTCCGAGGATCTCCTGCCCGACGTGGTCGGCGACCGCTCCTTCGAGCAGGTGGCCAACGTCGCCACCCTCCCCGGTGTGGTCGAGGCCTCGTACGCCATGCCTGACGTGCACTGGGGATACGGGTTCCCGATCGGCGGAGTCGCGGCCACCGACGTGTCGGCCGGAGGGGTGGTCTCGCCAGGCGGTGTGGGGTTCGACATCTCCTGCGGGGTGCGCCTGCTCGTCTCACCGCTGGACAGGGAGCGGCTCGAAGCCGACCTCCCCGGGTTGATGGACGGCCTCGCACGGAGGGTCCCGCGAGGCATGGGCAAGGGAGGGGTGTGGCGGCTCGGCTCCGACCGGCAGCTCTCGGAGATCATGGAGCGTGGCGCCACCTACGCGGTCGAGCAGGGCCACGGGACCGAGCGCGACCTGGAGCGCTGTGAGGACCACGGCCACGTCTCGGACGCCGACCCGGAGCAGGTGAGCGAGCGGGCCCGGGAGCGCGGACTCCACCAGGTGGGGAGCCTCGGTTCGGGCAACCACTTCCTGGAGGTCCAGGCGGTCGGGACGATCTACGACCAGGACACCGCTGCGGCCTTCGACCTGCACATCGGCCAGGTCTGCGTGATGATCCACTGCGGCTCCCGCGGCCTCGGCCACCAGATCTGCTCGGACCACGTCCGGGCGATGGTGAAGGCGCTGCCCGCCTCCGGGATCCGGATTCCCGACCAGCAGCTGGCCTGCTCACGGGTCGACTCCGAGCTGGGCCGGCGCTACCTGGGCGCCATGGCCGCCGCGGCGAACTACGGGAGGGCCAACCGCCAGCTCCTCGCCGAGGCGACACGAGCGGCCTTCGCCGAAGCGATCGGTGAAGGGGAGCTCGAGCTCCTGTACGACGTCTCCCACAACCTGGCGAAGCTCGAGGAGCACGATGTCGGCGGAGAGCGCAGGCTTCTCTGCGTCCACCGGAAGGGCGCGACGCGGGCACTCCCCCCTGGTCACCCCGAGCTGCCTGCGGACTTCGCCGACACGGGCCAGCCGGTCCTGATACCGGGATCGATGGGAACGGCCAGCTACGTGCTGGCAGGGGTGCCCGGGGGCGGGGCCTTCCACTCCACCGCCCATGGAGCCGGGCGCACCATGAGCCGGCACGCTGCCCGGAAGCGGATGCGGGCCGACGAGCTCCGGGAGGAGCTCCGTCGCGCCGGGATCGAGGTGCGCGCCGGCTCCGCGCTGCGGCCTCGTGGAGGAGGCCCCCTTCTCCTACAAGGACGTGGACGAGGTGGTGCTCACCAGCGAGCTGGCGGGTCTCGCCCGTCGCGTGGCGCGCCTCGAGCCGCTCGGGGTGGTGAAGGGATAGAGATCAGACGTCGATGGTTGCGTGGCAGGCCCAGCCCTGCTCGGTGGCTCCCACCCTGAGGCCGTGGCGGGCTATCGCCTTCGGCACCGGTCCCACCTCGACGGCCGCCTCGGTCGGCACCACCTCGAAGAAGCCTGCGATCCCGCCCTCCTCCGTGCCGGAGATCCGGGTCTCGGCGGGAAGGCGACCCAGCACGTCCACGAGGTAGAGCACCTCCTCGAGGAGCAGCACGAGCAGCTCCTCGTCGGGCTCGGGTCCGAGATCGAAGGGGACGGTGACCGAGGTCGGGGCGTCCACGATGTCGGCGAACGACTCCACGAGACACGCCACCGCCTCCCCGAAGCAGGACTCACGAGTCGGACCCCAGGCCTCGATGATGAGGTCCGCGGTGTGGGGCAGCAGTCGATGGCCGGGTTCGAGCACCTCAGATCCGGCCATGGCAGCTCCGTCCTTCGTCGGTACCGATCGTTGGTCTCCACGAAGTCTCCTGCCGGCGGGGGCACGCGTCCAGGGACGTCGGGGAGGGACGGTGATCGTGACCTTCTACCCTTTGTGGGCGACCGAGCGCGCAACAGAGTGGTGGTCAGCGCCGCGACACCCGCGGCACATATCCCCCCGGTTGTGCTCCGGTTCCGGAGACGAGAGGAGCAACCATGAAGGCGGCTTCTGGCGACAAGCTGGTGGTGCACGGCCACAAGGTCGGGACGAAGGTCCGCAGCGCCACCATCGTGGAGGTGCGCGGCGAAGACGGTGGCCCCCCGTACCTGGTGCACTGGGACGACGATCCGCACGACCCACCGCACGACAACCTGTTCTTCCCGGGCTCTGACGCCGAGGTTCAGCACATCCCCGCGGGCGAAGCCGGGGGCTGAGGGGCCCCTCGATGGAGTCCACCATCTCCCTGGGCCGCGTCGCGGGCATCCGCATCGGCCTCAACTGGAGCGTGCTGGTCATCGCCTGGCTCATCTGCTGGGGCCTGGCCACCGAGGGGTTCCCCTCCGGCTATCCCGGTCACGCCGCGACCGCCTACTGGGCAGCCGGAGTCTCAGCTTCGTTGCTGTTCTTCGCATCGCTGGTGGCACACGAGCTCGGGCACTCGCTGATGGGCCGCCGGGTCGGGGTGAACGTCAGCGAGATAACGCTCTGGATGCTCGGCGGGATGGCCAAGCTCGACCAGGAGGCAGACCGACCCGAGGACGAGCTGAGGATCGCCGTCGTAGGGCCCGCGGTGAGCGTCGCGCTCTCCTTCCTCTTCGGTCTCACCGCCGGACTCCTGGACGTGGTCGGGGCCCACGAGCTGATTGTGGCGGTGCTCGTCTGGCTGGCGACGATCAACCTGGTGCTGGCGATCTTCAACCTGATGCCGGCCTTCCCCATGGACGGTGGGCGGGTGCTCCGGTCCTGGCTGTGGCGACGCAACGGCGACAAGTTGCGCGCCACACGCGCAGCGGCCACCGCCGGAAGGGGGTTCGGGTGGGCGCTCATCGCCGTGGGTCTCGTCGTTGTGACGGGAGGTGGCGGTCTGGGCGGTCTCTGGTTCGGCCTCATCGGTCTCTTCCTGCTCTTCGCGTCCGGCATGGAGGCGAGCTCCGTCGAACAACGCCACCTGCTCCAGGGGGTTCTGGTCCGGGACGTGATGACCCCCGACCCGATCTGTGCGCCCGGAGACATCAGCGTCGCCCAACTGCTCGACCGGTTCGTCCTGCACCACCACGTCTCGGCGTACCCGGTCCTCGACACGACAGGAGGGGTCGTGGGGCTGGCCACCCTGAACCATCTCCGGGGAGTCCCCGCCGACCGCCGACCGCTGACACCGGTCCACGCGATCGCGGAGCCGATCGAGACGGTCCCGGTCGCCTCTCCCGACACGCCACTCGCGGAGCTGCTGCCACGCCTGGCCACCTCGACGCTGGGCCGGGCACTCGTGTTCGACGACGGGCGCCTCGCAGGGATCGTGTCCCTCACCGACGTGAGTCGCGCGCTCGAGATCCGGGACCTCGTCGCGCAGCGCTGAGCGCCCCACCTCCAGATATCGCTCAGCTCACGATCACCACGGAGATCGTGACCAGTAGCCCGGTCGGCCCGAACACGCTGATGACAGCGTGAGGAGGGGGGATCTGGGAGACGCCGGTGCCGGCAACGAGCGGCACCGAGCGCACCTCCCCGGGCTGGAGCACCCCGGTGACGGTCCCGGTGCTGCCGACCGTCACGAAGCCCGTGCCCTGCACGGTGAACGCGCCCGGGGATCCCCCGATGTTCTGGAGGATCACCGCCGAAGGGCTCCCTTCCCCCAGCACCATCTCGCCGGTGGAGGGATCGCGTGGCCAGGTGACGTCGAACGCAGCCGGCGTCGGCGGTGGGGTGACGGACGGGACCGGAGCCAGCGAGGTGACCGTTGCCGGGGTGGTCGAAGGGGCCGACGGGGGCACGGTGCTGAGGATGGTCGTCGAAGCCGATGTGGTGGTGGTGCTGGGAGTTGCCGTCGTGGATGTGGTCGCCGTCGAAGTGGCGGGCGTGGTCGACGGAACCGAGCTCGGTGTGGCCGACTCCGGCGCCTCCACCTGCTCGTAGGCAACGGTGAACCCGAGGCCGAAGCACGCCAGCGCGACGACCAGTGCCAGGGCGACGACCGTGGTCCTCGACAGGCGGAAGGCGCGGGACCGTTCGTCGAGCCCCGGTTCGGTCACGGATGAGCAGGGTAGGCGGCTGACGCCGAGCCGACGAGCGGTGCCTCAGCAGGTGGGGGGTGTCGTGGATACCGACCGGGAACCGAGCGATCGGCCCTCACCGGACACCGACAACGTCCCCGAACCCTGGGCGTTCACCACCACCAACGCCGATCCACCCGGGCTGATCGTGCCCGAGCCACCCGAGACGATCTGGACCGCGCCCCCCGAGGAGACGCTGTAGGTGCCCGCAGACCCACCGTTGTTCGAGATCACCAGGGCGGTGACGTTCTCGCCGCAGCGCACGACCACGGGGTTGGGTGCCGAGAGCGCCAGCGCGGCAGGGTCGGCCGGCGGGGGTGGGGGTGGGGGTACCCCGCCTCCTCCGTCGCCCGATCCACCACCGTCGCCGCCGCCGGAGGTCGTCGGCGCGCGCCGCCGGTGGTCGGAGAGCTGTCGCCGGTCGTCGTGGTCGACCGCTCGGTGGTCGTCGTGGTGGACGAGCGAGTGGTTGGCGGGGCGGAGCTCGTGGTCGTGATCTGGCGGACCTCGATGCGGCCTTCCGTGTTGATCGCATCGCCCTCGCGGTGCTCCGCCTCCCCACCGGAGAGGACCGCCAGCGCCACGCCTGCCAGGAACAGGACCCCCACGACCAGTCCCACGGCTATCCAGATCCGGCTGGAGCGGGAGTCGTCCTCGATCTCCACGCGCTCGGCAGCCTTCTTCCCCGAGAGGGTCCCCACTGCCGGTGCGGAGGCCGCGGGGGCCTTCGGCCGTTCCGAGGTGACGCCCTTCTTCTCGTTCTCGACCGCCTTGAGGGCCGCCGCGCGGAGAGCGTCCTCCGAGCTCGCCCCGGGGCGATCACGGTCACCACGGCGAGCGGAAGAGCCCTTCGAAGGCGGCTTGTCGGCGTCGCCGCCGTTCTCGCTTGACGGCTCGTCGGCCACCGCGACTCCTCCGGTCCAACCTCGGCTCGGTTCTCCTATCGGCCGGAATGATGGGCCGATGAGGTCAGAACCCGATTCTGGCACGTCGTCGGGTGGAATCGTGGTTCACCGGGTGCCAGGATGAGACATCACCGTCAAATGTCTAGCCGAGCCGGCCGCCATCGGAGTCGAGGATCCACCTGGATGAGCTCCGCTTCGCCTCGGACGGTGCACGGCTCGACCCCGGTAGGAGACCCTCCGTGAGCCTGGTCACGATCGAGAGCCCACTGCCTCACGTCCGGCTGATCTCCCTCAACCGTCCGGACCGACTCAACGCGATGTCCATCGACTTGGTGATGGCGCTGGACCGGGCGTTCGACGAGGTCGCGACACAGAACGACTGCTGGGTGGTTGTGCTGACAGGTGTCGGGCGCGCGTTCTGCTCCGGTCTCGACCTCAAGGACTTCGGGGCGATCCCGAACATCGAAGGGCTCCAGGTCGGACGGATCGCCCAGCGATCGATGCGCCACTACTCCAAGCTCGTCCCGGCCATGAGGCGCATGCCCCAACCCATCATCGCAGCGGTGAACGGACCGGCGTACGGCGGTGGCATGTGCCTCTCGCTCGCGGCTGAGCTCCGCTTCGCCTCTGAGAGCGCCGTCTTCAACAGTGCGGGGATCGTGAACGGCCTCACCAGCACGGAGATGGGCGCCAGCTGGCTCCTCCCGCGACTCATCGGTGCTGCACCGGCCAACGACATCCTGCTGACGGGCCGCTCGGTCGACGCCGATGAGGCGCTGCGCATGGGCCTGGTCTCGCGGGTCCTACCCGACGAAGAGCTCTTGGATCACGTGCTACAGGTCGCCGGGAAGATGTGCGAGTACAGCCCGTACGGCCTCGCCATGACTAAGGACATCATCTGGGTCAACCTCGAGAACCCCAGCCTGGAGGCGGCGATCGAGATCGAGGACCGCAACCAGCTGATGTTGGGCTTCACGGACAACCTCTCCGAAGCGATCCGAGCCTTCGCCGAGGGAAGGGCTCCCGTGTACCTCGACGAGCCCCGGCGAGACCTGTTCCGACCCGACGAGTCCTCCTGAGGTCTCAGCCTCCGGTGTCGGGGGTCACCATCAAGAGCAGAGCGGGAGCCTCGTCCTCGGACGGGTCGATCCGAGCGAAGTTCAACCGACACAGGAACACCCGCCCACCTCTGGTGCGCAACCGCACGTCGACCAGGCGCACCGGTGCCTCACCGCGGAGGGTGGACCGCAGGTCGAGCACGAACTCCACGATGTCGGCCACCTCGACGAGCTCGGTCAGGGGTGTCCCCCCGACCTGTTCCTCGGTGAAGCCCGTGACGGTGGTGAAGGTCGGGTTGACCGCGCGGACCCTCAGCTCGTTGTCGATTATCGCCATGGCGGCCACGGTGCGCTCGAGCGACTCCCACCGCTCGGGCTCCCTTCGCCGGGATCCGGCCGCGGCCCGGGCCACCGCCCACTTGGCGCACCGCAGGATGGTGGCCCCCTTGACCTCACCCTTGACCAGGAAGTCCTGTGCGCCGGCCTCGATCGCCTGGAGACCGAGCTGGTAGTCGTCGCGGCCGGTGAGCACGACTATGGGCGCACTCGGGGCCGTCGCCAACACCCTCTCGACCGAGCGGAGGCCGTCGCTGTCGGGGAGGGAGAGGTCGAGCAGCACGACGTCCACCTTCTCGTCGACCAGGGCCCGCTCCCCGTCCGCCATCGTGTTCACCGTCCGCATGCGGTACGGGCACACGTCGGCGTGCTGCAGCAGCTCGACGAGGAGGCGAGCGTCGGTCGGGTCGTCCTCCACGAGGAGGATCTCGAGCTCCTCGCTCCCTCCCACCTCTCCTTCCACCGACATGGCACCAAGATACGACTTCCGGCGCAGGGGGGGACTCCACCTCCGTCGTCCGCTCCCCACCCTGCTCGGGAGCCTGCCACCACCGATCGCCGACGGCCTCCGGCCGAACACCCGACGGGAGTCCGGTACCATGTCCCCCCATGGACCCGGCGGGCTCTACGGTCTCGATCCTCCTCGTCGAAGACGACCCCGACCACGTCGACCTCACACGTATCGCCCTACAGACAGCACGGGTCCCGTTCGACCTCGACGTGGTCATGGACGGAACCGAGGCACTCCAGTACCTGCACCGCGAGGCCCCGTTCGAGCGGGTGCGCCTGCCCGACCTGATCCTGCTGGACCTCAACCTGCCGAAGCTGGACGGCCGCGAGGTGCTCCGCAGCATCAAGAGCGACGCCGACCTCCGGCGCATCCCCGTGATCGTGCTCACCACCTCGAGCGACCTGACCGATGTCGAGATGTCATACAGGAACCACGCCAACAGCTTCATCACCAAGCCGACGGACTTCGACGACTTCCTGCACGCGATCGAGACGATGCACGAGTACTGGCTCTCGGTGGTGAAGCTCCCCGCCTGAACCAGATGGTCCCGCCGGATCACCCCTCCGCGTCGCCGGCAGTCCTGCTGGTGGAGGACAACCCTGACGACGCCCACCTGCTCGAGCTGGAGTTCGAGGACGCAGGGATCGGCAACGAGCTGGTGGTGGTCGGTGACGGAGACGTCGCGCTGCGCTACCTCCGGAGACTCGATCCCTTCGAGGATGTCGCCCTCCCGGGGCTGGTGCTCCTGGATCTGCACCTACCGAAGGTCGACGGTCACGAGGTGCTCCAGATCGTCGACGGGGACCCGGCGCTGGGCGGCATCCCGATAGTCGTCGTATCGGTTCCCACCGAGCTGGAGTGGGTGAGCCGCGAGTACGGGCACGTGATCGCGGGCGTGCTACCGAAGCCGGTCACGATCCAGGAGCTGACGGTCCTGGTCGCGGGTATCGAAGGATTGGGGTCTTCCTTCCTGGTGCGACGCTGACGCGTGCAGGAGCGCCGGCGTGGCCCCTGCCGGCTGACGCCAAGGCTCACGTCGGATCCGACACGCTCCTGAGCCGCAACCGCACCCGGGTGCCCGGCGCTTCGTCCGCAACGATCCAACAGCGCCCTCCGTGCACCCTCACGATCTGGCGACACAGCGCCAGACCCACTCCGATGCCCGGGTAGCGACCCTTCGCCTGCAGCAGGCGGAAGAGCTGGAACGCGTCCTCTGCGAACTCCGGGTCCACTCCCGGTCCGTCGTCGACGAAGTCCAGATACACCCAGCCGTCCTCTGTCGCGCTGACGGCGACCTCGACCCCTACCGGACCCTCCGCGAACTTCCGTGCGTTCGTCAGGAGCTCGGCGAAGCACTCGACGAGGAGGCCGGGATCACCCCAGACCGCGGGGAGCGAGCCGAGCTCGAGTCGGGCGGGTTCGCCCGCGAACCTCAACGAGGACTCGTCCTCGGCACGGGCCATGAGATCGTCGAGCTCGACCGGCACCAACTGCAGCGGGCGGACCGACAGACGCAGGAAGTGGACGATCCGCTCCACCATGAGGTCGGCCCGAGCTGCAGCGGCGGTGGCTGTGGTGAAGTACTCCCGACCGGACCCGACCAGGGCCTCGCCGGATTCGCGGTCGAGCAGCGCCAGGAACGACGTGACCCCTCGTAGCGCTCCCCTCACGTCGTGCGAGAGCACCCGGTCCACGCCCGCCCTCTGCCACTCCCCGCGGCGGGCCTGGTCGTCCGAGCCCCCATCTCGGTCACCTACGACCACCGGAGGACCCGCCGGATGGGCGACCGCGACCTCACATCCGGGGCCGAGGCGGATGGTCGCCAGGAACGGCCCCCCGTCCGCAGCGGTCCCCGCCACCTCGAAGCTCTCGTCCGTCGGGTCGGTGGCGGCAAGCCTCGAAGCGAGCTCGGCCCCGTCCTCCGGCGCGAGGAGGCTGACCAGCTCGCGCCCGATGAGCCCGTCCGGGTGATGCCGGAGCACCGAGCAGAACTGCGAGTTGACCGCCACGACGCGCCCCTCCTGCAGCACCGCTGCTCCCACCGGGATGCTCCCGGGATCCAGATGGCCGGAGGGCTTGCCGTCGCTCACCGCGAGGCCGCCTCGCTCTCCTCGGCGTCACGTGGGAAACGGCTCAGCTCCGCCGGCAGCGAGAACCGGAAGACCGCTCCATGGCCCTCCTCCGACTCGACCCAGATCCGGCCACCGTGCTGTTGGATGGTCCTTGCGCAGATCGCCAGCCCGAGGCCCGTGCCCGTGTCGGACGCGCGCTTCTCCAGGCGACGGAACAGCTCGAAGATCCGCTCGTGGTACTCGGCTGAGATCCCGATCCCGTTGTCCTTCACAGCGACGACCCAGAAGGCGTCGTCTCGGGAGGCGGTGATCACGACCTCGGGCGGCTCGTCCGAGCGGTACTTGAGCGAGTTGGAGATGAGGTTCGAGAAGACGCCGATCAGCTCGCGACGGTTGCCTGGCACCGTCGGCAGCTCGCCCAGGCGAACGGTCGCGCCGCACTCCTGCACGAGGCTGCTGAGGTCATCGATGGCGACGCGGACGGCCTCGTTGAGGTTCACGGACTCGATCCGTCGCAGTGCCGAGTCCGCCTTGGCGTAGGTGAGCAGGTCGACGACGAGGGTCCTCATCCGTTCGGCCGCCCGCGCCATCCTGCGGACGTGGTCCATCGCGTCGGGGTCCAGCGACTCGCCGTACCGCCGTTCGATGACGCTGGCGTAGGCCAGCAGTGACCGAAGAGGCTCCTGGAGGTCGTGCGCAGCGATGGAGGCGTAGCGCTCGAGCTCCTTGTTCGAACGGAGCATGTTCTCGTTCGCCTGCTCGAGCTGACGCTCCCGCTGACGCAGGTAGTCGGTCATCTCCTCGGCGAGGTCCACGGCCTCCTCCTCCACCTCCCGGCGCGAACGGACGACATCCGCGACCAGCATCGCCAAGAGCCCGCTGATGACGAGACCGATCGGTACGACCATCCACCACCGGACCAAGGGCTGATAGGGATCGAAGCCGGGACCGGGAGCCATGTGGAGCATCCAGGTCCGGCCACCGACCTCGACCTGGACCGATTCGGAGAGGCCGCTGGGGTCGATCGCCTCGAAGGGCTCCTCGTCGGAGTCGTACAGCAGCTCCTCCTCCCGCGGCACCTCGGCTGGGTTGCCCGCCTCTCCGACGTCGTAGACCTCGAGCTCGAGCACCGGTTCGGGCCCCGTCAGAGCCTCCATCGCATCGGCCACCACCAGGGTGGCCACCACGTTCCCCGAGTGCCGCGTCGCTCGCCCCGATTCGGGTGGGACCGAACCCCCCTCGTACAGCGCCAGGTAGAGGTTCACGGCACGGCTCTCCCCGCCGGACTCTCCCACCACCAACAGCGGAGTGCCGGCGACCACCTCACCGCTCTCGCCGGCCAGTCGGAGAGCCGCTTTGCCCGACTCGTCGGCTGAGAGGTCGAATCCCACGGCTGACTCGTTCCCGTCCAGCGGGGCCACATAGGTGATGGGCGCGGCGCCCGCCCCAGTGGCCGGGGGTGGGGAGATCTCGTACCCGTCCTGTCCGGCTCGCTGCATGGCCCGTTCGAAGTCCCGTACCTCGTCCGGGCGCAGCTGCGGCCCCCAGGCCACCGTCACCACGCCCGGGTGGCGCTCGAGGAGCCGCGAGCTCCTGACGTAGGTCGCGTACTGCTCTGCGGAAGGGATCTGCTCACCGCCGAAGAAGCCCCGGAACCCGTAGAGGAGGTCCGCGTAGCGAACGATCCCCGGCTCCACCGCTGCTGTCGTCTGACGGACCGCCTGGTCGAAGAGGTGGCTGTCGTTGCGCTGCTGCCCTTCGTACACGAGGAGCGTGACCAGGAGGCTGATCGACAACCCGATCCCGAAGACCAGGGCCACCGACCGTCCCACGGACCAGGTCGTCCTTCCGCCGGCGAGTGCGTCGATCGCCCCCGGCGACGGCCCCGACCCGACAACGGACTCGTCCCCCTCTGAGACCGAGGGTGCCTCGGAGCTCGAGGGCGCCGGAGGATCCGGCTCTCGTGGCGGGGTGGTCGAGTGATCGGTCATGTCAGCCCGAGCGCGAGGCCGTTCCCCGCGCCAGCCAGCATGTCACCTGTCGGCGCGTAGGGGGACGGATCAAGTGCTCGAGGTGAGCACGATCGTGGCCACCGCCACGCCGTTGTTGATGGCGTGCGCGACGATCGCGGCACCGAGACGACCCCGGGCACGCACTGTGAGGATCGCGAGCACGTACCCGTAGAGCGTCAGCATCCCCATGATCCAGAGGTCGGCGAGGCCCTCTCCCTGGAAGTGGAAGAGGCCGAAGATCGCAGAAGACGCAACCACGCCGACCGGCAGGCCCCAGCGCTTGCCGAGAGCCCTCAACAGGAACCCTCTGAAGTACAGCTCCTCGACGATCGGCGTCCCCACGGCGACGACGAGGACGAGGACCACCACGGCGAGCACCGAGGTGGCCGTCGGCTCGACGAACCCGGAGTTGTCGGGCGGATCGCTGTCGGTGACGAGGATCCACGCCAGGTTCGCCACCATCCCTATGCCGAACAGGACCACGCCGCCGACGATGCCCGCTCCCAGGTCGGCCTTGCCGAAGCCGAGTCCGAAGTCTGCGCGGATGTCCCTCCGACCCTTGGTGAAGGAGGCGATCACCGGCCACAGCATGAGGCCGAACCAGTTGGCCACCACCATCGCTGTCAGCATCCCGAGCGAGGGATCGCTCACGACATCTTCGGCCGTCTCCACCTCACCGCTCAGCACCTGGGGGATGACGATGGCGAAGGCGACTGCGACCTGGGTCCCCAGCCAGAACAGGAGCGAGATGCCCACGTCCCCGAGCCCCCAGCGCGGCTCGGCAGCGGAGCGTGCGGGCTCGCCTGCGAACGGCGGTGCCGAGGGAAGCGGTGCTTGCGCCCATGGCCCGCTCATGGTCCGGTGCGCTCCATCTCCCCTCCGGTGTCCTCGACGGGACGCTCGCCGGAAGCGGGATCCTCCCCCACGCGCACCTCGTCCCGGACGGAGCCCGAGCCAAGGGCCGAGTCCCCGGCGGGTGTGTCCCGACCCAGGATGCGATCGAGAAGCGCTGCCTTCATGTGAATCCTGCAAGGCCGGCCGGCCTTCTCGACCTTGTTGCGGCAGGTGCCACCGCTCTTGGTCGGGTAGCCGCACCTGAGGTCGTCGTTCTCCTCGTTCATCCGGCTACTGACGGTAGCGGGCCGAGTGCGGTCGTCACCGCTCGGCAGCGCGGGTCGGACGCACTCGGGGGACGGAGCGGGCGACCCGGGGCCCGGGTCGGGCTCTCAGCGACCCCTGTCCTTGAGCGCCTGATAAGCGGTGGTGATGCGCGTCATCTGCTCGGCGTGCTCCTCCTGGACCCCCGCCTCGGCCTCCACCCACCGGTCGGGATGGTGGAGCTTGGCAGCCTGCCTGTACGCCACCTGGATCTCCCTCTCGGTCGCGGCCTTGTGCAGCCCCAGCACCTCGAGCAGATCGGCGTCGGCCATGAGGCGCGGGTCGTCGCCCGTCGCCACCCTGCGCGCCTCCCCGAACAGCATCTCGCTGTCCCAGTACACGGACGGGCCCTCGGCTGATCCGACGGCAGCAGAGGTCGGCTCCTCGACCACCGAGGCCAGCTTCTCCTGCTTGTGGGTCTTCATCCGCTCGGCCCAAGCCGCGTAGGCGGCCTGGCGCTCTCCGCCGGCGGTCTGGAGATCGTGGAGCCGTGCCCGGACCTCGCCCGGAGGCGGTGGAGAAGACCCGGCGGCCTTGTCTCCGGACGGCTCCGCGCGGGGACCGCTCCCGTCACCGCTGTCCTCGCGGCTCGCCTGCGCACGACGAAGGCGTTGCCTCCACAGGGGCTCTCTCACCGCACTGATCCCTCCCGGCGCGAACTGCCCCAGCCACCACCTCGCCACCTCAGGGTAGAGCACGAGGTGTGGACGGAGACGAACCGCACCCACAGCATCGGGTCAGGCCTCCCCGGATGGCCAACGGTAGGCATCGGGACGGCGGTTGCGAAGGCTGGGCAGCTTGGAGCGAACCTCTTCCACCCGCCGCAGATCGACATCGGCCACCGCGATCCCATTGCCATCCGAGGCGGATGCCAGGACAGCTCCCCAGGGGTCGACGATCATGGAGCCTCCCCAGCACGACACGCCGGCTCCGGTCTCACCGCTCTGGTTCGGAGCGATCACGTACAGCTGGTTCTCCACGGCTCGCGGACGCACGAGCAGCTCCCAGTGCGCGGCCCCCGTCGTGAAGGTGAACGCGGAGGGCACCACCACCACCTGAGAGCCGTTCAGCGCCAGTATCCGGAAGAGCTCGGGGTAGCGGAGGTCGTAGCAGGTGCTCATCCCCAGAGTGACCTCCCCACCGGCAGACGTGGAGATCGGGACGGTGACGATCTCACCACCCGCCTTCACCGTCGCAGATTCGCGGTACGCCGCGCCCGGCACCTCGTTGTCGAAGAGGTGGACCTTGCGGTACGACGCGGTGATCTCACCGTGAGGACCGACGAGGCAGGAGGTGTTGAAGCACCGGTCCTCTCCCTCGACCCGCTCCGGGATGCTGCCGGCGACGAGCCAGATCCCCGTGTCCGCTGCCAGCTCGCGGGCGAAGGTCAAGGTCGGCCCGTCGAGGGACTCCGCCTCCCGGAGCATCAACTCCGACGGTCCGAGGATGCTCCAGAGCTCGGGCAGGACCACCAGCTCGGCACCCTGATCAGCGGCGCGACGCACCAGCTCCGACGCTGTGCCGAGGTTCTCCTCCTTGGAGGTGGTGGCGGTCATCTGCACCGCTGCAGCACGCACGAGTCCGACGCTAACGTCCGATTTGGGCTCAGCCCACCAGCGTGAGCGTGGCCGAGCGCTCGCCGACCTTGCTCCCTCCGGGCCCGGTGACGGTCACGATGTACTCGTACACGCCGGATTCGGCATCGCAGTAGGCCTGCGGGGCCGGCACCGGACAGATCGCCTGGGATCCCTGGAGCCCACCCGTGGAGACCCCCGGCCCGGTCACGGAGACCTCGACCTCCGAGGGATCGATGCCTCCGACGGTGACCGCCCACTCGAGCAGGGGTGAGCCCGAGCCGCCGACGATGTATCCAGAGGGGTGCTGGTTCGGCCTGACGCCCACCGCTACCACCACCTCCGCTGGGGTCGTGGTCGAGGTGGGCACCTGCCCCGGCTGCGTGGTTGAAGGGAGCTCGGGCGGCGGTGGTGCGTCGATGACGTCGTCGTCCGTGGTCGGGGTTGCCGTGGTGGGTGGGCCGGTCTTCGTGGATGCCGTCGTCGTCGAGGAGTCCGTGGTGATCGTCGTGCTCGCCGAGAGGTCCACCGTCGCCACCTCGCCGGTCTCCTCGGCGCCGAGCAGGAGCGCCATTCCCAGCGCCACGCAAAGCACCAGCAGACCGGCCAGGACGCGTGCCGCCCATCGAGCCGCTCCATGCCCCGTCGTCGGCGAGCCCGATTCCTCCGGCGTAACCGATCCGTCGATGCTGGGCTCCGCGATCCCGTCGGGCCGGGTTGCCGAGCCTGCCCCGCCGTCCAAGGGACCAGAGGCCGAGGATGCTCCTCCGAACGCGGAGCCGTGCATCGGCACGCCCGCCGCCTCCAGAGCTGCGGCCGTCTGCTGCTTCAGCAGCACCGGGGCCATGGCGATCGGGACGGCGGAGAAGAGCGCCTCCGGCTGGAGGCGGAGCCGGCGACGATCGGAGCACTCCTCGCACGACTCCGCGTGCCCGGTGGCGAGCTGGGCTGCCTCGGGCCCGAACCTGTCGATGCCGGCAGCCGCGAGCGCCGCCGCGAGCGCCTCGCACCGGGGCAGCGGGCCATCCCACAGCACCCGGGCACCGAGCGCGCTTCCTAGGCGCCCCTTCACCCGGTGCACGAGCTGGTTCGCCGCGTTGCGGTTGACACCGACGACCTCGCCCACCTCGGCCGGAGCGAGACCGTGCCGGAGCGTGAGGTCGAGCACCGTCCGATCCCGCTCCCCCAGCGCGTCCGCGGCCGACCACACGAGCGCGACGAGCTCGGCGTCCTCCGCGGCAGCCGTCGGGTCCTGTGCCCGGCTCAGGCGCTGCTCCACGCCACCCGGCGCGCTCACGGGAGATCCTCCCGAGTCCATTCCGGCCAGGGTCCGATCGTCGACCGCTGTGGACCGGCGCTCTCGCTCGGAGACGTTGAGCGCGCGGTTCCGGGCGATCCGCAGCAGCCAGCCGCCGAACGCATCCGGATCCTGGAGGGTGTCCAGTCGCCGCCACACCGTGAGGAAGGTGTCCTGGGCGACCTCTGCAGCGAGGTCGCGGTCCCTGAGGATCCTGCCCGCCAGATCGTGCACCCGGTCGAACCACGCGTCGTACAGCTCGCCGAACGCCCGGTCGTCACCGTCGCGACACCTCTCGACGAGTGCCGCGTCCCGTGCGCGGTGCTGGTAGCGCTCGCTCTCTTCCATGGCGCTCCGTCCATCCTGCGCTCCGTCCATTCTGCTCTCCGTCTCCCCGCGGGTGCGGACGAGAGACCTGACCGGTCGGTGCTCCTGCGCTTACGTTCGCGTCTTCGCAGGTCAGGGGCTTCTTCTGATCCTCCGCGGGATCCGCGTAAGCGGCAGGACCCCCGCCGGTCAGGAGTCCCGAGTGCCGGAGGAGCCGGCACCGGATCCAGGAGACGAAACATGAGCAAGACCCGTACCCGCATCACCCGGTCGATCGCAGCCGGTGCCCTCGTCCTGGGCGTGGGGCTGGCGGCCTCACCCGCCGGCGCCTTCCCCGGCTTGGACTTCGACTTCGACCCGCTGCCCGAGCTCTGCTGGCAGGACGGTGTCGGTCTCGTCCCCTGCGACGAGATCCCGGCCGGCGACGGTCCCGGTGGCTGGGAGGTCCCCCCATGGGACGACATCGACGAGCCCGGCGACGAGCCGAGCGACGAGCCGAGCGACGAGCCGAGCGACGAGCCGAGCGACGAGCCGAGCGACGGCCGACCGCCGACCAGCCGGTCGAGACCCACGAGGTCCAGGACGCATCGGCCGCGCAGGCGGTCTCCGGAAGCCCGACCTTCACAGGCTGAGCTCCGTGACCACCCATCACCAGGACGGAGGAGCTCCGGGTCCCGCGAAGATCGGGACCCGGACGCTCCCCATCTCACCCAGGAGAGCCACGATGCGAACCAGAACGATCCTCAGCCTTCCCCTCTTGCTCCTGCTCCTGGCCCTCGGGGCGTGCAGCCCTGGCCACGAAGGAGCCACCCTCGAAGCCGGTCGAGCCACCACCGCGACTCCGCCCACGCCAGGGCACCCCGAGACGGACGGCTCGGCGACCGAACCGCCCAGCGGCTCCACTGCTCTCATCGCGACGGCCACAGCCGCCGAGCTCCCGGCCTTCAGCGAGCCGGACGAGACAGCTGGTGTCGTCGCGAGCTTCGGGCAGACCACGGGCTTCGGCTCGCCGACCACGTTCCTCGTCGTGGACGGTGAGGGACAGTGGCTCGAGGTCCTGCTCCCCATCCGACCCAACGGCACGACGGGCTGGGTGCGCGCTTCTGACGTCTCGGTCTCCGAGACAGGGCTCCAGGTCTTGGTCGACCTCGAGCAGCGACAGCTCACCGTCCTCGAGGACGACGAGGTGCTGCTCGAGTCCGCTGTCGCGGTCGGAGCACCCGATGCCCCGACCCCGACCGGCCTGCACTACGTCACCGACCTTCTCGTCAACGCAACGCCGGACGGCGCGTACGGACCGTACGCGTTCGGGCTCTCGGCCCACTCCGAGACCTACTCCGAGTTCGGCGGAGGTGACGGACAGATCGGGATGCACGGCACCGACGATCCCTCGAGCATCGGCCAGGCCGTCTCCCACGGCTGCATCCGGCTGCCGAACGAGGTCGTCAGCGAGCTCTCGTCGCTGCTCCCCCTCGGTACACCGGTCCAGATCGTCTGAGCCCCGGCGGCGGCCGGACATCGCGAACGCAGGAGCTGCGCCACAGGGGACGGCCCACGGGCCGTCCCCTCCGCGTCAGGGCCAGACCTCGGCGAAGCGGAAGAGCCACGCCGCGAGCCCCTGTCGGGTCAGGTTGTTGGAGGGCCGGAAGCTCCCGTCGGGAAAGCCGTCGGTGATGTCCTGCTCCTCCAACCAGGCGATCGCCGTTGCGAACGGGTGCCCGGGGCCCACGTCGCTGAAGCTCGGCGGACCCGACGGTGCCGGCTCGCCCGCCATCTTCCACAGCCACGCCGCCACCGCCTGGCGTGTGATCTTCATCGTCGGCCGGAAGCTCCCGTCGGGAAAGCCGTCGGTGATGTCCTGCTCCTCCAACCAGGCGATCGCCGCCGCGAACGGGTGCCCGGGACCCACGTCGCTGAAGCTCGGCGGACCCGACGGTGCCGGCTCGCCCGCCATCTTCCACAGCCACGCCGCCACCGCCTGGCGGGCGATGTCCGTCGTCGGCCGGAAGCTCCCGTCGGGGAAGCCGTCCGTGATCCCCATGTCGACCAGCCACCCGATCTCGGCGTAGAAGGGATGGCCCCAGCCGACGTCGGTGAAGAGCGCCGGCGGCGGCATGCACGTTGTCCAGCCGGGCGTCACGGTCAGGGTGTCGGTGCCCGTGACCACGACGCCATCGGAGAGCTCGAGGGCTATCTCGCGTGCCGGCGGGGTGCTGAGCCCACCGTCCCAGGTGTAGGTGTGCTCGGCCTGGTCCCCCTCCTCCGTGAGCAGGGCCGGGGCGGAGCTGTCACCGAAGTCGAGGGAGACCTGGGAGGTGCCGTCGGAGGTGTCGAGCTCGGTCAGCTCGAAGTAGAAGGTGCCCGGATCCCCGGCCACGCAGTGGAAGCTCACCAGGCTCCGGTTGTCGACCAGGCCCTGCCCGATCACGATCTCGTCGAAGGTCGCATCGATGCCAGCCACGTCTCCCCCGGGAGGGAGCGGGACGAGCGAGCGGTCTTCCTGGTGGTAGACGCCCTCGTACCACTGCGTTCCGTACCCGCTGGGGAAGGCGACCTCGTAGTCGCCCGGCGGCAGCCCGTAGACGGTGTACTCGCCCGATGGGTCCGTCACCGCCGTGCCGACGGGGTAGTCGTACCCTTCGGGCGTCGCCTCCACCCACGCACCCTGGAAGGGACCGCCGTCCAGCCCGGTGACGCTGCCGCTGATCGTTCCCCCCAGATCGAACTGCGCATCTATCCCCGACGTCTCCGCACCGGAGGTGACGGCGACGGCGTCGGCAGCTTCCCAGTCGTGCTGGTTGTCGTAGTACTCGTCGAGGAAGAGCCCGGCGAAGATCTCCGGTGGCCAGAACTCCACCCGGTACTCGCCCGGAGGCAGGCCGGTGACCTCGTAGGTGCCGTCGACCCCGGTCACGGTCTCCTCCCAGGTGCAGCAGCTGAAGGTGCTGGCACCCACCAGGGCACCTTGGACCGGATCGCCGTCGGGGTCGGTGACCGTGCCCGAGATCGACCCCCCCAAGTCGAGCTGCACATCCACGCCACCCATCGTTCCCCCGAGTCCGACCTCCAGCAGGTCGGCCAGGTTGTAGTCGTGCTCGTCGTCGTAGTACTCGGGCACCAGCGGTGTCTCCGCCGGCGGCAGGACGTACAGGTAGAACCAACCCGGTGGAAGCCCCTTCACCGTGTAGGAGCCGTCGGACGCGCTGACCGCGGTGAGCCAGGTCTCGCCCCACCCACCGCTCCAGGCCTCGACCCTCACCTCCGCCCCCTCGAGCGGATCGCCGTCGGGGTCGGTGATCGTGCCGCTGATCTCACCACCGACCGCGAGCTGGGCGTCGATCCCGGGAGTGAGCTCACCGTCGGTGACCCGGATCGGGGTGGGAACGGTGTAGCTGTCGTCGTACAGCTCCGGAGCGAGGTCGGAGCCCGGCGGTGGCGTGAACTGCACCGAGAAGTTGCCGGAGGGAAGGCTCTCGATCAGGTACTCGCCGTTCGCGTCGGTCTCCGCGGACAGGTACCACGCTGCCGTCACCGTGGCACCCTCCACCGGGTCGCCGTCGGGGTCGGTGACGGTGCCGGAGATGGATCCGTCACCCTCCGCTACCTGGGCACCCGCATCCGGGCCGGCAGCGGAGACCGCTGACACCAGGACGAGCACCATGACCACAGCGATCCGGGACCTGGCCCGGCTCCTGCGGCAGGTCCGAGCACGTGGCCCCGATCCCTGGGTCATCTCATCCCTCCCTGTCGGGCCCGTGCCCGTCGTCGACCCCACCCATGATTGCAGCACAGGCTCGAATCCTTGTCGATGCATCTGTGCTGTGCCGACCGTCGGTTCTCCGAGGCCCGGTCCCTCGTGGCGCCCGTGGTTCCCGACCGTGCGCCATGCTCTGAAGCATGACCGACCGCGCGCGGCCCGTCTCCCGGATGGCCATGCCATCGCTGCTCCTGGTCGCGGTCGTCCTGGCGGCCGTCGCTCCAGGTTGTGCCAGCGGGGAGGAGGCCGACGAGCAGGACCCCGGCACCACCCGGGGCTCGGGAGTCCGCGCCACAAGGACCACTTCCGTCGAGGATCCGGGCGCACCGACCTTCGAGCTCGGAGTGCCGGGTGACAGCGAGCCCGTAGCGCCTCCCCCCGACAGCCCGATGGCAGGGATCCGACGTGACTGCGGGATCAGCGCCCCGCTCAGCGACGGCTCTGCCCTCTGGGTGTACTGCGACACCGCTCTCGTCGACGAGCAGGGGCGGATGCTCGGATTCCGCAACTCGTCCGCGGCCCGGGCGGAGCCGGACCGGCCCCTCGTCATGAGGGAGCCGGCGGACCCGGAGGGGCTGCCCTTCACCTTCCTCGAGACCGAGCCCGGATACCCCCCGTGCCGACCCGGTGAGGGGCGCTTCACCTGGCCGGCAGCGGCCGTTCGCGTCCCTCACCCCGAGCCGGGCGACCGCGTGGTGATCTACTACCACAACGTCTGCGTCGTACCCGGTGCCTTCGAGGGCTACGACCTAGGTGTGGCCGAGTTCGTGACCGACGATCCGGCCGGCATGGCCAGCGAACCCATCGTGGGTCGGTTGCTGGAAGACCGGCTCTTCTCCCGACTCCACGATGAACCACCCTTCGGCCAGGCAGCTGTCTGGCACGAGGGGCACGTCTACCTGTACCGCTGCGACGGCGCTCCAGGGCCCTGCCAGGTCGCGCGGGTGACGCCGGAAGGCGTCGCCGACTCCACGGCCTACGAGTACTGGACCGGCTCGGGTTGGTCCCAGGACATCACCGACGCGGGTCCGCTGGTGATGCCCGAACCCTTCACCGGGATGAAGCCGGCGGTGGAGTGGATCCCCGACCTCGGGATCTTCGTGATGGTGGACCACCACAGGCTCGGCTCGGGGGTGGTCGCCATCCGGGTGGCTCGTCGGCCCGAGGGACCGTGGTCGGCGCCCGCCGACGTCGAGCTGCCCGGTTGCACCGGGGCGTACCCCGACATCTGCTTCGCGGCCGAGATCCACGAGCAGCTCAGCTCGGAGGACCACTTGGGCCTCACCTGGTACGACCCGACCTTCCCCGCCGGGGGTGAGTCCCCGACCCGGTTCGCAGAGGTGCCCATCCAGCTGACCGGCGGCTAGCGCACGGCGGGGCCCACGGCGCCCGGAGCCCACCGCTGCGAGTCAGCCCGGGCCCTGTTGACGGGCCGATCGACGAGGGCCGCTCAGTCGTCGATGGCGTACTCCTCCAGCAGGCGTCGGCCGATCACCATCTTCTGGATCTCGTTGGTGCCCTCGCCCACGATCATCAGCGGGGCGTCGCGATACAAGCGCTCGATGTCGTACTCCTCCGCGTAGCCGTTGCCACCGTGGATCCGCAGCGCCTCCTGCGTCACCTCCCAGCAGCTCTCGCTCGCGAACAGCTTGGCCATCCCGGCGAGGAGGTCGACCCGCTCGCCCGAGTCCTTGCGTCGCGCGGCTTCGTGGCACATCAGCCGGGCGGCCGTCACCTTCGTGGCCATCTCGGCGAGCTTGAACTGGATCGCCTGGTGTCCCGCGATCGGACGGCCGAAGGCCTCCCGCCTCTGTGCGTACCGCATCGACTCCTCGAAGGCTCTCCGCCCCACGCCGACGGCACGGGCGGCGATGTTGATGCGACCGAGCTCCACGGCGGCCATCATCTGGTGGAATCCCTTCCCCTCCTCGCCGCCCAGCAACATCGACGCGGGCACCCGGTGGTCGTCGAAGACCAGCTCGACGGTCTCGATCCCGCGGTAGCCGAGCTTCTTCACCTTCCGGCTGACCGTGATGCCCCGGTCCGCGTGCGCACCCGCCTCCTTCTCGACCAGCAGCACGCTCATGCCACGGTGAGGGGGGTCGGTCATCGCTGTCTTGACGAGCGTCACCACCAAGCCGGCGTGCAGCCCGTTGGTGAGCCACATCTTCGTGCCGTCCACGACGTACTCGTCCCCGTCGCGAGTCGCGCGGGTGCGGATGGACTGGACATCGGAGCCGGCGTCGGGCTCGGACAGCGAGTACGCCGCGCGCAGCTCGCCGGTGGCCATGCGCGGGAGGAGGTCCCGGCGCTGCTCGGTGGTGCCGAAGGCGTCGATGAGGAAGCACCCCATGAAGTGCGTGTTGAGGAAGCCGCTCACCGTCATCCACCCGTAGGACAGCTCCTCCACGACCATGGCGTAGGTGAGGTAGTCGAGCCCGAGACCGCCGTAGGGCTCGGGAACCGTGATCCCGAAGAGGCCCAGCTCCTTCATCTTCTCGACCAGCTCCGCGGGGTAGGTGTCGGCGTGGTCGTGCTCGTTGGCGATCGGGACTATCTCGTTGCGGGTGAAGGTCCGGACGAGATCGACGAGCTCTTCGCGCACCGTCGCGTCGGTTCCGATCCCTCGTGCCATGACGGCCTCCTCGCTCCTCGCTCCGGAGCCCCGACCCGGCCGGCGAGCATAGAGCGTCCCACCCGGGTCGGTTCCGGGCGGCGGCGACCCGACCTGACATGGGAGCAGGCCATGGCTAGCGTGCCCGCCCATGTCCGACCAACGCTTCGCTGGTAAGAACGCCGTCGTCACCGGAGCAGCAGGCGGGATCGGTGAGGCGGCCGCCCTTCGCCTCGGTCGCGAGGGTGCCTCGGTGCTCTGCGTGGACGTCCAGCGGGAGGCCGCCGAGGCGACGGCGGCAGCGATCGAGCAGGCCGGTGGTGTGGCGAAGGCTCTCGGCTGTGACGTCAGCGATCCCTCGCAGTGCGACGCCGCCATCGCCGCAGCAGTCGACGCGTGGGGTGGGCTCCACGTCCTGGCGAACGTCGCCGGGGTCCTGCGTTCGACGCACTCCCACGAGACGCCGGACGCCGACTGGGCGCTGATGATCGGCGTGAACCTCTCGGGGCCGTTCTACCTCTCGCGCGCGGCGATACCGCACCTGCTCGAGACCAGGGGGAACATCGTCAACGTCGCCTCGACGGCGGGGATGATGGGTCAGGCCTACCTCACCGCCTACAGCGCATCGAAGCACGGCCTCGTGGGTGTGACGCGCTCCCTGGCACTCGAGTACGCGAAGCAGGGGCTGCGCGTGAACGCTGTGTGCCCGGGCGGGGTCGACACCCCGATGACCCAGGGCATCAGCTTCCCCGACGACATCGATCTCGGTCTCATCATGCGGGCCTCGCTCATCGACGACTTCCAGCAGCCGGACAGCGTCGCCGGCCTCATCGCCTGGCTGGCGAGCGAGGAGGCGAGGTTCGTGAACGGTGCCGTCGTGCCGATCGACGCCGGCGTCACCGCGGGCTGAGCTGTCTTGGCGAAGGGGTCCCTGCAGCGAGGCTGCTAGCCGCGACGCCGGGAACGGACGACGAGGACTGCACCCACCGCCAGCGCTGCGAACGAGCACGCCAGCCCGGCCAGGAGGTACACCGGGGGGCCGGCCTCGCTCTCATCCTGGTCGACCACGCTTGCCGTGACCGCTGTGTCCGAAGCTCCGGGGCCGGCGGAGTCCGGCGGCTGGCTCGCGGTGGTCGGTGCATCGGAGGTCGCGGGTGCCTCGACGGTGACCGTCTGCTCGAGCGTGGCCGGCGGAAGCGTCGAGGTGAGGGTGAGCAGGTAGTCACCGGCACCTGGCAGGTCGAACACCGCCTGGTAGGTGCCCTCGGTCCCTGTCGGGCTGAGCGGGATCTCGGTCACCCCGGTACTGCCTCCGGTGGCGGTCGCGTCGAGGACGAAGGTCGCGGGCTGGGCCGGGTGCCCGTCGATCACGTGGGAGATCGAGACCACGATCCTGACCGACAGCCCGTCGATGTCCACCGAATCGACCGTGATCTCACCGGCTCCGCCGTGGGCGCCGGCCGCTCCCGGGGCCAGCAGGAGGAGGAAGAGCGCTGCCACGAGCGCCCAGATCGCTCGTGGCCCCTTCAGCCGCGCGACCCCGCGACGAACCGGGGCAACGCCCGACCAGAGCGGGTCAGGGTGCCTGGTCCTCACCGACCACCGCCTCGGATCGCCGTGCAGCATCCCCGAAGATGCCCTTCGCCATGAGGCTTGCCTCCTCCTTGCGCCTCTGCCGATACACCTCGGCGCGCCGCGCGTGCACCACGCCGTCCTCCGGGGCAGCGAGCCCGGCCATCTCCACCAGGTGGGTGGCCAGGCGCGTCTCGCCGGCAGCCGCCAGCTCGTGGCCGCGTTCGGCGAGGGCTCTCGCCCCGCCGGCGAGCCCCGCCACCTCGGCGGCCAGGGCGACGTCCGGGGCGGGCTTCAAGCGGGAGGGGTTCCCGTCGTACCAGCCGCCGTACTGCCTCCAGATGTTGCGGACCACGAACTCCGGCTCGTCGTAGGTGGGCCTCAGGTACGGCTTCTCGAGCAGCTCGACAGGGAGCTGCACCTCCTGGACCACCCGGTCGAGGGGGGCCCCCTCGTTCATCAGCGCGAGCGTCTGGGAGAGGAGGGACTCCGAGCGCGCCCGCCACGTCGTCGAGCACGGTGCGGATCCGGTCGCGCCCGGCGATCGGCAGCCCGTGCGCAGGGAGCAGCAGCTCGGGCTCCAGCGCCGCCATCGACCGCAGCGCCCTCGCCCACTCGGCCGGGTAGCGCTGCACCTTCTGGGGGTTGCCGGCGTTGGGGAACACCCAGCACAGGAAGTCGCCGGTCACCACCGCCCTCCTGTCGGGGATCCAGGCCCAGGTGTGGTCGTCCGTCTCCCCGCGGTCGTGTCGGAGCTCGATCTCCAGGTCCCCTACCCGCAGCTGGAGCCGCCCGTCGTAGGTGACCGAAGGTCGGACCCACTCGCGGGGCCAGCCCAGGCCGCCCCCGCCGTCACCTCCCAGGCCGGCGCCACCGAACTGCCGCAGGTTGATCACCGCGTTGTACCCGGCCGTGAGGTCGTAGCGGTCGAACCTCCTGGGCACGTTCGCGTGCCCGACCACCATGGGCCGCGGTTCCCCCGCTCGTCCGCGTCGCGGAGGAACGCCGCCATCCCACCGACGTGGTCGACGTGTCCGTGGGTGTACACGACGGTGTGCACCGGCTCCTCCGCCCAGGAGCGCAGAGCCCGCACGGCGGCCGGCGCGAACGGGGCGAGGCTCACGTCGAAGAGGGTGAGGCCGGCGTCGGTTCGGAACGCCACCACGTGCGAGAACGCCTCGACCATCGCGATGCCGCCGGCCACCTCGGTCAGCTCACCGGTGATCCGGTTCACCGAACCGGGCCCCTCGTAACCACCACCGTCGATGTAGCGGGCCGCCAGCTCCAGGAGGTCGGTCATCGATGCAGGCCTTCCCTTCGTCGCGCCCGCACCGCGTTCGATCCGCCAACGGTCGGCGGGAGGGGCCGGCACGAGCGACCCGAGCGTATACGGGGCAGGCAGCGGCGCTTCCCGACATGGGTCGATCGGCCTATACTGGTCACCCATCGAGTGGCCCGGCCGTCGATGACCGGGCCGCAGGACCCATGCAAGGTCGACATGACGACGACGCTGGAGGGCGAAGCGCCATGAACCTCTCCGAGAGACTCGATGAGGCCCGCAGGAAGCGTGCCCGGGGCGAGGTGGCCGATGGGGGCCGGAGCCCCTTCGACCTTCGGATGGCTGTCGATGACCGCACCTACGACGGCACGGACGTACGAGACGGATCCGAGCTCACAACCGACACCTGGAGCGAGCGGAGGTCGGTCGAACCCGAGGGCGGCGGGCTCCCCCCTTGGAACCCGAGCCGCGCCAACCGTGAGGTCGCGGTGCGGTGGCAGGCCGAAGCCTCTGCGTCCCCTCCCGCGCCGCCCCGCTCCGAGGACCCCGCACCATGTGAAGCGAGCACGGTGGTTCCGATCCGCCCCGCAGCCTCGGCCGACACCGGCTTCGGCCTCCCCGCCTGGGCCGGAGGGGCCCAGGTGTACAGGCCTCTGGTCTCCGGGCCCACGCCCCCCCAGGACGAGGACCGGGCTGGGGTGAGCTCCTGCACCAACTGCGGCAGCGTCGGCCGGGTCGAGCACCTCGACCTCCTGGAGGACGTGGCGAGGCTCGAGTGCGAGACCTGCGGCTTCCGCTGGATCGAAGCCGCATCGGCGCATTCGCGCAGGCGCTGAGCTCCCGGAGCTCAGCCGGTGCCGTGCCGGCGCTTCTGTCTGTACATGGCCTGGTCCGCGCTCGCCAGCAGCGTTAGCGCGTCCTGACGCTCGTCGGTGGTGATGGCCACGCCCACGCTGGCTCCGACCTTCAGCTCCCTCCCGCCGGCCGACATCGGAGCCGCCAGCGCTTCCTCGACCCGCTCGGCCACCTGCTGGACGGCGTCCGGGCCGAGGCCCTCGCACACCGCGACGAACTCGTCCCCTCCGAGCCGCGCCACCGTGTCGGTGGGCCGCAGCACCGCTCTGAGCCGGCGGGCAACCTCCCGCAGCACCTCGTCACCCGCGTCGTGTCCGAGCGTGTCGTTGATGTCCTTGAAGCCGTCCAGATCGCAGAAGAGCACCGAGATCGAGCCCGGCTCGCGGTGCAGACGTGCGAACGCCTGCTCCAGTCGGTCCTCCAGCAGCCCCCGGTTCGGCAGATCGGTGAGGGGATCGTGGGTTGCCTGGTGGGCGAGGTGGGACTCGGCCCGCCGCCGGTCGGTGACGTCGTCGATCGTCGCGATCCAGCCCATCGCCTGGCCGGAGTCACCGAGCGGTACGAACCGGATGGCCGCCCAGCGAACGAACAGGCCCGTCTGGATGCGGAAGTTGGCCTGCTGGGGAGCGCCGGACCGCAGCACCAGACCTGCCGCCTCCATCACGTCGGGAAGATCCTCCGTGTCGACCACCGAGAGCCAGCCCGCACCGATGATCCGTTCGGTGGACAGGTCCAGGATCTTCTCGGCACGCGAGTTGCAGTACACGACACGCCCGCGTCCGTCGGCCGAGAGGATGCCCGACGGAAGCGCCTCCGCGAGGCTGAGGAACCGGCTCTCCGGGCTCGCCGCGGTCCCCCTCTCGCGCTCGTCGGGCTCGATCTGGAGCAACCGGATCACGGCGCCGTCTCCGAGGACCGGGTGGACGGAGAGCGCGAAGACCATCGCCTCCATCCAGAGCCACTCCTCGCCCCGGCCCCGGGCCCGCACCTGGAGCGTCGCCCTGAGGTCGGGGTTCGCCCGCGCCCTCTCGAGGACCTCGAGGGCGGCGGGGAGGTCGTCGGGATGGAGGAGCTCGGCGATGTGGCGTCCGCGGACCTCGGCCGGCTGATGTCCCATCCGTCCGAGGGCGGCGCCCACGGCGGCCAGGACCTGTCCGTGCGGGTCGACGAAGAGCAGGACCTCCGAGGAGAAGTCGAGCAGCGCGTGCTGCAGACGCAGCATCCGATCTAGCTCGTAGTTGCTGAGGCTGGTGGTCGGCTCGGTCATGGCGGTACCCGGTGATGGGTCCGTCGTCCCACCACACCCACCTGTATCGGCGCGCCGGAACCGGAACTCGACCTCTCCTTCAGGCCCGTCCTTCAGGCCCGTCCTTCAGGCCCCGAACATCATGAGCCACTGGTCGAGCGTCTTCGGCCTGAACACGAAGTTGAGCCGGCGTGTCTCGCCCATGGTGGCCGACGGCTCGGCCGAGTAGAGGTGACCGGGGAACAGCAGCGCGTCGTCCGGCACCCGCGACAGGCGCTGGGTGAGGCTCAGGTAGAGCTGCTCGGGATCACCGCCCGGGAGATCGGTGCGCCCGCACCCGTCCAAGAACAAGGTGTCCCCGGCGACCAGTCGGCCGTCGACGAGGAAGCACTGGCTACCGGGGGTGTGGCCGGGGGTGTGGATCAGCTCGATCGGGACCTCGCCCACCATCACCGTGTCGCCGCTCAGGTGCCGGGCGAGGTCGCTCTCCTCGAGCTCCAGCGAGCGGCGCACCCAGGGCGCCTCGTCCTCCTGCACGTGCACGGGCACCGGGTTGAGCACCATCAGCTCCCGCACCCCCGAGATCGTGTAGCCCATGATCTCTCCGCCTATGTGGTCGGCGTGGTAGTGCGTCGCCAACGCCCCGACGATCCGCATGTCGTCGGCCTGCGCCACGGCCAGCAGGCCCTTCACGTCGTACGCCGGGTCGATCACCACGGCCTCACCGGTCTCGCGGTCACCGATGAGGTACGAGAAGTTGACCATCTGGCGGGCTACCAGGTCGTCGCGACCGAAGTCGCGGCCGGAGAGCAGCTGACGGAAGTAGAGGCGATCGCTCATCCGGCTCAGCGTAGGGGAGCGCCGAGGACCTGCGGCTCTCAGCCCGCCTCGTCGGGGTCCCCGGGGTCACGGTGCCACTCGTGCCACGCACCCATCTCGATCACCGTCGCTCCGTCGGGCGAGGGCTGAGCTCCCTCATCGGGATGCGCCGACCGCCAGGCCTGCTCGGCCCTCGAGATCACCTCGCGTACCGGGACACCGAGGCGCCTCGCGGCCCGGGCCGCGTCGTCGTACTCCGGCTTGGCCCGGCCGGCCGTCACCTTCATGCGCACCGGCACGCCGTCGACCTCGATCTCGTGGATCTGCCTCGCTGCGGGCCAGCGCTCGAGCCCCTGGACCCGCACGCCGAGCGATCCGCTCTCGCGGGCCAGCACCCCGGCCAGCCTCCTGGAGCCGGTCGGATCGCAGAGGACGCTGACGACGTGAGCGGGTCGTCCCTTCTTCCCGACCACCGGGGTCACCCAGGCGTCGTGCGCACCTGCCGCCAGGAGCTCCTCGATGACGTGGGCCAGCACCTCCCCGGTGGCGTCGTCGACGTTCGCCTCCAGAAGGGCCACGGGCTGGCCGCTCCCGGGCTCGGCCGACCGGGTGCCCACCACCACCTGGGTGACGTTGGGCCGGTCGTCGGGATCACGGCTGCCCGCCCCGAAGCCGGAGCTCTCGATCCGCATCGCGGGCAGCGGCCCCCACCCGCTCACGGTGCCGGCGAGGATCGCGGCACCTGTGGGTGTCGTGAGCTCCTGGTCCACGTCGACGCCGTAGGTGGGTGCCCCCCGCAACAGCTCCACCACCGCCGGTGCCGGGTTTGGGATCGCGCCGTCGCGCGGAGCGGAGCATCCCGATGCCCGTCGCCACCGGGCTCGCCATCACCTCGTCGACACCCAGGATGTCGAGGGCCACGCAGCATCCGACGATGTCGACGATCGAGTCGACGCTCCCGACCTCGTGGAAGTGCACCTGCGACGGCGGGCGGCGGTGCAGTCGGCCCTCGGCCTCGGCCAGCACGGTGAAGATCGCGAGGATCCGACTCCTGACGCTGTCACCGAAGCGAGCCTCCTCGATGAGTCCGACGATGTGCGCAGCGGTGCGCACGACCGTCGTCGGCGCGGCGTGGACGTGAAGCTTCGTTGCCGCCAGCCCGCCCCGCAGCACGGGCTCGGCCTCGAGCTCCCATCCGCTGAGCGGTAGCCGGCGGCACGTCTCGCGCACCTCGTCGAGCTCGGCTCCGGCATCGACCAGCGCACCGAGCGCCATGTCGCCAGCGATGCCCGAGAAGCAGTGGAACCACGCTGTGGTGCGTCCCGCTGCGGGCGATGCGGGAGCGGCCTCGCTCACCTGGGTTCCTCTCCGTCTCTCCCGGGTCGGCCGAGGATCCGCACCACAGCGCACGCGGCACCGAAGCCGTTGTCGATCCCGACGACGGTGAGCCCCGCGGCGCAAGAGGCCAGCATGCCCAGCAGCGCTGTGACCCCGCCGAGAGATGCTCCGTAGCCTGCGCTGGTGGGGACCGCGACCACCGGTGCCGCGGTGATGCCGCCGACGACGCTCGGCAGGGCACCCTCCATGCCTGCAACGACGACCACCACCTCGGCTGCGAGCAGCTCCTCGGCCGAAGCGAGGAGGCGGTGCACGCCGGCCACTCCCACGTCGTTGAGGCGCGTGGGGCCGAACCCGTGGGCCTCGAGCACGGCCGCGCACTCGTCGGCCACGGGGAGGTCCGCCGTCCCGGCGGCCACCACGCTGACGGCCTCCGCTCGGCGCGGCGCAGGACGCCACACCACCGTCGATCCGCTCTGCACCCCCTCCGGCCTGCGGGCGAGCGCGGCCTTCGCCTGGTCCTCATCGGCACGGGTGAGCAGCACCGGGCCCCGACCCGGGCCCTCCAACAGCTCGGCGACGATCCCCGCGCAGTGCTCGGGTGTCTTGCCGGGGGCGTACACCGCCTCGGCCATGCCCTGGCGCAGCTCGCGATGGTGATCCACGCGGGCGAAGCCCAGGTCGGTGAAGGGCATGTGGCGGAGTCGGCCCACGGCCTCGTCGGGGCCGAGGACCCCGGACCGCACCTCCTCGAGCAATCGTCGGAGTGTCCCCTCGTCCATCCTCACTATCCTGCTCCGTCGTGGTCGTCCCCGCGGCATCGCTCCCCCGGCGCTCCGGGGGCCCGCGCGCCCGCGTGGACGGGTCCGGAGGACGGTCGTGAAGGTGCCGGCCGCCTCGGCGTTGGACCCCGAGAGCCTCCGGGTCGGGTATCTCGGTCCGCAGGGCACCTTCACCGAGCAGGCACTGCTCACCCAGCCCGACCTGCTCCGCGGCGAGCTGGTCCCGCTGCCTTCGATCCCCGACGTGTTCACCGCCACCGAAGAGCGCGACGTCGATCTGGGATTCGCCGCTATCGAGAACTCGATCGAGGGGTCGGTGAACGTCACGCTCGACCTCCTCGCGTTCGAGACCGACCTCCTGATCCAGCGGGAGGTCGTGATCTCGGTGCAGCTCAACCTCCTGGCACCCCCCGGTGCGCGCCTCGATCAGCTCCAGACCGTGATCTCGTTCCCGCACGCCGCGGCCCAGTGCCGCGCGTTCCTGAACCGGCACCTGCCCGGGGCCCGGGTCCAGGCGGCCAACTCCACTGCCGACGCTGCCCGCCAGGTCGGTGAGGCGGGGGACCCGACCACCGGCGCGATCGGAACGGCCCTCGCAGCGAAGGTCTACGACCTGGAGGTGCTGGCGCCCGACATCGAGGACCACCCGGAGAACGAGACCCGCTTCGTGGTCGTGGCGACCGACGGCATCCCCGAGCCGAGCGGGCACGACAAGACCTCGATCGTGGTGTTCCAGTCGGCCGACAGGCCGGGGAGCCTGCTGGCGATCCTCCAGGAGTTCGCGGCGCGGGCGATCAACCTCACGAAGCTCGAGTCGCGTCCGACCAAGAGAGGGCTGGGCGACTACTGCTTCATCATCGACCTCGAGGGCCACGTCGACGACGAGCTCGTGGCCGACTGCCTGCGCGACCTCAAGAGCAAGCAGGCCGACGTGAAGTTCCTCGGGTCGTATCCGGCCGCCGGCGAGCACGGAGAGGCCGTGCGTCGGGACGCCGATGCCGCCTGGCGCGACGCCGACACCTGGCTCGCCGGCCTCCGATCCGCCGTTCGACATCCCTCGGCCTGAGCCGTGGAGCACGGGCCTGTGAACGGGCCGCCGACCGCACATGCGATGCGGGACCCGATGCGACCTCGGGGCAGGTATCGGTGCACCGGTCCTCTACGCTCGTAGGGCCAGGAGGGGTGGCAGAGCGGACGATTGCGACGGTCTTGAAAACCGTTGAGGTGCGAGCCTCCGCGGGTTCGAATCCCGCCCCCTCCGCTCCGGCCCGTGACGGCTTCGGCGCGACCCCGGTCGCCCGATCCGACCTCGCACCGCTCGGAGGTCACCGCACTAGCATCGATCGGGCTCGGAGAGGTGCCGGAGTCTGGCTGATCGGGCCTCCCTGCTAAGGAGGTGACGGGGCAACTCGTCCGTGGGTTCGAATCCCACCCTCTCCGCCGAAGGACCCGGCCACGAGGCCGGGTCCTCTCGCGACGGGGCGAGCGCTTCCCTCGGGGCCGGGGAGTCCTCCGCTCGCCACACCGGCTCTCGACACCTCCACCGATCCTCCGCGACCGGGACCGGGGTCGGTCGTGTGGTGGGCATGCCCGACACCGGGGTCGGTCGTGTGGTGGGACCCCGCGGGGTGGGCGTGCCCGACACCGGGGTCCGGCCGGGTTCAGCCCGGTGGTGGGGCCGGTCAGCCTCGGGGCACGAGGGCGAGCTGGCGGGACTGCGCGATGAGGCGGCCGGTCCGATCCCAGACCTCGCCGTCCTCCTCCAGGTAGCCACCCGTGATGAAGCGACTCGTGAAGGCGCAGCGAAGCCAGCCGGGATCCGGGACCGCCCGGACGTGGGCGGTGAGCTCGACGGTGGGCACCCACCCCAGGGGGAGGGCGGCGTTGAACACGGTCGGGGGGAAACCGTCCACCGCCACGAGGAGACCGATGGTGTCGGTGTCCTCTCCGCGCAGCCGGAACCAGCCCCGCACGCGGGCCTTGCCGCTCGCCCGGCCCTCGAGGAAGACGGCGTCGTCGGGGTGCAGCCGCAGCTCCACCCTCTGCATGAACGATGACGGGTCGGCGCCCGCCGGCGGCTCCATCCCCACGCAGTCGTCGACGGGAGGAAGGTCGGGAGGGGTCGCGTCGACCAGCTCGGGGCCCTCGGCCCGGGCCAGGTCGGTGGTGGTGGTGATCGTGACCATGTGCGGCTTGCCGTCGGCGGAGCGGAGCGTCGTGGTGGCCGTCGCGTGGCGACCTCCGATGCGCACCGGGTCCACCTCGATCGTGACAGGACCCGGCTTGGTCGGAGCGAGGTAGTGGGCGGTCATGGTGAGGGGGTCGGGCTTCCCCGTGACCTCGACGGCGGCACGGGCCATGAGGGCCATCAGGTAGCCGCCGTTGGCGTTGCCCCCGATCGCCCAGCCGGGGTGGACATCGGCGGCGAAGCTGTGCTCACCCGTGCGTACCACCGCGGTGGCCTCGGCGAAGCTCATCGCCGGCACGCTACCTGCGGAGTCCAGCCCAAGGCCTCAGTGGTGCACGTCGAGAGGGCAGGCGCGCGCGGATCCCTGGCATCCACTGTCGTCGGTGCTCTGGCGCTCTCAGACGTCCACGAGGAGGTCGTAGCGGTAGAGGAACGCTGCGACGGACTGGCGCAGCACCCGGTTCGCCGGCTTGAACGTTCCGTCCGCATACCCGGAGGTGATGCCGCTGGCCGCCAACCACCGGATCTCGTCGTAGAACGGATGGCTGAACCCGACGTCCTTGAACCCGGGATCGGGCGCCGTCACCTCGGGCTCACCCGCCAGCCGGTAGAGGAAGGCCGCAACCGACTGTCGTGCAACCACCCCCGTAGGCCGGAAGGTGCCGTCGCTGTAGCCACCGGTGATCCCTTCCTCGGCCATCCACGAGATCTCTTCGTAGAAGGGATGGTCGGGTGGCACGTCGCTGAAGTCACTCGTGAACGGTCCCGGCGGGGACCCCGAGTAGCGGTACAGGAACGCGGCGAGCGCCCCCCGGGAGAGGTCGTCGGTGCTTCCGAAGCTCCCGTCAGCCTTCCCGGTGCTGTAGCCCTCGTCCTTCATCCAGTCGATCTGGTAGCAGAACGGGTGCGTGGAGGAGACGTCGGTGAAGGGACCGGGCCCTGGGCAACCTCCGACCTGGAGCTTGCCGTTGGAGAGCAGCCAGACGGGCTCGATGTAGAGGCGTCGCTGCCCCCGCGTGGTGCAGGTGTCCGAGCCGACGCACGCCGGGTACTCGGGGTACGACGTGTACGGGGAGTTCCACGCGTGGTACCCGAGCTGCAGCTGCCCCGCCGAGTCGACGAAGGGCGAGCCACCTCCGGGGCCGTTGAGCCCGGTCCCCGACCTCAGGATCGGGTTGGCGGCCGACTTCGTGCAGGGTCCCAGCACCGTCGTGCACTTCGCGTAGCCCATCGCGTAGTTGGAGGACTCCCATTCGTTGCCGGAGTAGAAGAGCCAGTAGCTCCCGTTCCACCGGACCATGGCCGGGTTCTCCACGACCTGTCCCTCCCACGGCACGCTGTAGCCGTCGATGAGGAGGGTGCGGGAGGAGCCGGAGGCCCACCCGGTGCCCGTGCTGTTCAGCTCGCGGATCCAGATGCGCGGATCCGTCGACCCCGGGACCCCTTCGCTCTTCCACACGAGGTAGGGATCCCCTGACACCGGGTCGACGAACGGTTGCGGATCACGGGACCCGACCGGGTCGGTGTCGCAGAAGAACGCACCAGCGGTCTCGTCCACGAACGGTCCCAGAGGCGAGGACGAGGTGGCGAACGAGAGGCAGTACCGCTCGCTGTATCCCGGGTTCGGTGTCACCGCGACCGCGTAGAACGCGACGTAGTTGCCCCCGATCTGGGCAATGCCGGGCGCCTCGATGTCACGGGTGATCCAGGGATGGCCGCCTATCGGTAGTCCCCACTCCGGCTTGTCGACCAGCCCGTCGTTGAGGAAGGGGTCGCTGTTGTACGGGTTCGGGTTGTAGGCCGGGCGAGCCGTCCAGTTCACGAGATCCGTCGAGCTCATGACGGGGAGCATCGAGCCACCTGTCGACGTCGCGTACACGTAGTACGTGTCCCCCACCCGGATCACCGACGGATCGGGGAAGTTGGCTCGATAGACGGTGCCTGGCTCGAACCACGGTGCCCCCGGATACGCGTCGCTCGGCACATGCAGGGCCGCGAGGATGCCAACGACCACGCTGAGCCCGAGCAGGACCCTTCGCACCGACGTCGCCTTCCTGACCACCGGCGCGGAGCCTAACCGCCATCCCTCGTGGGAAGGGGAGCTCCAAGACCCGGCGAGATCGGCTGGGTGGTGCCACGATCTCGTGCTGCCCACGGATAGGCCCGTGGCATCCCGACGGGGTCGCCGGCGGGGTAAGGATCCGCCGCTCGAGGTTGCTGCAAGTCCCCTCGCGGACGAGGGCCCGCGCGAGCGATGTTTGGCTCTTGGTAAGGCCTCCGGCGGCACTTAGACTGCGATCTCCCGCGCTCGTAGCTCAATTTGGATAGAGCATCTGACTACGGATCAGAAGGTTGGGGGTTCGAGTCCCTCCGAGCGCGCAAGTATGCCCTGGTCATCGGGTTCGTGACCTGAGCATCGCCTCGAACCGGACCCCTCTTGGCAATCCGTCGGCAATCCCGGCGGGCGACCCTACCGGATCAACGCCGCGTCATGAACCCCCGACCCGGTGTCGCACATCAACCGGAACCGATAGGGCCGGGGACAGCGAGACCGCCGATCTCAACGAGTTCCTCCACCTGGCCGAGTCGTTCGCGGACGACCCCGCGATCGGCGACGGACTGACCGAGATGCAGCGCCATCCGCCAACGATCCGTGTCGACGCCTCGGGCTCAGCCGAACGCATGGAGGTCCGAGATCAACCCGACTCCGAGCTGACCGAGCGCGAGCTGCGGCAGCTGACGCTGATGCTCGATCGACTGAACCGCTTCCGACCCGGGGATCTGGCACTGGGACCGGTCGTCAACGACCTTGAGGCGCTCCTGTGCGAGCTGGTTCTGTCGAGGAGGGCTGGCGCGACCGGTTCGTGGAGGCGTGGTCAGCGCTCGAGATTGGGTACGCCGTGGCGCTCAACCGACTTCAGGAGATCCCGACGATTCGTGATCCCGACGTTGCTGAAGGCGTGAAGGAGTTGGACGCCCTCGTCAGCGCCCAGATGCAGAGGCCTGGAGTCCGAGCGGCCGTCTACGTAACGTATCTGATCTGATACGGTGTTCTCATGAGCTCGGCTCTGTTGTCGAAGGCACGCGAAGCGGCCGGTCTGTCGAAGACGGACCTAGCCGAACGCGCTCGTACTTCGAGAAGCACGCTCTCTGCGTACGAGCACGGGCGGGTGTCGCCGACCCTCGACACCGCCGAGCGGATCCTCGCAGCGGCCGGCCACCGGCTGACTGCTGCGCCGGTTCTGAGATGGCAGGAGGCCCAGATAGGCGCCGGACGCAGGGCTGCCGTACCCGACCGGCTTCCGGACCTTCCCGCCCGCGATGCCGTTCGGAGGTTCGAGATGCCCCTCCACCTGGACTGGTCGAGGCCCGGACGGAAGGTCGATCTTGCCGATCGCAGGCAGCGTGCCCGTGCGTACGAGGTGGTGCTCCGGGAGGGTCGCCCCGTCGACATCGAGTCGATCGTCGACGGAGCACTGCTCGTCGACCTCTGGACCGATCTGGTCATTCCGAGGCAGCTCCGAATGGCGTGGCAACCGCTCATCGATGAGGCGGTCGGCCGAGATGAGTGACTCGACCCTCACCGAGCTCCAGCGCCTGGTCCTCGAGCTCTTCTTCGCACTCCCGGAGTCAGACGGGTTCGTGCTCGCCGGCGGGGCGGCCCTGGTCGCCAGCGGTCTCACCGAGCGACCGACCCAGGACGTCGATCTCTTCGGGAGCAATATGGCGACCGGGATCGCCGCCGCCGCAGACGCGCTCGAGGCCGCCTGCGCCGATCGCGCCTGGACGACCGAACGGATCCGCGACACCGCCACCTTCCGGCGGCTTGTCGTCCGCAGACCCGGCGATGAGCTCCTGGTCGACCTCGCGGTCGACTCACCGCCGCTCGGCGTGCCGACGATCACCGCAGTCGGCCCGACCTACCCGCCACGAGAACTGGTGGCTCGCAAGCTCCTCGCGCTGTTCGACCGAGCAGAAGCCCGCGACTTCGTCGACGTCCACACGTTGTCCGAGCGCTTCGACCTCGACGACCTGCTCGGCCTCGCTGGTGATATTGACGAGGGCTTCGAGCGCGGCCCTACTCGCCGAGATGCTGGCATCGCACGAGCGCTTCACCGACGACGACTTCGCCGACTTCGGCGCTGATCCGCAACGCCTACGTTCATTCGTTGAGGAGTGGCGAACCCGGCTGGCTGACGCCGGGCTCTGACACCCAGACTCTCAGTTGCCTTCGATCCAGAGGCCGTCGCCGCTACGAGCGGCCGACAGCACAGGTCTCAGATCGAGCGCGACCTGCCTCAACGCTGGATCGTCTGCGAGCGCAGCGATCCAGTCGATCTCCTCGATGAGGTGATTGACCTGAGGGCCGCGGAGTCCGACGGGCTCGCGCCCGGGAAGCAGCGGTAGAAGGTGGAGCTCGTATGCCGCTTCGAGGAGTCGCAGCCGTTCGACGAGGCGCTCCGGCACCCACGCCTCGGCAGGCGGGTCGGCGCTGAACCATCCAACCAAGGGGTCGTCGTCGAAGGTTGCTGTCTCCAGCCGATCGGCGAAACGGCTCTCATTCGTCGCCATGCCTCATGGTCGCACGGGCCGGGCCTTCGAAGGCCGTCGAGTTGGCAATCCCCTTGGCAATCCACCAGGTGTCACGAGGCCGGATTCGGCACCACTTTCCGGAGGGGGCACCGCACCTGGCCTGGTAGAACGGCACTCGACAACACGAGACGGGCCTCCGGGATCCGCCTACGGATCAGAAGGTTGGGGGTTCGAGTCCCTCCGAGCGCGCTGACGAGACCGCTGGTGAGAGCGCTGGGTGGCCTCGGCGGTGGCCGGCACCCTCGTCCTTGGGAGCCAACCCTGGGAGCCGAGCCGACCTTGACACCGACCTTGGCACCGTCGGGAAGGTAGGACGAGAGTGGGAACGTCGGCTCTCCGACCGGGTCGGCCGTGGTCGGACATCTGCGCGAGGCTGGGATGATGGCATCGAAGTTCGGAGTAGCAGCATTCGTCCCCGAGGACGTCGAGGACGCGCACCGCCGGCAACCCGCGTTCGAGATGAACGAGTACGCGACCTCGCGCGGGCTGACCCCGATGGGCTCGGTCCACGTGGCCGCGGTCCGTTCGGTGCAGCCGGCGTGGCCCGACTACGTGTTCAACCTCGCTCGGGGCGTCCTGCCAGGTGGCCGATTCGGCGTCATCGAGCACGACCTGTACGAGATCGCCACGCACCCCTCCAACGGCATCCAGTACGGCGGTGGCTTCTTCGGGACGCAGTACACCGCGAAGGGACCGAAGGGCTTCCTGAACAAGGTCCTCCCGATCTCCCTGTCGGTCGACCAGCCGGTCGGCCCGTTCGCTGCGTCCGCCCTGTGGGTGCCGACCACCTCTGCGAACGTACGCGTTCCGGAGGCCGCTCTGTGCCCGCGCCTGGTCGTGCGGAGGACCGATCGGATGGGCCCGGTCGGCAACACGGACCTGGACGACGTCGGTCTGCCCGGCTTCAGGCTGGCCGGGCAGCGTCGTCCCCGACGACCTGCGCGCCTCGATCTTCGGTGGCGTCTTCGGTGAGGTGCTCCGGTGGATGCCGTGGTCCTTCGTCGAGGTGATCCTCAGCTACGGCACCCTCGGCGTGCGCTGCAACGGGTACCTCGCCACCCCGGACGCCCTCGACGGTCTGGCGGGTGCCGCTTCGTCGATCGCCGTCGGGTTGAGCGACGTCTTCGCGGCCTACCACGCGCCCCGGCCCGTCGACACCGTCCTCGCGCCCGCCCTGGGCACGCCACCCGATTGGGCACCGTGGTTCCCACAGCCAGGGCCGCTGTGGGCGAACACCTTCCAGGTCGCCGCGGAGAAGTACGGCCTGACGCTCGAAGAGCCGACCGACCTGCACCGCGCACTGCCGAAGCTCCCGATGCCCGGCGTGGTCCAGGGGATCCTGCGAGGTGTGCTGCCCGGTGCCGGTGTCGACGGCCGCCTCGTGTTCAACGCCCAGGGCGGCGCCACCGAGGGGTCGATGCGTGTCAGCGTCCTCGTCGCCGCACCCCAGGCGGCGCGTCCGACCCCGGTCGGTGGCGTGAACGTTCCCGACGCGCAGCTCTGCGTCGAGCTCGTCGACGACGTCGCCGCCTGCTGGAACCTGGTCCGCGCGGTCGAAGGCTTCGACGCCGGTGAGTTCTGCGCAGCCGCGGTCGGCGCGATCCGCTCCACGGTGGGATGAGCAGCCGAAGTCATGCCGTGACCGAAGGTCAGGCCAATCGCATCTGGCGTCCCGACGTCTCGATGGGCTCATCGGCCCTCTGCGACGTGGCGCTGGTCGCCGGAGCTTCGTGTGGCAGGCCGGCGGAGGACGAGACCGGTGCTCTCGTTCGTACTAGACATGGGTGAACCGAGCCAGCGAACAAGGGGAGGGGACATGAGTGAGAGACCGAGTGCCTGGGCCGTCGGATGGGCGTTCTTCGCCGCCGTGATGCTGATGGTGGTGGGGTGCTTCCAGATCCTGGCTGGACTCGTGGCCATCGTCGAAGATGACTTCTTCGTCGTCGGGCAGAAGTGGGTGTTCGAGTTCGATGTGACCACGTGGGGTTGGATCCACCTCGTCTGGGGGATCGTCCTGATCCTCGTCGGTGTCGGAATCCTGACCGGCAACCTGGCCGCACGCATCGTCGGGGTGATCGCGGCGAGCCTGAGCGCGGTCGCCAACTTCGCGTTCCTCCCCTACTACCCCGTGTGGGCGGTCGTGGTCATCGCCATCGATGTCGCCATCATCTGGGCGCTCACCGCGCACGGACGGGACGTCGAGTTGGCTGGCTAGGACGAGCACGGCACGGCGGCGCTCGTTCTCCCATCCCGATCCGGCAAGCGCGCAGTGGCCACGGCTTGACAGACCAACAGCCGAATCCAAACCTGAAGCCCTCGTGGCGTAGACGGTTCGCCGCCGCGACCGGGCTCGTCCTACCCGTCCTCGCAGCCGTGACCGCAGTTGTCGGGCTGCGCCACAACGTCGGGCGCCTCGTGCTCGCCGTCTTCCTGGTGCTCGCGATCGTCCTCGCCGCCTGGTACGCGCTGACCCGCAAGGCCGCGAGGCGACTCGTCGGCATCGGCCTGGTGGTGGTGCTGGCCGTGGCCGAGATCGCCGTGCTCCTGAGCGGTGAGCGCCACGGCATCCTGCTCCTGGCGCTCGCTTCACTCATCGGTGTGGCTGTCGCAGCGACGCGGGTGGCGATGCCCGACGCAGTTCGACCGTCGCCCACCCCGGTCGGTGCTCCGGTGGGTCCGGCTGCCCGTGGCGTGCTGATAATGAACCTGAGGTCGGGAGGCGGCAAGGCGGAACGGTTCCACCTCGAGGAGGAGGCCCGCCTACGCGGCATCGAACCGGTCGTGCTCCGGCCCGGCGACGATCTGCGGCAGCTGGCGGTCGATGTGATCGACGAGGGAGCCGACGTGATCGGGATGGCCGGTGGCGACGGCTCGCAGGCGCTGGTGGCCTCGGTCGCGGCGGAGCACGACGTGGCCCACGTGTGCATCCCGGCGGGCACGCGCAACCACTTCGCGCTCGACCTCGGTCTGGACCGCGACGACGTCCTCGGGGCGCTCGACGCGTTCGGGCCGGCCATAGAGCGAGACGTCGACCTGGCCACCGTCAACGGTCGGGTGTTCGTGAACAACGTGTCCCTCGGCGTGTATGCCGAGATCGTGCAGTCCGAGAGCTACCGGGATGCCAAGCGCCGGACCACGACCACGATGCTGCCCGAGCTCCTCGGTCCGGACGCGCCTCCCTTCGACCTCCAGTTCGAAGGTCCCGACGGAGCGACCGTCGACGGGGCCCAGGTCATCCAGGTCTCCAACAACCGCTACGTGCTCACCCGCCTCACCGGCGGCTTCGGCAGCCGGGAACGCCTGGACGCCGGCGTGCTGGGCATCGCCGCGGTCCGCCTCACCCGCGACCGGGACGTCGCCCGGTTCGTGGCCCTCGAGTCAACGGGCAGCCTCGACCAGTTCGAGGGGTGGCTGGAGTGGCAATCGACGCGGTTCGAGGTGCGCAGCGGGGCGCCGGTGGCGGCCGGAGTGGACGGCGAGGCGCTGCGCCTCGACCCTCCGCTGGTGTTCGAGATCCAGCCAGCTGCCGTTCGGATCCGCATCCCGACGCACGCGCCGGGGCGGTCACCCGCTCGGATCCGAGCCGATCGATCGCTGCCGGAGACGGCGCGAGCCCTGGTCGGCGTCGCCCTCGGGAGGTCGCGTGGTCGCTGACCAGAGCTCCACGAGCCCGGGAAGCCCGGCGCGCCCGGCGAGCAAGGTGACCCAGGTGCTGGCCGGGTGGGCCCCGGGCCTCGTCTCGCTCCGCCACTACGACCGTGCATGGCTCCGCCCCGATCTCGTCGCCGGCGTGGTGCTGGCCGCGATCCTCGTTCCCCAAGGCATGGCCTACGCCGAGCTCGCCGGGCTCCCGGCCGTCACCGGCCTCTACACGACCATCGCCTGCCTGGTCGCCTACGCGGTGTTCGGTCCTTCGAAGGTGCTCGTGCTCGGACCGGACTCGTCCGTGTCCCCGCTGATCCTCGCCACGATCACCCCGCTCCTGATCGTGGACGATCCGGGCAGCGCTCTGCTCCTCGCGGGGATGCTGGCGGTGCTCGTGGGACTCATCGAGATCGGCTTGGGTGTCGCCAAGCTGGGCTTCGTGGCCGACCTGCTCTCCAGCGAGGTGCGCGTCGGCTACCTGAACGGCCTGGCGGTGACGATCATCGTCGGCCAGCTCCCGAAGCTGTTCGGGTTCTCGACCGACGCCGACGGGTTCGTCGACGAGGCCCGCTCCTTCCTGCAGGGCCTCGACCAGACCAACCGCACCACCCTCATCACAGGTCTCTGCGTGCTGGCGGTGCTCTTGGTGCTGCCCAGGATCACGAAGAAGGTCCCTGCCGTGCTGGTCGCTGTCGTGGGCGTCACCCTCGTCTCGGCGGTCCTCGACCTCGCAGCGGAGGGGGTCTCGACGGTCGGAACGCTCCCCCAGGGCGTCCCCCGACCGGCCCTTCCCTGGACCAGCGCCTCCGATGTGATCCCCCTGCTGGTCGGCGCGGTCGGGATCACGATGGTGTCGCTCACCGACACCATCGCGACGGCGACGAGCTTCGCGGCCCGGCACGGTGAGGAGGTGGATGCGGATCAGGAGATGATCGGGATGGGCACCGCCAACATCGCGGCCGGGTTGTTCCAGGGGTTCGCCGTCTCCGTTAGCGGTTCGCGCACCGCAGTGGCCGATCAGGCGGGTGCCCGGTCACAGGCGACGGGGTTGGTGGGTGCCGGCCTGGTCGGGCTGCTGCTGCTGTTCCTCAACGGGCTGTTGGCCGACCTCCCGCAGACCGCGCTGGCTGCGGTCGTCATCACGGCGGCGCTGTCCCTCATGGACCTGGATGCCCTGCGCCGCTATGCGACCGTTCGTCGATCCGCGCTCGTGATCAGCCTCGTCGCCACCGCCGGGGTCATCCTCCTCGGAGTCCTCCAGGGGATCGTCGTGGCGATCGTCTTGGCGGTGCTGATGTTCTTCAAGCGGAACTGGTGGCCACACGGCGCCGTCCTGGGCGAGGTGCCGGCGATCGGTGGCTGGCACAGCACCGCCGAGCACCCCGATGCGATGGAGATCCCCGGGATCGTCGTTTACCGGTGGGAGGCGCCCCTGTTCTTCGCGAACGCGGGGCAGTTCCGCGACCAGATCCGCTCGCTGTGGCGAGAGCGCCGGCCACGCTGGATCGTGCTGCAGTGCGAGGCCGTCACGGATGTCGACGTCACGGCCGCGGAGATCCTCCGCGACCTGGACGAGGAGCTGAACGAGCAAGGCGTGCACCTGGCCTTCGTCGAGCTCCGAGGGCGCCTCCAGAACCTGATCCAACGCTACGGTCTTCACACGACGCTCGACCAAGAGCACTTCTACCCGAGCCTCGAGCAGGCCCTCTCCGACATCATGACGAGGCGGGACCCGACCGCACCTGATCCCGAGGACACCCCATGACGAACAGCCCGGAACCGGAGGCCCGAACGGAGGGGGGCCGGAGCCTGTCGATCCTGCTGGCCATGGCGATGTTCGTCCTGGTGGTCGACACGTCGCTGATGAACGTGTCGATCTCGGCGGTCATCGCCGACCTCGACACCACCGCGAGCGGCGTGCAGTCGGCCATCGCCCTCGAGGCGCTGGTGTCGGCCGCCTTCATCCTCATCAACAGCAAGGTCGGCGACCTGATCGGCCGCAAGCGGGCCTACGTCATCGGCCTGCTGCGCGTACGCCGTCGGCGCCCTGGCCATGACCCTGGCCCAGAGCCTCACCGCCATCATCATCTTCTGGGCGATCATCGGCGGGCTCGGCGCCTCGCTCCTCCTGCCGGCGATGCAGTCGCTCATCCACGGCAACTTCACCGGTGCCGCCCAGAAGCAGGCCTACGCCCTCGTCGGCGCCGCCGCCGCCATCGCCGCCGCGGTCGGGCCGCTGCTCGGCGGGTTCGTCACGACCTACCTGTCCTGGCGGGTCGGCTTCGCGCTCGAGGTCGTCATCATCGCCGTCGTGCTCGTCCCAGATCGGCCTGGTCCGAGACGTCGCCTACACCGGCTCGCGGAAGGTCGACATCGTCGGTGCGCGTCCTCTCGGTGGTCGGCATGGGCGGCCTCGTGCTCGGCATCCTGGTCTGGCAGGAAGGCGGCGAGATCGGTCGGCCTCGCTCATGGCGGTCGGCGCCGTCGCCCTCGGGTCGCTCGCCTGGTGGCTCGTGCGCCGCAAGCGCGACGGCCAAGAGACGCTGCATCGATCCCGACCTGTTCCGCCACCCCAACTTCACCGCGGGCATCTCCGGCGTGATGCTGCAGAACGTCAGCCTCGGCGGCGCCATGATCGCCCTGCCGCTCTTCCTGCAGATGACCCTCGAGTACAACGCCATGCAGGCCGGCCTGTCGCTGGCGCCCCTGTCGCTCACCATGTTCGCCGTCGCCATGCTCGGCCGGGAAGAGGGCCGGCGACCGGCGGCCGGCCGCCATCATCCGCGCCGGCTTCGCTGCTGACCAGCGTCGGGATCGCCCTCATCATCCCGCTCGTCCCCCGCGTCGACAGCGGGTGGTACCTCGTCGTCCCGCTGGTCATCGCCGGCGGCGGCCTCGGCCTGCTCGTCTCCCAGCTCAACAACTACACGCTCGCGCCCGTCGACGGAGGAGCGGGTCAGCGAGGCCGCCGGTGTGAACTCCGCCGCCGGCTCCTTCGGGCTCTCCTTCGGCCTGGCCATGGCCGGCGGCATCATGCTCGCCGCCCTCTCGGTCAGCTTCACCCACATGACCGAGGACAGCACCGTCATCCCACCGGACCAGCAGCAGCAGATCGCCGACGGCGCTCGAGGACGACGCCGAGGTCATGAGCAACACGCAGCTCGCACGCCCAGATCGACCGAGTCAGCCGCCCGAGGTCGAGGCGGCGATCCTCGACATCAACGACGACGCCCGCAACCGCTCGCTCCAGGTCGCCCTCGCCGATCCCGCTGCTCGCCGGGCTGCTCGGGCTCGCCAACTCGTTCCGCATGATGCGGCTCCCCGACATCACGCCCTCCGGCTCGCTCGAAGGCGCCGATCTCGGATGACGCCGAGCACCCACAGGAGGACGCGATGAGACAGAGCGTCGCGCAGAGCATCGAGATCGGCCGGGAAGCCCGCCGACACGCGCCCCGGTCAGCACACGCCGAGCACGTGAAGGCCCCCGATCGCTCCGATCCGGTGGCCCTTCTCGCCGAGCAGAACACCAGCCGCGTCGACTGGTTGGTCCCGATCCGCCACTCCCGGATGCGTGTCTCGCCCTTCACCTTCTTCCGGGGCGCGGCCCGGATCATGGCCACCGATCTCGCCGAGACCCCGGTCAGCGGTATCCACGTGCAGCTCGGCGGCGACGCCCATCTGTCGAACTTCGGTGCCTACGCGTCGCCCGAGCGCCGACTCGTGTTCGACGCCAACGACTTCGACGAGACGTTGCGTGGCCCATGGGAGTGGGACCTGAAGCGGCTGGCCGCCAGCGTCATGATCGCCGGCCAGCACCTGGAGCTCCCGAAGGCACGCTGCCGCAAGGTCACCGACGAGGTGACGTCCGCCTACCACGAATCCATGGCCGGGTATGCAGCGCATGGCCTGCTCGAGGTCTGGTACGACCACATGAGCATCGACGAGGTACGTGCCGCTGCGGGCGACCGTGCGCTGCTCCAACAGCGACTCGACCGCTTCGAGCGGAAGGCCAGGTCCAAGACCAGCCTCCAGGCCCTCGAGAAGCTCACCGTCGAAGAGGACGGGGTTCGCCGGATCCGCGCCGATCCTCCGGTGCTGTACCCCCTCCGGGCGTTGCCCGACGAACAGGACCCCGACCAGCTCGAGGCCGCCGTCGTCGAAGCTCTCGAGCAGTACAAGACGACGCTTCCCGACGACCGGCGCTGGCTCCTCGACCACTACCACCCGGTGGACTTCGGTCTGAAGGTCGTCGGCGTGGGAAGTGTCGGCACCAGGTGCATCATCGTGCTGCTCGAAGGGCGCAGCTCGGCTGATCCACTGTTCCTCCAGGCCAAGGAGGCAGGTCCCTCCGTCCTCGAAGAGCACCTCGGTGCGAGCCCGTACGACAACCACGGCCGCCGCGTCGTCGAGGGTCAACGCATGGTGCAGGCCGAGTCGGACATCTTCCTCGGCTGGACCGCCGGGCGCGAAGGCCGCCACTTCTACATCCGTCAGCTCAGGGACTGGAAGGGCTCCGCGGAGATCGAGGGGGCCGAGGCAGCCGAGCGACTGCACTTCTACGCATCGATGTGCGGTCGGGCGCTCGCCAGGGGCCACGCCCGATCGGGTGACCCCGTCGCGATCTCGGCCTACATCGGCTCCGGCGACCGCTTCGCCACCGCCATCACGGCGTTCGCCGAGAGCTATGCCAGACAGAACCGCGACGACTTCGTTCAGTTCCAGCAGGCGATAGATGAGGGCAGACTCACCGCCCACGAAGGCCTGCCCAACACCTGACTCGAGGTGATCTGCGTGTCGAAGAAGGATGCGAAGCCGACCCACCCGGAGCGGTCCACTCACCACGACCCGACAGCGGAGGACGCGCCACCGAAGATGAAGAACAAGGAGTACCAGCGCGAGCTGCGACTCCTCCATGGCGAGCTCGTCGCCATGCAGGAGTGGGTCAAGGACACCGGGGCGAAGATCTGCATCGTCTTCGAGGGCCGCGACACCGCCGGCAAGGGCGGCACCATCAAAGCCATCACCGAGCGGGTCAGCCCCAGGGTCTTCAGGGTCGTCGCCTTGCCCACGCCGAACGAACGCGAGAGGTCGCAGATGTTCGTGCAGCGCTACATGGCGCACTTCCCCTCGGCCGGAGAGGTCGTCATCTTCGACCGAAGCTGGTACAACCGGGCCGGGGTCGAACGGGTCATGGGCTTCTGCACCCCGGAGCAGACCGAGCGCTTCCTCCAGCTCGCGCCCCTCGTCGAGAAGGCGATGGTCGACTCCGGGATCATCCTCCTGAAGTACTGGCTCGAGGTCAGCCCGGAAGAGCAGACGCGGCGCCTGCAGAGCCGCATCGACGACCCTCGCAAGATCTGGAAGCTGTCAGGGATGGACCTGAAGTCCTACGCTCGCTGGTACGACTACTCCCGGGCCCGCGACGACATGTTCCGTTCGACCGACACGTCCTGGGCACCGTGGTTCGTCGCCACGACCGACGACAAGAGGCGTGGTCGGCTCAACATCATCAGCCACCTGCTCGGCCAGGTGCCCTACTCGCCGATCGCACGGCGCGACGTCGTGCTCCCCGAGCGCCAAGGTGCTCACGGCTACCGCGAGCCGGACCTCCCGCTCCGGCATGTCCCTGTCCGCTTCTGACCATCGGCCGACCCCGTGGGCGGCCACACCGAGAGCGAGCGAGTTGGCGAGGCACTCGGGCCAGCACAGATCTGTGCGGATCCACCGCTGACGTGCTCCCGGCGCGGTTGCGCACGCGGGCACGCCATCGCGGTTCCGGGTCGCCGACCTCGTGCTCGAAGACCTCGGAGTGGCCCTTCACAGGGGAGGTCCCCCCGGCGGAGGCACCGCCTCCGGTGAGCCGGGTGGCTCCCCGGGCTAGCTTCTTGGCGCCGAAGAGGGGAGATCCATGGTCACGTCTCGCACCGCACGTCTCTCGGTCGCCATCGCAGCGGCCGTCCTGGTCGCCGCATCCGGCTGCTCGTCGAGCGACGACGCCGAGCCGGAGGCCGATGGGCCCACGTCGTCCACGGCCACGACTGCGACCTTCGCCGGCCACGCTCCCAGCGAGATCGCCGCACCCGCCGACGAAGGGAGCGGCATCGTGCTCCCCCAGCCTGCCGCACCGCTCCCCGAGGGATACGTCGAGGAGGAGTACCTCATCGGTGGGACGGCCACCAGCTTCGACCCCGTCGACACACCCGACGACGGCTTCTGGTCGGCGACCCCGGGGGAGGAGGCGGACTACCGCACGCGGGTGATCGTCCGGCGCCCAGCCGAGGCCGAGGACTTCAGCGGCACGGTGCTCGTCGAGTGGTTCAACGTGAGCGCCATCGAGGCGGCGCCCGATTGGGGCTACCTCTCCGAGGAGATCGGGTGGGAGGGTCACGCCTACATCGGCGTGAGCGCCCAGGCGCAGGGCGTCGAGGGCGGTGAGACCATCCTGGACGTGGAGGTGGACAGCGAAGCGGCAGCGGGTGCGGGCGCGACCGGCTCCACCGACACGAGCGGTCTGGTCAACATCGACCCGGAGCGGTACGGCACCCTCACCCATCCCGGCGACGCGTACGCGTTCGACATCTTCACCCAGGTCGGCCGGGCCGCCACCGAGTCCCCCGACCCACTTCTCGGCGGGTTCGAGGCGCAGCAGGTGCTCGCTGTGGGCGAGTCGCAGTCGGCGATCTTCCTCTCCACCCTCGTCAACGCCGTGCACCCGCTCGACCCGGTCTTCGACGGCTTCCTGGTCCACAGCAGGGGAGCGAGCGTGGCGCCGCTCGACGGCGAATTCCTGGGCGCCGCCGAGACCGAGGACCCCGAGGCCGCTATGGAGCAGGGGGTGCTCGTGCGCACCGACCTCGACGTGCCGGTGCTCATCTTCGAGGCGGAGACCGACCTCACCCTGCTCGGCTACGCCAACGCCCGCCAACCCGACACCGAGTGGGTCCGGACCTGGGAGGTCGCCGGCACCGCGCACGCCGACGCCCACACCCTGCGCTCGATCCTCGGCGGACCTCGGGACCCGAGCGTCGGCTCACTTCTCGGCTGCACCGAGCCGATCAACACCGGACCGCACCACGAGGTGGTGCAGGCTGCTCTGCAACACCTCGTCGAGTGGGCCGGCGGCGGCGATCCGCCACCGGAGGGTGACCGGCTCCAGCTCGAGGAGGGCGAGGAGGTCGCCATCGCCCGCGACGAGCTCGGCATGGCGATCGGGGGTGTGCGCAACCCGCTCGTCGACGTGCCGGTGGCGGTGCCGACCGGGGACCCGCCCGGAGGTGCTTCGATCGAGGACCTCGCCAGCGGAGAGGCCGGCATCTGCATCCTGTTCGGCAGCACCATCCCGCTCGACCAGGGCACGCTCATCGAGATGTACGGCACCGCCGAGGACTACCTGGCGGCGTTCAGGGCTTCGGCCGAGGAGGCGGTGAACGACGGGTTCCTGCTCCGAGGTGACGCCGACCAGCTCGTCGCGGAGGCCGAGGAGAACACCGCCCTGTTCGGATAGGACTCCGTTGTGGACGACGGGGGATCCGGCTAGACAGGGTCCGTGGAGGTCCTGTTCGTCGCCGGCTTCGCTCCGATAGTCGCCGATCCCGGCGAGGGTGCCCGCTTCTACCGCGACACCCTGGGACTTCCCCTCGAGGTCGTGGCGGGCGACTACATCGCCACCGACGGGCTGGACGGGGTGAAGCACCTTGGGGTGTGGCCGCTCTCCGAGGCTGCCCGGTCCTGCTTCGGTGAGCCGCACTGGCCCGAGCAGGTCCCCGTGCCGCAGGCCACCATCGAGTTCGAGGTCGCCGACGTGGAGGCGGCCGCGACCGAGCTCGAGGCCGCCGGCTACGCCCTCGTCCACGGCCCCCGCACGGAGCCGTGGGGACAGACCCTGGCCCGCCTCCTCGGGCCCGAAGGGCTGCTGGGCGGCGTCTGCCACACCCCGTGGCTCCGCGAGGATCCTCCCGGGGAGTAGCCGAGACCGGTCCGGTAGGGTGCCGGTCGTGGATCGCCAGATGGTCGCTGCCGGCATCTCCCAGGTAGCCGTCGGGGCCCTCTCGGGATGGCCGCTGGCTGCCGTGGTGGGTGAGCCGGAGCTGGCCGAGAAGGTCGGGGTTCGCGACGTCCACCGTCTCCGCCAGGCGCACGTCGACATCATCATGATGGGTGGCCTCATCGCCGCGGCCGGCCTCGTCGAGGACTCCCCCGAATGGGCGAAGACGGCCGCCCGGGTCGGTGCGTGGACGAACCCCCTGCTGTTCGTGCCGCTGGCGTTCCGTCCGGGAGCCGCTCGGTCGCCGGGCTACCTCGCCGCGACGCTGGCCAGCTTCACGATCACCTGCGCCGGATGGATCGGGATCGCCCGCGCGGCCCGCTCCGCGAGCCGTGTGTGACCACTGCGGCTGCCGCCACGTCGGGCCCACCGCGGAGCTCACCGGCGAGCACGACGAGATCCTTCGACTCGGCTGGCAGATCGTGCGGGCCGAGGAGGCGCGGCGGCCCATCGACGAGGAGCTCTTCGTGAGCCTCGTCGACCTCCACCTGCGCCACTCCCGCAAGGAGGAGCTGGGCCTGTTCAGGCTGGTCCTGGAGACCGGCGACTGCTCACCCGAGCAGATAGAAGGCCTGGAGCGCGAGCACCGCGAGCAGACCGATCTGCTCGCGTCCCGTAGCTTCGATCGCGACGCCTACTACGCGCTCGCCGCGCATGTCGAGACCGAGGAGTACGAGATCTTCCCGATGGCCATGTTCGGCTTCGACGACAAGCTGTGGGACGAGATGGACGCGGCACACAGATCGGTGGATCCCGAGGTCCCCTCCGGGTCGAGGAGCGGGCACAGCCCGGGCGAGGACAGGCCGCTCATCACCTGAGACCGCTGTGTCTCGCCCGGAGCCCCCGGGGGCACCCTGCGGCGATCAGCGCCCACCTCGGGCGGCAGCCTCGATCCGCTCTTCCGCCTCGGCCAGCTCCACCCCCCACGAAGCTGCCAGCTCCGTGGCCAGCAGGTACCGGGCCCGCTCGTACATCGCCCGCTCCCCGGTGGAGAGGTGCGCATCCCGATCACGCCGGGCGAGGTTCCGCACGACCTCGGCGCACTGGTAGACGTCACCCGACCGCAGCTTCTCCTGGTGGTTCTTGAACCGGCGCGACCAGTTCGACGGTACGCGGGCACCGTCGACTGCCAGGACCTGGAGCACCTCGTGGGCCTCGTCGAGATCGACGGGCAGCCTGATCCCGAGCTCCTCCGCGCGCTCCTCGGGGACCGAGATCCGGATCGGGCCGTGGAAGCCGTCCCGGGCCGGAACCTCGAGCACGAGGCAGGCGACGGTCTGCCCGTCGATCTTCCTCTGCTCGCGATCGACCACCCGTGCCACACCGTGTGCAGGGTGGACGACCCAGCTGCGCTTACGGAACCTCACCGATACCGCTCCGCCGTTGGTGCTCATCAGGCCGCTCGGACCGCGAAGGCCTCGTCGCCCTTGCGCCCCGGTCCGACCTCGAACTCCACATGCTGGCCCTCCTCGAGTGAACGGAAGCCTTCACCGACGATGTTGGACCAGTGGACGAACAGATCGCCGCCGTGCTCGCGGGCTATGAAACCGTAGCCTCTGCGGGGATCGAAGGACTTGACCCGGCCGCTCTGGTTCCTGCCGAGCCTCGATTCCCGGCGCAGCTTGCGTGCCTTGGGGGCCTGCGACTCACGGCGCTGAGCCTGTTGTCCTCCCGACTCGATGCCGAGCGCCTTCCTGATCTCCTCGGCGGCCTTCTTGTTGGACTCGTCGACGAGTGCCACGACGGATCCCGACGCGCCGGCCCGCGCCGTGCGCCCCGACCGGTGGAGGTAGGTATCGGGGTCGCCCGGAAGGTCGTAGTGCACGACGCACGCGACCTCGTCCACGTGGATCCCCCGCGCCGCTACGTCGGTGGCCACCAGGGCCTGGATGCGGCCGGTGCTGAACCCTGTCAGCGCCTGCTCGCGCTGGGACTGGCTGCGTCCGCCGTGAAGTGCGGCCGCGTTCACTCCCATGCCCGCCAGCTGTCGGGTGAGACGGGTCGCTCCGTGGCGAGTCCGACAGAAGACCACTGTCGAGCCCACCTCGCCGATGAGCTCGGCAGTCACTCCCGCGCGCGCCGCGCGAGCGACGGAGCGGAACTCGTGGTCGACCGACTGCAGGGCATCGTCGGAGTGGTCGATCTCGTGGCGCGCCGCGTCGGTCTGGTAGCTCCGGGTGAGCTCTGCGGCGGGCCCTCCCAGCGTTGCCGAGAACAGCTGGGTCTGGCGGTCGCGCGAGGTCGCGTCGAGGATTCGCCGGACCGCGGGCAGGAACCCCATGTCCGCCATCCGGTCCGCCTCGTCGATCACCACGTGGACGATCCCGTCGAGCCGCAGCGCCCGCTGTGCCAGCAGGTCCTCGAGACGGCCCGGGCAGGCCACGACGACGCTCGCGCCTCGAGCGAGAGCCCGTCGCTGGGGGCGGTCGCTCACCCCGCCGTAGACAGCCACGACCGAGCGGCCACGGGTCGCTGCCAGCGGCGTCAGCTCCTCGGCGACCTGGGTGCAGAGCTCGCGGGTGGGCACGAGCACGAGCGCTTCGGGCCTGCGGTCGGCCGCACCGCGCAGACCGGACACGAGAGGGATGCCGAACGCGATCGTCTTGCCGGAACCAGTCGGTGCCCGGCCGCAGATGTCACGACCGGCCAGCGCATCAGGGATGGTCGCTGACTGGATCGGAAAGGGATCGATGATGCCGCGCTCGGACAGAACCGAGATCAGGTCGGCGGGAACGCCGAGATCGGCGAAGGTGGATTGCATGTTTCACTCCTGCCCGCTTCCTTGCGGGCTTCAGCTGCTCGAAACGATGGATCTCGAGCAACGAAAGGCTGATGCCTACGAGTCGAGGGGCAGTCGCGCCGTCGGCGCAGGATCTGCCGTGAGGCGCCCGCTCACCGAACAGTCATGAGCGGGACGAAGGATCATGATACCAGGCATCGACGCCTTTCATGCCATCGGGCGCCCGGCGCGCGCGGCTGCGACCCCCACGACCGCGCCGACCCGGTCGCGCATCCGGATCGCTCGTTGCGAGCCGAGCCTCCCTGTCGCACCTGTCAGCTGCCCGGCGTGACCACGCCCGACTCGTATGCGATGACCACGAGCTGGGCCCGGTCGCGTGCGTGCAGCTTCGACAGCAGGCGACTCACGTGGGTCTTGGCGGTCGCCGGCGACATGAAGAGCGTCTCGCCGATCTCGGAGTTCGACAGACCACGCGCCACCTGGCCGAGCACCTCCAGCTCGCGCTCCGTCAGCAGACCCAGACCGGGATGCGGTTCGGCCGGTGGGGCGTCGGCGGGCCGGCGCACGAGCTCGGCGATGAGGCGGCGTGGTGACCCGAGGCGAGAGCAGCGCCTCTCCCGCTGCGACGACGCGCACGGCCGACAGGAGGTCCTCGGGCAGCGTGTCCTTCAGGAGGAACCCGCTGGCACCCGCACGCAGCGCCTCGTACACGTACTCGTCGACGTCGAACGTCGTGAGGACCAGCACCCGGGTCCGATTCCGCGTCTCGGTGTCGGACATGATCCGCCGGGTCGCCTCGAGCCCGTCCATCGTGGGCATGCGGATGTCCATCAGCACCACGTCCGGGCGCTCACGCGCCACCAGGTCGACGGCCTCAGCCCCGTCCGCGGCCTCACCCACGACTTCGATGTCCTCGGCCGAGCCGAGCAGCACCGTGAACCCGCTCCGGACCAGGGCCTGATCGTCCGCCACCGCTACCCTGATCACCGGGTCGCTCCGGTGTCTTCGACCCGCCAGGGCAGCACCGCTGTCACACGGAACCCGCCGCCGGAGGCGGGGCCCGCGGAGAGGGTGCCTCCGTAGACCGCGACTCGCTCGCGCATCCCGATCAGGCCGTGGCCGGATCCGGGCGACCTCCCGTTGACCCCCCGCCCGTCGTCGCGCACCTCGATGCGGAGGGCACCGTCGGCGTCGATCACCTTCACGGTCGCCCGGGTCGGTCCGGCGTGCTTGAGGACGTTGGTGAGCGCCTCCTGCACGATCCGGTACGCGGTGAGGTCGACTCCCGCAGGGAGATCGAGTGGTCCGTCGACGTGCACCTCGACCGTCACCCCCGCGTCCTCGATGTCCCGGGCGAGCCTGCCGAGATCGGCGAGCCCGGGAGCGGGTGCGTACGCTGCTCCGTCCGCCTCGTCCCGGAGCACACCGAGCAGCCGCCTGAGCTCGGTGAGGGTCGAGCGGCTCGTCGCCGAGATGTTCTGGAGGGTGCGCTTGGCCTCGGCCGGGTCCCGATCGATCACGTGCATCCCGGCGCCGGCCTGGACCGCGATGACTCCCATCGAGTGCGCCATCACGTCGTGGAGCTCCTGCGCGATCCGCAGCCGCTCGTCGGCGACCGCGCGCCGGGCCTCCTCCTCCTGCTCCCGCTCCAGCGCCGTCGCCCGAGCCTCCAGGGCCTCCAGCCGTTCGCGGCGCGACCTGATCGTCCATCCGAACATGAGAGCGACCGCGAACATCGCGACGTTGCCCATGAGGTCCGCCGGGTCGAAGCGGGCCGACCCGTCCAGGTACACCACGGTGAGCCCACAGACCGCATAGGCGAACGCCGCCACCATGAGCCGAGGCGGGCAGCGACCGCCGACTGTGTAGATGCCGATGAGCAGCATCGACGGGAGGGCAGCCTCGTTGTATCCGAGGGTGACGTGCAGGACGAGTGCGGTCGTCGACACCATGAAGACGGCGAAGGGGTACCTCCGACGGACGAGGTAGGGGAGCACGACGGCCGCGATCAGCACGTAGGAGAGCGGATCGGGATCCTCGTAGACCCTGTTGGCCGGGGTGGGACCGACGGCGCTGGCGACGGTGATCCCGCCTCCGACGACGACGATCACCACGTCGAGCACCCACTCGGGAAGCTCCCGCACCCGGTTCCACTGCCGCTGGATCGCGGCCCCCGTCTTCACGCCACAACCGTACGGGCCCCCTGACACCGGCGCATCGTCCCCTGGGCGGATCGGCCGTACGCCCAGAGGTGTACGGCCGGCTCACATCTGGCCCCGAGGCAGCGCCCCGAGGCGGAGTGCCCGACGCCCTGAGGCCGATTCGCTCCGGGCCTCGAGGGCGGAAGGTGGGGACAGGACCGAGATCAGCCTTCAAGCCCACGGCAAGGAGAACCACCATGACCATCACCCTCGACTCGACGAGTCCACAGGTGGCCGCCGCCCACGCGGCGCCTGCGGCAAGGACCCTGGCGGCCACGAAGGTGTACGGGAGGGGCGAGACCCAGGTGCGGGCGCTGGACGAGGTCAGCGTCGAGTTCCTCACCGGTCAGTTCACCGCGATCATGGGGCCGTCCGGATCGGGCAAGTCGACCCTCATGCACTCGCTCGCCGGACTCGACGACCTCACCAGCGGATCCGTGTTCATCGGTGACACCGATCTCATCCACGCTCAACGACCGAGCACCTCACCATGCTGCGGCGGGACCGGATCGGCTTCATCTTCCAGGCCTTCAACCTGGTCCCGACGCTCGACGTGGCCGAGAACATCCTCCTGCCGACCGACCCTCGCCGGCCGCAGGCCGGATCGCGAGTGGGTCGACACGGTGATCGACACCGTCGGCCTGCGTCGACCGGCTGCAGCACCGCCCCGCCGAGCTCTCCGGCGGGCAGCAGCAGCGGGTCGCCGTGGCCCGGGCGCTGGCCAGCCGGCCCGAGATCGTCTTCGCCGACGAGCCCACCGGCAACCTCGACTGCCGGACCGGGAGCCGAGATCCTGGCCTTCATGCGCCAGGCGGTCCGCGAGCTCGGCCAGACCATCGTGATGGTCACCCACGACCCGGTTGCGGCGTCCTACGCCGACCGGGTGGTCTTCCTCGCCGACGGCCGGATCGTCGACGAGATCTTCGAACCCGACCACCGACTCGGTCCTCGACCGCATGAAGACCCTGGGGAGGAACTGAGATGTTGCATGCTGACCCTCAAGAACCTCTGGGCGCACAGGCTGCGCCTGATGCTCACGGGCGTCGCCGTCGTGCTCGGTGTCGCCTTCATGACGGGCACGATGGTGCTCACCGACACGATGGGGCGCACCTTCGACGACATGTTCGAGACGGCGAACTCCGGTGTGGACGTCGTCGTCCAGACGCCCGCGTCGGTCTCGGCCGACGACGTGGAGACCCGGGTTCGGATCCCAGCGTCGACGGTGGCCGAGGTGCAGTCGGTCGCCGGTGTCGACTCCGCCGCCGGCTCGGTCGTCGGCTTCACCCAGCTGGTCCGTGCCGACGGATCCACGACATCGCTGGACGGCCTCGGACAGTCGATCGCCACGAACTGGCTGGACGACGAGGGCCTCAACCCCTTCGGACTGGCATCCGGGCGCGCCCCGCGCTCGGACCGTGAGGTGGTGCTCGACCAGAGCACCGTCGACGCCGAGGGATGGGCGCTCGGCGACGAGGTCACGGTGATGGCCGGCGGCAACCCGGTCCCCCTGACCCTCGTCGGCGTCGCCACCTTCGGCGACCTCGGAGGAGTACCGGGATCACCGCTCGTCGCGGTCCAGGATCGAGCGGCCCAGCAGTACTTCGCCCAGCCGGGCTGGTACGACACGATCGTGGTGGCGGCAGATGACGGCGTCGAGGCCGCGGACCTGGTCACCGAGATCGACCACGCGCTCGGCGCCGGCAGCTTCGAGGTGCTGAGCGGCGAGGAGGACACGGGCCGGAAGCAGAGCGAGCTCCAGGAGGACCTCTCGTTCTTCAACCAGTTCCTGATGTCCTTCGCATTCGTGTCGCTCTTCGTCGGGACGTTCATCATCTACAACACCTTCTCGATCCTCGTCGCCCAGCGCACGAAGGAGAGCGCGATGCTGCGGGCGATCGGTGCGAGCCGGCGCCAGCTCCTGTGGTCGACGACCGGCGAGTCCGTGACAGTCGGCATCGTTGCAGGCGCCATCGGCCTCGTGATGGGGATCGGGATGTCCTTCGGCCTGAAGGCGCTGATCGGGGCGGTGGGCCTCGAGATCCCGAGCGGCGGAACGATCGTCTCCACCCGGACCGTCGTCACCGCCTTCGTGGTCGGCGTCGTCGTGACCGTCGTCTCCGCGGTCGGGCCCGCTGTCAGGGCCAGCCGGGTGAAGCCGATCGCCGCCCTCCGTGACATCGCCGTCGGCCGGTCCACCGCCTCGACCGCACGCACCGTCGTCGGTGCTGCGATGACCCTCGGCGGTGCGGCCGCCTTCGCTGCGGGTGTCGTCGGAGACGGCGGGGGGGCCGTGGCGATGCTCGGAGCGGGCTCCGTCGTCACCATCCTCGGATTCTTCGTCCTGGGCCCGGTCGTGGCCCGACCGATCATCCGCGTGCTGCGCTCTCCCGTTGGCCTGGTGGGGCGGGACCACGGGCCGTCTCGCCCGTGAGAACGCTGTCCGCAGCCCGAAGCGGTCGGCCGCGACGGCGTCGGCCCTCATGGTCGGCGTGGCGCTGGTCGGGTTCATCACGATCCTCGCCGACGTCGACCAAGCTGTCGATCGACGACGCCATCGACCGGTCGATGCGGGCCGACTTCCTCGTCGAGTCAGGCGCCATCGGAGAGGGCGGCTTCGACACCGATCTCGCCGCCCGGTTGGCCACGCTGCCCGAGGTGGAGTCGATCTCGTCCTACCGCTCCGCACCGGCCGAGGTGGAAGGTTCGTCGGTGATGGTCGACTCGGTCGACACCGCGACCCTGGATCAGCTCTTCGACCTGCACGCCAGCGCCGGTGAGATCGCCGACGTGGTGACCGGGAAGATCGGCCTCTCCGAGGATCGGGCAGCCGAGCGACGGCGTCGGGATCGGCGACACACTCCGGGTCGGCTTCGCCGGCAGCGAGGTCGAGCTCACCGTCGCCGCTCTGTACGACTCGATGTTCCCCGAGGGGGGCTACCTGGTCGACAACTCGACCCTGGAGGTCCACGTCGCCGACCAGTACGACAAGAAGATCTTCCTGTCGATCGACGACGGCGTGAGCATCGAGGAGGCACGGAGCGCTCTCGAGGAGGCGCTCGCCGGCCAGCCCAACGCTCAGCTCCAGGACCAGACGGCCTTCAAGCAGAGCATCACGGCAGGCGTCGACTCGCTGCTCGCCCTGGTGTACGGACTGCTCGCCCTGGCCGTCGTGATCGCCCTGATCGGCATCGCCAACACCCTGGCCCTGTCGGTGCACGAGCGGCGTCGAGAGATCGGCCTGCTGCGGGCCGTCGGGATGACACGGAACCAGGTGCGCCGCGCCATCCGTTGGGAGTCGGTGCTCATCGCCCTGCTGGGGACCACGCTCGGCATGCTCCTCGCCGTGGCCTCGGCATGGGGGATAGTGAAGGCGCTCGAGCCCGATGTCAGCACGTTCGCCGTGCCGTTCGTCCAACTCGTGGTGATCGCGTGCCTCGCGGCCACCGCCGGGGTGCTGGCAGCGTTCGGTCCGGCCCGCAGCGCATCCAAGCTGAGCGTCCTCGACGCCATCAGCACGCAGTAGCCCACCGGTCCCGGGCCTCGGCCTTCCTCCCAGGGAGGTCGCGGTGCCCGGGACCGTGCGCGCGCGAACAACGCCGTGGTGCTGAGGGAGCTGCTCGAGGAGGAGCTCTCCCGGAGCTCCTGATGGGTGTCCCTCAACTGCCGGCGGCGCCCCGGCCCGCCACCCGACCGAAGAACGAAGAGTCGCCGAGCGAGATCCCGCTGGCGTACCCGTACGCCGCGATCCCCGCGGTGCACCGGCCTGCCGCCCATAGGCCGGGGACGGGTCTGCCGTCGCCGTCCAGCACCCGCGATGCCGGGTCCGTGACGATCCCGCCGAGGGTGAACACCGCGTAGATGGTGCCGGACGACGCGCGGAGGTCGACCGCCCCGTACGGCGGGTGCAGCGGTACCAACCACGGTGGCAGCTTCCCGAACCGCCGGTCGGTCCCCGCCTCGGCATCGGCGTTGTACTCGTCGAGCGTGGCTGCCAGCGTCCCGGGAGGGAGCCCGATCTCCGAGGCCAGCTCCTCGGCGGTCTCGGCCACCCACTGGTAGCGCATCCCGACGTAGTTGAGCTCGAAGATCTCCTCGTCGACGATCATGAACACCTCTCCTCCCTGGTCGACGAGAGCACGGAGCCCGAGCCGGCCGGTGTAGGTGTCCTCGTTTACGAAGCGCTCACCCTTCCCGTTGACGAGGACGCCGCGCGCCATCCGGTGGGGAGGCCCGATCGGCAGCGCGCACTCGAACGCGTCCATCCGCTCCACCGCCGCCCCCGCGCCCTGCGCTGCCCGTATCACCGTCCCGTCGTCGCCCGGGTTGCCGATGCGCCACACCGGGTCCACCTTGTTCACCGTCGGGCAGCAGCGCTCCACCATCTCCTCGTTGAAGATGAAGCCGCCGCCGGCGAGGACGACTCCCCGGCGCGCCTGCACCGAGCACAGCCGACCATCCACCCGCCCCGTGACGCCGACGACCCTTCCGCCGCCATCGGTCACCAACATCTCCACCCGGCTCTCCGGGACGAGGCGGGCCCCGCTCCGGTCGAGCGCGGCGCCGAGGCGCTCCATGAGGAACCCCCCTGCCGTGTCGGGGTACTCGGGGCAGTGACCCCTCGGGACCGGCGGGGTCATCTCGCAGAACGGCAGGGAGTCCTCGCCGCCGGTGAACAGGAGCCCCTCGGTGCCGAACGGCTCCCGGTTCGGCTCGTCGCAGAACGACGTCTCGAACGGCACCCCGTGGGCGACGAGCCAGTCGTGGTGTGCGACCGAGCCTTCGCAGTACGCGCGCACCTTCGCAGCGTCCGCCCCGGGCCCGCACGCTGCGAGGAGGAACGTGGCCATGGCGTCCGGTGTGTCGTGGAACCCGCAGGCCTCCTGGGTCGCCGTGCCCCCACCGAGGTAGAGGATGCCGCCAGAGAGCGCCGAGGTGCCCCCGGCCGCCATCCCCCGCTCCAGCACGATCGTCTCCGCACCCGCCTCGGCGGCCTCGATGGCCGCGGAGGTGCCGGCGATGCCCGCGCCGACGACGACCACGTCCGCGCTCAGCTCCCAGGGGTCGACCTCGTCGAGGCGGGCGGGCGGGATCGGGTCGGTCGTCACTGGCTCTCCGTCGTTCGATCAGCCACCGGATCGGGGATCGCCGCGTCGACCATCCGACCGCGAGCCGGCACTGTGATCGTCGCGGGCGCGAGCCCGGGATTCCACATTCTCCCCCACGACCGCTCGGGTGGCGAAAGGCCGTCGACTGCCCCCGGCAGAGAGTCCTGCGCGACGCAGCCCACCACGACGACCGCGACCACGACAGCCGCCTCGACGCAGCTCCAGTCGCGGTCACCCTGATAGAGTCACCGCCGGCAGGCGGCTCGCTTACTGGAGGCAACCATCGTGAAGGCCTTGATGCGCACTGCGACACCCTTGGTGGTCATCGCCCTTCTCCTCGGCTTATCGGCCGCTCCGAGTGCCGCGGGCACCCCGCCGCTCGGAACCGTCGACATGGGACTCTCCTGCGACGAAGACGGCTCGGTCATCCTCACCTTCACCTTCACGAACATCATCGATGCCCCGGTCGAGATCCTCGATGCTGTGATCTCCCCGCCGAACGACCCGGTCTCCTTCGAGCCGACGACGGTTCCCCCGGGGGGACGAGCACCGCGACCTTCGACACCGACGAGAACCCGTACACGAACAACTTCGCCCTCTACGTGCACTACACGAGCGGTGAGTACGAAGACCAGAGGGGCTTCTACTTCGACGTCGAGAACGAGACCTGCGTGGTGCAGCCCACGACCACGACCACCAGCACGACGACGACAGCTGCTCCCGCTGTGGCCGCGTAGCCCGCAGCGGCCGAGCCCACCTTCACGGGCTGAGCCGGCGACGAGCCGGGACCCCGGCTCCGCAGGCACCCGGCGCGGTCGCTCGCGACTCGCCCATGACCCGGATCCACGGGCGCAGCGGGCCGACGATCGCCCTCTGCCTGCTCGACGAAGCTCCGATCGCGGTGACCCTGCTAGCGTTGCCGGCGGCACATCGACACTCGCTCTGGAGGGAACCATCGTGAAGACCTTGCTGCGTGCGGCGACGCCCCTGGTGGTCATCGCCCTACTCCTCGGCCTCTCCGCAACCCCGAGCTCGGGGCAGGATCCGGCCGACTTCGACTTCTCTGTCAGCTACGCATGCGACGACGATCTCTCGGTGCTGGTCACGCTCACCCTCGTGAACAACGGCGACACCGGGGTGGAGATCACCGGAGCACATCTGGAGCCGAGCTATGAGCAGGTCTCGTTCGACCCGACCAACGTTCCCGTGGGTGGCTCGGCCGAGACCACCTACGACTCCGACCAGAACCCACTCAGCGAGCAGGGGGAGATCGACATCCTGCTGCTGATCGGCGATCAGGAGGGCAGGCTGGACTACGACCTCGACCTCCAGTACGAGTGCCAGGCGCAGCCCACGACCACGACCACGACCACGACAGCCGCTCCCGCTGTGGCCGCACAGCCCGCAGCGGCCGAGCCCACCTTCACCGGCTGAGCAAGGCGCGGGCCTCTCGGAGGCTCCCGTTCCTTCAGCGCTCCGCGTGCACGTTCGGCGCTTCCGGCGCGAAGTCGGCGGCGAGGATGTGCTGCTGAGGCTTCTCCGAGGCCGTCTTCGGGATCTCGTCGACCACCTGCAGGTAGGTGGGCACGAAGTTCGCCTCGAGCCCGGCCCGACAGGTGGCGAACACCGCCGCCGGCTCGAGGGTCGCACCTTGAGCGGCCACGATCGCGGCCACCACGTCGCTCTCACCTGGCGCGCCTGACGCAGCGGGGACCCCGTACACGAACACGTCGTCGACCGTCGGGTGCTCTGCGATCACCTTCTCCACGAAGCCTGGACTGACGAAGTCACCGTTGCGCCTGATGCCCCCACCGGCTCGGAAGTCGAAGAAGAGCCACCCCTGTTCGTCGCGGTGGCCCATGTCGCCGCTCCGGTTCCATCCGCCGCGGATCTTCCGTCGCGACGACTCGCGATCGCCGTGGTACTCGATGCTGGCTTCGGCGCCCTGCGGTCGGCAGCAGATCTCGCCGATCACCCCCGGTGGGCACTCCTCCCCGTCCTCGTCGAGCACCTTCATCTCGATGCCGGGCATCGGCCTGCCGAACGAGCCGACCGGCCCCTCGTCGATCGGCTTCCATGCGACCCCTCCGCCGTCCATCGCACCGTAGAGCTCCAGGATCCGGAGCCCGAAGCGCTGCTCGAACGCCTCCCACAGCGCGAGCGGCATCCCACCGCTGATCACCATCCGCACCGGGTTCTCGGCGTCGTCGGGCCGCGGCGGGCTCGCTGTAGATCGCGGTCGCGATCCCTCCGAGGATCGAGAAGGTGGTGCACCCGTACGCCCGGCACACCTCCCACAGCCGCGACCGTGTGAAGCGACGGCTGTAGACCGCGCGCAGGCCCATGCTCAGCGCCGGGGCGAGCGTGACCGACTGGGAGTTGCCGTGGGTGAGCGAGAGCCCGGTGTAGGGGCGGTCGTCGGGTGCGTAGCCGAAGAAGTGACCGAGCATCGCGGCTCCGCAGAACCGCATGTTGGAGCCGACGATCCCCTTCGGGTCGCCGGTGGTGCCGGAGGTGTACATGATCTGCAGCGGCGCGTCCGGGTCGTCGGTGCGCACGTCGGGGGTGGGGACCGCGTGCTCGAGGAGCCCGGCCAGCGGCCGCGCCCATCGGGCGGAATCCAGCGCCTCGGCGCCGGTCCCGAGCGCGAGCACCCACTCCAACGTCGGGTAGCCCCTCGCGCACCCGATCGACCTCGCCCAGGCACTCGTCGGAGGTGACCAGCCCCCGGCAGCCCGACGCGGCCAGCATGTACGCGAGCTTCTCCCCGCGGCTCCGTGGATCGACCGGCACGAAGACCGTGCCCGTGATCGAGGCGGCGATCATCGTCTCGACGAACTCCGGGTGGTTGCGCATCATGATCCCGAACCGGTCGCCGGGCTCCATCCCGAGCTCCGTGAGCCCGACGGCGAGCCGGTTGGCGTTCTCCGCGAGCTCCGCGTACGAGCGGACCTCGTCGGGTGTGCGCCCGTCGTCGAGGGAGAGATGCTCGAAGGTGAGCACGTCCAGGTCCGGTTGCTCCTCGGCGCGCGCCGCCACCAGGTCGGCGAGGATCATCTCGTTGCGGGAGCGTGCGGTGCTCATGCCTCGAGGACCGTCACCAGCATCGCGGCGGCGTCGTTCCCCTTCTTCCCTCCGCCGTTCTGCGCGAGCCCGATGCGGGCCCCCTCGACCTGGCGGGCACCGGCCCGGTCCTGGAGCTGCAGGGTCAGCTCGGTGACCTGGGCCAACCCGGTTGCGCCCACCGGGTGGCCCTTCCGCAGCAGCCCTCCCGAGGTGTTCACCGGCAGACGGCCGCCCAGGCGGGTCTCACCCGACTCTGCGAGGGGGCCACCCTGCCCTTCGGCACAGAGGCCGAGCTGCTCGTACCCGATGATCTCCGCCGGGGCCGACGCGTCGTGCAGCTCGATGACGTCGAGGTCGTCGGGCCCGAGCCCGGACTCCTCGTACGCCTCGGCCGCGCAGAGCTGCACCGTCCCGGCTTCGTCCGGCGCGTGGTTCCACCCCGAGTGCATCACCATCGACCGCACCTTCACCGGCCTCTCCACACCGGCCTCGGCGGCCCGCTTCGGGCTCATCACAACCGCCGCCGCGGCACCGTCACCGATGGGGGAGCACATCGAGCGCGTCAGCGGTTCGACGATGAGCCGGTCGGCCAGCACCTCCTCCACGGTGAGCTCCTCGCGGAACTGCGCCTTCGGGTTGAGGCTGCCGTGGAACGAGTTCTTCGCGGCGACAACCGCGAACTGCTCCTTCGTCGTTCCGTAGGCCTCCATGTGGCGGCGGGCAGCCATGGCGTAGACGTCCATGAACATCGAACGGCTCTGCCCAGCACCGCCGCCGTCGCTGCCGCCCTTCCCTCCTGGGTCTGCACCCGCGGAGCTCTCGAGAGCTTCCAGCATCTCCGCCAGCTCGTCCACGTCCATCGCTCCGGCGAACGCCGCGAAGCTGCGGGTCTTGTCCGGGTGGGTGAGCTTCTCCACCCCCAGCGCCAGCACCACGTCGTGCAGACCGGCGGTCACCGCCACACAGGCCTGGTGAAGCGCCGTCGAGCCGCTGGCACATGCGTTCTCGACGTTCACGATGGGGATCCTCCCCACATCCAGCGGGTGGAGGACCACCTGGCCCCGCACGGACTCCTGGCCGGTCACCAGCCCCGCCGCGCAGTTGCCGACGAAGGCCGCCTCGAGGTCGCCCAGCCCGATGCCGGCGTCGGCCACGGCCTCCGTAACGGCCTCGGCGCTGAGGTCCTTCAGGCCGCGGTCGAGATGCTTCGCGAAGCGGGTCATCCCGACCCCGGCGATCACCGCGTCGGGCCGCATCAGAGCAGCCCCTGACCCGGCAGGTCGAGCGCTCGCCGCAGGAAGAGGAGCTCCTCCTCCCGCCACGGCAACGGGGCCTGCGCCTGGATCATCTTCTGCTCCTCCAGCATCTCCACGACCTCCTGCGAGCGGGGGAACGGCCGCCCGTACTCGTTGAGCTGGAACATCTCCTCGAACGGGGGCCGGGGCCGCTGGCCGCCGGCATCCGGCGCCTCGGCCGGGTAGCCGACCGTCTGGGTCACCAGCACCCGGCAGGTGTCTGGCAGGCCCAGCTTGCGCCTCACGCCGTCCGGGTCACCCGAGCCCAGACAGCACGTGCCGAGCCCGAGCGCGAACGCCACCAGGGTCGCCTGTGCGATCCCCTGCCCGCAGTCGACCTCCCCGAGGCCCGGCAGCCGCAGCACCTCGTTGGCGGCCTCCATGACCGGGATGAGCTGCCTCTCGGCCTCCTCCCGCTTCTGGTCGCCGTACCCGATCGCGCCCGCATCGATGAGCTCGCGCAGGCGCTCCCCGATCTCCGAAGTCGCCTCGGTCTCGATGTACCAGACGATCACCACCGGTGCGAGGGGCACCTGGTAGCCGCCCACCGGTGACGGCAGCGCGTCCCAGACCTCCTCCGGGGCCTCGTCCCGCTCGATCACCAGCGCCCGCAGGCTGGCGACGTTGCCCCAATGCGAGGCGAGGCGAGCGGCCTCGAGCATGCACTGGATCTTCTCCCGTTCGACCGGTCGGAACGGGAGCAGGAACCGGATCGACCGGCGGCTCCCAATCGCCTCGAAGAGCTCCACGACTCGAACCTCCTACAGCTTCGTAGCTCCCATCAGGGAGAGCACCTCGTTGCACCCGTCCTCGACCATCGAGGCGCGGGCGTCGCGGAGGAGCTTCTCGATCGGGTACTCGCGCGACAACCCGTTGCCACCGAACACCTGCAGCGTGGCGCTCGCGACGTCGAACGCGGTCTGGGTGCAGAACACCTTCGCGGCGATCGAGTACTGCAGCGCCGGCGCCGCAGTCGCGTTGTACGCGGCGACCCGGCGGGCCAGGGCCCGGGCAGCCTCGACCTGCTGGAACATCCTGAAGAGCCGGCTGGCGACGCCCTGGTGCTCGAAGATCGGCCTCCCCCCCTGCACCCGCTCCTTCGAGTACTCGAGCGCGAGGTCGTAGGCGGCACGCGCCACGCCCACGAACAGCTGGCCCATCGCCGCGTTGGCGAAGCCGAGGAGCCCTTCCAGCGCGAGCTCGTACATCTCGGGCGGGATCACCCGGTGCGAGGCCGGCACACGCACGTCGTCGAAGAAGATCTCTCCCTGGTTCAGCGACCGCTGGCCGAGCTTGTCGAGAGGACGCGGTCGCGAGACGCCGGGCAGGTCCAGCGGGACGAGGAACACCGCCCCGCCCAGGCGGTCGCCTCCGTCCGCGAGGGCACAGAAGAGCACCGCGACATCGGCGATCGACCCGTTGGAGACCCAGGCCGCCTTCTGTCCACGGATCACGAAGTCACCCCCGTCGGGGCGGGCGACGCAGTTCGGGGCCCGCCGCGGGTCTGCGAAGTAGGAGTCGGGGAACCCGACGGTGTCGCTCCCGTGATCGGGCTCGGTCAGCGCCCAACACCCGATCGTCGGGTTCTCCTCGGACGTGAAGCGCTCCACCAGCTCGGAGTCACCCGACATCTGGGCCCACGGCTGGTGGAACTGGCTGAGGCCGACCGAGATGGCGAGCCCGACGTCGCCCCAGGCGAGCTCCTCGTTCACGATGCAGGAGAGGCGGGCCCTCACCATGGGGTCCATGGTGGTGTCGAGGATGATCCCGCCCAGGCCCGAGCTCCCTGTAGCGCCTGAAGACATCCCACAGGGGAGACCCCTCCGCGATCACCTCCGCGGGGTCCGCCAGGCGATCGAGCTCGCGCCCGACCGGCCGGAGCACCTCGGCAGCGAAGCGGTGCGCCGTCTCCTTGACGGTCCGATCCTCCTCGGTGAGGCCCGTCTCGATGTCTGTGATCGTCATGTGCGGACTCCCCCTCCTCCTGGCGTGCTCTCCCGGGCCGCCTGCGTCGGGTCGGCGGATGGGAAGGATCGTGCCCGAAGCACCCGACCCTAACCAATCGGCAGCCGGCTCCCTCCGGGCGCCCGCACCCGGCCGGCGGCAATCGGGACCTTTGGCCGTGTCGGAGCGTCACCCGACGGGGCAACGTGGTCCTCGGCCCATCTGGGAGGATCCCGTTGGTCACAGCCCCGGAGTACTCGACGTCGTCCTTCGTTCACGACGGCCAACGCATCGTCTACGACGTGTACGGGGGGGGCGGGCCGCTGCTCGTGTACATGCACGGGCTCCTCATCGACTCCGACATCAACCGGGGGATCGCTCACGGCCTCGCGTCTCGGGGTCATCGGGTCGTGCTGGTCGACCTCCTGGGCCACGGACGCAGCGACAAGCCGACCCACGCATCCCGGTACCGGATCGACAAGTACGCCGATCAGGTGGTCGCGCTGCTCGACCACCTCGACGAGGACCGCGGGTCGTGGGCGGGATGTCCCTCGGTGCCAACGTGAGCCTGTTCACCGCGGCCCGGTTCCCGGAGCGGCTCCAAGGCCTGGTCATCGAGATGCCGGTGCTCGAGTGGGCGGTGCCCTCTGCTGCGCTCCTCTTCGTCCCGATGCTGCTCTTCGCCCACTACGCCAGGCCGGTGGCGCGGTTCCTGTCGGACGCAGTCGGGCGCGTCCCGTCGACACGCTCCACGGCTCTCGACAGCCTCCTGCACGGCGCCGCCCTACCTCCGGAGTCGATGGCGGCGCTTCTCCACGGGATCCTGGTCGGCCCCGTGGGGCCGACCCAGGAGGACAGAGCCGGCATCGAGCTCCCCGCCCTGGTCCTCGGCCACCGCAACGACCTCCTCCACCCCTTCGACGACGCCACCAAGCTCGCCGAGCAGATGCCCGCCGCCACCTTCGTCCCGACGCGCTCCCCGTTCGAGCTCCGCGCGCGTCCGGAGCGCCTCGTCGGACTCATCGGTGGCTTCCTCGACGATCTTCCCGGCGTCCCCGGGGAGCGACCGAGGATCGATCCCTCACTTCTGCTCGAGCCCCCGGAGCTCTCCCGTGGAGCTTGACCGCCCGAGCGCCCAGGACGCAGCTCTGTGGTGCGCCCAGACGAGCGACGCCCCGCTCCAGATCGGGGCGCTCTGCCTCTTCGAGGGTCCACCGCTGCGCGACGCGGCGGGGTTGAGGTTCGACGACCTCCGCCGCCACCTGGAGGTCCAGCTCGAGCACACGCCGCGGTTCCGTCAGAGGCTCACCCGCCTCCCGCTGGGATTGGGCCTGCTCTGGGTGGACGACGAGGGCTTCGACATGTCCCACCACCTCCGGGTCGCCTCCCTACCGGAGCCGGGCGACGACGCGGCGCTGCGGTCCCTCGTCTCACGGCTCATCGAGGAGCCCCTCGACCCCGACCACCCCCTCTGGGAGCTCTGGCTGGTGGACGGCGTCGCCGGAGACCGCGTGGCCGTGATCGTGAAGGCGAGCCACGTGATGGTCGACGGGATGGCCCTGCTCGAGCTCGCCCTCTCGCTGCTCGACCCCGAGCCCCTCTCGCACGACGACGAGCCTCCTCGGTGGGAGCCCGCTCCCGCTCCCGCACCGGCTCCCCTCCTCGCGTGGGCGGCTCTCGACCAGGCCCGGCGCCAGGCCGGGGCGCTGTGGGCGGTGACCACGCGACTGGCCGACCCCCGCCGCCTCATGGGAGGGGCCGGAACCGTGGCCGGGATGGGGCGGGCCGCTCCGGGCCTCCGCGCCCCGCGCTGCCCATCAACCGTCCGGTGGGGGGTCACCGCGACTTCGCCTGGGTGCGCCTCCCGTGGGAGGGCCTCGATCGGGCGAAGCGGGCGACGGGCGCGAAGCTGAACGACGTCGTGCTGTCCGTCGTGGCCCGCGCCCTCGACGAGTACCTGCGCGGGATGGGCACCGCAGCGGGCGACCGTCCGCCGCGGGTGCTGGTACCCGCCTCGACCCACGGGGAGGAGGCCTCCGGGGAGGTCGAGAACCGCTTCTCGCTCATGGTCACCGATCTGCCGACCGACGTCGACGATCCCCTCGAGTCGGTTCGCCGCCTCCACGACTCGATGCAGCAGGAGAAGGATTCTTCCGATGCGGCCATCGCACCGATGCTCTTCGTGCTCGCCGACCTGATACCGCAGGGCCTGCTCGGGGTGATCGGACCCGTGGTTCTGCAGCACCAGCCGTTCGTGAACCTGGCCGTGACGAACCTGCCGGGGACCCGCGACCCGATGTACCTGCTCGGCTCCCGGCTCCTGGAGCTGTACCCCTACGTCGGCGTGACCGGCAACATCGCCCTGATCATCGGGGTGCTCTCCTACCGGGACGCGATCCACCTCGGCATCACCGTCGACCCCGACGTCGTCGATGACCTCGACGTGCTCGTCGAGGCGCTACGGCACGCGTCGGACTCCCTGGTCGCAGCGGTGGGCTCCGGCGACGGAGCTCCCCAGCCCCAGGGCACCGCCTGACCCGACAGAGCGGCGGCGGGAGCGCCCACGTCGCAGAGCCGTCTGCTGGGCGCGGCCGCCGATCCTCGGATATGTTCGCGACTATTGCGAAGGTTACGGGCCCGCAGGGCCCTGACCTGCCGGAGGCCGAGGGGAGGAGGACCCCCGTGATCTTCACCCTGGGGGCGGCGCCATGAAGGTCCACCGCCTGGACGTCCCGGCCGGCGAGCTCGCCGACCCCCTCTCGGATGCCTGGTCCGGCGTCGAGGCCGAGGTGGTCGAGCTGGGGGGCGCTCCGCTCGACGACCAGCCGTCGCGCTACATCCGCGAGGCGTACGCCGGTGAGTCGATCGGCGCTGTGGCCGAGGTCGAGGTGAGGATCGCCGAGAGCGCGGGCCAGCTGCTCATCCGCCTGGCGTGGGACGACGCGGACGAGGACCGCTCCCACCGCGAGAACGCCTTCCCCGACGCCTCCGCCGTGATGTTCCCGCTGCAGGCCGATGCCAGCGTCGAGTCGATGGGCAGCACCGAGCAGCCGGTGGGCCTGTGGTACTGGCGGCCCGACCTCGAGGACGAGGCCTCAGAGCTGGTCGCGAAGGGTCTCGGCAGCGTCGAACCGGTCCCGGCGGCGGACCGAGGGCAGGCTCTCCGCCCGCTCCTCGCACGACGGCGCGCGGTGGACGGTCGTGTTGAGGCGCGACGCCGACGCCCCTGCACCCGACAGAGCCGACCTCGCCGAAGGTGGGGCATCGCAGGTGGCCTTCGCCGTGTGGGAGGGCTCGGCGGGTGAGCGCGGCGGGTTCAAGTCGACGTCGGGGAGCTGGCACCGGCTCGAGCGAGCGGGAGCGAGCACATGAGCACGACCGAGTCCCGGCAGATCGCGATGGTCCTCGACCTCAACAAGTGCATCGGCTGCCAGACCTGCTCCGTGGCGTGCAAGACGTTGTGGGGCCACGACGAGGGCTCCGACTACCAGTGGTGGTGCAGCGTCAACACCATGCCCGGACGCGGCACGCCCGAAGGGGTGGGAGGAGATGGGCGGCGGCTTCCGCGAGGGGGCCCCGGTCAGGGGCGTCGCGCCATCACGCGGCGACTTCGGAGGCGGCTGGAAGTACAACCAGGACGAGATCTTCTACGGCGGCAACCCCGAGCACCGGCCGCTGCGGGTCACCGGGGAGAGGCCCACCTGGGGGCCGAACTGGGACGAGGACCAGGGGGGCGGCACCTACCCCAACTCGTACTTCTACTACCTGCCCCGGCTCTGCAACTTCTGCACGCACCCGGCCTGCGTCGAGGCCTGCCCCGCGGAGCGATGGCCAAGCGCCGCAGCGACGGGATCGTCGTCCGCGACGAGGACCGCTGCCGGGGCTACAGGTTCTGTGCCGAGGCCTGCCCCTACAAGAAGATCTACTTCAACTACGAGCGCAAGGTGAGCCAGCACTGCATCGGCTGCCTGCCCCGGCTCGAGCAGGGGGTCGCCCCCGCGTGCGCACGCATGTGTCCCGGTCGCCTGGTCTTCGTCGGCTACCTCGACGACCCGGACGGCCCCATCCACGCGCTGGTGAAGCGCTGGAAGGTGGCGCTTCCCCTTCGTCCCGACTTCGAGACCCTCCCCCACGTGTACTACATCCCGCCGCTGGCGCCCGCGCCGTACACCGAGGACGGGAGCATGGACCCGGACTCCCTCAGGATCCCGATCGAGCACCTCGAGCAGCAGTTCGGTCCCCGAGTGCACCAGGCGATCGCCACGCTCCGCGACGAGATGGAGAAGACCCGAGCGGGCGAGAGCTCCGAGCTGATGGAGACGCTCATCGTCTACGGCTGGACGGAGCTCTTCCCCGACTTCACACGCGACCCCGTCGAGATCAGCTGGGGCCCGAGCGAGGAGGCCGGTCGTGGGCGCTGAAGTGACCCAGAGAGCTCCCCGAGGTGACGGCGATCCGGGGGTGGATCCCCGCTACCACGACATGTGGAAGTGGGACGAGGTGCGATGGGCCTCCCACTGCATCGACTGCTACCCGGGGAACTGCCCGCTCCGGGTGTACCTCGCGCGACGGCAAGGTGCTGAGGGAGGAGCAGGCGGCGGCGTTCGGGACCGTCCAGCAGGGCGTGCCCGACATGAACCCGATGGGCTGCCAGAAGGGTGCGGCATGGACCCGCCAGCTCCAGCCCGATCAGCGGGTGATCTACCCGATGCGGCGGGTCGGCGAGCGGGGCGACGGACGCTGGGAGCGCATCAGCTGGGACGAGGCCACCACCGAGATCGCCGACGCGATCCTCGACGCGATGGCCGACACGGGACCCGAATCGATCATCGCCCCGTCCGGCTGCAACCTGGGCACGTTGGCGATCGTCGGTCGCGCCAAGTTCATGGGCGTCCTGGGTGGCCTCACCTTCGACCTCAACGCGGAGATGAACGACTTCTCGCCGGGTCACTACCTCACGTGGGGGACCTTCGACCCCGTGAGCAGCATCGACGACTGGTTCCACTCCGAGATCTTCCTGATCTGGTTCGGCAACCCCGTGTACAACCGGATCCCCCACTACCACTTCATCGCGGAGGCCCGGTACCGCGGGTGCGAGGTGGTGAACATCGCTCCGGACGTCGGCCCGTCCGCCACGCACGCCGACCAGCACCTGCCGGTGCGACCGGGCAGCGACGCCGCTCTGGCACTTGCCATGTGCCACGTGGTGATCGACGAGGGACTCGTGAACGAGCAGTTCGTGAGGGAGCAGACGGACCTGCCACTGCTCGTCGACCCCGAGACCAAGCGGTACCTGCGCGCCTCCGAACTAGAGGAGGACGGCTCCGACGAGCAGCTGTACGCATGGGACTCGAGAGCCGACCAGCTCGTCCAGGCCCCCCGGGGCACGCTGCGCTGGGGAGAGGTGGAGCCGGCGCTCGAAGGCAGCTTCACGGTGGAGACGCTGTCGGGGCCACGCCAGGTGACGACGGTGTTCTCGATGATGCGCGAGCGCCTCGAGGAGTACTCGCCCGAGCGCGCCTCGGAGATCTGCGGCATCGACGCGGAGGTGATCCGATCCCTCGCGCTGAAGATCGCCTCCAAGCGCACCAACATCCTCGGGTCGCTGAACAGCGCCTCCAAGCACTACCACGGAGACCTCATCGAGCGGTCCCAGCTCCTGCTGCTGGCCCTCACCGGCAACTGGGGTCGCCACGGCACCGGTGCCCGGGCCTGGACCACGGGGTTCCTCGACGGGATGCTCCCCTTCTTCCTCAAGACCGAGAGGGGCCCGGAGCAGACCGCCAACATGCTCGAGATGGCCGACATGATGACGGAGGCGATGCTCGCCGCCGACCCCACCCTGACCCGCACCATCCTCACCGTCGAGCAGGCCCGCAACAGCGACACCATGGGCTTCGTCCCCCCGGTCTTCTTCTGGTACCGGTTCTGCGGCTACCGGGACTCGTGGAACCGCTCCGAGTGGCACGACCCCTCGATGCCCCGACCCTTCGACGAGTACATGGACGAGGCGCTGGAGAAGGGTTGGTGGGCCGGATCGGACCTCCCCGCGAGGACACGCCGCCGCGGGTGCTGATCGAGTGCGGGGGGAACGTGCTGAGGCGCACGAGGGGCGGCTCCCGCCGGCTGCTCGAGCACCTCTGGCCCCGGCTGAAGATGGCGGTCACCATGGACGTTCGGATGAGCGCCACCGCGCTGCACTCCGACATCGTCCTGCCGATGGCCCAGCAGTACGAGAAGGTCGGGTGCGGCATCCCGAGCACCCACGTCATGAACCTCACCTTCGGCGACAAGGCGGTGGAGCCGGCAGGTGAGGCGGTGAACGAGTGGGAGGGCTTCCGCCGCATCGCGGAGAAGGTGCAGGAGCGCGCCCTGGAGCGGGGCTTCGAGCCCGTCACCGACGCCAGGGGGATGAGCCGCGACCCGCGCCAGACCCACGACTTCTTCACCGCCGAGGGGCAGTGGATGGACGAGGAGTCCATCATGGACGAGATCCTCCGTGACACGGCCATGATCGGCACCATCGACGAGTCCGCGAGCCTCGCCGACATTCGGGAGAAGGGCTTCTACCGCTGGCAGAACCTCGGGATCACGGCCAGGGCCATCGCCCAGGCCACCGACCCCCAGGACGACGAGACCTTCGTCCCGTTCCGCAAGCACGTCGAGGACGGCGAGCCCTATCCGACGCTGAGCAGGCGCTCGCAGTTCCTCATCGACCACCACTGGTTCATCGAGGCCGACGAGCACCTGCCGATCCACAAGGACCCCCCCAAGACCGGTGGTGACCACCCGTACCAGGTGTCCAGCGGTCACAACCGTTGGAGCATCCACTCCCTCAACGTCGCCAACCCGCTGATGCTCGAGACCCACCGGGGCGAGCCCCACATCGTGATCAACGACGACGACGCCGCCGAGCTCGGGATCGCCGACCACGACGAGGTGCGCGTCCACAACGACTGCGGCGAGTACCGGGTCGCCGCGAAGATCTCGTCGGGAGCCCGGCCGGGCCAGGTGATCATGTACAACGGGTTCGACAACTTCATGTTCCCCGACTGGGCAGGGCCGAACGACGCCGAGCCGGGGATGATCAAGTGGCTGCACCTCGCGGGTGGCTACGGGCACCTCAAGTACTGGGGCACCGAGTGGCAGCCGTGCCCGGTGATGCGCAACACCCACGTCTCCATCGAGAAGACCTGAAGCGGCGCGGGCGCAGACATCGACGACCGTGCGCGGCCTGTGACCGGATACGTGGACCCTCAACTACCCTGCGACCGTGCCCGACCCCACCAGGCCAGTCGAGCTGGTGACCACGATCCGGAAGGCTCTGCTCGCCGTCACCCCCGACGGCGGAGCCGTCGTCATCAGAGCCGACGGGGTCGATGAGATCCGACAGCTGCTGCACCACCTCTCGCTCGACGAGGCCGAGCTGATCGAGGGTCCGGTGCTGCTCGATCGGCGACGAGCGCAAGTCGGCGCTATCCCTCGGACCACGGCCCAACAACCGGTCCAGGGCCCGTCCTCGACCCTTCGTCGGGTGACGGCGCAGTAGCGAGTGCCACGAGCCGGACGAGGAGTAGGCCAACCAGATGGTTCTCGCCCGTACTGGTGGTCGTGCTCGACCGTGAACGTGCCGACTCTCCGGCGACCGTTCCCATGGGCGCTGCCGAGACCGTGAACTCGCTCCTGAAGCACGCCCACGCTGCTGACCTGCTGGAGTGCTTCGAGGATCTCGGATGGCTCGCCAGCCAGGTGCCGTCGATCCGTCAGGTGGACCCCGACGACGGCCCGGGTGCCTCGCACGCCTGGACCGATCGAGCTGCCGATGCGCAGTCCTCCACCGGGCGTCCTGCTCCCTGGCACGTGGAGGAGAGCGGCGACCCCGAGGGCCCTGCCTGGGCACACCCACGAGCTCGGACCGCTGTCATGGAGTTCGCAGACGGCACCCTGCTCTTCGACCACTCGCGGACCCGGCGTCTGGCGTGGCTGAACCCGGCAGGCGCGGAGCGATGGCGGATGCTCCCGCTGCCGACCCGATCCCCGAAGGCGCCGAGCACGCAGACGAGGAGACCGAGTTCTGGGAGTCTCTCGCCGAGGCCGGCTTCGTGGAGCTGCTCACCGCTGAGGAGCATCGTCGGTCCCGGATCCTCGCCGAGTGCCGCCGCCAGGGGCACCTCGTTACCCGACCACCTGGCAGCATCCGACCCCCCAGCCGCTCGGTGGGCACCCAGGACCGGTGACGATCCAGGGCGACGAACCCCTCAAGGATCTCCACCGACAGTCCTACGGTTCAACGGTCTCGAGCCTCGGGAAGCTCCACAGCCTCGAGCTGCTGCTCGAGGTCGCCGACGCCATCGGCAAGCTGGATCCGTGGCGGGAGCTCGTCGGGGAGCTGCGACAGGCCGTCGGACCCTCGCAGACCACCTACACCGTGAAGGAGTCCGAAGGTGAGATCGGGTTCGAGCTGTACTGGTGGCGCGAGCCCGACAGCGATGCCGTCGCGTGGGACGAGCTGTTCGCAAGGGTGTCGTCGTGCTTCGACGTTCGTATCGATCTGGAGCCACCTGTGGATGCGGTAGGGATGTCGCTCGTGCCACGCATTCCGGAGGCGGTGTTCGAGCCGATCACATCCCTGGACATCTACCACCTGCACGGTGAGGGCGCAGACTCCCCCGGCACGGTCCAGACCCTGGACAGAGATGGCCTCCACCCCAAGAGCGGCTACCGCTTCTACGGACAGCCCGCCGGATTCGGGCAGGTGCTGGACCACCTGACGCGGCTGGAGATGACCGACGGCTCCTCCGAGGTAGCCATGGGTCTTCTCCCCGACGGCCTTGCCTCTTGTGCGATCATCGGAGTGGTGAGCAAGCCCACGACGACAGGAGTGATCTTCCACGACATCGACATAAGGCAGTTCCTCACCTTCCTCGACAACAGCTCGATCCCCGCATCGTTGACGGAGTACGTGGACACGAACGTCGAGCTCTTCGATCACCTTCGCTTCGATGTCGAGCTCGACTATGCAGCTGTAATGGGGAAGGCACGGGTAATGAGGTCGTCGTTCTTCGGCTCGATCTGAGCCGTCCTATCGCTGGTCAGATGTAGTAGAGGGTGACAAACGGTCGCCCCGCGCCGTCACGACCGCCAACGATGCGCGCGACGGTGCGACGGTCCAGGCTGACCCGCAATCGGGCCCGGTCGTCCCAACTGAGGCCGGCTACCGTCGCCAAGTAGGAGAGCGCCCCCTCCAGCTGGATGCCGTGCGTCGTCCTCACCCACCACCAGGTCGACGGACCGCCGCTTCTCCTCGCGGACGACCAGGCGTCTTCTTCTCTCGCCCGGGTCGCGCTCTAGTTGTCGAGCAGAGATCTGGCCACGGCTCGAGACCAGGGCCGCAACCACCTCGACCCAGTCGCCGTTCCCGGGACCGAAGCAGTCGAGCAGCGTGCTCCTCACCTCCGCCACGGGGACCGCCCGGTACTCCCCCAGCCGGATCGCCTCCGGGTCGTGCAGCGGCCACTTCGGAGCGGCTCCCTCAGGGAGCCCTGGATCGGAGCCCGCTCCGAACGGACGCCTCAACCGATCCCAAGCCTGCTGATCGAACCCCACGACGTACACCTTCAGGCCCAACGACTCACCGTCGGCCTCGAAGCCGACGCTCACGTCCCTCGTCGCGCGGATCACCTCTAGCAGCGCCTCCCTCACCTCCCGACCACGCGGGCCTTCACCGAGTCCCTCCCTCAACGCATCCTCCAAGGCATCTCCTATCCGCGTTCTATCGATCGGATAGATCTCACGCCCATCGAGCACCTCACCCCGGCGGACCTTCACCGAGATCTCCACGGGCGCCGGGCAGATCACCGCGGCGAAGATCGACAGGAAGCGGGAGCGGGGGGTGCCCGGGCGAAACCGTACGACAGGTCGCGAAGCCACCACCTGTGCCTTCCTCGCCCAGTCACCGTCGGCCGCCCGGCACGACTCTTCAACCCAGCGGCAGAGGCTGGGCAGCGATGTGGCAAAGAATGCGGGATGTCTATCTGTGGTCCATCTCTCGATGGACGCGTCGCCGGTTCGGGTGAGGGTCGGGACCACGAGGTCAAGCGAGGGCGAGCCGAGCAGGCCTGAACCCGCCATGGCCTCTACTCGGTGACGGACGAGATCTCGCTGAGCACTTGAGGTTCGCTCGTCGTGCGGCCAAGCACTTCGATCAGCAGCCTCCCGTCGGCCAGGTAGACGCCATCTGCCCCTGGTTCGACCAGCGTGGCAGTCGAAGCAACAAGGCGGAAGGACGTGCCGCGAAGCCTGTCCGCCACCGGTGTCGACAGCAGTGCTGCCTGCAGTGGCGCGAGTGTTGCTGAGCGTCCGGCCCTGGGCCCACGACCGTGACTCCCCAGCACGAAGCATGAGGCCTCAACGGCCCGAAGCCCTCTGCCCTCGCAGAGGGGAGCGGCCGCGGCAACCACGAGTGCGGTGGCGAGGACCTCCGCGAACTCCTCCTCCGAGGCGGCATCGACGGTCCACGCCATGTCCCCGGTCCTGACCCAGACCGCCCCGGCGTCTACCGTGCGGACCACCTCCACCCGCCCTTCGATCGCGACGAGCGAATCCTCCTCCCAGGCAGCCACCACCCACTGCGGAGGGCCGATCCCCACGAAGACCAATCCCACTGAAGCATCCGCAAACCGGAGGACACCCCAGCGGTCGGTGAGCACCGTTGTCGGGGACATGGGCGACTCCACGGCTTCGTGATCCACGACAACCTTCGCATCGGCCATCCGCTGTGACGAGATCAACCGCGCACCCGCGAACCGCCTGAGGAGATCGCTTGTCACCCTCCCGGACTCCGCGCGTGATGAGACACCGGCACGCACGAGAGCCTCGCGGAGCGTCTCATCGGACACGGTCCCGTCGAGGAGGGACAGCGCTGCCGATTCCAACGGGTCGAGCACGATGGGCCACCCATTGGCGGGCCACGCGAGCGTGCACTCCTGCGCTTCTGCGAGGACCAGATCCTCGCGCCGCATGGGCCTGAAGGCCTCGGCCAGGCTAGCCTCTCGGATCCTCATCGTGGTCACCGGACCATACTGGCAGCGTCACCCTCACTGACAGGCACAGCTTCCTCGCCTTCAGCGCAACTCCCGAACCGGCGGGTCGACAGCCGGCCGATTCACCGTCGTGACCGGTGAGCAGATGAGCGAACCCAGCGCGGTTGCCTTCACGCTCGATCCCAGCGGCCGGCGCCGATCAGAGACTCACAGGTAGTACAGGGTGACGAATGGCCGGCCCGAGCCGTCACGACCGCCGATGACACGAGAACACGCATGTCCATCCAGCGTAGCACGAGACGGGCCCGGTCGTCCGGGTCAGTCCGGCGACGTGACCCAGATACGAGACGCGACTGGATCCAGTCGCAGCCCATAGGCCTCGCCTACCCGCCCTCAGGTCGACGTGATCGCCGACATGCCCCTCCGTCACGACCAAGTCGTCTATCACTCCGCGAAGGTCGTGCTCTGGTTGTCGAGCAGAGATCTCGCCACGGCTCGACGACCAGGGCCGCAACCACCTCGACCCAGTCGCCGTTCCCGAGACCGAAGCAGTCGTGCAGCTGCGCGTGCACCTCCGCTGACGGAGACCGCCCGGTACTCCCCCAGCCGAATCGACTCCGGGTCGTCAGCGGCCACTTCGGAGCGGCTCCTCAGGGAGGCCTGGATCGGAGCCCGCTCCGAAGGGACCCCTCAACCAGAGTCCCAAGCCTGCTGATCGAACCCCACGACGTACACCGTCAGGCCGAACGTAGATCTTGAGCCCGACCCTCGGTCTCGAACCCGACACCCGCCAGACCTTCGCTCGGTCACGAATCACCTCGAGCAGCGCCTCCCTCACCTCCCGACCAAGAGGGCCTTCACCGAGTCCCTCCCTCAACGCATCCTCCAGCGCCTCTCCGATCCGCACTGGTCGATCGCGATAGATCTCACGCTCATCGAGCACCTCACCCGGGCGAACCTTCACCGAGAGAGCGGCACCCCGAGGCAAGCACCTGGCTGAAGACCGAGAGGAACGCGGATCGGGACGGACCCGGTGCGGACGCGGGCAGGGCGTGGCCGCCGTGATGCCGAGCGGGAGCTCCACCCGGCCCCCGTCCGCGTCACCGAGCGATTCGCGACCCAGCGGCCGAGGCCTCGCGCTCGAGGCGGCGAAGAAGGCCGGGAACCGGTCCACCGTCCATGCCCCGTCTGACGTGTCACCAACCCAGGTCAGCGCCGGGAGCACCAGGTCCTGTGCGGGTGAACCGAGTGGACCGGCCACCGCCACAGCCTCGATCCGGCTCGATTCCAGAACCTCCACGAGGCTGCCTCCGGGTCCACCGCCACCCAAGACGCTCGCCAGGCGCCTTCCTTCCGGTAGATGCACCCGCCGTCCGTCATGGTCGACCAGCACGCTGGGCGTACCCACATGACGTACCTCGACCGCAGCGAGGGCGTCAGACGCTTCCTTGGACAGGAGCATCCCTTGGAGTGGGGCCAGCACGGACCGCAGCCCATCGGCTGGCTCCCCGTCATGGTCCCTGCTACTGGCGAAGACTGAAGCCTCGATCACCTTCAGCCCCGATGACTCCTGTGATGACGTCGGCGGCCACCGCCACGAGCGCCTGGCGAGTGCATCCGCCAACCCAGATCCGGTCCTTGTCCTCGACGAGCCAGGAGAAGTCGGCTGCCCTCACCCATACCGTGCGGCCGGTACCGGTACCGCAAACCCGAACACGCCCCAGCATCGGAGCAGCAGCGCGCTCCTGCACAGCTGCCTCCCCGCGGCGAGCCGCCTTCGCCAGCCATCCCGGCAGCGTCAGATCCCTGAAGAGAACCTCGATCCGGCCCTCGGCCAGCTCCACGACGAACCGCTCGGCATCGGACCAGTCCAGATCCGCAGGATCGTCGCAGCCATGGGAGAGACCTGGCTGCGACGAAGAGGCCTCGACGAACCTCCGACGAATCCGCCTCGTCCCACCTTCCTCGACCAGTCGTGCAGTCCGCAGGCGTAGCTCCAGGTCCCGGGTCAAGATCCAGGAGTCCGTCGCCGTGCACACACCCGCGCGGGTCAGGTCCCGTCCGATCACCTCTCCGCGACACGCCTCCGTCGAGCAGAGAGAGCACCTCTGCAGCAAGAGGGCTGAGGGCTACCGGGAGACCCGAAGCCGGCCAGGCCACCGTGAGCTCCTCCCCGGCGAACAGCACCGCGTCCAGGGCTCTGGCGGTCGGTCGCTGGGCAGGCCTGCCCCGATGCGGATCGATGTAGCCACTGGGATCATCCTCTCATCCGGAGCCGGTACCCAGAGCCGGGCGATCCTGGGAGCGGCCGCTGCCAGCCGTGCACCCAGGCCACCGCCAACGACGACACTCGGGCGCCGACAATCCCGACTCCACCCTGCCGGTGGGGGCCGGTTCATCGACACCGGCAGCAGCGGTTCGGGTAGCATCGCACGACAATTGACCGTCCGGTCAAGTACCGAAAGGCATCCGCGGCGGGCGGAGCGACCCACCCAACAGATCGGAGCCCCGGATGACCGACCAAGCCGACCCGTCGACACGGCGCACGGTACGGGATCGTGCTCGCCACGCTCCTCCTGCTCGCGGCGTCGCTCGCATCAGGATGTGGTGAGTCGAAGGAGGACGAGCCGTCCGCCGACGGCGGGGACGAGGAGCGATCCGCATCCGTGACGCTCCCCGCCGAGGGCGAGCCCCGGACGGGCGGTGTCCTCCGCTTCGCCCTGCAGGCTGAGACCGACGGCTGGAACCCAGCAGAGAACCGCTGGGCAGGTGACGGCACCCAGGTCGGCTTCACCATCTTCGACGCGCTGGCGGCGTACGCGTCGGACGGGACCGTGCAGCCCTACCTCGCCGAGTCATTCGAGCCCAACGAGGACTTCACCGAGTGGGTCATCGAGCTCCGACCCGACATCAGCTTCCACAACGGCCAGCCGCTCGACGCCGAGGCGGTCGTCAAGCACCTCGAGGCCGTCAAGGCCTCCCCCTTGACGGGTGGTTCGCTCGCTCCCGTCGAGGAGATCGCGGCAAGCGATCCACTCACCGTCACGGTCGGGATGAGCTCTCCCTGGTCGGCGTTCCCGGTGCTGCTGACGGGGCAGGCAGGGGCGGTTGCGGCACCCGCTCAGCACGATGACCCGGACGGGAGCCGGAACCCGATCGGGACCGGGCCCTTCCGGTTCGTGTCCTGGAGGACTGACGAGCAGCTGGTCGTCGAGCGGAACCCGGAGTACTGGCGCACCGACGAGAGCGGCCAGCAGCTGCCGTACCTGGACCGCATCGAGTTCAGACCCATCACCGACCCCCTCCAGCGGGCCCGCGCGCTGGAGCTCGGTGAGGTCGACATGACCGCGTCCCTGACCAACGATGCCGCCATCGAGCTCCGCTCTGCGGCACAGGACGGCGAGGTCCAGGTCGTCGAGCAGGAAGGGCAGACCGAGGTCTCCTTCGTGATGCTCAACCTCGCCGCGCCGCCCTTCGACGACCCCCAGGCCCGACTGGCGGTGGCGCAGGCGACCGACTCGGAGACATGGGCACAGGTCCTCGGCGATGGCGAGGTCGAACCCGCCCGAACGCTGTTCCGCCCGGGGACGCCCTGGTACAGCGACATCCCGATCCCCGCGTTCGACCTGGAGGCGGCTCGGGCCACGGTGGAGGCATACGAACAGGAGAACGGCCCGCTCAGCTTCGAGATCATGGTGCCGGCGATCGGCGAGGGGCGCACCCAGGGCGAGTTCCTCCAGTCCCAGTGGAGCGAGGCGGGGATGGAGGTCTCGGTCGCCGAGATCGAGCCGACCCAGTTCCTGCTCAACGGCGTGCTCGGCGACTACCAGGCGGCCATGTGGGCCCAGTTCGGTTCGCCGGACCCCGACTACGAGCAGGTGTGGTGGCTCTCGTCCAGCTCCAAGCCGGTGGGCGAGCTGAGCCTGAACTTCCCCCGCCACACCGACGAGGCCACCGACGAGGCTCTGGCCGAGGCGCGCTCCACCCGGGACTTCGATGAGAGGAAGGCCGCTTACGAGACGATCCAGGAACGCTTCGCCGAGGACCTCCCGTACATCTACCTCAGCTATGCCCGTCCGGTGATGGCAGCCGGGAACCACGTGCGCGGGATCGCCAACGGACCCCTTCCCGACGGCGGCGAGTCCATGCCGATGGGCGGTCCGGGGAGCTTCAGCTACGTGACCCGGCTGACGCAGACCTGGCTCACCGATTCCTGAACTGACTCACAGGAAACTCTCAGGAACGGGTGGGATCCTGGGAGCATGGCCGGTGAGCAGCTCCTCCTCGTAGACGACGACGACAACCTCCGCTCGATGCTCGAAGCGGCCCTCCGCTTCAACGGCTTCGAGGTGTCGACGGCCGCCTCCGGCCGCGAGGCCCTGGACGCAGCGTCTGCCCACCACCCCGACCTGATGGTGCTCGACGTGATGCTCCCCGACCTCGACGGGTTCGAGGTGTGCCGGCGGCTCCGCGCCGACGGCCACCGGACCCCCGTCCTCTTCCTCACCGCCCGTGACACCACCGAGGACAAGGTGCGCGGCCTCACCCTGGGAGGCGACGACTACCTGGTGAAGCCGTTCAGCCTCGAGGAGCTGGTGGCAAGGGCCCAGGCCGTGCTCCGGCGAGCCGACCTGACCCGTCATGACACCTCCGTGCTCCGTTGCGCCGACCTGGAGCTCGACGACGACGCCCACCGGGTGACCAGGGCCGGATCCGAGGTGGGGCTCTCCCCCACCGAGTACAACCTCCTCCGGTACCTGCTGACCAACCAGGGACGGGTGCTGTCGAAAGCACAGATCCTCGACCACGTCTGGCAGTACGACTTCGGTGGCGACGGCGGCGTGGTGGAGACCTACATCGGCTACCTCCGACGCAAGGTGGACCACTCCGAGCCCAAGCTGATCCACACGGTCCGCGGCGTGGGCTACTCGCTGCGGGAGTCGTAGCTCCCGTGTCCCTCCGGTCGCGTGTGCTCGCCGGCGTCGCTCTCGTCGCTGCGGTGCTCGCCCTGGTGATGGTCGTCATCACCCGGACCACCGAGTCACAGATGCTCGAGCAGGTCGACGACCAGCTGGCCGGCGCGGTGGGCACCGTCCGCAGCTTCGACCTCGGCTTCTCCCCTCTGCCTCCACCGGTCGGCGGAGACCCCGTCACGCCGGAGGGGCCCGAGGGGGAGCCTCGGCGACTCAGCTCGCTGTACGTCGGGTACGTCGAGGAAGGGCAGGTGGAGTCTCTCGTCACCCCGAACCTCACCGGCGACGAGCTCGCCCTACCGACGGTCTCGGTGGACGACGCATACCAGAGCGCTGCCTCCGGAGAGCCGTTCACCGTCGGCTCCACCGAAGGCGACCTGCGCTACCGCGCGCTCGCCTACCGAGACCAGCGGGCTTCCACGGTCGTCGTGCTCGCGCTCCCCATCGACTCGGTCGACGACGCGATCGCGCGGTCTCGTCGTGGTCCAGGTCCTCGGAGCGGTCGCCATCCTGGCCACGCTCGGTCTGGTGACCTGGTGGGTGATCCACCTCGGTGTCCGGCCCGTGAAGCGGATGACCTCGGCGGCAACCGAGATCGCATCCGGCGACCTCTCCGCTCGGGTGCCCGAGGCCGATCCTCGGACCGAGGCGGGCGAGCTCGGAGCGGCCCTGAACCAGATGCTGGGTCAGATCGAGCGGGCGTTCGCCGAACGAGCGCGGGGCGAGACCCGGCTGCGCCAGTTCGTCTCCGACGCCTCCCACGAGCTGCGCACCCCGGTTGCGACGATCCGCGGCTACGCGGAGCTGTACCGGAGCGGAGGGCTCGCTTCGCCCGGGTCCCTCGACGACGCCATGCGCCGGACCGAGCAGGAGTCGGTCCGCATGGCGAGCCTGGTCGACGACCTGTTGCAGTTGGCCCGCCTGGACGAGAACCGTCCCCTCGAACGGGCGCCTGTCGACATCGCCGCGATCGTCGAGGACGCCGTCCGCGACGCCCGGGCGGTCGATCCGGGGCGGCCCGTGCAGGCCCACACGACCGCACCGGTGGCCATCACCGGGGACGAGGGGCGCCTGCGGCAGGTCGTGGCCAACGTCGTCGGTAACGCGATCGTGCACACCCCTCCGGGGACCGCCATCGAGGTCCGGGCCTTCCGGGAGCCCCCTGACGCCGTCATCGAGGTCGTCGATCACGGCCCTGGGATGACCGAAGAGGTCACCGCCCGGGCCTTCGAGCGCTTCTACCGTGCAGATCCATCCCGCTCGCGCCACCGCGGCGGGAGCGGTCTCGGCCTGTCGATCGTCGACGCGGTGGTCCGCGCCCACGGGGGGAGCACCAGCCTCGAGAGCACCCCCGGCGAGGGCACCACCGTCAGGATCCGACTCCCGCTCGAGACTCCTGCCTGACGGAAGGCCGGCCCCGACCCAAGAGCCCGGAGCGGGCGGGCGAGGGTGGTGCTCCCAGCCAACTCCCAGCCTGCTCCACTCCCGCTCCCAGACCCGACTCGTACCGTCGCCTCCGATGGAAGCCGCTGTCGAGACCAGGGCCCAGGAGACCCTCGACGCGTCGGATCGCCGCACCGCACCGTTGCTGGACCTCGTGGTGCCGGTGTTCGACGAGGCACACGTCCTGGGCGAGAGCATCCGTCGACTGCACCGACACCTGCGCTCGGAGCTTCCTTGCTCCTGGCGGATCACCGTCGCCGACAACGCCTCCACCGACAGAACCCTGGAGGTGGCCCGCGGGCTGGCCGACGAGCTCGATCGGATCCGGGTGCTGCACCTCGACCGCAAGGGCCGAGGTCTCGCGTTGAGGGCTGCATGGGCGACCAGCGACGCCGCGGTGCTCGCGTACACCGACGTCGACCTCTCCACCGACCTCGACGCGCTGATACCGCTCGTCGCGCCCCTGATCTCCGGGGAGTCGGACCTGGCAATCGGATCCCGCCTCGCGCCCGGTGCAGATGTGGTGCGCGGTCCACGACGGGAGCTCATCTCCCGCGCGTACAACCTGCTGCTCCGACTGCTCTTCGCCGTCCGGTTCACCGACGCGCAGTGCGGCTTCAAAGCCATCCGCGCCGACGCGGCCGCCACCCTGCTGCCCGAGATCGATGACGGAGCATGGTTCTTCGACACCGAGCTCCTGCTCCTCGCCGAGCACAACGGCCTCCGCGTCCACGAGGTCCCCGTCCGCTGGGTCGACGACCCCGACAGCCGCGTCCGGATCGTCCCCACGGCGATCGCTGACCTCAGGGGAGTGGCCCGCATGGCGAGGCGCTTCGTCATCGGTGGTGGGCTGATCACCGACCGGGCGCACGACCGAGGAGCAGGGGCTTGACGATGCCCGCCCTCCTCCGGGGCCGGCCCGAGGATCCCGCCTGGGTCCGACCCGCGCTCCTCGGCCTGCTCGCCGGAACGCTGCTCCTGTACACGTGGGGGCTCTCGGCATCGGGCTGGGCCAACTCGTTCTACTCCGCGGCGGCCCAGGCGGGATCCGTGAGCTGGAAGGCGTTCTTCTTCGGATCCTCCGATGCCGCCGGCAGCATCACCGTCGACAAGCCGCCGATGGCGCTCTGGCCCCAGGCCCTGGCCATCCGGCTCTTCGGGCTGAGCTCCTGGAGCATCCTGGTGCCCGAGGCGCTCATGGGAGTCGCCTCGGTCGGCGTGCTGTACGCCGCCGTGCGGCGGTGGTTCGGTGCCGCAGCCGGGCTCCTGGCAGGGCTCGTGCTCGCGCTCACCCCTGTTGCCGCCCTCATGTTCCGGTTCAACAACCCCGAGGCGCTCCTCACCCTGCTCATGACCGCCGCCGCGTGCACCGCGCTCCGGGCGATCGACGAGGGGCGAGCCCGCTGGTTCGTGCTCACAGGAGTCCTCGTCGGGTTCGGCTTCCTCACGAAGCAGCTCCAGGTGCTGCTGGTCGTTCCCGGATTCGCCCTCGCCCACCTCCTCTGCGGGAAGGCCCGCCTGCCGCGCCGCGCCGTTGACCTCGCGCTCGCCTTCGGCGCCATGGTCGTGGCGGGTGGGTGGTGGGTCGCGATCGTCGAGCTGTGGCCCGCCGACTCCCGGCCCTACATCGGCGGATCGCAGGACAACAGCATCCTCGAGCTCACCCTCGGCTACAACGGGCTCGGTCGTCTCACCGGGAACGAGACCGGCAGCGTCGGCGGCGGTGGAGGCCCGGGCGGGGCTCCCGGGGGAGGGCAGGGCGGCTTCTGGGGTGAGACCGGGATCGCCCGGATGCTCGACGGCGAGGTGGGCGGCCAGATCGCCTGGCTGCTGCCCGCCGCACTTGCCTTCCTGCTCATCGGGCTGTGGCTCACCCGGCGCGCAGCCCGCACCGACCTCCGGCGCGCCTCGTTGGTGGTCTGGGGCGGCTGGCTGGTGGTGACGGCGCTCACCTTCAGCTTCATGTCGGGGATCTTCCACGCCTACTACACCGTGGCGCTGGCACCGGCGATCGGCGCCCTCGTGGGTGGGGGGGCCGTGCTCCTCTGGGAGCGGCGGTCCGAGTGGCCCGCGCGCGCGGCCATGGCCGCTGTCACGCTGATGACCGGTCTCTGGGCTGCTGCCCTCCTGGGCCGCGCCCCTGACTGGAATCCCTGGCTCGGCGACCTCGTGCTCGACCTCTCGGTGCTCGCCACGGCGGCGTTCGCCGTCTCCGCTCTGCCGGAGTCCCTCGTCCCCGGCCGCGCCTCCGCCCGGATCGCCTCGGGCGCCGCCGTGGCCGCTGTGCTCCTCGCCCTCGTGGCTCCGGCGGCCTGGAGCCTGGAGACCATCACCACGCCTCAGCAGGGCTCCTTGGTCGCTGCCGGTCCCGCAGTCCCCGGTTCCGGTCCCGGTGGCCGAGGCGGCCCTCCCGGCATCGGCTCGGCGACGACGCAAGGTGCGCTCCCCGGTGCGAACACCCAGGCGCAGTCCCTGCCCCCGCTGGCCGGCTCCGCCCCTGGCGGGCTCCCGCTCCCCGGAGGCGCGCCGGTGATGCCGTCTGGACAGCTGCCACTGCCCTCCGGCAACGGAAGCGCCACCGACGGCCTGATCGGAGGATCCACCCCGATGGTGCCGCCCAACGGCGGCGATGGGCTCGGTGCCGCGCCAGGGACCGGTGGAGGCCCCGGCGGCCTCCTCACCGGCCCCCAGGTCAGCGATGAGGCCGTGGAGACGCTGAGCGAGGACTCCGGCGAGTACACCTGGGTCGCGGCGACCACCGGCTCACAGAACGCCTCGAGCTACCAGCTCGCCACCGAGCTCCCCGTCATGCCCATCGGCGGGTTCAACGGATCCGACCCCTCCCCGACCCTCGAGCAGTTCCAGGACTACGTCGCCGAAGGACAGATCCACTGGTACATCGCCAGCGGGCTCTCCGGGATGGGGAGCATGGGCGGGAGCGACGAGGCCAGGCGGATAGCCGAGTGGGTCGCCGAGAGCTTCGAGCCCGTCTCCGTCGGTGGGGCCACGTTCTACGACCTCTCCACCACTCCGTCGCAAGGCTGAGGATCGGAGTCGGACCGCCAGCCCCAGATGCCGGCGCGTGCGTCCCGGTGGGGATGGCCACCGTAGGGTGAGGTCGTGGCCGAACGCATCCGCTCTGGACTGAGCTGCCGCAACGCTGCACCGGCCGCATGCCGGAGGGGCTGGTCCGTGCTGCCCCTCCGCGGTTCCCGGCAGAGCGGGTGCTCCTGCGCGTCACCGGGCCGCCCCTCACCCGGCACGCACACGCCGGGCCGGCGGTGCAGTCCAGGGCCACCGGGAAGGGTGGTGACACGGTGACCGAGGCCGGCGACACCCCGGTCTCGGCCGAGCCAGAGCCCACGGCGGAGCTGCCGGCCTGGCGGTGGAGGCGCCACCGGGCACCGCCGACGCTGGGCGCCCTTCGCCCGAGCAAGGTCCAGGTCGCCGCCCTCGCCCTGCTGACCCTGCTCACCTTCGGGCCGATCGTGGCGCTGGTGGTGGCCCTCAACACGGACCGCAACCCCAGCCGCCAACTCGTCACCGAACCTCCCGCTGCCGAGGAGAGCAGGGTCGCGGTCAGCGCCACAGCCGTGAACCCGACTGCGGGGGAGCTGGTCACGCGTGTCGTGGTGCAGCCGCAGGCCGACCTGCTCACCGACGGACGGCTCGCTCGCGAGCTCACCCTCAGGGTGAACGACGTGCGCGGGGAGACCACCCACGTCTTCCCGGATGGCCAGGTGCCCACCCCCGTCGAGGTCCGCCTCGCCCTCGTGGGCGGGGCCGTCACCCAGTACCCCTTCGACAGCTACGACGCCGTGCTCGCGGCCTTCGTCACCGCTGACGACCCCTACTCGGGGACGGCCGAGTCCCTCTCGTTCACCCTCGACGTCACCACCACGGTCACCGACTGGGACCTCTCCGCGAGCCTCCCCGGCTCCGAGAGCGCTCCCTTCGCCACTGTCGAGCTCGCCCTGGCACGCACGGGCACCACCACCGCCTACGCGGTGTGGATGATGGTGCTGATGTGGGGGCTCGCAGCCACCGGCGTCCTCATCGCCTGGGCCGTGGTGATCTGGCAGGTCGAGCTGCCCCTGTGGGTCTTCGGGTACTTCGTCGGCGTCCTGTTCGCCCTGCCCCCCCTGAGGGACTCCCTCCCTGGGCGCCCTCCACCCGGCACGGTGTTCGACTTCGTCTCGTTCTACTGGTCGGTCGGGATCGTGGGCGTCACCCTCATCGTCCTGCTCACCGTCTGGATCCGCCGGTCCCGCCCCACGCCTGCCGATGCGGAGCTGCAGTCTCCACCCAGCTGAGGCTCCTCGGTCCGGCGCCCGGCGCGCAAGTGGGGCGCGGCCTGCTGCCGTGCCCCACTGCTGCTCCCGGCTCGTCCATGGACCGGAACACCGCCTGCCACTCCCGCGCTTCGCCGGGAGTCGCTGCAGAGCTCATCACCGGGGTCGGCACCAGCCGGCCCCGGGGTGCTCGCCGGCTACTTCCCTGCCAGCACCGTGTCCTTGAAGGCCTTCAGGGGTGTGATCTTCACCACGGTCTTGGCCGGGATCTGGATCGGGGCACCGGTCTGGGGGTTCCGGCCCGTCCGAGCCGCACGCTCGCGGCGGTCGAACTTGCAGAAGCCGGAGAGCACTACCGGCTCCCCACCCGAGACGGTGTCGGTGACGACGTCGGTGAACGCTGCCAGGAAGGCATCAGCGGCCTTCTTGTCGGTCCCGGTCTTCTCGGCCAGCGTGTTCACCAGTTCTCTGCGGTTCACTGTGGTCTCCTTGGGGCGGTCGTGGATCGCGGCGCCCCGCCACCCGGACCCCCGCCCTCCTCGAGCGGCTCCCGGGCCGACGACGGCCGTTTCGTGCACATCTCCGGCCCCCACCCTGAGGCGGGGACTACGCGCACCGTAGTGGAGCGGGCAACGGAATCGGTGGATCGGGGCCCCTCCCGCACCGCCCGGCGTCGCACCGGATGGCCCTGCTGGGGCAGACTCGGAGCACAGCCGGACCCGGCAGTGGACCCATGACCGAACGCACCCCCATCACCCCTTGCGCCGAGACCTCTCAGTGGGTCGCCGGCATCCCCGGCCTGGGAGCGGCCGTCGCCGACTGGGAGGCAGAGATGGGGGAGGCCCGCTCCCGTCTCTCCGACCTGGCGGTGGCCATGGCACGGCCGGGCCCGGTCTCGGCCACCCGCACCGCCCGTCACCTCACGGCTGCCGGGATCTCCCGCGCCGTCCGTATCGGCACCCGGCTCCCGAGCGACCTTCGCGACCTGGCACCGCTGCGGGATCCACAAGCATGGGCCCGCAGCACCGGTGTCGAGGCCTTCGTCGACCAGCTCGCGCTCGGGGGAGCCGCCACCGCCGAGCTGGCCCGCCAGATCGTCGGAGCCGGCCGGCTCTTCCCGGGAGAGCTCGTCGACGAGCTCCGTGGCAGACCGCTCGGCCCCGCCCCCGTCGGCCGCCGGGTCCTGGAGGAGATAGCCCGTAGGACCTTCGGCGACGTGGTCGCGGTGGGTGACAGGCCGCTCACAGCAGTCCCCGTGAGCCAGCTCCACCCGGCCCGCCTGGCGGACGGTCGTGACATCGCGCTCCGCATCCGCCGCCCCGGTGTCGCCCGGGAGCTGCTCGCCGACTCGAGGCTCTTCTCGAGCCTCATCTCGCCGCTGCAGCAGGTGCTCCCCCAGGTGGGGGGTCTCCACCCGAGCGGTGTGCTCCAGCTCACCACCCGTCAGGGCCTCGAGGCGATCGACCTGCGCTTCGAGGCCCTCAACGCGGTCGAGCTGGGCCTGATGGCCGAGGAGTTCGGCGTGGACGGGCTCACCGTGGCCCGCCCGATCCCGGATCACGCGGACGAGCGGGTGCTCGGCTCCGAGCTCATCTTCGGCATCCCACTCTCATCGGAGCGGGCCCGGCCGGACCCCTCGGGCACGCTCGCCGCGGTGGCTGCGCTCACTCTGGAGGCAGCCCTCGTGCACGGCGTCTTCTGGGCGGATCCGGCACCGGAGCACCTGCTGTGCCGGGACGACGGCTCCGTGGTGCTCGTCGGGTGCGGGACCGTGGGCCACCTCTCCCCACAGCTCCGCCACGCCGGGATCCTCTTCCTGAAGTCGGTGCTGAGCGGCGATCACGAGGGTCAGGTCCTCGCGATGGAGCGGGCGGGGGCCATGCCGCCCGACGCCGAGCCGGAGCGGCTCATGGCCGACCTGGCCGCTGCCGAGAGCCTGCAGGTGTCCCGGATCCTGAGCGGCGGTGAGGCCGGCCTCCTCACCGGACTGAACGAGGCAGTGCGCCTACTCCTGGAGCACCGGCTCCGGCCGCCGCTGGACGTCGTGCTGCTGCTCCGGACGGTCTTCGCCATCGGAGCCCTCGCCGATCGGCTCGTGCCCGAAGGAGGCGGACTGATGGCGGCGCTCTTCCCCCTCTTCGGCCGCCTTCCCGATCTCATCGCCCGGGCAGAGGCCGAGAGCGCTGACGACTCCTCCGTCACCGACACTGCGTGAGCGACGTGGGAGCGCCGGCGCGTCCCGTGCCATGCTGTGCGGATGCCACCCCCGGTCGAGCGGAGTCTCCTCGACGAGGCCGTCGAGATCACCCGGGAGGCCGGGCGGATCACGTTGCGCTGGTTCCGCGACGACGGCCTCTCCGTCGAGCACAAGGGGGACGGGACGCCCGTGACCGATGCCGACCGCGCTGCTGAACGGTTCATCCGCTCCGAGCTCGGCTCCCGATACCCCGAAGACGGGATCCTCGGCGAGGAGGAGGAGGAGACCCCCGGCACGAGCGGAAGGCAGTGGGTCATCGATCCGATCGACGGCACCAAGGCCTTCACCCACGGGGTGCCCCTGTACTGCAACCTCCTGGCGCTGGACGACGAGCGCGGGCCCGCTGTCGGTGTGATCAACATCCCGGCCCTCGGTGAGACCGTCGCGGCGGGCCGGGGCCTGGGCTGCTTCTGCAACGGCGAGCGGGTGCAGGTGAGCGACCGAACCGAGTTGGACGGTTCCTACCTGACCACGAGCGGCTTCACTCCCTGGGACGATCGGGCGCTGCTCGCGGTGAAGAGCTCGGGCCTGAAGCTCCGGACCTGGGGTGACGCGTACGGCTACGCCCTCGTGGCCACCGGTCGCGTCGAGGCCATGGTCGACCCGGAGCTGGCGCAGTGGGACGTCGCCCCGATGCCTGTGATCCTCAGCGAGGCCGGCGGGAGGTTCACGGACTACGACGGGGTGGTGAGCGTCCACAGCGGGACGGGTGTCGCGACCAACGGCCATCTGCACGAGAAGGTGCTCCGCCTGCTCAACCCCTGAGACCTCCGTCGGGAATCGCTCGTCGCTCGCAGCGGTACATGCGCCGCTCTCCATGCGCTCGAGCCCCAGGTCTCGCCCTCGGGGAGCTCGTGGGACCGCTGGGAGAACGCCTGGCTCCTCAGTGTGAGTGGCCCGGGTCGGGCTCCCCGCCGGCGTGGTGGTGCGGGTCGTCCAGCAGCATCCGACCCTCGTCGACCTTGAGCAGTCGGGTCCCGTACGCCTCCTCCAGGTTGCCCGGGGTCATCACCTCCTTCGGATCCCCCGCAGCGACCACCCGCCCGGCCAGCAGCACCATCTGGTCGTACTGCGCCGCCTCGCTGAGGTTGTGGGTCGTGACAAGCACAGTCGTGCCGCGATCGCGCTCGGTCCGGATCACCTGGTCTATGACCGAGCGCGAGACCAGATCCAAGCCCGTGAGGGGCTCGTCGAGGAGCAGGACCTCGGCCTCCTGCGCGAGCCCCTGTGCCACGAACACCCTCTGCCGCTGGCCTCCCGAGAGCTCGTCCAACCGTCTGCCACCCAACTCGACCAGGTCCAGGCGGCTCATCGCCGTTGCGACCGCTTCACGATCGGGCTGCGAGAACGGCGCGATCAGCCGGCGACGCGCGAAGCGCGCCATCCTCACCACCTCGCGCACCGTCACCGGGAGCTGGTCGTTCACGCGGGTGGACTGGAGGACGTACGCGACCCGCCCTCGGGCCTGCGCCGGCGTCCCGCCCAGGACCTCTATCGAACCGGCGCGCGCTGGAAGGAGACCCGCGACGGCGTGGAGCACCGTCGACTTCCCCGAGCCGTTCCTTCCGATCAGAGCGGTCACGGTCCCCGGTCGACACGAGAAGCTCGCCGAACGAACCACCGGGTCGGCCCCGTAGCCCAGGTCGACCTCCCGCAGCACCACCGACGCGGCGCTGCCCGGGCGCGGTCTGTTCGTCGCTTCCGTCGGAGAGATCATGGCGCAGGCTCGCACGGCGAAGGGGTCGCCGAGCGTGTGACAGCCTACGAGAGCCGGCGGGGGGTTTCGCCGGAGGCCTCGGTGTCGAACGGCGGGCCCGCGTTCCGCTGCTGCTCAGCCCACGAGGACCGGGGTGAGCCGGTCCCTCCACCCGCTCGCCCCGGAGATGGCCTCCGCGTACATCTCCTTGCGCCTGGCAGCCCGACCGCTGGCCGGCAGTTCAGGCTCAGGTGCGTACTGGGCCTCGATCCCCTCCCGGAGCATCGCCAGCGCCTCCGACCTCAGCTGGGAGATGCGCGACTCCGTGACCCCCAGGAAGGTCGCGAGATCCTGGGAGGTTCGTCCCTCCAGGAAGTAGCCGACTATCACCAGTCGGTGCCGCTCCGGGAGCAGGTCCACCGCGTCGCGCAGGTACGCCCGCAGCTCCCTGCCCTCCAGCTCCTCCAAGGGCTCCACGGCACTCCGATCGCACACCACGTCGACGAGGGTGAGGTCCTCCTCGTCGCCATCGACGACCTCGTGCTCCAGCGCCAGCACCACGGACCGGAAGAGCCGCGACTGGAGCTGCGCCAGGTCGGCCCGGCTCATCCCGAGCTCTTGGGCCACCTCGTCGACCGAAGGGATCCGTCCGAGCTCGTTCGCCAACTGCTGCTCCGCCGCCTCCAGACGGCGAGCGAGCGTGCGCACCGACCTCGGCGCCCAGTCGGCAGCTCGGACCGCATCGAGGATCGCACCCCTGATGCGTTGTGCCGCGAAGCGCTCGAAGGGCACGCCTCGTGAGTCGTCGTAGCGGCGGGCCGCCTCGACCAGGCCCAGCGCGCCCGCCCGAGCGAGCTCGTTGCGATCCACGTGCCGTGGGAAGTGGACCGCCACCTGGAACACGATGTGCTTGACGAGCGGCAGGTTCTCTTCGATGAGACGCGTCTGATCGTCGACCATGGCTTGTCGATGCCCCCCGGGTGCGGCTTGGAAGGGATATTCGTCGCCCTCGCCCGCCACCTTTAGGGAAAGGGGCACGGTGACCTGTAATCACAACGTTGTGATTTGCGCACCATGACGGCGCTGTGACGGAACCGTTGCGAACCCCGGGGGCCCGCCGGGCCCCTCAGGTCGCCGTGAGGAGAGACCCGTCGAACACCGCCGCCCTCACACCCCGCTCACGCAGATCCCGGAGGAAGGCACGGGGCTCCACCACCTCGGCGAGGCCGGCCGCACCGCTCCTCCGGAGCTCCCCTGCCACCGCCATCCGCGCGACCACAGCAGCCACCGCCCCGGCCGCCAGGCCGGGGCGGTCGAGCGCCCCGAGCACCTCCACCGCCCTGGTGACACCCCGTCGACCCCGGACCTCCACTCTCAGCGCCCCCGGCCCGGCCTCCATCGCCGGGCGGCGGAGCATCGGGAGGTGCGCCGTGAGGCGGTCGCGACGCTGCGCTGCCAGACGCACCGTGACCCTCTGCACCGTCGGGAACGCCGGGACCAGCAGCAACGCGTCCGGAAGAGCGGCGCGGTAGCAGTCCCGACCACCGATCGGGTCCGGGAACCACATCAGCTCACGCCCCGACCCACCCCGGCGGCGTGTCCATCCGCCGTCACGCCAATCCACGGCGTGGCCCGCCAGTGCACGGTGGTGCTGCGCCGCGCACGCCGGACCGCCGGTCCCCACGCGGGCCACGTGGATCTCGTCCACCTCGTCGAAGCTCGAGGCCGCGAACGCAGCCAGCACACACGACAGGCCCGGGGAGAAGCCCGACCCGACCACCACCGACAGGCCCCTCTCTCGCGCCTCGTGGTCCAGCTCCAGGAGCCCCTCCACGTCGTCCATGGAGTCGGCGACCGAGACCACGTGACAGCCCGCGCGCAGAGCGGTCGCCGCGGCGGCCCGATGCTGGAGGTGCGGCGTGGCAAGCACCACCACGTCAGCCTCCGGCGCGATCACGTCGGCTCCGACCTCCACGTTCGCCTTGTCACCCAGCGAGACCCGTACCGCTTCGGCGCGTTCCGGATCGACCTCCCGGAGCAGCACGGACTCGACCTCCGGCATGCTGACGAGCTGCCTGGCCGCCCGGGCCCCAGCGGCACCGAGGCCGATCACAGCCGCTCTCACCCGACCTGGCCTCCGATCAGGAGAGCTCGGACTCGGAGAGCTCACGCCAGCCCCCCTCTTGCGGCGGCACACCACCAGAGCCGCGCAGACGGAGCACCGCTGCCACGAGCGCCGCCACACCCAACGCGACCAGGGCTCTTCGGAGGGTCTTCACGGTGGGGCTAGCTGGAATCGAACCAGCGACCTCATCCTTATCAGGGATGCGCTCTAACCGACTGAGCTATAGCCCCATCCGGGTGCACGACCCGAACCCGGACACGGTAGCAACCCCCCTGTCGAGCCGCGCCACCGCGATCGGGCCCCGGACTAAGTTCGGCGTCGGCGGCGCACGAGACCGGTGCTCCGTCGCTGCTCCCGAGGAGACCGGGGACCGTCCGGGGTCCGGCGTACGTTCTCGAGCTCGATCACCGAGACCCTCACGCCACCGATCAGGTCGCTGATCAGGTTGAACAGGACCGCCAACAGGACGCTGAACCCCGTCCCGACGAGCACCATGATCAGCCCACCGACGGCTGAGCCACGGAAGAGCTGCTCACCGTTGAACTCGAAGCTCTCCAGACCGAACAGCTCGGTGATGAAGCTCTCCACGTTGTCGATGGCGCCTGTACGCACCGCGGCAGACCACAGGATCATCCCCGCCAGCATGAAGATGACGTACAAGGAGAGCAGGAACAGGAATGAGAGCTTCATCACCGACCACGCGTCGGCCCGGCGGATGATCCGATCCACCCTCCGCGCTCTGAGCCTGCGCCTCTCCCGCGCTGCCCGGCGGCCCCCCGGCCGCAGCCCGGACCCGTCCGCCTCGGGCTCCCGCCCGGCCGCTGAACCGGTACCTTCGCCGTCGGTGTCCGGTTCGGAGCGGCCCGGCAGCTCGTCCGGGGACGACGCGTCAGCCACGCCTGTGGGCGCGTCGTCGGCCTCCACCGTCATCGTGCGCTTCTCCGGGACACCGCCGACGAGTGTACGAGATGAGCCGACCGGCCCGGAGACCCCCTGCCACCGAGAGCCGAAGCGCCGGGATCAGGGTGGTGAGGAATGGACGCCCGGGCCGACGGTCATCGGTTCCCGGCGTGCTCGTGCTCCTGCCCGAGCGCGTCCCATCCGGACCACGACGGTCACCTCGCCGTCCTCGCTCCGGAAGCTCACCAACTCGGCGCCGTTCGCCCTCGCCACCTCGGCCGCGGCGTCGCGACCCTCGGCAGCTCCGGCAAGAGCAGTGGCGTCCGCCGCGGTGCGGGCCCTCGCCCGCTCGTCCACGGCCAGGCCCACCTGGGCAACCAGCACCGCGGCCGCGGCCGCTAGCACGACCAGGAGCACCACCAGAGGCAGGGCCTGGCCCTCCTCTGCGCTCCGTGGAGAGGACTCCGGGACAAGACCCTTCGTGTTCGCGGTCATCTCCGACCCCCGCGTTCGACCCGTTGTGCGGGGGAAGGAATCCGGCCGGTCCTCGGCTCGGTTGGGCCCGGAGATCGCCGCGCCGGACGCGCACGGTCACTCGGTCTGTTCCTCGTCCTCCTGCAGGACCGGAGCGACAGCTGCGACGATCTGACCCTCGTCCAGGTTCATGATCCTCACCCCGGTGGCGTCACGACCCTGTGAGGAGATCTCTCTCGCCGGGATCCGGATGGTCACCCCACCGGAGGCGACGACCAAGAGCTGGTCATCGAGGCCCACCATGAACGCTGCCACAACGTGGCCCTTCTGCGCGGTGAGCTTGATCCCACGAACCCCTTGGCCACCCCGACCCTGGCGGTTGAACCTGTCCACCTGGGTGCGCTTGCCGTAGCCCGCGTCGGTGACGAAGAGAAGGCCCGCCGCGTCGGTCAACTTGGCCACCGCGACCACCTCGTCCCCGGACCTCAACCTCATGCCCCTGACCCCGGCTGCCGACCGCCCCATCGGGCGGACGTCGCCCTCCGAGAAGCGGATCGTCTGGCCCTTCGCCGATACCAGGAAGATGTCGTCGTCACCGTTGGTGGGGATGACCTCGACCAGCTCGTCATCCCCCTTGAGGTTCACCGCGATCAGACCGGTCCGCAGCGAGGAGTCGTATTCGGTGAACCTGGTCTTCTTGACCTGGCCCTTCTTGGTGGCGAAGAACAGGAAGCGGTTGGTCTCGTAGTCGCGGGTGTCGATCACGGCCTGGATCCGCTCATCCGGCTGCAGCGCCAGGAGGTTCGGGATCGCCGTCCCCCTCGCGGTCCTCTCCTTCATCGGGATCTCGTGAGCCTTCAGCCGGTACACCTTGCCCCTGTTGGAGAAGAACAGCAGGTAGGCGTGCGCGGTCGTGTGGATGATGTGGGTGACGTAGTCCTCGTCCCGCAGCTTCGCTCCGGCGACGCCGCGACCACCGCGTCCCTGGGTGCGGAACGCTCCGGCCTGGACTGTCTTGATGTAGCCCTTCGCGGACATCGTCACGACGAGCTCCTCGTCGTCGATGAGGTCCTCGATGTCGATCTCGCCGGGGTCGTAGGTGAGCACGGTGCGTCGCTCGCTCGCGAACTTCTCGCGCACCTCGCCCAGCTCGTCCCTGATCACAGCGCGCAGCTTCGCGTCGTCCTTCAGGATGGCGTTCAACTCGCGCATCGTCTTGCGGAGCTGCTTCAGCTCCTCCTCGAGCTCCTGCTGGCCGAGCTGCGTGAGCCTGCTCAGCGGCATGTCCAGGATGTGGTTGGCCTGGATCTCGCTGAACTCGAACGGCTTCTTCATGAGGGCCTCGCGGGCGGCCTGCTTGTCCTTCGACTTGCGGATCGTCGAGATGACCTTGTCGATCATCCCCAGTGCCTTCAGCAGACCCTCGACTATGTGGGCGCGCTCCTTGGCCCGCCGCAACCGGTCCTCCGAGCGCCTCCTGATGACCTCCCGCTGGTGCTCTACGTAGTGGTGTATCGCGTCCCGCAGAGCCAGGGTCCGGGGGACTCCGTCCACGAGCGCGACCATGTTGATGGCGAAGTTGGTCTGCAGCGGTGTGTGCCTGTACAGGTTGTTCAGGATCACCAGGGCCGGCGCGTCCTTCTTCAGCTCGAAGACGAGCCGGGTCTCCCCCTTTGCCGACTCGTTGCGGATCTCGCGGATGCCGGTGATCGTCTTGGCCTCGACCAGATCCGCCGTCTTCTGCTCGATCTGCTCCACGGAGGTCTGGTACGGGATCTCGGTCACGACGATGCGCGGACCCTTGCTCGCCTCCTCGATCTCGGCCACCCCTCGTATCTTCAGCGACCCCCGACCCGTCATGTAGGCGTCCATCACGCCCGCCTTGCCCAGTATCTGGCCGCCGGTCGGGAGGTCGGGGGCGGTGACGAAGGCCATCAGGTCCTCGCTGGTGGCGTCCGGGTTCTCGATCAGGTGGACGACCGCGTCGATCACCTCGCCCAGGTTGTGCGGCGGGATGTTCGTCGCCATCCCGACCGCGATCCCCTGGCTCCCGTTCACCAACAGGTTCGGGAAGCGCGCCGGCATGACCAGCGGTTCCTGCTCGAGGCCGTCGAAGTTGTCCTGGAAGTCGACCGTGTTCTCGTCGATCCCCTCGACGATCCGCATGGCGAGCGGTGAGAGTCGGCACTCCGTGTAGCGCATCGCAGCCGGCTCGTCGCTGGGCGACCCGAAGTTGCCGTGCGGGTCGATCAGGGGGTGCCGAACCGAGAAGCTCTGCCCGAGGCGCACCAGGGCGTCGTAGATCGCCTGGTCGCCGTGCGGGTGGTACTTGCCCATGACCTCACCCACCACCCGGGCGCACTTGGCGTGGGAGCGGTCGGGCCGAACACCCTGGTCGTACATCCCCCAGATGATGCGCCGGTGCACGGGCTTCAGGCCGTCGCGAACGTCCGGCAGTGCGCGCGCCACGATGACCGACATGGCGTAGTCGATGAACGACTGCTCCATCTCCTCCTGGATCTCGATCGCGTCGATCGATCCCGAGGTCACCTCGCCCTCGCCGTTGCCGCTCTCTTCAGAGGCCATAGCTCACTCTCGATAGCTCTTCGGGAGGGAAGGTCCGTCCGTGGCCGACATCAGATGTCGAGGAACCGGGCGTCGTTCGCGTTCTGCTGGATGAACGACTTGCGGGCCTCGACGTCGTCGCCCATCAGCGTCGAGAACACCTCGTCGGCGATCGCCGCCTGCTCGACGTTGACCTGGAGCAGGGTCCGCTGCCCCGGATCCATGGTCGTCGCCCACAGCTCGTGCGCGTCCATCTCGCCGAGGCCCTTCAGGCGCTGGAACTCGGCGCGGTGACCGGTGTGCTGCGCCAAGAACTCTGCCTTGGCATGATCGTCCTTCAGGTACACCTTCCGCTTCTGGACCTCGGTCGAGTACAGCGGTGGTTGGGCGATGAAGACGTGCCCCTGCTCAACCAGATCCTTCATCTGGCGGAAGAAGAAGGTGAGGAGCAGGGTCCGGATGTGGCTTCCGTCGACGTCCGCGTCGCAGAGGATCACCACCTTGTGGTAGCGGATCTTCTCGACGTCGAACTCCTCGCCCACCCCTCCGCCTATGGCGGCGATGAGGGCCTGGATCTCGGTGTTCTTCAGCATCTTGTCGATGCGCGCCCGCTCGACGTTGAGGATCTTCCCGCGGATGGGCAGCACGGCCATGATCCTCGGATCTCTCGCCTCCTTCGCCGAGCCGCCGGCCGAGTTCCCCTCGACTATGTACAGCTCGGTCTCACGCGGCTCGCGTGACGAGCAGTCGGCGAGCTTCCCGGGGAGGCCTGCACCGTCGAGCGCCGAGCGCCGCCGGGTCGCGTCACGGGCCTGCCGGGCGGCGACCCTCGCACGGGCAGCCTGGATGGACTTCTTGACGATGCGGTTCGCCTCGGTGGGGTGCTCCTCGAGCCAGTCACCCAACTTCTCGTTGGTGGCCCGCTCGACCAGGGACCTCACCGGAACGTTCCCGAGCTTCGCCTTGGTCTGGCCCTCGAACTGGGGGTCGCGCAGCCTGACCGAGATGATCGCCGTGAGCCCCTCCCGGATGTCCTCACCCAGGAGGTTCTCGTCCTTCTCCTTGAGGAGGCCCTTGGCCTTCGCGTACTTGTTGGCCACGTTGGTGAGGGCCTTCTTGAAGCCCTCTTCGTGCATCCCGCCTTCGATGGTGTTGATGCCGTTCGCGAACGAGTGGATGCCGTCCGTGTTGAAGCCCGTGTTCCACTGGAAGGCGACCTCGACCTCCTGGTCGTCCTCGCTCATCTCGTAGGACCCGACCTTGCTGAACAGCGCCTCCTTGGAGGCGTTGACGTGCTTCACGAAGTCGGTTATGCCGCCCGAGTACTTGTACGTCACCTCGTGCTTGTCGTGACCGGGGCGATCGTCGCTGAGGCGGATCTCCAGGCCCCGGTTGAGGAACGCCATCATCTGCAGTCGCTCGGTGAGGGTCTGCGAGCGGAACTCCACGGTGTCGAAGATCCTGGGGTCGGGCCAGAAGCGCACCGTCGTACCCGTACGGCCACGCGGGGCATCGCCCTTCACCTTCAGCTTGGTCTTCACCTTGCCGCCGTTGTGGAACTCCATGAACCAGCGCTTGCCGTCGCGGTCGATCTCCACCTCGACCCGCTCCGACAGCGCGTTCACGACCGAGACCCCCACCCCGTGCAGTCCGCCGGCGACCTTGTAGCCCTCACCCCCGAACTTGCCGCCTGCGTGCAGCATGGTGAGCACCACCTCCGCCGCGGACTTGGTCTTGTACTTGGGGTGCTTGTCCACCGGGATGCCTCGGCCGTTGTCGATCACCGAACAGCCGCCGGCAGCCAGCAACGTGACATCGATCCGGGTGCAGTGACCCGCCATGGCCTCGTCCACCGCGTTGTCGACGACCTCGTACACGAGGTGGTGGAGGCCGGCCGGACCGGTCGATCCGATGTACATCCCGGGGCGCTTGCGCACCGCCTCGAGCCCCTCGAGGACGGTGATGTCCTTCGCCTCGTACGAGCTCTTCTCGGCCCGCTTCCCGGGCTGGGTCTTCTGCGGCAAGCCGCGCCCTCTCCAGTGGTCGGTGATACGTTCGCCGGGTCCCTCCGGATGCTGGAAAACCGCAGGTCAGAGGGGAGATTCCCGACCTGGGGAGTCTATCAGCAAGGGGCCTGCTAACGGGTGATCAGAGACCGAAAATCCCGCCCCGCGCGCTGGTCCAGACGCGCCCCTAGTCGGGGCTGCCGGGAGCGCCCACCCTGACCTCGATCCGCTCGATCGAATCGTCGTCCAGCAGCCCTCGGATCCGCTCCGCCAGCTCGGGGCCGAGCCACTGCAGCTCGGACGCCCAGGCCGGGTCGTCGACCGCCACCACGAGTGCGCCGTCCCTGACGGCCGCCGGCCGGGCGTGCTCCGCGATCCGCGCCCCGACCAGCTCCACCCACTGACCGAACACCGCCGCGAGCGTCCCCGCCACCGGTGAACCGAGCCCGCCGAGCAGGCGGTCCAGGCTCTCGCCCAACCGGCGGGGCGGCCGACGGTCGGGACCATCGGACGTGGGGAGCGGATCAGGACTCATCTGCGGTGCGTCGCCCTCACTACATCTGTGCCTCGACGGTGGCCATCTCACCGCCCTGTACCCGTAGCACCAAGGATGGCGTGGCATCCGCCGGCGGAGGGCCCGCGCTGGTGAGCAGGACTTGGTCGTGTGGCAGGTTGTCGAGCAAAGCCGCTGCCCGCCCCGGGTCGAGCTCGGAGAAGATGTCGTCCAGCAGCAGCACGGGTGCAGTCCCGTGTGCCACCGTCAGCACCCGGTGAGACGCCAGACGCAGCGCGAGCGCCAACGAGCGCTGCTCCCCTTGTGAGGCGTGGGTGCGACTCGGCAGACCCGAGATGGTGAGCACCACGTCATCGCGATGAGGTCCGACCTGGCTCTGACCCCTCCTCAGATCCTCCTGCCGGTTGTCGACCAGGGCCCGCAGCAGACCTCCGGGAGCCCAGGTCGACAGGTACGCCACCCCGATCTCCCCGCTCCCCCCGGAGACCGCGTCGTACGCGTCGCCCAGAGGTCCCCGGAGCAGCTCGATCACCTCGACCCGGGCCTTCCCGAGGGCCTCGCCGGAAGCAGCCAGCTTCTCGTCCCACACGTCCAGGGTCGTGGCGATCTCCCGGGTCAGACGACCCCGGGCCTGCTTCAACAGCGCGTTCCGCTGCTTGAGGACCCGGTCCACCTCCACACGAACGCTGTCGTGCATCGGGTTCAATCCGGTGAGCACATCGTCCAGGAACCGTCGGCGTCCAGCGGGTCCGCCCTTGACGATCGCCAGGTCCTCGGGGGAGAACACCGACACCTGCAGCACGCCCAGCAGGTCCGCCCTTCTCCTGAGTGGCTGTCGGTTCACCTGCATGCGTCCGCGGCCGGCCACCCGGATCTCCGCCTCCAACAGGACCTCCCGCCCCTCGCGCTCGACGTGCGCCCGCACCGTGGCCACGTCGGCACCCTCCCTCACCATCGCCTCGTTCGGGGCACCGCGGAACGACTCCAGGCTCGCCAGGTAGCTCACGGCCTCGAGAACGGTCGTCTTGCCCTCACCGTTCTCGCCGAGGATCACGGTGAGTCCGGGTGGTAGCGCGATGTGGGCCTGCTCATAGCAGCGGAAGTCGGTGAGCCAGAGCTGCTCGACCAGCACGCCGTGATCAGGACACCCTGACCGGCATCAGCAGGTAGAGGAAGTCATCGCGCTCTGTGGAACGCAGCAGCGCCGGCTTGAGGGCATCGATGGTCTCGAGGGTCACCTCGTCGCCTGGCGTCGCCTCGACTCCCGCTACGAGGAACTCGGGGTTGAAGGCGACGGTGAGCTCCGTGCCTTCGTACTTGGCATCGACCGCCTCGTGAGCCTGGCCGAGTTCCTGGCTGACCGCCATCAGCTCCAGAGAGTCCTCTCCCTGGACCAGACGCACCGGTGTCGCCTCCGAGGCCATGATCCGGACCCTCCTCACCGCGTCCAACAGCACGTCGCGACCGACGGTGAGCCGGTTGGGGTGGGACTCGGGGATCAGGCTCCGGTAGTTCGGGAACTCCCCTTCGATGAGTCGCGTCATGAGGCGCACCCCACCGGCCTCGAAGCCGGCGTCTCTCTCTCCGAGCCGGAGAGTCACCTCCTCCGCGTCTCCCAACAGCTTGGCCAGCTCGCTGAGAGCACGGCGTGGCACCAGCACGGCCTGCCCTTCCGACAGCACCGATGTGCCCCGCAGATCCCGTACCGCCAGCCGGTAGGAGTCCGTCGCCACCAGGCGGAGACCGTCTCCCTCGGCGGTCATCAGCACGCCGGTCAGGATGGGTCTACCGTCGTCCGCGCTGGCCGCCGACACCACCTGCCGGAGCGCCTCGGTGAGATCCGGGGCCGAGAAGGTCACCGGCTCCCCGCTCGGCTCCGCCAGCCTCGGGAACTCCTCGGCAGGGATGAGACGCACTGCGAACTGCGATCTCCCCGAGGTGATCCGGGCCTCGTCCTCCTCGGTCTCCACGTCGACCGCGCCGGATTCGAGTGAGCGCACGATCTCCGATGCGAGTCGGGCCGGGAGCACCGCCACCCCGTCACCCTCCCCACCCACCGAGGCCGAGACCGAGATGGTCAGGTCGAGATCGCTCCCGGTGACGGAGAGGCGATCACCCGCCAACTCGACACGCACCCCCGCGAGAACCGGAAGTGCCCCCCCGCGGGCCGAGACAGCTCGCGCCGCGGCGCTGAGGGCGTCACCGAGGGTGTCTCGTTCACATCGGAACTTCACAGTCGCGCCCTTCTCTTCTCTTTCTCTTCTCTTCTCTAATCAATAGTGACAGTAGTAGGAGTTGTGGATTGTGGAGAACCGACCGAACAGGCAGGTCGAAGTGGGATTCCGTTTCCCCCGTACGAGAGCGGCGGTCCACAGGCGCGGCCGGCGGACAGGTCGGGAGCGGGGTGTCCTGTGGGGTGTGCCCGGTTCGTCCCGATCTTCCCCACAGGTTTGTCCGGTGGCGGGTCCACAGGTTCTCGGGAAGGGGTCGGAAGCGGGTCTGCGGGACATGGATCCGAGGAGCGCGCGGCTGGGTGCGCCGCTCGCCTCACCGGGAGTTCCGGATCGCTTCGCTCAACGCTGTGACCTGGTCGTAGATCTGCCGGCGCTCCTTCATGAGCTTGCCGATCTTGTCGACCGCGTGGATGACGGTGGTGTGGTCACGGTTCCCGAACTCGCGGGCGATGGCCGGGTAGCTCAGCTCGGTCAGCTCCCGGAACACGTACATCCCGATCTGGCGGGCGGTCACGAGCGGCCGGCGTCTGCTCTTCCCGATGATCTCCTCGACGGGGAAGCCGAACTTCTCGGAGGTCTTGTCGAGGATGAGCTCGGGTGTGATGGGCCGGGGTTGGCTGTTGGTGATGAGGATGTCGCCCAGGACCCGCTCGGCCAGCTCGACCGAGAGCTCTTCGCCCGTGAGGCTGGCCCACGCGGACACCCTGATCATGGCGCCTTCCAGCTCACGGATGTTGTCGGTGACGTGGGTGGCGATGAACTCGAGCACCTCGTCTGGCACGGGGGTCGGATCGCCCTCGGCCTTCTTGCGGAGGATGGCTATGCGTGTCTCGAGCTCGGGAGGCTGGATGTCGGTGATGAGGCCGGCCCGGAAGCGGCTGCGTAGGCGGTCCTCGAGGGTGGACATCGCGTCGGGCTGACGGTCGGAGGAGAGCACTATCTGACGGTTGGCCTGGTGGAGGCTGTCGAACGTGTGGAAGAACTCCTCCTGGAGGCTCTCGCTCTTCTCGATGAACTGGATGTCGTCGAGCAGGAGGACCTCCACCTCGCGGTAGCGACGCTTGAAGTCGACGGTGGTGTTCCGGCGGATGGCATCCACGAACTCGTTGAGGAAGGTCTCGGTCGAGACGTATCGGACGGTGTAGGCGGGGTAGTTCTCGCGCACGTAGTGGGCGATCGCCTGGAGGAGGTGGGTCTTGCCGAGGCCGGAGTCGCCGTAGATGAAGAGCGGGTTGTAGGAGCGGCCCGGGGTCTCGGCCACCGAGAGGGCGGCAGCGTGTGCGAAGCGGTTGGAGCTCCCTGTCACGAACGCCTCGAAGGTGTAGCGGGGGTTCACCCAAGGGGAGCCGGTCCTGGACCGGAGCGGCTGGAGCCCGTCGCCGGCGGCTTCGGGTTCTCCGGGTTCGCCGGAGGCTGCGGGGGGATCCTGACCGTCCAGCCCGTCGACGACCGAGTCGGCGAGCTCGCGCCGCACGTCGATGGCGACGTCGACGTCCGGGTGGCCGACGTCCTCGAGCGCGGCACGGATGAGGCCCAGGTAGCGCGTCTCGATACGATCCTTGGCCAAGGAGCTGGGCACTGCCAAGAGGAGGAGGTCGTCGTCCAAGTGGACCGGAGATGCCGCCTGGAAGGAGCCGAGCCACACGGCGTCGGACACCTGCGTGCGCAGCACACCCGCGCACGCCTCCCAGAGCTCCTCCGCGTCGTTCAACAACTCCAGGCCTCCCCGTCCAATACGTCCACAGAGGCGTCCACACCTGTGGAAAACCCACTCCTGACCGGAGTCCTCACGATCCGGCACCGCCCTTCATCGAGAGAGATCCGACGGTCGGAGCACTGGGAGAACTCGCCCCTCCGATGTGTGGGCATCGCAACGTAGCATCGAGATCCCGGCCCCGAAAGAGCTGATGAGGCACGACTCAAAGGAGCAGGTCACACGCGGGTTCGCCCATGGTTGTCAAGCTCGCGAACAGCTGTCGCCGCAACCCAGAGCAGACGCTCGAGGCGGTCTTGGTCAGATCGCGGTGGTTCAACCTCCAGCGACCCGAGAAGCACGGCGGGCGCCGAGAGGTTGTGGATAAGTCCGCCCGGTGGGCTGGGCTCGGTGGCTTGGCTTCGTCTTCGTCCAGGCTCTAGCCTCGCTGGGGTTCGCGACCCACGACCGGATCGGCCGGCCCAGGTGCCCGTCGCGACACAGAACTCCGCCGCACACCCCCGCAGTCCCATCCACTCGGGGGCCGGCCTCGAGGAGGCACGGGATGAAGAGGACCTATCAGCCGAACACACGAAAGAGATCGAAGAAGCACGGGTTTCGTCGCAGGATGCGGACCCGTGCGGGTCGTGCCGTGCTGAAGAACCGCCGGCGTCGGGGACGGCAGCGGCTGGCCGCGTGATCTGGCGGATCCGCGACCGCTCAGCACTCGAGCAGCTACGCCGATGCGGTCGACGGGTCCGGCGGGGTCCACTCACCGTGACCTACCTGCTCGACGGGGACCCCAGCGCAAGCCCCCCGAGGGTCGCGTACGCGATCGGGCGAGCGGTCGGGCCGGCGGTGGGGAGGAACCGGTTGCGCCGTAGGATCCGGGCCGCCTTGGCAGGGTCGGCGCCGACAGGGAACGGCGGCCTCCCGGCCGGTGACTACCTGGTGAGGGCCGCACCGGGAGCGGATCAACTGAGCTTCCAGGAGTTGACAGAGGTCATGTCCGAGATCACCGATGCAGTCAGAGCAGACCGGTGAGCATCCCGGCGCGGGCGTTGATCGGGGCGGTCCGGGTGTATCAGGCGGCACGAGCGGGTCGGCCATCCCCTTGCCGGTTCGATCCCTCGTGCTCCACCTACGCAGTGGAGAGCCTGCGGGCGCATGGTGCAGCACGCGGGTCCTGGTTGGCGGTGCGACGCCTGCTCCGCTGCCACCCCTGGGGTGGCCACGGATATGACCCGGTGCCGGTGGCCGGCGGAGCAGCACGGAGGGTGGCGTGAGCACAGCCTTCGAAGCGCTCTTCGAGGCGGTGGCGGCGGTTCTCTCGTTCTTCTACTCGCTGTGGCCGTCCTACGGGGTGGCGATCATCCTCCTCACCCTCGCGGTGATGGTGGTGATGACACCGCTCACCCTGAAGGGCACGCGGTCGATGATGGCGATGCAGCGGCTCCAACCGGAGATGAAGCGCATCCAGGAGCGGTACAAGGACGACAGGGAGAAGCTGAACGAGGAGCTCCTCAAGTTCTACAAGGAGAACAACATCAACCCGCTCGGCGGGTGTCTGCCGCTCCTGCTCCAGATGCCCGTCTTCATCGTCCTGTTCGGGGTGCTGCGGGGACTGACCCGGCGGGTGACGGAGGTCGGCATCACGACCGGGTGGACGGCGGCCCTGGCCCAACAGGGAGGGGATCCGGTCGCGCCGCCGGGGCACGTGACCGAGCAGACGTTCGACCCGGCCTACCTGGATCACACGAGCGAGATGTACAACCAGCTCGCCGGTTCCACCAAGATGGACTGGCTCGGCATGGACCTGGCCCAGAGCGCGAGTCAGGCGTTGTCCGACGGCATCCTTCACGCCCTTCCTTATCTCGTGATGATCGGTGTCGTGGCAGCCTCCGGTTGGTACCAGCAGAAGCAGACGCAGGCCCGGAGCAGCAGTGAGGTGAGCGACCAGCAGAAGATGATCGGCCGGGTGATGCTCTTCTTCCTGCCGGCCATCTCGTTCGGGATGCCTGCGGGGATCGTCCTCTACTTCGTGGTGTCGAACCTGTACCGGATCGGACAGCAGGCCTACATCACCCGAACCCTGTACCGGGGCGAGGGCGGCCAGAGTGGGGCGAAGGGCAAGGATCCTGAACCGAAGGGGCCGAGTCCCGAGGATGGAGAGCGCCGCAAGGAGAGCCGCCCGGCGGGGAAGCCCAGCCCTGGCAAGGGAAGGACCGGCGGCGGTCGGGTGTCGGAGAAGAAGTCGGTGCCGAAGAAGAAGCCAGCGGCGGGGAAGAAGACGTACACCTCGGACCCGCGGGAGCGGAGGCGTGGGCCCGCCAGGGGCGGCGAAGTGGAACCCCGCCCCCGCCAGACGAGGAAGAAGAGGTAGGAGATCACATTGGAGTGGGTGGAGACGACAGGGCGAAGCCTGGACGAGGCCAAGGAGGTCGCCCTGGATCAACTCGGGGTCGCCGAGGACGAGGCGGAGTTCGAGGTGGTCGAGGATGCGCAGACAGGCCTCTTCGGAAGGATCCGCAGAGAAGCGCGGGTGAGAGCCCGGGTCAGGCCGGTTCGACCCCGCCCGAAGACGGAGCGCGGGAGGTCGGATCGTCGGCGCCGGGGTGGTTCGTCGGGCGAGCGGTCAGGAGGGACGGCTCGGGGGACGCGCAAGAAGGAGCCGGGTCGGTCGGGGGAGAAGAAGGCAGCCGGGCGTGACGAGTCGGGGCCCGCGAGCCGTGCTCCTGCGAGCCGGCGGGGATCAGAGCAGGGCCGCCGGGCTCAGCCCAAGAGCAAGGAAGGGAAGCCGATGACGGAGATCTCACTGGAAGAGCAGGGCGCGATCGTGGAGGAGTTCGTGGAGGGCCTGGTCGAGGCCTTCGGGCTGGAGGGAGATGTGGATCTCGTCATGGTCGACGAAGAGACCGCGGAGGTGAGGGTCTCCGGCCCTGACCTGGGGCTGCTGATCGGGCCGCGCGGCCAGACCCTCCAGGCGGTCCAGTCACTGAGCAGGACGGTGGTGCAGCGCCAATCCGAGGGCGAGCGGCACGGACGGATCAACGTGGACGTCGGTGGTTACCGGGAGCGCCGGAAGGCCGCGCTCGAGGACTTCACCCGGCAGGTCGCCGATGAGGTGCTGAGCACCGGTGTGGAGAAGGCCTTGGAGCCGATGGGTGCAACCGACCGCAAGATCGTGCACGACGCGGTGGGCGAGATCGAAGGTGTGAGCACGATCTCCGAGGGCGAGGATCCCGATCGCCACGTGGTCATCCTGCGAAGCAGCGATTGACGGGGCGAGAGGGCGTCGTGGGGCCAGGGAGCCCGGAGCCGCTGTCGCCCTGGGCGAGACACTGCCACTGAGTCGCCGCGGACGATCGTGGACTCGGAGCGCTCGGACGAGATCCTCGGGCGCCTACTCGAGGAGGCAGCGCGCGACGGCCTCATGGGCAGGACGGGGCGTCCGGGCGCCGTCCGCCACAGCGAAGGCTTCGCCAGGCTGGTGCCAGCCGCGAGCCGGGTGGCCGACCTGGGCAGTGGAGCCGGCCTCCCCGGATTGGTGCTGGCGCTGAGGGTGCCCGACAGCAGGGTGGTCCTGATCGAGTCGTCGTCGCGAAGGGCCGACCACCTTCGTAGGTCGGTGGTCGCTCTGGGCCTGGGCGAGCGGGTAGTCGTGGAGGACCGACCTGCCGAGGAGCTCGGGCACGACCGGGAGCACCGGAGCTCGTTCGACGTCGTGACGGCGCGCTCCTTCGGACCCCCCCCATGGGTGGCCGAGTGCGCTGCGGGCCTGCTGCGCCCCGGAGGGATCCTGGTCGTGTCCGAGCCGCCTGGGTCGGGTGGGGAGCGCTGGATCGGGCTGAGCGGCACGGCGCTGCCGCTGGTGATCGAGCGGGTGGTCGTGGACGAGGAGGCAGGCGCGACCTACGCAGTGCTCACCATGCAGGGGGCTCCTCCGGGGGATCTCCCGAGGCGCAGGGTGGCGGCCTCCCGACGCCCCCTCTTCGGTTGCTGAGACGTTTCACGTGAAACGGCAAGGGGTGCTCGCGGCCGTGGTGCCCACCCTGTGCGCGGCCCGAATTCCCTGCCCTGACCTGCTTGTTTGACCCCCAACCGATGGAGCGGAAGGATACCGGCGTTGAACGACGAAGAGAGCAGGGCCCCATCGGGGCCCGCTGGACTGATACGGCGGTTCTTGCCCGGGGGGCGCTTCCCTGGCGAGGTCGTTGGCGAGAGTGAGCGTGGGGGGGAGGAGGCAGCAGTGACCTCCCGGGAACAACGCCCGCTCAGCGAGGGCGCTGGGGTGGTCGTCGAGAAGGAGACCGGGGTGTCCGCTGGCGCCGTCATGCAGGGTGCCGATGCTGCTACGAGTGAGCCGGCGGGCGAGACGGGCGACACTCCCGATGCGGCGGCCGGCATGGGTTCCATGGGTGAGCGGGACCGATTCGTGCGTCCTCTGCCGCGCGTCATCGCCGTGGCCAACCAGAAGGGCGGCGTGGGGAAGACCACGACGACGGTGAACCTCGGGGCATGCCTGGCAGAGTTGGGGTACCGGACGCTCATCATCGACCTCGATCCGCAGGGCAATGCGAGCACCGGCCTCGACCTGGATGCCAGGACGCTGGAGCGCACCGTCTATGACGTTCTCCTGAACGAGGTTCCCTTGGAGGACTGCATCGAGGCGACCGCCGTCCGGAACCTCTTCGTGGCGCCCGCCAACCTGGACCTGGCCGGCGCTGAGATCGAGCTCGTGCCGGCCTTCAGTCGTGAGATGCGACTCCGGCGGGCGGTCGACGAGATCAAGGACGAGTACCAGTACACGCTCATCGACTGCCCCCCGTCCCTCGGCCTCCTGACCGTGAACGGCCTCGCAGCGGCCACAGAGGTGCTGGTGCCGATCCAGTGCGAGTACTACGCCCTGGAAGGCCTCGGCCAGCTGCTGCGGAACGTCGAGTTGGTGCAGCGCAACCTGAACAAGGATCTGGAGGTCTCGGCGATCGCTCTGGTCATGTACGACGCCCGCACCAAGCTGGCTGATCAGGTGGTTGCGGAGGTGCGGAGGCACTTCCCGGAGAAGGTCTGCAGGACCGTCGTGCCTCGCACCGTGAGGCTCTCAGAGGCGCCGTCCTTCGGCCAGCCGATAATCGTCTTCGATTCCCGTTCCCGGGGAGCCATCGCTTACCGGGAACTTGCCAAGGAGGTCAGCGGTGGCGCGGCGCGGATTGGGTAGGGGTCTGGAAGCCATCCTTCCCACAGATGAACCGGGAGGGGAGCAGCCTCGCGGCGGCGCGAGGCTCCAAGAGATACCGATCGATGAGATCAGCCCGAACCGCTACCAGCCCCGGAGTGAGTTCGAAGAGGCGTCCCTGGCGGACCTCACGACCTCGATCTCGGAGATGGGCCTGCTCCAGCCGGTGCTCGTTCGGGAGGTCGACGACGGGTACGAGCTCATCGCCGGTGAGAGGCGCTGGCGCGCTGCCCGGCAGGCAGGCCTGCAGACGCTTCCGGCACTGGTTCGGGTGGCAGATGACGTCCTCTCGCTGGAGCATGCCCTGGTCGAGAACCTGCACAGAGAGGACCTCAACGCCCTCGAGGAGGCGGCTGCCTACCAGCAGCTGATAGACGAGTTCTCGCTCACCCAGGAGCAGGTCGCGGAGCGGGTGGGCAAGAGCAGGTCAGCGGTGGCCAACACGATCAGGCTCCTTCAGCTCCCGAGGGGCGTCCAGCGGATGGTGGTGGATGGAGTGCTCTCCGCCGGGCACGGCCGGGCTCTGCTCGGCACGGACGACCAGTCCTTCCAGGAGGCTCTGGCCCTGAAGATCGCAGCTTCAGCGCTGTCGGTGCGTGATGTAGAGGAGGCCATCCGCCGTCACGTCGCCGACGAGAAGTCCCCGGCCCCCGAGCCGGGGAGCACGAAGCCGGCAGCGCTGCTGGAGCTGGAGCAGCTGCTCTCCGACCGTCTCGCAACCCGGGTGCACGTGGACCTCGGCAAGAAGCGAGGACGAATCGAGATCGAGTTCGCGGATCTCGAAGATCTCGAGAGGATCTTCCTGGCGATCTCTTCCTGAGAGCCCGGACCATGGTTAACCACAGTGTTGACCACAGGGTGTGGATTCAAGGTCGAGGGCTCGCGTGGAGCACCTCTCTGGGCTTCAGGGCACCGGTTGGCGTGCCCAACTTGTGAGAGCCTCGGTCACGACCGAGGTGATCGCAGGTCCCTGCTCGACCACCAGCCTCGGCGGTCCGAGCCGGCAGCTCACAGCCGGCATCCTGGTCTCGCGAAGCGTGGGCAGCCGCATCGCCTCCAGGTGAGCGGGCCCGAACAACCCTACCGAGGTGAGACCGGCCGCCATGAGCTCGGCGAGGCGTCTACCCCCCACGGATTCGTAGCCGGGCACGCCGAAGTAGGCGAGGCTGCAAGCCGCGCCGTCGTCCAACTCGACTCCGATGTACGCGTCTGCAGCGAAGCGGTTGGCTTCGGCGGCCTGCTCCGAGTGGTCGGGGTGGTGGAGCACCGATACCAGCGCTCCGGCCTCGGAGAGAGCTCGACCGAGGGCCGCGGCGAGGCCCTCGAGGCCGCCGCGCTCTCCGACGGCTATCCGCCGACCATGAAGCGATCTGGGGGTCTCCCTCAGGGCTTCGACCTGTCGGATCCGTGCGGCGCTCGTCTCCTGCGACGTGCGGTCCCCGAGGCGCCCGAGCATCGCGAGCGTGTCCCGACCACACACCCCGTCCGTGGTGATGCCCGCATTGCGCTGGAAGTCGTGCAGGGCCCCCGCGGTCGCTGGTCCGAAGATCCCGTCGACCCGGCCTACATCGAACCCGAGTGCCGCTAGTTGTCGCTGCAGGTCGGCAACGTCATCCCCCCGGAGCATCGGGGAGCGGTGGTAGACGAGGCGGTCTCCGAGTCGGTAGCCGGCCTCGACCAGCACGGCCCAGGTCTGGTCGCCGCAGACACCGTCGGTGGTGAGGCCGCGCTCTGCCTGGAACGCGTGGACGGCCGCGTCGGTGACGTCGTCGTAGCTGCCTTGCTCAGCGTCCTTCGGGAGGCGACCGAGCGCGGTGAGGCGGCGCTGCAGGTCGCGCACCGCTTCGCCGGTGGCGCCGGGGGTGAGCGGGAGTCCCTCGATGGGATCCTCCAGATGGTCAGATGTGCGGGCTCAGGGACTCGAGGATCTGGGTCTTTCCACGGGCTCCCACGAACCGGCCGGCCTCGGTGCCGTCCTTGAACAGGATCATGGTCGGGATGCTCATCACCTGGTATCGCATGGCGATGCCAGGGTTGTCGTCGACGTTGAGCTTCGCGATCCGGAGCCGCCCGACGTTCTCGTCTGCGATCTCGTCCAGGATCGGTGCGACCATCTTGCACGGGCCACACCACTCGGCCCAGAAGTCGACGAGGACGGGCTCGGTCGCCGAACCGATCTCCTCGTCGAAGGTCGCATCAGAGAGCGTGACGATGCTTGCAGACATCCTGGGCCTTTCCTCTCCTCTTTCGAACGACCGAAGGGTCGTTGCCATCTGTAACTGCTCCACCAAGCAGCGACTTCCGCCGCTGCCATCGGGCGGATCCATCCGCTCCGGGACAGGTGGAGTGCACCTCCGAACCGCGGGAGCCTCTGTTCTATTTCGTGACGGTGGCGCCATTCTGCCGTCGGGCGCGGTTCATCGCACGCCGGAGCCCGGCGCCGGAGGCGCGATGAGGTGGCGGGGTGGGGCTGCGACCCGGACGGACAGAACCCAGAGAGGCTGCGCGGTGGGCGCAGCCTCGGCGGCTGGGCAGGGGCCCCGACCGCACTGTGATGAGCCCCATGGGGCGAAGACCCCGACAGGACGAAGAGCGCCCGCCTTCGCGCGGGCGCTCTAAGGTGACGCCCATGGCCGCCACCGACGGGGAGGATCGGGAGCTCTCGGCGGCGGCACGCTCCTCCGACAGACCCGGCACCGACTGGCCCGCGCAGGCCACGGACACGATCGTCGACCTCGTCGACCAGGTCCGGGAGAAGACGACCGGGCAGATGGTCACGGTGGCTCGGGGGGTGGTGTTCGGTGTCCTGATCGGCGTGGTGGTCGTGCTGGGCATCACCTCCTTCGTCGTCGGCCTGGTCCGACTGGCACAGATCGGGATCGAGGCCGTTGCGTCGGCTGCTGGGACCGAGGTCAGCCAGGCCACCTCGGTCTGGCTCTCGTACCTGATCGTCGGATGCCTGTTCAGCGTGGCCGGTGCGATGTTGTGGAGGCTCGCCAACCGCAAGGCGGTGGAGCCGATCGGCCAAGTGCAGAGCGGCACCGCGTGACGGGACTGGTGCTCGGGCGCGATCGGAGGGGATGATCCGGCGGCTCAGCCGCGTTGGTGGGGACCGACGACGCTACGAACGGAACAGAGATGGACGGCGACGTGCGCGAAGTGATCATCATCGGATCCGGCCCGGCGGGCCTCACGGCCGCCATCTACACAGCTCGGGCGAACCTCGGTCCCCTGGTGATCGAGGGCGAGCCCTCCTCGACGAGCGACCAGCCCGGGGGCAGCTGATGCTCACCACCGACGTGGAGAACTACCCGGGCTTCCCCGAGGGGATCATGGGCCCGGAGCTGATGACCCGATTCCGGGAGCAGGCGGCGCGCTTCGGTGCCGAGCTCGTCACGGAGAAGGTGAGCCGCGTCGACTTCTCCAGTCGGCCGTTCGGCGTGTGGATCGGGGACCCCGAGGCCGAGGAGCCGACGCATCGAGCCCAGTGCGCGATAGTCGCAACCGGCGCACGGAGCCTCATGCTCGGCCTCGAGGCCGAGAGCCGGTTGTTGGGCCACGGCGTCTCGACCTGCGCGACCTGCGATGGCTTCTTCTTCCGGGATCACGAGATAGCGGTGGTCGGTGGGGGCGACTCGGCGCTCGAAGAGGCGCTCTTCCTCACCAAGTTCGCCTCGAGGGTGACGATCATCCATCGCCGGGACGAGCTGCGCGCCTCGAAGATCATGCAGGACCGGGCACGGGCGAACGGGAAGATCGCCTTCCAGTGGGATTCGGTCGTCGAAGACGTCCTCGGCAGCGATTCGGTCGAGGGTGTGCGCGTCCGCAACGTGAAGACGGGTGAGGTCAGCACGCTGGATGTGACCGGCTTCTTCGTGGCCATAGGGCACTCGCCGAACACGGATCTGTTCCGCGGCCAGCTGGAGATGTCGGAGAGCGGGTACCTGGTGACCCGCGACGGCACGCGGACCAGCGTGGACGGCGTGTTCGCCTGCGGTGACGTGCAGGATCACGTCTACCGGCAGGCGATCACGGCCGCAGGCTCGGGCTGCATGGCCGCCATAGACGCGGAGCGCTGGCTGGAAGCCGCTGGAGAGCTCTAGCCCTCGATACCGGAGGTGCGGCCCGGTCTCGAGCCGCACCGACGGGCATCACGGTGAGATCGTCGCCTCCGAGATCACATCGCACCCCGCCAGGGAGACCTCGTACAGCCTGTGGGTGCCGTTGGCGGCCCCACCGGGCACCAGGGCGAAGAGGAAGACCTGGTGCCGGCCCTCGGGCAGGGCGAAGGTGGCGGTGTAGACCAGCGCCGCGAGCTCGTCGTCCCCGTCGACGATGCCCGCGAGGCAGGCCTGGTCCATGAGCGCGGCCATGGAGTCGAGCCCGGCGCCGGACCGATCTCCGGTGGCGTCGGGGCTCGCGAGCACCTCGTCCACGGCTGCGGTCACCGCTGTCTGGGCCTCCTCCCTCGTGCCGAACGACCCGAGCTCGACGGCCTCCAGCTCGAGCCCGTCGCCGCCGAACCCCCCGGGGGCCGTCGTCGGAGAAGAGGTCATGTTCTCCTCCGTTGCCCCGGCCGAGCTCTCGACGGGTGCCTCTGGTGTGCGGTCGGGGGAGGCCTCATCGCCTGCGGACCCGTCCGCGACGCTGTCCGCGGCCCCGACGGCCGCTCCGACCTGGGCGTACTGCTCGCGGTCGGCGTCCTCGCGCCAGCGCTCTGCGAGCGCCCCTCCCACCAGGACCAGCAGGGCGATCGCGGCGGCGATCGAGACGACAGCCGTCAACTGCACCCGCGGTCTCCGGGCAAGCGGGATCACCTCGGCCTCGGGCCCGGCTGCCGTGGGTCCGTCGTCGGTTGGCGCGTCGGGCGCCGGCGCGGCTCTCGCCGCGGCAACTGCGGCAGCGACGAGGTCGTCCTGCGCGGGCGGGCGGTCGACCGCCGCCATCTCCTCCGAGATCGCGTGGAACGTGGCTAGCCGAGCCTGAAGCTCGGGCTCCCGCTCGACGCGCAGCGCCTCGGCCTCGGTGGCCTCGCCATCGAGGTAGGCGGAGACGAGCTCGTCGTCGGGGTGCAGGTCCTGCTCGCTCATGGTGCCCCTGTTGTACGTTCGGCGGGCGCGCCCGGTTCCCACCGAGGTCGCGCGCCAGAGCGGCCCGCGCCCGCGCTATCCGTGACCGCACCGTCCCGGGCGGGATCCCGAGCACCTCGGAGATCTCGGCGTAGTCGAGTCCCGTGACGTCACGCAGCACGACGGCGGCCCGGAACTCGTCGGGCAGCCTCTCCAACGCTGCCTCGAGATCGAGCCTCGACGTCACCTGGTCGTCGATCCCCGGGGGACCCCCCGGGCCGGCGGTCTCGACGTCGGGGAGCCCGGGGTCGGGCCGTCGTTTGCGCCGTCGGAGCTCGTCGAGGCAGGCGTTCGTGGCCACGCGGTAGGCCCAGGTCCCGAACGAGGCGCGGCCGTCGAAGTGGCGGAGGCCGCGGGTGAGGGCGATGAGGGCCTCCTGGGTGGCGTCCAGGGCGTCGGCCTCGTTGCCCGCGAGCCGGCGGCAGATCGCGTACACCTTGTCGTGGTGGCGTCGCAGGAGTGCGTCGAGCGCCCGGGAGTCGCCTGCCTGCGCCGCGGTGATGAGCCCGCCTTCGTCGTCTCGATGCGCGATGACGGGAGTGTACGGCTGGGGAGGGCCTCGCTCAGGCCGGGACCCGGACCGTCACCTCGGCGATCGAGACCTGCGAGGGGACCTCCGGACCGAGGTCGGTGAGCCAGACCAGGACGAAGCGTCCGTCGGGGCCGTCCAGGTCCACGGTGCTGGTGCCGGCCTCGGCGGGCCCGATGGAGCCCCGCGTCTGAACCCCAGCCCTCGATGCCCGCCGGGACGTCGTCTGCCACGTACACCTCGGCGGACCAGCCCGCGTCGGGTGACTCGACCAGCACCTGCTCGACGCGCGCCGTGTCGGAGAGCTCGATGACGAGGCCGACCCCCGGCTTCGGGACTCCCGCCAGCCCCTGGGAGTACTCCTCCGTGCTCCAGGCCGTCGCGGGATCGCCGTCGATGGCGAGCGCGGCGAGCTCGGGGTGTTCGGAGCCGTCGCCGGACGGGTCGTGGTCACGGGCCCCGGTCACCGCCAGGCCGGGAGGGCTGGTCACCTCCGGGCTCTGAGCCTCCTCCCCGTCGCCGCGCACGCGGTCGATGAGCTCCTGGCCGGCGTCGGTCCGTCCGATGAGGATCCCCGCGACAGCGAACGCGAGGCCGACGAGGACGATGAACAGGGTGGGGATGAGCCATCGACGCTCCGTCTGGGCGAACGTCGGCGTGGGCTGTGCGGGCCGGGGGGCGGGTGCGGGCCTCGGCGCAGCGGGCACCGCGACGACGCCGGTGGGCTCGGCGAGAGTGCCGTCGTCGGTGGTGGGGGCCGCGAGCAGCGCCGCTCTCAGCTCCACCGCGGAGGAGAAGCGCTGGTCGGGGTTGCGGGCCATGGCCTTGAGGACCACAGCCTCGAGAGCCCTCGGTATGCCCGGTCGGACCTGGCGGGGAGTCAGGGGCTGCTCGCGGAGGCGGGCGAGCGCTATCGCCGCGTCGTTGGGTCCGTCGAACGGAGCGCGACCGGTGAGGGCCTCGTACAGGACGATCCCGAGCGAGTAGACGTCCGATCGGGCGTCGACGGGCCCACCCTCGACCTGCTCGGGTGCGAGGTAGCGGACGCTGCCGACGACCATCCCGGTCTGGGTGTGATCGGTCGCGGTGTCGCGCAGCTTGGCGATCCCGAAGTCGGTGACCAGCACCTGCCCGTCGTCCCTGATCAGGACGTTGGCCGGCTTGATGTCGCGGTGGATCAAACCGGACCGGTGTGCAGCAGCGAGGGCAGCGGCCACCTCCGAGACGATGTGGACCGCCTCTGCCGGGTGGAGGGGACCGTGCTCGTCGAGGTAGGAGCGGAGGTTCCTCCCCCGGACCAGCTCCATGACGATCGCCTCGGTCCCGTCGTCGGAGCAGGTGTCGAAGATCGAGACCAGGTTCGCGTGGCGCAGCCGGGCGGCGGCGACGGCCTCGGTGCGGAACCTGGCCACGAAGCTGTCGTCGTCGGCGAGGTGGGGGTGCAGGATCTTGACGGCGACCTCGCGCTGGAGCACCGCGTCGGTCGCCTGCCACACGGAGGCCATCCCTCCCGTGGCGATGAGCGTGCCGATGAGGTAGCGACCTGCGATGGTGTCGCCCGGCGCCACGGCCGGTCGAGGCGGACGAGGATCGCTCACAGGACTAGGCGGCGTCGACCCAACACAGTCCCATCGTGCCGGCGCCTCCGTGGGTCCCGATCACGGCCCCGATCACGTCGACGCGGATGGGCTGGTCGGGGAAGGCCTCGCGGATCAAGGCCACGAGATCGTCCACGTCGGACGCTTCCGCGTGCATCACCGCCAGGTCCTCGACGGGAGCGGCAGATCGCAGCTTCTCCACGAACCACGCGAGCGCCTTCTTGCGGGTCCGAACCTTGGCGGCTTCCTGCACAGAGCCGTCCGACAGGTCGAGGACGGGCTTGATGGACAGCATCGAACCCAGGAGCGCCTGGGCACCTCCGATCCGACCCCCTTTCTTCAGGTTCTCGAGCGTGTCGAGTGTCCCGAAGACGTGGGTCCGGCCGATCAGATCCTGGAGCATCCCCAGGATCTCGTCGACCGACCTCCCGTCCCGTGCGGCCCGTGCTGCGTGGAGCACCTGGTTGCCGAGCCCCGCCGTGATCGACTTCGAGTCGACCACGTGCACCTCGATCTCACCCTGGACCGACCGTGCCGCCTGCTGCGCGGCCTCCATCGTGGCGGAGAGATCCCGGGAGAGGTTGATGCAGATCACCGCGTCGGCACCCTCGCTCCTCAGCTTGCGGAACCTCTCCTCGAACGCACCCGGCGAGGGCGCTGCGGTCTCGGGCAGGACGTCGGACGACGCCATCTTCTCGTAGAAGGCGCGGGCGTCCAGCTCCTCGCGGTCGACGTACTCGTCGTCGCCGAACCGGATGCTGAGCGGGACGATCTCGACGCCGAGCTCGGCAGCCTCGTCCTGCGTGAGGTCGCAAGCGCTGTCGGTGACGATGCGCACTCGAGCCATTGTCTTCCCCCTGTCGCTTCCGGTTCGGGGGAGCGTACTGCGGGACCGGGGTGCGGACGGGCTCGGGCCGGCTGGGCCCGAGCCCGTTCAGGGCTCCACGGCCGGATCGGGCTCGTGGGGGACGAGACGGCGCGCGCGGCGCGCGGTACGCCAGTGCCGGCCCCACCACACCAGGAGGAACAGGAAGGCGATCGCGGAGAGGACGAGGCCGATGCCGGGTATCGCGGTCGACCGGAGCGTGAACCTGCCCTCGTCGATCCTGAGCGACCCGTCGGGTGAGGTCACCACGACGTCGACGGGGAACGTGCCGGAGGCGCGGGTGCGAACATCGACCTCCAGGCGCGTCTCACCGGGGTTCAGGGTGACGGCGATGGTGTCGCCTTCCGGGAACTCCAGCTTGTCGCTGCGGAGCATGACCGAGACCGCGACCGGTCTGCCGTAGTCGTTCTCGAGCCGGACGGGGATCGTCCCCTCTCGGGCGGTGAGGGTGACAGCGGGCTGCGCCGGGACGACGATCGCGGCGGTCACCTCGGCGACCGAGGTGGCGGGGGCCGAAAGGTACCGGTCTTGCTCGTCGAGTGTGAGCGACCGGGATCCCGACACCCGGATGAGGTCCTCCTCCCGACCCTCCTCGGCGGCTCGGGCGCCGGGGACCAGCGACCAGTATGTGCGCTGCGCAGCCTGTGCGGTCCTGAGCCGAGCCGGGTAGTCGTCCAGGCCCGGGGGTGGCGCGTAGGTGTACGCGTGGACCAGCGGGGGCCCGTCCTGGGTGTCGGTTCCCCCGAGGCGCGCGAGCGAGGCACGGTCGAAGAGGTCGGGCAGCGACGCCGCGTGGACCACGCTGTCGCCGTCGAGCCCCGCGAGCAGGGTCTCCAGGAGCGCAGGGTGGGTCGGGGTCGGTAGGGCGACCGAGATCCCACGGGAGACGCCTGGTCGCTGGAAGTAGAGAACGGCCAGGTCCGCCAGCAGGTGGTGAGCGTCCAGACGGCTGTCGCCGGTCGCGTCCACGTGCGCCCGCAGTCCAGCGTCGTCCGCGACCGCGGGGAGCGTCCGACCCTCACCCCAGTCGAGCAGGAACGGCTGGTCCAAGGCGATCTCGAAGAGGTTCTCGTCGAGCGGATCCAGCAGCTCCTCGGGGATGGAGACTCCCTGGACGCCACGGGTGACGAGCCGCTCGAGGGTGGAGGGGTCGGTGGTCTCTGACACGAGCCACGAGCGGTTGTCGGGGTTCGATCCCAGCAGGCGCATCACAGCGGTCCTCCCGGTCTCGAACTGGTCGGCGAGCTCGGCGTCGAGATCGGCGTTCCACCAGGCCCCCGGATCGAGGTCCACGTACGGTCGGGCGATCACCTGAGCCGAGCCCTGCGTGGCTGCCCAGCGGTCGACCAGCCGGCGCCCCTCGCCGCCGAGTGCGTACAGCGTCTCCAGCGTCTCCGGGGTCGCGGAGACCACGACGGGGACCCCCGCATGACGGATGAGGGCCTCCAGCAGCTCCCGCAGCCTGTCCAGCTCCTCCTCGGGGAGCTGCGTGCTCCCGTCCGGCTGGAGGCCCACGGGAGCATCGAGCGTCAGCGCCAGCGAGAAGTCGAGTGGCGGGGAGTCGTCGGTCGGGTCGGGCAGGCGCAGCAGGTGGGTGACCAGCCGCGTCTGCTCCTCGCCCGAGCTGTCGAGCATGCGGACGAGCACCGGGTACACGCCCTGTGCGCCGACGGTGATCCGTCCCGCCGGGCCGTCGTCGCCGGAGCGGATCGGGAGCGTGATGACCACGGCGCCTTCCCCGTCGCGCGTGGCCCGGTCGAGCGGGACGCTGCACCTGGTCAGCCCAGCGACCGCGCCGTCGAGCACCGTCCCGCAGGCCCGGCTCAGCTCGGTGCCGAGCGACCCGCCGCTCAACCCGTCCGTGAACTGGCCCCTCGCGGTCACCCGGTCGTGGAGGGTGACCTCGAGCGTCGCGCCCGGGGAGGCCGACTCCGGACGCAGTCGCAGCAGGAGCTCGCCCTCCGGCGCGACCCACGCGGTCTGCTCAACGAGGAGCAGCTGAGCCGGCCCGGGCGCCCCGCCATCCGGGTCCGCAGCGCCGGCCGGGGCCGCCGGGAGGGCGGGAGTCGTCGGGGTCCGGAGCATGACCGCAGCCGACACGACCAGGAGCAGGGCGGTCGTCCGCCGGAGGAGGATCGGCCGCTTCACGTGCGCTCCCGCTCCGCCGACCATCCGAGCACAGCCAGGCCCTGGCTCTCGCGTCGGAAGCCGAGTCGTTCGTACAGGGTGAGCGCGGCGGCGTTCGACTCCTGGGTGTTCACGGTCGCCGAGACCGCCCCTCGTCGTCTCATCCACCACAGGCAGTCCGTCGCGAGCGCGGTGCCCGCTCCCTTGCCCTGCTCCTCCGGGTCGACCGCGAGGCGTTGCAGGTAGCCCCTGGGGCCCGCGCGGCCGGCGACCGCGTATCCCACCAAGCGGTAGGTGGAAGCGATCCTGAATCGGCTGCTCGGCGTGGCGGTGAGGGCGTCGAGCAGACCCGGCCTGTCGATGCGCCAGAACGGAGGGAAGGCCGAGTTGTCGACCCTGATCGTGGCCGCGCGGTCGCTCCTGCGCCCGCGGCGGATCTGCAGGGGCTCTCCGCTGCCGCCGGGTGGGCGCGCGCCGGCTCCGTTCCCGGGCGGCGTTGGCAGATCCCTCAGCTCGTGGGTGAGGAGGTGGAGCCGCTCCTCGATCCTGAAGCCTGCGGCGAGGAAGGGATCCTGCTCGCGAGGCGCGAGTGCGGAGGTGACCACCCACCGGAAGCCCTGTCGCAGCAGGTCCTCGACGGCCCGGCGGATCGAGGTGGGCCGCGGGGGCAGGCCGCCCGGGAGCGGCGCCAGGTAGGCCCTGTGCTCGCCCTCGCGCCAGGGGCCGACCCGGAGCCGGTCACCGTCGTAGTCGAGTAGCTGGAGTCGGGTCATGGGCGGCTCGCGGCGCGGGAGAAGCGACACCCCCGCACGCAACCGAGAGCCTAGATAGCCGCGACGGTCTCGGCGCCGCGCGACGGAGGCGGGCCCCGGGCAGATCCCTGGGGCCGGCCGATGTCCGGCACGGACCGGTCGGTACGCCCGCTGGTGGTCCCCGGCCGTCGTCCCCCTACCATCGGTGGGGCCATGCAGGTGCTCCTCGCCACCCACCCGGACTTCCTCGACCACGACACCGGTCCGGGCCATCCCGAGCGGCCGGCCCGCCTGGACGCGCTGGCCGAAGGGCTGAGGCGTGCCGGCATCGACGAGGCCCTGGAGCTGTTCGAGCCCGGTCCAGCCTCCCGGGAGCAGGTGGAGCGGCTCCACCTGCCGGCGCACATCGAGAGGCTGGAGGAGTTCGTGCGCTCCGGCGGCGGTCACCTCACCCCCGACACCGTCGCCGGCGAAGGGAGCCTCGAAGCGGCGTACCGCGCGGTCGGCGCCGGCTTGGAGTCGATCGAGCGCCTGCGGCGGGGTGACGCGTCGGCGGCCTTCTGCGCGGTGCGACCCCCGGGTCACCACGCCACCCCGCGGCTCGCGATGGGCTTCTGCCTCCTCAACAACGTGGCGGTGGCCGCGGCGACCCTGGCGGAGCAAGGGGAGCGGGTCCTCGTGGTCGACTACGACGCGCACCACGGGAACGGGACCCAGGATGCCTTCTATGCCGACGCACGGGTGGCCTACGTCTCGCTGCACGAGTACCCGCAGTACCCGGGAACGGGTGCGCTGGACGAGGTCGGCGAAGGAGAGGGGCGCGGGACGACGATCAACTTCCCGATGCCCGCCGGGTCGACCGGTGACGCGTACCGGGAGGCGCTCGATCGGGTCGTGGCCCCCTTCGCGGAGAGCTTCGGTCCGACCTGGCTGATCATCTCGGCCGGGTTCGACGCCCATCGGCGCGACCCCCTCACCGACCTGGGGCTCACGTCGGGGGACTTCGCTGACCTGACCCGTTCGCTGATCCAGCTGGTCCCGCCGGGCCGCCGTCTCGTGTTCCTCGAAGGCGGATACGACCTGGAGGCCATGGCCTCGTCGGCCACCGCCTGCATCGGAGCGCTGGTCGGAGAGGAGATCCGGCCCGAGCCCGCGTCGACGGGAGAGCTGGGTCGCGAGGTGGTGGACGCGGTCGTCGAGCACCGTCGTACCACCGAGGGCTGAGCGGACCCGCCGGGTCCCGCCCGCGGAGGCACACGGACGAGGTTCGCGGGTCTGCTGCACGGTCGGAAGCCGACACCCGACGTGGCTGGTCCCACGGTGCGTGACCTCACGACCACGGACTGCACCATCGAGGAGTCCGCCCTAGGAAGAGGGGTTCGTCGAGAGGCTGAAGGGGATGTTCGCGCTCGCCGTCTACGACCCGGAGCAGAAGCGCCTGCTGCTTGCCAGGGATCGCTTCGGCATCAAGCCGCTGTACTTCACCGAGACAGCCGGCGGGCTCGCCTTCGCCAGTGAGCTGAACGCGCTGCGGATGCTGTCCGGCGTCGGTGACCGGATCGACGGGCAGGCCCTCCACGACTACCTGGCCCTCCACTACGTGCCGGGGCCCTCGACGATCTTCCGCGGGGTTAGGTGCCTGGAGCCGGGTCAGATGCTCATCGCCGACCACGGCCGTGCCCGCATCGACGTCCGAGTACACCGCTACCACACCTGGACGGTCGCACCAGAGACCACCATGACGCTCGAGGAGGCGACCCGGCGGGCGGGCCCCCTCCTCGAGCAGGCCGTCTGCCGTCAGCTCGAGAGCGATGTCCCTCTCGGATCCCTGCTCAGCGGAGGTATCGACTCGTCCCTCGTCAGCGCCGCAGCCCAGGGCACACTTCGAGCGCCCCTGCACACGTTCAACGTCCGCTTCCCGGAGCGCGACTTCGACGAGACACCGGCCGCGGTGGCGGTCGCTTCCCACCTGGGGACCCGGCACCAAACCCTCACCGTGGAGGCGCAGTCCCTGTCCTGGGGCCGTGTCATGGACGTGCTGGCAGCCCCCGGGCAACCGTACGCGGACAGCTCCATCCTGGCTGTCGACGCGGTGTGCGCTTCGATGCGCGACCACGTCACGGTCGCGCTCTCGGGCGACGGCGGTGACGAGGGCTTCGGGGGCTACGAGTCCTTTCGTCGGATCGAGCCGATCAACGTCGTGGGGCGTCTCCCACCACGCCCCCGGAGCGGGGTGCTCCGTGTGCTCGCGGCGATGGCGAGACCCGTCAGCGGACGGGGCCCCGTGCCCGCCAGCCTGGCGGCGAGGCTCGAGGCGCTGGCCAGAACCGAGGATCCTGCCGGCATCATCGGAGGCCTGACCTGTTGGCTCCCGGAGGCTGAGTTGAGGCGCCTCTGGAGGGGAGGACCGGTTGAGCCGGTGAGTCGCTTGTTCGAGCAGCGATGGCGGCACGAACTTCCTCCGCACGCGACAGCGCTCGAGCGCCTCTCGGCGCTCCTGACGGAGGCGAACGCCAGGGTCCGTCTCCCCTACGACTACCTGGTCAAGGTGGACATCGCCTCGATGCGCCACGGCTTGGAGGTGCGGGTACCTCTGCTGGACGAGGATCTGTTCGAGCTCGGTCTCCGACTCCCTCACGTCCTCAAGACCAACCGCCACAACCGCAAGCTGGTCCTACGGGAATTGGCCAGGTCCTGGCTCCCTCCATCGGTCGTCGGCCTGCCGAAGCACGGGTTCACGATCCCCGTCGACCGCAGCGTGGACTCGGAGTTCCGCGAGCAAGTGCGCTCTCGCCTCTTGGGCGAGCTGCTCTCAGGATCGTTCGGGGACGCGCTCGATCAAGCGGAGGTGCGGAGAGTGGTCAACGCGTTCCTCAGCGGAGAGGGCCTAGATGGCGTCTCTCGTGCCGGCCTCTACCAGAGACTGATCGCGTTGATGAGCCTGCACAACTACGTCAGCTGAGGGTGACCTGATACCGGGCTTGCCCGTGTGCCGTGGCGCGCTTCCTGCAGCTGGGACAGCGAGAGCTGCCCATCGGCTGTTCCTGATCGAGAAGGACAGCGAAGTGCTGTGCCGCAGGCCCGAGCTGGAGATCACGGTCACCATTGATGCATCCGGCAGCGTCCGGTGAGGCTACGGTCGATGCCACCGTCACGAGCAGCTACAACCCGCTCGACAACGACCCTGTGCCGACCGACAACACCGCCAGCGTCACCACGACGATCCGGGGTGTGCGGCTCGGGCACTCGGCGGTGATGGGTCTCAGATGGGGCTGCGAGCGGTCGAGCGCCGGATCGTCGGTGTACCCTGGGCCCGAACACCGCACCGGCCGGCGGTGACCTTCCCCCTCGACAACTCACCCGAGGAAGGCCCCCCACCATGGCCCTGTCGGAGAAGTCACGGAGCGCGCTGTACCAGGCGCTCTCCCGGACGATCGATGAGGAGGTGGTCGCTGAGATGCTGGCCCACTTCCCGGCCCGCGACGTCGAGGAGCCGGTCACCCGCGAGCACCTCGATCGGCGCATCGCAGAGCTGAGAGGCGAGCTGCACGCCGAGATCTCGGGCCTCCGCGGCGAGCTGCGGGCAGAGATCGCAGGAGTGCGGGAAGTCATCGCTGCGACCGCCAACCGCGTCCTCGTGTGGCTCTTCGCCGCCATGGTCGCCGTGGCAGGGGTGGCCGTGTCGCTCTCGGGCCGGCTCGGCGGCTGATCCCGGGACGAGCAGGAGCCGGCGACCTCCGAACGCGGACATGTCGCGGTGCACGACGCGGCGCGCGAGCCGCTCGACGTAGGACGGCTCGACGCCTCCCGAGGGCGCGGTCACCGAGCACGAGCCGGACCGGACCGGACCGGGGTGGTCCGGTTCCCCGCCAGGGCTCGCAATGGCGCCGTCGTCGCGAGGCGAGCCGGGTAGCGTGACCGGTCGTGGTCCCGGAACGCATTCGTCCCGTGCTCGACGAGGTCGCTCCGCTCGCCGAGGCGTTCGCCGACGCCGGTCACCGCCTCTACCTGGTCGGCGGGATCATCCGCGACCTCTTCGCCGGCTTGCAGCTCGACCTGGCGGACGTGGACCTGACGACCGATGCGGAGCCACGCGAGACCGTCGGCATCGTGGGTCCGTGGGCCGACGCGGTCTGGACCCAGGGCGAGCGGTTCGGGACCATCGGGGTGAAGAAGGGCGACCGGCAGTTCGAGATCACGACCCACCGCGCCGAGGCGTATCGCGACGACTCGCGCAAGCCCCACGTGACCTTCTCGGACCGGATCGAGGACGACCTCTCTCGCCGCGACTTCACCGTCAACGCGATGGCGCTGTCGCTTCCCTCGGTCGAGCTCGTCGATCCGTTCGGGGGGATGGACGACGTGCTCGCCCGGCGGTTGCGCACGCCGCTCGCGCCGCGGGAGTCGTTCAGCGACGACCCGCTGCGCATGATGAGGGCGGCCCGCTTCATCGCCGGCTACGGCTTCGAGCCGGACCAGGACCTGGTCGGAGCGGTGAAGGCGCTCTGCCACAGGCTGGAGATCGTCTCGGTCGAGAGGATCCGTGACGAGCTCGACAAGCTGCTGGTGGTGCCGGACCCCAGCCTCGGCCTGTGGTTCCTGGTCGACACCGGCCTCGCGGACGAGTTCCTGCCGGAGATGCCGGCGATGCGGGTGGAGCAGGATCCCGTCCACCACCACAAGGACGTCCTGGCCCACACGATCGCCGTCGTGGCGAAGGCCCGACCGGAGCGGATCCTGCGACTGGCGGCTCTGTTCCACGACGTCGGCAAGCCGAAGACCCGCTCCATCGACCCCGACGGGGTCAGCTTCCACCATCACGAGGTGGTCGGCGCCCGCATGACCCGCGACAGGATGCGGGCCCTCAGGTACGCGAACGCCGACGTCGAGGACGTCAGCCGGCTCGTCTACCTCCATCTGCGCTTCCACACCTACAAGATGGGCTGGACCGACTCCGCGGTGCGCCGCTTCGTGCGCGACGCAGGGGAGCGCCTCGAAGAGCTCCTGGAGCTGACGCGTGCTGCGACTGCACCACCCGCAACCGCTCGAAGGCGGAGGCGCTCGCCCGGCGCCTGGACGAGCTGGAGCGACGGATAGCGCAGCTGCGCGAGTCGGAGGAGCTGGCCGCGATCAGGCCCGACCTCGACGGGCGGCAGGTGATGGACCGCCTCGGCCTCGCTCCCGGTCCCGTGGTGGGCGATGCGCTCGCGTTCCTCCTCGATCTGAGGCTCGAGGAGGGCCCGCTCGGTGCGGAGGAGGCGGGCCGCCGTCTGGACCGGTGGTGGGAGGAGCGGTTGGGAACGGGGTCTTGAAGGGCGGGTCCGGTCGGGCGGTCGCCGACGGGCGGGTCAGATCCCTTCCTTGCGGGCCCGGAGCAGCAGGGTCGCCGGCACCCAGCGCATGATCTCCGTGAACTGGCGCGCGAGGGGCCCCTCGTCCCGGGGCTCGGGCTCCATCATCACGTCGACCCTGAAGCCGGCCCGTGTCAGGTCCGTGAACACCTCGGAGACCGTGTGGGGGTGCTCCTCCCCCTTGCGTCCGTCCACCTCCCAGGGCCGCGGTGCCGCGTCCCAGTAGGCGTGCTTGATGCGCAGCGGGTCGTTGCTCGCCGCCTCGATGAGACCGAACGCGGGGTGGGGGAGGGAGAAGACCAGATGGCTGTCGGTGCGAAGCACCCGGTGGATCTGGCGGAAGGTGCGGCTCAGGTCGGGCACCGTGGCGAGGGCGTGCGCGCTGTACGCGAGGTCGACCGAGTCGGCCCGGAGGAACGGCAGGTCGGCGAGGTCGCTCTGGTGGGTCTCGACCCTGACCTCGTGCTTCTCGGCCGCGGCCCGGACCCTCCCGATGTTCTCGGCGGAGGGGTCGACGGCGACCACGTGCGCCCCCTGCTGGGCCATCGCGACCGCGGCGTGACCCCCGCCGCAGCCCAGGTCGAGGACACGGCGACCCTCCAGGTCGCCCAGGAGGCGCAGCTCGGCCTCGGTGCCGATGGCCGGGCCGTAGCACACCACGTCGTAGGGGAGGTCGGCAGTGGCCGGGAAGGTGGCGGAGAGCGGACCCTTCGCCCCGGAGGCGCCGGGCTTGCTCGGGCCGGGGCCGGGCTGGTGAGCGCTGGGGTGCGCGGGGGGCTGGTCGGACATGGCGTGGGTGCCTTCCGGTCGGGCGTTGGCGCTGTCGGGGTTCTCTGCCCAGAGTCTGGCCGAGAAGCGGGGTGCCGGGGAGGGATTCTCGGGGCGCGCGGTCACCCGAACGCTACCCTCGCACCAATGGCGTTCCGGCCGGAGCCTCTTCCCCTGGGTCGTGCGACACCGGGTGAGATCGACTACCGGCTCTCGCGCCAGCGCGTGCTCTCCGAGCTCCGTGCGGGCAGGCTCGGCCCGCAGGACGTCTGCGACGCTCATCCGGAGCTGCGCCGGGCGGGAGCGGAGGTGGGTTCTCACACCCAACAGGAGTGCCCGGTGTGCACGGACGCGGAGCTGCGCCAGGTGACCTACGTCTTCGGACCGCGCCTGCCTGCCCACGGGCGCTGCATCACGAGCGCTCGTGAGCTGTTGAGGATCGGTGAGCGCAAGGGCGAGTTCGCGGCCTACGTGGTCGAGGTCTGCGCCGACTCGCCGGGCTGGGAACCACCTCGTGCGCTCCGCCTATCTCCTGGGCAACGGGCTAGGCCGCGTGGCCACCGGGCCGGCAGGGGCCTGCCGGTGTCGGGGACCATCGGTCTGGATAGGGTGCAGGCCGCCCTGCCGCACCCACTCGGGCACACCCGACCATGAGCCGTTCCGAGTCCTCCCGCCGCCGGAAGCGGAGCCCGAAGAAGCCGGCGGGGAGGGCCGTGCGCCGTAGCCGCCTCTGGCGCTGGAGGAGGCCGCTGCTCGTGCTGGCCCTCCTGCTGCTGGCGGGCGTCAGCGCGGCAGCGTTCGCGCTGACGCGGACACCTCTCCCGGAGGAGGACCCGCTCCTGCAGACCACGTTCATCTGTGCTTCCGACGTCATCGAGCGCTGCGCGCAGGAGAACTCCCTGGCGCAGCTCAGCGGCGGTGAGGACCGGGTGAGCGTGAGCTACGAGCGCCTCCCCCGGGTGCTCGTCGAGGCGGTGGTCGCCACCGAGGACCGGGACTTCTTCGACCACTCCGGGCTCGATCCGATCGGCATCGTCAGGGCCGCGTGGACCAACCTGCGCGGCGCAGGACGTGGTGCAGGGGGGTTCGTCGATCACCCAGCAGTACGCGAAGAACGCCTATCTCACGGGGGAGCGGTCGCTGCAGCGGAAGATCGAGGAGGCGGTGCTCGCCGTCAAGCTGGAGCGGGAGCTGTCGAAGGAGGAGATCCTCCTCCGCTACCTGAACACCATCTACTTCGGCCGTGGTGCCTACGGGGTGCAGGCGGCCTCCCGCGCCTACTTCGGGAAGGACGTGGACCAGCTCGGCCTCTCCGAGTCGGCGTACCTGGCCGGGCTCATCCGCTCCCCGGAGTCCGCCGATGCCCGGCGGCCCGGCGACGACGCGAGGGCGCGCGCGGAGCGCGATGCAGCCAGGTCGCGCGCTCACCGCGGTCCTCGACTCGATGCTCACCGAGGGCTACATCACCGACGCCGAGAGCGACGCGGCCCTGGCCCGGCCTTTCGAGGAGTACGTCGTCGAGAGGCGGGAGTCCTCCAACTTCGGGGCCGTGAGGGACGACGAGTTCGGGACGGAGTACTTCGTCGAGTACGTCCGACGCTTCCTCCGGGAGGAGGCCGGGTTCACCGACGCCGAGATCTTCGGCGGTGGCCTGCGCGTGTACACCACCCTCGACTACGACATGCAGCGCACCGCTCACAGGGCGGTGACCGGGACCCTCGACCAGGAAGGGGATCCGTCCGGCGCGCTCGTCGCGGTCGACGAGGGTGGGCGGGTGATGGCGATGGTCGGGGGCACGGACTGGGAGCACTCCCAGGTGAACCTGGCGGTCGGGTCCGAGGGAGGCGGCACCGGTCGCCAGCCCGGCTCCTCGTTCAAGCCGTTCGTCCTCGCCGCGGCCCTGGAGTCGGGGATCTCGGTGCAGTCGTACTTCGAGTCCCAGAGCCAGGTCGTGATCCCGGGGCGGACGGGGCAGCCCGTGGATCGTCTCGAACTACGACCTCGCGGAGCACGGTCCGATCGATCTGATCGAGGCCACGAAGGTCTCGTCGAACACGGTGTACGCACAGCTGATGGACGAGGTGGGCCCCGAGACCGCGGCCCAGATGGCGCAGAGGCTGGGGATCCGCTCGGAGCTCCCGCCCGTCCACGCCCTCGTCCTCGGTGCAGGCGAGGTCTCGGTGCTCGACATGGCCTCGGCCTACTCGACGTTCAGCCGGGGCGGGGAGCGGATCGACCCGCTGGTCGTGACCAGGGTGGAGGACGCCCACGGCAACGTGCTGCGGAACTTCGGCCCGCAACCGGAGCGGGTGATCGACGAGCTGAGCGCGCAGACGGTGGGCTGGGTGCTGAGCCAGGTGCTGGCGGACGGGACCGGGACGGGTGCTGCGATCAGCCGACCCGCGGCCGGCAAGACGGGCACCACGGAGGAGTACCGCGACGCCTGGTTCAGCGGCTTCACCTGCCAGCTCACCGCTGCGGTGTGGGTGGGCTTCGACGAGACGAACCCCGACGGCACCCCCAAGTTGATGACAGAGGTGAGAGGCGGACCGGTGACCGGAGGCTCGCTCCCCGCCGACATCTGGAGGGCGTTCATGGAGACGGCGACGGCGCGCTACGAGCCGTGCCCGATCACGACGCCTTCGACGTTCACCGGTGAGATCCTCCACCCCGAGCTCGCGACCACCACCACGACCACCGGCTCCACGACGACCACCGAGGCCACGACGACCTCCGAGGCCACGACGACCTCCGAGCGGCCGCAGGGCACGACCACCGCCCCACCGGGCACGGGCACCACCCCCCCGCCGCCGACCTCCACTACATCGACCACGGTGGCCGGCGTCGTCCCGGGCCGGGACTGAGGTCTCTCAGCCGGAGGGCGGGGCGGGCTCGCCGATGGGCTCTCCCTCGGCGTCCAACTCCTGGTGCGGGTAGTGGGTCCGGCAGACGAAGCACCACATCTCCCGCCCGCCCGGCTCGACCCGGTACGGGGTGTCCCAGCTCTCGGGCGTCACGTAGAGGCGGCGGACGAGCGTCAGCTCGACCTCGACGTCACCGCAGCTCTCGCACCGACCGACGGGCACGGTGCCGAGAGTACCGGGGGCTTCCGTCCCGGGGCGGTCCGGAGTACGATGGTCCCGACCGCCGGCAGCCATCCGTGCGCTGGACGGGAAGGAGGCTCAGCCATGAGCAAGAAGCTGACCGCGCCCGCTGTGAGGGAACGCAAGGTCCGCACCGGCGCCGACCCACTGGTGATGGTCACCGCCTACGACGCTCCCGGGGCCCGCATCGCGGACGAGGCGGGCGTCGACATCATCCTGGTCGGGGACTCGGTGGCCATGGTGGTGCTCGGCTACGACGACACGCTCCAGGTCACCGTCGAGGACCTCGCGCACCACGTCGGCGCGGTCGCACGGGCGGAGCCGAGCGCGCTGGTCGTGGGCGACCTGCCGTGGATGAGCTACCACGTCTCCCGCGAGGAGACCGTGCGCAACGCCGCCGCGCTGGTGCGGGCGGGGGCCGGTGCCGTGAAGCTGGAGGGGGGCCGGAAGAGGGTCGCGGCGATCGAGGCGATCATCGACGCCGAGATCCCGGTCATGGGCCACCTCGGGCTCACCCCTCAGTCGGTGCACGCGATGGGTGGCTTCAAGGTGCAGGGAAGAGAGGTGGAGGCCGCTCTGGCCCTGGTGGACGACGCCAAGGCGCTGGAGGCCGCCGGATGCTTCGCGATCGTCCTCGAGGGGATACCGGACCAGGTCGCCGCGATGGTGACCGATGCCGTCGGCGTGCCGACGATCGGCATCGGGGCGGGACGGGCCTGCGACGGGCAGGTGCTGGTGTTCCACGACCTGCTGGGGCTCGAGGACCGGATCCAGCCCAAGTTCGTGCGGCGGTACGCATCCCTCAAGGTCGACGCCGTGAGGGCGATCAACGAGTTCGCCCGCGACGTCCGCGAGGGGTCGGTTCCCCTCAGACGAGGAGAGCTACCACCTCAGCGGCGACTCAGCGGAGGCGCTCGGCCTGTACGGCACCCGGAGCGCCTGAGCGAGTCTCAGAGGGGGAGCTCGACGACGAACATCGTCGGCCAGTCCTTGCCGGTGACCAGGAACGTGTCGCTGTCGGGCTGGTACGCGATGCCGTTGAGCACGTCGGCCCGTGCCGCCTGCTCGGGTGTGAGCAGGCTCGGGAACAGGTAGCTCGCGACCACCTCGCCGGTGGCGGGATCGATCGCGACGATCTGCGGCGTCTGCCAGACGTTCGCGTACACGAGGTCCCCGACGCACTCCAGCTCGTTCAGCATGGCGAGAGGCGCGCCGTTCCGGGTGACCTCGACGGTTCCCCGGGCCTCGAAGGTGTCGGGGTCGCGGAAGGTGAGCGTCGCCGAGCCGTCGCTCATCACGAGCTGCTCCCCGTCGTGGCACAGGCCCCATCCCTCGCCGTCGTAGAGGTGCTCGTCGACGATCTCGAAGGTGTCGAGGTCCCAGACGAGCGCGACCCCCTCCTGCCAGGTGATCTGGATCGCGTGATCGTCCACCACGGCCAGGCCCTCGCCGAAGAACCGGTCCTCCAAGCTGGCCGAGCGCAGCACCTCTCCCGTCTCCGGGTCGAGCTCCCGGATCTGCGAGCTCCCCCGCAGCCCGGTGCTCTCGAAGAGCCGCCCCTGCTCGTCGAAGACCAGCCCCTGCGTGAACGCGGTGGGGTCGTGGGGCCTCTCCTCGATCGGCTCGGGCTGGAACGACGGCACCCCGGCCGGGTCCGAGGTCGTGGGACCGGTCGTGGAGCCGGAGGTGCTGGTCGAGGGAGCAGCGGTGGTGGGCGACTCGGTCGTCGTCGTGGAACTGCCCTCGTCGCCGCCGCAGCCCGAGATGAGCAGGGCGCCGAGGAGGACCGCGGCGACGAGGCGCGGGCGTGTCGCTGGGTTGCGGAAGTGGGTCCCGCCCGGGTCTCGCGGCATGACGTCAGCTTGTCACGGCCGCTGTGGGGCAGGGGCCCCACCTGGCGGAGGAGGGTGGGCCGGCGGGGTGCCCGCCCGGGCAGAGGTATGACGGCCGCTGTGGGGCAGGGGCCCCACCTGGCGGAGGAGGGTGGGCCGGCGGGGTGCCCGCCCGGGCAGAGGTCCTGTCACACCTCCCGGGAAGACTCGTGTCATGGATGAGGTCTCACGAGGTCGCAAGCCGCGGTGCAGGAGCACTGGGCTCGGACACGGGGGAAGGCGCCCTCGCGTGGCGATGATGGACGGTGATCCCTGCGCCGCTAGGATGGCCCGGCTCACAACCGGACCCCTGCTCCACGAGGAGCCCCGGCAGCGCCGGGTCCGTAGGGAGGTACTGCTCGTGATTCGGGCCTATGAGTTGATGGTCATCTTCGACGGTGACCTCGAGGAACCGGCCTTCGAGGGCCAGGTGAAGAAGGTCCATGACGCCCTCGAGACCGAGGGAGGGCGTGTTGCCACCACCGACGTGTGGGGGCGCCGCCGCTTCGCCTACGAGATCAACCACAAGTCCGAGGGCTACTACGTCGTGTACGAGGTGGTCACCGAGACCCCCGGCTTCCCCGACCTGGAGCGCACGCTCCGCCTCGCGGACGAGGTCGTCCGCCACAAGCTGTTCCGCCTACCCGACGGCGAGGCCAAGAGACGCGGCCTCCTGGGAGCGGAGGAGCCGGTCTGACCGGCTCCGGACGAACGGAGACCACGAGATGGCATTCGGAAACACCGTGACACTGGTCGGGAACGCGACCCGCGAGCCCGAGCTGCGGTTCACCAACAGCGGCCAGGCCGTCGCGAGCTTCGGCCTGGCGTTCAACAAGCGGAAGCGCAACGACCGCGGCGAGTGGGAGGACTCCGATCCGGCGTTCTTCGACATCACCTGCTGGGGCCAGCTGGCCGAGAACGTCGCGGAGTCGGTCGAGAAGGGCACCCGGGTGATCGTCACCGGCCGGCTCGACCAGCGCTCCTGGGAGAACCAGGAGGGCGAGAAGCGCTCCAAGGTCGAGGTGGTGGCCGACGAGGTCGCACCGAGCCTGCGCTGGGCGACGGCGTCGGTGACGAAGAACGAGCGGCGCGAGCGCGGCGGCGGCGGTGGTTGGAGCGGGGGCGACGATCCGGGACCGAGCGAGGCTCCTGCTTACGACAGCGGCGAGGAGCCGTTCTGATGCGCAAGCCGCGCGGCAAGAACCGCGACAACGCCCGGCGCAGCAAGAAGAAGATCAGCGTCCTCACCCAGGAACGCATCGAGTACGTCGACTGGAAGGACGTCGACCTCGTCCGCAGGTTCGTGAGCGACAGGGCCAAGATCAGGGCTCGCCGCGTCACGGGCAACGATGCACAGCAGCAGAGGACCATCGCCCGCGCCGTCAAGATCGCACGCGAGATGGCGCTCATCCCCTACACGCACCGCGTCACCCAGCAGAGGGGCGGCCGCCGCTCCGATAGCGGGTCGTCCTCCGGACGACCGCCACCGGTGCCTGACAGCCCTCCCCCGTTCTCGCCTGGTGCCGACGAGCCGTCGGAGGCGGCCGGAGCCGAGGTGACGGACGCGCCTGAGATCCGTGCCGCGGGCGAGAGCACCGCGCCTGAGAGCCCCGCCGCGGTTGAGAACACCGCCGAGGCCGAGAACACCGCCGAGGCTGAGAACACCGGACACCGGCTGAGATCCCCGGCGAGACCGCGGTGACCTCCGGAGGTGACGAGGAGTGAAGCTCCTGCTCCGGGACGACGTCGAAGGGGTCGGCAAGAAGGGCGACGTGGTGGAGGTCTCCCCCGGCTACGGCCGCAACTTCCTGATGCCGAAGGGCCTCGCGCAGCCCGCCACACCGGGTGTGGAGGCCCAGGCCGAGGGCATGCGCCGGGCCCGCAACGCCCGGGACGCCCGCGACCGGGAGGCCGCGGAGGAGGTCGCGCGGGTCCTCGTGAGCCGCGCGATCACGGTCGCGCACCGCGCAGGCGAAGGGGGTCGGCTGTTCGGCTCGGTGACCGCCCCCGACATCGCCGGCGCAGTGGCGGAGCAGACCGGGTACGAGGTGGACCGCAAGCGGGTCCAGTTGGAGGAGCCGATCAAGTCGGTCGGTACCCACGTCGTCACCGTTCGTCTGCACAGCGAGGTCGAGTTCCCCCTCACCGTCGAGGTCGTGGAGGGCTAGCCCGTCGAGGTCGTGGAGGGCTAGCCCGTCGAGGTCGTGGAGGGCTGGACCATCCCCGGCCCGACGACCTGCCAGCCCAGATCCCTCATCGAACCGACGGTTCAGACGCCGGGAATCCTGGCGCCTCAGTCGGAAGTTCCGAGGGCTGGCCCATCCCCGGCCCGACGACCTGCCAGCCCGGATCCCTCATCGAACCGACGGTTCAGACGCCAAGAATTCTGGCGCCTCAGGCGGAAGCTCCGAGGGGGGGGCCGACGACCCGCCCGCCCGGGTCGGGGCGCTGTCCCACCCCCCGGGGATACTCGAACCGGTGTTCGAGCCGAGAATTTCTTACCCACATATCCACCGGCAGGCAGCTCCGGTCCAGCACACTCGGACCCTCATGGGGCGGAAGCGCTGGGCGCGCTCGCCGATGCTCCACAGCCTCGGCGGCGATCTCCACAGATCGGGTCCTGGATCCACCTCCCGGACCCGCTTCTCCACAGCTTCTCCCTTGTGGCGGTCCACCGGCGCGCTGCGGAAGTGTGAGCGACCGATGACCCGCTACTTCCCCTCCGCCCCCCCAGCGGTCCGCGCCGACGATCTCGTGCAGGTGCCCCGGTGAGCGTCTCGCAGCTCGGTGTCGAGCCCCGAGCCGAGGTCGGGCGCGTCCCGCCCCACAACCTCCTCGCCGAGGAGTCGCTGCTCGGCGCGATGCTCCTCAGCCGCGACGCGATCGCCACGGCGGTCGAGCTGCTCGGCCCCGACGACTTCTACAAGCCCTCGCACGGCCACGTCTTCGAGGCGATCTGCAGCCTGTACTCGGCCGGTGAGCCGGCCGACCCGGTCACCGTCGCGGAGGAGCTGAAGCGGGCCGGCCTGCTCGACGCGATCGGCGGGCCGTCGACCCTGATCAGCCTCCAGGCGCACACGCCGGCGACCACATCCGCCACCAAGTACGCCCGCATCATCGAGGAGCTGGCGCTGCTCCGCCGCCTCATCGGCGTCGCCAACGACGTGGCGGAGCTCGCCTACGACGTCCCCGAGGACGTGAGCGCCGCCGTCGACGAGGCCGAGTCGATGGTCTACGAGGTGGCGCAGCGGCGGGTCACCGACTCCACCGCCCACATCCGCGACCTGCTCTCCGGGAACCTCGACCGCCTCGAGCAGCTCTACGAGCGCGGCGAGGCCGTCACCGGCCTGCCCAGCGGCTACCACGAGCTCGACGAGCTCCTCTCGGGCCTCCAACCGAGCTCCCTGGTGGTGGTCGGCGCGCGACCGAGCGCCGGCAAGACCGCGTTCGCTCTCGGGCTCGCCTCCCACGCCGCGCTCGAGACCCACCGCCCGGTGCTGTTCTTCTCACTCGAGATGAGCCAGCTCGAGCTCACCCAGCGCCTCCTCTGCTCCGAAGCCAGGGTCGACTCACACCGGCTCCGCAACGGGCGGCTCAGCGAGGCCGACTGGCAGAAGATCAGCCACGCCGTCGGCCGCCTCGCCGAGGCGCCGCTGTACATCGACGACAACCCACACCTCACGGTGATGGAGATCCGGGCGAAGGCCCGCCGGCTCAAGAGCCGCCTCGGCGACCTGGGACTGGTCGTCGTCGACTACCTCCAGCTGATGACAGGCCGGATGAGGGCCGAGAGCCGGCAGGTCGAGGTCTCCGAGATCAGCAGGGGCCTCAAGATCCTGGCGCGCGAGCTCGAGGCCCCGGTCGTCGCGCTGAGCCAGCTCTCCCGGGGTCTGGAGATGCGCCAGGACAAGCGGCCGATGCTCGCCGACCTCCGCGAGTCGGGCTGCCTCACCGCCGACACCACCGTCGTCCGTGCCGACACCGGACGTCAGGTCAGCCTCGGCCGACTCCTCGCGGACGGCGAGCGCGACATCCCGATCTGGACGCTCGACGAGCGGTACCGGCTGGTGCGCGGCGTGATGACCCACGTCTTCCCCAGCGGCACCAAGCCGGTGCACGAGCTGTGCCTCGCGAGCGGCCGACGGATCCGGGCAAGTGCCAACCACCCCTTCCTGGCCTTGGAGGGCTGGTTCCCGCTCGAGAGGCTCGACGTCGGCGATCGCATCGCCGTACCCCGTGCCGGATGGTGGCCGCCCAGCGTCGGGGATCTCCCCACCGGTGCCGACACGGTGCCCCGCGAGATCTGGTCGCACATCCGCAAGGCGCTGCCCCACTGTGGGCTCACCCTCTCCGACCTGGCGGAGAAGCTCGGTGTCGAGGACTTCGTCGAGAGCTTCTACGCGAACGAGCTGAGCCGCGAAGACCTGGCCCGTGTCGCCGACCACCTCCCCGACCCGTTCCTGGCGGACCTGGCCGGCTCCGATGTCTGGTGGGACACGATCGTCGGCCTCACCGACCTCGGCGAGCAGCCGGTGTTCGACGCGACGGTCCCCCGGACCCACAACTTCGTGGCGAACGGCATCGTCGCGCACAACTCCATCGAGCAGGACGCCGACGTGGTGGTGTTCATCTACCGCGACGAGCTGTACAACAAAGAGGACTCCCCCGACCGGGGCATGGCCGAGATCCTCGTCTCGAAGCACCGCAACGGCCCGACCGGCAAGGTGAACCTGGCCTTCCTCGACCGCTACACCAAGTTCGCGAACATGCCCAAGGGGGTATGAGCGGTCGGTCGGAGAGACGGGTGCGCCGGCCCCCGGGGGCACCGGGCGCCTCGGCGGGATGCGGCAGGACCGGGTGGCAGTGCCGCCGGGACGGGACACCCCCGGAAGATGATCACCGCGGAGCGAGCACCAGGCGATGCAGCACCGGGGCGTGAGCATGGTGGGTCTCGGGCACGGGCTCTGCGGCGGCATGCGGACGGGACCGGGCAGCGGTCGGGAGGCTGCGGAGCCCGATGTGGGTAACGTCGGAGCATGCCGACTGCTCGGTTGGATCTCCCGATCGAGGGCATGACCTGTGCCGCTTGCGCCACGCGGATCGGCAAGGGCCTGCAGAAGCTCGACGGGGTCGCCGCCGCCGACGTGAACCTCGCCACCGCTCGCGCGACGGTCGTGTTCGACCCCGACGTGGTCGGCGCCGACGACTTCGTCGCCAGGGTCAGGTCGCTCGGCTACGGCGTGCCTGCGGAGGACGTCGACCCCGAGGTGGAGGCGCTGCGGGCGTTGGTGCGACGCCTCGTGGCCGCGGCGGTGCTCACCGCTCCGGTAGTCGCTCTCTCGATGGTGATGGCGCTTCAGTTCGAGGGTTGGGAGTGGGTGGCCGCGGCGCTCGCGACCCCGGTCGTGTGGTGGTCGGGCTGGGGGTTCCACCGGGCGGCGGTCCTGAACGCCCGACACGGCACCGCCACGATGGACACCCTCATCTCGATGGGCACGCTCGCCGCGTGGGCGTGGTCGATGGCGGTGCTGCTCTTCGTCGACGACGGTCACGTCTACTTCGAGACCGGCGCAGTGATCGTGACGCTGATCCTCTTGGGCAAGTGGTTCGAGGCGCGGGCGCGCCGGCGCTCCGGCGACGCCATCCGCGCCCTGGCCAGTCTCTCCGCCAACACGGTGCGGCTGGAGGGAGGCGACGAGATCCCCCTCGACCACCTCGAGGTCGGGATGCGGTTCCTGGTGAGGCCCGGCGAGAGGATCGCGACCGACGGCCGGGTGGTCGAGGGCCACTCGGCGGTCGACGTCTCGATGATCACCGGTGAGCCGGTGCCGGTCGAGGTCGGGCCCGGTGACGAGGTCATCGGCGCGACGGTGAACGCGAACGGTTCGCTCGTGGTCGAGGCCGTGAGGGTGGGTTCCGATACCGCGCTCGCGCAGATCATCCGACTGGTCGAGGAGGCACAGGGATCCCGTGCCCCGGTGCAGAGGCTGGTCGACCGGGTGGCCGCGGTCTTCGTGCCGGCGGTGCTGGCGGTGGCGCTGGCGACCCTCGCGGGATGGCTGCTCACGGGCCATGCGGCACCCGAGGCGTTCACGGCGGCGGTGGCGGTGCTCATCATCGCCTGCCCCTGCGCGCTCGGGCTGGCCACGCCGACGGCGATCATGGTGGGCACGGGCAGGGGAGCGCAGCTTGGGGTGATCATCAAGGGAGGTGAGGTGCTGGAGTCGACCCGGCAGGTCACCACCGCGGTGCTGGACAAGACGGGGACCGTGACCGTCGGGCGCATGGAGCTGGTCGAGGTGATCGTGGGGCCGGAGATCGACCGGGAGGAGCTCCTCGCGGCAGCCGCAGCGGTGGAGGGCCGCTCTGAGCACCCGATAGCGCGTGCGGTGGCCGACGCGGCGCCGGCGGCCCCGCACGTCGACGATTTCGAGAACCGGCCCGGTCTCGGGGTGAGGGGAGCGGTCGGGGGCCGGCTGGTGTCGGTGGGCCGGCGCGCCCTGTTCGACGAGGTACCCGCGGAGGTCGAGCGTGCCGCGGCGGCCGCGGAGGCGATGGGCCGCACCGCCGTGCTGGCCGGCTGGGAGGGTGTGGCGCGCGGAGCGCTGGTGGTCGCGGACCGGGTCCGGCCGACGAGCGCCGAAGCCGTCGGGCGACTCCACGACCTCGGTCTCGGTGTGACGCTGCTCACCGGCGACAACCGCCGCACGGCGGAGGCCGTCGCCGCGGAGGTGGGTGCCGACACGGTCATCGCCGAGGTTCTGCCGGACGGGAAGGCGGCAGAGGTGCGCCGGCTCCAGGACGAGGGCGAGGTGGTGGCCATGGTCGGTGACGGGATCAACGACGCCCCCGCCCTGGCCCAGGCCGACCTCGGCATCGCCGTGGGCACGGGCACCGACGTGGCGATCGAGGCATCCGACCTGACGATCGTGAGCGCCGACCTGCGGGCGGTGGCCGACGCCATCGCCCTCTCCAGGCGGACGCTGGCCACGATCAAGGGGAACCTGTTCTGGGCCTTCGCGTACAACGTCGCGGCGATCCCGCTGGCGGTCGCCGGTGTGCTGAACCCGATGATCGCGGCGGGGGCGATGGGCTTCTCCTCGGTGTTCGTCGTCAGCAACTCCTTGCGACTCCGCCGCTTCCGCGGCTTCCGTGGCAACAGACCGCCGGTGGGCCAGCAGGCGGTCCCGACCCCAGGAGGGGAAGACCCATGATCCGCACCTACTCGGTCCCGGGCATCCACTGCGGCCACTGCCGGCAGGCAATCGAGGGGGAGCTCGGTGCTGTGCCGGGAGTCGAGTCGGTGGTGGTCGACCTCGATGCCAAGACGGTCGAGGTGTGGGGGGAGGTAGGCGAGGAAGCGGTGCGCGGCAGCGATCGACGAGGCGGGCTACGAGGTCGCGGGGCTGGTGTGACGTGCCACGCGCCCCGCGTCCGGTGGCACCGGCGCTCCGGTGGGGGGTCCTGCCGGGGCGGCGGGGGCGAGCCGGCGTGCCATGCTGGGGCCGGAACCGACAGGGCCGTCGCGCCCGACCCGCGTGGAGACCGAGGAGGCCCGTGTGATGACCGACCCAGGAGAGCCGACCGGAGCCGGCGAAGAGGACGATCTCGAGGTGGTGGTGAGCGACGTCGACGGGGACGGGACCCCCGATGCGGTCACGCTCGTCGATCGCCAGGAGATTGACCTGGACGGGGACGGGGTGGCGGACGGGGAGGTCCGGATGGAGGCGACTCTCCTCGACGTCGACGGTGACGGCGTCCCGGACGCGATGGCCAGCGTCGAGACGAGCTTCGTCGACGTCGACGGTGACGGCATCGCCGACGTCGTGGTGGTGACCGAGACCGTTGCGGTGGACCTCGACGGCGACGGCGTCGTGGACGTGGTCGAGCAGATCGAGACGACCGCGGTGGACCTGGACGGCGACGGGGTGGTCGACCTGGTCACGGAGACCCGTAGCACCAGCGCCGACCTCGACGGCGACGGGGTGGTCGACGTGGAAGAGGTGACCGACGAGGTGATCTACGACGCCCTCGACGGCGAAGAGCCCGGCGACTGATCGAACCCGGTCCCGGGGCCGCGCCGAGCAGCGGCCGAGAGGGGCGACGTCAGGCCGTGGCAGGTGAGGTGTCGGGGCTCCCGGTCGTCGCCTCGGACTCCGCTCGGGCGATGAGCATCCCGGTCGCGGCAGACGACAGGGCGAGCACGGTGACCAGGGCGGCGCGACCGCGCGGCATCGCGCCACGGGCACCGGCGGCTGTGGTGATAGCGGCGTCGAGGAGGTCGACCAGCGCCGCAGCCTCGTACCAGCCCCGGGCGCGGCCACGCCTTCGGGCGAGGACCATGCCGACGCCGGCGACGAGGTCCCGGCCACCGATGTAGCGGCCGGCGAGCCGGTTCTCCCCACCTATCCCGAACCCCCTGCCGACCGGTCCGGGTGCCACCAGCGCCGTGACCCCCAGCAGGATCCGGCCGTAGGCGTAGCCGTCGGCGAGTCGCTCCACCTCTCCTCCTCTCGGCGGTCGGGCGCCGCGTCCCGGGGTTCGTCGTGCCGGCCCGTGCCCGGTGGGCGGCATGTGCTGGGCGCGAGGCTAGTGCCGTGTCCGGGAACGTTCGCGAGGGTTGCGGCGAGTCAGGGTCGTCATCCGGCAAGGACGCAGGACGCCGCAGGTGTGGACCCACTTGCCAGGACGCGGACGCAGCCGGGGGCGAGACCTGGCCGGCTCGACGACGCAGAGGTCTCCGGTCACGGCACTTGGAGGCTGCGCGGGTGGGCGCAGCCTCGGCGGGACGGGGAGGGGCCCACCGCACTGCGACGAGCCCCTCGGGGCGAAGTGCCGACGACGTGACGAAGAGCGCCCACCCGCGGGCGCTGCAGTGGGATCCGCTGTATCGCGGGCCCCTCGCCCCGCCTCCGACCGACCGCCCGGCCCAGGGGGCCGGCAGTAGGTTGGACGGGTGGAGTCCCGACGCCGGCGCCTCGTGGTCGGGGTCGCCGCTCTGTTGTTCGTCGTGACCGCCGTGCTCGTCGTGGCCTGGACCCGCCCGGGAGGCAGCCGTTCGGATCCCGAGGCCGCGGCCGCCGGGTTCGTGGATGCCTGGGAGCGCAGCAGGCTCGGGACCTACGCGGTCGCCGGTCTCTCGACGAGGATCACCGAGGCGGGAGGGGAGCTCGTCTCGCCCGTCGAGCTGGTGCAGCGTCCCCCCGACTACATCCGGCGCCAGTTCGGGGGCGTCGACGCCCGCCTCGGCGACTCTCCGGTGAACTGCTCGACCGGTCCCGACGGGGACGTCGAGTGCCGGCGGGGCGAGTCCGACCGCAGCTACGAGGAGCTGGTCGCCGAGGAGGTCGAGCGTTGGGCGGGGTACTTCTCCGGCGAGCCGACCGGGCTGTACCGGGTCGAGGAGTACCTCGAGGGCTGCTACGAGCTGGAGCTGACGCGGACCTACCCCTCCCCCCCGTACGGCAACCGGGCCCGGTTCTGCTTCGACGACGAGACCGGGGCGATCACCTTCAGCGAGATCCGCCGTGACGGGTCCGTGGACACCACCGAGATGACCGAGATCCGCCCGCAGGTGAGCGACTCGGAGCTCGTGCTGGACGAGTCCTGAGCCGGGGCGCACGCCCGGGCGCCGAGCCTCGTCACGCGCCGGAGGTGCCCGCGGCTCCGTGACGAAGAGCGACCTCGGATGCGCCGCTCCCCGATCGGCTCCGGCGATGAGCACCTGGGACGAGGCTGTGGACTCGGCGCAGGTGGAGTGTCCGGAACCGGTCGAGAGCGGCGGCGCTGCGCACCGGACCCGGACGCGAGAGACCCCGGTGCCGGAGCACCGGGGTGGGGCGGGCGAGGGCCAACGAAGGCGCCAGCACCGAGGTGCTGGTGGCGATGCGTTTGGAGGGAGTTGTCAGACCCCCGCCCGTCTGCCCCGCTTGCACCGATGGGGGCGATACCATCGGCTTTCCTGTCATCGGAGCCCCCGGCACCGACCTTGAGGAAAATCTTCACTGAGGGTGGTTGACACGACCCCCGGCGGCTCTCTGGGTGGTCTCGCCTGCTCCGAGGGCCGGGGGATGGAGGACGCCGATGCTCTTCCTGGGCGAGGACCTGATGGCGTGGCTGGTGCTCGCCCTCGGGGGTGCGCTGGCCGTGGGCAACATCGTGGCGCTCGTGCGCCCACCCGAGCAGCTCGGCGAGGGCGACCTCGAGAGGGCCCCGGTGGCGAGGAGCGTCGTGATGGCGTGTGTCGGTGGCGCCGCGGCGATCTGGGCGCTGGCGAGCCTCGTGGCGGGCTGAGGGCCCGGCCGGGTAGCGTTCGGAATACCTGACCTGTCCAGTCGGGTTTGAGGAGGAGCGATGAGCGACGCCACACCTTCCGGGGACGCCCGGCCAGGGGGCACCCCCGCCCCGATCGACCCCCGCGGTCCCAGGTTCAACCAGGCCGTGCTGACGGTGGCGCTGTTGCTCGGCTTCCTCCTGGACTGGCGCTGGGTGGCGCCGGTCTTCGCGGTGGTCCTGGGGATGGGCGTGGCCTTCGGTCCGAGCTACGGGCCGTTCCTCCGGCTGTACGCGGAGCTCATCAGGCCACGCCTCGCTCCACCCCGTGAGCTCGAGGATCCCCGCCCGCCCCGGTTCGCGGCAGCCGTCGGGGTCGCGTTCCTCAGCGCCTCGACCGTGGCGTTCGCGATCGGTGCCCCCGGCGTCGGCTGGACGCTGGCGTTGGTGGTCGCGGCGCTGGCGGGCCTGGCAGCGGCGACGGGGATCTGCGTGGGCTGCGAGCTGTACCTCCTCGTCGCCCGGCGGCGCGGGGTCGGCCTGGCGGCCTGATGCACGCGCGCTCCCGGGCAGCCGTGAGCACCGCCCGGGCCTCGGCAGACCGAGAGCCGGCGGCCTGATGCAGCAGGCGCCCCCCGGGGAGCCGCCCCGCGACCCCGCCCGGAGCTTGTGATGGATCCGGTGAGGCTCGCGGTGGTCGTCGTCCTGGTGGCGGCCGGGGCGGTGCTCACCCTCTGGTACCGGAGGCGTGCACGCCGCGCTCCTGACCCGTCCGGGCTGCCTCCTCTCCCATCAGGCCTGGTCGACTCCGCGGAGCGGACCTGGGTGGTGTTCACGACCCCGTACTGCGTCAGCTGCGGCGCGATAGAGGAGCGGCTCCGCCGCACCGAGCCGGAGAGCCACATCGTGCTGGTCGACGCATCGGCGGACCCCGACCTCGCCGCCCGCTACCGGGTGCGCCGGGCCCCGACCGTGCTGCTGGCCGGCGCCGACGGTCGGGTGCAGCGCAGCTTCGTGGGCGCGGACGCCGTCGGCGCGTTCCTCGCCGGGGAGTAGCATCCCGGGCCGTGCCGGAGGCCCAGCCGCTGCTCGACGTTCTCGACCTGGTGGTCTCCTTCGGCGGGGTGAGGGCGGTGGACGGGCTCTCCCTCTCGGTTCCCGCCGGGGGGATCTCGGGACTCATCGGGCCCAACGGCGCCGGCAAGACCACCACCATCGACGCGCTCACCGGCTTCGTCGCGGCCCGCGGCCGGATCCTCTTCGACGGGGAGGAGATCACCGGCTGGGCCCCGCACCGGAGAGCGCGCGCGCGGGCTGGTGCGCACCTGGCAGTCGCTCGAGCTCTTCGACGACCTCACGGTCGAGGAGAACTGCCGGGCGACCGCGGAGACGCCTTCCCTCGGCGCCGCCGCCGCCGATGTCCTCAGACCCCGCCGGGCCCGGGACCTGGCCGCCGTGACGTGGGCCCTCGACCTGCTCGATTGCGGCGATCTCGCCCGCCGGCACCCCTCCGACCTGCCGTTGGGCCAGCGCAAGCTGGTGGGCGTCGCGCGCGCCCTGGCGGCCCGCCCGAAGCTGGTGCTGCTGGACGAGCCCGCGGCTGGGCTCGACACCGGGGAGAGCGGGGCGCTGGGCGAGCGGCTCGTCCAGGTGGCCGGGGCCGGCATCACGGTGCTGCTGGTCGACCACGACATGGGTCTCGTGCTCGGCGTCTGCCAGACGGTCCACGTGCTCGACTTCGGGCGCGTGGTGGCCCAGGGGACGCCAGAGGAGGTCCGGGCCGATCCCAGGGTGGTGGAGGCCTACCTCGGCGCACCAGCCGGAGCGGATCGGGGGAGAAGGTGACCCGCCTGCTGAAGATGGAGGGGGTCTCCGCGGGCTACGACGGGGTGGCGGTGGTGCGCGCCCTCGACCTGCACGTGGATGCGGGAGAGGTGGTGGCGCTGCTCGGGCCCAACGGCGCTGGGAAGACCACCACCCTGCTCACCGTGTCGGGCCTCCTGGCGCCGCTGGCCGGACGGCTCGAGGTGCTCGGGTCGCCGCCCTCGTGGCGGCGACCGCACCGGGTGGCCCGTCGGGGGGTCGCGCACGTCCCCGAGGACCGCTCCATCTTCGCCCACCTCACCGTCCGCGAGAACCTCCGACTGGGTCGCAGACGTGGCGGCGCGGAGCTGGAGAGGGTCTTCGGGTACTTCCCGGCGCTGGAGCCGTTGGTGGACCGGCGCGCCGGCCTGCTCTCGGGCGGCGAGCAGCAGATGCTGGCTCTGGGGCGGGCGCTGGTCTCGGATCCGCGCCTGTTGCTCGTGGACGAGCTCAGCCTCGGGCTGGCGCCGATCGTGGTCGGCGAGCTGCTGCCGTCGCTGCGCCGGGTGGCAGCGGAGACCGGTGCCGGGATCCTGCTGGTGGAGCAGCACGTCGGCGCCGCGCTCGAGGTCGCCGACCGCGCGTACGTGCTCAGCCACGGCGACCTGGTGCTCTCGGGCGCGGCGGCCGAGCTGGTCGGCCGGCGGGAGCTCCTGGCGTCGGGGTACCTGGGGGGAACCGGGCTCGAGCCGTAGCCCGGCGCTCCGCTCCGGACCACGCCCCCCGGCCGTGGCTTCTCGAGCTCCGCGGTGTGGGAGAATCGTCGGACCCGGGCGTGCCCGGGACGATGGTTCGAGCCGGTCCGACGGCGGAGGTGAGCGGTCCGGCAGCGGGGCGAGGAGAGGCGAAGAGATGGCAGCCGTCCAACCGGATGGGCCGCGGCGGCGCGACCCGGCGCCGACCGCTCGACCCGACGAGCCCGAGTGGCTTCGTCCGCCGCAGCAGAGGCGGAGCCGTGAGACCCTCGATCTGCTCCTCGATGCCACCGAGGAGCTGCTGGCCGACCGGGAGTTCGAGGAGATCACCGTCCGCGACATAGTGGCGCGGGCTGGCAGGACCATCGGGTCCTTCTACGGCCGCCTGGGCGACAAGGAGGCGGCGCTCTTGGCGCTGAGCCGGCGCAACCAGGCCTCGGTCCGTGGCTTCGTGGACGAGTACCTGGCACCGCAGCACTGGGAGGACGCGTCGCTCGAGGACGTGGTGCGCGGCACGGTGGAGCTGGCGATCCCCACCTACCGGGGCTCCGAGCGGGTCACCCGGGCGGTGCTCCGTCAGGCCGTGACCGACACCCGCTTCCGCGACCAACGGGTCGCGACGGTGAGGCACTACGCGAGCCGGTTCGTGGAGCTGATGTGCAGCCGCGGAGAGTCCCTGCGGGGCGACGACCCCGTCCGCACCGCCGAGCTGGCGATCCGCCACGTGCTCGCGGTGCTCGACCACGAGCTTCTCTTCGGCCCCGTGGTGCCGGCCCGGCGGATCTCCGATCGCCGGCTCGTCGACGAGCTCACCGCCGAGACGCTCCTGCTGCTGCGCGGCTGCTGAGTCGAGCCGGGCTCCGCACCGCCGCCATCATGGTCCGATGACCGCGATCGAGGCGTGCACACCTGCGGCACGCTTCCGGGTGAGCTGGCCCTCCGACGTCGACGAGGAGCTCCGCGAAGTCCGTGAGGCGCTCGCCACCTTCCCGCCGGGAGACGGCCGTGCGCCGGACGTCTCCTTCAGCATCGAGCTCAACCTGGGAGACGGGCGTGAGCAGTACACGCTCCGTGAGTCGGGCGGGGGCGTGCGGCACTGCGTCGACGTGAACCAGGTGGTCTCGGCGCTGGTGGGCCGGCTCAACAGCCGTCACCTCGAGGAGGCCTCCGACCTGGTGAACGTCCACGCTGCCGGCCTGGCGTCCGGTGAGAGGGGGGTGATCCTGACCGGGCCGTCAGGCAGCGGGAAGTCCACGCTCACCCTGGCCGCGGTGGCGGCAGGGTTCGAGTACCTGACCGACGAGACCGTCGGCATCGACCCCGATGGGCGGATGCGGTGGTATCCGAAGCCGATCACGGTGAAGGGGGATGCCTGGTCGTTCGTGGCACCGCTGGTCGGCGCGACACCTCCAGAGGTGGAGCGGGCTTCGGCCAGGCGATGGGAGATCCCGGCGACCAGCCTGCGGGCGGGAGCCGTCCGTGCCGAGGCGGAACCGGCACTGGTCCTGAGCGTCGCCCACGACCCCGACGGCCACGCCCGACACCGGAGCCTCGACGCGGTGGCGGTGCTCGGATCCCTGGTGGCGAACTCGAGCGACCTGGACCGCTTCGGCCCGGCAGGGTTGCAGCGGCTCGCGCGCGTCGCGGCCCAGGCGATCGGAGCCGAGCTCACCTACCGCGACGCGACCGCTGCCGTGCAGGTCATCGCGTCCCTCCTGGGCGGACCCCGGCCCGCGCTGGACGTCGAGGAGCTGGATGCCCCGTCGGACGGAGGAGCCCTCGCGCCGGCAGGGCTGACGGCTGCCACGAGGCCGGCCCGGCGGGCCCCCAGCGTCGTCATCGACGGCCGGGCAGTGGTGCACCGGCCGGAGTTCGACCGGCTCTTCGCCCTCGACCCGTTGGCGACGCACGCTTGGCGCCTGCTCGACGGCAGGCGTTCGGTGGAGGAGATAGAGACGGTGGTGAGCGACGGCACTGGCCTGCGGAGAGGCGACGTCGAGGAGCTCATCGAGGACCTGGCGAGACTGGGTCTGCTGGGCGCGCTGCGGAGCGTCGAGCCGCCCGGCTGACGGGTCTCGGCAGCGCAGGGCGATCCTTCGGGTGGATGGAGCAGCGTCTCGCTGCGGGCCGTGGTGGGAACCTCGCCGGCGTGCTACCCTCGACAGCGGTGCTCGGGCACCGTCGGCGGCAGGCGGACCCTGCTGAGTGAGTGCAACCGATTCGCGCACGCGAGGAGGCGAAGCCCTTGAGCGGTGAGCTCGACAACGACAGCGGTCAGGAAGCAGGGATCTCACGCCGCGACACGCTCGAAGAAGGCGGCGGTCGGGGCCGGCCTGGCGGCCTGGTCGGCGCCCACCATCCAGGCGTTGAGCGAGGTCCCGGCCTTCGCGAGCGCGTCCACCCCGGGAGCCTGCCCCCCGGACCTGACGATGCAGACCGGCTCGCCGCAACCGACGGGCCTCGGCTGGCGCAACGACGAACTACGCCTCCACCGACTGGTCGGGACGACTCTGGACACCCCGGGACACGTCTGGCTCTGCCGGACGGGCGGCAACTGCGCCAACCCACTGACCGGGTCGGGAACCGGATGCGCCAGCAACACCTGCTCTTGTGGCGCCCCGACCTCGTACCCGATGCGGTGGCCTACTGGACCCGGGTCCTGCAGTGGCAGAAGGAGGTCTCGTACGGTTCGGCCACGCCTGCGAACAACAGGGTCGCTTCCGCGTGCGAGGTGTCGCTCGACCCGGTGGGGCGGCGCAACGACGGTTGGTTCTACGCGTCTGGCGATGAGTCCGTGCAACAGCAGCTTCTACACACCGACGTGCGTTCAACTACCACATAGGACTCCGCTTCGACCGGCACAGGGATCCTCGCCCTGCGCTTCCCGCTGCCCTCGAACACCTCGTCGTTCGTCGCTGGTAGCGCCAGCGTCAGCTCGACGAACCCGCTGGCCGGCAGTGCATCCCCACAGGTACCACGAGCATCCAGACATACGGCGGCGCGAGCTACCTCGAGGTGCCTCTCACCAACTACTCGTCCACCGTCACCGGCTACCCACCGGCCCCGGCTGGGAGGGCTCTCCGGCCTGGACCCCGACGGTCGGCCTGACCACCCAGGTCAACCCCGTGGTGATCCAGGTCTACTTCCAGGCCGAGATGGCGAGCTGCACCGCGCCGCGGGCCTACGCCCCCGGGTTGTCGCTCAGCCTCTGCTCCGGTGGATCGAGCGGTGGCATTGGTTGCTGGGCCAACTCGACATACTGGATACCAGGCTCCAACTGCGCGAGCGCGAACTGCACGGGCAGCGCCTCCTGGGGTTCCACCGTGGCCGTCTGCGGCTGCGCCTAGCCCAGATGGCGCGTGGGTCCCGGGACGGCTGGGCGCGGCCTCTCGTCGAGGTCAGCACCCCCCTCGAGGATCCAGTCGCACCTGGCTCGGTCCTGCTGGAGGAGCACCTCAGGTCGCGGAGCGACCTCGCTACGGTCTCGATCGGGCACCAGCTCGTCGTGGTGGACCGGCCGCATCAGCAGCCGCACCTGTTGAACTCGACGGCTTCCCTGGTGTTCGGGGCTGCCGACGGAAGGGCGACGGTGAAGGAGATCATCGAGGATCTCGCTGCGGTCCTCGATGGCGACCCCGAGAGAATGGCGAGCGAGGTCCTCGAGCTCGTACGGGAGCTCCGTGTGCGTCGGCTCCTCGTGGACGCGGCGATCGGTAGCTCCGAAGAGACGGCGTCCATCGCCCCCCTCTCGGAACCACTCCTGCCCGGGTGGATCGATGTGGTGCTCCCTCCTGTGGAGGTGGGGGCCACGGGCCGGTACCTCCACTTCGAGCAGCTGGGGTGCCTGGAGTCGATCGAAGCAGTAGAGCTGGTCGCCACCACTGGGGAGCCCGAGTGGCTCGACCCCTTCACGGTCGCGGTCGGCGGGTTCCACGTCGGGGTCCGGACCAACGCGGCCGAGGTCGACGAGCTTCTGCGGCAGCTCTTCTGCTCCTGGCTGGTCGAAGACGCCGCCGCGCCTGTGTCGCTGAGCCTGTATGCCGGTGAGCCGGGGGAGGCGGGTGCCCGCCACGGCCTCCACGCGCTCTACGAGGGCTTCAAACGGGTGGCGTCTTCAGTCGGACTCTCGTACGTGGTGCAGAGCCTCGACCAGCGCCTCGCCTCGTACGATCCGGGCGAGGGCGTGCTGCGGTTCCCGAACTTCGCGGCAGTGGTCGGGGGCCGGGGTGCGGCGCTCGTACCCAGGTTCGCGACCGATCCCGAACAGCTGCGGCGCCGGCTTCGCGGCGCCGGGCTCTCGTTCGCGCCGGGTTCGATCATGGTGGACCCGGTGGGCATGGACCTGGTCGTCGAGGAGCTGTCTGACGACCCGGGGCCGATCCGAGAGGCGGAGCGGCTCAGTCCCGGATTGCCGGGCGATCCGGGGCCGGTCGGCAGAGGTCGCCACCCCATCGTGGCGCTCGGGCTGACCGCGGCGAGGCCGTTCGAACCGGGCACCTCCCTTCGGCCGGAGGAGGCCGTGTTCCTGGCGAGCCAGCCCGGCGTCACCAGCATCGGCCTTCCCGACCAAGAGCGCCTGGAGCTCCTGGCTCGGCTGGCAACAGCGGAGAGCCTCTTCACCTGCGACGCCACCCCCAAGCAGCTGGCCGGCCGGCTCGCGACGCTCCTCGCCTGACGGCGCGGACGTCATCCGTCCCGTCTGAGGGTGAGCACGGTCCAGCCCCCTTCCTCGTGCGAGCGCTCCAGGCCGAGGAGTGCGGGCCATTTCGCCGTGTCGGGCCCGGCACCGACGGAGCCGGTCACCAGGCGTCCGCCAGACCTCACCCTGGCCACGAGTGGTCCGACGATGACGGCCAGCTCCGGTTCTGTGAGGTTGGTGATCACGAGGTCGAACGATGACCTGATCCGCTCGATCGGTTTCCGGGTCACCTCGATGATCCCTTCCAGCTGCGCCCGTCTGACGTTGCGCCGAGCCCCCTCCAGCGCGTTCGGGTGCAGGTCGATGGCGACCACCCGGGACGCGCCGAGGCGGGCGGCAGCGATGGCCAGCACTCCGGACCCGGTGCCGACGTCGAGCACGGACTCCCCTCCGACGATCGCCGCCTCGAGTGCCGCGAGCGTCAGGCCGGTGGAGACGCTCTCCCCGTACCCCTGGGCCGGGGATGCGTCGAGAGTGATGTCCAGGTCACCGGGTCGTGGCGCGCAGAGACACCATGGGCAGGCCAGAGGGAGGTGGCCACGGTCCTCGTGGGGCTCCGCAAGGGCTCGATCGTGGACCGATCTGCGGCCTGCCTGAAGTGAGCCAGCGGTCCGGACGACTACGTGGCCACCCCGGAACGGCGGGGCCTGGGTGGCGGCGGACAGGAGCGACACGGGGATCGGCCCAGGCCCGTCGAGCCTCTCTGCCCAGGTGCCGCTCCACGACGGCCGAACGGCCGGGCGGGATGCCGTCTCTCCCACTCGCGCCTGGATCAGGTGCTCGAGGTGCCGGGGGCTGAATCCCCGACGCACGAGTGACATGCTCGCCTCGCCAGAGAGCAGGCGCGCGACCTGTCGCATCAGAGACTCCGTCATCGCCCCGCCGTCAACTTCGATCAGCGAGGCAGGGGATCCTGATGTCAGCACGTGGGCTCGTCTCCGCCGGACTCCCGCGACTTCGATGGAGGCGATCGTGTACCGGCCCGGGCGCACGGCACAGCCCTGGTCGGTGGGTGCGCCCACCAGCGGTTCGGGGACGAGGAGGCACCCGGTGGCCATCTCGACGATGGGGGCCGCGGGGGACGGTCGAAGGCCGAGCCGGCCGGCGACCCGGTCGATCGCCGGAAACCAGGGTCGGAAGAAGCTCCTCTCGAAGAGCAGTGCCTGTCGATGGCCTACGTAGGCTCGGGCGCGCAGCCGGACCTCGGCCTCGGGATCGTGCCTGAACCCCGCCAGTGCCTGCATCAGCGCTGGAACCAGCGCGACGGGGTCGGTGCTGCGTGCCAACGACACCTCGTCGGGGGGGAGTCCGAGGTGGAGGTGCGCAAGGGGTCGCGCCCCAGCGTGTGCGGTGGGCCCGGGCTCGACCGCGGTCAGCGTGAGCACCTCGTCGGGGGTGCTGGCCGTGTACAGGCCACCGAGCGCCTCGCCGATCGCCACGGCGATCGGTTGGTGGTTCGTACGGATCTCGATCACCCTGGGGCCGACCTCAACACGGAGGGACCCTCGGTACACGGCGTCGATCATCCACGCCTCGAGTCCAGCAGCCAGCGGCAGGGTGCAGCGTCCGGTGTCGGGCTGCGTCAGGGCGATGAGCTGGAGATCGATGAGGTCGCGCAGCATGGCGAGCACCTCGCTGCCGATGCGGTCCGTCGCGTCCTCGAACCGGGACCTCTGCGCTGACACGATGTCGGCCACGGAGGCCCGACCGTCGATCGAGGACAGGATCGCCGCTGCCGACTCGTTCAGCTCATAGCACGTACTCGAGCCGGCGATCCGCGCAAGCCTCGCACCGTCCTGCTCCCAGATGATCGTCCCTACACAGAGGCAGGGGATGTCGTCATCGTCGATGACGGTCGGGGGCGTCAAGGAGCCGCTCCGGCGATTCCCTCGGCCTCGCGGGACGAGAGCCGGTGGTCAGGTAGCGGCACCGTCGTTTCGCGGGCGGCGATGGAAGTGGCGCTCAGGGCCATGGCAGCGAACCCTCGAGGTACGGATACGCAGACCGGGTCACCGCTCGGAAGGGTGGCCGACCCGATGGCGGAGGCTGGGTCATCGGGTTTCGGCCACCCAGGTCTCGCTGCGCTCCCACAGCCACGCGCCCAGCTCGGGTGTGGCCACCGGGTTGGGCTCCTTCTCGGCGCAGTCCGCGTAGTAGCCGCCGCTGTCCCCGGCCAGCTCGGGCGCCGTGGCGCACCACAGCGATGTCCGTGCGCCCTCTTCCGTCGAGCGCATCCGCCAGGTCATGAGCGGGCGGATCGGCCAGGGGACGCGCCTCCAGATGTCCGAGGCGACCACCCCGGGGTGCAGCGAGTAGGCGGCGACCTCGGCGGCGGGCTCCCGACGGGCCAGCTCCTGGGCGAAGAGCACGTTGGCCAGCTTCGAGCGCGCGTACTCGGGCAGGCCGGTGAGGCTGCGTGTCGGCCCGCGGACGGCCACCTCGTCGATCCCCTTGGCCTGGTGGTGCGAGTCGGAGGCGACCACCACCACGCGCGCAGGCGCGGCGGCGCGGAGCAGGGGCAGCAGCTCGGTGACCAGCAGGAAGTGGCCGAGGTGGTTGATCCCGAAGGCCAGCTCGAAGCCCTGCGCGGTCTCGCCACGCTGGCCGGCGACGCCGGCGTTCGCGATCAACACCGCCAGTGGCTCGCCCCGGTCGAGCAGCGATCGCGCGGCCCGACGTACCGAGCCCAGGTCGGCGAGGTCGAGGGGAAGGTGCTCGATCGCATCGTTGCCGGTGGCATCGCGGATCTCGGCGATCACGGGGAGCGCCTTCTGCTCCGATCGGCAGGCGAGGACGAGGCGCGCGCCCGTGTCGGCCAGGCCCTCGGCGGTCGCACGGCCGATCCCCGTGTTCGCGCCGGTGATGAGCACCGTGCGCCCGGCCAGCTCCCCGCCGGTCACGGGCCGCTCGTCGGGCCTGGCCCGTGCCTGGGCGGTGGCGCTGTTGCCGACCGGTTCCGCGCGTCCAGGGCCCGGCAGAAGGCATGGTGTCCACGAAGGACAGGAACGTTGGGAGCCGAGCCCCCGGACGAAGACCGAAGTGACACTGCTCCGACACGCTAGCCCCGGTCGTGCGGGCTGCTCCTCACTCCCACCGGCCTGGATAGGCTCGCCCGTCGTGGAGCACGCCGGCCGACGGAGATGACGATCGTGGACGAGGTGGTCTCCGATGTGGTCGTCGTCGGGGCCGGGCCGGCGGGACTTGCGACCGCGATCGCCGCCTGCCGTCGCGACCCCGACGCGACGCGACGCATCGTCGTGCTCGACCGGGCCACCTTCCCCCGGCACAAGGCCTGCGGGGGGGTGGTCACGGAGAGAGGCATGGAGGCCCTGGCCGAGCTCGGGCTGGAGCCGGCGGTGGCGGCCGTCGGGGTTCGCTGTGAGGAGTGGAGGGATGGCGGGCAGTCGTGGCGCTCCCCCGAGGCGTCGACCTCGCAGTACTCGATCTTCGACCGCACCGACTTCGATGCCTGGCTCCTGGCGGAGGCGCGCGCCATCGGGGTCGAGGTCCGCGAGGGCGCTCTGGTGCGGCGGGCGCGCCTCGCCCACGGGCTGGTGCACCTCGAGACCACCGGCGGCCGGTACATCGCGTGCGTGGTCGTCGCGGCCGACGGCGCGAACAGCGTGGTGGTGCGGTGTCTGCGAGGTGACCGGATCCGCCTGGCGCGCCTGTTGGAGGGCGTCGCGCCGCGTCCGGCCACGGTCGAGGCGCACACGACCGTCTTCGACTTCGAGACAGCGCGGCTGGCCGGGGTCCAGGGCTATCTCTGGACGTTCCCCTCGGTGAAGGGGTCCCAGGCCACGGTGAACGTCGGCGTGTACGACAGCAGGGTGTACCCGACGGACCGATCCGTCGCGTTGCGGCCCCTGCTGGAGCGACACGTGAGGGAGCTTGGAGGTCTCCCCGAACTGGTCGTGACGTCGCACCCCCTGAGGCGCTGGGAGCCTTCGGCGCGTCCCGCCGAAGCCTCGCTGCTGGTCGTGGGCGATGCCCTCGGCGCGGACGTGCTCATCGGCGAGGGGATCTCCTACGCGCTGGTGGCCGGCTCGCTCGCGGGCAGGGCGTTGGTCGAATCGGCGTTCGACCCGGTCGTCAGCGCCGAGCTGTACAGCCGCTGGTTGCTCGACAGCCCGGCATGGGAGGCACTCAGCTTGTGCCGGGACGGCGCGCTGGAGCGCTACAGGTTCGCAGCGGGCTGAGGGCCGACCACGCGGCGGGGACGGAGAGCGCGACGGCGGCTGCCCTGGTAGCTTTCGGGCCGGCCGTCGAGCGGCGGCGAGATCGGAAGGAGCCACAGGTGGAGCAGAGGCGGGTGCTGGTCTGGTGGGCGGTGATCTTCGGGGTCCTCGGGCTGCTGGCGGGAGCGTGCAGCGACTCCGAGGACGACAGCGGCGGCGATGAGGCCGCGGAGGACGGCGGTGGCGACGACACAGCCGGCGACACGGCCGACGATGCCGGTGGCGAAGATGCGGGCGACGAGAGCGGCGCGGGCGACTGCGCAGGGATCGACGCCACAGGCCGCTCGCCGGGCGGGGACTTCACCGCCACGACCGCGTACGCGGTCCCGATCTCAGACGGCGCGGCCTGGACCCTGTACCTGGCCGACTTCGACCTGGACCCCGAGACCATCAGCTCCTTCTCCGAGCCGACGGTCCCGGCTGACGGGAAGATGTTCACGGTCGCCATCACGGTGTTCAACGCCGAGGGCGAGGTCGAGCCGATCGAGCCCCCGAAGACGATCGAGTACACCGACGAGTTCGGCGTGCTCACCTTCACGGTGATGGCCAACGAGGGCGAAGAGCTGTTCGGCACGAACACCGGAGCGGAAGGCACCGTCGAGGTCACCGCGGTCGGCGACCGGCTCTGCGGATCGGTCGAGTACACCGACGACGAGAAGGAGATCTCGGGGAGCTTCGAGGCGGAGGCCGTCGACGTCGGCATGTGAGCCGACAGCCGTGATGCCGGGGCAGCACCGGTAGCCTGCCCCGGTCCTCCACGGCACCCGGGTGACCCTCGGGCACCGGCGATCGGCGCTCCGGTTGCCATCGCCGGAGAGCCCGTTACGCTGCCAGCGGGCGATGGACACGCAGCGACCGGCGCGGGCCTCCGGCACAGGGGAGACCGACGGCCAACCCTCCGAGGGCTGGCGCAAGGGGATCTGCGGCATCTGTCCGGCCGGCTGCTGGGTCGAGGTCGGACGTCGAGGACGGCCGGCTGGTGGAGATCCGGCGCCGACCGCGGGCCACCCGCTCGGGCATGATCTGCCGGCGCGGCGAGCACGCCCCCGAGATCGTCTCACTCCGAGCACCGGCTGCGCCGCCCGCTGCGGCGCACCGGCCCGAAGGGGACGCACTGAGTTCGAGCCGATCTCCTGGGACGAGGCCTACGACGCTCATCGTCGACCGCGCTGCAGCGGATCAAGGCGGAGTCGGGCCCCGAGGCGGTGGCGATCTACACCGGGCGCGGCGCGTTCGAGCTCTCGCTGTGCGACATGTTCCAGCCCGCGGGGCGTGGCGGTCTCGTCGGCCTCCAACGTGCTGTTCCCGTTCGGCTCGCCCAACACCATGGGGGTCGGCGCGCTCTGCTACGTCTCGTTCGCCATGATCGCGCCCCACGTGACGATGGGGCGGATGCTCATCAACATGTTCACCGACATCGAGAACGCCGAGCTGCTGCGTGGTGTGGGGCGCCAACCCGGCCACCGACTCGCCGCCGCTCGACATGCACCGGCTGGAGGCGGCGGCCGCCGCGGGCGCCGAGGTCGTGGTCATCGATCCGCGCCGCACCGAGACCGCCGTCCGCACCGGCGCGCGAGTGGATCCCGATCCGGCCCGGGCACCGACGGCGCGCTGGCGCTCGGCATGATCGAGGTGCTGATCGACGAGGAGCTGCTACGACGAGGAGTTCGCCGACGACTGGTGCCACGGCTTCGACGAGCTGCGCAGCTACGTGCAGCACTTCGCCCCGGAGGTGGTCGAGAGCATCACCGGTGTGCCGGCCGAGACGATCCGCGACCTGGCGCGGCGCATCGCGCCGCGCGACCGGCGCCTGCCCGGTCATGTACACCGGCCTCGAGTACTCCAACAGCGGCATCCAGGCGATCCGCGCGGTGCTCACGCTGTTCGCCCTGGCCGGCCAGCTCGACGTGCCCGGCGGCATCGGTCTCGCCATGCCGGGCACGCACTTCCCGATCAACCGCTCCGTGCAACGTCGCCGAACCCCGACCTGGACCGGGCCGTGGCCCGCGACCGGTTCCCGGTCTACAGCGACTACCGCGGCGAGTCGCACGCCAGCGGTCTGGTCGACGTCGGTGCTCGAGGGCGACCCCTACCGCATCCGCGGCGCTCATCGTCCACGGCGCGTCGCTCCTCACCTCGTGGCCGCAGACGCCGGTCTGGCGCGAGACCCTGGCCAGGCTCGACTTCCTGGTCTGCATCGACCGCCAGCTCACCGCCGACGCCGCCTACGCCGACGTCGTGCTGCCGGCCACCACGATGTTCGAGATCGACTCGTACATGGTCTACGGCCCGATCTTCCGCCTGCGCGAGAAGCTGATCGAGCCGGTGGGCGAGGCGCGCAACGACTACCTGATCATGGCCGAGCTGGCGCGGCGCCTCGGCTACGGCGACCGCTATCCCGCAGACCGAGGAGGAGCTGCTCCGCTTCGCCCTCGAGGGCTCGGGCTTCACCCTCGAGGAGGTCCGCGCGGCCGGCGGCTGGGTGAAGCATCCCAGCGCCGATGATGGAGTACAGGAAGTGGGAGAAGGGACGGCTGCGCGCCGACGGCAAGCCCGGCTTCGACACGCCGACCGGCAAGTTCGAGATCGCGCTCCACCGTCCTCGAGGAGTACGGCTACGAGCCGCTGCCCGAAGTACACCGAGCCGGCCGAGGGCCCGCTGGCGCGATCCCGGCCTGGCCGCGCGGTTACCCGCTGGTGTTCAACTCCGGCGCCCGGCCGCAGACCGACTTCCGCTCCCAGCACCACGGCATCGACGGCCTCGTCGCGGACCACCCCGAGCCGACCGTCGAGATCAACGCCGACGACGCCGCGCGCGCGGGGCATCGCGACGGCGACCTGGTCGAGGTGCGCACGCCGCGCGGCGCGGTGCCGTTCCGGGCCCGGGTCACCGACGACATCGTGCCGCGGCGCCGTCGAGTGCAACATGGGCGGCGGCACGCCGGTGGGCCCGAAGGCGTGGCGGGAGTGGAACGTCAACGAGCTGACCGACCTCGGCGAACTACGACGAGATCTCCGGGCTTCCCGGTCTACAAGGCGCTGCTCTGCGAGGTGGTCAGCGGCAAGACGGCGCGGGACGAGCGCCGCCGAGCCGCGCCGGCGTCGCGGCCCGCAGCGTGCCGGAGCCGACCGGGCCGATGGCACTGCCGCCGAGCCCGCGCCGAGCGCCGGCGGATCTACCTGGACAACAACGCCACCACCGAGGTCGGCCCCGACGGTGCGCGAGGCGATGCTGCCGTACCTCGACGGCCGCCACGGCAACCCGTCGAGCATCCACGGCGTCGGGCGCGAGGCGCGCGAGGCGGTCGAGGCGCGCCCGGCGCCAGGTGGCGCGCGCTGCATCGGCGCCCGGCCCCGGCGGATCGTCTTCACCGGCGGCGGCTCCGAGGCCGACAACCTGGCGATCAAGGGCGTGGCGTTCGCCCGGCGCGGACGACGGGCGCCACGTCATCACCACCGCCGATCGAGCACCCGGCCGTGCTCGCCACCTGCCGGTTCCTGGAGCGGCGCCGGCTGTCGGGTCACCTACCTGCCGACGTGGACGCCGACGGGCTGCGTCGACCCGGACGACGCTCGCAGTCGGCGCATCGAGCCGACGACACCTGCTCTGGTGTCGGTCATGCTGGCCAACAACGAGGTCGGCACGATCCAGCCGATCGCCGAGCTGTGCGCGATCGCCCACGAGCGCGGGGTGCTGTTCCACACCGACGCGGTCCAGGCCGCGGGCAAGATCCCGGTCGACGTCGAGGAGCTGGGCGTCGACCTGCTCAGCCTCTCCGGCCACAAGTTTCACGGGCCCAAGGGCGTCGGCGCGCTCTACGTGCGCAAGGGCGTGGAGCTCGAGCCGCTGGTCCACGGCGGCAAGCAGGAGCGGGGCCTGCGGGCCGGCACCGAGAACGTCGCGGCGATCGTCGGGTTCGGGCAAGGCGGCCGAGCTGGCGCGCTCGCGGCTGTCCGTGACACGGACGGCATGCGCCGCGCTGCGCGACCGGCTCGAGGCGGGCATCCGGGAGCTGGTTCCCGGCGCGCCGCTCAACGGCCACCGCGGACGCAGCGCCTGCCCAACACGCTCAACCTGACGCTGCCCGGGCTGCGCGGCGAGTCGCTGGTGGTGGCCCTGGACCAGCACGGCGTCTCGCTCTCGTCGGGCTCGGCGTGCAAGTCGGGCTCGCCCGAGCCGACCCACGTGCTGCTGGCCATGGGGCGGTCGCGCCGAGGAGGCCCACTGCGCGGTCCGCTTCTCGCTCTCGCAGCCCACCACGGACGAGGACGTCGAGCGGCCGTCGACCGCGCTCGGCCAGGTGCTCGAGGAGATGGAGACCACCGTGCGCTTCCTGCCCTGCAAGTAGCCGGGCGGTACGACACTTCGCCGGGCGACCAGCGTGTCCGGGCGCAGCTACCGGTACTCGGGGTTGGGGAAGTCGAACCGGCAACCGGCGTCCCACGCCGACCTCTGGTTGCCGTGGGCGGGGAACCCGCCGGTGTCGCGCAGAAGGCGGGCCAGGTGCATGAGGTTCCACGCCATGAAGGTGGTGTTGCGGTTGGTGAAGTCGTTCTCGGGACCGCCGGAGCCGGGGTCGAGGTAGGAGGGCCCGGGACCGGCCTCGCCGAGCCACGCGGCGTCGGCCTGGGGAGGGATCGAGATAGCCGAGGTGCTGGAGCGAGTACAGGACGTTCATGGCGCAGTGCTTCGCGCCGTCCTCGTTCCCGGTGACCAGGCAGCCGCCGACGCGGCCGTAGTAGGCGTACTGGCCGGCCTCGTTGAGCAGACCGGAGCTCGCCGTACAGGCGCTCGATCACGCGGGTGCACACCGACGACTTCTCACCCAGCCAGATCGGAGTCATCAGCACCAGGATGTCGGCGGCCATCACCTTCTCGTACAGGGCGGGCCAGGCATCGGTTGGAGCACCGTGCTCGGTCATGTCCGGTTGCACGCCAGGTGGCAGGTCCCATTCGACGGCGCGCAGCATCTCGACCGACACCCCGTTCGCCTCCATCACCGTGACGGCGATGCGGGCGAGGCCCTCGGTGTGGGAGAGCTCCGGTGACGGCTTCAGGCTGCAGTTGACGAACAGGGCGGAGAGGTCCGAGAAGTCGTAGGGGCTGTCTTCGCAGAGCTGCTGCTGGCGTTCGTCGAGGGTCACGGCGTCCTCCGGGCTGGTCGGAATCTTCGGGAGTGAGAGCAGGTCTGGGGTCAAGCAAAGCAGGACTCCTCATCTGTTCCAACTGTCCCCGGGAGCGGGCAGGGTGGGTGTCGACGGCCAGACGAGAGCGGATCGAAGGGCTCCTCGCGGGAGTCGAGCACCTGCTTCGAGGTCCTGCCGATCGCGTCCCTCCCTGCCGCGTGGCCGGCTTCTCTGTCGCGGTGTCTCAGGACTCGTGGGAGGTCAGCCACTCGTCGACAGCTTCGAACTGCCGGGTGAACTGGCGCTCGACGTCGCGCATGGCCCATCGGGCGATCTTCCCGCCGATCACGGGCACCCGCACATCGATGTCGATCGTGATCGCATAGCAGGTCGAGTCGCCGTCGGGGTTGATGCTCGCTGACCCGGTGATGGCCACTGGCGCGCCCTCGATCGTCATGGAGATGCTGCCCGTGGCGCTGCCGTCGGCGCCACGGTGCCATTCGTCAGTGGAGTCCATGGTGTTGGTCGGACGCAGAACGCGGCGGGCGAAGCCGGGTAGGTCGAGCGTCAACGTCCTGCGGGTGACGATCCGGAAGTCGGCGCCGTCGAGGCGGTGCTCGACCACCTCGATGTCCCGATACCCCATCCGCTCCAACATCGTGACCTGGGCGTCCGGGTCGGTGATCATCTCCCAGACCGCGTCGATGGGTGCCGTGAAGGCGCGTTCGGTCCGGTAACTCACCTCCCCCAGCCTGTCAGCGCCGGGGGCGCTCCCGGGGTATGAGCACGAGTGCAGCGGCTGTCGGGTGCTTCGAGCAGGTCGCGAAGCGGTGCAACGAGCTCCTCGGCGCCCCGCCGAACGGCGAGCTCCTCGCCGAGCACCGACGCCGTGGTCGCGGAGGTGGATGCCGTGCCGGCGGAGTCGCCCGGATCGTCGCTGCCGCCGCACGCCGTGAGCACCAAGGCCAGGACGAGGGTGGCAACCACAGGAGCCCGACTCGGCTGCCTGGCTGGTGAACGCTGTCAAGAGCCACGGGAGCCCCGGCTGCCACCGGAGGAGTGGTGCGTCAAGGCTCCGGGCCGGCCCGTGGCGGCCGATCCCCTTCGGTTAATTGCGTTAAGTTGCTGTGAGGGCCACAGGAGAAGGGACCGGAGCATGCGGAACATCCAGGCCAAGAGCCCCCCTCGGGGGCTCTCACCGACGGTCCCGCGGGCGCGGCTCGTCTGGGCACCGGTGCTGGTCCTCGCGGCGGTGCTGGCCGCCTGCGGGTCGGATCAGGATGCGGACAGCCCCCCTGATTCGGTCGGGACCACCAGCACGACCCGGGCTCCGAATCCACTCCCGGAACCGGTCCAGGTGCTCGATGTCGAGGGCACCGAGTACGCGTTCGCGATCGAGCCGGGCGCGACCCAGGAGCTCCGTCCCGGCTGGACGGAGCTGACCTTCCGCAACACCGGCGCCGAGGCTCACCAGATCATGTTCGCCCAGCTCAAGGAGGGCGTGGACCTCGCCCAGCTCACCGAGGTGGCGGGCGAGGACTCGTCGGGCTCGGCTGCGATCGAGTACGTGGACATGCTGGGGGGTGTCAGCTACATAGGGCCGGGTGAGAGCGTCAGCGCGATGGTGGACCTGCCGCCGGGGCAGGTGATGGCGATGTGCTACGTACCCGACCCCGACGGCGTCGCCCACGCGCTGTCGGGGATGACCGCGATGCTCACGGTCGGCACCGACGGCGGGGAGGGGTCGGAGGCAGGTGCCGGCTCGAGCACCCCGGCACCGGAGAGCGGGCGCGACCCCCGGGGCACCATCGAGATGGGTCCGGACGGCTACCTCATCCCCAGCCCGCTGAGCGCAGGGTGGTACCGGGTCGTCAACACCGACCGCGGCGAGGACGGCCGGGGTCTGCACGAGCTCTCGATCCTCGGACTGGAGGAACCGCTCGAGCCGGACGCCGTCGACGGGCTGCTCGACGACCTGGCGGCGAACGAGATCCCTGACGTGCCCCTGGTTGCTCTGGGCGGGATGGGCGCCCTGTCGGCCGGATTCGACGGCTACCTGTACCTCGACCTGCCCGACGGCGAGTACCTGGCGGTCGACTTCATGCCGGACCCCGGCGATCCGCGCCCCCATCTCCTCGACGGGTACTTCACGCAGTTCCAGCCGTAGGTGCTGGTGAGCGGCCGTGTGAGGCTGCACCGTCCTCACGTCGACCTCGTGGTCTCCGTGGCACCGGCGCTGAGGTTCGAGAACACTCCCGGCGAGACCGTAAGAGGGCTTTGGGCGAGCACTTGCGGGAGGCGAGGGCCGAGAGGGGACTCCACCTACCCCGACCCGTCGCCGCCGACCGGCTGCATATCGGAGAACGCTGCCACGACGCCGTCACGGATCTCACCGTCACGGCCGTCGACCCGGTTCGAGAGCACGACCACCACCAGGTCGAGCGTCGGGCACACGACGATGTGCTGGCCGTTCAGCCCGCCTGCCCTGAAGCCGGACTCGCACTCGTCGTAGGTCCACCAGTGGGCTCCGTAGGCTTCGGTTCCGGCCGGCGGCGGAGTGGGCGTGCGCGCGTAGTCCACCCATCCAACGGGGAGCAGCTGCTCCCCATCCCAGCGGCCTCCGCGGGCGTACAGGAGCCCGAAGCGCGCGAAGTCGCGGGCAGTCAGGTCGAAGACCGAGCCCCCGATGAGCTGGCCCGCGCCGTCCCATCCCAGGTGGGTGTCAGCCAGGTCGATGCCGAGCGGAGTGAGCAGCTCGTCCTCGATGAACGCCTCGTACTCGTCGCCGGTGCCGACCATCCGACCGATGATCCCGGACACGATGTTCGACGTGCCGGTGCTGTAGCGGACCCGGGTGTCGGGCGGTACCTCGAGCGGCTTGTCGGCGGCGAAGTGGGCCATGTCCCCCTGGCCGGCTCCACCCAGCATGGCGACGGTGTCGGACTCGGGAACGTAGTAGTCCTCGAGCCACTCCAGCCCGGAGGCCATCCGCAGCAGGACGTCGGTCGTGATGGCGTGGCGGGGATCATCGGGATCCTCCCACTCGGGGACCGGCGCGGGGGCGTGGACGTCGAGGCGACCGTCGCGGACGAGGATCCCGACGAGAGCCTGGGTGAAGCTCTTGGCCATCGACCAGGAGCGGTGCACCGTGGTGGCGTCTCCGAAGCCGGCGCGGTAGCGCTCGGCCACGATCGAGCCGCGGTGGACGACGACCACGGCGTCGGTCGCCTGCAGCTCGCTCGGAGATAGCTCTCCGAAGGCTCGGTCGAGCGTCGACTCCACCTCCGCGGGGTCGACCTCGGGTGGCAGGGGCGCGTCGGGCCACTCCCCGGTGGGCCAGGGCACATCGGCCGGCTGGTCCGGGTAGGCGACGGGCTCGATCTCGGCGGAGGGCACGAACGGTGGCGACGTGGAGGTCGCCGAGCCGGGCGCAGCGACGGTCGTGGGGACCGTACGGCCGGTGCCCGGGCTCGTGGGTCCGCCTGATGAGCGCTCGGCGCCGCCGCCGCAGCCCGAAACCGCTACGGAGGCGAGCAGGACGATGACGGAGATCAGGGAGCGCCATCGTGTGGTGGGTCTCGCGCACGGCATGACGGTCACCAGCTTGGCGGAGTCACGCTCTTGTCGCAGGGAGCCGCGGCTGCGTGGGGCCACGCCGCGCACCTCATCGGTCACCCGATCGCTTCCGGCTCAGCGCACGCAGGGCCTCCATCAACACCAGAGCGGCGGCCACCGCCGCCGCGGTGGCGGCCCACTCGGCCGGGGTCAGGGGGTGCAGATCGAGAACGCGCCGCCCTGCCGGCGTGAGGAACACCGCCACCTGCAGGGCGAGGCTGGCGAGGAGCACCCGGTTCAGTGTGGGGTTGCGCGACCAACCGGGCTCGAGCGCCCATCTCCGCGAGCGCACGACGTAGGGCAGGGCGAGCTGGCCCAGGACGAGCCCGAGCATCATCTGGGTGCCGAGCTGGGCCTGGCCGATGCCGGCCGCGAGCGACGCGACGGTGAGGACCAGCAGGGCGGCCGCCAACACGAGGCCCCGCGATGCGATGACGCGCATTCGGTGCCCGTCGAGCAGGCGCTGGTGCAGCGCTCGAGGTGCATCGGCCAGCGGGTCGCCGGGCGGGGTGTCGCGCCCGAGCACGATCGCGGGCAGGCCATCGGTGACCACGTTGATCCAGAGCAGTTGGACGGGTGTCAGCGGCACGGCCAGCTCGGGCAGGAGCAGCAGCGAGCCACCGACCACGGCAACCTCGGCGACGTTGCCGCTCAGCAGGTACATCACCACGCTCACCAGGTTGCCGAAGATGCGGCGACCCTCGCGGATCGCGTTGACGAGGACGCCGAGGTCGCCGTCGGTCAGCACCAGGTCGGCTGCCTCCCGAGCCACGGCCGTGCCCGGACCGCCCGAGAGAGCGACGCCGATCGCAGCGTGGCGCAGCGCGGGCGCGTCGTTGACCCCGTCGCCCGTCATGGCCACGACTCCACCCGCGCCTCGAGGGCCTCGATGAGGTCGACCTTCACCGCGGGCTCGACCCGGGCGATCACGTCGGCTGCCGCCAGGGCGTCGGAGCGCGCTGCTGCGGGCAGCTCCGCCAGCTCGGCACCGGTCGTGACGTGGGTGGTGTCGATGCCCGTCGCCCGGGCGATGGCTTCGGCGGTGCCCCGGTTGTCGCCGGTGACCAGCACCACCCTCACACCGGCACGGCGGCAGCCCGCCACGGCCTCGGCGGCGGTCGGCCGCAGAGGGTCGCCGAAGGCCGCGATGCCGAGCGGGCGCAGGTCGGACGCGTCGAGCCTGTCGGTGGTGCCGTCGGCGAGCGCCAGCACCCGAAGACCCTGTGCGGTCCACCGATCGGCGGCTGCGTGCAGGACGTCGACCTCGGGGCCCTGCCGGCACCGCTCCAGCACCGTCTCGGGGGCGCCCTTCACCGAGAGCACCGGCCCGGGGTGCACCACCGCCTGGAGCCGGAGGGTCGCGTCGAAGGGCTGCTCCGCCAGGCGGGCCGGTCGCTCGGCGGTGGCGTCGCTTCGGTTCGCGATGGCGAGCAGCACCACGTCGACGGGGTCGCCCACGTCGCCTTCGGCGTCGTTGCAGCGGGCGGCGACAGCCCAGAACGCATCCTCGACGCCCGGCACCACCTCCGTCCCGACGAGAGCGAGCTCCCCCGTGGTGAGGGTGCCGGTCTTGTCGGTGCAGAGCACGTTGGCCGCCCCAAGCGCCTCGATGGCCTCGAGGCGGCGCACGATGGCGCTCTGGCGGGCCATGTCCCGGGCGCCCAGGGCGAGGGCGACCGTGACGACGGCGGCCAGGCCCTCGGGGACCGCCGCGACAGCGAGGGCCACGCCGGCCAGCGCGGCGTCGGCGAGCGCATCGCTGCCCCCTCCCGCCCGCCGGAAGGCGACCACCGCCAGAGCGGAGCCGACGACGCCGGCGAGCACCCCGATCCACAGCGCGGCGGCGCGCAGGTCGCGCGCGAGCGGGGTCTGCCCACCGCGATCCTCCAGACCGACGGCGATCTCGCCCATGGCGGTCGCCGCACCTGTGGTCGTGACGACCGCGACTGCCCGGCCACGCACGACGTGCGTGCCGGCGAAGACCTCACCCCGACGTTCGGAAGGCGAGCCGGTCGGATCGGGAGCGACGTCGGCGGACTTGTCCACGGGTAGCGACTCGCCGGTGAGGATGGCCTCGTCGATCTGGAGCTGCTGGGCATCGGCGATCTCGGCGTCGGCCGGCACCCGATCACCGGCGGTGAGCTCGATCACGTCTCCCACCACGATCACGTCGGCCGCAACGGTTCGCAGGATCCCGTCCCGCCTCACGGTCGCGGTCGGCGCCGCCAGGTCGGCGAGCGCCGCCATGGCCTTGTTGGCCGAGTCCTCCTGGGTGGCCCCGATGATGACGTCGAGGGCCACGATGGCGAGGATGGCGATCGACTCGGCGAGCTCGCGGAGGATGACCGAGGTGAGGAGCACTGCCACAACGAGCACCGCGGTGAGGGGCTGGAGGAGCTGCTTCCAGAGCAGTCGCGTGAGCCGCGTCGGTGGAGCCTGGGGCAGCCGGTTCGGTCCCAGGGTCGCGAGGCGGGTGGCGGCCTCGGCCTCGGTGAGACCCAGCCGGCGGGCGATCGGAGCGTCCACGACCGCAGAGTCATACTCGACGCGTGGCGGATCGGGAACCGCCGAACGTCCCGAACCGGCGGTGTCCGGACGCCACGGATCGTGGAAGCTCCGCCGACGCTCCCGCGGCCGGGGCCACGCAAGCGTCTGGTAGCGCTGCCGCCGGCACGTGAGCGGGCTTCGGCTGCTCGACCCCATCGGCCGGGGGCCGAGCCCAGCCGCACCCGCGGTCGTGATGAGCGCGCCGGCGTGCTCAGGCCCGCTCGGTGCTGCGCAGTCCCAGCTCGGGCGTCCACCACTCGACGACGAGCCTGGTGGCCCCCTCGTCGAGCCTCGTGATGACGACCTCGGTGATGTCGGCGACGAACATCTCGCCGTCGGGTCCGTCGGCTCCCCCATCCGTCACGACGGGGCCGGCGGGTCGCGCCAGCCCTGCGATCTTGGCCTCCCCCGGCCACTCGCTCTCCCTGCCCTCTTCGGGGTGGAAGGTCGGTCCGTGCAGGGCGAATCGGGGGTCCCGGTGGAGGTCGTCGCCCTTGCGGGAACCCGTCATCGAGCCGAAGCGCAGCTCGCCGTCGGCGAGCTCGCATTCGATTCCCGAGATTCGGGGAGAGCCGTCTGCTCGCAGGGTCGCGATCGTCTTGTGGCGACCGGCGTCGAAGAGCCGGCGCACCCGCTCGGCGAAGGCGGGCTCGGCACGTTCGATCGACCGCCAGTCGGCCACGACCCGCAGCGTAACGGCGCGATCCCGGGACGGCCGCCGCCGCACCCCGGGGCGTTCCTTCGCGCGAGGCGTCGCGTGGCACGGCGAGAGGTGGCGCGCGGGCCGGCCGATATCGTCGAGGCATGAGCGCTCCCCGAGTCCCGGGTGGTGTGGTGCACGGGCTCCCGAGGGACCTCCGCACGGCGCTGCTCGCCAACGCCGTGGCACTCGACGCCTGGAAGGACATCACGCCGCTTGCCCGCAACGAGTTCATCTGCTGGGTCGAAGATGCAAAGCAGGAAGCCACGCGGGAGCGCCGGATCCGCCGGACCCAGGAGGAGCTGGAGGAGGGCCAGCGCCGCCCCTGCTGCTGGCCCGGCTGCAAGCACCGCGAGCGCACCGGGCGCTAGCCCGACTTCGTGATCCCGGACCAGGGCCTCGCGAGCGCCCCGCGTCGGCGGAGCAGGATCGCTGGGAGCGGTGCAGCGTAGGGCCGGTGCTCATCCTCGCCGTCCCGTTGCGGAAGCCGGTGCGATCCGCCGGTGCCCTCTGGCCGGCCACCCACCTCCCCTTCCTCGTGCTGTCGTGCACTCCGGATCGGGGGCGTGACGACCGTCGCCGGGTCGGGGACGCGCTGGGCCCAGGGCGACACCGACGTCGACGCTGACGCGCGGCGCGAAAGGTCCCATATCCGACGAGGAGCGCTTCGGCATCCCGATCGTGAGGACACGGCGAGGCGTCACCAGGCGGGGCGAGGCTCTGATCGCCTCCACTACGGTGAGCGTCGTGATCCCCGAGCCACGGCCGAATCCTCGCGACGACCTGTTCGTCACCGACGCCTCGTTTCGGGATCGTCAGCACACCGTCTACAGCGGCCGTGTCCACTTCGGCCAGCCCGCCGACGTGGGCGTGCCGCTGTCTCGGATGGAATGGGACGGAACACTGTTCCTTCCTGACAGCTACGCCTACCGGGCCGACCGGGTGTCCGACGCCGTGGTGTCAGCCGACTTCTGGATCCAGGCCATGCACGAGCACCTGTACCTACCGTCGGCCGGCGCGCAACTCGCCGGTGACCCCGGTAGGCCCGGCATCGTCTGGGTGCAGCTCGGCCTCAGGATGGTTGGCTTCACCGGATCGATCATCGGCTACCGGGTGACGGTCAGCGTCGGTCGTGATGGCGTGGCCAGCTGAGCTGGCCACGCCGGACGACCAACCGCAGTCGGGTCCCGTCGGAGCAGCGCACGCGACTCCCGGCGCCCCTCCTGACCCTGGCCTTCACGCGGGAGCGGTGACGGGAATCGAACCCGCGTCTCCGTCTTGGGAAGGTGAGAGCCGGGGCTCCGCTGACCAGGGCGCTCTCGGGATCCGGAGCTCAGGCCGAACATCGAGTGTGGCCCAGTACCCTCCAGTCACTCCGATCTGCCGTTCCGTACGGTCGCGCTGGGGTCACGCTCCCAGCCCGGGGGGTCGTGGCTGCGGGAGCTCGTAAGGGTCGTCGGTAGGTCGGCTCTGTCGCCCATCGCGGATGGCGCGCCAGACCTGGGTCAGCTCTGCGGTTGGCTGGTAGTACCGGCCGCGCTTCTCGCCGACCGGGTCGAGCAGTCCCGCCTTGGCCATGGCGCTCAGGTCGCGTGTGGCGGTGGCGTCGGTGATGTCCTCGCCGGCTGAGGACACGACCGTCTTGATGTAGAGCGACCGCCGTAGGCGCCATCCCCGGGCCGCGTCGCAGAGCGCGCCGACCGACCGGTCGGGCAGTCGGTGCCGCCGGGCGAGTTGGTCGCACCGGTCCCACAGCGCCTCCGTCTCCTCGATGCGGCGCAGGAGCGTCTGTGCTTGGCGGTAGTGCGCCGAGAGGCAGAAGTGGAGCCAGGGTCGGGCGTCTCGATTCGGGCTCCAGGCTCCGTGCGCCACCTCGGTGAGGACCTGGTAGTACGCGGTGGTGTTGCGGCCGAGGTACTCCTCGATGCTGAGGAACTCCGGCGACAGCAGTCCGTCACCCGCGAGCACGTAGGACTGCACGCACCGAGCCATCCGTCCGTTGCCGTCGCTGAAGGGGTGGACGAGCGCGAGGTTGAGATGCGCCATCGCCGCTCGGACCAGGGGACCGCCGGCGCCCTGGTTCACGCTGGCGAGGGCCTCCGAGACGAGGCCCTCGAGCTCGTCTCGTGGGGGCGCTTCGTAGACGACCTCCCCGTCCTGGTTCTCGACCCACACCGCGCCGGGCCTCCATTGGCCAGGGTTCTTGGTCAGGTCGTGCTTGAGCATCATGAAGTGCAACGACTTGACGAGCGACTCATCGAGCGGCGGCATCGGTGGCGAGGAACCGAGCTGGAGCACGTACGTCATGGCATCGCGGTAGCCCTCGATCGCGTGACGGGTCTCCACATCCGCGCTCAGGGGATCCTCGCCCTCCATCATCGCGACGACGTCCTCCACGCTCGCGTGGTACCCCTCGATCGAGTTCGAGCCCTGGACGGCCCGCGCCAGCGTCACCCTCCTGAGGGTGCCGTACCACCGGCGGGGTTCACGCAAGTAGAAGCGCAGCTTGGAGCGAAGCTCCTCGATGCGGTCGAGCACGACTCGGTCAGCGTCGGTGACGGCGGGCATGGCGTAGATCACGCCTCAAACCTACCAACAAATCCACTTAGTATGTTGCTAAGTATCACTCATAGAGCGTAGGTTACGCCTGGGAGTGGTGCAGCACCGAGCCGGCCTCGAAGCGACCGATCGACACCGTCGCCCAGGTCTTCGAGCTCGCCGACCTCGTCAGGCCCCGCTTCCGATCGATCGTCCTGCCCGCAGCGTTCGTCGGGCTTAGCAAGGGAGGACTGCCCGGCATGCGCCGGGCCGATCTCGACCTGGAAGCCGCGCTCGTCACCGTTGAGCAGCAGCGCCAGCTCAGCCGCACGGGTACCCATCTCATCGGCCCACCAAAGACCGATGCCGGCCGCCGGACCGTGTCGATTCCCTCCGCATTACTTGACGACCCCGGCCGCCGCGTCGCCGCCTACGCCCGCCCGGCGACGACGGCTACGTCTTCACCGGCGTGAAGGGCGGACCGCTCGCGCCGCACGTGCTGCTGACGGTGTGGGCCAACACCCGCAGCCAACTCGGCCTCGACGTCCACCTTCACGATCTGCGCCACCTCGCCGGCACAGGGCGACATGCCGACATCGGCGTCCACCGAACCGCTGTCACCTCGCCGATCCGTAGGGTCACGCCAAGGTCACGTAGGCCGTTCCGAACCCTCGAACGGCGAAGGCCCAGGAGCCGGAGACACCGGCAGACCTGGGCCCCCAGACACGAGAGAGCGGGTGACGGGAATCGAACCCGCGTTCTCAGCTTGGGAAATCGATCAGGCGCGAATCGCTGACCTGGGACTTTCATAAACGGGCAGCTCAGAGGCGTTTTCCCGGTACCAGCCCGTCCGCCCCGATCCGCCGAAGTTCTTTCCGTTGTGGCACGAATGTGGCACGGCCTCAGGCCTCACCGTTCTCAGATTGCTCGGCTGAGAGCGGATCAGGACCGGCGGCTGGGGCTTGTCGCGCCCGACGTTGCCGAAGTGACTCGAGGATCTGAGGAGCAGCCTCCTCATACGTCCGGCCGGACTTGATTGAGTTGCACATGAGGCAGCACGCCACGAGGTTGTCCTCGGTGTCGGAGCCGCCTTTCGATACCGGCGTCACGTGATCAAGGGTGGCGGTTTCCTCGGTCACGTCATCACCGCAGTAGTGGCATCGCCAGCCATCTCGCTCGAAGATCTCGATACGCAGCTCGGGAACTCTGTAGTAGTCGTCAGACGGCCGTGGGACCTCCGCCGCGACCATCACCTCCCGGACACTCGGAACCTCCCGAGGTGGTCGTACCGTGTACAGCGTTCCCGAACGATTGGTGTCGCCGATCACGACGAAGCCACCGTCTTCGAGGCTCTTGAGCCGCTGCGACAGCGCTTGGTAGTTGGTCGTCGCGGACTGCGTACCTTGCCCGAGTTCGCGAGCCAGGGTGCGCTTGCCGACCCGAACCTCCTTCGGAGACTCGACTGCAAGGTGAGTTCGTCGCACGAGATAGAGGTAGAGCTTGAGCTCGTAGGGCGCCAGAACGGGAAGCACGAAGTCGAGGCAGTCCGCGACCATCATCTGCTGGTCCGGGTTGAGGACCTCGTCCGCATCTTCGGTCACCGGCCAATCGTAGGGTCCGCGACCGCGACCGGCGGGCTCGCACGCGACGGCCGCTGAGTCGGCAGTGGAGCTAGCGGGTACGGCCCCCCACCCCGAAGTCACCCTGCGTCCGGAAATTTCAGAAATTTGGGGACCCGTCCCAACTTTGGGGTGGGTGTGTCTAGAGACGGATCAATTCCGTGTCGTCCCCGGTGGGCGGACACGGTCCCACCCTCAGGAGACACCCCTCATGGATATCGACACCCTGCCCGACATGCTCCGGGTCGACGAGGCCGCTGCGGTGCTGCGGATCAGTCGCAGCCGGGCCTACGACGAAGTCGCCGCCTTCCAGCGCACTGGTGGCGCCGAGGGCTTGCCCTCGATTCGCATCGGCCGCACGCTGCGGGTCCCCAAGCGGGCGTTGCTCGTGTGGATCGACGCCCAGCTCGGCACCACCGATGCCGCCTGACCGCCGGCAGCTCGTGATCGACCTGGACACCGCAGGCGTCGTGCGCCGCGCAGGTTGGGCCGATCGGCTGGCTGGTGCTCGAAGCGATCGCCGCGCACGCGCCCCCCGGTCGGACCGTGGTCGAGGTGCGGTGCAGCTCGCGGTCACTCGCCGCGATCGTTGGCGTATCGAAGGACTCGGTGGCGCGTGCGTTCCGGTCGCTGGCCGACGTGGGGATCATCGAGCGCGTCGACCACCGCGAGGAACGCTCCGGTCGATTCTCGTCGACGACCTACCGCGTCGATCTCGCGTCTGCAGGCCTCACCGTCGTCACCGTGTCGCAGAACATCGCACCGGTAGCAACCGCCTCAGATCTGCCGCGCAGTCCCGGCGACCAGCTCAGCCTCCTGGGCCCGGCATAGCCACCCCCTCGACGCGCTCCCGCTGCCACCTCGCGTCGAGCGTCGACTCCCTTCGGTCCCGACACCGTCCCAGACCCCCGAAGAACAGCCACGAACTTGCATCCCGATGCCGGGACCGTCCCGCTCCCGCGTCGCTCCATCCGGCCACGGCGTTGTGCGCCACGGCCGGGACCGATCTGAAAGGAGCACGCCTCGTGCTCTCCCTCGGCAAGATCCAGCTCTCGGGCGAGAGCTACTACCTCAACGCCGTCGCCGACGGCATCGACGAGTACTACAGCGGTGTCGGCGAGGCACCGGGTCGTTGGGTCGGCACCGCGAGTCACTCCCTCGACCTCGATGGTGAGGTCGAAGCGAGTGACCTGCACGCCATCTGGGCCGGCGAGAACCCGGCCACCGCGGAGCGGTTGGGGCGGTTCCCGAACCGCAAGGTCGCCGGGTTCGACCTCACCTTCCGTGCGCCGAAGTCCGTGTCGCTGCTCGCCGGGCTCGGCGATCCCGACACGGCCCGGGTCGTGCGCGAGTCACACGAGGCAGCGGTCGACGCGGCGTTCGCGTACATCGAACGCGAGGCCGCCCGGTCCCGTACGGGCAAGAACGGCGTCACTCAGATCGAGGTGAACGGGCTCGTCGCCGCGGCGTTCCGGCATCGAACCAGCCGGGCCGGGGACCCCCATCTCCACACGCACGTGCTCGTGGCGAACATGGCCGAGGGCGCCGACGGGGCCTGGCGGACCCTCGATGCCCGGTGGCTGTACCTGCACGCCTCGACCGTGGGCTACCTGTATGAAGCCCACCTCCGCCACGAGCTCACCGCCCGTCTCGGCATCGAATGGGGACCGATCAAGGAGGGCATCGCCGATGTCGTCGGGATTGACGACGACGTGCGGGGCCACTTCTCGGACCGCCGCAAGGAGATCGAGGAGCACCTCGACGAGGTCGGGTTCCGCACGGCCCGAGCTGCCCAGCTCGCCACGCTGGCCACCCGGAAAGCGAAGAAGGCGACCCTCGACGAAGGGTCGATGCGGGACGTGTGGGAGGCCAAGGCCGCCGAGATCGGGTGGGATCCCGCCGACCTCGCCCTGGCGCTCGATCGGGTCCCGCGGGCCGGCGTCAACACCGACGTCGAACCGCTCGCCGACGACCTGATGAGCGGCGACGGCCTCACGAAGCAGGCTTCGTCCTTCGATCGTCGAGACGTCCTGCGAGGCATCTGCAACCGCCTCCCCGCAGGCGCGACCGTGGCCGATGTCGAGGCCATGGCCGACCAGGTTCTTGATCGGACCGAGGTCGTCCGACTCGTGGAGACCGACGGGCCCGGCCTGCTGTCGTCGAACGTGATCCGCCGAACCGACGGCACGATCGTCGCCGCTTCAGGCGTAGGCGACACCCGGTGGTCGACCGCCGAGCTGATCGGCATCGAGCGCCACGTCGTCGGTCGAGCCACTGCGCGGGCCGACGAAGGTACGGCGATCGTGCCCGACGAGGTGCTCGCCGAGGTGATGGATCGACGCCCCACACTGGCCGCCGAGCAGGCCGAGATGGTCACCCGACTGTGCACGAGCGGCAACGGGATCGACGTCGTGTGCGCCGCCGCCGGGACCGGCAAGACCTACACGCTCGACGCTGCCCGGGAGGCTTGGGAGGCAAGCGGTCACCGCGTGATCGGCGCCGCGCTGGCCGGGATCGCCGCCCAGGAGATCCAGTCCTCGGCCGCCATCGAGTCCATGACCCTGGCGATGTTGCAGATCAACCTCGACGCTCATCGGATCCGGCTCGACGACCGCACCGTGGTCGTGATCGACGAGGCCGGGATGGCCGGAACCCGCAACCTCGCGCCCATCCTCAACGCCGCCGACGAAGCCGGCGCCAAGGTTGTGCTCGTCGGCGACCCTCACCAGTTGCCCGAGATCGATGCCGGAGGCGTTCTCAGCGGCCTCGCCAAACGCCTCGACCCGATCGAGCTGACCGAGAACCGCCGCCAACGCGCGCACTGGGAACGCGACGCGCTCGAGGAGCTTCGGTGCGGCGACGTCGACACAGCGTTCGCCGCCTACCGGGACAACGACCGGATCGTGCAATCGCCCACAGCGATCGACGTTCGCCGCACGATGGTCGCCGACTGGTGGTCCCACCGACTCGCTGGCGACACGGTGTCCATGACCGCCTACCGGCGCAACGACGTCGATGACCTCAACGGCCGCGCCCGCGCCTACCTCGTCCGATCCGGTGAGGTATCCGGCCCTGAACTGGTGCTCGACGATCGCCCGTACCAGGCCGGCGACCAGATCGTCTGCCTCAAGAACAACCGCCGGCTCGGCGTCTGCAACGGCACACGAGCCGTCGTCCAAGCCGTCGACCCTGATCGAGGGACGCTCACCATCACGCTCGACGACCGGCGCGTTCTGCTGCCGAAGGAGTACCTCGACGAGGGCAACATCTCTCACGGATACGCCACGACGATCCACAAGACGCAGGGTGCCACCGTCGACCGGGGGCTCGTGTTGGGCACCGACGAGCTGTTCCGCGAACGCGGCTACGTCGCCCTCAGCCGCGGCCGCATCACGAACCACCTCTACCTCATCGGCGCCACCGAGATCGACGACTCCACCGGCCACGGCCCGCCACCCCTCACCGACCATCCCGTCGAAGTCGTCCAACACGCGCTCCACCGCCAAGGCGACAAGCGCCTCGCCATCGACACCGGCGAACCCATCGCGTTCTGGCCCATCGAGGACCTCGCCGCCGAGAAGCACCGCCTCACAGCCATGCTCGCCGCTTGCCCACCCGACCGCAGCCACGACATCGCGGCGCTCACCACGCGACGCGAACAGGTCCAGGGCGAGATCGAACCGCTCGTCTACCGGTACAACGAACTCGCCGACCGCAAGCTCCGAGGGCCCGGTACCCGCAGCGAGATGCGCGACCTACGGGAGCAGATCGGCGAGCGGTCCAAAGGCCTCGACCGGCTCAACACCGAACTGGACGACGCCCGCACCGGGATGGGCGAACGAGAACAGTTCCAGACCGACCACGCGCATGAGGCTCGCTTCCTCGACGCTGTCGACGACGAGCTCGACCGGCAACTGCGAAGCCGCGCACGGCAGATCGCCGCCGCCCCGAGCGAGTACCACCTTCACATCCTCGGCCCCGTGCCGGCCGATCCCGAACACCAGGTCACCTGGCTGCGCGGCGCCACCATCCTCGATCGCCACTACCTGGGCCTCGACCGGGACCCCTCCCAGCGAGACCGCTCGTCCCTCCTCGGCGGCCCACGGGAGAAGGCCGAGATGATGGCCCGCCTCGAAGTCATGGCCATCCCCCGAGAACGAGAACCCGTCCAGCGCACGATCGAGCACGACCTCGGTCTGGACTTGTTCGGGTGACGTCGTGGGAGGCTGAGGAACGTGGACACGCCATCCGGCTTCACCATCCATGCCACCAAGAAGCTGCTCGATCGGGTCAAGCAGCTGGTCGTCGCTCCGATTGAGCCGGCCACGCAGCTGGGGAACTGGTACGCCACCGCGGTGTTCTGGAAGCCCCAGGTGGCGCTCCTCGTCAACGAGCGCACGCTGCTCCCGGTGTTCATGCCCCTCGCGCCAGCGACGACGCTGGCGGTTCGATTTCCCGGTGAGCTTCGGCGTGTCCTCGACGCGCATGGCATCGATCCCCGCTTCGTCGACCACCAGATCAGTTCGATGGGGGAGGGTCGCTAAGCCAAGACCGCGAGCCGCAGCCTGCTCGGCGTGATGAACGAGTTCGCCTTCCTCGGCAACGTCCATCGCGAGGATCACGGCGCCGACGACGACCTCGTCGCGCTCTCGGTCCGCCTGGCCGAGACCCCGATGAGCCCGCTCTACAAACGCCACATCAGCTCCGACCACGAGCTGAAGGCGCTCGTCGACGAGGTGATGCGCTGAGACCCGGCGGATAAATAGCTGAATCTTGGACAAAATCTAAGATTCGAGACAATGGCGGATTCTTAGGACTATCCTAAGATTCGTGACGAAGGTGAACTTCGCCGACCTGTGGGACCAGCTCCTGTCCGAGGGCAAGAGCTCGTTCACCGTGGCCGACCTCGTGGAGCGGACGGGAGCGACCCCGAACGCGGTCTACGGCGCGGCGAAGTACGCGATCGACCGCAAGAGGCTCTTCTCCCCGGTGCGAGGCCTCTACGTCGTGGTCCCGCCCGAGCACCGGTCCTGGGGCGTCACCCCTGCCACGCACTTCATCGACCCGATGATGCGCCACCTCGGGACCGACTACTACGTCGCGTTTCGCTTCGGCCGCTCAGTGGCGGGGCGTCGCGCATCAGGCCCCCCAGGAGTTCCAGGTCGTCAGCGCCCGCCGAGTGCGAGACCGCCACATCGAACGCGTGCGACTCCGCTTCTACACGTCGACCAGGATCGACGCCGATGCTGTGCGCCGTGTGGCGGGTCCCCGAACGATGATGAACGTCGCCAGCCCCGACCTGTGCGCGGTCGACCTCGCCAGCCGGCCCCGAGCCGGAGGCGGGCTCTCGAACACGGCAACGATCCTGGCCGAGCTTCCCGACCTCGATGGTGAACGCCTCGCCCGACTCGCCGCTCGGCGCACGCAGACCCGATGCCCGACGTCTCGGCTGGTTACTGGAGCTCGTGCGGAACGATCTCGACCTCACCGCCCTCCGCGAGGTCGCGAAGCCCGGTCAAGGCCGCCCCTCGTTGCTCGCATCCGAAGGCACCCGATGGGGAGACCATGATGAGCGATGGGGCGTCGTGATCAACGCAGCCGTCGAGGCGGACGAGCTGTGATCTCCCCCGACGCGCTCGGTGCGTGGAGGGTGAGCCATTCCTGGGCTGATGACGAGCAGGTCGAGCAGGACCTCATCATGACAAGGGTCGCAGTCGAGATCGCATCGCACCCCGAGCTGAGCGATCGACTGGCGTGGCGCGGTGGGACCTGCCTTCACAAGCTGTTCCTTCCCGCACCGCTGCGCTACAGCGAGGACCTCGACTACGTCGCCTACGGCCTCTCGGTCGAAGACAACGACATGCGCCGGCTGCGTTCGGGTCTGCGCGAGGTCGCCGCGGCGATCGGCTCGAGGTGAGCAAGCACGCCAAGACCACCCGGAGCCGACTGACCGAGCACCTCGGATACACGAGCCTCGGTGGAACTCCTCGTCGGATCAAGGTCGAGATCAACCTCGACGAGGTCCCCGCCGTCGAATCGCTCGATCGTCGCCCTCTCGCGGCGGACACCGACTGGTGGACCTGGCGCTGCCGACCTGCTCGACTTTCACCCCTGTCGAGCTGATCGCCACCAAGTTCCGAGCGCTGGCCCAGCGCAGCAAGGGTCGCGACCTCAACGACCTTGACGTCGCTCACCGTGAGCTGGGCCTCGATGACGAGCGACTCGGCCGAGCGGCGGCTCACTACCTGTTCCACGCCGGCGTTCACCCCAGCCAGTTCCACGCTCGGCTCGCTGCTCATCTCGCTGACCCGGACTTTGTCTCTGACGTCGCCGTGTACCTCGTCGATCCGGCGGCCGCAGGTGATCCTCCGACGCTCGTCCACCGGTGGGTCCTCTGGACCGACCGCCATCTCGACCTCCCCGTACCGCCCGACTCGCCTTCGAGACCTCGCCGAGCAAGCGCAAGGAGCGCGTGATCGATGAGATCGAGGTGCACCTCGCCAGCGGTGCCGAACGATGCCCGATTCACGAGAGCGACGGTCAGGGATGGCGTCGCTGTGCGCACCAGCTCGAGAACGGCGCCTGCCCCGATCACGGAGCCCCGACGTGGTCGAAGCGATACTCGCGGTCGCCAGCACCAGGTCGGGCTCGTACGGTGTTCGGATGGTTGACGCATCGCCGGACGATGGAGCCGATGAACCGACCGACGGAATTGAACGCGACGACAAGCCGAGTCGGTCCTTCCGCCCGCCGCTCCTGACGCCGCACGAGCGGTATCCGGACGAGTTGCTCGTCGAGAGGGTGAAGCTCGCCCGTTCCATGGATGAGCACCTCGACGTGGTCACCGAGGTCCTTTCGTCGGACCTGTACCCCCTCGACCTCTACCTCACAGGAGCACTTCAACGCTCCTATCACCTGGTCGAGGGATTCCTACTTGCCTGGGATCACTGGAACGTGATCGTCGCGGCTCCCCTGGTTCGGTTCCAGATCGACAGCCTGGTGCGCGCTGTCTACCTGTGCCAGCGGCGCGACTCCGACGACGTCGTGCTCGAAGTAATGGGCGGCAAGGCGCTGCGCACCCTTCGGGACCCGGTCTCGGGAAAGAGGCTCACCGATGCCCATCTCGTCGCGGAGGCCGGGGCACTCTACGAATGGCTTCCGCCGGTGTACGAGGTCTCGAACGAGTGGGTCCACCTGTCGGATCGACACATCTTCAACGCGTGGCAGAACGGCGAGGGCATGACGCTGCTGGGGCGGTTCCCGATGCCGACGGGCGACATCCCGGTGCGGTTCTGGCAGGAGCTGATCGGTGCGATGGCCCAGGCGACCGGCGACCTCCTGGCGATCTGCTCGGGTTGGGCCAGCTACAAGGTGTCCGACGAGCACGCTGCCAACATGAGTTCTTCGCAACCGGCGTCGGGCGGAACTACGTAGCGAGCCAGTGGACTGGGTGTCAGCCCGCTGGAGGCGCCGTCCGACGGCTTGCCAGGAATGCCCGCCAATCGCCGCGCTTGTCCGCGACGTCGAGCATCTCGAAGAGGAGATCCAGGTCCGCGGCGACGGTGCGCCAGTACTCACTGTCGTGAGTCTCGATCTGGTGCGCCAGGAGTCGAACCGACTCGCTGTATACCCGCGAGGAGATCCTCATCGACGTCGGTGTCGTCCCCCAGGAGCTGCTCCAGGACGAAGCGCATGTGCGTCAGCAGCACGAAGTTGAGGAGCGGGATCGACGCCTCCGCGAGCCGTTCGTCGAAGGCGAGCCGGAAGCCGAACACCTCCGGTTCCCCGACTCGGTCGATCGCCCGCTTGAGGGCTTGGAACGTTTCGAGCGAGTTCGAGTGGGCGAAGGGCGACGTGACGGCGTACTTGGTCTCCCACTGGAGCCCGAGATCGTGGTCGAGGAAGTTCGTGAGATTGAAGCGACGCATGCCCCTGGGTGCGTTCGTGATGAGCGCGCTGTAGGCGTCGTCAGGGAAACAGGACACGAACAGCGTTCGCACGAAGGCCTCGTAGAGACCACGGGTCAGAGCAATTCCATCCTCGTAGTAGCCCCGCACGATGCGGTCGAACGCTGAATGGAACGTCTTCACGTTGTAGGAGAGCAGGGCGAACTGGACGTACCGATGCTGCGGCCAGTTGGTCCGATCGACGAAGTTCGCCGCCTCAAGCGCCTCGACGAGCGCGGAGTACTGGACCTCGAACTGCTCGACGAACCGGCCGTACTCCTTCATGAAGACGGCGAAGTGATCGACCTCGAGCTGCTTGATGTCCCCGACTACTGACTCGGCCAGCCGGCTGCGCACCCAGGCGTCTACCTGATCGATCGTGAGCTCATCATTCATGACGTCTGCCTCCTGCGGCTCGGAGAGTCTTGTCCGATGAGCGCGACAGGCGATAGGGATTTGCTGGCGGACCGCGTTCAGCCCGGGTCGTGTGCTCGACCCTCTGTGCCAGTCGGTCGCTGCTTGAGCTTGGCTTCGATGAGTCCGTTGAGCGCGTCGGCGATCTCGTGGTCGCGGTCCTGGGTGGCGTGCTGGTAGATCAGCGCCGCTCGTGAGGTCGACTGGCCGAACCTCGCCATGAGCTCCTTGGTGCTCGCGCCAGTCATCGCCGCCAGCGTGTTGCCGGTATGTCTGAGGTCGTGAGGCTTCATGCCCTCGATGCCGAGTTCGGTCATCGTGCGGTTCCACGCCGAGTACCACGTCGCCCGGCGCAACGGCTGCCCGTTCGGCCCGCAGAACACGAGGCCCTTCTTCCCTGGCGCCGCGTAGCTGGCGAGGTGCGCTTCCAGTTCCGGCTTGAGCATCGCCGGGATGGCGACGGTGCGGATGCCGGCGTCGGACTTGGGCGGGCCGAGGATGTGGGTGCCGTCTTTGAGCTCCTGGTACTGCTCGACCACCTTGATGCGCCCGTGCAGCAGATCGATCCGCTCACGGGTGAGCGCCAACATCTCCCCGAGCCGTAACCCGACGAACGCCCCGACAAGGACCATCGCCCGGAACCGGGGCTCGATCGTGTCGGCGATCTCGAACACCTGGGGTATCGAGGCGATCGGCCGCTCGGGTGCCTTCTCCTGGCCGGCGCCCTTGATCACGCACGGGTTCCGCCCCAGCAGCTCGTCGGCCACCGCCATGTTGAGGATGGCGTGCAGGAGTCGGTAGCACTTGGCCACCGTGGTCGGGCCCGGCTTGCCGGCCTTGAGCAACCCGGAGTGCCAGTCGCGCACCTTCGTCGGAGTGATCTTCGCCAACTCGATGTCGCCGAGCACCGGCAGGATGTGGAGCCGCAGCTCTCCCTCGTACAGCTCGACGGTCCGAGGCCGCAGGTCCGGTCGTTGTTCCAGCCACTTCGTCGAGTACTCCCGCAGCGTCACCTTCCCCGCCATCGGGTTCACCCACGTCCCGCGCTCCATGTCGGCTCGCACCGTCGACAGGTACGCCTCGGCATCGCGCTTGGTCCGGAACGTCGTTGGCGCGGCGGCCATCTTCCCGTCGACGCGGTAGCGCGCCTGGTATCGACCCGACGGGAGCTTGCGCACGCTGCCCCACGACGCCTTGGCCTTCGTCATGCGCCCGATCATGGCACGGCCGGAACCGGTGTGGCACGCATGTGGCACATGACCACCGGAGACGAAGAAACCCGCAGGGCTGATACCTCCGAAAAGTGCCTCTGACCTGCGAGTTTCTGTGGAGCGGGTGACGGGAATCGAACCCGCGTTCTCAGCTTGGGAAGGTGAGAACTGGGGGTCTTGTGACCAGGGTGTTCGCGCGAATCTGCTGGTCAGGCCGTACATCGAGTACCGCCCAGTACCCGCCAGTCACCCCGGATGCCGTTCCGTAAGGTCACGCTAGGGTCACGCCGGCCGTTGGCCAGGTACTCAGCTTGACGGTTGCGAGCAACCCTCGGCCCGTGGCCCGGTGAGTGGCGGTACGGTTGAGCCCGATGGATCTCACCACGGTCATCGAGACCCGCCCGGGTGTGCGCAGCGGCAAGCCGTGCTTCATTGGCACACGCATCGCGGTCTACGACGTCCTCGACTACCTGGCGTCGGGCATGACCACCGAGGAGATCGTCACCGACTTCCCCGAGCTCACGCCTGAGCACGTCCGCGCCGCCCTCGAGTTTGCGGCCCTTCGGGAACGACGGCTCGCCACGGCGTGAAGCTGCTGTTCGACCAGAACCTGTCGCGACACCTCGTCGGGCAGCTGCGCGATGTGTTCCCCGAGAGCGAGCACGTCACGTCGGTGGACCTCGACGCGGCGACAGACCAAGAGATCTGGAGCTATGCCGGCGAGCACGGCCATGTGATCGTCTCGAAGGACTCGGACTTCCGTCAGCTGGCGTTCCTCCACGGTCCGCCCCCGAAGGCGATCTGGCTGAGCGTCGGCAACGCTTCGACGGCGGCGATCCTCCAGGTGATCCTCGACCATGTCGAAGCGATCGAGGCGTTCTCGGACAGCGATGACGAAGCGCTTCTCGTGCTGCCGCTGCTCTGACGAATCCGCCGGTGGCTGAAACTTGGATTCGATCGCCGTGATTCCAAGTTTCGACGCTGAAACTTGGAATCCCTCCGGGCGCGCCATCCCTACTCAGGCGCGGCTGGCAACTGATACAGGTCGCCGGAGCCCGCGGGCGCAGGCAGCCGGATCAGCGCCCTCCAGCTCTCGAGATTCTCGTACGTCGCCTCAGCGCCAGCGGGGTACCCGGTCACAGCCGCAGCGAGGACGACATCCCCTGTGTCGGTGACCGTCGCATCATGGACAGCGGATGACGGCGCTGGCAGGACATCTCCAGACCAGGACAGTTGGACGTCCCACAGGGTGTCGCCGTCGTGACCGACGACGATGAGGTTGTCGTTCGCACTGAGCGTGATGTACGAGCTGAGCAGCATCAGCCCAGACTCAGTCCACCACGCTCGTTCCGCGGAACCCCAGACCCCCCGAGCCTCTGCTGTTCGGAGGAGGAGTCGACCGTCCGGATTGATCGCGCAGTACCAACTGCCATCACCTGTGATGCCGACGACGAGATCGGCCTCGGATGAACCCGACTCCGGCGTGATCGGCGCCAGGCTCGACGGTTCCACGGGCAGGTCCCACTTCCGGTCACCATCGGCCGTCCAGCGGATGAGATGGCCTCCCCATGCGGCGGCCACTTCATCATCGGCCAACACGGCGACGAGCGGAATCGGACTCGGGCTCGCCTCGATCTCGTCGCGCCACAACGCGCGTCCACTGGGGTCGAAGGTGTCGACGACGAGCGCGCCCCCGTCGACCCTGCCGGACGCGACCGTGCCGCCCGCCCCCATCGCTGCCGTGAAGGACACCCCCGTTTCAGCCGGATCCGGGGCAGGGATGGGCTGGAGGTCGACTTCGGATTCGAGCTGGCCATAGATGCTCACGGCGCTCATGACAAGCGTGGCCGGCACGGCTGTGTACAGAGGAGCAGGCAGGTCTCCGTCGTAGCGGGGCCACGAGACCCGCACCGTCTCGCCATCGAAGGCCAGGGAGCTCTGCTGGTAGCTCCGATACCAGTCGACGAAGGTGCCGAGTCGCACTGTCCACGCGGTTGACCCGTCTGTCGCGACTCGCCGCAGCACCAGATCAGACCTTGAGTAGAGCGACTCACCGCTGCCCGAGCTGTGGTCGATGTCGGTGACCTCCTCCAAGACCACGACGTCCTCGCCGACGGCGACGACTTCGGTCGGGAAGCCGGCATCGGCAGGGAGTCGAACCTCGGCGGGAGTGTCTCGAAGGCTCTCCTCGAGGGCCGTGAAGTCGAAGTCGCCGGGCTCGGCCGCGGGTGGTGATTGGTTGCACTCATCGCCGTCCGCAGGCGGCGGGGTGGTCGTGGTCGCTGGCGAGCTGGTGATCGACGTGGCGCTTACCGGTTCCGTGGCCGCGCTCGACGAGGAGTCCGTCGAACTGCCACAGCTCACGGCGGTGAGCACGGTCAGGGCCGACACCATGATCCGCGTTCGAACCAAAGCGGTCCTCGACGCACCGCGATCCCGCCAGCTCCGCATCCCCCAAGCATCCCATCCCGCTCCCCGGTCCGCCGTCGCGACTGACGATGAGAGATTCCCGACCCTCAGCGGCTTAGTAGGTCATGAGGCAACAGACGAGTGCATTTGCTCCAGCGGGATACCTGGCGGGACACCCAGGGGGACAGCCGTGTGGTCGGTGGTTGTCGTGATGCGCTGCAAGACGCTGAAGGCGTCGAACGACAAGCTCGGCAAGCTGCTCGACTACTACGCGGGCCTGGCCGAGGATCGGGAGCGTCCCGGTCGCCTGAGCCGCGGTCCGGTCGACTACTACCTCGACCCCGACGAGCCGCCGGGACGGTGGTGGGGTTCAGGGCGCGGCGCGCTCGGCGTCGACGGCGAGGTGACCGGCGAGCAGCTACGGGAGTTGCTCGATGGCCGCCATCCGACGACCGGGGCGAAGCTCGGTCGGAGGTTCGGGGCGAAGTCGGCCCGGGGGTTCGACTGCACGTTCTCGGCGCCGAAGTCGATCTCGGTGCTGTGGGCGCTGACACCGGATCCGTGGGTGCGGGCCGAGGTGCTCGCCGCCCACGACAGCCGCCGTCGACGCCGCGCTCGGATGGTTCGAGGGCCATGGGGCGGTCACCCGGCGGGGCACCGACGGCGTCCACCAGGTCGACACGCAGGGGGTCACGGCTGCGCTGTTCCGCCAGCACACCTCCCGGACCATCGACCCCCAACTCCACACCCACGCCATCGTCTCGGCCAAGGTCCAGGACCCGACCGGGACGATGGCTGTCGATCGACGCCCGGTTCCTCAAGCAGCAGCAGACGCACCATTGGCTGGGTCTACGACGCCGCCCTCCGGGCCGAGCTGACCGCCCGCTTCGGCGTCGACTGGCGGCCCAACAAGGAGGGCCGCCTCGTCGACCTCGCTGCTGTCCCGGAGGCTCTCTGCGACGTCTTCTCGGAACGCAGCGCCCAGGTCGAGGCCAAGCACTGCGAGCTGATCGCCCGGTGGAGCGCCGAGCACGACGGTGAGGAACCCGATCCGTACACGGTCGCCAAGCTCGAGCGCCGAGCGGTCAAGGCATCTCGGCCGTCGAAGTCCCATGGCGTCGACGCCGCCACCCTCCACGACGAGTGGGTCGAGCAGGCCGCTGTCGAGGGCTTCGATCGTTCACGGCTGACCACACACGGCGTCGCCACTCGGACTCGACCGGCCGCCGTGGACGAGGACGTGCTGATCCGCGAGGCGCTGCGCCTCGTTCAGGAGGAGTCGGCAACGTGGCTGCGAGCCGACATCGCCCGCCACCTCACCAACCTCGTGCCGCCGAGTGCCGCCCCGTCCGCCACCGAGATCGTCGAGTACGTCGACCGGCTCGCCGCCCGGGCCGAGACCCGCTGCGTCGAGGTCGGCCCGACCCTCGACGGACCGACGCGCCGCGACGGTCGCCCGATCGCCGAGGCGGTCACCGACCGGCTGTTCACCACCGGCGAGGTGCTCGACCAGGAGCTGAACCTCCAGCGGTGGGCCGTAGCGAACGCCGCCCAACCTGACGCAGCGCTCGATCCGCGCCGACGCAGCGGTCAAGGCCATCACCGGCCTACGACCGTCTCGTCGTGGTCGTCGGACCAGCCGGGACCGGCAAGACCACGACCACCGCCTACGGCGTCGAGGTCCTCGGTGTTCATGGGCCGCCCGGTCGTGGGCCTGGCCCCGTCGGGCAAGGCCGCCGACGTGCTCGCCACCGAGGCCGGCTGCCCGACCGACACCCTCGCCGGTTTCCTCACCCGCCACCAGCACAACGCCACACGCCTGGCCCGCCGGCACGACCGTCATCCTCGACGAAGCCAGCATGGCCGCGACCGACGACCTCGCCCGCCTCATCGACCTCGTCGAACGCAACGACTGGCGACTCGTCGCCATCGGAGACCCGGCACAGCTTCCCGCCGTCGGCCGTGGTGGCGTGTTCGCCCACTGGTGCAACACCGTCCCCCACATCGAGCTCGAGACCCCTCAACGCTTTCGGCAGCAATGGGAGGCCGAGGCCAGTCTCCTGCTCCGCGCCGGCGACCCGAACGCCGCCGAGCAGTACGCCGACCACGGCCGCCTCCGCACCGTTCACCCGGCGATGCTCCCCCTCGACATCGCTCGCACCCACCAGCGGCACGCTGCTGCGGGACGAACGGTCGCCATCACCACCAACACCGCCGAGACGGCCCGCGCCATCAACCTCGCGATCCAGCACACCAACGTCGGCGCTGGCGTACGGCTCGCTGATGGCACCACCGCACGAGTGGGCGACCAGATCGCCACCCGTCGCAACGACCCGAACCTGCGCACCGACCGACGACGAGAAGGTCCGCAACCGCCACACATGGACCGTCGCCGCCATCGACGAGGACGGGTCGCTCACCGTTACCCACCCCGACCGAGGACGCGTCCTCCTGCCCGCCCGCTACGTCGCCCAGCACGTCGAGCTGGGCTGGGCCGTCACCGGCTACGGCAACCAGGGCGACACCGTCGACGTCGGCATCGCCGTCCTCGAACCCGGCACCACCCGCAACCACGCCTACGTCGCCATGACCCGAGGACGCCAGACGAACCTCGCCGTCATCCCCGACCCCACCGGCACGACCGAACCCGCCGAGGCGCTCACCGAGATGGTCGCCCGCACACCTCGCCACGACTCCGCGCTCGCCGTCCGAGCGAGGCTCCACCAGGAGGCTGGCGCCCCCGAACCGCCGCTCCTCGAGCACCAGGCCTCGGTGATCGACGACGAGCTTGCCGCGAGAGTTCAGGCGACCCAGCGGCGACTCGATCAGCTGCAAGTCCGATCGTCCAGTCGATCGCTAGGTCTGTAGGTCTCGTACGCTGCGGACATGCCGGACGGAGTGGTTGTGACCGTGCTCCTGCATGACGTGAGGTACTTGCCCACGCTCGTCGACCAGGTCTGCGACGGCGTCGAGGTCCTGACGTGGGACGACGGCGAGTGGATCGCCGAGGCCCAGGCCGGGCTGAGCCGCAGCTGGACGATCCGCAGCGTTGCCTCACCGATGGAGGCTCTGGCTTCGGCGACGGGTGAGTTCCTCATCGAGTGGAACGTGCACCAAGCGTCCAACGATGTGCTGGCATCGTTGGTCAGTGCTGCACGATCTGCGCCAGAGGCGCGTGGCTCGTTGTCCGCGAACTTCGATCCGGCCATCCTGTGGCGGCGGGATGAGTTCGGATCTGCCACAGGTCGAACCGGCCTCGCGGAGGCCAGAGGTGTCGCCATCGATGCGGGGGCGTCAGCCGGGTTGTTACCTCCGCATTGAGGGTGGGCGAGAGCCTGATGAGCCGGCAGGACCCGCCCATGTGACCTTCGGGCGCGAGATGGCGCCCGTCCCGCGGCATAGTGGGTACCCGCCACGATCTCAGCTTGTGGCCTCGACTTGGTCACCGCTCACGCGGCTTCCACGCCTTGTCCGGCGCGCAGACCGGTCCTCTCCATCACGCAGCCCCGTGCTGCTGTCCTCCTTGGAGGAGACCATGCCGCGCCAGCGCCGCGCCGGAGGCGGAGTCGACCAGCTCCCCTCGGGCCGATACCGAGTCCGAATCGTCACCCCCGATGGCCGCCGAGTCAGCCTCGGGACCCACCCCACCAAACGAGCCGCCGAGGCGGCCTACGCCCGTTCCGTCACCGAACAGGCCGACGGCAAGCACCTCGCGGTGCGGGCTCGCGGCACGACGCTCGCCGAGTACGCGCCCAAGTGGCTCGACTCCCGGCTCACGAGCCGCGGCGAACCCCTGCGACCGCGGACACGTGAGCTCTACGACAACCAACTCGAGCTGCACATCCTCCCGACCTTCGGCGACGTCCCGCTCGCCAAGATCACCACCGCACAGGTGCGGAACTGGTCGGCGAAGATGCGCGGCCCGGATGGTCCCGGAGCCTGCACGGGGGCGAAGTGCTACCGGCTGCTCCGCACGATCATGGGCACCGCCGTCGAGGACGGTCTCGTGATCACCAACCCCTGCACGATCAAGGGCGCCGGCACCGAGCCAGCCTCGAAGCGACCGATCGTCACTGTCGCCCAGGCCTTCGAGCTCGCCGACCTCGTCGGGACTCGCTTCCGATCGGTCGTGCTCCTGGCCGCGTTCGTCGGGATACGCAAGGGAGAGATGCTCGGCATGCGCCGCGTCGACCTCGACCTGGAGTCAGCGCTCGTGACCGTCGAGCAGCAACGCCAGCTCAGTCGCAACGGCATCCACCTCGTCGGCCCACCCAAGACCGACGCCGGCCGCCGCACCGTGTCGATCCCCGCCGCACTGATTGACGACCTTCAACGCCACGTCGACGCCTACGCCCAACCCGGTGACGACGGCTACGTCTTCACCGGCGTGAAGGGCGGACCGCTCGCACCCCACGTGCTCCAGAAGGCGTGGGCCAACGCCCGCAACCAGCTCGGCCTCGACGACGTCCACCTTCATGACCTCCGCCATCTCGCCGGCACTCTCGCCGCCAGCACCGGCGCCGGGACGAAGGAGCTGATGCACCGCCTTGGCCACTCCAGCCCACAGGCCGCGCTTCGCTACCAACACGCCACGAGGGAGCGCGACGTTTCGATCGCCTTGGCTGTAGATCAGCTCATCGTGCTTGCGCGAGAAGGGCCGTGCGAGTGAGCGTCCCGGCTGGTCGTGAGCAGGTACCCGCGAGGATGTTCCATGGACTTCCGGTTGGAGTCGCTGGGCTGGCGGAGCTTTCAGGATCTCTGCCTGACAGCGTGTAGCGACGAGTTGGGCGTTCCGTTCGCCTCCTTCTCTGCGGGGCCTGACGGTGGGCAGGATGGGCGGGGAATCCTCCGCTCAGCAGGGGAATCGCTGACCATTGTGGTTCAGTGCAAGCACTTCTCCAGGCCGGATCGACGACTTCGGAAGTCAGATGTCGAGCCGGAGTACGAGAAGATCGCTGCCTTGGTCGCGGCCGGATCGATCGACGCCTACAGGCTCTACACGAACGCCCGCACCTCCGCTCCGATGGCGACCGCAATCGAGGGACGCATCGTCGAGCTCGGCGTCAAGGCAGCTCAGGTCATCGGTGGTGAGTACTTGAACCGCATTCTGGGCGAGAGCCCGCGTCTGCGCGGATTGATTCCCCGCCTGTATGGGCTGGGTGACCTTTCCGAGATTCTCGACGATCGGATCTACCGCCAAAGCGCTGCGCTGCTTGCGGAGTTCTCAGACCAGCTCGAGACGTTCGTTCCGACAGCCTCCTACCTTGACGCCCTCGCGGCGGTCGAGGAGCACGCTTTCTGTCTCCTGCTCGGCCAACCAGGCTGCGGGAAGTCAGCCATTGCCAGGGCAATTGCCGTCCACGCCATCGATCGCTGGGACCTCGAACCACTGTGGCTCAGTTCACTCGAGGCGTTCGAGAACCACTGGAACCCGGATCGGCACGATCAGCTGTTCATCGTTGACGACGTCTTCGGGAGTGTGGTTCTCGACGACGGAGCAGTCGACCGATGGAACCGGCTTGTCATGAAGATCCAGTCGGCGACGCGACGAGGAACGCGGTTTCTGCTGACCTCAAGGGACTACGTGTTCGCCAGTGCGCGATCCCGGCTGAAGAGGGACGAGCTCCCAGCCTCCCGTGAAGGTGAGGTCGTGATCGACGTTCACGCCTTGACGGCGCTTGAGCGCCGATTGATCGTGTACAACCACCTGAAGCACAGTCGGCAGCCGGATTCCTTCCTAGCGGCGGTGAAGGTCCACCTCCATGCGGCGGCGGCAAGTCAGCGATTCCTGCCTGAGACCGCTCGGCGATTGGCCGAACCGCAGTTGACTGCGGCGCTCGACCCATCGAGTGCTGCCGACGTGTCGAGGTTCGTCGAGGAGCCGAGGGAGTACCTGTGTGACGTGATTCGGTCCCTCCCGGATCCGCTCAGGCACTCGCTCTTCCTACTTGCCTTTGAAGGCGGGGAGATCGAATCTCCGGTGCCCGCTGCTATGGGCACGTCTGTGGGAGCGCTGCGCTTCGGAATCAGTCCCGACGATCTCGCCGAATCATTGACGAGGCTGTCGGGAGGGCTGACTCGGAGAACCTTCACCAGAGCGGATCGCTGCACCTGGACCGCCGGGCATCCCACAATTCTCGACGCGACGTACGACGTCCTCGCTGGCGACCCACAGACACTTGACCTGTATCTCGACTCTGCCCCTGTCGAGTCGATCGTGAGACAGGTCACCTGCGGCGCGGGACCTCCGGGGCGCGATCCGACTTCCCGCAGCGCTGTACCCGCGGCTGAGGGATCGCCTCGTTCGAATGGCTCCTCAGCCCGAGGAGATGCTCCTCGCCGCGCTCTTTGGAGGAGGGCCGCAGTCTCTTTGGCCGAGCTTCGAGCTCGACTCCCGGATCATTGTCCGGTTCCTTGCCTACCGGTGTTCGACGGCTGCCGTTGTCGCGCTCCTACGTGAAGCCGAGTTCGAGAACCTGCTCGGCCGTTGGGAGTATGGCCACGACGGGATGCCGCTCGACTCTGACGCAGGTGTTCGACTCGTCTTGAGGATGTGGCTCGACAGCCGGATCTCGCCGAGCCTGATGTCCCGTGAGTTGCGGGAGGTCGTCAACGTGGCGATCCGGGACTTCGATCCCTATCCCCTTGCAGATCCCAACTTCGAGTCGGCCTTCGTCGAGACCTTCGGACCGAATGCGTGGCTGGCGGAGGTGGTGACAGCAGTAGTCGAGCGAGCCGACGACGCCCTCACGCCTTGGGTGAGCCGACAGATGGACGAGTTCGACGAGTACCTCGACAGGTCTGACTACTTCGCACGCACGATGAACTCGATCGAGTGGCTGCTCGAATGGATGGAGCCTGGGACATCGACTCACGACCTGCTACTGAGCGAGCGAGACCGGATCCGGATGTGGGCAGGGGATGGCGAGGGTTCGATGGACGGGGTCGCGCTTCAGACCCTTGGCTTGGCCCTCAGCGAGCGTCCCGATCCGGGCGGCGACATGTTCAGCGACCTCGACGAACGTGACGGCCTCAGGGAGTGATGACGCCTCACGCCGTGGCTTGGTGCTTCCTTCGTAAGCTCGTAGCGCCCCTCAGACGTGAGGCCTGACGACTGGAATCCATGTGGCGGCACTCGACAGATCTCCTGAAGCGCCTACACACATCGAGGCACCGGGATGCGGCTCGCGGGCAATCGTTCTTGCGGTCGGTCTCGTCGCGATCGTTGGGATCATGGTCGGCCCGTGGGCGAACACGGACGTGTTCCTCGAAGGCCGCGTGTTCGTTGTCGGAGCGCTGTCGGGTGCGCTCTTCGTTGTCGGTGGCGTCCTCGTCCGTCGGGGTCGCTGGTGGGGCGACCTACTGTCACTTGGATCGCTCGCGGCGCTGCTCCTCGGTGGAGCATTCGTCCTGGCGCATCCCGGCGCTCGACACCCGATCCTGATGTCGCTCGTCGGCGTGCTCGCTGTTGGGTTCGGCGTCGCGCCTGTGCGCCGACTGTTCCCGACTCGCTCAGGGCTGGTGATCGCTGGGTGGTCAGTGTTCTGCGTTGCCCTCGTCGCGCTCGGCGTCACGGATGTCCCGTTGGCGACAAGGGTCCGGCTTGCGGAGGACTCGATGGATGCCAAGGCGTCGGGCGTTCTGACGACACCCGACGTCGTGAACGAGGGCGGGTTCTTCGACTGCTACCGAGGCAGCCACTTCGTCGGTCCGTTCGAGTACCGCTGCGCCCGCACCGGTGAGGAGAACGGCGGCTGGGTGGCGTTCTACCTGTACGAGACTCCCGGCATGATCGACGAGGGCACGGCCGGCCTGATGTACGCGCCGGGGGGTCTCCCCGGCGACGGTTGCTCGAACCACCTCGTCGGCTCCTGGTACGAGACGTACTCGCCCCGTGGCACCGACGGATGCAACTGGGGAATCGGCGGGTGAGCATCCACCGATCCGTAGGGTCACGCCAAGGTCACGCCGGGCGTTTCGGGCCCTCGAACGACGAAGGCCCAGGCTCCCGAAACCGGGGCTGACCTGGGCCTTCACGCTGGAGCGGGTGACGGGAATCGAACCCGCGTTCT
>CAVOFX010000004.1:0-529160 GCA_963695115.1 uncultured Microthrixaceae bacterium | reverse complement strand
CCCGGCGAGCGGCTACTACTAGAAGCCTGGTATCAAGTACACGCAAGCTTGCATCCTTACGTGGTGGTGGGCGAGTGTGTGTGTCCCGGAGCTGTACGAGTCGAAGCACGAGTGGGACATCGCGTTCATGCTCGCCAGGGCTCTCCAGGAGCGCGGCGAAGCACGGGGTGTGGACACGTACGAGGACTCCTCGATGCGTCGAGCACTCGCTGGTGAGCCTCTACGACGACATGTGTGCCGACGGCACCTACGGTGAGGGCCCCAAGGGCGAGGTCGTGGTGCCGACCTGCATCCTGAAGCACTGGCTCATCACCAGGCGACCTGACTCTGGCGAGCAGCCTGGAAGAAGGCTGCGAGGACGGGATGGTGAAGATCAAGGAGATCGAGCCCTTCCACCTCGCCCTCGGACTCAACGCCGTGATGATCACCACGCAGAGCTGTCTCGATGCAGTTCCACTGGTTCGTGAAGGACAAGAACCCGGTGGCCCACAATGCTCACCGGACGCCAGCAGTTCTACCTGGACCACCCCTGGTTCCTCGAGATCGGCGAGCAGCTCTGCGTGCACAAGGGCAGCTTGGTCGCCGCCGGAGGCCCTGATACCCTCTGCGGCTGACCGGCGGCCACACCCGTTGGAGCCAGCACTCGATCCTCCGCCTGCCAACGAGCACCTGCTGCGGCTGCAACGTGGTGCCCCCTGTCGCCTACATCAGCCGCGAGGACGCGTGAGAGGGGTATCCGGGACCGACGACGATCTGAGTGTTCAACGACGTCGGGCATTTGCTCAAGGCGAAGGTGTCGCCGGCGGTGCAGCCCGGCGAGGCCATGTGACCACGCCTGGGAGGGCTACCAGTTCCCCGGCGGGGCGGACAGAACTCGCTGGCTCCCAGCCCGATGAAGCCGACCAACATGATCGGCGACTACGGCCACCTGAGCTACAAGATCTTCTTCCAGTCCATGAACCACGTACCCAAGGAGGTCGCCGTGGAGATCGAGAAGGTGAGCGAGCCGGTGTGACGCTCATCACTTGATGGGGTTCAGCTTCGTGCAGCGTGTCCTGCATCAGAACTACCCCCGGCTGGCCTGGTAGAACGTGTTCCTGTAATGGGAAGCAAGCCCGCGGGGTGAACGATCGCCCCGCTCCCTCCATCGGGGTGATTACATGAACAACATCTACGACGCGATCGTGATCGGTGCCGGCCACAACGGCCTGACCACCGCCGCCTACCTGGCGAGAGCGGGGCTGAAGACCCTCATCGTCGAGCGGCGCCACGAGGAGGGTGGTGGTGTCAACACCGAGGAGCCCGTCGACGTCGGGCTTCCGTTTCAACCTGCACGCCAACTACATGGAGTTCTTCGACATCATCCCGATGATCGAGGACTTCGACCTCGAGAACTGCGGGCTGCGCTCGTCACTGCCCCGAGAACCAGGCGGGCATCGCGTTCTCCGACGGACGGCCGCCGATCGTGCTCCACCGCAACGACCTGCTCGACAAGACCCACGCGTCGATCGCCCACTACTCGAAGGCCGACGCCGACACGTTCATCGAGCTGAAGAAGCGCACGATGGAGTTCGGCCCGCTGCTCGCCTTCGGCATCTACAACCCTCCCTTCGAGGGCATGAACGAGGCGCAGGCGGCGCTCCTCGGCGAGCATGTTCGGCGACATGGGGATCGGCGCGACTTCGCGGTGAAGTCGCCCAAGCACGTCATCGACGAGCTGTTCGAGTCACCGGAACTGCGCACGCTGCTGTACCGGATGGCCGTCGAGTTCGGCGTGCCGCTCGACCAGGCCGGCACCGGCGGCATGGTGCCGACCGCGCTCATGTGGATGGTCGGGCGCTTCCGCCTCGCCATGGGGCGGCACCCACACGCTGGCCAAGGCGATGACGCAGGCCTGCTACGCGACGGGGTCGACCTGCTCGAGAACACCGAGGGTCGAGAAGATCCTCGTCGAGGACGGTCGCGGCGGTCGGCGTCAGCCCCGCCGGGGCGAGTTCCGGGCCACGCGTGTGTCGCCACGAACGCGGACGTACGCCAGGTCGTCGTCGACATGGTCGGCCCGGAGCACGTCAGCCCGCTCTTCTACAAGCGGGCCAAGGACTTCCGCTACGGGCCGAGCGGCGTGCTCGCCACCCCGGCGCTCTGCCTGTACGACGCCCCGGCGTACAAGTCGGCTCACTGGGATCCCGACATCGACAAGTGCTTCTACACGGTCGTCGGCTACGACACGCCCGAGGAGGTCGAGCGCTACATCCGGGCCGCGCACTCCGGTCGGCTGCCCGAGCCCGCGGCCGGCACCTGGGTGAACAGCCTCTGGGATCCGTCCCAGGCGCCCCCGGGCCGGCACTGGGCCACCGGCTGGTTCTTCTTCCCGATGGCCAGCTACTTCGGCGCCGAGGAGTGGGCCGAGATCCGTGTCTCCTACATGGAGAAGTTCCTGAGCCGCTGGACGGAGTTCGCGCCCAACATGACCCACGACAACGTCATCGCCATGAAGCTGTACACGCCCGACCAGATGGAGCGGAAGAACCTGATGTGGGAGGGCGACTGCCTGCTCGGCGACATGGCACCCGACCAGATGGGCCTGAACCGGCCGTTCCCCGAGGCAGCCGACTACCGCCTCGAGCCGGACGGCCTGTACATGTGCGGACCTTCCGGCTACCCGGGCGGCGGCGTGCACGCCGCGCCGGGCTACAACGCGTACAAGGTGATCGCCGAGGACCTGGACCTGCCCAGTCCCGTGACCGAGAGGGGATACTGAGATGCCCGACGTCTACACAGCGGAGTGGTACGAGGCGGTCAAAGAGGCCATCAACGCAGCGGTGGCCCAGATCCCCGAGGCCCCGACGGACTCGTTCACCATCCAGGCCGAGATCGTGGGCGACGGGTCCTCTCCCTACGTCGCCGACGGCGACACGCTGCGCTTCTTGATCCGCCTGGAGTCGGGCCAGTGCGCCTGGTACCGCGAAGATCGAACAAGACGACCCCACGGTGAAGCTGGACTACCGCTTCACGGGGCCTGCGTCGGTGTTCGACTCGATCGCAGCCGCGGAGACCGACCCGATCGACGCGGCGCTGTCGGGCTCGATCAAGGTGCGCGGCGACATGCGCTTCCTCATGCGCCAGGCCGAGATGGTCCAGGTGCTGTTGGAGGCCTACTCGAAGGGCGTGGACACCACCTGGCCCAAGGGCCGTCCCCCCTACGGAGGATCCTGAGATGGCCCTGAAGGACACCTACGACGCCATCATCATCGGCGCCGGCCACAACGGGCTCACCCTCGGCGCCTACCTGGCCCGCTCGGGCCTCGAGGTGCTGGTGGTGGAGCGCCGCCACGAAGAGGGCGGCGGCCTTTGCAGCGAAGAGGTGACCCGGGCGGGGTTCGTGCACAACATCCACGCCAACTACCACACCTTCGTCGACATGGCCCCGCCGGTGGCCGACCTCGACGTGAGGGGCCACGGCATCGAGTACGTGCGCCCCGAGGTGCAGATGGCCTCGATCTTCGACGACGGCCGGGCGCTGACGATCCACACCGACATGGACAAGACCCTGGCGTCGATGGCGCGCTTCAACGAGGAGGACGCCGAGACCTTCAGCCGCCTCTACGGCGAGGCCCACGGGTTCATCGACCTGCTGTTGGGCACCCTCATGTACCAGCCGCCGCTCAACGTCAAAGAGCTCACCAAGGCGCTGGCCACCTTCGGGGTGGAGGACCGCTCGGAGTTCTTGTCGGTGAAGCTGCGCCGCGAGACGATCAACCAGTTCTTGGACCGCCACTTCAAAGACGACCGCATCAAGGCCCACCTGGCGTTCCACGGGGCGGTGTGCTCCTACACCAACGACGTGGCGGGGCTCGCCATCGGCTACCCGCTGCTCGTCGGCAAGATCGACAACTGGCACCTGTGCGTGGGTGGATCGCACCGCCTCGCCCACGCCCTTTGGCGTGACCTGGCCCAGCACGGCGGGGTGATGTGGTCAGACGCCGAGGTCACCGGGGTCGTCGTCGAAGACGGCCGCGCGGTCGGGGTGCGCCTGGCCGACGGAGTCGAGATCGCAGCGCGAAAGCTCGTGGCCTCGACGGTCTCGGTCGAGCAGACGTTCTTGGAGTTCCTCGACCCTGGCGAGATCTCGGAGGACTTCGCCCACGACGTCAAGACCAAGGTCGTCCACAAGGACTGGTCGCTGTTCTCGGTGCACCTGGCGATGAACACCTTCCCCGAGTACGCCGCGGCCGACTTCGACCCCGACGTGAACCGGGCCTGGGTGGTGAACCTGGGCATCGACTCGACCGAGCGCCTGAACCAGGACTGGGCAGAGATCCGCCGGGGACGCCTCGTCGAGCCTCGGCCCAACGCCGCGGTGAACACGCTCTACGACCCGACCGACGCCCCCCCGGGGCACACCACGGGGCTGCTGCGCCAGTTCGCCCCCTTCGCCTTGGCCGACGGCGGCGAGGGGGCCTGGGACGACCAGGGCCGCTGGTACGGGCAGCGCTGCATCGACGCCTGGCGGCGGTATGCGCCGAACCTCGACGACGACGCCATCGTCGAGTGGTCGGTGTTCACCCCCCACGACATCGCCCGAAAGCTGCCCAACATGGTGCGCGGCGACTGGATGATGGGCGAGATCAGCCTGGCCAACATGTTGGACCAGCGCCCGCTTCCCGAGCTCGGCCAGTACCGCACGCCCATCGAGGGCCTGTACATGGCCGGCAGCACCCAGCACCCGCACGGGTTCATCACCTTCGGCCCCGGCTACAACGCGCTCCAGGTCATCGCGGACGACCTGGGCATCGAGAAGTGGTGGCAGAAGATCTGATCAGTGGCGGGCGAGCGGCGCGAGGCTGACCCGTACGCCACGGTCGGCGGGGACTGGCTGCCAACCGATCGGCCCGTAGTCGAGGTGGCCGTAGCCCCCGACGAGGCCGAGGTGCTTGACGATCCCAGGGCTGACGTCGTTCGAGCCGCCCCAGCCCTCGAACATGTGAGGGTCCCACCCGTTGTAGATGGTCACCGAGCCCGGCCGCTGGCCCTCGGAGAGCTTCGCCCTGACAACGAACGACCCGACGTCGTTGAACACCTTCACCTGGTCGTGGTCGCCGATCCCCAGCGAAGCCGCATCGCTCGGGTTCACCACGAGGTGCGGCTCGCCCCTGTGCGTCTGCAGCAGCAGCGGATTGCCCATGTTCATCGCGTGCACCGACCAGCGGTTGTGCCCCGACAGGATCACGAACGGGTGCTCCCCGCCCATCACCGGCATGTCCTTGTGCACCGGCAGGTCCTCGCCGGCCTCCGCGAACCACGGGTGGTCGATCAGGAACTGCGCCCGCCGGGTCAGCGTCGGGTACGGCGCCCCTCGCAGCACGTGGTCCTCGAGAGGGTTCGCGACCTCGTCCTCGGGGGTCCAGGGCGCCGCATGGCTCACGGCCATGAAGCCGCGCCCCCAGTCTGTGAACCGGTACTGGCCCTGCTCTCGCATCGTGGAGAGGTCCGACCCGGGCGGGATGATCCCCGAGTAGGCGGTGTCGCGGATGATCTCGTCGTAGAGCTGCTCGTCGGTGAGCAGAGCGCCGCCGAGCGTGTAGCGCTCGTACAGGTCGGAGTAGCGGACCTCGGTGCCGTCGGAGTGTGTGAACGACTCGATGCCCCGTGCCTCGGACCTCCGCGCGAGGGCGCGGCACAGCTCCACGAACATCTCCCACTCGGGCTTCGACTCACCGGCGGGCGGGACCGCCTCGTCGGTCATCGTGAAGTAGTAGGTCGGCATGTCGAGGCTGACCTTCTCGTAGTGCTGCGCGGCGGGCAGCACGATGTCGGACCACAGCGCGGTGCTCGACATGCGCATGTCGATTGTCACCACGAGGTCGAGCTTCGGCCAGAGGTGCTCGAGCACGGTGTTGCGCCCGCCGCGGGTACGCCGCACGATGTTGCCGCCGCACTCGATGAGGACGCGCGGTGGGTTGTCGGGACCGAGCGGGACGACCGTCTCCCACCATCCCTCGGCCATCGCGTCCTCGAGGTACTCGCCGAAGCTGCGATTCATCGACCGCGTCGCCGTACCCGGGGCGGTTCCACAGGCGATCGCCGCCGAAGTGCCAGTACCAGAGGAAGGCCGGAGGCACCATCGAGGGGCGTGGGCCCTTGACGGTTGAGCGCATCACCTCGAACGCGACGATCTCGGGAGTCTTGGTGGTGTCCTCGAGCTGGAGGATCTCGCTGAACCCCTCTAGGGCGGAGAGGATCTCCTCGGCCCCTTCCGGGCCGGGCCGCGGCTTGGAGCTGGTGAGCATCCAGCCATCGATCTGGGCGTTGGCCCAGTGCTGGAACCCGGTGCCCACCCGACCCCAGTTGCCGGTGATCGCCAGCAGCAGGAGCATCGTCCGCTGGTACAGATCGGAGTGGTACGCCTTGTTCGAGCCCATCCCCATCCACAGGCGTGTCTTCGTTCCGGCGACGCGGCGTGCGACGGTTCGCACCACCTCTGGGTGCACTCCCGTGATCGCCTCCGACTCCTCGGGCCGGTACTCCTCGAGCATCTCGACGAGCCGTGACCACGCGGGCCGCACGCGGACTCGCTCCCCGCCGGCGAGGGTCACCTCGGCCTCGCCGTCCAGCGAGGGCGTGTACCCGTCGGGCAGCAGGTCGGCACGGCTCGCCTCGACGACCTCCGCGTCCCCGGTCAGGTGGAAGAACTGGTCATCGCGGTCCGACTCGGCGAGGTCCGATGCCCTCAGGAACCGCTGCGTGTCGGTGCGCTCCAGCAGAGCCAGATCGGTCTGGTCGCGAACGAACTCGTGCGTCCACGAGCCCCTCGGCGACGATCACCTGGCACATCGCCAGCGCGAGCGCCGGGTCGCTGCCCGGGTGAACCGGCATGTGCACGTCGGAGTGCATGTGGCTCGGGCTGACATCGGGGCTGATGATCACCACCTGTGCACCGCGATAACGCGCCTCGGTGAGGTAGTGGTAGAAGGACACGTAGGTGTAGACGGGGTTCGCGTGCCAGATCAGGATCGTGTCGGCGAGGAAGAACGACGGCTCGTCCTGGTAGATGTGCGAGTGCCCGATCGTCAGGTGCAGCCCGGGTGCGAAGTCGGCCAGCGCGCCGTTGACGTCGGTGCTGGTCCCGCCGAGCATCTCCATGAGGCGCTCGCAGGCGATGGTCGCGGCCATCTCGGGAGTCCCCTCGCGCAGGATGGTCTGCGATCCGTGCTCGGCGATCGCATCGATGATCCCGTCGGAGACCGCGTCGAGCGCCTCGTCCCAGCTGATGCGCTCCCACTCCCCAGAACCGCGCTCGCCCACCCTTCGCATCGGGTGCAGCAGACGGTCGCCCGCGTCGAGCTGCGCGCTCCACGCCGCACCGCGGTTGCACCCTCGGGGTGAGTCGTCGGGGAACCCCTTCGGCTGCGGGCGATCGGGGCGGGGGTTGGGCACCTCCTCCCGCACCACCTTGCCGTCCTTGACGAAGACCCGGTAACGGCAGTTGCTCGGGAAGCAGTCGACGCAGTGCGACCCCCAGGCCACGGAATCGAACTCCGTTCGCGCCCTGTAGAGATCCTCAGCGGAGCGCAGATCGCTGTCCGCGTGGTCGCCCATGGTCACCTCCGTCACTCGACAGGAGCTCAGCTGTCCACCCAGGATGCTACCCGAAACTAGAACACGTTTCAGTCGGGTGGCACCACCCCCGAACTCCAAGGTGAGAGGTTCGTCTTCCGATCCCTACTTGATCAGCGGGTCACGAGGGAGACCGAGTATGCGCTCGCCGATCTGGTTGCGCTTGATCTCGGAGGTGCCGCCGGCGATCGACATCCCACGGTGCATGAGCACGAGGAAGTTGGTCATCGTCGACGGGCCCTCCATGAAGGCGCCGTCGGGACCGCCGAGCTGGCTCAGGAGCGCGGCTGCCTCGTGGCCCAGCTCGGAGAGGACCAGCTTCGTGATGGCCCCCTCGGGCCCGGGTCCTCCGCCGGCCACGGCCCTGTTCGCGCTGCGCAGGTTCAACAGCCCCATCCCCTGATGGGTGGCGACGTAGCGCCCGATTCGTTCGGCACCCCCGGCCACCCGCTCGGGATGGGCGTCGTAGGGGGCGATCAGGGCAGAGGGGGGCATCGACATGCCTCCCTCGCCCCCGCCGATGCTCACGCTCTCGTTGCCTAGGGTGGCCCGAGCCACCGTCCAACCACCGTCGACAGGCCCGACCACGTCGTCGTCGGGAACGAAGACGTCGGTGAAGAAGACCTCGTTGAACTCGGAGCCACCGGTGGTCATCTTCAGCGGCCGCACCTCGACGCCGTCGGCGTGCATGTCGATGACCATCGTCGTGATGCCCTCGTGCTTCGGCGCATCCGGGTTCGTGCGGACGGTCGCGAGGCCCATCCCGGCTAGGTGCGCTCCGCTGGTCCACACCTTCTGACCGTTCAGCAGCCATCCGCCGTCCACCCGCGTGGCCCGGGTCTTCACCCCGGCCGCATCCGAACCCGCCTCCGGCTCGGAGAAGAGCTGGCACCACATCACCTCCTGGTCCAGGGCCGGGCGTATCCACCGTGCCAGCTGGTCCTCCGTGCCGTGCTGCACGAGCGTCAGGATCACCCACCCGGTGATGCTGTACGAGGGGCGTGCGATGCCCGCGGCCGCGAACTCCTGCTCGATCACCAGCTGTTCGACAGCACCGGCTTCGCGTCCCCAGGGCTTCGGCCAGTGCGGAACCGTGTAGCCGGACTCGACGAGCTCGGTGTGCTGCTCCGCCGCGGAGAGGCCCTTCACGCGCTCTGCGAAGCTGCGCACCTCATCTCTGATCACCTCGGCCTCAGGTGGCAGCTCGATGCTTCGGGCGCGGGTGACGCCCTGACGGACGAGGTCGGCGAGCTCGGCTGCCGCAGCTTCGGCTTCGAGGACTCCGCGCAGCACGGTGGCGCGTCGCATGAAGAGGTGCGCATCGTGCTCCCATGTGATCGCGATGCCGCCGTGGACCTGGGTGCTCAGGTTGGCGCAGAGGTCGGCTGCCGGTGCCGCAAGCGTCGCGGCGACCGCGGCGGCGTAGGTGAGCTGGTCGCCGCCCGTGGAGGCCGCGCGGGCAGCGTCCCAGACCGCGCTGGTGGCCAGCTCGGTGGCGACTGCCATGTTGGCGCAGTGGTGCTTCACCGCCTGGAAGGTGGCGATCGGCCGACCGAACTGGATGCGCTCCTTGGCGTACTCGGCAGCCATCTCGGTGCACTCACGCGACATGCCCACCGCCTCGGCGGAGAGGATCAATCGGGCGAGGTCGGTGAGCGCTCGCCGGGCTCCCGGGAGCACCGTCGCGGGCGCGCCGTCGAGGATCACCCGCGCGCTGCGCCGGGTCGGGTCCAGGTTCGCAGGCACCTCGACCTTCACCCCCTCGCCGACGGGCACCACGGCCACGTCGTCGCCGGTGGCCACGAGCAGCAGGCCGGCCAGACCGCCGCCCAGCACGATCCCCGCCGATCCCGAAGCGGCTCCGCTGCTCACCGTGACCTCGCCGCCGAGTGCCACCGCTCCGATCACCGAGCCGTCGGCGAGTCCCGGAAGGTGCTCGGCGGCCGCTTCGCCGCCGACCGCAGCCAGCACAGCCGCTGCGATCACGGTGGGCACGAACGGCCCCGGCGCAACGGCGCGACCGAGCTGCTCGACCACCACCACCAGCTCCTCCAGACCGAAGCCCGACCCGCCGTTCTCCTCGGGAACGTGCAGTCCGAGCCAGCCCAGTCCGGCCAGCTCCTCCCACCAGGAGGGCAGCTCCTCGGCAGGCGCTTCGAGCAGCGCCCGGCCGTCGCCACGAGCGTCGCGCCTGGCGAGGAAGTCGGCGGCCGTCTCGGCCAGGGTGCGGTGGTCTTCGGTGATGGCTATCGACATGGCCGGGAAGCGTAGGCGGGGAGCAGGTGTCAGTCCTCACCGAGCGCCCCGGGGCGCCGCGTGGGATCCGGCCGGACCTGTGTGAGAATGGGATCGTGGTCGTTCTCTCCGAGGAGGTGCGCCAGGCTCTCACCGCTGGTCGGCTCGGGCACCTCTCCACCACCAACCCCGACGGCAGCCCCCAGGTCAGCGTGGTCTGGATCGGGCTGGACGGCGATGACGTCGTCGTGGGCCACATGGGTCAAGGGCGCAAGATCTCCAACATCGCCCGGGACCCACGGGTGGCGCTCACCGTCGAGGCCGAGGGCACGAACCCGGTCGGCATGGCCAACTACCTGATCCTGCACGGCACCGCCCGACTGGTCGAGGGCGGAGCTCCCGAGCTGCTCCAGGAGCTGGCCCAGGTCTACATCGGTCCCGGCGCGAAGTTCCCGCCCTTCGACGATCCCCCAGCCGGGCGCGTGATCCACATCACCCCCGAGCGCATCGGCGGCGTCGGTCCCTGGGCCGGCTGAGCAGCACGACCCGGCACTCGACGAGGTGAGGACCGGTCCGAGCCGCCGCTATCACGGCTTCTTCGCGGAGAGCTCCCGTTGGGAGCGGTTCCCCCTGCGAGCTGGTGACGTGATCATCACCACGCCGTCGAAGTGCGGCACCACCTGGATGCAGCAGATCGTCGGCATGCTGCTCCTCGGTCGCACCGACCTCGGCGCGCCGATCAGCGCTATCTCGCCCTGGCTCGACATGCTCACGCGCACAGAAGAAGAGGTGTTCGGACTGCTCGAGGCCCAGGTGCACCGGCGGTTCATCAAGACCCACACCCCGTTGGACGGTCTCCCAGCCGACGAAGACGTCACCTATCTGGCGATGATCCGCCACCCGCTCGACGTGGCTCTCTCGGACCGCGACCACCGGGCCAACACCGACCAGAGCCGCGCCCGTGAGCTCCGTCTGGCCGCGACCGGATCCCTGCCTCCTCCGGCTCCCGGCCGCGAGGCCGAGCCGGCCGAACCCGGCGCGTACCTCCGGTGGTTCATCGACAACAACCTCGAGCCGGTGGGGAGCGGGCCCTACGGCCTCGCCGACTACTGCCAGCAGGTCCGCACCTACTGGGTGGCCCGCCGGCGACCCAACGTGGAGCTGTTCCACTACGCCGACCTGTGGAACGACCTCGATTCGGAGATGCGTCGTGTCGCCGCGGTGCTCGGGGTGACCGTCGCCGAGGAGCGCTGGCCTGCGCTGGTGGACGCCGCCGGCTTGGAGCAGATGAGGAGCCATGCGGAAGAGACCGCTCCCGAGGCGAGGACGGGACTGTGGCACGACCCTGCACGCTTCTTCCGCGAGGGAGGTACGCGGGACTGGGACCGCCTGCTCGGCGACGATGACATCATCCACTTCCAGAGCCGTCTCAGGGACCTCGCCGGTGAAGCGACCCCATGGATCCTCGAGGGGCGAGCAGCTCTGGACCCGTAGCACCTCGTCAGGCGCTCTCCTCGACCCCTGCCGGGCTCGTGACGATCACCGGACAGGGCGCCTGGCGCACGATGATGTCGGAGACCGACCCCAGCACGGCACGGCGGAACCCACCTCGGCCCCGGGTTCCGCATACGACGGCTGCGGCACCCAACTCGGCGGCGAGCTCGCAGATGGCCGGGCCCGCCGCTCCCCGCACAACCCGGATCTCTGCCTCGGCGAGACCCAGCGCGACGGCTGCCTCGCGCGCCACCCGCTCACCCTCGGCCCGCTGGTCGGCCGCCATCTGGTCGTACTCCTCCGCGGTCATGGTCCCACCGGCGAAGCCCGTGCCCGTGACGAGTGTGGGGTCGTGGGCGGGGATGGCGATGACCACTATGGGGGTGAGGCGTGCATCCAACAGCTCCAACCCCGCTGCCACCCCCTGCAACGACAGCTCCGAACCGTCCACGCACGCCAGCACGGCATCGCCCATGCCGTCACCGTACTCCGATCACTGCTCGGATCTCCCGCCTCACCCCTTCACATAGGAGAGCTTCTCGGCGATCCTCGAGCCGTCCACCCGCAGCAGGTCGACGCCGCGAACGTGACCTCCAGCCCAGCGGTAGCACCAGCGCACGACGACGCGGTCACCGACGCCGATCATCTCCTCGGTCTCGAACGAGCTGTTCGGATCCTCGAAGATGGGCCTCCACGCTTCGCAGAGGGCATCCGGGCCGACGTGTCGAGCGCCGTCGGGCGCCGGGCCGGTGGCCTCGAACAGGCAGTCGTCGGTGAGCATCCCCACCGCTGCATCCAGGTCGTGGTCACCCCATGCTTCCTGGAAGGCAGCGACGACACCCGCCACGTCCTCGTCGATGGACACCGACGGACCCCTAGGCCTTCGCGTAGCTCGACGCCCCGAACCAGTCGATCACGACGACCGGCTCGGGACCGACCACCCACGCGTCGTGACCCTCGGGGAGCGAGGTCACGTCACCGGGGCCCGCAACGAGCTCGGTGCCGTCGTCCATTCGGACGGCCAGCTGCCCGCTGACGTGGTACTGGAAGTGCGGAGCCTCGCAGCTCTCGGTACCGGCGATCGGCTTGACGTCGTTCGACCACCGCCAGCCGGGCTCGAGTACGAGCCTCCCGATCTCGGCACCCCCGATCTTCACGATCTCCGCACGACCGCGCGGGAACGGCCGCTCGTCGTCCGGCTCCGCGAAGCTCCGGTGCTCTGTCTGTTGTCCCATGACGTCACCCCCTGTTGACACTCTCGCCGCCGGTCATACGGCGAGGTTATGATACTTACTTACTAATAGGTCAGTCGTCAAGGGGAGCATGCATGGGCAAGGGCACGAGAGAGAGGGGCGCGACCGCAGCGACTGCCCTCGACATCGCGGAGAACCTCGTCCAGACCCGAGGCTTCAACGGCTTCAGCTACGCAGACATCGCTCGTGAGCTCGACGTGACGAATGCTGCCCTCCACTACCACTTCGCCGGGAAGGCCGAGCTGGGCGAGGCCCTCATCGATCGGTACACCGAGCGCTTCGCCGGTGCACTCGCCGACCTGGACTCCGGCGAGAGCGACGGCCCAGCCAAGCTCGGCGCGTACGTCGACCTGTATCGCAAGGTGCTCAGCGGTGACCGGATGTGCCTGTGCGGCATGCTCGCGGCCGAGCACGAGACGCTTCCCGTGCCCGTCCGGGAGGCTGTCCTGCAGTTCTTCCGGATGAACGAGAACTGGTTGGCCGGGGTGCTCGACGCGGGACGCGGCTCGGGTGCACTGAGCTTCGACGGCGATCCAGCCGACGTGGCGAAGACCGTGATCAGCAGCCTCGAGGGAGCGATGCTCATGGCCCGGCTCCGGCGCGAGGCGCCGATCTTCGAGGCCGTCGCCGAACACCTGCTGACCAGCCTCGCCACGCAACCGGCCACGCCCCCTAGCCTCTGACCCGTACCACTGAACGGAGGCAGCGATGGCGTTCGGACCCGACACCACGACAGAAGATGTGCTCGCGGGGGTCGACCTCACGGGCAAGGTGGCCGTCGTCACCGGCGCCACCAGCGGGCTCGGCCTCGAGACCGCCCGCGCCTTCGCGGCTCATGGCGCCAAGGTCGTCCTCGCAGCCCGCGACGACGCGAAGCTCACCGATGCGCTCGGGGTGATCGCCCAACAGGTTCCCGGCGCCGAGGTCGGCACCCTGCACCTGGACCTCGCCTCCCTCGCCGGGATCCGGGACTCCGTCGCGACACTCGTTGCCGACCACCCGCGCATCGACCTGCTGGTCAACAACGCCGGCGTCATGGCCTGCCCGCTCTCACGCACGGCGGACGGCTTCGAGATGCAGTTCGGCACCAACCACCTCGGCCACTTCCTCCTCACCAACCTGCTCCTTCCTGCGCTCCTGACAGCACCCGCCCCTCGCGTGGTGTGCCTGTCATCCGCGGGCCACCTGGAATCGCCGATCCTCTGGGACGACCCCAACTTCGAGCGCACCGAGTACTTCAACTGGACGGCCTACGGCCAGTCGAAGACCGCGAACGCCCTCTTCGCCCTCGAGCTCGACCGCAGGTGCTCGGGCCAGGGACTCCACGCCTACGCGGTGCACCCCGGTGTGATCATGACCCCGCTCGCGCGCCACATGACCGATGCCGACTTCGCGTGGCTCGCCGAGCGCACCCGCCGGGCCGCGGCCGACTCGGCCTCCGGCGCGGGTGACGGCGAACCAGGCGGGATGTCCTTCAAGTCGGTCGAGGCGGGGGCGGCGACCACGGTCTGGGCTGCGACCGCGTCGGAGCTGGTGGACCACGGCGGCGCGTACCTCGCAGACTGTGCCCTCGGCGTGCCGATGGAGGGAGGCGCGGCGCGAGCGAACGCGGTCGCCCCCTGGGCACGGGATCCCGAGGCGGCCGCCCGTCTGTGGGAGCTGTCGGCCGATCTGGTCGGGCTCGCGGACCAGACCTGAGTCCGCTGTGGCCTCACCGGGCCGCGCGCCGTGTCAGCCCAGGTCGAAGCGATCGAGGTCCATCACCTTGGACCATGCCGCCGCGAAGTCGTCCACGAACTTCCGCTCTGCGTCCGCCGAGGCGTACACCTCGGCGATCGCCCGGAGCTGAGAGCTCGACCCGAAGACGAGGTCGACAGCTGTACCCGTCCATGTGACCTGGCCCGTCGCTCTGCTCCTGCCCTCGTAGACGTGCTCGGCGGTGGCCGGCTGCCACTCCGTGGCCATGTCGAGCAGGTTCACGAAGAAGTCGTTGCTCAGCACCCCGGGCCGCCGGGTGAGCACGCCGTGCCCGGTGCCCCCGCTGTTCGCTCCCAGGACGCGGAGCCCGCCGACGAGCACGGTCATCTCCGGAGCGGTGAGGGTGAGCTGACTCGCCCTGTCCACGAGCACGTCCTCTGCCCGACGCTTGTCACCCGGTCGTAGGTGGTTGCGGAAGCCGTCGGCAGTCGGTTCGAGCACGGCGAACGACCGCACGTCCGTCCACTCCTGGGTGGCGTCGCTGCGCCCCGGGGAGAAGGGGACGACCACGTCGTGGCCGGCCTCGGCGGCCGCTACCTCGATCGCGGCACAACCGCCGAGAACGATCAGGTCGGCGAGCGAGACCCGCTTCCCACCTGTCCGCGATGCGTTGAAGTCGGACTGGACCTTCTCGAGGATGGTCAACACCTCCGCCAGGTCGGCGGGGTCGTTGACCTCCCAGTCCCGCTGCGGCGCGAGACGGATCCTGGCCCCGTTCGCCCCGCCGCGCTTGTCGCTGTCGCGATAGGTCGACGCCGAGGCCCAGGCGGTCGAGACGAGCTGTCCCACGGTGAGGCCAGACGCGAGGATCGTGGCCTTCAGGTCCCCCACGTCCCGGTCGTCGACCAGCTCGTGGTCGACCGCGGGGACCGGATCCTGCCAGATCAGCTGCTCGTCGGGGACCTCGGGACCCAGGTACCGCGTGATCGGGCCCATGTCCCGGTGGGTGAGCTTGAACCACGCCCGTGCGAAGGCACCTGCGAACTCGTCGGGGTTCTCGAGGAAGCGTCGCGAGATCCGCTCGTAGATCGGATCCATCCTCAGGGCGAGGTCGGTGGTCAACATGATCGGAGCGTGCCGCTTCGAGGCGTCGTGGGCATCGGGCACGGTGTCGGCCGCAGCGGGATCGGTGGGTATCCACTGCCAGGCTCCTGCGGGGCTCTTGACCAGATCCCAGTCGTACCGGAACAGCGTCTCGAAGAAGCTATTGTCCCACTTCACGGGCGTCGGCGTCCAAGCTCCCTCGAGCCCGCTCGTGATCGCGTCACCGGCCTTGCCGCTTCCGAAGGTGCTGCTCCAGCCGAGACCCTGGTCCTCGAGGCTCGCTCCCTCGGGCTCACGACCGACGTACTGCTCCGCGTCAGCCGCGCCGTGGCACTTCCCGAAGGTGTGCCCACCGGCGATGAGGGCGACGGTCTCCTCGTCGTCCATCGCCATCCGGGCGAAGACCTCGCGGATGTCCCTCGCTGCCGCGAGAGCGCTCGGCTCGCCGTTCGGGCCCTCCGGGTTCACGTATATGAGACCCATCTGAACTGCGCCCAACGGGTCGGCCAGCTCACGGTCGCCGGTGTGGCGCTCGTCCCCCAGCCAGGTGTCCTCCGGGCCCCAGTAGATGTCCTCCTCGGGCTCCCACACATCCTCACGCCCGCCACCGAAGCCGAAGGTCTCGAACCCCATCGTCTCCAAGGCGACGTTGCCCGCGAGGATCATCAGGTCGGCCCAGGAGAGCTTCCGCCCGTACTTCTGCTTCACCGGCCAGAGGAGCCGGCGTGCCTTGTCGAGGTTGGCGTTGTCGGGCCAGCTGTTGAGCGGCGCGAAGCGCTGGGTGCCGGAACCTGCGCCTCCTCGACCGTCGTGGGTCCTGTAGGTGCCCGCGCTGTGCCAGGCCATCCGGATCATCAGCGGGCCGTAGTGTCCGTAGTCAGCCGGCCACCACTCCTTCGACGTGGTGAGGGCGTCCGCGATGTCAGCCTTCACGACGGCGAGGTCGAGGCTCTCGAACTCCGCGGCGTAGTCGAAGCCGTCGTCCATGGGATCGATCTGCGGGGAGTTCTTGTTCAGCACCCGCAGGTTCAGCTGCTCGGGCCACCAGTGCTGGTTCGTCATCGAACCGGTTGCCGAGTGCGAGTGGTGCAGCACGGGGCAGCCCATCGCGGGCGCCTGCTCTTCGTCGGTGGTCGTGACCGGACCCGTCTCCTGGTTGCTCATCGGTGGCTCAGCTCTCGGCCAGGAGCCGCGAGAGGCTCTCCGCGATCTGCCTACGATCGGGTTCGTCGATCCCGATGTCCATCGATACCCCGGTCCGGGTGTCCGTCATCCTCGGTCTCCTTCGTCGGCGAGGCTGGATCACGCCGCGACGGCGCTCATGGAGTCAACTTGCCACTGCTGTCGGCCATTCCCACAGGGCCGAAGGTCCCGCTGCACCAGGCGGGGCGAAGCCAGGCCCACGGCGTCGAGTGCTACCGCTCGACCGAGATCCGGCTCACCGTGGCGAAGCTGGTCGTGTACACGTCGCCCGACCAGCCGACTGCCGGGAACACCACGTGCTGCAGGGGCGACGCTGTGTCGACCCGGCCCAGCTCCTCACCCGTGACGACCTGGCGGACCACCAGCTGATCGATCCCCCGGTCGCGGTCGAAGTCGAAGGATACGAGCTCTCCGGTGCCCGGGAACAGGACCATGTGCCCTGCCTGGTCCTGGTCGTGACGCCAGATCGGCGACTCGTCCACGAACCCCTCACCGTCGATCGCCCAAGCCGCGATCACGCCGTTGCCCGAGTCGTATCCCACCGCGACCTGGTTCACCTCGTCGACCGACGGGGGGTTGGCGACGATGCCGCCGGGCAGACCGCTCACCTCCACAGAGGAGAGCTCGCCGGTGGCCAGGTCAGCCCGCCACAGCCTGAGAGGAGCCGTCGCAACCCCCCTTCCGTGGAAGCAGCCGCCGAAGCCCTCGGTGCCCTCGCCGTCGTCCAGGAACCAGGCGGCCCCCGCCACGAGGGTGGCGTCCCATCCGAACCCCTGCCCTTCGACGGTCCTGTACCGGGCCCGCGCCTCCGCCGGGAGGAGCGCCCGACAGGCCGGGTCCCACGCCAGGCGGACCAGATGGGTGTCGCCCACCACCACGACCTCGACAGGTCGGGTGCTGTCGTCGGGCACGTGAAGCGAGAGGCGGGCGATGGATCCCTCGGCCAGCCGGCACCGGGCCACGATCTCCAAGCCCTCCGGCTCGAGCACCAGCACCTCGCAGCTCTCGCCGTCGGGAAGTGCCTGGGCACCCGATCCTCCTCCGAAGTCCTTCATGACGAGGTGCCCGTCGGGGAGCACGACGAGGGAGTTGTAGGGACGAGGCGCCGGAAGCTCCCGCGAAGCAACCGGCCCGCAGCCGGCATCGAGTCGGTGGCACCACCGGCCGTAGGTGAGGTAGAGGTCGCCGTTGGCGTGCGCGGCCACTCCGCCCGGCCAGAAGGGTCCACCGGCCAGGTCGGGTGAGCGATGGGTCGCCTCGAGCGATTCCGGGTCGATGCGCTCCAGCCAGGAGACGGTGTCGGGGCCGATGGTGTGGCCCATGAGGTACAGCTCTCCGGGATCGCGGGTGACGACCATGCAGCACATCGGGTTCGACCGCGAAGCGGTCATGGCCAGGTCCCCGCCCCCGCCGGCCAGGTCGAAGCCCGAGTCGGCGTCGCCGAACGGGTGAGGGATCTGACGTCGCATCGGACCGCCGTCCTCGCACGGCCACGGGCTGCCGGCCCGGTAGCCGTCCAGCTCGGCGCGAGCCGTCACGCGACCAGGCCGACCGCCGGCAGTATCACCGGGGAGAAGCGGGTCTGGTCCTTCACCAGACCCAGCAGCTCGTCCTTGATCGCCGCGCAGGAGGGATCGTCCCAACGGTTCACGATCTCTCCGGGGTCGTCGACCAGGTCGTAGAGCTCACCCCACGGTCCCTCCAGGTACACGTTGATCTTCCACCGGTGGGTGCAGATGGTCCGGAGCGGGATGCGCAGCCCGTCGCCTATGGCGATGTCGAAGTCGTCCTCGGTCAGGGTCCACTCCCGGTCGAGGTCGCGCAGCGATCGGCCCTCCAGGTGGTCGGGCGCAGGCACGCCCGTCGCCTCGAAGATGGTCGGCGCCAGGTCGATGGTCCCCACCGGATCGTCCACCACGGCCCCGGGCTCGAAGCCGGGTCCCCGCACGATGAGGGGCAGCCGGAGGATGCCGTCGTAGTGGATCGGGCTCTTGAAGATCTGGCTGTGGTCCCCGAGGTGCTCACCGTGGTCCGTGGTCATGATCACCAGCGTGTCCTCGGCCTGGCCCGTGGCCTGGAGCGCGTCGAGGATCCGGCCGATGTTGTGGTCGAGTTGCGAGACCATGGCGTAGTAGCCCGCGATCATCCTGGCGAGGTCGTGATCCGAGTAGGTCCCGCCGCCCGGGTTCGCCCAACGCATCTCCTCCACCGTCGACCCCCGGGCGAAGATCGCCTGGAGCGGCGGCTTGCCCTCCAACTCGTCCGGGTCGCGCACCGGTAGGACCTCGCGGACGTCGTCCGGCGAGTACATGTCGAACCACCGACCCGGTGGGTCCATGGGGTGATGGGGGTCGGTGAACGACACCCATGACATCCAGGGGCGTCCGTCGGCCGGGCGCTGCGAGATCCACTCGACAGCCCGGTCGGCGGTCCAGGTGGTCGGGTGGAGCTCCTCGGGGATCTCGTTCCGCCACGTCTGCGTGTCGTCCCATCGCGCGCCCGCCGCCTCGGGCTGCATCAGACGCAGCAGCTCCTTGCCGTGCTCGACGCTCTGCTCGTGGAGGAAGCGCGCGCGTAGTGCAGGCCGAACGGCGCGGGCCCGAACGCCCAGTTCCACCAACCCATCAGCGGGGCCACCCGCAGCATGTGGCCGAAGAGGATCAGCTGCACATGGTCGAACCCGGCGTACGGCCCGGTCCATCCCTCGGGCATCGAAGCCGAGCCCACCACCGACTCGAGCTTGCCGGTGGGATGGAAGGGGTAGGTGGACAGCGAAGTGGGCCTTGCCGAACAGCGAGGTCTCGAAGCCCGCCTGCGACAATGTGCCGGCGAACGAACGGGCCAGCTGCTCGTCGGGCAGGTCACGGCCGTTGAACACCACCCCGTGCGTGGAGGGGTAGGTGCCGGTGAGGATGGTGGCCCGCGAGGGCTGGCAGAACGGGTTCTGGGTGCGGCAGGCCGTGAAGCTGGTTCCCTCGTCAGCCAGCCGGTCGAGGTTGGGGGTCTGGCAGACCGGGTTGCCGTACGCGCCGAGGGAGTCGGCCCGCTGCTGGTCGGTGGTGATCAACAGGACGTTCCTGGCCCGTTCGCTCACAGCGAGCTCCCCCGGTCGGACAGGGCGGCCCGCACGGGTGCCCTGGACAGCCACACTTTTGTCAGTCACTATGACAGTAATCACCGGAGCCCGCAACGGGCACGACAGGGAGAGCCTCGATGCCACACCCGTCCTCCGTGGAGACGGCCACCGATGCCACCGACTGGCACCCGGAGCACGCTCCCCCGGTCCCGGGCGGATCGGCCTGGTCGACCTACCTCGACTCCCTGCAGCGTCGGATCCGAGGCATGCACGCGCTGTGGCTCGAGGCCCTGGCCACCATGGGACCTGAGCACGTGAACCACGTCGAGCGCGACGGCGTGCTGCCCATCGCGTTCACCGTGAACCACATGGCCCGCATGGAGGACTTCGCCCGGGCCGTCCTCTCGGCGTCACCGATGCGGTGGACCGAGGGTGCCTGGGCGGAGCGCACCGGCATCGCCGTCGACGACATCGGCAAGGACACCACCGTCGATGAGATGATGGCCCAGCACGTCGCTGACTACGGCGCGCTGGTGGCGTTCTGCCACGAGGTGTTCGCTGCCACCGAGGCGTGGCTCGACGACCTCGATCCGGAGCTGTTGGGCGAGGTCCTCTTCGGAGGCGTGTTCCCGCCGAACGCACGCAACGCCTACATCCACCGCGTGGTGCGCGACGAGCAGATCCTGCGGGTGGACGCCGTCGAGTGCTGGATCTACCAGCACGGCATCCGCCACCTCGGCGAGCTGGAGCACGCTCGGGCCCTCGTCGGCCTCGGGGGGATGACTTCGTGAGCCGTTCGACGACCCTCACCCCCGCCGGCTCCGCCGCGACCGACGGCCGGCGGGCGCGCTCCGAGCGCACACGCCAGGTGGTGCTGGACAGCATCGTCGAGCTGATCGGTGCCGGCGAGGTGCCGACGACCGCCGAAGTCGCTGCCGGCGCCGGGATCTCGGAGCGCTCGCTGTTCCGCCACTTCGAGTCGCGCGATGGCCTGTTCGACGCAGCCATCGACAGGCTGGAGGAGAGGTTCGCCCGGTACGTCGTCTCGGTGCCACCCGACGGACCCCTGGAGACCCGCCTCGACGAGCTGGTCGCGGTGCGGGCCAGGTTGTTCGAGGCGATCACCCCGATGCGGCGCGTGGCACCGGTGTACGCCAAGCGCTCCGACCGCGTGGCCGAACGGACGAAGGTGAGCCGCGACCGCCTCCGCGGCGAGCTCGCTCGCACACTCGCCCCCGAGCTGGCCGCGCTGGCTGGACGCTCCCGTCGCGACCTGCTCGATCTGGTGGACCTCGTGCTGTCGTGGGAGGCGTGGGAGCACCTCCGGCTCAACGGCGCGTCCGTCCCACGGGCCCGACGGCTCCTGGCTCTGGCGGCCCGCTCCGTGCTCGATGCCGAGCAGTCGGGACGAAGCCGAGGACGAGGGCGCCGGTGACGGTTGCCGAGACCTCCTCCGGCGTCCGCCCCGAGCGCCTGCTCGCCCTGGCGGCGGGTACCGTGCGCGAGCTGGACCCACCGTGCACGATCGCGGCCGCGGCGGAAGCCGGCTGGCCGGGGGTGGGGGTGGCCGTCGACCCCGAGAGCTGGAGCGCCGCCACCGCCCGGGAGGCACGCCGGCGCGCGGACGACACCGGCGTGGTGGTGCTCGACGTGGAGGCGGTGTTCGTCACCCCGACCGGCGATCACGGGCATCAGTTGGTGGAGGCGGCCGGCGCTCTCGGTGCCCGCCACGTGCTGGTGGTCGGGCTGGGGGTGGAGCAGCCCGCGTTCACCGGGCGCTTCGCCGAGCTCTGCGACCTGGCCGCACCGCTCGGGGTGAGCTGCGTGGTCGAGTTCATGCCGTTCCTCGCCATCCCCGATCTGGTCACGGCACTCGCGGTGGTCCACGCCGCGGCACGGCCCAACGCCGGAGTCCTGGTCGACGCCCTCCACCTGGCACGGTCCGGGGCCACACCTGCGGACCTGGCCGCGGTGGACCCGGCCCTGCTCCCGTACGTGCAGATCTGCGACGCTCCGGCAGTCGGTGGCGACGACCACCTCGAGGAGGCGCTCGAGGGTCGCTGCCTCCCGGGCGAGGGGGAGCTGCCTCTCGCAGAGCTGCTCGACGTGCTCGACGCCCGGGCTCCTCGCGCCGCGCTCTCGGCCGAGGTCCTGTCGCGACGTCTGCGCGAAGACCTGCCCGACCCGACCGAGCGCGCCCGGGCCGTGCTCGCCGCGACCCGCCTGGCCCTGAGAGGCCGCAGGCCGTGACCGGGCCCGCTGCCTCCTACGACGTCATCGTGATAGGCGGTGGCATCAACGGCCTCACCGCGGCAACGTACCTGGCGCGCTGCGGCCTGGATGTCGCCTGCTTCGAGCGCAAGCTCGAAGCAGGCGCGGGCTGCTGCACAGAGGAGGTCATGGCCCCGGGCGTGAAGGTGAACCTCTGCGCCTGCAACCTCGTCACCCTGTGGTCACCTGCCTACGGCGATCTCGAGCTCGAGCGCTTCGGCCTCGAGATGCTCACCTCGGGCCCGTGGGGCATGTTCCATCCGTTCCGTGACGGCTCGGTGGTGAAGTTCCACTCCTTCAGCGCCCGCCAGCAGTACGAGCACTGGTCCGCGATCGACCGCCACGACGCCGAGCTCTTCCGCACCGCCTACGACGCCCTGTCCGAGGCCCTCCCCGCTGAGATCCACAACACCCAGTTCACCGCGCCCACCCAGGGCCCCGAGGACGTGCTCCGACCCGGCAGCCTCGCGAGCATGCTCCGCCTGCTCATCCCCGAGATCCCCGACGACCCCGAGCAGCTCACCGGGATCGAGATCGCCGAGGCCGTCTACCGGGACGAGCGCATCCGGACGGCCGTGCTCGCGAACTGCGTGATGGTGGGCTCCCACCCCTGGGAGCGCGGGCCCAACGCCGTGATGCCGGTGGTCTTCCCCGTCCTGCAGTGCGTCGAGAGCGTCACCTGGACCGCCCGGGGCGGCAGCCACGCGGTCACCCACGCGCTGTGCTCCGCGTTCGCCGAGGCGGGAGGGCGGCTGTTCACCGGCTGTCCGGTCTCGCGCATCCTGATGGAGGACGGCGTGGCCACCGGCGTCGCGCTCTCCGAGCACGCCGCCTTTCCCGACGCCGAGGTTCGGGCTCGCCGGGCGGTGGTCTCCAACCTCACAGCGCACCCCACCTTCCTCGACCTGATCGGAGAGGAGCGCCTGCCGGCGTGGGTCCGCGAAGGGGTGGCCGCGTACAAGAACGACGAAGCGGTCATGTTCTGCTCAACCTGGGTGCTGGACCGCCCCCCTGAGTGGCCGGGCCACCCCGAGCTGGCGAGCGCCTACGGCTTCAACTACGGGATCGAGTCCACCGACGACATCCACCGACTCCAGCACTGCCTCGAGAACGAGATCCTGCCAGACCCACCGATCGTGGCCGGCCTGTCGGTGCAGGGCTTCGCCCTCGCCGACCCGACCCAGGCTCCGCCCGGCCGCTACACGATGATGTCGTGGGCGAACGTGCCCTGGGACCTCCCCGCCCACGGCGGACCGGGGGCCTGGGACGCGATCCGTGAGGAGTACGGCGATCGGGTCCAGGACCTGCTCTCCACCTACAACCCCGGGCTGGTCGAGTCGGTGGTGGACCGCTACTGCAACACGCCGCTCGACTACCTGCGCAAGAACCCCAGCCAGGTCATGGGCAGCACCTCGGGCGGCGGCTTCGGCCTGCGCTTCTACGGAACCGCCCGGCCCTTCCCCGGATGCGGCGCCCCGCGCACACCGTTCCCGAACCTGTACCTCTCCAACTCCATCTGGCCCTTCGGGACCTCTTCTCTGGGGGCGGGTTACGTCGCTGCCACCGCTGTGGCCGACGACCTGGGGGTCCGCGAAGGCCAGACCTGGTGGCGCCACCAGGCGCTGGAAGCCGGGCGGGCGGCGTTGGCGCTCCAGGGCATCGCACCCGAGCCACCGTTCGACACCGGTCCCATCTGACAGGGGGCGTGAGGGGGCCGACGACCGGGGGTCTCGTCAGCGTTCGGCCTGATCGGTTCGCACCCGTACGACGACCTTGCCGGTCGCGTGGCCCGCGGCCACCAGCGCCATGGCATCAGCGGTCCGGTCGAGGGGGAAGGTCGCTCCGATCACGGGTCGGAGGCCGCCGACCTCGCCCAGCTGTGCCAGGCGTCCGAGGTCGGCAGCTCGCGTCGTGCACACGACTGCCCGGATCGGTCTGCGCAGGAGGGTGTGCAGCAGCGCTGCCCGCAGCGGCCGTCCGAGAGCACCGCCGTCGACGCTACCGGTGCCCGAGTTGGTCACGAGCACCCCGCCCGGTGCCAGCAGCCGCACCAACTCACGGAACCGGTGGGATGCGACGTTGTCGACGATGGCGTCGTAGCGGCCGGCGTGGGTCGTGACGTCGCTCGTGGCGTAGTCGAGCACCTCGACGGCGCCCAGTCCGGACACGAGGTCGCGCTTCGCCGCCGAGCACACGCCCACCACCTCGGCACCGCTCCGGACTGCCAGCGACACGAGGAAGGTGCCGATGCCTCCACCGGCCCCGATCACGAGCAGCCGAAGACCTTCAGGGTCCGGAAGCGCCCGATCGAGGAGCTGAAGGGCCGTGGTGCCCGCAATCGGTACCGCCGCGGCCTCCTCGAACGACCAAGCTGCCGGCATGGCGGCCAACCTCGATACCTTCGCCAGACAGAGCTCCGCGAAGGACCCCTTCCCCTCACCGAACACGGCGTCGCCAACGAAGATGCCTTCGACGCCGGCTCCCACCGCGTCGACCACTCCGGCCATGTCACGCCCGCGTCCGGGGCGGCGTGGCCGGCGCAGGCCACCGGCCAGGCGCGCCGCCCAGGGGCTCCCGGTCGCATCGAAGACGTCTCCCGGATTGACGCCGGCGGCGTGCACTCGAACTCGGACCTGCCCCCGCCCGGGCTCAGGCACAACCACGTCGCTGAGACGGAGCTCCGTCACCGGCCCGTACCGGTCGGTGACCACCGCCCGCATCATGGGCGGGGTGCTGTCCGCGATCACAGGCTCCCCACTACCCCGCCACTCGGCGGACTCGGAGGCACTCGGTGTTGCCGAACCGGCGCAGCTCACGCTGCTCCTTCGGAGAGAAGTCGTACCCCGCCCCGTCGACGCCGACGACCTCAGGTGAATCGACGTCGAAGGTCTCGCCCTCCAACACGAACCTCGCGGACCCGGCAGCCACCACGTTCCGCACCCAGTCGGACCGGCTCCCGTAGGGTAGGACGATCACGTAGCCGTCGGCGGTGGGCAGCGGCACCACAGGGGTCTGGTACGCCCTACCGCTGCGACGCCCGACGTGGTGGAGGATCCCCGCATAGGCACCCGGCGCACCCGCCTTCCGCATCTGCCACCGGTTGATGAACCGCCGGTTCACCCGCCGCTGGAAGTCGATCACCACCCGGTTCTTGGTGCGCATCCCGATCATCCACACAGCGAACAGCACGACCAGGACCAGTACAGCGCCGACGACGTACACGACCACTGCGATCACCCTCCTCGCCGGCTCCACTCCCGGGACCGCTCGACGTTACCCCCGGGCCTCGCGACACATTGTCCCCTCCAGCGCGCCGGACTCGCCGGCCGAGAACGGTCCAACTAGGCTGTCGACCAGATCTCTACAGGGAGGCGCCGTGATGCGTCGGGCAATCTCCTCAATCGCAGCTGTCGTGTGCAGCCTCGGAGCAGCAGTGGTCGTCGCCGACGTGCCCGCCGTCGCCGAACCCAACGGCTACACGCAGGAGACCGTGGGCGGTCAAGACCTGATCTACGAGATCGACGTCAGCTCGGGCTTCAGGGTCCTCGTCGGCGACACGGGTCTGGAACCCGCGACCCGCGCGCTGGTGCTCGGCCCCGATGGGACGCTGTACGGGGAGAACGACGGGGACCTCGTCACGATCGACACCTCGACAGGAGCTGCCACCGTCGTAGGATCGATGGGTGGAGGGGGTGCGACCGACATGGCCTTCGACAGCGAGGGCAACCTCTGGATGCTCGCGGGCAATCCGTCTCGCCTCTGGTCGGTCGACACCGCCACCGGCGCGGCGACCCTGGAGGGCTCGCTGGGCCAGGAGCTCTGGGGCCTCGCCGGAGACTGCTCGGGTGACCTCTACGCGATCGGCCTGAGCCCGACGGAAGATCAGCTGTACCTCGTCGACACCGACGCTGTCTCGGCCTCCGTCGTCGGCCCACTGGGTGCCGCCGTGGGTGCCAACACCCTCGACTTCGCCGCGGACGGCACGCTCTGGATGTTCTCGAGGCCCGCCACGCCTCCCGGCAACTCCGTCACATGGACCGTGGACACGTCGACGGGCACGGCCACCCAGGTGGGCGTCGACGGCGACTCCTTCCTCTTGGCGATCGACCCGCTCGTCTGCTCGGCCCCGAGCACCACGACGACGACCACCACGTCGGCACCGACCACGGTCCCTGAGAGCCCGCCGCCGTCCGCTCTCCCGCTGACACCCAGCTTCACCGGCTGAGCGTCGCCGGCGCTACTCGGCGAGGCTGATCACCAGGCCGACCCGCTCGCCCTTGCTCCGGCGCAGCTTCGCGGCTGCCTGCACGAGCGTCATCTGGAACCCGTACTTGTCGCGCACCGCCTGGTGCACCTGCTCGGCTTCGGCCCCGGTGACGACCGTGGCGGTACCGGTCCAGGTGGGCGCGTCGGCAGGCACCTTGCCCCGTCCGTCCGATGGCCGAAGCTCGACGCGGTCGTCGTTGCGCAGGCGCTTCACCTTGCCGGTGCCTCCCTCGGTGGTGACTCCGACGTGGTCATCGTCCATCTCGACGATCCACACGGGGCAGGTGACGGGATCGCCCGAGCGGCGGAAGGTGGTGAGGGCGACGTAGCGGTGATCGGCAGGGCTGCCCGCAGGAGAGCTCATCGCCTGTGAGGCTACGCCCCTGGGGGTCTCGACGGACATCCCGACGACCGGGCGGCCCGGCGCCGGGCGGCGATCCCGACCCGAACCGCATCAACGCTGCTCGAGGCGAGCGCGCAGCTCCCGCTTCAGCACCTTGCCGGTCGCGTTGCGCGGGAGGCTCTCGCACAGCTCGACGACCCGCGGCCGCTTGTAGTCGGCGAGCCGCTCGCTGCACCAGGCCGCGATCTCGCCGGCGTCGAGCTCCGCACCCGGCACCGGAACCACGAACGCAGCGACGTCCTCGCCGAGCACCTCGTGCGGTACTCCGACCACCGCGCACTCGGCCACGTCCGGGTGCTCGTAGAGGACCGCTTCCACGTCCGCCGCGTAGATGTTGTGCCCGCCGCGGATGATCAGATCCTTGATGCGGCCCGCGATGTACAGGTAGCCGTCCTCGTCGAGGTAGCCGAGATCACCCGAGTGGAGCCAGCCGTTGCGCCAGGTCTCACTGGTCGCAGCCGGGTCCCTGTAGTACTCGCGCTCTCGTCCCGGGTTGTGGATGAGGATCTCGCCGATCTCCCCAGGACCGAGGTCGGTGCCCTCGCTGTCGACTATGCGCACCTCGACGGGAGGCATCGGTTGGCCGACGGCACCGGGGCGACGGGCCAGCTCCCCCTTGGGCAAGGACATGTAGGCGGATCCCGCCTCCGTCATCCCGTAGCTGTTCGAGATCGACGCGTCCGGCACCTTGGCCTGGAGGCGCTGGAGCGTCACCGGCGCTATCGGCGCGCTGCCGATCGTGACCATCTCGAGCGCCGAGAGGTCGCGGTCGTCGAAGTCGGGCTCGGCGAGCATCAGCTCGACCATCGCGGGCACGAGGAAGCACGCCTGGACGGCACCTGACTCGACGAGCTCGAAGAACTTCCTGGGGTCGAAGCGGGGCATGTAGGTGCCGCTCATGCCGAGACGCATGGGGATGAACACGAACGTCACGCCGGCGAAGGTGAAGAACGGGCTGGCGTGGAACCAGGTCGCCCCGGTCCAGACGGTCTCGCCGGCCGGGAGCGGCGTCGCCGAGCGGTGGCGGATCACGACACCCTTGGGCGCACCGGTCGTGCCTGAGGTGTAGAGGAGATCGGCCATGTCGTCCGCGTCCACCGGGACCTGGAACTCGCTGGCATCGGCGTCCAGGACATCGGAGAGCGCGACGTCGCCTTCGCGGGCGCCGGCGGTGTCCACCACCGCCTCCACCGACTCGACGTCTCCCAGCGCCGGCCTGATCCGGTCCGCGGTCTCCCCGCCCGCGATCACCACCCGCGGCTCCGCATGGACGATGATGGTGGTCATCTCCGTCGAGGTCAGCCGGTTGTTGACCGGGACCGCCACGGCGCCGGCCTTGTGGATCGCGGCGTAGGAGACGATGAACGAGCGCGCGTCGCCGGCATCCAGGGCGAGCGCCACCCGGTCCTGCCTGCGCACCCCCAGCTCGACGAGGCCCCGAGCGAGTCGGTTCGAGATCTCCTCCCACTCGCCGAAGGTGATCGTCTCCTCCACCTCACCGCGGTCTTCACCCGGATCGAGGAAGCGGTAGGTGACCTGGTCGGGCTGGTCGGCCGCCATCCGCCGGAGCTGGGCGGGCATCGGCGGCATCTCCAACCGTTCCACGAGGTCGCTACCTCAACTCGACCAGCACGCCGATGGGTGGGACGCCCGGATCCTGCTTCGAGAACAGCTCCTTGGTCGCCTCGGTCAGCTCCTCGGCGTCCCAGCGACGCTGGCCGGCGTTGACGACCGCTGTCACACGCCAGCTCTCCAGCAGGCAGATCTCGTCGGCCCAGATCACGAACACCTGACCGCTGACGTGGGAGGCATCGTCGCTCGCGAGCCAGGTCACCAGCGGGGCGACGTTGTCGGGATGCATGGCGTCGAAGCCGTCCTCACCGTCGGCCTCGCCGAACTCGCCGAACGCGGCGAGGGTCATGCCGCGTACGGGCACGTGGGGCGATGGCGTTCACCGTCACCCCGTAGCCCTCGAGCTCGCGTGCCAGCACCCCGGTCATGGCCGCGATCCCGGCCTTGGCCGCCGAGTAGTTGGCCTGACCCGGGTTGCCGAACAGCCCCGCCTCGCTGGAGGTGTTGATGATGCGACCGCTCGTCGTCTCTCCGGCCTTGGCGAGGGCACGCCAGTGCCGAGCCGCGAAGTGCGACGGGGCGAAGTGCCCCTTGAGGTGCACGTCGATCACCGAGTCCCAGTCCTGCTCGGTGAGGTTGAAGCTCATGCGGTCGCGGACGATCCCCGCGTTGTTCACGAGGATGTCCAGCCGCCCGTAGGTCTCGACCGCCTGGGCGATCAGGTCCTCGGCCCCCTTCCACGAGGCCACGTCGTCGTAGTTGGCGCAGGCGGTGCCGCCCGCGGCCACGATCTCGTCGACCACCTCTTGGGCAGGGCGGTCGCCACGAGAACCCTCGGGCTCGGGGTCGAAGTCGTTGACGACGACGGAAGCTCCAGCTCGGGCCAGATCGATCGCCTCGCCGTGCCCGATCCCTCGGCCGGCTCCCGTGACTATCGCGACCCTGCCTTCGAGCAGTCCCATGCTGCACTCCTTCAGTTGCGGGGCAACCCCATGGTGCGATCGGCGATGATGTTCTTCTGGATCTCGGTCGTGCCCGCTCCGATCGAGGTGAAGCGGTAGTAGCTGTAGAGCCGGCTCCACTTGCCGTCGTCGACGGCGTCCGGTGCACCGGTGGTGAGCAGTCCGAGCGTACCGAGCAGGTCGACCTGGAGCTCGGCGCTGGTCTGGGCGAGGTAGCTCCACTGGAGCTTGGCGAGCGGCACCTCGGGCCAGGTCTCCTCGCCGCGCATCACCTTGGTCATGGCCCGGGCGTTCAGCAGGCGGGCCATCTCGAGCTGCGTGGAGATTCGGGCCACCCGGTCGCGCAGCGCAGGGTCGGAGAGAGCATCGGGGTTGAGCTCCCGGACCGACTCCAGGACGTGATCGAACTCGTAGCGCATCGTTATCGAGAGCGAAGCGGTACCGATGCGTTCGTACGACAGCAGGGCCATGCCCACCAGCCACCCGTCCCCGTCACCCGCTATCCGCGCGGACTCGGGGATGCGGGCGTCCTCGAAGAACACGTCGCCGAACGACAGCTCGCCTGCGATGTCGCGGTTGGGACGCACCGTGATCCCAGGGGTGTGCATGTCGATCACGAACGCCGTGATGCCCTCGTGGCGGGCGCCGCGCTCGATCGCGGTGGGATCGGTCCTGAGCAGGAAGAAGCCCCAGTCGGCAGCCATCGCCGCGGTGCACCACGACTTCTGGCCGTTGACCACGTAGTGGTCGCCGTCGCGCAACGCCAGGGTGCGGATGTTGGCGAGGTCGCTCCCCGCCTCGGGCTCGCTGAAGCCCTGGCACCAGATCTCGTCGGCGGTGAGGATGCCCGGCAGCCACCGCTCCTGCTGCTCACGGGTCGCCGTGTGGATGAGCGCAGGACCGATGTGCCACAGGCCCACGGCGTTGACGTACTTCGGCGCCTTGGCCCGCTCCATCTCCTCGGCGTAGATGAAGTTCTGCATCACGGTCGCCTCGCGACCGCCCCACTCCTCAGGCCAGTTGATCGCCGCCCACCGGCCCTCGTGGAGCCGCTTCTGCCAGGGCCGACGCTTGGCGAGGCTCACGGGGCCCCATGGGTCACCGTGCTCGGTGAGGTGGCTGAAGTCGGGCAGGTTCTCCTCGAGCCAGGCGCGCAGCTCGTCGCGGAATGCGATGTCCTCGGGTTTGAGCGCGAAATCCATTCCCCTACCTCAGCTCCCGGGCTCTGCTCCGGCGGTCCCCCGCTTGCGGGCACCGCGTCGCCGTACACTAACATAGTGTCAGGGTTTGGTTCCCCACGACGGAGGCCCGCGGCATGGACTTCGACTTCGACGCCGACCAGCAGGCGTTCCGCGACTCGGTACGGGGCACGCTGGCCCGCGAGGCACCGTCCGAGCACGTGCGGGCCATGCTCGAGGCCGACTCCGGGATGACCCCTGAGCTGTGGTCGAAGATCGTCGAGGCCGGCTGGACCGGCCTGCTCGTCCCAGAGGAGCACGGTGGGCTCGGGCTGGGTCTCGTCGACATGATCATCGTGCTGGAGGAGACCGGAAGGCTCCCGCTTCCCGGGCCGTTCCTGTCGTCGGCGGTGCTGGCCACCCTCGCCGCCGGGTCGCTCGGCGCCACGGACCTGCTGGCGCCTCTCGCACAGGGAAGCGAGCGGGGCACGGTGGCGATCGAGGAGGTCACCTCCCGAGATCCGCTCGGAGGCATCAGGACACGGGCCATCCGGGTCGGAGACGAGTGGCAGCTCAGCGGCGTCAAGCCGTTGGTGCTCGACGCGCAGAGCGCCGATTGGGTGATAGTGGCCGCCAGCGACGACCACGGCCTGGGTGCATACCTGGTGCGGGAGCCACAGGCGGTCCCCGTCGAGACCATCGATCCGAGTCGCTGCATGGCACGCATCGAGCTCTCCGGAACTCCCGCCATCCGCCTCGAGGGACCGGCGGTCGAGGCGGCCGGTGGTGATGCCACGCCGGTCCTGCGGCGGCTGGTCGAAGACGGGGCCCTCGCACTCTGCCGCGGAGCTCCTCGGCGTCTGCGGACGTGCCGTCGAGATCGCCGGCGAGTACGCAAAGGCGCGGGTGCAGTTCGGCAAGCCCATCGGCGCGTTCCAGGCCGTGAAGCACCTCGGTTCGGACATGATCCAGCGCACCGAGCTGTCGCGGGTCATCACCCACTGGGCGGCATGGGCGAGCGACGTCGACGACGAGGAGCGCGCCCGGGCCGCGGCGATGGCGAAGTCCTGGGTGGGCGAGGCAGCCGTCGCCGCGACCGGCGACTGCATCCAGATCTTCGGGGCCGTCGGCTTCACGTGGGAGTGCGATGCCGGCCTCCTGTACAAGCGGGCCAAGGCCAACGACCTCATGCTCGGCCAGTCGGGCTGGCACCGCCAGCGGGTCTCCGACTTCGTGCTCGGCCCCGTTCCCGCCTGATCGCGATCAGAGGCGGTGGATGAGCGTAGAGATCTCGGTCACCACGGGCACGTCGGAGCCGTCGCTGAACACCGTCTCGGTGACGACGAAGTGCATCACCTTCCCGCTCGAGGAGTCCTTGCGGTAGAGGTCGCGCACGACTCCCCTGCCGCGGAGCACGTCACCGACCACCGGGGTGCGGTGGTACACGAACTCCTCCTCCCCGTGCAGGATCATCCCGCCGTTCGCCGAACAGCTCGCCCATGATCTCGCCCAGCGGGTTCTCGGGCTGGGTGTCGGCCGGGGGCTGCAGCTCGGGGAAGGCACCCCAGTACTGGAGCGCGAACGGGAACGTCGGCGGCACCGGGATGCTCGCGAAGCCCAGCTCGGCCGCGGCTTCGGGTGACTCGTACGCGGGTGACTCGTCACCGAGCGCCTGCCGCGAACGCCCGCACCGGCCCACGCTCGACGACGCAGACCGTCGACGGCATCGGGCGGCCGATGTGGGGGCTGTCTCCGATCGGATCACGTCCCGACGCCGGCTCGAGGTCCCGCGATGATCGCTTGCCGGGCGCGATCGTGGACAGCTCCGCCACCGCCTGGCCGCTCACCACCGCCACACCCTCCACGTCGACGAGGCTGCACGCCAGCTCGACCAGGCCACCTCCGTCCTCGGGCAGCATCGAGGTGACCTCGGCGAGCGCGGTGAGCGTGTCACCCGGCCAGGTCTGCTTGGTGAAGCGCACTCCGTAGCGCCGCAGGGAGCCGACGCCGAGCCACGAGGTCAGCGCGCGCGCCAACAGCCCCGCGGAGAACATGCCGTGGCCGAACACGCTCGGCAGGCCCGAGGCCCGGGCCGCCTCGTCGTCGTGGTGCATCGGGTTGAAGTCGCCCGAAGCACCGGCGTAGCGGACGAGATCTGTGCGGGTGAGCTCGTGGCTCAGCTCGGTGCGGTCGCCGATGCCGAGCGAGGCGAAGGTCGGGGTGGTGCTCACCGGTGGGCTCCTTCGGGTTGGTCGCTGTCGTCGCGGGGAAGGCCGAGGATGCGCTCACCGATGATGTTGCGCTGGATCTCGCTCGTGCCACCGGCGATGGTGAGGCAACGGTTGGCGAGGAACACGATCGCGCGCTCGCCCGGCTGTCCCTCGTTGGTGGCGGCGAGCACGCCGGACTGCCAGAGACCGAACTCGGCCACCCTCTGGTTGTGCTCGACGCCCAGGAGCTTGCGGACGCTGGCCATCGCGTCCTCGTCACCGCCGAGCTGGCGAAGCGTGGCCCGCGCCGCGAGCACTGCGAGCGACTGCGCCTCGACGAGCAGCGCGCCGAGCTGGTCGAGGCGGACCGGGTCGTCCTCGCGGCCGAACTCGACCGCGGCGACGATCTCGAGGGGCGCTCCGAAGGACGAGCCCGATGACATCGCCACCCGCTCGTGGCCCAGCGTGGAGCGAGCCACCCGCCAGCCGTCGTCGACGGCACCGATGACGCAGTCGTCGGGCACGAACACGTCGGTGAGGAACACCTCGTTGAACAGGGCGATGCCGGTGAGCTCGCGCAGCGGCCGGATCTCGATCCCATCGGCAGCCATGTCGAGCACGAAGTAGGTGATGCCCTCGCGCTTGGGGACGTCGGGGTCGGTGCGGGCGAGGCAGATCCCCCACTGGGCCTCGTGTGCCAGCGAGGTCCACACCTTCTGGCCGGTCAGCTCCCAACCGCCGGGCACCTTCACGGCCTTGGTGGAGAGGGCCGCCAGGTCCGATCCGGCACCGGGCTCGCTGAAGAGCTGGCACCAGACGATCTCTCCACGCAGCGTCGGCGGGATCCATCGCTGCTTCTGCTCCTCCGTGCCGTGGCCGATCAGCGTCGGGACCACCCAGCCGCCGACCATGAGGTGCGGTCGGCTGTACCCACGGGCACCGAGCTCCTCGTCGATGACCATCTGCTCCAGCGCGTCGGCATCGCGGCCCCAGGGAGCCGGCAGGTGGGGGACGACCCAGCCACCCTCTGCCATGCGGGCGCGCTGGGTCATCTCGTCGAGGCCCTCGAGCGTGTCGAGGAACTCGTGCACGACAGGGCGGTGCTCCTGCGCCTCGGGCGGGAGCTCGACGGCGAGGTGCCTCCGCAGTCCCGTCCTCGCGAGCTCGATCGCCCTGGCGTGCCAGCTCGACGCCGTTCCGAGCAGCGCCCGCACGGCCAGCGCCCGCTTCAGGTAGAGGTGCACGTCGTGCTCCCAGGTGAAGCCGATGCCGCCGAACACCTGGATGGCGTCCTTGGCCACCGCCACCGCGACCTCGGGGCCGAGGGTCCCGGCCGGGAAGGCGGCCTGGGCCAGCTCGGAGGCGGGATCGCCGGCCGGCGCATCCGCGGCGCGGGAGGCGTCCCATGCAACGGCCCGGGCCTGCTCGACTGCGACGAGCATGTTGGCGAGGCGGTGCTTCACGGCCTGGAAGGCGCCGATCGGCTTGCCGAACTGCTCCCGGACCTTCGCGTACTCGACCGCCGCGTCGAGGCACCAACCGGCCATGCCGGCGGCCTCGCACGCGAGGAGCGTCGCCGCGAGGTCACGCACCCGAGCGCGGTCGAGTCCGCCCAGGACTGCGTCCGCCGCGACGGGCGCGCCCTCGAACGAGACGTGGGCGACCCTTCGGGTCTCGTCGAGGTTGGCCACCGGGGTGACGGTGGCGTCGGAGGTGGGCACCACCAGCCAACGGTGGCTGCCGTCGGGCAGCGTCGCTTCCGCCACCAGCACGTCCGCCACACCGGCACCGAGCACGGGGCCTGCCGAGCCGTGCAGGACGAGACCACCCGCGTCGTCGGCGGCGGCCGTGAGGTCGCTGTCTCCGGCTCCGGCCAGCCCGACCGCCGCGACCTTGGTGCCGGCCGCCAGCTCGGGGACGAGCGCGTCGGCCAGCGCGTCCGCGCCGTGGCGGTCGATGAGCATCGCTGCGAGCGCGCTCGGCACGGCCGGTCCGGGGATCATGGCGCGACCGAGCTGCTCGATCACGACTGCGAGCTCCGCGACCCCGTAGCCGCCGCCTCCGCGCGCCTCCGACAGGTGCAGGCCGAGCCAGTCCTGGCTCGCGAGCTCGTGCCAGCACGACGGGAGCCGCTCGTCGGGACTGTCGAGCTGAGCACGTGCGGCACCGGCACCGCGATCCTCTGCCCAACGCCGGACGGCGTCCGCGAGCGCAACGTGCTCCTCGCTGATGGCGATGCTCATCGCGATCCCCTCCCCTCTCGTCGTCATCCCACCTTCTCAGTCGGCCGTGAGCACGGTGCTGCCGTGCTCTTCGGTGACGAGAGCGACCTTCGTCCCGACCAGCTCGGTCGCCCGTGAAGCGCCCATCAGCCCCTCGTCGGTCGACTCCCCGTAGCAGCGCGAGCCGTCCGGCAGCTCGCACACCGCGAGGAGCTTCTCGGGTCGACCGTCGCGCGAGTAGCTGACGGTGTGAGCGACCAGCTCGCCCGGGCCCCCGGGTCGCTCTACGATCGCCCGGCTGCCGACTGCGTCTGCCTCCGCCTGCACGGCGTCGGCGTCGGGAGGGGTGAGCGGACCCGGCTTCGCCGCGTAGACGCCGTACGAGTGCTTGGCCATGTACATCCCGACCCCGCTGACGATCCCGTGGGCGTCGGGGTCGTCACGCAGCCGATCGGTCATCGTCACGATGGCGTGGAGGACGTAGCCGCTCCCGGGGCCGCCGAAGTACGGGAGCCCACCCGTCACGGTCGCGAGGCGGGGATCGTCGTCGGCCATCCCCAGGGCGTCGCGGGCGAACAGGATCGAGCTGGAGAAGCAGCTGTACAGGTCGAGGTGTGCGACCTCGTCCACGGTGGTCCCGGCCGCGGGCGGAGCGCCGCTCTCGCCGCCGCCTCCATGGCCGGCGAGCGCCACAGCTCGGGGCGAGCCGCGATGTACGGGTGATCGGAAGCCTCCGCCCACCCGCGTGGGAAGACACGGCGGTCGGCGGGCACACCGAGCGCATCGGCGCGCTCGGTGCTGGCGAGCAGCACAGCCGCTCCCATGTCGACGTCCATCATGGCGACCATGCGCTTCGTGTAGGGCTCGGCGACCATGCGGTTGTCGGGTGTGGGCTCGATGATCTCGTCCGCGCTGTACGCATGGCGGTTCCACGCGAGCGGGTTCGCCGCGGCGAGCTCGGTCATCGGGGCGAGCAGCCGACCGAGCCGAGCGCGGTAGCCGGCCGGCTCGATACCGAGGCGGGCGCGCCGGGCCACGTCGAAGAGCGGGAAGGTGGTCGTGGCGAGGAACAGCCCGTGGGTGAGCTCTGCGGGGTGCGGAGGGGTGTCCCACGGGAGGCCCGGCTCTCCTTCGATCGGATGGCTCCAGTCAGGGGTGCGACCCTCCTTGCGGAGGTTGCGGGCGGTGGCGAGCGCCTCCGCGGCGGCGACGAGCACCAGATCGGCCTCGCCGCGCGCGATCGCCTCGGCGGCGCGGGCGACCACCGACTGCGGGACGTTGCCACCCATCTCAGGCACCGGGGTGCTGCGCGGCGAGGACCCGAGCCGCTGGGCCAGCCGGAGCGGGGGATCGTCGTAGGCCCAGCTGAGGCAGTGGATCGTGTGGACGCGGTCGACCCCCGGGAGGCAGTCCGCCGCGCCGGCATCCCGGGCCGCCGCACGGGCCACCTCGGCCATCATCTCGAGCGGCTCGGGACTGTCGACGCCGCCTCGCCAGGTCTGCTGAGAGACCCCGATGATGCACGGGGTCCGGGGGTCCGTCTCAGGCATCAGCGCCCTTGCCAGACCGGCTCACGCTTCTCGGCGAAGGCCCGGGGTCCTTCCTGGGCGTCCTCGGTGCCGAACACACGGGCTGCCAGCTCCATCTCGATCGTGTAGGCCTCGTCGAGGCTCACCTTCAGGCCGCGCACGACGCTCTCCTTCGTGGCCTGCACCGCGAGCGGCGCGTTCTTCATGATGCGGTGCGCCCACTCCATGGCCCGATCCATCAGCTGCTCGCTCTCGACGATCTCGTTCACCAGCCCCATCCGCTCGGCCTGCGCAGCGGGCACCTGCTCGGCCGTGAGCAGGAACTCCATGGCGTGGGGGAACGCGATCTGTCGGGGCAGCCGCGCCGTCGTCCCGCCACCGGCGAACAGACCCCGGCGCGGCTCGACCACTCCGAAGGTCGCCTCGGGCACGGCGAGCCGGATGTCGCAGCCGCCGAGCATCTCCATGCCGCCGGCTACGCAGGTGCCGTTCACCGCGGCGATGACCGGCTTGTACAGGTCCACGTCGCGCAGCACCGCCTCGACCGAGTCGTGCACCGACATCCCTTCGAGCTCGGTGACCTCACCCGACGCGAGCTGCTCGGTCAGCTCGGTGATCTGGGGGATGAAGTCGCGAAGGTCGGCCCCGACGCAGAAGCTGTTGCCGATCCCGGTGATGATCGCCAACCACAGCTCGTCGTCGTCGCGAACGCGCCGCCAGGCCTGTGCCAGCGCCGAGAAGTGAGGCAGGTCCAGCGAGTTCCGGCGCTCAGGCCGATCGATGGTGATGACCGCGACGTGCTGGTCGCGCACCTCGAAGTGGATTGGCATCGCGTGGGTTCCTTCCTCGTTCGTCGTCGTTCCGGCCCCGACACGGAGCCCTGCTCAGCCGAGCCGCTCTATCACCGTCGCGTTCGCCTGCCCACCGCCCTCGCACATGGTCTGGAAGCCGAAGCGACCGCCGGTGTCCTCGAGGTAGTGGAGCATCGTCGTCATCAGGCGCACACCCGATGCGCCGAGGGGGTGGCCGAGGGCTATGGCGCCGCCACGTGGGTTGAGGAGCTCCGGCTGCACGGCGAACTCGCGCTGCCATGTGATCGTGACCGCAGCGAAGGCCTCGTTCACCTCGACTGCGTCGAAGTCGTCGATGGCCATCCCCGAGCGCTCGAGCAGGCGCCGCGTGGCGCGGTTCGGCGCGGTCAGCACCCACACCGCGTCCTCGGCGGCCACGCTGACGTGACGGACCGCTCCCCGGATCGGCAGCCCCAGGCGTTCGGCGGTCGCACGGTCCGCCAGCAGCATCGCCGCGGCCCCGTCGGACATCTGGGACGAGTTGGCCGCTGTGATGTCGGGGGCGACGAACGGGTTGACGGCGTCGAGCGCCGCCAGCCGCTCCAGCGTCGACTCGGGCCGGATCCCCTCGTCGCGGGTGAGCATCTCACCTGTGCACACGACCTCACCGGACTCGGCGTCGACCCTGCGACTCTCCACCGGCAGCATCTCGCGCTCGAGCTCCCCTCGCTCGGTGGCGAGCGCTGCCCGGCGGTGGCTCTCGACTCCGAGCTCGTCCATCTCCTCCCGGCTGATCCCCCACCTGTCGGCCATGTGCTGGGCGACCTCGAACTGGGTCTTGAGGAGCCCGTCGGTGGCATCGAGGAACTGCTCGCTGAACGGGCCCACGCCCCCGGAGGCGTTGGTTGCCAGCGGGGCGCGGGTCATCGACTCCACGCCGCAGGCGATGACCAGGTCCTGGGTTCCGGACATGATCGCCTGCGCAGCGATCTGCACCGCCTGCTGCGACGAGCCGCACTGCCGGTCGACGGTGGTGGCCGGCACCGTCCACGGCAGGCCGGCGGCGACCCAGGCGTTGCGCGTGACGTTGCAGCCCTGCTCACCGACCTGGGTGACGCACCCGCCTACGACGTCGTCGACCTGCTCGGGATCGATCCCGGCGCGCTCGACGAGCGAGCTGAGCGCATGTGCGAGCAGGTCGGTGGGATGCCATCCCGCGAGCGCCCCACCTCGCTTGCCGATGGGCGTGCGGAGGGTGTCGACGATGACGGCTTCCCGGATCTCCACTCGCGTCATACCCCTGTGATGGCCTCGTCGGGTGCCCGATGACTATACCCTTACATGCTGTCATAGAAGTCGGAGCACGGCGACCTCCGCCTGGGGCAGGACCCGGCTCGGGTTAGCCTGGCGGCGGATGGGAAAGGCTGACACGACGTCATCGTCCTCGCGCCGGGTTCCCGGTGCCGACGACCCGGTCGGGTCGGCGCCGTCCTCCCCTCCTGAGATCCGCGGAGGCACCCCTGCGCGGCAGCGCAAGCTCCGGGCAGCCGGAAAGCGCAGCGTCCGGGACCTGATGGACGCCGGCATGGAGACGTTCGGCGAGCTCGGGTACCACGCGACGCGGGTCGAGGACATCGCCGCCAAGGCCAACCTCTCTCACGCCGCGTTCTACCTCTACTTCACCGACAAGGAGGACTTCCTCAAGGCGCTGATCGAGGACTGCATCGAAGAGATGTTCGCGCTGGCAGACCGGCTCGGGCCGATCGACGGGACCCCCGAGGGGCGTCAGGCGCTGCGCGACTGGATCGCCGAGTTCGTCGACATCTACATGCGCTACGACCCCGTCACCCGGGCGTGGACCGAAGCTGCCCACGAGCAGGGAACCGAGCTCGCCCGTCTCGGCCAGGAGTCACTCGGCGCGTTCGCCGGGGCGCTGGCGAACGTGATCCGCGAGCACGGACCTCCCGACGTCGACCCCGTGATCGCGGCGACAGCGCTCAGCGCGATGCTCGAGCGCTTCACGTTCCTCCAGGCCTCGAGGCAGGTTCGATTCGACCGTGATGCGATGCTCGACAGCCTCACCGTGCTGGTGCACCTCGGGCTGACCGGGGAAGGAGGCGCGTAGCAGTGCAACGCATGGATCGGCGGAGGTTCCTGGCAGGCACGATCGGGATCGCCGGGGCGGCGGTGCTCGTCGGCTGCTCGGACGACGACGGAGGGTCGAGCGCCGCATCGACGACCACCGCCGGAACCGGCGGGTCGGCCGGCACCGGCCTCCCTGCCCCGGGCTCGCCCGGCTTCGTCGACGAGGCTGCCTGGCAGGCACGGGTAGACGAGTACCTGGCCGGCGCGGCGGCAGACCCGGATCCCAGCGACCTCTCGGCCATCGTCGCCGCGCTGATCGCCGTCGCACCGCGATCCCGACTACACCTGGGATCCGTCCTCCGGTCACCGTCGACGCCCTCGAGGAGCGCTGGGAGCAGATCGACGCAGTGGCAGGACACCCGCGACTTCGCCTTCATGTACATGCACTGGATCCTGGCGCTGGCCGACGGTTCGACGGAGATGACCACGCATCGACCCGGCCGTCATCGAGGCCATCGAGCAGCGCATGGTCGACAACCGCTACCGCTACGACGACCCGCTGCCCGGCCGATCGCATCGACGAGCAGTGGTTCTGGTCCGAGAACCACATCATCATCGGCCTGGTCGACGAGTACCTGGCGGGTCAGCGGATGCCCGATCGGACGTTCACGATCACCGGCCTGACCGGCGCCGAGCACGTCGAGCGCTGCGAAGCCGCTCATCCTCGACTGGGTCACGAGCGAGCCCGGTTCGGGTTCTTCGAGTGGCACAGCCACGTGTACATGAAGAAGAACGTCGAGCCGTTGGCCACGCTGATCGAGCACTGCCGACGACCCCGAGCTGGTGCTCGCCGCGGCGATGGCCCTCGACCTGTGCATGCTCGACATGGCCGGCCACTGCCACGAGGGCACCTACACGGCGTCGCGGGGTCGCACCTACGCCAAGGACAAGACCGACACGCGCGAGAGCACCTTCGACACGTTCAAGCTGCTGTTCGACGACACCGGACTCCGACCTACCGGGGGGGCGCCGACGCCGGCGCCAACCACCTCGCCGGCTCGCACCCGCTACCGACCCCCGCAGGTGCTGATCGACATCGCGACCGGCGACGACCCCGGCGTGGTGACCCGCGAACGTCACGGCATCTTCGTCGACGGCGGCGCACCGATCACCGACGACCCCGAGGCCCCGTTCGGCTACGACTTCGACGACCCCGAGAACCTCGAGTTCTGGTGGTCACAGGGTGCGCTCGGCATGTGGCAGGTCATCGACGTCGAGCCTCGCCGAGGCCGAGGAGTACCGGATCTTCGAGACCGCGGCGATGGCGCCAGATCAGTGCGCTCGTCGCCCTCAACGGGGGCGACCCCGACCGTGTCGAGGAGTGGGTGCAGAGAGAACCACGCGGTCGTGAACTTCGGCCACCTGCGCGAGGCCAACACCTACTCCTGGCGCAGCTGACGTCGTGGCGCTGGCCACCGTGCTCGACCACCGCTTCGGCGAGATGCGCGACCAGATCCACGCATGGCAGGCGACCGTCGACCCCGAGGCGCTATGTGTTCACCACCCACCCGGCCACCGACCTGCCCGAGGGAGAGGACTGGACCGGCGACGACAAGCCCGGCTACTGGACCGGCGAGGCGTCCATCCCCCGCTCAGCGCAGCACGAGCGAACCGGCGATCCACATCTACCAACCGGCCTGGGACGAGACCAACGTCGACCCGCTGCTGTGGTCGGTGTTCGGCTACCAGGACTACACACACGCCTTCGTGCCGCAGGACCGGTTCGACGAGGTGGTGCGAGACGGTCGGTGGACCTTCGCCCGCAAGGGCGACGGGTTCGTCGCGCTGTGGTCGTGGCGTGAACCCGAGTGGCGGACCTACGACCCGGCGCTGCACCCCACCGATGGCATGACCCAGCCGTTCGACCTCGTGGCAGACGGCGGTCCCGACAACGTGTGGATCGTCGAGGTCGGTGACTCGTCCACGGCCGACTCCTTCGAGGCGTTCGTGGCCGGCTGCAAGGCCTCGGCACCCGTGGTGGAGCGTGACGACGACGGCTTCAGCGTGGCATGGGCGTCGCCCACCTCGGGTGAGGTCACCTTCGGCACGACCGCACCGTTCACCGTCGACGGCGACGCGGTCGGCCATCGAGCGAGCATCCCCGCCACGAGTCGCGCGCTGGGGCACGGTCGATCGCCTCGCCATGGCCTACGAGCTGGCGAGCGACCGTGCTCGGCTCGGCCTCGACTTCGAGACCGACACCCGGACCGTCGAGGCCGTCTAGCGGGAGTCCCTGCCAGGGCGTGGCCGCCTCAGCTTCGGACGTACGTCCCCAAGGTTCCGCAACAGCCCATCCTCCGCTCGTCGGGTGGAGGGGCGATGCGATGGACCGACGAGTCCCCGAGGTGCGCGGCGGAGCCCCGGTCGAGCGCTTCCAGGTGTGCCCGGGTCCGCTCCACCTCGGCGAGGGGACCGTCGACCCAGCGCGCGCGCCACGTGCTCACCGCCGGTGCGACGAGCTCCGCAGCGGCGACGTGAAGATCCTCCAGAGGTGCCCGGTCGCCTGCTTCGAGTGCCCGGCGCAGCGCGAGGAAACCCTCGACGGCACGATCGCGACGTGTGCGGGCCGGATCCGGGGATCCTGCGGTGGTGAGGTCCGCAGCGGGCAAGGTGGCCGCTGCACGGTAGGCGTCGGGGTCGCGCACGACCTCGGTGGGGAAGGTGATGACCATGTCACCGGCCTCGGGAAGCCCGGCGTTGGCCATCAGAACGAGGATCTCCAGATCGCCGGTCGTGTTCACCAGCCTGTGGATCGTCCCCGGGGTGAACCAGACGAGCGCCCCGGGCTCGAGCGACGTCTCGGCGAAGCCGTCACCTGCGATGGTCTGCACGGCGCCCGCGCCGCGGCACCACCCAGTAGGCCTCGGTGCAGGCGGTGTGGAGGTGCGGCGTGCCGCCACGGAGTCCGTCGGGCGCCACGCTGTCGTAGACCCTCAGATGCGTGACTCCGATCGCGCCAGGGAGCGACGGCACGGTAGGAGCGGTCACCCTCTCACCTCCCGCCTGGAGAGCCACTCCGGCGTACGCAGCCTCGATGCGCTCTCGGTCCCAGAGGCCGTCGTGCACGACCACGCGATACGAGAAGTGGAGCGGCTCACCCGACTCGACCCGGATCGGGTCGTCCCAGAGGAACGCCGCGTTCAGGAAGTTCGACCAGCCCTCGTCGCCGTAGGTGGCGGCGCGGGTGCTCCCGTACCAGGGAACCGGATCCCGCGGGCTCTCGGGCGACGAGAAGATCGCAAGGCCTACCGGCACCTCGTCATCACCCAACGGGCCGTCGAGCGCGCACCACGCTGATCTCTCCCCCAGGACTCGCTCGTGTCCCACTCCATCCGCCAGCAGGAGCCTCGTGTCGTGCCAGTCTCCGCGGCCGTGGAACGACAGACCTCCATAGCCCCCCCAGGTGGTGAACGGGGTGCGGTCGTAGAGGGTGTCCACCGGCGCCACCAAGGTGGTCGAGAGATCGAGCGCGTGTACGCGTCCCGGGAGAGGACGGTGTAGGCCCATCTCCGCTCCTCGCGGACTGCCGTGGTCTCGCGATCGGGACGGATCCAGGTGAGCGAACCCGCTACCTCCACGCGGTCGGCCTCCTCGTGGATGCTCGGCTCGTCGTCGTGACGGAGCACCCCGTACGCGTCGTACTCCTCCCAGAAGTTCTCTCCGTTCACGAACTTGATCGTGAACCACAAGCCGTGGTGCCACGGATGGTCCTCGGGCGCGTCGCGTGTCAGGCACCATCCGGCCGGGGTCCTGAGGGGATGGACGAACGGGCGCCTGCGGGCACCCCACTCGTAGGTGACGCGCCCGTCGATGGTCACCGCCCCTCCGGCGTGCTCGACGCTCACCCGATCCACCCCCCGTAGAAGGGGTGGTCGGAGCCGATGTCGACCGCGACCTCCTCCCCGGTCTGCGCAGACCAGTACAGAGCGGTGATCAGCTCCAGCGAAGCCCTGGCATCGGCCAGGGTCACCGGTGGAGGCGCACCGGCGGCGATCGCAGCAGCCAGCCGTGCGAACTGGCCCTTGTACAGCTCTGGCCGGGGCTCGAAGGCCCCGAGCACAGCCTCGATCGCGGCGTCGTACTCGTCCGTGTCGCCGGTGAACACCCACGGTTCGCGGTGGTTCTCGTACGCCTCGCTGTTGCTCTCCGCGGTGAGGTGCTCGAAGCAGAAGCGGTGCCGTGAGATCTCCGCCGCGGAGCCGAGCGTCGCCGAGAGCGTCGCGAAGGACCCGTCCTCCATCTGCAACGAGACCGACGCGCAGTCCTCTGTCTCGATCGGGTTGACCCGGGTCGCGGTGCGAGCGTACGCCCGGACCGCGGGTCCGACCACCAGCGTGACCATGTCCAGCGCGTGGACGCAGTGCGACAGCAGCACCCCACCCAGCTCACTCTCCCGCTTCCCACGCCAATCCACCTCGTAGTAGTCGGCCCGCCTCCGCCAAGCCACCTCTGCCGAGGTCGTGTAGCAGCGCCCCGTGACCCCTGCATCTCTCAGCGCCAGCAGCTTCTGGATCCCGCGGCCGTACCGGTACTGGAAGATCGGCATCACCCATCGCCCGGTTCCTGCTGACACCGCGGTCACCGCGTCGAGGTCGGCGAGCGAGCCCACCAGGGGCTTCTCGCAGATCACGTCCTTGCCGGCGCGGAGAGCGGCCTCGATCTGCTCGCGGTGCACGAAGGGTGGGGTCGCCAGGGTCACGATGTCGACGTCGTCGCGGGCGAGCACCTCGTCGAGGCCGGAGGCGCCCTCGCAACCCATGAGCTCCCTCACGAACGCAACCCGGTCAGGATCGGGGTCCGCCGCCACCACGACCTCGAAGTCCTCGGGCAACCTGCGGAAGCCGTCCGCATGCGCCACCCCGATTCCCAGACCGACGATCCCGACCCTGATCAACCCTGCTCCTTGGCTTCGCGCTTGGCCCGCGCCAGGGCAGCTCGCTCGGGCATGTCGCGATAGTCCCGATCGAGCGGGTAGCAGCCCGACACGAGGCCGTTGCGCGGGGCGCTGGTGCAGTCGGAGAAGGTTCGGCACACCCGTAGGCGATCCAACGCCTCACCACGAAGGATCCTCGCCGCCGCGTCGTGGTGGCTGAGCACCAGGCGACCATAACCCACCACGTCCACATCACCGCCTGCCACCGCGGCCTGCGCCGCGTTCGGCATGAACTCCTGCAGATAGGAGTAGCCCGTGCCCACCACCACGAGGTCGGGTGCGGCCCTCTTCAGGCGCGCAGCCGTTCCGAGCAGGGCTGCGACCTCGAGAAGCGGATCCCGGGGCGGCTGATAGCCATCGGTAGGCGGGAAGTACGCGGGGCGCTGCGCGTGCGGAGACGTGTACGGACTCCCGCAGGTGACCGAGAGCAGGGAGACACCCGCCTCCGCCAGCAGCCGCACGATCTCATCGGACTCGGTGGGCGATGCCGGATCGCCACCGTCACCCCCGAAGGTCCAACGCGCGGGATCGTCACCTGGGAGCCACGCAGGCTCGCCCACGCCATCCGGGCCGCGTCGGAACACGCCAGGGTCGAACGCGCTCAAGCGCACCCCGATCAGCAGGCCCGGTGCGCGCCGACGGATCTCTCCGATGATCGAGAGCAGGAGCCGGCTGCGTCCAGCCAGGTCGCCCCCGTAGCGACCGGGACGCTCGTGAGCGGCCAGGAGCTCGTGGACCAGGTACCCGTGACAGGCCTTCACGTCGACGAAGTCGAAGCCCGCGTCGCCCGCCGCCACCGCGGCATCCGTGAACACGCCGACGAGCTCGTCGAGGGCGTCGTCGGTGATCACATCGGCGTCGCTCGCACCCACCCGCTCGTCCAGCAGTGGGTGCCGGAAGCCGATGACCGGACGCGGCGAGCCGTCGGGATCGGGGCGCGCCCAGCGGCCCGAGTGGGTGAGCTGAAGCCCCACCACCAGGTCGGCGGCGTCGCCGACCCCGAGCTCGTGGGCCGAGACCAGCGACGCCCGGAGCGCCGCGAGCTCCTCGATCGTGTCCGGACCGATCCGCAACTGCCGGGGGTTGGCGCGGCCACCGTGGGCCACGGCCACCGCCTCGCAGCCCCAGATCAACTTCGCCCCCGAAGACCCGAACCTCCGCCAGCGGCGTCGCACGAGCTCGGTCGGCCGCCCGTCGTGGGTACCGTCCCATCCCTCCATGGGGAGGATGGCGAGACGGTTCCCGATGCTGCGATGGCCGACCTTCAGCTGCGAGGCGAGCGTGCCGGAAGGGCGGACATCCTCGTCCAGCGGGATCGAGACGCCCAGCCGGGCGAGGTGTGCCTGCAGGGCAGCCACGTCGGCGAAGGACTTGACCTGCGGGTGCTTCCGCCTCACACGTGCACCCGTTCGAGCAGGGCGGCGAGCACCGCTCGATCCGTCGCCGGACGCCTCGGTCCAGCCGGGTGCGCCTCGTCCGACCCGATCCAACCTCGCAGAGCCAGGGCCATGGCGGCATCGTGCTTGTAGGCCGGCACCGGTGACCGGAACGCGAACGACCCCAGGGCCTGGAGCGCGTCGTTGCGTTCGTGGAAGGACAGGTCTCCCGAGGCCCAGGCGGCGTCACGGGCCGCGAACGCGTCGGGGGCGAACGAGGCCAGCCCGAGCAGGTAGTCGCTGCCCCACATGACCATGTCGATCGCCAGGTCGTTGCCGGTGTACACGTTGAATCCAGGGCGCAGCCGGTCGCGCAGCGCCAAGCGATCCCACTCGGCCTCGCGGCTCAGCGACGAGTGCTTCGCCCCGGTGCAACGCGCCATGCCCACCAGGCCCTGATAGGTGTCGAGGTCGTAGATCCGGCCGAACGGCGCGAACATCGGGCCCAGCTCGAAGGCTATGAACTCGTCGCAGTCCCGTGTGATCAGGTCATAGGCGGCGACGAGCTCCTCGTCGCTCGTCGAGGTGAGCCCGTGCGACTGGAACACCACAGGGGTTCCGCCGCTCTCGGTGACCGCCGCGATCGCCCTGCGGTATCCCGCGACGTCGAGAGCGTCGCCCGGGGTGTCAGCGACGAACGCGCCCGCGACGAAGCGCTGCCCACCGACGGTCGTGCGAGTCACCTCGAGAACCGCCGCGCGCTCGTCCTCGTCGATCAGGTCGACGTAGCCGGTGTCCATGTTCACCGCGGGCAGGAGCCCCGCATCCACCGTCCGGGTGAGCAAGCCCCGGAAGCCTTCCCAGTCGATCGCTCCGTCTCGGTACGGCAACAGCAAGGCAGCGATCCCCACGATGCTGCGTCCAGGTCGGATCACAGCTCTCACGCCAAGCCCGTCCTGCTCGCTGCCGCAGGGCCCATGGCAAGGTCAGGCGACTTGGAACCGAGCTGCTATGTCGAAGACGACCCAGGCGCCGCAGCGCGAGCAGTCGGGGCCGTTGCCGTAGCAGCAGAACGGGGTGGTGAGGCGATCGCCGTCGAGCCACAGCGGCAGGATGAAGGACCGCGCCGGACACGAAGCCGTGATCGCCGGCGCGCGGTCGGGCGCCATGAGGTCCAGCGCTGCGGACCGGTTCCGGATGAACCCGCCGTAGCGGTGCTTGAGGGAGCGGACCTCCTCCACGGCCACCATGCGTGACCCCAGGTCGGGCCAGGCCAGATGGGGTTGGGCACCCACGTAGGGGACGACGAAGCTGAAGGTCATCCAACCGACGCGCGTGTCGACGATCGCCTCCACCAGCTCGCGGAGGTGCGGCTGGTTGGCCGGTGTGACCGTGCACTGCACCTGCACGGGTGACGAGAAGTCCGCAGGCAGCTCGCCGAGGCGTCGCAGCACACGGGTGAAGCTGCCCTCACCCCGTATCGCGTCGTTGATCTCCTCGGGTCCATCGAGGGAGACGACGTACAGCACGTCGGGGCCGAGATCGATGAGGGGAAGCGTGCCGTTGGTGGTGACGTGGCTCCGCTCGAACAGGCCGACACCACGGCGCAGGAGGTCCTGACGCAGCAGCGGCTCACCACCCATCCACAACATGTAGTCGATGCCGTGGCGGTCGCGAAGCGCGGTGAGGACCTCGATCATCTCGTCGGTCGACATCTCCAACCTGGGGCTGAGGGCCGTGTTGGGGTTCCCGTCCTGGAAGACGAAGCAGTGCTCGCACGACAGGTTGCACCGGTTCGTGACGTTGACCATCGCGGCCGGGTAGTGCCCGTTCGCGAGGTAGCCGTTGGCCAGCACCACCCGCTCGTCGAGGAGACTCTCCTGCTCCACCGTCAGCGTCGGCGCCACGGACCGATCCTAGGGCGGTGTGCCGCCGGATGGTCGACGTGCCAGCACCGTCCCCAGCGCGTGGCGCAGAGCCAGGTCGCGGTGGTCGCCCTGCAGCTCCATGCCCATCTGGTCCGTCACGTAGCCGTACCCCAGCCGCAGCTCGGGGTCGGCGAACCCCATCGACCCCCCGGCACCCGGTGCTCCGAACGCAGACTCGGAGCCGAAGGCGATCAGCTCGCTGGGCTTCATGAACCCGAGCGAGAACTTGGCCGGCCCACGGAAGCACTCGTCGTGATAGCCCCGGGCCGCGGGCATCGCCGGAGCGGACAGGGCCGCCAGAGTCTCCGGTCGCAGGCCGAGCGGCCCGCCCGCGACGGCGAAGGCTCCGTAGGCGACAGCGATCGCCCGAGCGGTCGCCACCGCACCTCCGGAGGGGACCTCGACCTCTCGCATGATGGCGTGCCCCGGGTCGACGTAGAAGCTGGTGCCGGGATTGGCCACCAGCGATCGGTGGAGCACCGAGCGCGGCCACATCGCGGCGATCATCAAGGCGGGTGGCATCGAGGACAGTCGAGTCCACAGCCCGGGCGGCACCAACACGGCGAGCCGCTCGTCGGGCAACGAGGCCGGTGTCCCGATGTACATCTCGTCCCCGACTCCCAGCGGCGTGGCGATGTCCTCGCGCAGCACCCGGCCGATCGTCCTGTGGTCGGGGTCGATGCGACGCACCAGCTCGTTCTCGTAGAAGCCGAGCGTGATCGCGTGATAGGCCTGGCGCTCGCCGGGCGGCCAGATGGGACGCTGGCGCTCCATCACCCCGGCGAGGCGGTCGAGGTCCGCAACCACCTCGACGTCGACCCGTTCGTCGAAGGCGAACAGGCCGGCCTGGTGTGCCAGGAGCTGGCGGACGGTGATCTCCGCCTTGCCGGCTTGGGCGAACTCGGGCCAGTACGCGGCCACCCGCTCCTCGTAGTCGATCAGCCCTCGCGTGTGCAGCAGCGCCAGAACCATGGCCGACAGCCCCTTGGTGGTCGAGTGGACCAAGGTCATGGTGTCGGCGCACCAGGGTGCGCCTGTCGTTCGGTCGCGCACTCCACCCCACAGGTCGACGACCACCTCACCGTCGATGACGATGCACACGGCACCGCCCAGCTCTCCCCGCTCGGTGAAGTTCTCGGTGAATGCGTCCCGCACCGGCTCGAATCCGGGAGCCACCGTTCCGGCGAGCCGCTGATGCGCCGGATCGCCGGCGTTCGCCCCTCGGCGCGCTGCCATCACAACCCCTCCCGTCGACGGCTCTGGTGCGGCTCATCCGATGGATCGAGCCGGCGGGCGTCGTGATCACGACCCCACGACCGACCGTAACGCCGCACCAGCTCGGGCTGTAGGGCCGATCGTCCCTCGGTGGCGTTGCACGAACCGGCCGGGCACGCCGACGAGCACGGTGATCGCCAGTCCTCGGCGAGCCGCCCTCCAACGTCCAGCGGTGACGTCTTGGGTTGTCGTGCCACGCGCTGGTACTTTGCGGCCCACTTGGCGGACGAATGCGAGAGGTGGGTCGGAGATGCAGCGGTCGACGAGGTTCTGGTTCTCCGTCACGTGCGCAGGGTTGCTGGTGGCCGGCGTGCTGGCCGGAAGCTCCGTGCCGGCGTCTTCGGAGGCCTTTCCTGGCGAGAACGGCAAGATCGCGTTCACGCGCATGGGTGAGGAGTCCTACACGTACGACATCTGGGTGATGGAGAACGACGGCTCGAACCCCGTCCAGCTCACCGACGCCGGCACCTTCGACAGCTATCCGATGTGGTCGCCTGACGGCACGAAGATCCTCTTCCAGCGCGACCCGGAAGGGGCCAACACACAGATCTGGGTGATGGACGCCGACGGCTCGAACGAGACGGTCCTGACGTCCATGGCCGACGGCGCTGTCAGCGGCAGCTGGTCGCCGGACGGCACGCAGATCGTGTTCCACGCGCAGCCCGAACCTGCCACGGGTGTCGGCCCCGCGCTCTACGTGATGGACGCTGACGGGTCCGACGTCACACAGCTCAGGACCGACAACGCCTTCGACCGCTGGCCGAGCTGGTCGCCGGACGGCACCAGGATCGCGTTCACCCGGCAGGACCCCGAGACCACCGCTCCCGAGATCTGGTTGGTGGACCCCGACGGCACCGACCTGGTGCAGCTCACCGACAGCGGCGTCCCGTCCGACCAGTCGATGAGCCCGAGCTGGTCGCCGGACGGCAGCGAGATCCTCTACATCTACCGAACGGGAGGACCTGCCCAGTACTTCTTCCGCGTGATGGACGCCGACGGCTCGAACCAGCACCAGGTGTTCGGACCGAGCGTCGGCCCCGGGCGCTGGTCCCCCGACGGACAGCTCATCGCCTTCACCTCGTTCACCGGTACCGACGACGGCATCTGGACGATGGGGCCCGACGGCTCCGACGCCGAGCCGCTGCTGGTCGGCCCCGCCTTCGAGCCTTCGTGGCAGCGCATCGCCCCGACCCCCACGACGAGCACGACGACGACGACGAGCACCAGCACCACCACGGCCGCTCCCACGCCGGCGGCGGCCGCGGTGCCGGCGACGCCGAGCTTCACCGGCTGAGCTCAGGCCACGACCTCCGGCTCGATCCCGGAGGAAGCGAAGAGGAGTCCGGCACGCTCCGAAACCGACCGAACCTGAGCGCTCGATGCCCTCGGACCCCACGTCGGTGCCGGAGCGCGCTAGTCGGTTCGCCACCTCCGGCGATGGCGGCCGCCCGCCAGGTCCTCGGTCTGCGCGTCCGGGAGGCGGAGCTCGGCGGTGGTCCCGTCCGGCACGGTGACCTCGATCGAGCCGGTCCCGCCCTCGATCTCCCAGGCGACCTCGATCCGGCCGTGGGGTGCGTCGTGGTGGGTACGGGCCCAGGTGATCCCGCCACCGGGCCGGGGGGCGACACGGAAGCGCCGGTAGCCCGGCTCGACCACCTGCAGCCCGGCGACGTACTGGTGCATGAACGACATCACCGCGCCCTTGCTGTAGTGGTTCAGCGACGCGTGCGGCCTGCCGTCGGCGTCCACGCCTCCCCACTCCTCCCACACCGTGGTCGCGCCCCGGTCGACCATGACCAGCCACGACGGCTCGGTGTCCTGGAGCAGCAGCTCGTATGCGACGTCGAGGTGGCCCGAGTCCGCGAGCACACCGAGCAGGTACGGGGTGGTGAGGAACCCGGTGCTGAGATGGGTCCCGGCCTCGCGGATGAGATGCACCAGCCGGGCCGCCGCGGCGTCTCGCAGCTCCGGTGGGATGAGCCCGAAGGCGAGACCCCTGGCGTAGGTCGCCTGGGTGTCCGGGGTGGTGCTGCCGTCGCCGGCGAGGAACTCGGTGCGCCACGCCTGCGCAGCGTGCTCCGCCAGCGCGGCGTAGCGCTCGGCGCCGTCCGCCCGGCCGAGGATCCCGGCGATCTGGGCCAGCTCGCGAGCGGAGCGGTGGAGGTAGGCGGTGGCAACCGGCCCGGGGTCGGTTGTGAGCACCTTGGCGATGGCCTGCTCGAGGGTCTCGTCGGCCTCGAGCCACTCGCCGTAGTGCCACCCGCTGTCCCACACGTAGGCCTCGTGGGGCTGCGGCTCGCCCGGGCGCTCCGCGCGGGAGTGGTGACGGTTGCCCGCCGCGGCGGCTGCCGCGTACTCGACCCAGCGACTGGCCGACTCGTACTGCTCAGCGAGGACCTCGGTGTCGCCGGTCATGCGGTGCAGAACCCAGGGCACGTGCACGGCCGCGTCACCCCATCCCGACGACCCCTCGGTGAGGGGCCAGAACGCCGGCGGTCTCCCGTCGCCGGGGTGCGACTCGGGGACGAGGCTCGTGACCTTCCCGTCGGGTCTCTGGTCGGCGGCCAGATCACGGAGCCACTTCCGCGAGAAGCCGGCCACGTCGTAGAGGTAGGCGGCGGTCTCGACGAAGATCTGCCAGTCGCCCGTCCACCCGGCCCGCTCACGGGTGGGGCAGTCGGTGGGGATGTCGCAGGCGTTGCCTCGGAAGCTCCACTCGGAGATGCGGTGGAGGGCGTCGATGCGGTCATCGGAGCACTCGAAGGCTCCGACGCGCGCCAGGTCGGTGTGCACGACGACGGCGGTGATGTCGTCAGCGGTCAGCTCGTCGAGGTCACCTTCGACCCGCACGTACCGGAACCCCTTGGTGCTGTGGCGTGGCTCGAACACGTCGCCTTCGGCCCCGGCGGAGGTGACGACGTCTGTCTGGAAGGGCAGCTCGAGGTCGAGCACGACCTCCCGCACGAAGAGGTGGTCCTGGGTGACGTCGCCGTCGCAGAGCCACTCGCCGTGGGTGAGCGTGATCTCGGTCCCGGCCGGGCCGAGGCGGGTCAGACGCACCCAGCCGCTGATGTTCTGGCCGAAGTCGACCACCCACCGCCCGGGGGTGAGCGCGCGGACCGATGCGGGCCGGAGCTCCTCGATGCGCCGGACCGGCGGAGCAGGTGAGGTGACGAGCCCATCGAAGCCGTGGTCCTCGACCCGCACCGGCGCCCACGTCGCCCAGTCACCCCAGCGGTGGCGCCGGCGGAGGTCGTGGACCTCGCCGGCGATGAGGTCGGCGCCGAGGATGTGGCTCGGCACCGATCGCCACGAGCTGTCGGTGCCGAAGCCGACGGTCCGGCCGTCCGCGAGGGTGATGTCGAGCTGGGCCAGCAGGGCGGTGGTGGTGCCGTAGTCGTCGACCCGTCGGGCGACGCTGTTCTGACCGCGCCACCAGCCGTCGCTGAGCAGTGCACCGACGACGTCATCGGTGCCGCGAAGCAGGCTGCTGACGTCGAAGGACTGCACCTGGAGCCGTGACCGGTACGCGGTCCAGCCCGGCGTCAGCTCCATGTCGCCCACGCGTGTCCCGTTGACGAACGCCTCGTAGATGCCGTGCGCTGTGACGTGGAGCGTCGCTTCGGCGACCTCGCCGTCGAGGGTGAAGGACCCGGCGAGCTGGTAGATCGGCCGCCGGCGCGCGGGCAGCCCGTCCTCCTCGACCGGGGCGATCCACGAGGCGTGCCAGTCGAGCGGGTAGGTGTCGGGGCGGGCGTCGTCGATCGCGGTCATGGGAGTCGTGACCGTCCGCCGGGCTCGAGGAACACCACGACCGAGACGTGGTCGAACGACCCGGAGGCGAGCCCTTCGAGTTCGGTGGGGGTCACACGCTCTCCGTCCTCACCGAGCCGGCTGCACACCCAGACGTCCCTGCACAGTTCCGGATCGGCGGCCAGCACCGCACGCCCGATCTCCTCTGGTGGGTGCCCACGAGACGTGAGCACCGCTGCCTTGTGGTGCGACGCCACGACGCCGGCGGCCTCCTCCGCGGATCGCACGTGGCAGTTGGCCACCACGGCATCGTCCCAGGGCGTGGCGATGCGAGCGAAGGCGAGCGCCACCGACGTCGGCGCAGGGTGCACGGCCAAGCCCTCCCGACCGAATCGGGCTGCCATCCGACCGACGAGGCCGAAGAACCCGGGGTCACCGCTCGCGAGGAGACAGACCTCGGCACCCTCTGCTGCGCGCTGCGCGCAGACCTCGACGATCTCGTCGAGCCTCCCCTTCCCCCACATCTCCACCCACTCGCCGCTCAGGCCCGCTCCCGAGAGAGCCGCACGTTGGTCCGCGGATCCGATGAGCACATCGGCCTGCCTCAGGGCGGCCTCCGCCCGCTCGCCGTACCAGGCGCCCCCGTGGAGCCCGACGAGGGAGACCCGTGCCTCACCAGTCATGCGGAGCGGTTCCCCCCGGACGGCCCGTCACCGGGCGCGGGGCTCCGGGGGAAGACCGAGAACCCGCTCCGCGACGATCTTCCGCTGGATCTCGGAGGTACCGCCCCAGATGGTCGAGGCGCGGCTGCCCAGGAAGTCGGCCTGCCAGAGGCTGGGCAGGTACTCGCCCGGCGCGGCGTCGGAGGTGACCAGTGCCTCGGCACCGAGGACGTCCATGGCGAGCTGGCCGAACTCGCGATGGTGCTCGGACCACAGCAGCTTGGCGACCGAGGCCTGGGGACCGGGATCCTCTGCCCCGATGAGGTTGGCCAGGGTGCGCAGGCCGTTGTAGCGGATCAGCTGGACCCTGATGTGGGCACTGGCCAGCCGCTGCCGGATTGCCGGGTCCTTGCTCGCACCCCGCTCGCGTGCCTCGGAGATCAGGCGTTGGAGTGACCGATCGTGCGGCACGTGTGCCGTCGCCACCGACCCTCCTCGCTCGCTGCCGAGAGTGGTCTTCGAGACGCGCCAGCCGTTGCCCAGGCCGCCGATCAAGTTGAACAGGGGAGCCCGGGCACCGTCGAAGAACGTCTCGGCGAAGTGGGAGCTCCCGCCGATGTCGCGCAGCGGCCGCACCTCGACACCGTTGCGGGGACTGAACTGCTCGTCGCGATCCAGGGGCACCAGCACATACGAGATCCCCTCGTGCTTCCCGGCGTCGGGATCGGTGCGGATCAGGGCGAAGCACATCGTGGCGTCCCAGTACCAGGAGGTCCACAGCTTCTGTCCGGTGATCACCACCTCGTCGCCCTCGATGACACCCCTGGTCTGCACGTTGGCCAGGTCGGACCCTGCGTCGGGTTCGGAGAACCCCTGGCAGTACCGATCGGTGCCATCGAGGATCCTGGGAAGGAAGCGGCGCTTCTGCTCCTCGGTGCCGTGCACGATGACGGCGGGCCCGACCAGCTTCTCCCCCATGCCCAAGGTGGGGCGCAGGAGACCAGCTCTGGTGAACTCCGCGTCCACCGCGGCCGCCTCCAGGCCAGTGAGCCCGCGACCGCCGACCTCTTCGGGCCAGTTGAGGCAGAGCCAGCGGTGCTGGCGCAGGAGGTCGATCCACTCCCCCCTGGGCACGATGCCTCCCTCGCCTTCGAACCCTCGCCCCGCGTGCGCGTGCTCGTCCAGCCAGGCCCTGGCCTCCGCAGCCACCTCTCGGGCGGTGGGACCGAAGTCGATGTCGGGCTGGCTCACGGGCCCTCCTGGAGCTCCATGGACAGGACAGCTGCCAGAGTAGCCATGCCCCCTGATCGAGAGAGGTGGTGCACAGGCCGGCCACGAAGGATCGAGCGCCCGCGCAGCTCCGCCACGCCGTCAGCCGTGCTGCCAGAACAGCGACTGGAAGCCGCCCTTGTGGTCGAGGGCGACTGCGTCGAGCGCCGCCACCTCCTCGGCGCTGAGCGACCAGCCCAGGGCACCCGCGTTGGCGACGGCCTGGTCGCGGTTCTTGGCACCCGGGATGGGGACGGTGCCCTTGGCGATGAGCCAGTTCAGCGCGACCTGGGCGGGGGTGCGCTCGTGGGCGTCGCCGATGCGTCGGGCCGCTGCCACCACCTCCTCCACGCGGTCCATCGGGTACGCCGAGAAGTTGCGTCTTCCCGGCGGCGGGGTCTCCGCGGAGTACTTGCCGGTGAGTCGACCCTGGCCCAGCGGCGAGTACGCGAGCACGACCACGCCCAGCTCGGCGCAGGTGGCCAGCAGGCCGCCGGTCTCGGGTCTGCGGCGCAGCAGCGAGCACTCCACCTGGTTGGTCGCCAGGCGCAGTCCGCGGCGGCGCAGCTGCTCGTCCATGGCCCGGGTCTCGCGGGCCGAGTAGTTGGACACCCCCACGGCCCTCACCAGTCCGGCCTGGTGGGCGGTCGCCAGCGCCTCGGCCATGGCCGCGTGGCCGCGCAGGCTGATCGGCCCGTGGATCTGGTACAGGTCGACGGCGGGCATGCCCAGTCGGTCGAGGCTGGCTCGCAGCGAAGCCATCAGCTCTGTCGTGATCCGCACCTTCCAGGGCATGGGCATGAACTTGGTGGCTATGGCGATGCGGTCCCGGCTGGAAGGGTCACAGTCGGCAAGGAGCCTGCCGATGATGCGCTCGCTCTCGCCCCTCCCGTACATCTCCGCGGTGTCGAAGAAGGTGACCCCGGCATCGATGCTCGCCTCCCAGGCCTCGGTGATCGAGTCCAGGGTGAAGCCGGCGTCGTAGCCGCCCATGCCCCACGTGGCGCGGTCTCCCCAGGCCCAGGTGCCCACGCCCAGAAGCGGGATGGTGACCTCCGATCCCGCCAGCGTGAGGCGATCCGATGCCGGCTCGTGTGCGTTCGCGTCGGATGGCATGGGGGGAAGATACCGCCCGCACCACCGACACCCCGAGAGGAGATGGGATCGCTGAGTTGTAGGGTGCCCGAGTGCCTGACTCCCACAACCGCGAGGCTCCGAACAACCTCGCAAGAGCGGGGCTGATCGCGATGTTCACCGGTGTGGGCGTCGCCCACTTCGTGCGCCCGGAGGGCTTCGAGGCGATCGTCCCCGAGTCGCTGCCGAACAAGCGGTTCCTGGTGCACGCCTCGGGTGTCGCCGAGCTGGCAGCCGCCGCGGCGCTGGCAACGAGGCCGAACCGGACGACCCGCTGGTTCACCATCGGCCTCCTGCTCGCCGTGTACCCGGCGAACATCAACCAGGCGGTGCGCAACGTCCAGATCCCCGGCGCACCGAAGATCCCGCGCTGGGTGCTGTTCGCCCGTCTGCCGATGCAGTTCGTGATGATCCGCGCTGCGAGAGCAGCCACTCGCGCCTAGCCGGCGCGGTTCTCGCCCTCCACGGCGGGGTGGCCGGGTCGTCCCCAGGTCACGACCCGTCCGGGGCCGGCTCGAGGCTGACCCGCACCCCGCGGTCGACCGGCACGGGCTGCCAGCCCAGCGGCGCGTGGTCGACGTGGCCGTAGCCGCCGGCCAGGTTGAGGTGCTTGACCATCCCCGGGCTCACGTCGTTGGGGCCACCCCAGTCGGCGAACATGTGCGGGTCCCAGCCGTTGTAGACGGTCACCGACCCGGGCCGCTGGGCCGGCGAGAGCTTGGCCCGCACCACGAAGGCACCCACGTCGTTGGACACCCGCACCGGGGCGTGGTCGGCGATGCCGGCTGCCGCGGCGTCGTCGGGATGGACGACCACGTGCGGCTCGCCCCGGTGGGTCTCGCAGCAGCAGCGGGTTGCCCATGTTCATGGCGTGCACCGACCAGCGGTTGTGCCCCGAGGACAGGATGTGGGTGTGGTCGCCGCCCATGGTGGGCATGTCCTTGTGCACCGGGAGGTCCTCGCCCACCTCGACGAACCAGGGATGCTCGATGAGGAACTGGGCCCGGCGGGTGAGCGTGGGGTAGGGCTGCGCCGTCGCGCACGTGGTGCTCGAGCGGGTTGGCGATCTCGTCCTCCTCGGGCCAGTCGCAGGCGTGGGCCTTGCCCATGAAGGTGCGGCCCCACTGCCGGAAGCGGACCTGGCCGTGCTCGCGCAGGGTGCCCAGGTCGGTGTCCGGGTCGATGCAGCCCGGCGTACGCGGTGTCACGCACGATCTCGTCGTGGACCTGCTCGTTGGTCTCGAAGGCGCCCCCGACGGTGAACAGGTCGGGCAGGTCGGCGAAGGACCGCTCGGCGCCGGTGGGCAGGGTGAACGACTCCACCCCCCGGTCGGCGGCCCGCCGGGCCAGGGCCCGGGCCAGGTCGGCGAAGATCTCCCACTCCGGGCGGGACTCGCCCGCCGGGGGGACGGCCTCGTCGGTCATGGTGAGGTGGAACAGGGGGATGTCGAGGCCGACCTTCTCGTAGTGCTGGGCCGCGGGCAGAACGATGTCGGACCACAGCGCGGTGCTCGACATCCGCACGTCGACGGTGACCACGAGGTCGAGCTTGGGCCACAGGTGCTCGAGCACGGTGTTGCGCCCGCCGCGGGTGCGCCGCACGATGTTGCCGCCGCACTCGATGAGCACCCGGGGCGGTGAGTCGGGCCCGTTGGGCAGCACGTGGTCCCACCACCCCTCCGCCAGGGCGTCGGCGAGGTAGTCGTCGAAGCTCCGGTCCATCGCCGGGTCGCCGTAGCCCGGCCGGTTCCAGCAGCTCGCGGAACCCCGCGTGCCAGTACCAGATGAAGGCGGGGGGACGGCAAGGGGCATGCCCATGCGCGCCGAGAGCCGCATGGTGTCGAAGGCCGCCTGCTCGGCGGTCATGGCCGGGTCAGAGGCCAGGAACATCTCCTCGGCCCCGTCGAGCAGGGCGAGCACCTCCTCGGCCCCCTCGACCCCCGGGCGGCTCTTGGCGCCCTGGATCGACCATCCGTCGATCTGACCGCTGGCCCAGTTGTTGTAGCCGGCGCCGGGTCGGCCCCAGTTGCCGGTCAGGGCCAGCAGCAGCAGCATCGAACGCTGGTAGAGGTCGGAGTGGTAGGCCTTGTTGGCCGACATCCCCATCCAGATCTTGGTGCGGCGCGTGGCGACCTTGCGGGCCAGCGTCCGGATCGTCTCGGCGGCGATGCCGGTGGTCTCCACCACGTCCTCGGGTCGGTAGGCGCCGAGGTGCTCGGTCAGGCGGGCCATGAGCGGGCGGACCCGCACCGCAGTCCCGTCGGCCAGGGTGACCTCGGCCTCGCCGTCGAGTCGCGGGACGTAGCCGTCGGGCAGCAGGGTCGCCCGGCTGGCCTCGACCAGCTCGCCGTCGTCGTCGAGGTGGAAGAACTGGTCGTCACGGCCGGCAGGATCCAGGTCGCTGGCCCGCAGGAACCGCTGGGTGTCGCTGCGCACCAGCAGCGACAGGTCGGTCTGGGAGGGCACGAACGGCTCGTCGACCAGGCCCTCGGCCACGATCACCTGGCACATGGCGAGGGTGAGCGCGGCGTCGCTGCCCGGTGCGACCGGCAGGTGGTAGTCGACGTGGGTGTGGCTGGGGCTCACGTCGGGGCTGATGAGCACCAGCTCGGCCCCCCGGTACCGGGCCTCCACGAAGTAGTGGTAGAAGGTCATGAACGTGTACACGGGGTTGGTGTGCCAGAACAGCACCAGCTCGGACTCGAAGGCGGACGGCTCGTCGGGCCACAGGAACGACTTGCCCATCGTGAGGTGGATGCCGGGCGCGAAGTCGCTGATCGAGGCGTTCAGGTCGGTGGTCGTGGCCCCGATCAGGCCCATCAGGCGCTCGATGCCCACGCTCCCCACGATCTCGGGGGTGCCCTCGCGCAGGATCGACGACGACCCGTGCTCGTCGATGGCGTCGATGAGCCCGTCGGCGACGGCGTCGAGCGCCTCGTCCCAGCTGATGCGCTCCCAGCTGCCCGACCCCCGCTCCCCGACCCGGCGCAACGGGTGCAGGAGCCGGTCACCGGCGTCGAGCTGCTTGCTCCACGCCGCGCCCTTGTTGCACCCCTGCGGGTAGACGTCGGGGAACGCGCCACCGGGCTCGACCCGGTCCGGGTGGGGTCCCGCGATCTCCTCGCGCACGCACCTTGCCGTCGCGGACGAACACGCGGTAGCGGCAGTTGGAGGGGAAGCAGTCGACGCAGTGCGAACCCCATGCCACCGAATCGAAGGCCGTCCGGTCGCGGTAGCGGTCCTCGTGGGCCCGCAGATCGTCGGACGCTGGCACTTCGGGGGTCACGGCTTCCTCCACCTGGTTCGATCACGCCGATCGGATCCACCACCGTAGGTTCGGCGCCGGCGCCGAGCGAGCGACGACCGCCGGAGGACCGCGCCGAACAGGGCCGCGAACCCGCAGCAGCACCCCAGGACCCTCTGGGGGCGGTGATGCCATCATGAGTGCGCTGACTGTTATCATGCTGGGGTGATCCGCACCCAGATATCGATGACCGAGGAGCAGGCCGACGGCCTCAGGCGGCTGGCCGGGTTGCGGAGGCGGTCCCAAGCGGCGCTCATCCGAGACGCGCTGGATGCCCTCTTGGCCGAGGATGCTCGCCGACGCCGGGCCGCCCGGGCGCGTCAGGCGATCGGGGCCTTCCACTCGGGGCGCGACGACACCAGCGAGCACCACGACGCGGCGTTCGCCGACACCATCTCCCCGTGAGCACCGCGGCGATCCCGTCCACCGTCTTCGTCGACACCTCGGGCCTGTATGCCGCCCTCGATGCCGACGACACCAACCATCCAGAGGCGGCGCAGATCCTGGGCACCCTGCTCGACTCGATCGACCGGGACGAGGCGGCGGTCGTCACCCACAGCTCGGTGGTCGTCGAGGTCGTCGCCATCGTCCAGCACCGCCTCGGAATGGCAGCGGTGCGCGCGGTCGTCGACGACGTCCTCCCGCTGCTGGAGATCGTCTGGGTCGACGCTGCGCTCCACGACGAGGCCACCACCGCGCTGCTCGCCGCGGATCGCCGTGGTGTGAGCCTCGTGGACTGGACGTCGTTCGTCGTCATGCGCCGCCACGCCATCGACACCGCGTTCGCCTTCGACGATGACTTCCACGACCAGGGCTTCGCCCTGATCCGGGGAGCCTGAGACCCGCCGGCCCCGGCCGGTCAGCCGAGCGGTCCGGGCCGTGGGTCCTCGATGATGCCCGGGCAGTTGCACATCGCGTCGGAGAGATCCGGGGCTGATGGACGACACCGAGTCGAGCTCGGGCTCGAACCGTCCCTGGGTACTCCTACCGGCCACCCACGGGGAGGATCTCATGCCGCCGACAGTCGGTCACCCCATCACCTGGCAGGTCACCCGGTCTCGTCACGGTGGCGGGTCAGGACCGGCTGTCGAGCGCGAGGGCCGGCGATGTGGCCGACATGCTCGTGCTGGACATAGGTCCGCCCACCCGGACCGGCGCTGAGCCCGTGCAGGAGGATGCTGGCCGCGACGGTGAGCGCCACAGTGGCCACGGCGACGTCGGCAGCCGGCTCGGACTCACCGAGCTCCTCGATCGCCAGCAGCGCGAACACCACCGATGCCAGTCCCCGCGGTCCGAACCAGGCGAGGAACACGGCCGTGGCCCGGTCGAGCCCCACTCCGAGCATGCTCAGCGCGACCGGCAGCATCCGGACGACGGTGAGGCTGAGCAGTGCGTACACCATGACGGAGCGGTCGAGATGCTCGAACGCCATGGGCAGCAGGCTCGCCCCGAACAGGAACCACACCACGAGGCCGAGGAGCTCGCCGCCGAGCTCGGTGAGCTCATTGGCCCGTTCGACATCGAGCGAGTCACTGTCGGCCAGCGCACCGAACGCGATGCCCGCCACGAACGCAGCGATGAAGCCGTTGCCGTCGCAGGCGAGCGTCACCGCCAGCGAGCTCGCGGCCAGCGCGAGCGCGGCGAGGCGGCGGCCTCCGGGCGCGATCCAGCCCCGCTGCGACGCTCGGTTCAGGACCAGTGCGCCGACCGCACCGAGCACGAGGCCGACCATGAGGCCGATCCCGAGCTCGCGAAGTGCAGTCCCGAACTCGATCGACACGGTCTCCCCGGTCTGGCCGAGCTGGCTCGCCGCGACCGCCAGGGCGATGGTGACGATCGGAGTCACGATGCCGTCGTTGAGGCCGCTCTCCACGTTGAGCGACCGGCGGAGGCGCATCGGGATGCGCTCGTCGTTGATGACCTGCACGCTCAACGCAGCATCGGTGGGTGCCAGCGACGCTCCCAGGAACAGCGCGAGGCCCCACGGCAGGTCGAACACCCTCGCGGCGATCACCGTGCCCGCAGCGACCGAGAGCGGAAGACCGACACCGAGCAGCCGCACCGGCAACGCAGGGTCGGCCTTCAGCTCCCGAACGTTCACCCGTGCGGCATCGGTGAACAACAGCAGAGCGAGGGTGACCTCGGCGAAGACATGGATCGAGGAGGCCTCGACATCGACCGGCACGGGTCCCCATGTGGGGTTGGCAAGCAGGTACCCGGCCACCGCGAAGACGATCGGACCGGTCACGTTCCGGCGCGCCAGCGCCCCGGAGGTCACCGCCCAGACGAACACCAGCAGAGCGACCAGTGAGACGGCACCCACGGTCATCGGTCGAGCTGCTCCACCGTCGGCGAGGTCCAGCGCCAGCCGAGGATCGTGGCCCGGGGTCGGTGGGGACTGACCGGGTTGTTCCGGCCGTCGCTCATCGCCTCTGCTCCCCTGGCCCGGTGAGTCGTCTCATCCCGCACTCCCTGCTCTGCCCCGCAGACCAGTTCGTCGATGAGCCTGCGGCTGCGACCGTACACGTCCGGGGGACTTCGAAAATGCCGAGCCAGGAGATGGATTTCGTTTGTGGGATGCTCTCTGCAGCATCGGCCAGGGATCTCGAGGTGGGCCGTCTCCCCCGAGTACAAGGAGCTTCATGTCGAAGCAGTTCAACGGCAGGATCGAACTCGACATCCGGGACTCCGATCCGGACTGGGAGCCGTACCTGGCACCCAGAGCGCCCGAACGTGCGCCGAACGTGCTGGTCATCGCCTGGGACGACCTGGGCTACGCCACGATGGACACCTTCGGCGGACCCGTCCAGTGCCCGAACATGGCCCGCATCGCGGACCGGGGTGTGAAGTTCGCGAACTTCCACACCACTGCGCTGTGCTCTCCGACACGCGCGTCACTTCTCACCGGCCGAAACGCCACCACCAACGGTATGGCGACCATCGCGGAGATGGCGGCCGGCTTCCCGGGGATCTCCACACGGATACCGTTCGAGAGCGGCTTCGTCTCCGAGGTACTGACCGAGCACGGCTACAACACGTACTGCATCGGGAAGTGGCACCTGACGCCGGGTGAGGAGTGCAACCTCGCCGCATACAAGGGGCGGTGGCCCCTGGGACGCGGGTTCGAGAGGTTCTACGGCTGGTTGGGGGGTGAGACGAACTGCTACTACCCCGATCTCGTCCATGACAACCACCCGATCGAGCCGCCGGGCCGGCCCGAAGACGGCTACCACCTCGCCGACGACATCGCCGACAAGGCCGTCGAGTTCATCCGCGACGCCAAGGTCATCGACCCCGACAAGCCCTTCTTCATGTACTTCGCACCGCAGGCCGGACACGCCCCTCACCTGGTACCGGTCGAGTGGGCCGACAAGTACAAGGGCGTGTTCGACGACGGGTACGAAGCCATCCGCGCCGGCATCCTCGCCCGCGAGATCGAGCTCGGCCTGCTGCCGGAGGGCACAGAGCTCTCGTCGATCAACCCGCACGGCGGCGGCGCCCGAACCGGACCGGATGGGCAGCCCTGGCCGATGCTCGACACGGTGCGGCCGTGGGACACGCTGAGCGACGAGGAGAAGCGCCTGTTCAGCCGGATGGCCGAGGTCTTCGCCGGCTACATCTCCTACCACGACGATCGACTGGGGCGGGTACTCGACTACCTCGAGGAGTCGGAGCAGCTGGACAACACCATCATCGTCGTCGTATCCGACAACGGCGGCAGCGGTGAGGGCGGCCCGAACGGCTTGTTCAACGAGTGGTCGTTCTTCAACGGCATCGCGGAGACGACCGACCAGATACTCGACCGCATCGACGAGCTGGGCACCCCGACGGCCTACAACCACTACAACACCGGCTGGGCATGGGCCTTCGACACGCCGTTCCCGTACTGGAAGCGCTGGGCCGGCGCCGAGGGCGGCGTAGCCGACATGTGCATCGTGTCCTGGCCCGCCAAGATCCCCGCTGACCAGAACCCTCGCCAGCAGTACCTGCACGCCGTCGACATCGTGCCCACCCTCTACGACCTGCTCGGGATCGAGCCGCCCGAGGTGCTCAAGGGCTATCAGCAGCTGCCCATAGAAGGTGAGAGCTTCGCAGCAGCGCTGACCGACCCGGCTGCGCCCGGACGGAGGTCGCAGTTCTACTCGATGCTCGGCCAGCGCTCGATCTACCACGACGGCTGGATCGCCAACACCGTGCACCCGCCGCTGTCAGGCTGGGGGGGCTTCGAGCACGACGAGTGGGAGCTCTACCACCTGGAGACCGACCGGTCCCAGAGCACCAACGTCGCCGCCGAGCACCCCGAACGCCTCGAGCTGCTCAAGAGCCTGTGGTTCTACTACGCCGGGAAGTGCAACGGCCTGCCCATCGACGACCGTTCCGCCCTCGAGCAGGTCCTCGCCGAGCGCCCGCACGCCGCTGCGCCCCGCGACCACTACACCTTCTACCCGAACTGCTCCGATGTTCCCGAACCGGCCGGGCCGCAGATCCCAGGCCGCTCGTACACCATCGCTGCGGGACTCACCGTCGACGACCCCGCGGTCGAGGGCGTCATCTGGGCGACCGGCGGATCGCCGGGCGGGCACAGCCTCTACGTCAAGGACAACGTACTGCGCTACACCTTCAACTGGATCGGCAGCGTCATCCAAGATGTGGTCGCCACCGAGGCGTTGGCAGCCGGTCCACATGTCTGCACCGCCGAGTTCGTCGCCGACGGACCCAGCTCCGACCCGGCCATGCCCGGCACCGCCGGGACGTTGACGCTCTACGTCGACGACCACGCCGTGGGCAGCGGCGCGATCGTCACCCAACCCGGGGCCTTCAACCTGGTCGGCGACGGCACCAGCGTCGGTCGCGACAGCGCATCGGCCGTCTCCCCCGAGTACCGGTCACCGTTCCCGTTCACCGGCGGCACCATCGACAAGGTCGTCGTCGACGTCTCCGGTGAGCGCTACCTCGACCACGAGACCCAGGTGCGCGCGTGGTTCGCGATCGACTGACCTCGGGTTCCGCCGATCCGCACGGTCGATCGGCCGAATCCATGCACCATCACGCGGTGCTCGAGTGACCGAACAGGACGTCGCCACCCTCGCCCCATCCGATGGACCGGTCCCGGACGCAGCGACCGGCCCACCCACCCCGATCGGTGACACAGACCAAGGAGTTCGACGATGCTGACCCAGACGCTCGGCGACCTGCTGCCCGCCGCGGTCGGCGTCGCGCTCAGTCCGGTGCCGATCATCGCCGTCATCCTCATGCTCGGGACGCCGAAGGCCCGCAGCAACGGTCCCGCCTTCGCCGCGGGCTGGGTGACCGGTCTCTCTGTGGTGTCAGTCATCGTGCTCTTGGTGGCCGGTGGCGCCGACGACCCCGACAGCGCCACGGCCACCGGCGTCGACTGGGCCCAGGTCGCGATCGGTGTTCTGTTCCTCGCCATGGCAGCCAGGCAGTGGCGCAACCGCCCGCAGCAGGGCGAAGAACCCGAGATGCCCAAGTGGATGGCCACCATCGACACCTTCACCCCGGGCCGGTCGCTCGTCTTCGGTGTGCTCCTCTCGGGCGTCAACCCGAAGAACCTCGCGCTCACCGCAGCCGGTGCCACAACGATCGCCCAGGCCGGGCTCTCCAGCGGGGAGAGTGCGATCGCCGTCGGCGTCTTCGTCATCATCGCGTCGCTCACCGTGGCTGGGCCCGTGGTCCTGTTCCTGGCCGCTCCCGACAGGTCCAAAGAGACGCTCACCACCGTCAAGGAGTTCCTCTCCACCCACAACGCGGTGATCGTGATGGTGGTGCTGCTCGTCCTCGGCGCCAAGATCCTGGGCCAGGGCCTCGGCGCCGTCGGATCCTGAACCGCTCAGGCGATCCCGCGCCTGATCTGAATCGGACCGCTCCCCCGACCCGTCGTCAGGAGCGCTCGGAGGAGGGTCCTCGGCGATCAGGGAGCGCGTGGTTGACTCTGGGGATGGGTGCCGTCACTGCCGGGAGCGTCTCCCCGATGGCCGATCGCTACGTGCGGCCCGACTGGGTCCGCCGCGTCAATGCCATGGGCGCGGCGGCGGGCGGTGCCGGGCGGATGGTGCCGCTCGTGGCCGACCACCTGCTGGGGCACACCGCGCTCTCGACGGGGATCGACGATCCGGGCGACCTCGGCGACGGCGACTGGGAGGGGCGGCTCCGGCGCCTCATCGACGGGATCAACGCCAGCCCGCTGCACGTCGTCGGCCGGCTCCTCACCCGCGAGGAGCTGCTGCGCGGGCCTGCGCACCCGATTCCTCCTCGGCGAGGCGAGGCGGCTCGACCCGTCGATCGCAGAAGAGCACATCGACGCCCCGATCGTCGTCACTGGGCCCGCTCGTTCGGGCACCACCATCCTGTTCGAGCTCCTGGGCCTCGACGACCGCGGCTCCGCACCCCGATCGCCACCGACGTGCTGCACCCGGTGGTGCCGCCCGACACGACGGCGGCCGAGCGGACGGCGATGACCGAGGCCGAGCAGGAGCTGTGGGCCGACGTGCAGCCCGAGTTCGCCGCCATGCACGAGCTGCGTTCGGACCTTCCCGTCGAGTGCATCACCATCTGCTCTCCGTCGTTCGCCGGGAACCACTGGACCATGGTCCTCAGCGACCTGGGCGACTGGGCGCCGGACGTGCGCAGCCGACCTCGCCTTCCACCGAGCGCTGCTCCAGACGGTCCAGCACGGCGGCCCGCCAAGGCAGTGGCTGCTCAAGACCCCCGGATACGTCTTCATGCTCGACGACCTGTTGGCGGCCTACCCCGACGCGTCGGTGATCGTCAGCCACCGGGACCCGGCCAGGACCATGCCGTCGACGGTGAGCACCACCGCCATGGTCCAGTGGATGCGCACCGACGACGTCCCGGTCGACCTGCTGGCGCAGCTCATCGGCGCGGTGTTCACCGACGCGCTCAACGCCGTGGCCGTCCGCCGCGACGACGGGTCGCTGCCCGGCCGCTACGGCGACGTGCGCTTCGCCGACCTCATGGCAGATCCGGTTGCCGCCATCGACGCGGCCTACGAGCAGCTCGGCCGGCCCCTCACCGACGACCACCGTCGGGCCGTGCTCGGCTACCTCGAGGCCAAGCCGCGGGGCAAGCACGGCACCCACGCCTACACCGCGGCCGATTGGGGCTTCGACGTCGACGACCGTCCGCCGCGACCTGGCCCCCTACCTCGAGCGTTTCGAGGTCCAGCTCGAACCGTGACCGGTCGGCGACGCGCCCGCGCCACGGTGGAGCCGGCGAAGGGGGCCTATGAGGTCGTTGCCGCCAGGGAGTCGACCTAGAGCACCTCGGCGTGCGGCGTGTCGATCGGGCCCTCGGGGAGCATGAACCGCCAGTACACGAGGCCGAACGGGCGGCCCTCCGTGCTGAGCCAGTTGGGGGTGCCCGGGTCACGGTGGGCGACGACGATCCGAACGGTGCCGTCCGCCTCGGCGACGGTCTGCGCCCGGTTGAGGCTGACGGTGCCGCGGAGGTAGTCCAGGGTCTGCATCTGGCGGTTCCAGAGGCTGACGTTGGCGCAGCGGCACTCGGGCCAGCGCAGGGTGATGGCGAGCGCCTCGTCGGGACCGAGCAGGTAGGGCGCCATGGAGTAGGCCGCGTCGCCGGCGGCGAGGGCGTGGTCGCCGGGTGGCACCGGCGCGGGGAACTCGTGGGGCACCCGGGAGACGAACGGTGGCGGCTCCCCCTCTCCGGGCCGGGGGATGAGGTCGATCGTCCGGCTCCGTACGTAGGTGGCCATCCGCCGGATCGCCGCCGCCGTGCTCGCGTCGGTCGGCGCCGGCGGTCGGGTGGGCACGGCGTCGTGGCCGTCGATCAGCTCGATGGCGAGGCCCAGGTCCGCCACCGGCGGTCGCCACGGGGTGTCGGCCTCCTCCCAGTAGTGGCGGACGGTGATCCGGCCCGCACCCTCGGGCAGCGCCATCCACGGGCCCGGCCGCTCGGGCCCGCCGACGACGAGCTCGAAGGTGCCGTCGGGCCGGGCTCCGAGATCCGTGTCGTTCAGCACCCCGAGGGTGGCTGTGGGGAACGAGCCGTCGCCGGCCACGGCCTCGACGGTGAAGGACACGTACACCGCACCGGCCAGGCTGCCGCTCACCCTGTAGGTCCCGGCCGGGTCGACGCGAGCGTCGTGGTAGCGGGCATCCGCGTTGTCGCCGAGCGCCTTGCGCCAGGCGGTGACGATGGGGCGGAAGCTCGGATGGGCCGGGTCCTCGTCGAACTGCGTCTCCAGCCCCGTGGCCAGGTGCTGCAAGGTCACCGCAAGCGCCTCGGCGACGTCGTCGTGGTCGGCGATCATCCACTCCTCACCGGCGAAGCGCCGCCCGACCTCGGCCAGCGTGTCGAGCAGGTGGGCGTACGCTTCGGCGCTCTCGCTCATGGGCCGTATCGTCGCACAGCACAACGGCCACCTACGCGCTGGTGGGCCCCCGAGAACTTCAGACGCCGGAGAGGGACACCCGCGGTCGAAGCAGGTCGGCGATCGGCTCGAGGTCGGCCTCGTCCGAGGTGACGACCCCGAACCCGATCCGATGTGCGGTGACGACGGCATGGACATCCACCACGTCCGTCACCCCGGCTCGGCCGGCCAGGGCACCGACCTCGTGAGCCTCTTCGCCATCGAATGGAACGACCTCGCAGCCACGCAGGAAGCGGCGTAGCTGCGCTTGCCGTCCGGAACGGCTGACCTGGGCGACGACCGGAGCGGTCGTGACCGGCACGAGGCCCATCTCTAGCCGCACGCGATGGTCCGCCCACACCGCTCTGTCCGATCGCTCGGCGGCGATCAACGCTCCGGCGTCGTAGACCACGCTCACGCGGAGCGCTCCTTGGGCGGGGCCGGGGTCGCTCCGGCTCGAGCAGCGACGCGGTGGCGGGCGGCGTCGAGCTCGGCTTCGGTGAGCGCCCCGTGCTCTGCCTCCCAGTCGGCCACGGCGGCGAGCCCGTCGCGAACGAGGAGCGCCCGCCGCGCCGCACTCGTCATCCAGGCCGAGACGCTGACACCCTCGGCCGCTGCCGCGTCGAGCACCCGGTCGTGGACATCGGGATCCACGGTGATGGCCAGCTTCGGTGACGGGTTCCCCCTGGGCATCTCGAAAGGCTACTACTGCAGTAGTAGGGATCTCAACGGGTGGTGGCCAGATGGCCCCCGATCCGCTCCCGCCGACGCTGCAGGAGGTCCTCGAGCTCGTCCAGCCCGCGGTCCCCGGCATCAGGCTCTGCTGTTCACGTTCCCGCCTGATCCGCTACCGTCAGGTGGTGCACCGGCCAGTTGAACGGTGAGCGAGATGCACCGACCCGAAGGCACTTCGGAGCCCGACGCCGGGATCGGTGGAACCCAGAGCGGAAGGTGGAGCACATGTCGACGAGCGAGACCGCTCTTCTCGAGCCGAACTTCGTCCCACCCGAAGAGGACTCCCTCGAGGGCGGATCCGACAGGGAGGCGGACTACCAGAGGCTGCTGGAACGCCTGTGTGCCGCGTCGGTGGTGAGGCGCTACGAGGCCTACCGCGACATCGCCTGGGACGACCCCGAGATGCAGGTCGATCCCGACGACCCCCGCTGGGAGCTGCCCGACGACCATCCCCTGGGGGCGACCGACTGGTACAAGGCCCAACCGCCGGGGAAGCGCTCTCGCATCGGCCTCAACATGACCGCCGGGTTCTGCTACACGGGCCGGATATTCGAGGGCGTCCTCAGTCGTGGTCTGCTCCGCTTCGCCGCCACCCAACCGCACAACTCGTTGGAGTACCGGTTCGCCTACCACGAGGTCATCGAGGAGGCACACCACTCCCTCATGTTCCAGGAGTTCGTGAACCGAACCGGCATGCCGGTTCCCCTGGTGGACGCCGACCTCATCCAGGTGACCAGCACGGTGGCGGAGTACGGCACGACGTTCCCCGAGCTTCTCTTCATCTACGCGCTCGGCGGGGAGGACCCGATCGACTACGTGCAGCGTGAGGGCTACCGGAAGCAGACCGATCGGCATCCCTTGGTGAAGCGCATCTCCCAGATCCACATCGTCGAGGAGGCCCGGCACGTCGCGTTCGCCCGCTCGTATCTCCGCCTGAACGTGCCCAAGCTCAGCGATGAGAAGCGGACCGAGATGAGCGTGGCTGCGCCCGGCATCCTCTCGCTGCTGTCGAGCCTGATGATGCAGCCACCCCAGCACATCATCGAGACCTACGGCATCCCGCCGGAGGTGATCGACGAGGCGTTCACGAACAACCCCGCGCATCGCAACCTCGTGGTGGCCTCCCTCTCCAAGATCCGCGCGCTGTGCGAGGAGCTGGGCTTGATGACCCCCGAGGCCACGCAGCTCTGGGCACAGGCGGGTCTACTCCCCGACTGACGCGGCGAAGCCGGAACAGGTCGGCCGATGCTGCTCCGATGCGCGGCGCTCGTCGCGGCTTGCGCCCTCCTCACCGTCGGGTGCAGCGACGACGGGGGCGACGGCGCCGCACCATCGACCGACGACCGCACGGGCTCCACGGATGGGTCGTCGGTCACCTACCGCGTTCCGGAGCAGCACCCGAGCGACTGGGCAGCGCCGCCTGCGGAGCTCCCCGACGTCACCCTTCCCTACGGGCCGAGCCCCGAAGCCACCGCGGACCCTGCCTTCTACGACGTCACGACGCTCGATCCGGCAGCCGTCGCCGACGCAGAGCCCGGCGACGTGCTGCGCTCCCAGGCCGTCGACCTCACCGGCCCCCTCGAGGGTCAGTCGGGTTGGCGGATCCTGTACCGCTCGACCACTGCCGACGGCGCGCCGGCCGTCGTGAGCGGCATCGTCCTCGTGCCCGAGGGGCCGGCACCACCCGAAGGCCGGCCGGTGGCGGCATGGGCACACGGCACCACCGGGATCGCCGACCGCTGCGCGCCGAGTGCGACCGGCAACCTCTTCTACGACGACTACGGCGCCGAGGGGCGGCGGCTGCTCGACGAGGGCTTCGTAGTCGCCGCTACCGACTACCACGGCCTCGGCACGCCCGGGGTCCACAGCTACCACCGCAGCGAGGAGTTGGCGCGTGCCACGATCGACTCGGTGACCGCCGCGCACCGGTTGGAAGAGGCGGGGCCGGTGGCGCCGTCGTGGGTCGTGATCGGGCACTCCGAGGGGGGCCTCGCGGCGCTCGCCGTCGACGAGCGTGCCTCGACGGCACCGGCCGAGCTCGACTACCTGGGCGCGGTGGTGGCCGCGCCATCCGCGCAGCTCGGCTCGGTGGCGCCGGCCATGTTCGCCGTGCCAGGACGCGGCTACGCCGTGCTGCTGCTCGAGGCGGTCGCCGAGGTGGAGCCCGACCTGGCTCCGTCGGTGGCGCTCAGCGCCGAAGGGGCGAGCCGTGAGGCCCTGTTGACGCACGGGTGCTGGGAGGAGGCCGTGCCCGGCTTCGACGACCTGCCGCCCGAGGAGCTGCTGGCCGACCCCTCGGTGGGGACGCGGCTCGGCGAGGTCCTCACGGACTGGGCCGGCAACGACGTGACCCGAGCCACCGGCCCCCTGCTCGTGATACAGGGCGAGGTCGACGAGGCGGTGCCGCCGCCGCTGACGGCCTCCCTGGTCGACCAGCTCTGCGCGGCCGGAATCGTCGTCGAGTACCGCACGTACCCCGGCGTCACCCACGACCCGGTCATGGCCGCTTCCGCCGAGGATGCTGCGGCCTGGACGGCCGCCCGGCTCGCCGGCGAGCCCGCGACATCGACCTGCCCCGCCGGCTGACGAGCGCCGTGCCCTGAAGCACGAGACTCACCGGCCTCGTCCACCGTCCGCATCGGGCCTGGGGACCGGGCCCTTCCTGAGGCCACGGCCCGTCCGCCAGAAGACCCGTTGGAGGTTGGACGGTTCAGCCGGCCTGCTGTTCGAGCTCGTGCTCCACGGCACGGCGGATCCGACTCGACACCGAGCGGTCCTCGGCTTAGCCGCGCCCCCGGACCTCCTCGAGGGTCCTCCCGGCCCACACCTGCCTTACCACGCATGGATGGAAGAGTTGTTCCATATCTGCGGGTAACCGAGTAGCCTCGCGCCGTGGACTTCGTCCGACCGATCGAGGCCATCGTGCCAGGCGCCCAGGGGCGGGTGCTCGCCGTCCTGGCCGAGACCACGGCCGAGCTGAACCTGCGGACCATCGCCCAGCTCGCCGGGATCAGCCAGGCCCAGGCATCCCGCTTGCTGCCCGACCTGGTCGCGCTCGGCGTCGTCGAGCGGCGGGAGGTTCCGCCGGCATCGCTGTTCAGGCTCGTGCCCGAACACGTCGCATCCCGTGCGCTGCTCGCCCTCGCCCGCTCGACCGACACCGTGCTCGACGAGATGGGCCGACTCGCCGGCGCGCTCCCCCGAGCCGCCGGTGAGCGTGATCGTCTTCGGATCGTTCGCCCGGAGCGAGGCAGGCACCGACAGCGACATCGACGTCGTCGTCGTCCGACCCGCGGAGGTCGACGAGGACGACGATGCGTGGGCCGAGTCGATCGAAGCCTGGCGCCGCGACGTACGACGACTCACCGGCAACCCCGTCGAGGTGCTCGAGGTGAGCGCCGACGAGGCGGCGAGCAAGGTCGCGGGCCGTAGCCAGGTCTGGGCGGACATCCGGCGCGACGGCCGCGTCGTACACGGCCTCGATATCGACGAGCTCCGGGTGGTCCGCCGTGACTAGGCCCGGCCGCACCAGGCCGGTGTCGGCCGCACAGGTCCGCGCCTACGCCGCCAAGGCCGAGGAGTTCGCCGAGGCGGCTGCCAGCGATCTCGAGGCTGGCCGCAACATCGCAGCCACGAGCCTCGCCATCCACGCCGGCATCAACTCCGCCGACGCGGTCTGCGGCGCGCGGCTCGGCAAACGCGCCGCCGGCGAGGACCACGACCAGGTACTCGCGCTGCTCCGCCAGGCCGGCGCGGACGGCGACCGAGATCGAGCGCGAGCTGCGCCGACTCCTCCCGCTCAAGACCAAGGCCGAGTACGAGCCCGACGACATCGCACGATCCGTTGCGTCGAAGGCCGTCGAGCGGGCCCAGCGGTGCGCCTCCGTGGCACGGCGGGTAGCCCGCACTGCCAGGTAGTACCCAGCTCCCCAGAAGATGCAGATCTCGTACCTCCCCATCAGAAGCCCCCTTCATCCACCTGGATCTTGGCCGGCCTCCCCTCGCTCCTGGCCCGAAGCACCAGCGTCTCGCGAAGACCTCATGGCGTCGAGGTCGTCCGCGATCACGTTCGCGACCTCCGCGAAGTCGTCACCGAGCTCCTCCAACGCGTGAGCGAGGTCCCGCGCCGCCCTGCGGACACGCCGGCGCTTCCGAGGTCCCATCAAGATCACGGCAGCCACTCGATCGGGGTGAGGTCCAGATAGCGACGCTCGAACATCCCCGCCCACTCTGCGAGGCCCGGATCATTCGAGGCGCGGGCGGCTGTGACGAGGTCCTCGAGGCTCAGGTGCACCAGCCGCTCGGGCTGCTGAAGCACCCGGTGGGTGGTCGCGACCGCCGTTGCCGCGGCCCGGTCGTCGGCAGTCGTGAGGACCCCCACCCGCACTTGGTCGAGCCGGAGGTCCTTCTCGGTCACGGCGCCGAGCAACAGGGTGCGCCACAGCTGGTTGGTCGCCGAACCCAGCAGCGTGGGCGCCGCGTCGGAGCTGAACCAGCCGCAGTCGGCGGTGACCTGGCGGTAGCGGTCGTTGTCGTAGCTCTTCGGGCTGAACGCCTCGGTGTACTTGGTCTCCACTCCCAGTAGCCGTTGGCCGCCCCCCACGCCCCGGTAGGTGACCACGGCGTCGAAGGCCGTGCGGTCCCCGAGCGATGCGGTCGGTCTCACCTCGCAGTCCACCTGCTCGACCGCCGTGGCGTCCGGGTCGAAGAGCCGGACCAACTCGACGAAGGCCGGCTCCTCACGCAGGGATCCGAACACGTTGAAGCACATAGGCATGCTCGACAACATGTTGTGTAACAGGCGTTGTGGGTCGAGCGTCCCGCCTTCGCTGCGTACCTCGTCGGCACGAACCCACGCGTGGCCGGCAGCCGCGTCGGTCACGAAGTTCAGGCCCGGGCGCTGATCGACCTCCTCGGTGGCCAGCATGCTGCCCACCAGGCGGCGCTCGCCGTCAGGGCCCCGGGCGCGGGATCCGCCCGGGCGAGGACCCGGGCGGGCAGCCAGCACGCACTCCCGGTACCAGGACTGCAGCAGGCGGTACCGGGCGGTCCGCACGTCGTCGGACGCCACCCGCAGGACCGGGTCATCCCATGTCGGGTCGATCAGCGTCTCACCCACGCACACAACGTACGAGGCCGGTGTGACACGGACGGGCCGTGCGCCAGCGCCGAGCTCTCGTGCCGGGGGGCCGATCAACACGGGCAGCCGGCTCTCGTCGAAGAAGTCCACCCACGAGAGGGTCGCGAGCTCGGCGCCGTCATCCCGGAGCAGTCGCGCCGCAGCCATCCTGCCGTGACGGCGTCGGCCGCGGATCTCAGCGATCCGGCACGTGCTCCGCGTACATCTGGCGCACTGCGGTGCCATCGACGCCGGGCGTCGGCTCCACGACCGTTGCCTCGCCCTGGTCCCATGTCGCCAGGACCGTGTCGATCGTGGTGCCCTCGAGCACCGCGACCGCCTGGACCGCAGCACCTCGGGCCACGAGCTCGTCGTCGTCGGGGATCACGACCGGCCCTCCGGTGAGGTCCGCCACCACCTGCCGATAGGCCGAGCTGTTGGCGCCGCCACCGACGAGCACCGTGCGGCCCTCCGCCACGCCGGGCACCCACCGGGCGAGCGCGTCGGCTCCTGCGAGCAGGTTGCAGACCACGCCCTCGACGGCTGCTCGGGCCAGCTGAGTCCGGGTGACGTCCGACCGGATGCCCGCGAGCGTGCCGGTCGCATCAGGACGGTTGGGCGTCCGCTCCCCGTCCAGGTGCGGCACCAGCACCAATCCCCCGGCGCCGGCGGGCTCCGACAGCACCAGTGGGTCGAGCCCGGCCGCCTCCACCCCCAGGAGGCGCGCGACCGCGTCGGTGACCTTGGTGGCGTTGAGGGTGCACACCAGGGGGAGGTAGCGGCCGGTGGCGTCGGCGAACCCGGCGACCGTCCCGGTCGGATCCGCCGTCGGTCGCTCGCTGACACAGGTCGCCACGCCACTGGTGCCCAGGCTGAGCGCCAGGTCACCGGGACGCAGCCCGGCCCCGAGCGCGGCGGCCATGTTGTCTCCGGTCCCCGGGCCGACGAGGATGCCGTCCCAGTCCCCGGCGACATCGGCAGGGCCCAGCACCTCGGGCAGGAGAGGCGTCCAGTCCACCGAGTCGTCGACGAGGTCGAGCAGGTCGGTGCGGTAGCCCTCCTGGTGCGGCGACCACCACCCTGTTCCGGAGGCGTCGCCCCGGTCGGTGCTGAGCCGGCCGGTGAGCCGGAAGGTCAGCCAGTCGTGTGGCAACAGCAGGTCGGGCGACGCGGGCGAAGACGTCGGGCTGGCAACGCCTCAGCCATGCGAGCTTGGTGATGGTGAAGCTGGCGACGGGCACGCTGCCGCATCCCGCCGCCCAGGCCTCGGCGCCGATCCGGGCCACCAACGCGCCGGCGTCCGGAGCCGACTCGGTGTCGTTCCAGAGCTTCGCCGGACGGAGCACCTCTAGGTCGGCGTCGAGCACGACCAGGCCGTGCTGCTGGCCGGCGATCGACACCGCAGCGGGGCGGTGGGTGCCGTCGGCTCCGGCGGCCGACCAGGCGGCACGCGAAGGCAGCCCACCACGCCGGCGGGTGCCTGCTCGCTCGCGGGGGCGTGGTCGCCGGGGTGCGCTGCGCGACCCGACGACACCAGCTCGCCGGTGTCGGCGTCGCGCACCTCGACCTTGCATGCCGAGGTCGACGAGTCGACCCCGGCGACGAGCGGCATCAGCGGACGCCGAGGAGCAGTTCGGTTACGAGCTGGTCGAGCCGCTCGTGGCCGTAGCCCTGCGCCGGCCAGCAGCGTCGACGTCGTGCGTGGCGCTGCGGACCGTGCTCCAGCGGTCCGGTGGCTTCCGCCAGCTGCGCCCGCCTTGGCCGCCTCGCAAGGCCTCCTGGATCTCGGGGTCGTCGGCGATGCGCTCGGCCTTGTCCTTGAGGATCAGGTACGTGCGCATGCACCCCGCGGCGAAGTCCCACACGCCGTCGGCGTCCTCGGTGCGGTACGGCGTGGGCGTCGAAGTGCCGCATGCCGTCCCAGCCGCGAGTCCTCGAGCAGCCGGCACCAGGTAGAAGGCGTCCCGGATGCCCTCGGAGCCGAAGCGGAAGTCCTGGTCGTACTTGCCGATCCGCTGGGCGTTCAGGTCGATGTGGAACAGCTTGCCGTGCCACAGCGCCTGCGCGACCGCGTGGGTGAAGTTCAGGCCCGACATCGTCTCGTGGGCGAACTCCGGGTTGAGCCCGACCATGTCGGGCCACTCCAGCTCGCTCGATGAAGGCCAGGGCGTGGCCGACGGTCGGCAGGAACATGTCGCCGCGTGGCTCGTTCGGCTTGGGCTCGAGCGCGATGCGCAGGTCGTAGCCCGCGGTCGCGGATGTGCTCGCAGCACAGGTCGACCGCCTCCTTGTAGCGGTCGAGCGCGGCCCGCACGTCCTTGGCGGCGTCGGCCTCGCACGCCCTCGCGGCCGCCCCACATGCACGTAACACCTCGGCGCCGAGCTCGGCCCCGAGGTCGATGGCGTCGAACGTCTTGCGCACCGCGAAGCGGCGGACCTCGGGTCGTTCGCCGTGAACGCGCCGTCCTTGAAGACGGGCTGGGAGAACAGGTTCGTCGTCGCCATCGGCACCTTCATGCCGGTCTCGTCGAGGGCCTGCGCGGAAGCGCTTCGACGATCGCCTCGCGGTCGGCGGCGACGAGCCGAACGGCACGAGGTCGTCGTCGTGGAAGTTCACGCCGTACGGCGCCGAGCTCGGCGAGCCGGTGGACCGACTCGACCGGGTCGAGCGTGCGCCGGACCTCGTGCCCGAACGGATCGCGGCCCGGGTTGCCCGACCGTCCACAGACCGAACGTGAACTGGTGCTCGGGGCGGGGTGTGAGATCGGTCATGGACGCCTCCACTGGTTCCACTTCTTCGCCTCGATGACCCTGACCGCCTGGCGGTCCACGCACAGGATGTGGTCCGCAGGCCCAGCGTCGATGCGCTGCCCGATCTCCTGCTCCGGGGGGAGGCAGGAGTCGTCCGCCCTGCTCATGGCCCCACGAGGCTACGCAAGCAGGTGGAGCGCTGCCGTGCGGTGGCCGGGATCCAGAACGGCCTCACCGACGAGAGATCTCACCGAGTCCACCTGTTCCCTGCGGCAGTGTCTCACCTGATGCGCTAGTATCGAACGTATGTTCGCAGCGAGGATCGAGCATGAGGGACGCTCCGAGGAGCTGACGGCCCGACTCCGCGGGGTGGCCGCCCAGATCTCGAGCCTGCAGGCCCGACAGGCGGCGCTCGTCGGCAGAGCTCGAGGAGGTGTACGACGCCGAGATGACCCTGGCCCGCTGGGTCGGCTGGCAAGCCGGGCTCATGCCAGCCGAGGCACGCCGAACCGTTCACCTCGCTCGTCGGCTGAGGGATCTACCGGTGCTGCGCGAGGCCTTCGCCGAGGGGCGCCTGTCGGAGGGCACCGTCGCCACGCTGGTGTCGGTCGCCACGCCCGACAACGAAGCAGCACTGCTCGACACCTCCGAGGTCGCCACGGGCGACCAGCTCTCGCGCCTGGTCCGCACGATGCGAGCGGTCCAGTCCGACGATGCCGAGCCCGGTCCAGCGCGACGACGCACGGTCAGCTTCGGCCACGACGACGACGGCACGTGGTGGCTCAGGGGCTCGCTTCGCGCCGAGTGGGGTGCACAGGTCGAAGCCGCTCTTCGCGCCGCTCAGGACCTCGATCATGAGCCGGGCACACCCCTGGTCCCCTACGCCGAGGCACTCGTGCGAGTCGCAGCTGGGTTCGTCGAGCGCCGCTCGACGGCCGGGTGCGAGATCGCGGATCGCTACCAGGTGATCGTGCGGGTCGACTCGGACGCCTTGGGCGGCGTGGACGGCCACATACACGGAGCGCACCACGTAGAGGCCCACACGATCGACGAGTTGCTCTGCGAGTCGTACCTGTCGGTGGTGCTCACCGAGCGCGGCAAGCCGGTCACCGTGGCCACGGCGGGACGCTTCGCCAGCGCCGACCAGCGACGTGCGCTCGTGGTGCGCGACGGCGGGTGCCGGTTCCCCGGATGTGGTCGAGCCAGGTTCCTCAAGGCCCACCACCTCGTTCGACACACCGACGGCGGGCCCACCAGCCTCGACAACATGTTGTTGCTGTGCCAGGCCCACCACAGCCTCGTGCACCTCCCGGGCTGGCGCGTCGGCCACGACCCCGACGGTCACCTGGCCTTCGTCGACCCCAAGGGGCGTGATCGTGCCCTCGCGATCGAAAGACCACCTCCGACGGGAGATCCCCCACCCCCCGGGCCACGCAACAGCGGGACCGGCGAGCGCATGACCCCGTGGGCCGCCGACGTGATCCTGCACAGCTGGCTGACCGCCGGCGAGAGAGGCGCCGCCTGAGCGTCGGACCACGTCACGTGTCGGCAGGTTGGCGGCGCGGGAGCCGGGATGTGCATTCAGGGAGAGCTTCAGGCCGTCGGAGAGTTGCAGCGAGAAGTTCTTGAGCACGCGTAACGCCTTCAGGGCCTTCCCGGACTCCTTCTGGTTGCCGTAGTCCAGCAGGGACTGTTCATCCTCGACTCCGGGGCCGAACGAGACCCTTCACTTCGCAATTGCCTCGTCGGTGCCCGTGAGTACCGCCCACGTCGCCGACCACGGCGCTCCGGTCGGTCGGTCGGGGTGAGCGTCGAGGACAGACGGATTCACGAGTTGCTCGACGGCTACCGCCAGCGGTTCGATCGGGGTGACCAGATACCTGTGGGACAGGTCCTTCACCGGGTAGCCCGTGGCGGAGAGTTCGTCGGCCATCGCCACCTGCCAGGGGCCTGACCGCTCGAAACCGCCGAGCACCTCGACTCCCCCGCCTGGCGCCCGGGTCCACAGGACCACGAGATCTGCCGCGAGAACGTCATCCGCGAGGTCGACGGCGCCGCGCCGGCTGCCGACTCGCACGTTGTACTGCTTGGTGCGCATCACCCAGTCGAGTTGGTCCGCGCGGACGTAGCCGACCAAGGCTGGCGTATCAGCGGGTGGGCGGGCGAGGAAGTCGACAGGTCGCATTCGTGGGCCGCGCCGCTGGTTGTAGCGAGCCGTCCAGTACTGCGTCCGTTCCATCGCGGATGCCTGGTTCGCAACGTGCCGGGCGACGTCGCGGACGAACACTTCGAGTGCGTCCGCTCCGGCGACTTCTCCGCCGGGAACCGGACGAAGCGGGAACGCGCCAAGGCCGGGCAGCAGCTCATGGAACTCGGATCTGATCGCTTCGGGGCCGGAGCCGGGGTACAGGACGTACGCTCCCGCGCTCCGGCGGATCGCGTCGCGGTATGCGTGCATCTTCAGCAGATCCTCCCGCTTCGCAACCCGATCGGGCTCAGACACGGGCTCGTCACCCTCGATCGCCTCATCGAGGATCAGCCTCTCGATGCGGTACTTGGCATCGAAGTGGAGCCACACATCGAGCTCCGGATCAACGGCGTCCGTCGGCCGCGCGGACTTCGGGCGGATCCGAAGCGACGCGTCGGGACGAAGCTGGCGAGCCCACGATCCCATTTCCGCCCTGGGGTCGTCCGTGCGCTTGAACGTCCTGTTGAACCAGAGGTCGATCATCAGCACACGGCCGTCGACATCGAGCTCCCACGACAGCTTCGAGGCCTCGCCTTGCTTGAGGGCCAAGCTCAATCCGTTCGCAGACGCCTCGAACAGCAGCCCTTGTGGTGCCGCACCAGCGACCGATGCCAGGCACGCCGCGAGTGCGACGAAGCACCAGTACTCGTAGAGCGTCGCCACGTTTCGTTGGGTGGCGCTGAACGGATCGTCAGGAAGCACGGCCTCCAGTGCCATCGAGGCCTCGGCCAGTGCGAAGACTCGGAGGACATCTCGGTAGCCGGGCTGGCGGAGCAGCACCTGGTTGCCGGTCGGCACGAGCGTCAACCTGCCGGCGTCACGGAGTGCTGGGAGCGCGAGAACGTCCTCACATCGATCGACGACCCATTGGGCTTCTCGGCGGCCGCGCCCCATGGGCCCGGCGCCAGTGCGGTTCGGGTCATCGAGGGCGTCGAGGAGCTCGAGTGCGATGCCCTGCCAACGCCCGAAGGCGTACCGAACGAACCGATTGGGTGCTGTGTCGTACGTGGCTTCGGTGCGCCGATCTGCGACGGTCGAAGGAAGCGCGGCCAAGGGCAGGTGCGAGAGATGCTCGGGCGTCGCCGAGGTCAACCTGCCCCGCTGGAGCGCCCTCGCCATCGAGGGGCTCGTGCGAAGTCCAGAACCGAGCGGGCGTCGCTCCTCGTGCTGCTCCCAGTCTCGGTGTGGCTGATGCCGGATTCTCTCGATGGCCGTGAGGAAGGCTTCATCTCGGAATCGCGCGGCGAGGAAAGCGAGGGCGCGGTATCTGGTTGCGGCGTCGGCGTCGGTGTCGACGTGCGCCTCGAACGACGATGGAGCAAACCCCTGCAGAACCGCCTCAGCCGCGTGGTCGGCGATCTGCTCGAGCATCGCCCGGTACTCGGTCTCGTAGTCGAGCTTGGTCGGCAGAACCTCGACGATGGCCCAAGCCTCGGTACCGTCGTCGAACGCGAGCACCAGCCGAACGTCGCCCACGCACTGCTGAGGCGTGAAGTCACCCGCGTTCGGGTCATCGGGTTGGGGCGCGAAGAGCTCACTCGGCTCGATCGACGCGATCGTCCGGTCGCTGTCGATGAGGCGGTAGAGGTAGCGACCGCCTTCCCGCACCACCTCACCCGACCATGGCACCAGCCGCAGGACGCCATCGGCGCCATCGATGGGGACGTCGATCGTCGGCACTGTCACTCCGCGAAGGAGACGAACTGATTGGCTCGGACCAGGTCGAGCATCCTGGCTGCCTTTCGAGCCGTCCGCGGCATGACCGGCTTCTCTGCGTCGGTTCCCGTGGCAGTGGCCAGAAGGTCGCCGAGGACCGGTTCGAGTTGCCGTCTCGATCCATGCAGTCGCGGGAGGATCTTCGTCATCAGTATCCAGTCGAGCGCTTCGTCACTGTCGACCAGGCCTGCGCCAGCGAGGGTCGCTGAATAGCGAGTCGCTTCGTAGAAGGTCCGGTGGCCGAACTCGAAGCCGATCTCGGAGAGTCGGTCGTGGAGATCCGTGAGCTGCTCGACCACCTCAGCAAGCCGCGGCGCCGGATGGTCGAGGTGCCAGTCATCGTCGAGGAGGACCTTTCGGATCTCTGACAGCTCTTCGTCCGTCGCCGGCATCAGCGCTCCTGGGCGTCTGCTCGCCTGCCCGAGCTCGGATGTGCTGACCCGGAAATCGAAGGTGAAGGCGCGATCGAGCACCTTCGGGGAGAACTGGTAGGTGGTCTCGTCGACGTTCACCGTCCCCACCACGAGCAGGTTTGCCGGGAGCGCCAGAAGGCCCTGTCCGTCTGGGATGCGCCAGTGGCCGTCCTCCTCTTCCACAAGCGCAGGCAGCACCTGCTCTCCCGACTCGATGCCGGAGAGCACGTCTGCGAAGTAGCGCTCGACGTGGGCAAGGTTCATCTCATCGAGGACCAAGAGGTACAGGTGCTGAGGGTCCGCAGCGGCGCGGAGCATGAACCGCAAGGGGGATGGAGCCGTCCACGCTCGACGCCCTCCGTCGGGCTTGAGCAGGGCGTCCTCGTAGCCGACTAAGGGCTCCGGAGAGGTCCAATCAGGACGAACCGGGACGACCAGGTATCGGGGTCCCTTCCCGTCCTCGCCGAGCCACTGGCCGAGCGATCTAGCCAGTTGGGTCTTGCCCGAGCCCGAGAGCCCGCTGAGGATCACGAATCGCTTGGCCACGATGGCGGCCAGGAAGGCCTGCGGCAGGTGTCTGTTAGCACCCAAGAATATGAGATTGGCATCGGCAATGGCTCTGGAGAACGAACCCACCACGGCGGCGAACGGGGACTCGATCTCGCCCGCGAGTTCGTCGATGCCCTGGGATCCCTCGCCCGAGTCGTCAAACGAGTCTCCTGCCGCCGAGCCTGCCGGCCTACCGGCAGTTCTGAAGTAGCTGGCCAGCCGGGGAGCTCCATCGATGAAGACGCCGATCGAGGTCGACTTCGCATTCCTGACCAACTCCGCAAGCTGCATCGGCTCGAGGCCGAGCCCCTCGACGCGATCGTTCAACCGGTCAACGGTCTCCTCCAGGCTCAATCTGGCGGTGAGCGCCTCGTCGGTGACCTGGTCGAACCGGAACTCGTACGGATATCCGGCGAAGAACGGGTCCTCCGTCTGATCGATGTCGCGGCAGACCCGGCCCATCACGATTCGCTTCGCTGCGAGCACCGCTGTGTTGGCAGTGAACTTGTTGACCTGTCGACCGTGCTCATCGACGAGATCGATGAATGCAACCGCGGTGCCGACCTTGAGCGCCTGCATCTGTCGCTTCCAGAGCCCGAAGGCCCACGGGTGCACCTTCGGTTCGGCAAGTGAGCGAGCGAGGTTCCCGGTGAGGACCTCCCCACTGATGAGAATCACGACCAGATCGGCCACCGTCGCTCCTTCCGCCCCTGGCAACCTCGACGACCAGTCTGCACCATCGGCAACCCCGCGGGCGGACCGACCGTGCCTCCCCAACGGTGCCAGCCAACGCGGCCTGGAGCCAGCGTCGGAGGACTTCGGCTGCTACAGGCACCCGCCCGGTCTCTTCGGACCGCCGTGAACTGATCGGATTCCGTCGGCGGCTGTCAGCGGCCCTTCGGACCGCGCCTCGGCCGTTCCCTCTCACGCTGGCTCATGATGATCGGTCTATGAACCGCGAGCGACGACGTGAAGAGCGAGGCCGGCCGGCGAACGGTCGACCTCGACGATCGGACCGTGGCGGTGCTGCGGGGCTGGCGGCAGCCCCAGCTCGAGGAGCAGATGCTCACCGGTCGGCGGGCCGGCGACGACACTTCGTGTTCGCCAAACCCGACGGGGAACCCGTCCACCCCGACTGCTCCATCAGGTCTTCGAGCACCAGGGTCGCCGCGTCGACCCTGGCCAGGATTCGGCTGCACGACCGCCGCCACACCCATGCCACCATCCTGCTGAAGGCCGGCGTACCCGTGAAGGGCGTGAGTGAGCGGTGAGCGGTGAGCGGTGAGCGGTGAAGAACCTAGATTACGCCGTCCGAACTTCACCGAGCTGTCCCGGAAGACCGGGTGCCTGAAATCCCACGCCAAGACCTGGAGGACAGCCTGATCCCACGCAACCCAGACCCCGAGAGCGTGCAGCCCACCGTCGTCCAAGGGGCCACTTGCAAGCCCGTCGCGACCGACGCCCTGGTCGAGGATCTCCGGAACCTGGGGATCGAAGGCCAGCCGCCAATCTGTTGTCCGTTAGAAACCGCCGCCGCCATGCAGAAGGCCCGGTCGCTGGGACCGGGCCTGACCTGCGGAGATGGTGGCGGGGGTGGGATTTGAACCCACGACCTTCGGGTTATGAGCCCGACGAGCTACCAGACTGCTCCACCCCGCGTCGTGCCACGAATGGTACAGACGCCACCCCCCTGCCGCCAACCGCCCCGAGCGCTACGGGGCCTTCGGCCCTGGTCCCCACTCCCCCCGAGCGGGATGCTCGACGGTGGATACGAGCCGAGAGGAGCCCCTCATGCGAGCAGTCGTCATCTACGAGTCCCTGTACGGCAACACCCACGCCGTGGCCGAAGCCCTCGCGGAGGGCCTCCGCTCCTCGATGGAGACCGAAGTGCTCCCAGTCGACGAGGCCGGCGACGAGCTCGTCGGCTCGGCCGACCTGGTGCTGATGGGCGGTCCCACCCACATCCACGGCATGGACTTCTCGGGCACCCGCAAGATGGGCGCCAAGGCCGAGCAGGACAAGGCCTCCAAGGGCGAGCAGGCCCACGAGCTCGACGAGGCCGCCACCGGCGAGAGCCTCCGCCACTGGTTCCACCACGCACCCGACGGTGAAGGCACACCCGCAGCAGCGTTCGACACCCGGCTCGACCGCTCCCCGACCCTCACCGGGTCGGCCGCACGCGGCATCGCGAGGAGGATGCGCCACCACGGCTACTCCGTCGAACAGGATCCGGTGAGCTTCTTCGTCGACGAGCAGAACGAGCTGCTCGACGGCGAGCTGGAGAAGGCCCGGTCCTGGGGCGAGGCCCTGGCCGGCCGGCTCAGGCTCGGCCGCGCGGCGCCGACACCGCCCGCGGCGTAGAGGCGAACCCGCTCTCGTGCGCCGCGGATCACCGCCTGCACCCGGTCCCTCACCCCCAACTTGGCCAGCACCCTCGACAGGTGGGTCTTGGCGGTCTCCTCGCCGATCCCCAGCCGGGCCGCCACCTCGGCGTTGGTCATCCCCTGGGCCACCAGCCACAGCACGTCACGCTCACGTTCGGTGAGTGATCCGACCACGTCGGTCCCGGGGCGCGGCGCCACCCGGGCGAAGACCCGCCGGGCCACCGACGGGTCCAACACGGCGTCCCCGCCGGCGAGCCGGCACACCGCCCGCACGATCGCCTCGGGCCCGGCGTTCTTCATGACGAACCCCGACGCGCCCGCCGCCAGGGCCCCGAAGAGCACATCGTCGGTGTCGAAGGTGGTCAGGATCAGCACCCTGGACGAGGGGTCCTCCCTGACGAGCGTCGCTGTGGCGCTCAACCCGTCACGCCCCGGCATGCGCACGTCCATCATGACGACGTCGGGGTGGGTCTCCCGCACCGCCTCCACCGCCGCGTCGCCGTCACCCGCCTCCCCCACCACCTCGATCCCCGACGCCTCCACGATGGTGCGCAGCGCCATCCGCATCTCGGGCTGGTCGTCGCAGAGCACCACCCGCACCGGCCGGGCACCGGCCTCCCGGCTGCCCATCAGTGATCCCTCGGCAACCTCGCCGACACCTGCCACCCGGTCGCGCGTGGGCCCGGCGCTGAACGTGCCCCGGAAGAGGGCCACCCGCTCGCGCATCCCGACCAGGCCCCGCCCCCGATCACCGTCACCACCTGCGCCGCCGACAGGAACAGCAGCGGACACGGCGTCCGACGCGGCGGGATCCGGGTCGATGATCTCGAGGGACACCTCCGCCTCCCCCACCTCGACCAGCGCCCGGGCGCTGGGTGCCGCTGCGTGGCGGGCGACGTTGGTCAACGCCTCCTCCACGATCCGGTAGCAGCACAACGACAGCGCCGGCGTCAGCCCACCCGGGTCACCGACCACCTCGAGGGCGACGGGGACCCCGGCGTCGCGCCAGCGCGCCGCGAGGCCCTCCAGGTCGTCCAGGCTGGGCTGCGGCGCCAGGCCAGGCCCGTCCGGGCCGTCCCCCGGAAGCGGGGCCAGCGCGTCGAGGAGCTGGCGCATCTCTCCGATCGCAGCCCTGCTCGACTCGTCGATCGCCGCCAGCGCCTCCTCGGTGGCCCTCGCCGTCTTCACCGAACCGTCGGGCCCCGACGCCAGCGACATGCGCGCAGCCCCCGCCTGCACCCCGATCAGGCTGACGTGGTGGGCCACCACGTCGTGCAGCTCGCGGGCGATTCGGGTCCGCTCGTCACGCACCGCCTCGCGGGCCCGGGCGTCGCGGTCCCGCTCGGCCTCGGCCAGGCGGAGCTCCACCTCCTCCAGGTACTGACGGCGGGCTCGCGAGGCGTACCCTCCCACCCCCGGCAGCACCAGCACGGCCACCACGTACGCCGCCACCGCCACCGGGTTCTCACCGCCGGCGGCCGCATCGACGGTGAGCAGGAGCCCCACCCCTGCCACCAGCGCCCCCGCCGCCCGCAGGTGCGCGGACCACGCCCCGATGGCGAAGCACAGCACCGCCGCCTCGACGATCACCTGGATCGGGAACAGGCCCCGCTCGTCCACGATCGAGGCGACCACCAGGACCCCGAGGTTCGCGACCAGCATCGTGATCGGCCGCTCGCGCCGCCACCACAACGGCAGCGCCGAGACGGCCGCCAGCACCGCCATCGGAACCGAGAAGGGGGCCGCGCTCACCTCGGCGTCGGTCGAAGCCGCCACCAGCCCGGCCCAGCCCACGACCACGACGCCTGCGATCAACGCCACGTCGAGGACCCGTGCCAGCCGACCGGGTGACCGCCGGGCGGTGGTGCCGTCCACGCCCGCAGTGTACGAAGCCCACGGAGGGGCGCTCAGAACGACGCCCACTCCGGGGTGGGGTTGCGCCAGGCCACCCACGGGGCCCGCCACGGTGTGCGCCGAGCCGAGGCCGCCATCTGGGCCAGGCCTCGCCGCAGCACCACGACCAGCTCGCGCAGCCCACGCAACGGATGGCGCAGCCACACCAGCGGGTTCGTCAGCCCACGGAACGGGTGCAACATCTGGGGGATCAACCGGGGCGGCACCCGCGGGGTTGCGCCGTAGCGGGCCGGGCGGGCGTCGGCGGGCATCCGGTAGGTGCCGAAGATCATGTCCCAGATCGGCAGCATCACCGAGTAGTTGGTGTCCCGGGCCACCGGGTCCTCGACGTGGTGCCAGTGGTGGAACTCAGGCGTGATGATCACCCTGTGCAGGGGCGCCAGTCGCCAGCGGACGTTGGCGTGGACGAAGGCGCCGATGATCACCTGGATCAGGAAGAGCGCCCCCACGAGCTCGTAGGTGAAGCCGGCCACGAAGAGGAACAGGTAGGCCGGGGCCAGGAAGACGCCGTCGAAGGGGTGCGAGCGGAAGCCGCTCACCCAGTCGAGCTGCTCGGTGGAGTGGTGCACCGAGTGGAAGCGCCACAGGAACGGGACCTCGTGGCCGAAGCGATGCCCCCAGTAGACGCCGCAGTCGAGGACGAGCACGGCGAGGACGGCGTGCAGCCCGTCGGGCAGGGCCTCCGCGAGGGGCCGGAGCAGCAGAGCCGGGATCCAGGTCAGGCTCAGCACCCCGATCACGATCCCCGTGGCGAGCCCGGCGACCTCCATGGGCCCGGTCAGGATGGCGTGCGCGATGTCGGTGCCGACCTGGGGGCGGCGCAACCGCTGGGGGTGCCGGGGGAAGAGCTTCTCGAACGGCACCACCAACGCGAAGAGCAGCACCACCCCCACCAGGGGCTGGAAGTCCACGGCCAGGGTGACCGCGATCGCCCCGAACACCACCAGCGAGCTCGGCCGCAACAGGCGCCGCCACCCCTGCCGCGGATCCCGAGGCGTGTCCGGCCCCGCTTCAGCGGGCGACAGCGGTGGCGGCGGTGGCGGCGGTGAGCCGGGAGTCAGGTCGTCCGAGAGCGAGATGGGAGCCATGGCCCCCATCTGCGCGGATCCCCTCGCCGCTGTCGTCCCCCGTTCGGGGGAGGCCGCGTCCGGGCGCGGCTAGCCCTCGGCCCCGTCCCCTCCGGCCAGGCGGCCGAGGATCTCCTCCATCAACTCGGTGCGGCTCGGCATCCCGGGGATCTTCTCGGCCGCCTGCGGGTTGGCCCGCTCCGCGATCATCCCCCACCGGTCGATCGCCAGATCCAGGAAGTCCTGCTGGGGAAGCACCCAGAAGCGGCTCTCGCTCACCGCCGAGAACACGGCCTCGGCGACCGCTGCCGGCGTCAGGCCCTCGGCGACGGCCCGGCTGAGGTGGTCGGCGACCAGCGCGAACTGCATACCCACCTCGGGCCGCTCGCCCAGCTCGTCGGGCCAGTTGCGGTCGGCCTCGAGGATCTGCGTGGCCACCCAGCCCGGGCAGAGCACGCTCACCCCCACCGGCATCCCCACCCCGGACATGTCGAGGTACAGGTCCTCGGAGATCGCGACCACCGCGTGCTTCGACGCGTCGTACGGCGCCCCGAGCCCCGGCAGCAGGCCGGCGATCGAGGCCGTGTTCACGATGTGGCCTCCGCCGCCCGAGATCAGGTGGGGAAGGAAGGCCCGGATCCCGTACAGCACCCCCCAGAAGTTCACCCCCATCACCCACTCCCAGGTGGACATGGGCCCCAGCCACGGGTCGGAGCGCGGCGCCACCCCGGCGTTGTTGCACACGACCTGCACGGACCCGAAGCGCTCGAGCGTGGCCTCTGCCAGGGCCTCCACCTCGGCCGGCTTCGACACGTCGGTGCGCCGGGCGAGCACCTCCACCCCGCGGCCCTCCAGCTCCTCCGCGAGCCGGGTGAGCGCGTCGTCCTCCACGTCGGCCACCACGACCCGCATCCCGGCCGAGGCGAAGCGGTCGACCAGCGCCCGACCGATACCGCTCGCTCCCCCGGTCACCACCGCCACCTGACCCGCTTCGATCTGCATCTGCGTCCCCTCGGTCGACCGGAGGCCCGAGTGTTGCACACGCCCGCCACCGGGCTCGCGTCCGGTCCAGACCTCGTACGTGCAAGACCTACGGCTGTCCTACCGGGCATCTGTGGTGTAGATCGGCCGGAACGTTTGACATCTGCGAGTTCGTCGTGCTGCACTGCCCCGATGGCGTCCGAGTACCGGCCCAGCCAGGTCGCAGAGCTCCTCGGGGTGAGCACCGACACCGTGCGGCGCTGGTGCGACGAGGGCCGCCTCGACACCACCCGCACCTCCGGCGGTCACCGGCTCGATCTCCGGCGCGAGCCTGGCCCGCTACCTGAACGACCAGGCCGACGCCTTCGAGCCCGAGAGCCTCCCACCGCAGTCGGCCCGCAACCGCTTCACCGGCATCGTCACCCGCGTCGAGCGCGACAAGCTCACCGCGGTCGTCGAGATCCAGGCCGGACCGCACCGGGTGGTCTCGCTGATGACCCGCGAGGCGGCGGACGACCTCTCCCTCGAGCCCGGCGACCTCGCCGTGGCCGCGGTGAAGTCGACCAACGTCATCGTCGAGGTCCCGCGGGACTTGAGCCCGTCACCGGCGCCTCGGATCGTCGGGACGCTCCTGGTGATCGCGACCGCCGCGCTCGTCGGCTGCAGCGACGACGACGGGAGCGGCATCACGGTCTCCGCCGCCACCTCGCTCACCGACGCGTTCGGCGAGATCGCCGAGGACTTCGAGGCCGCGAACCCCGGCTGCGGACGTGAGCCTGAACTTCGACTCCTCGTCGACCCTCGCCACGCAGATCCTCGAGGGCGCCCCGGCCGACGTCTTCGCGTCAGCGGACGAGGAGAGCACGGCCCGGCTCACCGACGAGAACCTCATCGCCGGTGAGCCGCAGGTCTTCGCCCGCAACGAGCTGGTCATCGTCACCAAGCCCGGCAACCCCGAGGGGATCTCGGGGCTCGCCGACCTCGCCGACGCGGGGGTGATCTCGCTCTGCGGCGAGCAGGCGCCGTGCGGCCGGTACGCCGCGGAGGCCCTGTCGAACGCCGGGGTCCGCATCGACGAGGCGAGCATCACCCGCGGCCAGAACGTCGGCGCGACCCTCACCGCGGTCGCCGAGGGCGACGCGGTGGCCGGCATCGTCTACGTCACCGATGCCCGCTCTGCGGGCGACGCCGTCGAGGCCGTCGAGATCCCCCCGAGGTGAACGTGACGGCGACCTACCCGATCGGCGTGCTCGGCTCGACGCGCGGACGTCGCCGAGGCCTTCATGGCGTACGTGCTGAGCGACGAGGGCCAGGCGGTGCTCGAGGAGTGGGGGTTCCTGCCCCCGCCGTGAGCAGGCCTGGGCGGCGGCCATCCGCCTCGGTGCTGGTGGCTGCCGGCCTGGCCACGCTGTTCTTCGCGCTCCCCCTGGTCGGGATCCTCCAGCGCGCCGAGTGGGGGACCGTCTGGGACGACCTCACGAGCGACGAGGCGCTCGACGCCCTGCGCCTCTCGCTCGTCTGCTCGCTCTCGGCAGCGGGGCTCTCGATCCTCGCGGGCACCCCGCTGGCGTGGGTGCTCGCCCGGGCCCGGATCCCCGGCCGCCCGCTCGTCCGCGGCCTGGTGCTGCTGCCGATGGTGCTGCCCCCGGTCGTCGGCGGCGTGGCGCTGCTCGCCGCGTTCAGCCTCCGCAGCCCGATCGGCGGCTGGCTGCACGACACCTTCGGCGTCCAGCTCACGTTCACCACCGCAGGGGCGATCATGGCCGAGACCTTCGTCGCGATGCCGTTCTACGTGATCACCGTCGAGGCCGCGCTGCGCAGCATGGACCAGCGCTTCGAGGACGCCGCCGCCAGCCTCGGCGCCGGTCGGCTCACGGTGTTCCGCCGGGTCACCCTCCCCCTCATCGCCCCCTCGGTCGCCGCCGGCGCGGTGCTGACCTGGGCACGGGCGCTCGGCGAGTTCGGCGCCACCATCACCTTCGCGGGCAACATCGCCGGTGAGACCCGGACCCTGCCGCTCGCGGTGTACCTCGCCCTCGAGCGCGACCCTCAGGCCGCCATCGCGCTCAGCCTGGTGCTCCTCGCGATATCCCTCGCCGTGCTGGTCGCGCTCCGAGACAGGTGGCTGATCCGAGCATGAGCCTGGGAGCAGAGCTCACGCTCCGACTCGGCGACTTCGTCCTCGACGTGGCGCTCGACGCCCCCGCCGGCGCCGTGACCGCGGTGCTCGGCCCCAACGGCTCCGGCAAGACCAGCCTCCTCAGAGCAGTCGCCGGCAGCGTCGGCATCGACAGGGGCACGATCTCTCTGGACGGAGCTGTCCTCGACCAACCCCCCGACGTGTTCGTGCCCCCCGAGCAGCGCCACATCGGGATCGTCCACCAGGAGTACCTGCTCTTCCCCCACCTCACGGCGCTCGAGAACGTCGCGTTCGGGCCCCGCTGCCGTGGCGTCGGGGCCGGCGAGGCCCGGCGGGCGGCGACCGAGCTGCTCGAGCGGGTCGGCATGGCCGCCCACGCCGGCGCCAGGCCCCGCTCTCTCTCGGGAGGCCAGGCCCAACGGGTCGCGCTCGCCCGGGCGCTGGCGACCGAGCCCGCCGCCCTGCTGCTCGACGAGCCCCTGGCGGCGCTGGATCCCGGCACCCGCATCGAGATGCGGCGCGAGCTGCGACGTCACCTGGCCGGCTTCGCCGGCCCGAGCCTGCTGGTCACGCACGACCCGGTCGACGCGCTGGCCCTGGCGGAGCACGTCGCGATCCTCGAGGCCGGACGCATCACCCAGGCCGGCAGCATCGTCGAGGTGACCGACCGGCCCCGCTCCCGCTACGTCGCCGACCTCATCGGGACCAACCTCGTCCACGGCCGTGCCGCGGCCACCACCATCACCACCGAGTCGGGTGCGACGCTGGTCACCGCCGAGCCCCACGAGGGCGCGGTGTTCGCCACCATCCCGCCCGCCGACATCTCCCTGCACCTCGGCGAACCGGAGGGCAGCCCCCGCAACCGCTGGCCGGCGACCATCTCCCACCTCGACCTGCTCGGCGACCGCGTCCGGGTGCACCTCGCGGGCCCGGTCGAGCTGGTCGCAGAGATCACCCCGGCCGCCTCCTCCGAGCTCGGCCTCCGCGAAGGCGGGTCGGTGTGGGTGAGCGTCAAGGCGACCAACATCACCGCGTACCCGACCTGAGCCGCGCTCGGCGGCACTACACCTCGGAGGGATCCTCGGTCGTCGTGGTGGTGGCCGAACCGCCGTCCCCGTCGGTGCCGCCGTCCCCGTCGGTGCCGCCGTCGCCCTCGGTCTCGAGCAGCTCCAGTGCCCGGTCGAAGACGGCCCGTGCCTCTGTGATCTTCTCCGCGTAGGTGACCAGGTCCTCCTCGGCGAGCGCGGCGTCGGCCTCGTCGAACAGCTCCGCCGCCTCGGCGAGCAGCTCCTCCAGGGTGGCGTCCACCGACGGCTCGCCGGGCTCGCCCGGCTCGCCCGGCTCTTCTCCGCCCGCAGCCGGGCCGGTCGCGAGACCATCGAGGATCTCGTTCAGGGCCGCGACCTCCGCCTCGCCGTCGAAGATCTTGGTCATGGCGTCGAGCAGGCTGTCGCCCATCGCCACCTGCTCCCCGTACACGACGATGACGTTCTTCAGCTCGGGCACCGCGGTCTCGCCCTGCGCCTGCACGTACAGCGGCCTCACGTAGATGATCGAGTCGGCGATCGGCACGAGCAGCATCTCGCCGTACAGCACCTCCGAGCCCCGCTGGTCCAGCAGGCTGATCTCCTGGGCGATGGAGTCGTCGTTGTTGATGTTGGCGTTCACGATCGCAGGGCCGTCCACGTCGGTGCCGGGCATCCGGTACACGCGCAGCTCGCCGTAGTGATCCCAGTCGCTGCCCGCGGTCATGAACGCGGAGAGCTTCTTCAGCTCGTCCTCCTGCGAGCGGGGCACGAACGGGCGCGTCACCACCACCTGCGCCTCCGTCTGCGGCTCCTCCTCGTCGCCGAAGTTGGGCAGCTCCAGCAGCTGGTAGACGGGGTTGATCCTCGACTCCCTCGTCGTCTGGGTCGTCCCGTCCTCTGCGGTCACCGTCGAGACCTCGGGTCCCGCGACGTTGCGGCCCGGGTCCTGGGCGACCGCCCAACCGGCCGACTCCACGTACCACTCACCGGGATCCGAGAGCTGGTAGCGGGCCCACATGTTGGTCTGCACCCGGAACAGGTCCTCGGGGTAGCGGAGGTGATCCTCGAGCCCCTCGGGCATCTCGTCGAGGTCCGCGAACAGCTCGGGGAAGGCCTGGCGGTACGCCGCGGTGATCGGGTCGTCGGGATCGATGACGTACAGGGTGACGTCACCGTTGTAGGCGTCCACGACCGCCTTCACCGAGTTGCGCACGTAGTTGAACCCATGACGCAGACCGCTGCCGGCGGCGAGCTGCTCTGTGTCGGCGGTCTGGCCGTAGGGGAAGTGGTTGGAGGTGCTGTAGCCATCCAGCACGTAGTACACGGCCCCGTCGAGCACGACCGGATACGGGTCGGAGTCGTAGGAGAAGAACGGTGCCGCCTTGGTGACGCGCTCACGCACGTCGCGGACGTAGATCATCCTGGAGTCGTCGGTGATGAAGTTGGAGATGAGGGGCTCGACCTCGCCGAAGCGCAGGGCGAACGCCGCCCGCCGTGCGAAGCCTCCGATGCCTCCGCCGCTCGCCGCCACCCCCCCGGCACCCTCGTAGCGCCCCTTCACGGTGGTGTTGTCGTCGGCGACGTAGTCGATCTCGTCGCGCTCCGTCCCGACGACCGCGTACCCGGTGAGGCCGTCACCGTGGTACAGCTGCGGGGCCGCGACCTCGCGCAGCTCGTCCTCGAGCTCGGGCGAGATCTGCGTCGGTACGCCGCTGAGGGCGAAGTCGGGCCGGCCGTTCTCGGTGACCTCGTTGGCCGGGGCGAACGCGACCCCGTACCCGTGGGTGTACGCGACGTGCTGCCCCTCCCACGACTTCTGGGGGACGCTGCCCGGGCTCAGCTCGCGGGATCCGACCACCACCTGGGTCAGCGCCGGCTCGCCGTCGCGGTCGAGCACGTAGCGGTCCACGTCGAGGTCCGTGAACCGATAGAAGCCCCTCTCGGCCTCGAGGCGCTCGTAGGTGTTGCGCAGCACGACCGGATCGAGCAGGCGCACGTTGCGCAGGGTGTCGGCGTAGGCGCGGAAGTCCTCCGCCGTGAGGTCCTCCTGGTATGGGAGGTCGACGGTCTGGACGTCGTCGAGCCCCATCGCCGATCGGGTCGCCTCGATGTTGCGCTCGATGTACTCGCTCTCCTGTGCCGACTCCTCGGGCTCGACCTTGAAGCGCTGCACGAAGCTCGGGTAGGCGGTCCCGACGATCAGCGCTGCGAAGGCACCCAACCCGACAGCGGTGATCGGGAGCACCCAGCCCCGCAGCCAGATGTTGACGATGAACAGGATGCACGCCGCGATCGAGATCAGCATCAGCAGCTTGATGGCCGGCAGGGACGCGTTCACCGCGGTGTACCCGGCACCGTCGATGACACCCCGGGTCGAGAACAGCAGCTCGTACTGCTGCAGCCAGTAGTCGGCCAGCTTCACCAGCGCGATGAGCGCGAGCAGCACCGAGAGGTGCGCCTTGACCTGTGGCGTGACCCGCTGCAACGGCGACTGCACGCGGATCCCGCCGTTGAGGTAGTGGGCGATCGCGGTGACGATGACCACGATCACCATCGACACGAAGAGCCAGTCGACGACGAAGGTCAGGAAGGGCAGCTGGAAGACGTAGAAGCCGATGTCCTTGCCGAAGAGCGGGTCGGTGGTGCCGAACTCCTGGCGGTTGTTGAAGAGGATCCACTCCTTCCACTGCGAAGCCGCCCCCACCCCGAACATCACGCCGAACAGCAGAGCCACCCCCGCCCGCACCAGGCCCGCCCGGCGGTCGATGACATCGTGGTAGCGCTCGAGCAGCTCGTCCTCTGTGCCCATAGGCCTGAACGCGGGCGCTGCCCGGTCGGCGATCACGAGGTTCACCCACAGCAGCACGAAGAAGACGAGCGTGAACGCCGCGGCGAGCATCACCTGGGAACGGAGGATCCCGGTGAACACCTGGTCCAGCCCGAGGGCCTCGAACCAGAGGTAGTCGGTCCAGAAGATCGCGATCTCCCGCAGCGACACCAACAGGAGGAACAGCGCCGCCAGCAGCACGCTGAGCGCCACGCGGCCCCTCATGGAGCGGCGCGGCCGTGCACGGGGCATGTCGGCGGGAGCACGCATCGGCGGTCAGCCTACTTCCCGGTGCATCCGCACCGACCGCGCGGCGGAGCGGCTCAGTTGGAGGAGGGGACGGGTGCCAGCCAGACCTTGGCCCGCTCGCCCTGTGAGACGGTGAGCCCTCGGTTGAACGCCTCGACCACCAAGCCGGCGGCGGCGCGGTCGATGACCCTGTTCTTCCACTGCCGGTAGGTGCCCCGGAGCAGCTCCAACAGCTCGACCTCGTTGTCGCCGGCCTCCTCCCAGCAGCTCCGCATCCGCTCCCTCAGCGGTGCCACCAGGACCTCGCCCAGGCCGGAGGCCAGGTCGTCCACGACGGGCCGCTCGGCTCCCTCGGGCGGCGAGCCGAGCAGGTGCGCACCCGCGTAGGCGGCGTCACGCAGATCGGCGCGAGCGGCGTCCGAGTAGCGCGCCGCCTGGTCGTCGGGATCCGGGAGCACCTCCTCGAGCGGTGGGACCTCTCCGGAACCGCTCACCGCTTCCAGGACCTGGTTCTGCTCGTCGGCCAGGACCCGCTTCAGCGCCCGGCTGAGGCCCCGGCGCGGCCCCGCCATCGCCGCCTCGCGCTGCTCGAGGACCTCGGCCGTGACCGGCTCGGCGTCCACCTCGGTGTCGGTGTCGGCGTCGGCGCCCTCTCCGGCACCGGGCTCGGGCCTGACGTAGGTGTCCATCTCCTCGCGGTCCGCCCGTATCCTCGCGAAGAGGCTGGTGACGACCTCCTCTTCTTCCTCGTCGTCGTCGTGCAGCTCCTCGTCCCGCGCCTCGGCGTCGGCCTCGAGCTCGCCCCGCCGGAACACCCGGACCGAAGAGGAGTGCCGACCCTCGACCGGTGGAGGCGCTATCGGGATCTCGTCGGCGGCGTTCGCCTGGATCCGCTCTGCGGTCTCCTCGGCCGTCTCGTCGGTCTCGTCGGTCTCGTCGGTCTCGGCATCCTCGACCTCCTCGGCCGACTCGACCTCGGCGTGGTCTCCGGCATGCTCCTCGGCGGTCTCCTCGGTGCCGATCGTGCTGACCCGACGCCCCGAGCGCTGCACCTCGCCCAGCAGCTCCTCCAGCTCGTCCACCGAGACCGGCCCCGAGGTCTCCACCCGTCGCCGGGCCTGCTCCGCCGCTGCCTTCGCCTCGGTGAGCATCACCCCGGCCAGCGAGGCGGCCGGCTCGATCGCCTCGCGCACCGCGGCGAACGACTCGAGCAGCCGGTCGTGGCCGGCCTGCAGCAGCTCGAGCTGCCCCCGCGCCTGGTGGCGCCTGCGGGCGAGGTCCTCGAGCAGGCGACGCCGCAGGGCCTTCGCCTCGTCGATGAGGTCCAGCGCCTCCAGCCGGGTCCGGTCCGCCACAGCGGTCGCCTCCGCAACGGCATCGTCCGTGATCTCCTCCGCCCTGGCCTCGGCCCGGGCCAGCAGCTCCGCGACCTCGGCTGCGATCCCCTCGCGGCGCTCGGCGAGCGTCGCCTCTGCGGCGGCCGCCAGATCGGTCGCGAGCTTCTCGGCGTCGACCACGATCTCCTCGCGCTCTGCGTGGGCCCGTTCGACGATCTCGGATGCCGCTCCGCGTGCCGTCTCGATCACCCGTGCCGTCTCGTCGCCGACCAGCTTGGCCAGCTCACCGCTCTCCAGCTCGGCGAGGCTCGGCATCGGTACATCCACCACCTGAGGGACCTCGGCCGCGCGCCGCTTCAGCTCGGCCTCGGCGGCACGGCTGCGCTTCTCCATGTCTGCGAGTGCCGTCTCGAGCGCATAGACGCGCTCGCGCGCCGACCGCAGCGCGTCGCCGGCCGCTGCCAGGTAGGTCCGGACCTGCTCGGGATCGAAGCCCCTGAAGGCCGTGTCGAAGCTCTTTCGGGCCAACGACTCCGGATCGATCGGGGTGCCACCACCTGCGCGCCCCACTCGCGACATCTTCTGCGCCTGGTTCATCGGCCGGAATCCTACGCGGGATCATCTCGGCGCGCCCCTTCGACGCGCCGCAGGCCCCCAACTACCCCGTGGCGCGCCAGTCGTCGGCGAGAGCGAGGCTGTCCCCGCCGAAGTCGTCGAGCACCTCCAGCGCCTCCTCGAGGGTGTCGGCGGCGGCGATCTCCATGTCGCCGGCGTACTCCCTGGCCTCCTCGGCCTCGACGCTGGGGACGATGAACAGCTCGACCCCCGCCCGTCGCGCGGCCACGGTCTTCTGGGGCACACCGCCGACGGGCCCGACGTGGCCTCCCAGGTCGATCGTGCCGGTGGTCGCCACCGACCTGCCGCCGGTCAGGTCCTCGGGGGTGAGCACGTCGAGGATCGCGAGCGTGAAGGCGAGACCGGCCGACGGCCCGCCCACGTCACCGGAGTCGATCTCCACCTCGTACGGGAAGTCGAACTCCGCCCTGGTCTGGCCGATCACCCCGAGGATCGGCAGCTCCGGATCCTCCTCGCGTGGGGCCAGCTCCGCCTCGACGACCTCGACCTCGCCCGTCGCGGCGCGCTCGACCTCCAGCTCGATCCGATCGCCCGGGTGCATCTCACCTATGAGGTCCACCAGGTCCTCCCAGAGCTCCACCTCGTCTCCGTCCACCCCGATGATGACGTCACCGACCTCCAGCAGTCCGTCGGCGGGCATCCCGGGTGCGACCTCCATCACCACGGCCCCGTCGCCGAGGACCACGTCCTCGCCGAGCGCCTCGAAGGCGACCGCGGTGGCGGTGACCTTCGAGTTGGTCATGAACTGCCGGTTGAGCTGGCGGTTCTGGTCCGGGGTCTGGTCACCGAGGATCACCTCCTCCTCGACCACCTTCACCGCCGGGTCGAGCCAGCCGAGGAACGCCTCCAGGGCAGTCGCCCTGCGCAGCGAGACCGTGGTGAACCCGATCTCGCCCTCGCTGTCGAAGGTCTCGACCCCCTCCTCGACCGCGATGAGCTCCTCGGTCGACCACACCGATCCCGGCGAGAGGGCGTAGTACGGGACCTGGACGACCGCCGCGGCGATCCCGGCCGCCACCATCAGGGCTGCGAGGACCCCCGCCACCACCCAGGCACGCCGGCGCCGCCTCGGACGCCCCTCTCCGATGGGGCCCGTGGCCGGCGGTACACTCAGCTCCTCTGTGCCTGCGTTGATCATCGGTCTCGTCTTGCTGGTCCTACTCGCGATCGGCGTGGTGGTCAGGCTACTGATCGCCGAGCTCGGCAAGCCTGCCACGACCAAGGCTAGAGCCAGCCAAAAGAAGCCGGTCCGTCGTCCTGCGGCTGCAGCCGTCCCTGCCGGCGTGGCGGCCGGCGCAGCCGTCGCTGCGGCGCCGGCACCCGCGGCCACGGCCCTGCTGGAGCCGCCTCCTCCGCTCGAGGTCCCCTCGCCGCCCCCGCCACCTGCCGAGGTGCTCGTCGCAGCGGCACCCGTGGAGGCCCCCGACCGACCCAGACCTCAGCGGGCGCGCCGGGCCCGCATGCGCGACGTGATCGAGCGCGGTGACGGCGTCAGGATCACCGGAGCCCGCAGGGCCCGATCGCTCGTCTCCCTCGTCTTCCTCGTCGGCCTGCTCGGAGCGGGGACCGCGGCGCTCATCGGTGCCGCCATCGTGTTCATCGGGTTCGCCGTCGAACAGGCGATCAACTGAGCGACGGCACCGGCGACGCCGTGGACCGGCTTCGCGCCGTGGTCGTCGCGGGTCACAGGGGCGACACCCCAACGGCCCTTGCGCACCTCGCCGACGCGGACCCCGAGGTGCGCTCGGCTGCTCTCGGGGCCCTCGCGCGCTGCGGGGCCCTCGGGGCGGAGGACCTGCTGCGGGCCTCGACCGACCCGGCCCCCGCGGTGCGCCGCCGCGTCGCACAGCTGGCCGCGACGCACCCCTGGGAGGCCGAACCCGGGTCACCGGCCGCCGAGCGCCTGCTGGTCGGACTGCTCGCCGACCCCGAGTGGTCGGTGGCGGAGATGGCGGCATGGGCGAGCGGAGAGCGCAGCCCGACCGAGCCCGGTGCGGTCGGGGTCCTCTCGGAGATGGCGACCGGTCACACCGACAGCCTCTGTCGGGAGGCAGCGGTGGCAGCGTTGGGTGCTATCGGGGATCCCGCCGGGCTCCCGGCCGTGCTGGCGGCCCTCGACGACCGGGCGACGGTGAGGCGGCGGGCGGTGCTGGCGCTGGCCCCGTTCGAGGGCCCGGAGGTCGAGGCCGCGCTGAGGGAGCGCCTCGGGGACCGCGACGTGCAGGTGCGCCAGGCGGCGGAGGACCTCCTCGAGGACTGGCCGTCCTGAGCGGGCGGCCCGAGATCCTCAGGATCGGGGCCAGCTCGGCGGGCGCTTCTCCAGGAATGCGCTGACGCCCTCCCTGGCGTCGGCCGTCTGGCTCGCTCCCGCCATCACCTCCACCGCGTACGCGTAGGCCTGCGGTTGGGGCAGCTCGATCTGCGCGTAGAAGGCCTGCTTCCCGATCCCCTTCGACAGCGGGCTGCCGCGGGTCGCTCTCGCCAGCAGCTCCGCAACCGCGGAGTCGAGCTCGTCGTCGTGGACGACCCTGTTCACGAGGCCCCACTCGGCGGCGGTGCCGGCGTCGATCTCGTCGCCCGTGAGGGCCAGCTCCAGCGCCCGCTTCCTGCCGATGCAGCGCCCGATCGCCACCATCGGGGTGGTGCAGAACCAGCCCCCCTTCCCGCCGGGGGCCCCGAAGGCGGCCGAGGCCGAGGCCACCGCCAGGTCGCAGGTGGCGACGAGCTGCGCTCCGGCAGCCGTCGCCAGGCCGTGCACCCTGGCGATCACCACCTGGGGGATCGCCTGCATCGTCTCCATCAGGCCGGTGCACTGCTGGAGGAGCTGGCGCATGGCCTGCAGGTCAGCGCCGGCCATGTCGGAGAAGTCGTGGCCCGCCGAGAAGACCGGGCCCCGCCCGGCCAGCACCACTCCGGTGGCGTCGGTCGACCCGATCGTCGCGAACGCGTCGGTGAGCTCGGCCAGGTGGCGCAGGGAGAGCGCGTTGCGCTTCTCGGGGAGGTTCATGGTCACCGTGGCGACCGGTCCCTCCTGCTCGACGAGGATGCAGTTGTAGGCCATCCCCCGACCGTACCGCCGGGGGATGGCGCGAGTGCTCAGTCGAGCTCGGAGAACTGCGAGGTCTCGCCCTCGAAGTCGTACAGCGTCTCGCCGAGCTCCCAGAAGTCGCCGTTGTAGGTGCCGAGGCGCATCTGCTCGATCGCGTACGGGTCGTTCTCGGCGTCGGTGTTCACCGCGATCCCCGGCAGCAGCACCTCCAGCTCGAGGTTGTCGATGTGCCAGGCGGTGTTCATCACCTCGAGGCGCTCCAGCGCCGGCGCGTTCTCGAGCGTGTGGGCGAGCAGCTGCCCCATCGCCCAGCCGTACACCAGCAGCCCGTTGGTGAGGTCCTCATCGCTGAGGCCCGCCGCCTCACCGGCGTCACGGAAGGCGCCGAGGCCGGGGTCGTCGGCCCACTGCGGGTCGGCGGGATCCTTCAGGTAGGCGGCCGTCATGGCCCCTTCTGCGGAGTCGCCGGCCAGGCCCATGATCGTCGAGGCCGCACAGGTCGCGCTCATGTAGGTGAGCGCATCCCATCCGGCCTCTCCCTTGGCACCGAGGGCGCTTGCGCAGAACACGCCCGTGGTGCCGAGCACCAGGGTGTCGGCACCGGATCCGGAGAGCTGGTTCATCTGGGCGGTGACGTCCGGGCTGGTCGGGTCGTAGGTGGCCTCGTCGACCAGGGTGATGCCGGTGCCCTCGATGAGGGCCTTCAGCGAGTCGTAGTAGCCCTTACCGAAGTCGTCGTTCTGGTAGAGGATCGCGATGGTCGCCTCGGGGTTGGTCTCCTGCAGGTAGTCGACGAGCACCGCCATCTCGGTCGGGTAGGTCGGGATCGAGCCGATCGTCCAGGGGTACTCGGCGGGGTTGCCCCAGAGCTGCGACCCGGTGCCCAGGAACAGGTTCGGCACGCACTGCAGGTTCTGGTCGTCGCGGAAGGCCAGGTTGTTCGGGGTGCCGATCACGTTGAACAACGCGAAGACCCCGTCCTCGGCGACGAGCTTCTCGTAGTTGGCCAGCGTCTCCTCGGGCTTGTACTCGTCGTCGCGGGCGACGATCTCGATCTGCCGCCCTCCGATGCCGCCCTCCGCGTTGAGCTGGTCGATGTAGAGCTGGTAGCCCTTGGCGATCTCACCGAACACCGAGGCCGCCACACCCGACTGGGGCAGGCTCGTCCCGATCTTGATCGTGTCGTCGGTGATGCCGGCGGTCGCGTCGTAGCTCTCGCAGGCGTCGCTGGTCGCCGGCCCGGCAGCCTCCTCGCCGTCGCCGCCTGTCGTGTCGGTGGTGTCGTCACCTCCGTCGGAGCTGGGCTCCTCGTCGCGCCCGCAGGCGGCGGCCACCATGCCGACCACCAACAGGAGCACAAGCAGGGTCCGCTTCGTTCGGCTGTCGTGCATCTGGCCTCCCCTTGAGGACTCGTTCAGCGCGGCGGGGACGCCGCCACCTTCGTTGCCGGGCCAGACGATACGCCAGCTCCCGTGGCCCTGTCTCGCCGCCCGGCCCGCAGACGCCTCCACGCCCGGCGGGCACCGCCCACGATGCCGTCCGGCATCACCATCATCAGGAAGATGAGCGCGCCACCGAAGACCACCGGCGAGAGCACCTCGGAGCGGTCCTGGATGGCCTCGCGGCTGTACTCGACCGTGGCAGCGCCGACCAGCGGTCCCGAGATCGTTGCGATCCCCCCGACCACCGCCGTCAGGAGCAGCTCGATCGAGAGGGTGATCTCGAACCCGCCGGCGTTGACGAAGCCGCGTCGGTACACGAGCAGGGAACCAGCGAGGCCCGCCAGCAGTCCGCTGAGGCCGAACACGATCACCTTGTACGCGGCGACGTTCACACCCAGGACCTCACCGGCCACCTCGTTGTCCCTCAGCGAGATCAGAGCCCTCCCGACCCGGCTGCGAACCAGGTTGCGCATGAGCACCAGCGCCAAGACCAGGAAGGCGAGCACCGTGTAGTACAGCCACTGGTCGTCGGCGAGCCCGGTCCACTCGGGTGCCACGTAGCGATCGGGCAGCGGGACCCGCTTGCCCTGCGAGCCTCCGGTCACGTCGTCGAAGCGCTTGATCACCTGGGGGAAGAGCACCGCCAGCCCGAGCGTGGCCAGCGCGAGCGCCGTTCCCCGGATCCGCAGCGCTGGAAGGCCCACCAGCACGCCGACGGCGAACGACGCCACCACCGCGAGCGCGGTGGCCCCGTACCACGGCCAGCCGTGGTCGACCACGAGGATCGCCGTGGCGTACGCGCCGATGCCCATGAAGGCCCCGTGTCCGATCGAGATCTGCCCCGAGAACCCCGTCAACAGCGCCAGGCCCATCGCGGCGAGCGCGAAGGTCATCACGTCCACGAGCTGCTTGACGTCGGTCGGCTTCGCGGTCTGCGGGATGATCAGGGCCGCCACGAGCAGGACCAGCCAGAAGGCCGACCTCAGCAGCGCGTCCCGGCGCTCGCTGCTCATACCCGGGTGACCTCCGCCCGCCCGAACAGCCCCTGGGGCCGCACCAGCAGCACCACCAGGATGAGCACGAACGCCGAGCCCACCGCGAGGTCCGGGCCGATCCAGTCGAGGTACTGCTGCGCGAAGTTCTCGGTGAGCCCGACGGTGAGGCCCCCGACGACCGCTCCGACCGGGCTGTCGAACCCGCCGAGCGTCGCCGCAGCGAACGCGAAGACCAGAGCCCCGATCATCACGTTGGGGTCGAAGACGTTGCTCGGGATGGTGGCGACCCTGAGCACCCCCGCCACGGCGCCCACCGCGGCGGCGAGGCCCCAGCCCACCATGAGCATCGCCCCCACCCGGACCCCGACCAGCCGGCTCGACTCCTTGGTGGAGGCCACCGCCCTCATGCCGAGGCCGAGCTTCGTCTTCTGGAACAGGAACCAGAGCACCACGACCTCCGCGATGAGGACCACCACCGCCCCGACGGTGCTCGCGCTCACCACCACGTCGCCGACGTGCCAGGACGCGGGTGCCGAACGGGTTGGCGAGCACCTCACCGGTGCGCCCCCACAGGTACCCGGCGAGCCCGTTCAGGGCGAGGAAGAGGCCGATCGTGACGATCACCACGGCGAGCGCGTTGTGCTCCGCGTCGCCGACGGGGCGGATGAGGAACCGCTCCACACCGGCACCCAGGACGAAGCTGGTCGCGATGGCCGCGATCCACGCGGCCCCCACGGGCAGCCCCCACTCCCCGAACTGCCAGGCCAGGAAGACCGAGAACATCGCCATCTCCCCCTGGGCGAAGTTCAGGAGCCCCGAGGTGCGGTAGACGATGACGATCGCCAGGGCCAGCGACGCGTACACCGCACCGGCCTTCACCCCGTTGAGGAGGGTCTCGAAGAAGAAGGTCCAGTCCACGGCGGTCAGTACCCCAGGTACGCCTTGCGCACCGCCTCGTCCTGGCGGAGCTCGTCGGAGGAGCCTGTGGCCACTATCCGGCCCGTCTCGAGCACGTAGCCCCGCCCGGCGATCGCCAACGCGAGGTTCGCGTTCTGCTCGACGATCAGCATGGTGGTGCCGTTCTCGCGGTTGATCGAGCCGAGCTGGTCGAAGAGCTCCTCGGTGACCTTCGGGGCCAGCCCCAGCGAAGGTTCGTCGAGGAGCAGCAGTCTGGGGTTGCTCATCAGCGCCCGCGAGATCGCGAGCATCTGCTGCTCGCCTCCGCTCATCGAGCCCGCCACCTGGTCGCGCCGCTCCCCCAGACGGGGGAAGATCCCGTACCAGCGCTCGATGTCGTCGCGGACTTCGTGGTCGCGCCGGATGTAGGCGCCGAGGCGCAGGTTCTCCTCCACGGTGAGGTCCGAGAAGGTCCCCCGGCCCTGGGGGACGTGGGCCACCCCGAGCCGGACGATGCTCTCGGTCTTCTTGTCGACGATCGACTCTCCGCCGAGGAGGATCTCGCCCCTCCGGTCGATCATCCCGCAGATCGCGCGGATCGTGGTGGTCTTGCCGGCACCGTTGGCGCCCAGCACCACCGCCACCTCGCCCTCGTCGACGGAGAGCTCCAGGCCGTGCAGCACCTGCACCGGGCCGTAGCCGCCCCTCAGTTCGCTCACCTCGAGCAGCGGGCTCACGAGGTGCTCCCCAGGTACGCCTCCACCACCTTCGGATCGCGCTGCACCTCCGAGGGCGTGCCCTCGGCGATCTTGGTCCCGAAGTCGAGCACCACCACCTTGTCCGAGATCGCCATCACCATCGCCATGTGGTGCTCGACCAACAGCAGGGTGAGGTCGTAGCGCTCCTTGATCCGCTGGATGAGCTCTGAGAGCTCGTCGACCTCCTCGTGGGTCAGGCCCGTCGCCGGCTCGTCGAGCATCAGCAGCTTCGGTCGAGAGGCCAGAGCGCGTGCCAGCTCGATGCGCTTCAACGTGCCGTACGGGAGCCCCGCCGCCGGGCTCTCCGCCAGATCCGCGAGCTCCAGCTCATCGAGCAGGGCGAGGGCCTCGGCACGGACACCGCGCTCCACACGCGAGACCGGCGGGACCCGGAGCGGCGCTGTGACGAAGTTGCTGGTGCCGCTGCGGCTGTGGGCACCCACCATCACGTTCTCGAGCACCGACAGGCCCTCCACCAGGGCCAGGTTCTGGAAGGTGCGGGTGATCCCCAACGAAGCGATCCGGTGCGCGGGCAGCGAGAGCAGGTCGACCCCGCCCTCGAACAGCAGCCGGCCGTGGGTGGGCTGGTAGAGGCGGCTCACCACGTTGAAGAAGGTGGTCTTGCCGGCTCCGTTCGGTCCGATGAGGGAGCAGATCTGGCCCCTGGAGATCGTGAAGCTGAGCGCATCCAGCGCCACCACCCCGCCGAAGCGCACGCCGACGTCCTCGACGCAGAGAATGGGATCGGCCTCGGCAGCCACGAGCGCCGAGGCTAGCGGAGGCCCGTCGGACCACGCGGGGGAGGATCAGACCCGCGCGTCCATGAACATGACCTTCAGCGCCTCGTAGCTCTCCAGGCAGACACCGGCGCCCAGCACCACGCACTCCAGCGGAGCCTCGACGAGCTGCACGGGGATCTGGGTCTCCTGGGCGATCCGGATGTCGAGGCCTCGCAGCATCCCTCCCCCGCCGACCAGGTGGATGCCCCGCAGGATGAGGTCCTGTGAGAGCTCCGGTGGTGCCTGCGACAGGCAGTCGATCACCGAGTCGACCACCGCCGATACCGGCTCGTCGATCGCTGCGCGCACCTCCTCCGGGGTGAGGATGACTGTCTTGGGAAGCCCGGAGCTGAGGTCGCGACCCCGGACCTCCGCGTTGAACTCGCTGTCGGTCGGCCACGCGGAGCCGATCGCCACCTTGATGTCCTCAGCTGTCCGCTCGCCGATCGCTATGCCGTACTCGCGACGGATGTAGGACTGGACCGAGGCATCGATGTCGAACGAGCCGACCCGGATGGCCTTCATCGCCACCACTCCCCCGAGTGAGATGAGGGCGGTCTCGGTGGTACCTCCGCCCACGTCGACGACCATGTTCCCGACCGGCTCGTGGATCGGCAGCTCCGCCCCGATCGCCGCTGCCATCGGCTGCTCGATCAGCTGGGCATCGGATGCGCCGGCGCGGCGCGCCGCCTCGGTGACTGCTCGCCGCTCGACCGCCGTGATCGCCGAGGGGACGCAGATCACGACCCGCGGCCGGTTGAAGCGACTGATGCCGACGCGCTCGAGGAGGAGACGGATCATCCGCTGTGTGACGTCGAAGTCGGTGATCGCCCCTTGGCGGAGCGGGCGGACGGCGACGATGTAGCCGGGAGTCCTCCCGATCATCTGCCAGGCCTCGTGCCCCATCGCGAGCACCTCACCGGTCTGGTTGTTCAGGGCGATGACCGACGGCTCGTTGAGGACGATCCCCTCGCCCCGGGCGTAGACCAACGTGTTGGCAGTGCCCAGGTCGATGGCGAGGTCACGGGGCAACTGGGGACCTCACTCCCGCGAGCCCGCTCGGCTGTCCCGGTGGGGCTCGTCGTCGGAGTCCGATCGGTTCTCCGGCGCCAGGGCCTGCATGTTGCGGTTGAACTCGTCGATGCCCGAGTCCCACCGGACGGGCTGCCGGGCCCGGAGCCAGATGACGATCGAGCCGACCAGGCTGAGGACGACGGCGATGAGTAGGAACGCTGCGCCGCTCAAGCCTCGACCTCGGCGACGTGCTCGCACTGGCGGGCCCAATCGCTTCCCCCCGGCCAGTGCTCACGCTTCCAGATCGGCACGGTCGCCTTCAGCGTGTCGATGCAGAACCGTGCCGCATCGAACGCCTCTCCCCGGTGCGGCGCCGAGACCGCGATCACCACCGACGACTCCCCGATCTGCACGGGCCCGACCCGGTGGAGGATCGCCACCCTGCCCAGATCCGGCCAGCGCCGGTGCGCCGCCTCGGCGATCGCCTCCAGGCGTGGCGTCACCTCCTCTTCGTACGCCTCGTAGGTGAGCATCGTCACCTCGGGACGATCCTCGGAGTGGTCACGGGCGGTGCCGCTGAAGCTCACCACCGCGCCGCAGCGGGCCAGCACCGCCCACGCGCCCGCCTCCTCGACAGGGAGCGGCTCTTCCGTGAGGCCCACCCAGTGATCACCTTCCGCGGGAGGTTGCACGATCCTCATGCTAGGGGCGACCTCCGGAACCTGCCCAATGTCGCGAGCGCGCACCGCGACCAACCGCGACGACACCATCTGTAATCTCGGCCCGTGGTCCTTCCCGACGACGCCGACGACGAGATGCGCCGCTCGGGGCCGCCTCTCCCGCCCGAGGACCGCCTCTGGCGGCATCCCTCGGAGCTCGGATCCCCCACGGCCCTGCGGCCGCCGCGACGCCGTCGTCGGGTCTCACCGGCCGTCGTCGCCGTCTCGGGAGTGCTCGGAGCGGCCACCGCGGTGGCCCTGCTCGCCATCACCGGGATGCTCGATCCCGAGGAGGAGGAGCCCTCGGTCGTCGAGAGGGTCGAGGCGGCGACGGCCGCCGACCTCACCGCGGCCGCTGAGCGGGCGGTCCCCTCGGTGGTGCAACTGGAGGCCACCGGGCCGGAGGGGATCCGCCTGGGATCAGGGGTCGCGATCCGCGACGACGGGCACCTGCTCACGACCGCCGACCTCGTCGAAGGTGCCGAGTCGGTGACAGCGCTGCTCGACGACGGCACGAGGATCACCGCCGAGGCGGTGGGCACGGACCGCAGCACGGACCTGGCGGTGGTGCGGATCGATGCCGCCCTCCCCGGGATCGTCCTCGGCTCGGCCGACGACCTGGAGGAGGGCGAGCTGATCCTCGGAGTGTCGAGCGCCCTCGGCGAGTCGGGCTCGGTGACGGTGACCCAGGGCGTGGTGAGCCGGCTCGGGGTGCGTCTCGACGACACCGAAGGACCCGTCCTGTACGACCTCATCGAGGCATCCGACGACCTCGGGTCGCTGGCCCAGGGAAGCGTGATCCTGGACCAGACCGGAGCGCTGGTCGGTCTCGTGACGATCCGGGACCGAACCACGACCGGGGACGGGGAAGCCGGGTACTCCTACGCCACCCCGATCGAGTTCGCGCGCCACGTCGCGCTGGATCTGATCGAGACCGGCGACGTCGCGCACCCGTGGCTGGGCATCGAGGCCGGTGACCACGAAGCCGGAGATGGGGAGCCGTCCGGGGCGGTGGTCGAGACGGTCGCGGACGGCGGTCCGGCGCAGGAGGCCGGGCTGGCATCGGGAGACGTGATCACCGCCATCGACGACGAGCCGGTCGCCGACATCGACGACCTGGTGGTCCTGGTCCGCGTGCTGGAGCCGGGTCAGGCGGTGAGGCTCGAGTACTGGCGCGACGGCAGCCCCGCGACATGCGAGGCGGTGCTCGAGCGCTGGCACCCGCGACCCTCCACCTAGCGCCTCCTTCGACGACGCAGCACCAGCGCGACCACCACCGCGCCCGCGGCCACCACCACGGCAGCGGCAGCCCCCAGCGCCAGGTGCTGGCGGTGCCGCGGTCCGAGATCGGCGAGCGGACCCGCCTCCACGCCCGCGACGAACGCCTCCTCGTTCGTGCTCGTCGGCACCCACCCCTCCCGGCGTAGCCGGTCGTTGGCGACCACCCACGGGTTCACCGTGTAAGGCAGCACCCCCGGCGGCGTCGTGGTGAGGCCCAGCCGCCACCGCCAACGGGCGAGGCGAGCCGCCACCGGAGCCGGCAGTCGGAGCCGGGGGGCGGGCCCGGCCAGCGCGCGGAGCCCCTCGGGAGGGATCCACCCGTCCGGCGCGGCGTTGTAGGCGCCGTCGAGCCGGTGCCGGCGTGCGAGGTCGACCGCCGACGCGAGGTCGTCGAGGTGCAGGAACTGGCCGGGTGGCTCGAGATCCTCGGGGAGCACCCCGGCGGTCGACCACAGGGACCGGCTCATCCACGCCGCGGTCTCCTCCGAGACAGCGATCGCCGGGCGCAGCAGCGCCACCCGGCTGCCGGGATGCGCCGAGCGCCACTCGTGCGCGAGGCGCTCCACCTCGGCCTTGGCCACCGCGAACATCGACTCCGGGTTGGGTCGGAGCGGCGAGTCCTCGGTGAGGGGGATCGGGTTGTTCGGCCACGCCCCGTAGACCATGGCGCTCGACAGGAGCACGAACTGGGTGACACCGACCGACCCCGCGGCGTCGAACAGCGCCTGTGTGGCCTCCACGTCCACCCCGGCCGCGCCGGTGCCGTCGAACTCGGGCCCGTCGGAGGACCCGAGGTGCACGACGGTCTCCAGCCCCTCCACGAGGCGCTTCAGCTCACCGGCGTCCCGGGAGGGCAGCGCGTCGACCCTGACCAGACGGTCGACCGTCGGATCGGCCGCGACGAGGTGGCAGACCCGCCGTCCCAGGGGGCCGTGGCTGCCGGTCACCAGAACCCCGCTCACCGACGACCGTCCCCGTGGCAACCGAAGCTCACCCGCCTACGATGCCTCTGTGAGCGAATCCGGTCCACTCGGAGGGGACGAAGGCGACAAGGACCCCCTCAGCGGCGTCCCCTTCTTCCTCGGAGATCTGGGCCGGCTCCTGCGCCAACAGGGGTCGATGGGATGGGATGCCGCACGTCAGGTGGCGGTGTCCCTCGCCTCCGGAGGGATCTCCGAGCCGAACGTCGACCCCGCCGACCGCATCCGCTTCGAGGAGCTGGCGAGGGTCGCCGACCTCAACGTCGCCGACACGACCGGGCTGTCCACCACCACCTCCGGCTCGGGCGTGAAGGTCGGCGCCGTGACGAAGACGGCGTGGGCCCAGGACACGCTCGAGGCCTGGAAGCCCCTCTTCACGGCGATGTCGGAGTCGCTCCAGGCGTCACCTGCTCCTCAGGTCGAGGAGCCCGAACCCGCCCAGGATCCGATGGCGTTCCTCCGGCCGTTCATGCAGGCGATGGGCCCTGTCATCCAGTCGGTCACCGCGGGACTCATGGTCGGGAACCTGGCGCAGAGGGCGTTCGGCCCCTACACGCTCCCGATCCCGCGCAGCAGCGACGAGCTGGGTGTCGTGCTCGCGAACGTGGACTCCTTCGGGCAGTCCTGGAGCCTGCCGACCGACGACCTCCGTCTCTGGATCTGCGTGCACGAGATCACCCACCACGCAGTGCTCGGGGTGGCGCACGTGCGCGACGGTCTCACGGGTCTCCTCAACTCCTACGTCTCGTCGTTCGAGCCCGACCAGGGCGCCCTCGAGGACCGCCTGGAGGAGCTGGCCGGTTCCGGTGCAGGCCCCGACGCGCTCGGTGGCGTCTTCGACGACCCCGAGGCCCTCATCGGGGTCATGCGCTCGGACCGCCAGCGCGAGCTGCGCCCACAACTCGACGCGCTCGTCTCGGTGGTGGTCGGCTACACCGACCACGTCCTCGATGTGGTCACGGGCCGGCTGCTCAGCTCCGCTTCTCAGGTCACCGAGGCCCTGAAGCGGCGTCGGGTGGAGGCAGGTCCCGCGGACCGGTTCGTCGAGAGCCTCTTCGGTCTCGAGCTGTCCCAGGCCACCTACGACCGGGGTGAGGCCTTCGTGAAGGGCGTGCTCGAGCGCGGCGGGGAGGAGGGCCTGTCACGCCTGTGGCTGAGCGAGCGCGAGCTTCCCACCCCGAACGAGGTCGACGCCCCCGGCCTGTGGCTGGCACGCATCGACCTCCCCGACTGAGGGTCGCACCGGAGCTCAGAGCTGCGGGTTCCAGTCGAGGTTGGGCCCCTCCTCCGGGGCCGTCTCGAGCTCACCGCCGGCATCCGGCTCGGGGGACGACGGTGCCGCCTGTCGACGACGACGCCTCCTGCGTCGGTTCGCGGCGCGGGCGGCCGCAGACGAGCTCTCGTCCTCCTCCACCATCCCGTGCTCGAAGCCGAGGTCGCGCGCAACATCCTCGGTCGCCTCCACCCGGGCCACCCTCCGCTGACGGTGGACGATCCCCGAGGCACGCGCCGCTGCCGAGCGCAGCCCCAGCCAGTACGAGGCCGCCGCGAACCCTGCCACGCCGGCGATGACCAGGAAGCCGAGCACCATCGGGAGCGTGATCACCACCGGCACCAATGCCCCAACCACCCAGAGGAGCTGGAAGCGCGTCTCGAAGCGCGCGAAGGAGCGACCGCGGTTCGCGTCGGGCGCGTCGCGCTGCACGATCGCGTCGAACGCCTGCTTCCCCGCGCTCGACCCGGCACCCACCATGAACGACATCACCGACGCCACGCCGAGACCACCGGTGAAGGCCGCCCCCACGCTGGTGACCAGGATGGTGAGGAGCACACCTATGAGGATGTGCTCCTCCTCGACCACCTTGCGCAGCCTCGGGGCGATCGCCGCGCCGACGAGGAAGCCCACCTGCGCCGCGCCCGCGATCACCCCGAGCTTCCACGCGCCCTCGCCCTTGTAGTCGAAGGCGAGGAGGAACGCGAGGAAGCCGACCACTGCTCTCAACAGCCCCATCGCGGAGGCCGCCAGGACGATCCCCAGGCTCCGCAGCTCCGCCCTCTCCGATTCGGTGGCCGGCTCCTCGGCGACCTGCGTGGACGGGAGCCGCACCGCCGCGACCGCACCGCCTGCGAAGACGACGCCTGCGAAGCCGACGACCCACTCGGGACCGCCCAGCCACCAGAAGAGCCCCCCCGGTACCGCCGCCACCGCCACCGAGAGCCCGCTCAGGAGCGAGAGCTTCGAGTTGGCCTCGACCAGCTCGGCGTCGTTGCGCACGGTCGTGGGCACCATGGCGCTCTTGGCCACCTGGTAGCTCTTGCCGAGCACCAGCATCACGAACGCCAGGGGGTAGAAGAACAGGGAGTCGAACTGCTGGATGAGGAGGAACGAGACCAGCGACCGCCCCACGCAGGTGCCGACGATCATCCAGAGCCGTCCGCCGCGGATCCGGTCGAGCGCCGGCCCGATGAGCGGTGCCGCGACCGCCAGGGGGGCGATGGTGAGCAGCAGCGTCAGCGCCACCTTCCAGCGGGCCTCGTCGAGGTCCACGTCGAAGAACACCGTGCCGGCGAGCCCGATCGTGAACAGCGCGTCGCCGGCCGTCGAGAAGACGTGGCTGCGGGCCAGGCGGGTGAACGGCGAGATCGCGAAGAGCTGTCGGGGGTCCTCGTCGACGGGACCCTGCGCCTCGAACCCCTCGGACCGGCTCACGGACCAATCGTACGGGCGGGCGGCGACAGCAGGGTCAACGGCGGCGGTCCGGCTCCTCGTACTTGTAGCCGAGGCCCCGGATGGTGACGATCCTCTCCGGGTGGGCGGGATCGCTCTCGACCCGTGAGCGGAGCCGCTTGATGTGGACGTCCAGGGTCTTGGTGTCGCCGACGTAGTCGTGGCCCCAGACCCGGTCGATGAGGGTCCCGCGGGTGAGGACGTGCCCGGCGTTCTCCATCAGCACGCTGAGCAGCTCGAACTCCTTCAGCGGGAGCTGAACCTCCTCGCCGCGCACGAAGACCTCGTGGCGATCGGGGTCGACCCGCACGTCGCCGACCTCGAGCGCTCCCGGTGCGGCCCGCAACCCAGCCGCTGCCGGCGCCCGGCGCAGCACGGCGCGCATGCGGGCCACCAGCTCGCGGAGCCGATACGGCTTGGTGACGTAGTCGTCGGCTCCCACCTCGAGCCCCACGACCGTGTCGATCTCGGCGGTCTTCGCGGTGACCATGATGATCGGGACCGAGGACCTGGATCGGATCTCACGGCAGACGTCGACGCCGGAGACCTTCGGGAGCATCACGTCGAGCAGCACCAGGTCCGGATCCAGCTCCCCGAAGAGCTCCAGGGCCTCCGCTCCGTCCCGGGCGACGGTCACGTGGAAGCCCTCGCGCTTCAGCCCGACCGTGAGGGCCTCCACGAACGAGTCCTCGTCCTCGACGACCAGCACCGAGGTGGGACGGTCGGCCATCTCAGCTCGCCTCCGCGCTCTCGACGGCCACCGGGCCCGACGCGGACGGCAGGCGCAGCGTGAACACCGAGCCCTCCCCCACCGACGAGCGCACGAGGACCTCGCCGTCGTGGTTCGAGACGACGTGGCGCACGATCGCCAGACCCAGGCCGGTGCCTCCCGTCTGGCGGCTGCGGGCCTGGTCCACCCGGTAGAAGCGCTCGAAGATCCGCTGGAGGTCGGCGTCGGGGATGCCGATCCCGTGGTCGGTGACAGAGATGTCCACCGACAGCCCGTCGGTGCGAGCTTCGACCGACACCCTGCTCCCCGGGTCGCTGTACTTCACGGCGTTGTCGAGCAGGTTGTACAGCGCGGAGACCAGCTGGCGGCGGTCCCCGAACATCGCGAGCCGGTGGGATGGCTCAGGGGCCGAGACCTCTATGCCCCGCTGGTCGGCAGCCGGGCGTATGCGCTCCACGGCCTCGGCAACCACGAGCCCCGCCTGCACCGGTTCTCGCTCGGGGATCTCCTCGGACTCGATCTGGCTCAGCGTGAGGAGATCCTCGATGGTGCGCGCCACCCGATCGCTCTCTGCGAGCATCCTCTGGGCCAAGCGGGCGCGGATGCCGGGGTCCTCCTCCTCGAGCATCGTCTCGGCCAGCAGACCCAGGGCACCGACGGGGGTCCGCAGCTCGTGGCTGATGTTGGCGACGAAGTCCCGACGCACCGCGTCGAGCCGCCTGCGCTCGCTGACGTCGTCGATCATCGCCAAGCCGCCCGAGCCCTGCCCGAGTGGGTGTCCCGTGATCACCAGGGTCCGGCGCGGAGGCCCGAACAGGTCGAGGGTCCGTCGGGCCGGCACCCCCCTCACCGCCTCGTCGAGCACCTCCCGGACGGCGGCCTCGACCAGGGCCTCGCCGTGCCTCGCCTCCGAGTAGGCCTCGGCGACCGGGTTGCGGTACACGACGCGGCCTTCTCCGGTGGCGACCACGACTCCCTGCGGGATCCCACCCAGGGCTTGGTCGAGGTAGGCCGCCCTCTCGATCACCACGTCCATCCGTCCGAGAACAGCGGTGGCCGAACGCGCGAGCCGCGCCCCGGGATCTCCACCCCCCACGCTGCCCTCGACGTCCACGGCGTCCGCCAAGCGCTCGCCCACCTCACCGGTGCGCTCCCGGAGCCGCCGATACCGCGACGCGACGACGACGGTGGTGGTGCAGGCGACCACGGCGACCAGCGCCAGGAGAGCCACGACCATCTCAGCCGTCTTCCTCGTCCTCCCACGCCTCGGCCACGATCGCCTCCAGCTCGGGCTTGTGCTCCTGGCGGTACTGGAGGCGGGCGGCGCCGGTGTGCTCCGGCAGCCACCCGGTGACCATGTACAGCACCCGCTCACCCATGTTGACTGCGTGGTCTCCGATGCGCTCGTAGTACCGGCCCACCAGGGCGAGCTGCACTGCCGCCTGGAGATCGAGCCGACCCTCACCGTGCGACTGGAAGATCGCCTGGATGTAGTCGGCGTGCAGCTCGTCGAGGCGGTCGTCGATGTCGTCGAGCGCGGCGGCCAGGCTCTCGTTCCCCTCGACGTACGCGTCGATGGCGAAGCGGGTGAGCCGGGCGGCCTGCTCCGCCATCCGCTCGATGTACGACCTGATCGTGGGATCGATGTCGGCCCCGAAGATGCGCCGAGCCGCCTTGCAGACGTTCACCATCAGGTCGCCGGAGCGCTCCAGCTCGGAGGTGAACTTGATCGCGGTGACGATCGCCCGGAGGTCGCCGGCCATCGGCTGCTGGAGGGCGAGGAGGTGGTAGCAGCGCTCCTCCGTGTTGAGGGCGAGAGCGTCGAGCTCGTCGTCCTCCTCGATGACCTGCTGCGCCTCCTTCAGGTTGGAGGTGAGGAGCACATCGGTTCCGCGGGGGATCGTCTCGGCCACCATCGCGCCGAGCCGAACCACGTCTTCCTGCACCTCGTGGAGCTGCTGGTGGAAGGACTTGCGAACGTCCGTCATCAGGACCGCCCTCCTTGTCGCTTCTCGCCACCCAAGATGGTACGGCCTCGGGCCGGGAACCGGCCTGCGGCCAGCCCGGTCACCCGAACCGACCGGTGACGTAGTTCTCGGTGCGCTCGTCCGAGGGATTGCTGAAGATCTTCTCGGTCGCGTCGTACTCGACGAGCAGACCCGTTCTGACGTCGCGGTGCTGCTCGTCGGTGCGCTCGCTCACCTCGGTGATGAAGAACGCGGTGCGGTCGCTCACCCGGGCTGCCTGCTGCATGTTGTGGGTGACGATGATGATCGTGTACCGGTCCTTGATCTCCTGCATCAGGTCCTCGATGCGCCCTGTGGCGATCGGATCCAGCGCGGAGCACGGCTCGTCCATCAGGACCACCTCGGGCTCGACGGCGATGGCCCTTGCGATGCAGAGCCGCTGCTGCTGGCCACCCGACAGCGCCATCGCGTTGTCACCAAGCCGGTCCTTCACCTCGTCCCAGAGGGCCGCCCTCCTCAAGGCCTTCTCCACGATCTCGTCCATGTCGCCCTTCATGCGGGCCACCCGAGGCCCGAAAGCCACGTTGTCGTGGATCGACTTGGGGAACGGGTTCGGCTTCTGGAAGACCATCCCGATCCGGCGCCGAACCTCGACGGGCTCGACGAGCGGGTCGTACAGGTCCACCCCGTGGTAGAGGATCGTTCCCTCCACCCTTGCCTCCTCGATCAGGTCGTTCATCCTGTTGAAGCAGCGGAGAACCGTGGTCTTGCCGCACCCCGACGGGCCGATGAACGCGGTGATCTCGTGCTGTGCGATCCCCATGGTGACGTCACGGACGGCGCGGAAGTCCCCGTAGAAGACGCTGAGGTTCGCGACGTCGAAGACCGTGGTGGCCGACGGCTCGACGACCTCGATCCCGGAAGCCGGCTCGGCGGTCGTCTCCTGATCTTGCACCGGCACCTCGCTCGTGTACATCGGCGTGGCCATCAATGGGTCCTCTTGCGGTCGTAGTGGTTGCGCAGCAGGATCGCAGCGGTGTTGGCGGCGAGGACTACCGCCAACATCACGATGATGGCGGCAGCCGTGAGCTGACGCCACTCGTCGCCCGGTTGGCGCGCCCAGTTGTAGGTCAGGTTCGGCATCGCGGTGAACGTGCCCTGCATCTGCTCCACGAAGGTCGCGTCGCCGGGGGCCGAGAAGAAGCCGGTCGCCGCCCCGACGAGGATGAGGGGCGCAGCCTCACCCAGGGCCCGCGCCAGCGACAGCACGGTCCCGGTGAGGATGCCGGGCGCGGCGTAGGGGAGGACGTGGCTGCGGACCACCTCCCACTTCCCCGCACCGACCCCGAAGCCCGCCTCCCGGATCGAGTTCGGGACGGCCCTGAGGGCCTCGGCGGCGGTGATGATCACGATCGGCAGGACGAGGATGGCCAGGGTGAGGCCGCCGGAGATGACCGATCGGCCGCCGGTGAAGCCGTCCAGGGCCTTCACGAAGATCGTCAGGCCGAGGATCCCGTACACGATCGAGGGCACTCCGGCCAGGTTGCGGATGTTCACGTTGACGAAGCGCGTGAACCGGGTGTCGTGCGCGTACTCCTCGAGGTACACCGCGGCACCGATGCCCACGGGGAACGCCAACACCACGACGAAGACCGAGATCCAGAAGGACCCCACCAGCGCCTGCCACACGCCGGCTCGCTCCGGGTCGCCCGACGTGCCCGAGGTGAGGAAGTCGAGCCCTCGGTCGCCCAGCACCGCCATCCCCTCTGAGGCCACCGAGAGCAGGAGCGCGACGAGGATGCCCAGAGCGACCATCAGCGCGGCCAGCAGGGCGTACTTGAACACGAGGCCGCGCACGTCACGACGGGAGCCACGCAGGCGCGCCGCGACCACCTCGGTGGTGACCGCAGGGCTGGTGAGCGCCACCCGCTACCTCCTCAGTACCGCTTCCGGACCCGGCCGACGAACCGCTCGGCAACCGCGTTGAGGACGAGGGTCATCACGAAGAGGAGGGCGCCGACGAAGAACAGGCTCTGGAAGGCCAGGCTGGCACCCTTCACCTCATCGGTGCCGGCTGCCAGGGATGCCATCGCCGCTGTCATGGTCTGCCCGGGTTGGGTGACGTCCCAGGAGAAGATGGAGCCACCGCTCGCACCTGCCGCGATCGCCACCACCATCGTCTCTCCGATCGCCCTCGACATCCCGACGATCGCAGCCGCCACGAGGCCGGAGACGGCCGCCGGTACGACGACCTTGATCGTCGTCGTCATCTTGCGCGCGCCCAGACCGGAGGAGGCCTCACGGAGGCCGGAAGGCACCGAGCGGAGCGCGTCCTCGGCGATCGACGCCACCAGCGGGATGGTGAGGACCCCGACCCCGATCCCGGCGGCCAGGACGTTGAACTGCGCGGCGTCCGTGAACAGCTGCTGCACCAACTCGGGCGAGATGACCGTCAGGGCGAAGAAGCCGATCACCACTGAAGGGATCCCGGCCAGGACCTCGACCATCGGCTTCAGGAGCCTGCGCACCCGCGGGCGTGCGTACTCGGAGAGGTAGATGGCCGCACCCAGTCCGAGGGGGAACGCGATGAGCATCGCCACCGCGGTCACGAGGAGAGAGCCCACCAGCAGCGTGCGCACGTCGTACATCCCCCTGCGAGGGAACCAGCCGATCTCGAAGAGTGCGCCGAGCTCGCCCTCCTCGGCGAGGCCGCTGATGAACGTCCAGGCCTCGCGGGTGAGCGAGATGACTATGAGGGCGCTGACCACCACCGAGACGAAGGCCGCGCCGAAGAACAGCCACCGCATCAGCGTCTCCCGATGACGTCGAACGGGGCTGATGCGAAGATCCTCGACGGTGAGGACGAGTTCAGCGGCTGCCATCAGTCAGGATCCAAGTTCCGGTTGGTGGGTCGGAGAACGCCGAGTGGGGACCGGCCCGAGCCGGTCCCCACTCTCGCATCGTGGCAGGTCGGTCGCCAGCCCGGTCACTTCGACGTCAGCACGCTGATGCCGTCGATCCCGACCTGCAGTTCCACGTACTCGATTCCGGCCTCCTCGCAGGCCGCCGCCTCCTCTTCCTTGATCGGGCGGGAGGCGTCGGAGATGTCGGTCTCACCGGCGCAGAAGAGCTCGAAGCCGTCCCCGGTGCCCGGACCGTCGACCGAGATCCCCACGTCGGGGTTCGCCCCGCTGAACGCCTCGGCCACGAGCGAGGTGATCGGCTCCACGGTGGAGGAACCGGAGATGACGATCTCGCCGCTCGTCTCACCACCGGCGGTGATCCCGCTCCCCTCCCAGGCGGTCGCCGTCTCGGCCCACGCATCCTCCGTGAGCTGGACGTACCCCGCGTCGGCGACCGCCGCGTAACCCTCGTCCCCGAGGTAGAACTCGACGAAGTCGGCGATGACGGGGTTGTCGCCACCGGCCATCGCGGTGTTCACGTAGATGAACAACGGCCGGCTGTAGGGGTACTCGCCCGCAGCGATGGTCTCGGCGGTCGGCTCCACGCAGTTCCCCGAGTCGTCGGCGATGCTGATCGCCCGGACCCGGTCCTGGTTCTCCTGGTAGAACGCGTAGCCCACCCATCCCAACGAGTCGGGGGATCCCTCGATGCCCTCGATGATCACGTTGTCGTTGGGCGAAGAGGTGTAGTCGGGGCGCATGGCCCACTCCTCCTCGGCAAGGCCACGCTCCTCTGCGATCCCCTCGACCACGAACTCCACGAACGTGTCGTAGGTGCCGGACTCCTCACCGGGCCCGGTGATCGACAGGGAGGTATCAGGCAGGTCGGCTGCGTACGCCGATCCGAGCTCCTCGGCCAGCGATGCTGCGTCGGACCAGTTGCCGAAGCCCGTGGACTCCGGCCCGACCAGCGCGTACACCGCCTCGGTGTCGAGGCACTCAGGGGCAGCGGACCCCCCACCGTCCTCTCCTCCTCCGTCGTCCTCCGACGTGCCGTCCTCCGACGTGCCGTCGGTGCTGCCCTCCTCGTCATCGCCGCAGGCGACGGCGAACATGGAGAGCGCTGCCAGCACTGCGATCAACCACACAACACCACTGCGCTTCGACATCTCGTACTGCTCCTCCTTCGCGAACTCTCGTTGTCGGGAGCCACGCTAAGAGGGCCGGGTGGACTGCACTGATGGGCCGGGTTAACCCCAGGTGAACCGCTCGCGAACTCTCGTTCGTGCTCCTCGAGAGCGCTCAGGCCTCACCCAGCTCGGCGAAGTGCGCCAGAACCAGGTGGTCCCGCTCGTAGCTGAGCAGCGAGGACGCCTCGGCGACCGGGAGCCAGCGGATCTCGTCGACCTCCTCGTTCGGGGCGAAGCCGCCCTCGACACCGGTCATCTCCCAGTAGCGGACCAGCTTCTGCCTCCCGTGCGAGTCGATGTAATCGCAGCTCGGGAGCTCGCGTCCCAGCACCCCCCGGAGCCCTGTCTCCTCCTCCACCTCGCGCAGCGCGCACTCCTCGTCGGTCTCACCGGGGTCGCGCTTGCCCTTGGGAAGGGTCCAGTCGTCGTACCTGGGCCGGTGGACGACCAGCACCTCGACCCCGTGCTCGCCGTCCCGCCACGGGAGAGCCCCGGCGGCCCACACCTCGATCCCGGTCATCGGAGCCAGGCGACGTTCTTCTCCCGGGCTACCCGGCGCCACGTCGAGGGCAGCTCCGAGCGCAGCTGCTCGGCCCTCGACCGGCCGAGACCTATCAACTGTCCGGCGACCAGAGCCTCCCCCGGAGTCGAGGACTCCACCGCAGCTCGCAGCCAGGACTCGGCGACGACCGTGTCCTGGTGCTCCCCGAGCAGCTCCTGGAGCCCCTTCAGACCCCTTGCGAGATCCCGGGCCGGCCGCCCCACGATGGGAGCTGCCACCTCCACCGCGTACCTCGCGCGCTTCGCCCGGATGCGGACGGCGTGCAGCTCCGCGGGTGCGGGGTCGGTACCGGCCGCCTCGACCGCCCTCACGAGTCGCCTCCACGGCTTGGCGACGATCCGGGGGACGAGTTTGCGCGCCGGACGGGAGGATTCCCGCGTGAGCAGGGGGTCGGCGGCCGCGTCAACCAGCCGAGCCAGCAGCGCTGCGTAGCGCTGCGACTCCATCACCTCCTCGAGGGCCGCAAGGGCCAGCTCCCGATCCCCCGCGAGCCGACCGATCAGCTCTTCACCGAAGGCGCGGTCCCTCGCGAGAGGGAGCTCCTCGAGCTCTGCGGCGAGACCGTCTCGGAGGACATCGAGGTCACGAACCGAACCCAGGGCATCTGCGAGCCAGCGCATCTCGTCGCGCAGCCCGTCGCACCAGGCGTCGTCCACGAGCGGGGCGAAGCTGCGCAGGTTCGAACGCAGGCGCCGGAGGCCGACCCGCGCCTGGTGGACCCCCTCGGGATCACCCTCCATCCGGATCGGGTGATCCTGTTCGAGCACCCTCGTCACGGCTTCGACGAGGCTCGCCTGCAACGCCTCCCCCGCCGTCGAGGAGCGACTCACCTCGATCGGCTTCAGGACCGGGGGTTCAGCAGCCGACGCCAGGCGCAGGTCCAGCACCGGCTCCCGGTACTCCGCGAGACCGGCTCCGGGTCGCAGGGCGACATCGGTGCGATCATCGACGCTCACGCCGGGGTCCTGGCGCGCTCGAGCTCCGCCTCCTGCAACCGGATGTGGGTGTCGATCCCCGAGACCGACGCGACCTTCCTCCACGTGTTGTCCGGGTCGAGCTCCCAGGCGAGGACGTCATCGGCGAGGTTCGTGTCGAGGATCTCCCGGAGCTGAGACTGCAGGTCGACGCTCTCCACCGGCACGACGGCCTCGACCCTCCGATCCAGGTTGCGCGGCATCAGGTCGGCGGAGCCTATGTAGTAGGCGGGCACGTCCGGACCCCACCCGTTGGCGAAGAAGTAGATGCGCGAGTGCTCGAGGTAGCGCCCCACGATCGAGCGGACGCGGATCCTCTCGGAGAGCCCCTCGACCCCCGGCCGGAGCCCGCAGATGCCCCGCACGACGATGTCGATGGCCACCCCGGCCTGGGATGCCTCGTACAGCAGGTCGATCATCGATGGGTCGATGAGGCTGTTCATCTTCATGATGATCCGCCCCTTCCCCTCACCCGCTCCCATCTCGCGACGGATCAGGCCCTCGATCGTGGGGCGGAGGTGGTGGGGTGCGACCACGAGCTTCTCGTACTCCATCTCCCGGCCGTAGCCCGTGAAGTAGTTGAAGAGCTGGGTGAGGTCCGACCCGATCACCGGATCCGCTGTGAGCAGCCCCAGGTCCTCGTACAGCTTCGCCGTCCTGGGGTTGTAGTTGCCGGTCCCGATGTGGCAGTACCGCCGGATCCCGTCCGGCTCGTCGCGCACGACGAGCGTGGTCTTGGTGTGGATCTTCAGCCCCGCGATGCCGTACGCGACGTGCACCCCGGCCTTCTCCAGCTCCTTCGCCCACTCGATGTTGGCGGCCTCGTCGAAGCGCGCCTTCAGCTCCATCAGCACCGCCACCTGCTTCCCCTGCTCGGCGGCGCGGATCAGCTCCCGCATGATCGGGCTGTCACCCGAGGTCCGGTAGATGGTGAGCTTGATAGCAAGCACGTGAGGGTCGGCCGCGGCCTGGCGGATGAACTCCTCGGTGGTGGAGCCGAACGAGGTGTACGGGTGGTGCACCAGCAGGTCCGACCGCCGGAGCTCGGCGAAGACGTCCGGTCGCCCCTCGTCCCTGGGCGAGAGCCGGGTCGGCGTGATCGGGTTCCACGCCGGATCCTTCAGGTCCGGCCGGTCGAGGCCGTGCACGGCCCACAGCCCACCCAGGTCGAGCGGTCCGGCGTACGTGTAGAGGTCCTCCTCGGTGAGGTCGAGCTCCCTCACCAACAGGTCGCGCACCTCCTCGGACATCGTGTCGTCGACCTCGAGGCGCACGGCCCTTCCGAACCGGCGTCGCCTCACCTCGAGCTCGACTGCCTCCAGCAGATCGTCGGCCTCCTCCTCCTCGACCGTCAGGTCCGCGTTGCGGGTCACCCGGAACGGGAAGTGGCCGGTGATCTCCATTCCGGGGAAGAGCCGGCCGAGGTGCTCGGCGATCACCCACTCGAGGGGGACGAACCTCTCGCCATCGGGCATCACCACGAATCGGGGAAGGATCGACGGCACCTTCACCCTCGCGAACTTCCTGACCCCCGCGTCGGGATCGCGCAGCGTCACCGCGAGGTTGAGCGAGAGATCGCTGATGTAGGGGAACGGGTGACCGGGATCGACGGCGAGCGGGGTGAGGACCGGGAAGATCCTGTCGTCGAAGGTCTCGTCCAGGTACTTGCGGTCGTCCTCGTCCAGGTCACCGAAGCCGGAGAACACGACGCCCACGTCCGCGAGGGCCGGAACCAGGCTCTCGAGGAAGATCCACTCGGCGCGCCTGCTCCACTTCTCGACCTCGTCACGGATGTCGAGCAGCTGGCGGGCCGGGCTCCTGCCGTCCGGCGCCGGCGTCGAGATCTTCGCGGCGACCTGGTCCTTCAGCCCTGCCACCCGCACCTGGAAGAACTCGTCGAGGTTCTGGCTGAAGATCGCCAGGAACTTCGCTCGCTCCAGCAGGGGCACCACGGGGCTCTCCGCCAGAGCCAGGACCCTGGCGTTGAAGTCGAGCCAGGTCAGCTCACGGTTGACGTACCGCTCGTCGATCCCCTCCTCGGGCACGCCGTGGGAGACGGCGACGAGGGTTCCGGGGCCTCCGGGGATCACCGACTCCGACATGGCCCAACTCTACGGGAGGCCGGGTGGGGCGTCCGAGGCCGCCGGGTCAACTCGACCTCGAACGGAGAGGCCCGTTCTCATCCGGCCCCGGTCTCCTCCTCGGGATACCCGAGGTCCCAGTCGAGGAGGACGTTCTCGCGCTCGGCGTCGCGCTGGACCCGCTCCCGGTTTCGCCTGAACTGGGGATCGTGCGGCGGGAGCAGCACCAGCCGGGCCATCGTCCGACGCCGGAAGTCCTCGACCAGGTTCTTGTCCCCGAAATCGGAGCGCAGGTCCCAGTGAGGGGCGACCGGCCCCAGGTACACGACCACGATGTGCGCCACCGGGGGTGGGCGCTCGATCTCCTCCATGGTGTCGGTCATGTCCACTCCTCGCTCCTGGACCCGGACAGCACAGCCTAGCGAGAGGGGCGGGCGAGCAGGCACGGGGTTGGCAACGATGGCCCCGGGCGGACAGGGTGGGCCCGGAGCGGAGGGGTCGTGCCTGCCCGCCCACACCAGTCAATCCGGATCAGGTGAACGCAGGTCCTACTTCCGGCGTCGACTCGGACAACTCGCGACGAACAGGCCCTGGGCATGGCCGAGACCTTTGACGCCGGCTTTAGCCGCCGTCCGGTACCCCTGCCCAGTACCCGGCCGCGGGAACCGAACAGGGCGCCCGAGCGTCTGACATGAAGTGAGCGGAGGATCGATGGAGCAGGAGTGGATGTCGCGGGGGAACTGCCGGAACCATCCCCCGGCCGTCTTCTTCCCCAGTGACGGGGTTGGCGTCGAGATCGCCCGACGGATCTGCGAGACCTGCCCGGTCGGCGCCGAGTGCCTGGAGTACGCACTCGAGCACCGAATCGACCATGGGGTGTGGGGCGGCGCCTCCGAGCGGAAGCGGCGGCGGATCCTTCGGGACCGGCGGGTGGGGGTGGCCTGACCGGTCCCCCGGTCAGTCGATCCCCAGTCGGCGCAGGAACTCGTCCACGTTGTGGCGAACCCTCTCACCGTAGGAGTAGGACCGTCCGTCGGGAAGCTCCGCCACCAAGGACTCGAGCTCCGCACCCGCCTCGCCGATCACCGTGTACACGAGCGAGCCCCTGGGAACCACCACCACCGAGGCCTCGGAGCCGTTCGGGCCCTCGAACGTGGTGAGCCAGGCCGGTCGGCCGGCGATCTCGGTCCTCTCCCCACCGGAGGGCAGCGACGACCAGTCGAGGGTCCCCTCACGTTCGAAGACCGAGAGCGAAGCTCCGCCCTGCCCCTCGTAGACGACCTGGATCCCGTCGGGGTGCCTGTAGGTGGCGACCTCCTCGAAGCCGCCGGGCAGCGCCTCCGGGGCGATGAAGGGCGCTGAGAGCTCGCCGTCCACCTCCTCCTCGCCCGACCACGTCCCCGTGGAGACGGAGACGTGGTCGGCCACGTCGCCCGCGATCGGAGCATCCACCGTCGGGAGCAGGACGCCTGCACCGATCACCAGCATCAGGATCCAAGCCACCGCGACGGTGACCAGCCCGACGACACCCAGCCGGCGCGGCGCGCGCTCGCGTCGCCGGAGGCGGCGCACCACCCGGTCCATCGAACCCTCGGGTGGCTCGACCTCACCGAGTCCCCGAACCACGGCGCGGGCAGCGGTGACCTCCGCGAACTCCTGCTGGCAGAGATCGCAGACCTGCAGGTGCTCCCGGGCCAGGACCTCCTCGGCCCCCCCGAGCTCGCCGTCGAGCAGGGCGCTGATGCGCCAGTCCAGGTGCCCGCCGTCGTCGTGGCCGTCGCCGTCGTGGAGGAGCGGTGCTGCCATCAGCGCAGCCTCGCCCTCAGGAGAGAACGCCCACGATGGATCCGGCTGCGCACCGTTCCGATCGGTACGCCGAGCGCGTCCGAGATCTCCTCGTAGCTGAAGCCAACGACGTCGCAGAGCACCACAGCGGCGCGGTAGTCGTCAGGGAGCTCTCGAAGGGCCACCTGCACGTGCTCTGGGAGCTTGGCGTCCGCGAGGGCCTCGTCCGCCGACGGCGCGCCGGCGAGCACCCGCTCCGGGTCCTCGGGCAGCGGCTCGACCGGGCGCCTCTTCCTCCTGCGGACGTCGTCGAGGAAGACGTTGGTGGCGATCCGGCTCAACCAGCCCTCCATGGAACCGGGCTGGTAGGTCTCGAGCCCGCGACGGACGCGGATGAGGACCTCCTGGACGAGGTCCTCGGCCTGGTGAGGATCCCCGGTGAGTCGGTACGAGACGTTGAAGATGAAGCGGCCGTACTCCCGGGCGATCTCCTCCCATGTCGGGGTGCGTCCAACATCCTCTCCCTCCTGGCCGGTCGGGGCCACGGGTCGCCCTCGGCGCGGCTCACGCACGACGCCGGTCCCGGATCTCCATCCGGAGCCCCGAAGGGCATGTCATGAGGAGAACGACCGGGCGCGGCAGGGGGTTCCGAGATGCCGCGACCCGGGGGGCGGAGATCATGCCCGGAGGGGATTCTGGGGGAGGGCGCGAAGAAAGGCTGCGTCGCTCCGGGGATCGTGACCGAGCGAAGCTCAGGCCGAATCCCCGGAACCGGGCTCCTTCGCTGCCGTCTCCTCGGTCTGGAGGCCCTTGCCCCCCTCGGCGACACCCTCCTTGAACTCCTTCTGGGCCTGCCCCAGGGAGCGGGCCAGCTTCGGGAGCTTTGTGCCACCGAATATCAGGAGGACCACCAGGAAGATGAGCAGCAGTTCCCAACCGCCAAGGTTCATGACCCGTACTGTAGCCCCATCCGTTCCGCCGGCGGTAGAGCGGGCCCAACAACGGCACCGGGGAGCCCCGATGCTCGAGTGCGTGATCAACATCAGCGAAGGACGGCGCGTGCCGGTCATCTCGGTCATCGCCGCCGCAGCCGGTGACCGCCTGCTCGACCTGCACCACGACCCGGACCACAACAGATCGGTGCTGACGCTCGCCGGTGAGGAAGCGCCGAGGGCGGTGGCCGCCGCCACGATCGAGCGCCTGGACCTCAGGCTCCACGAGGGCGTGCACCCGCGGATCGGCGTGGTCGACGTGGTGCCGTTCGTCGCCGCTCGCGGAGAGCGCCATCACCGATGCGCTGCGTGCCCGCGACGACTTCGCGAGATGGGCCGGGGACGAGCTGGGAGTCCCGTGCTTCCTGTACGGACCGGAGCGATCCCTGCCCGACGTCCGCGGTGGCGCGTTCGGGTCTCTGCGCCCGGACACGGGTCCTGCCGAGCCCCACCCCACGGCCGGCGGCTGCGCCGTCGGGGCACGGCCGCTCCTGGTCGCCTACAACCTGTGGCTCGCGGGCGCCGATCTCGGCCTGGCCCGGGACCTGGCCCGCTCCCTCAGGGGTCAGCAGGTCCGGGCGCTCGGGCTCGAGGTCGGCGACCAGGTGCAGGTCTCGATGAACCTCATCGACCCCGAGGTCGTGGGGCCGGCCGAGGTCCACGACCGGGTGGCCGAGACCGCCAGGATCGACAGGGCGGAGCTGGTGGGGCTGCTGCCGGCCGCGGTGCTCGACGAAGATCCCGTCGGCGCGGTGGGAGGACCTGGACCTCGCTCCGGAGCGGACGATCGAGGCCCGGCTCGGAAGCGCGCCGGGATCAGCCCACGCTGACGGCGGAGGTCTGCGGCGCGGGCCAGAGCCCGCTGACGGCGGATGCGGCGACGCTCGCGCTCGCTCATGCCGCCCCAGATGCCGAACTTCTCCCCGTTGGCGAGCGCGTACTCGAGGCAGTCCTCACGTACGACGCAGCCCCGGCAGACCTCCTTGGCCTCCCGGGTCGACGCGCCCCGTTCAGGGAAGAACAGATCGGGATCGACCCCCAGGCAGTTCGCAGAGTCCTGCCAGGAACTGTCGTCTTCTCCGGTGGATTGCGTGCATGGACTGCCTCCTCGAGCCCCCGCCCATGTGGCTTCGACCTTGCCCCCGAGGCTCCCGACGCACGCCGCCCGTGCCGCCTCCGGTGGTGAGCTCGCCCGATCGGGACCTCTCGGCCTTCTCCCGGACACCGGCCATTACCACATCTGTAATTACAACACTGTGATCATTCCCTGCCCGCGGTGCCGACGCAAGAGGGAAGCCGGAAAAATCGGGATATCCGCAATCCCGTAGCTCCCGAGTCCGGAGCACCGGCGCGTAACCGGATCGTCACGAAAGCGCTGTGACCTGCGGTGACAGCGGTCACAGGCACCGGAGGGCGCCCGGTCCAGGTGAGCCCTGCTGGAATGTGGCGGTGCCGATCGTCGAAGCCGTGCGCGGCGACATCACGACCCTGGAGGTCGACGTCGTCGTCAACGCCGCCAACTCGGCGCTGCGGCAGGGGGCCGGCGTCTGCGGCGCGATCTTCCGCGGCCGCCGGCTCGGCCGAGCTCCGGGCCGCCTGCGACGGGACTCGGGCACTGCGAGATCGGCGATGCGGTGGCCACCCCCGGGTTCGGGCTGCCGGCCCAGTGGGTGATCCACACGGTCGGGCCCGTGTGGCGAGGAGGCGACCGTGGTGAGCCGGCCCTGCTCGGGTCGTGCTACCGGCGCTCCCTCGAGGTCGCCGACCACCTCGGCGCCCGCTCGATCGCCTTCCCCGCCATCTCGACCGGTGTGTTCGGCTACCCACCCGAGCCGGCGGCGCGGATCGCCCTGGAGACCGTCACGCACCTCGTCCGCACCGGTCGAGAGGGTCCTCCTGGTCGCCTTCGACGAGGGGACCTACGCAGCTGTACCGGGCCCTCCTCGACTCGATAGCTCGCCGGGTTGGCTCAGCGGCGCGGCGAGAGCGGCCCGCAGCAGCTCGCGCTTGCTGCTCGATGAAGTCGACGAGCACGTAGTCGCCGAGTGTCTCGGGCGTGGTGAAGAACGCGCGGCCGCGGTTCAGCTCGGTGAGCTTCTCGACGAAGCGCTGCAGGTGCAGGCTCGGGTCGAGCATGAAGGTGTTGATGCGGATGTTCTCGCGCGTGCACCGCATCACCTCGCGCAGCGTCGCGTCGACCGTCTCGCGCACCGGCGGGTAGTTGAAGAAGACATCGCCGCTCGGCGGTGATGTGGGCGGTCGGCTCGCCGTCGGTGATCATGATGATCTGCTTGGTGCCGGTCTGGCGGGCCAGCATCTGGCGGCTCAGCACGAAGGCGTGCTGCATGTTGGTGCCGTACACGAAGTCCCAGGAGACCTCGGGCAGGTCCTCGGCCTTGAGCTCCCGGGCCACCTCGCTGAAGCCCACGATGCCGAGGAAGTCCCGGGGGTACTGCGATCGAGATCAGCGAGTGCAGCGCCATCGCGACCTTCTTGGCCGGCAGGAAGTTGTCGCGCATCGGCATGGACAGCGAGAGGTCGAGCATCAGCACCGTGGACGACCGCACGACCTGCTCGGTGCGCTCGACCTCGAAGTCGTCCGGTGACGAGCCGCACCGGGGTGCCGCCCCCGGCGCGGCGGATCGCGTTGCGGATGGTGCGTCCTGGATGTGGAGGTTGAACGGATCACCGAACTCGTAGGGCTTGGTCGTGTGCTCGCGCTCGTGACCGAGGCCCGTGCGCTCGAGCTCGTGGCGGCCCAGCTGTCCTCGCCGAGCTTCCGGAAGAGCTCCGCCAGGGCGTTCTGCCCGATCTGGCGGATGCCCCTGGCGGTCAGCTCGAAGCGACCCTCCTTCTGCTCGATGAGCCCTGCCTCCTCCAGCTTGCGGGCGAGATCCTGGAGCTCCGCGAGGCTCCTGGCGGCATCGTCGCCCAGCAGCTCACGGGCGCGGTCGAGGTCCACCTCGGCAAGAGCGCCCGGGTTCGAGGAGCTTCGCGAGCAGGTTCTCGAGCTGGTCGATGTCGCCCAGCTCCTGCATCATCTCGGCGGCCTCGGCGAAGTCGAGCGGGTCCTGGCCCGAGAAGTCGTAGCCGGCGGTCCCATCCCATCTGGGGGAACAGACCGCGGAGGTTGGCCGCCGAGCTGGTCGACCTGCCAGCGCAGGTCCATGTCCTCGAGCAGCTGGTCGGACGAGCGCCTGGAGCTGGGCCCGCTGCTCGGGCGTCATCGAGTTGAGCATCGACTGCATCGCCGCCATCCGCTGCGCCATCACCTCGAGCAGCTCGTCGAGGATCGCGGGGGTTCTCGGGGAAGAAGTCGCCGAAGCGCTCCATGAACCCGTCGAAGTCGGGCTCCTCGCCGCGCTCGCGCTGCTCGAGCATCTGGTTCAGCTCGGCGAGCATGTCCTTCATGCGCTGCATCTGCCTCGGGACCACGTCGACTCCATGGCCCCCGCCATCTGGTCGACGTACCCCTGCATGAGCTGCTGGCGGAGCTGGTCGAGCAGCTCCTCGAACCGCTCGCGCGCCTCCGACGAGGTGAACTCGTACTGCTGGAGGTCCCGGACCTGCCCGGCGAGATCCGGCGGGAGCATGTCGAGCTGCAGCTGCTTCTCAGCCGGCGACCTGCTCGGTGATCTCCTGACGCCGGTCGTCGCCCGACTCCGCGCGCCTCGCGAGATCAGCTCGTCGAGCGAGCTCCGCTCCATGTCGACGACGTCGCGCAGCTCCTGCGCGATGTCGTCGTACACGCCACCGAGGTCGTACTGCTCGAGGCGCTCGCGACGCCGCTGGCGGAGCTTCTCGAGCATCTCCCGCAGCCCCTCCAGGCGCTCGCCGTCCGGGCGGGTGAAGCCCTGCTGCATGCAGACGGCGCAGGGCAGCGTTGAGATCACCGTGGTAGAGGAGGTCGTCGGTGATCTCGTCGAAGACGTCATCGGCGTCGAGGTCGAAGCCCATCTGGGTGCCGTCCCACCGAGAGTACGAATAGCGGTGGCCCCGGAGCTCCCTGCGCTTCCTGCTCCAGGCCATCCCCCGAGGATAACCAGCCGGTACTCTGGCGGCGCCCGGCCCACCGGACGCCTCCATGCACCTGCTCGCCCCGTTCCGATCCGATCTGGAGCACCACCCGCGCTGGCCGGCCCTCGAGGGTCTGCGCGGGATCGCGATGATCGGTGTGGTCGTCTACCACGTGGTGCGGCTGGTGGCGGGCGGAGGGGTCTGGGCCGACCAGGTCGCTCCGCCTCTGCGCTGGCTGGCCGGTGGGCGCTTCGGGGTGGACGTGCTCTTCGTGCTGTCGGGCTTCCTGGTGCTCCGGAGCTGGGAGTCCATCCGTTCCCGGTCGGACTCGCCCCTGCGGGCGCTCGGCACCTACGCCTTCCGTCGCGGCCAGAGGATCTATCCGGCCTACTGGCTCTCGCTGCTGGTGCTGGTACCCCTCCTGGCACCCGAGCTGCTCGGCACCGAAACCTTGAGGAGGCTCTTCCTCTTCGTCGGTGCCCAGGCCTACTGGGTCCGCGGCTTGCCCGACCTCGTGAACACCGTGTACTGGACCCTCACGACCGAGGTCCTCTTCTACGTGCTGCTGCCTCTGGTGGCGATCGGGCTGCGACGCCGTCCCTGGCCCGTGTACCTGGCCACCGCGGCGCTCAGCTTCGCCTGGGTGAACGGACAGCTGGAGGGGATGAGGGGCGAGCTCCCGGCCGCGTTCATCCTGGGTCGCCTCGACCAGTTCGTGGTCGGATCGGCAGCCGCGGTGCTGCTCACCCGCCACGAACAGGGCCGGTCGTCCCGCACGGTCTCCGCTGCCGGGCACCCGGTGGTCCCCTGGATCGCGCTCGCCACGCTCGCGGGTCTGAGCCACCTCCAGGGGTCGATGCTCGGTACGGCCCGGGACGACTGGGTGGCGGCGGCACTGCACCCGGCAGTGTCCTTGGCCTTCGCTGCGCTGGTGCTCCACCTCACGCTGCGACCGTCTCCGCGCTTCCTCGAGAACGACGGCCTCCGCTTCATCGCGTTGATCAGCTACTCCGTGTACCTGTGGCACTTCCCGATCCTCTCCGAAGGGCTGGAGGCCGCGGGGCTGGACGGCACCGGAGCGACGCAGATCGGGGAGGTTGGGCTGGTGGTGGCGGGGCTGCTCGTCCTCGTGCTGGTGGTCTCGGCGCTCTCGTACCTGGTGGGTGAGCGGCCCGCGATGAGCAGCGCGTGCGCGCCGGGCGGTGGCTGTCCGATGACGCTCCCGGAGGACTTCTGGTGGGGCACGGCCGCTTCTTCCACCCAGGCCGAGGGCGCGGCGCCGCGCTCCGACTGGGCTCGCTGGGAGGCGCTCGGCAAGGCCCCGCCTTCGGGCGACGGGAACGGCTTCGCGACCCGGTACGCGGACGACTTCCGGCTGTACGCGTCCTACGGACTCACCCACCACCGGCTCTCGATCGAGTGGGCCAGGATCGAGCCGTTCGAGGGTCGCCGCGACCAGGACGCCATCGACCACTACACCGAGGTGCTGCGCTCGGCGCGCGATGCCGGGGTCGCGGTGTGGGTTTGCCTCCACCACTTCACCCTCCCGGGGTGGTTCTCCGACGACCTGGGCGGATTCATCGACGAGAGAGGCCGCGGCTACCACTGGCCGCGCCACGTCGACTTCGTCGCGGAGACGTTCGGCGACCTCGTCTTCGGTTGGAAGCCGGTGAACGAACCCGTCGCCTTCGCGGGTGCCGGATGGCTGCTCGGCGTGCACCCTCCCGGGAGCAACGACCCGGGTCGGTTCATGGAGATGCTGGAGGCGACGCATCTGGCCAACCACGAGGCATGGAGGCTGCTGCGATCGGGGGGGAAGCCGGTGTCGACGATCCACAACCTCTCCCCGCTCTTCGCCGCCGACGATCGCCCTGAGACCCGCGTGGCCGTGGAGCTGGTCGACGAGGTCGTCTGGGGATCCTGCGATCCGCGCGCCACAGAAGGGGTGCTCCAGCTCCCGGGTCGGGCTCCGATCCACAACGAGGAGTTCGTCTCCGCCTTCGACCTGATCGGGTTCTCCTACTACTCGGCACAGCAGGTCGGTGCCGACCTGAGCCAGGGTCCGTACCCTCCCGGGTCCCGCGTCTCGCGATCTCGGGTACGCCCCGTGGAGCGAGGGCCTCATGCTCTGCCTGGAGCGGCTGGCCGACGAGCTGCCCGGTCGCGACCTGCTCGTCTGCGAGCACGGCGTGGGCACCGAGGACGACGAGTGGCGCGAGGAGGTGCTGAGGGGATCGCTCGACCACCTCGACGAAGCGGTGGGCGTTGGCATCCCGGTGAAGGGCTTCTTCCACTGGACGGGGGTCGACAACTACGAGTGGGTCCACGGCTTCGACGTGCCCTTCGGGCTCTTCGATCGGGACCGCAACCCGAAGCCCAGCGCCGAGCTGGCCCGCCGGTGGGCAACCTCCCGACCCGGTTCCGGCGAACCGGGCGTATAGTCACAGCGAGGTTCCGGTCACCCCTGGGGAGGGAACATGCCTGTCTCGAGACGACTCGGTGCCGAGCTCCTCGGCACGTTCTGGCTGGTGCTCGGAGGATGCGGTGCGGCGGTCCTCGCCGCGGGGGTCCCTGACGTGGGGATCGGCTACCTGGGCGTCTCGCTGGCGTTCGGCCTCACCGTGCTCACCGGCGCCTACGCGTTCGGCCACGTGTCGGGCGGGCACTTCAACCCCGCGGTGACGCTGGGGCTGGTCGCGGGCCGGCGGTTCGAGGCGCGCGACGCTCTCCCGTACATCGTGGCCCAGGTGATCGGTGCGATCGCTGCGGCCGCGGTCATCTGGGTCATCGCCGTGAACCAGGACGGCCAGACCGCCGACGCCCTGGCCGAGGGTGGCCTCGCCTCCAACGGGTACGGCGACCACTCGCCCAACGGCTTCAACCTCCTCGCCGGTCTCGTGACCGAGGTGGTCCTCACCGCCGTCTTCCTCTTCGTGATCCTCGGGGCGACGGCCAAGAAGGCCGCCGCTCCGGCGGCCGGGGCGGCGATCGGGCTTTGCCTCACCCTCATCCACCTGGTCTCGATACCGGTCACCAACACCTCGGTGAACCCGGCGCGCTCCACGGGGCCGGCCCTCGCGGCGCTGGTCGGTGGTGAGAGCTGGCCCGTCGAGCAGCTCTGGTTGTTCTGGGTGGCGCCGATCGTGGGAGCGGTGATCGCCGGGGCGGCCTACCGGTACGTCCTCCCCGGGGATGACGAGCCGACCACCGCGGCAGCGGCTTGAGGTGACGGCGGCCCGAACGCGATCCCCGTAGGCGAGGACGGCTCAGCCGCGACGGCGGTAGTTCGCCCGGGAGCCCACGGCCTCCTTGTTCAGCCGCTTCGACAGGTGCAGGCCCTCGAGCACGAACTCGACCGCCGCGGCGACCGCGGCCGGTGACTGGTCGCTGCCCGCGAGCGCCCGCACCGGCTCGCTCAGCTCCGGGAGGTCGGCGAGGAGCGCTGGGTAGTCGGCGGCCGCGATGTCGTCGCCCGCCGAGACCACTCGACCGTCCTCGAACGCGTCGACCACCGAGCGCAGGTTCGCCTGGGGTACGGCCTCGCGGAAGACGGTGAGGACGGCAGAGCTCATCAGGTGCTCGATGATCTGCTCCTCGCGGCCCTCCTCCAGGGCCTCGATCTCGACCTTGCCCTGGGTGGAGGCGCCGAGGGACTCGAGGTCGGAGACCCGCGGAACGACATCGCTCTCTCCGTGCACGCAGCGACCGCCGGGTCGCGTTCGCGACAAGGGTCTCGTAGTTGGCCACTGTCAGCCGTACGGAGACCCCCGAGCGCTGGTTGATGTGGGGGCTCTGGCGGGCCAGCTGGCGAGAGCTCGGCGACGACCTCGGCCATGTACCCGGGTACGGCGACCCTCAGGCCGTCGGCCTCCAAGGGTCGTGGCCTCCTGGTGAGCGATCGCCATCTCGATGTCGGTCGTCGAGCGGGTAGTGAGTGCGGATCTGTGCGCCGAAGCGATCCTTCAGAGGCGTGATGATGCGTCCGCGGTTCGTGTAGTCCTCCGGGTTCGCCGACGCGACCAAGCAGGACGTCGAGAGGTAGGCGGATCTTGTACCCGCGGACCTGGACGTCGCGCTCCTCGAGGACGTTCAGCAGGCCGACCTGGATGCGCTCGGCGAGGTCCGGCAGCTCGTTGATCGCGAAGATGCCGCGGTTGGTGCGCGGCACGAGGCCGTAGTGGAGGGTGAGCTCGTCGGAGAGGTAGCGCCCCTCGGCCACCTTGATCGGATCGACCTCACCGATGAGGTCGGCGATCGAGGTGTCGGGGGTCGCGAGCTTCTCACCGTAGCGGTCCTCCCGGTGGACCCACTCGATCGGCGTGTCGTCGCCCGCCTCGGCCACCAGCTCCCTCGCGTGCTTGGAGACCGGGTGGAACGGGTCGTCGTTGATCTCGGAGCCGGCCACGATCGGGCATCCACTCGTCGAGCAGGTCGACGAGCGAACGGATCATGCGTGTCTTCGCCTGACCGCGCTCACCGAGGAAGATGACGTCGTGGCCCGCGAGCAGAGCCACCTCCAGCTGCGGGAGCACCGTGTCCTCGTAGCCGATCACCCCGGGGAAGAGCCGCTCACCGGCCTGGATCCTGGTGATCGCGTTCCGCCGGATCTCCTCCTTCACCGAGCACGAGGCCCACCCCGACTCGCGCAGCTCTCCGATGGTTGCCGGTCGCGACATGGTCGCAACCCTACCGGGACCGGAGCTGGGGCAGGGCGCCCCGGGTAGCGTGCTGGGCGGTATGACCGACCTCTCCGGGACCTGGCGGGCCGCCCCGGCCGACGACGAGCTCTCCCTGGTCTTCGCCGACGCCGACTTCGACGACGGCTCCTGGGAGCCGGCGGAGGTGCCGGGTCACTGGCGATCGATGCCCGCGTTCGCCGACTGCGACGGGCCGCTGCTGTACCGCCATCCCTTCACCACAGCCGAGCCCATCGATGCAGAGGCCTCGCGGTGGTGGCTCGTCTTCGACGGCATCTTCTACGAGAGCGATGGCTGGCTCGACGGCGCCTACTCGGCGACACGGAGGGCTACTTCTTCCCCCACGCCTTCGAGATCACCGAACAGCTCGCGGACCGCTCCGAGCACGTCCTCGCTGTCGAGGTGGCCTGCGATCCCCAGCGCGACCGACGCGGCCAAGAGGAACATCACCGGGGTCTTCCAGCACTGGGACTGCCTCGACCCGGAGTGGAACCCCGGCGGCATCTGGCGGCCGGTCCGCATGGAGCAGAGCGGCCCGGTCCGGATCCGCCACCTCCGGGTGCTCTGCCAGGACGCCACACCCGAGAGCGCCACGGTGTTCCTGCGGACCGTGCTCGACACGCGCGAGGCCGCCAACGTGTCACTGGTGACGTCGATCACCACCGGGACGACTCGTCACCAGGTGGTCGAGACCCACTCGCTCGCTGCGGGAGAGAACCGGGTCGAGTGGACCGCGGCCGTGCCCGACCCACCGCTCTGGTGGCCACGCTCCCTCGGGGATCAGCCGCTCGCCACCGTCGAGGTCGCGGTGGTGACCGAGGAGGGGGTCCCGTCCGACCGTCGCAGCCGAACGCTCGGCTTCCGCTCGGTGCGGATGCGCAACTGGATCCTGGAGGTGAACGGCGAGCGGATCTTCGTGAAGGGGAGCAACCACGGACCCACCCGGATGGCGCTGGCCGAGGCCTCCGCCGAAGAGCTCGCTCGCGACGTCGAGCTGGCGACCGAGGCGAACCTCGACATGCTCCGACTCCATGCCCACATCACCCGGCCCGAGCTGTACGAGGCCGCGGACCGCGCCGGTCTGCTCCTCTGGCAGGACTTCCCTCTCCAGTGGGGCTACAGCCGCAGCATCCGCCGTCAGGCCCGGCGCCAGGCCCGCGAGGCGGTCGACCTCCTGGCGCACCACCCCTCGGTCGTGGTGTGGTGCGGCCACAACGAGCCGCTGGCCCTGGACATCGACGCCGACGCGATCTCGGATCGGGTGAAGAGCACGAAGCTGGCGGTGCGGGGGGCGGCGGCCATGCTGCTGCCCAGCTGGAACAAGACCGTCCTCGACCACTCCATCCACCGCGTCTTCGAGCGCAACGACCGCTCGCGGCCGGTGATCCCCCACTCGGGGGTGCTCCCCCATCCCCCGCAGCTCGACGGGACGGACAGCCACCTCTACTTCGGGTGGTACTGGGGCGACGAGCGGGACTTCCCCAGAGCACTTCGCGCCTGGCCCCGACTGGCCCGCTTCGTCTCGGAGTTCGGCGCCCAGGCCGTACCGGCCGACGCAGCGTTCTGCGAGCCCGATCGCTGGCCGGACCTGGACTGGGAGCGCCTCGCGCACCGCCACTCGCTGCAGCGGGCCCGGTTCGACGTGTACGTGCCACCCGACGACCACCCGACCTTCGACGGATGGCGGGAGGCGACGCAGGCGTACCAGGCCGAGCTGATCAAGCACCACATAGAGGCGCTGCGCCGGATCAAGTACCGGCCCACCGGGGGCTTCCTGCACTTCTGCTTCGCGGACAACCACCCCTCTGTCACCTGGTCGGTGCTCGGCCACGACCGCTCCCCGAAGGCCGGCTTCGAGGCCCTGCGGGACGCGTGCGCGCCGGTGGTGGTCGTGGCGGACCGCCTTCCCCCTCACCTCCATCCCGGGGACTCGCTGGCGCTGGACGTGCACGTGGTGAACGACCTGCGGCACCCGATCGAGCGGGGTGAGGTCGAGGCCCGTCTCACCTGGCCGGGCGGTGGTCACCGCTGGCGGTGGGGCGGGGAGATCCCGGCCGACGGGTGCGTGAAGGTGGGTCGCCTCGACGTGACCCTTCCCGGGGACATGGCCGTGGAAGGCACGGTGGTCCTGGACCTGGAGCTCACCTCAGAGGAGGTGCGTGCAGCCAACCGCTACTCAACCGTGGTTGCGCACCGAGGCCCGCCCGGTTTCGACGGTGGGTGGAGTCCTCGCTAGGTTCAGTGGGCCGAGCCGGCCCAGAGCGGAGCCTGCCCGGCCGGTCCGGAGGAACGGAATGAGCCAGCTCGACATCTCGGCCCCGCCCGGTGAGCGTGTGGCCCGGACCTTCCCGAGACGGCGCCGGCCACGGCCCTTCCTGGCCGATCTGGTCAGCTCCCCGGTCTCCCTGAAGTGGATCATGGCGTTGAGCGGGATCGCCGGGATGGGATTCATCCTGTTCCACATGATCGGCAACCTCCACCTCTACGAGGGACCCCGTCAGGTGAACCACTACGCCGAGACGCTGCGGGGCCTCGGTGGCGGACTCGCTCCCCGCGGCTTCGTGCTGTGGGCGATGCGCCTGGGGCTGCTCGCCGCGCTCCTGATCCACGTGCTCGCGGCGTGGCGGCTCACCGTCGTCAACTTCCGTGCACGACCGGAGAGGTACCGCTCCCGGCGTGACTACATCGCTGCCGACTACGCCTCCCGCACGATGCGGCTGAGCGGGGTCTGGATGGGGTTCTTCATCCTCTACCACCTGGCCGACCTCACCGGGGGCAAGCTCAACCCCGAGTTCATCCCGGGCGACCCCTACCACAACGTCGTCGAGAGCTTCAGCAACCCCGTCGTAGCCTCGTTCTACGTCATCTCCATGGGCTTCCTGGGCCTGCACCTCTTCCACGGGGCGTGGAGCATCTTCCAGAGCCTCGGCATCAACAACCCCCGCTACAACTCCTGGCGCCGGGGCTTCGCGGCGACCTTCGCAGCGGTCGTGGTGGCAGGGAACATGAGCTTCCCGCTGGCGGTGCAGGCCGGCCTCATCAGCGAGGACACCCGGTGCTGGCCCACCGCTGACCAGGTCGAGTTCCTCCGAGAAGCCGGATCCTCGGTGGAGGCGGAAGAGGCGACGCTCCGCCAGCAGGGCCTCACCTTCTGCGACGTGGTCGACCAGATCCCCACGAGCATGGAGGAGTACGAGGAGCAGCTGCTCGAGCAGGAGGAGCAGCAGCTCGAGCTCCAACAGCAGCTCGAAGACCAGATGGCCCCGTTGGACACCGCGCCCACCGACACCGCGCCCCGAACGAGCGGAGACCAGACGCCATGAGCATCACCCTCGACCCCCGGGTGCCCGACGGCCCCATCGGCGAGAAGTGGACCCAGCGGAAGTTCGACATGAAGCTGGTGAACCCCGCGAACAAGCGCCGCTTCAGCGTCATCGTCGTGGGCTCCGGCTTGGCGGGAGCTTCGGCCGCTGCCACGCTCGGCGAGCTCGGCTACCGGGTGAAGTGCTTCTGCTACCAGGACTCCGGTCGGCGCGCGGCACTCGATCGCGGCGCAGGGAGGCATCAACGCCGCCAAGAACTACCAGAACGACGGCGACTCGGTCTTCCGCCTCTTCTACGACACGGTGAAGGGCGGCGACTACCGCTCGCGCGAGGCGAACGTCCATCGCCTCGCCGAGGTGAGCGTGGACATCATCGACCAGGCCACCGCCCAGGGTGTGCCGTTCGCCCGTGAGTACGGCGGTCTGCTGGACAACCGCTCCTTCGGAGGCGCGCAGGTGAGCCGCACCTTCTACGCGAGGGGCCAGACCGGTCAGCAGCTGCAGCTCGGCGCCTATCAGGCCCTCGCCCGCCAGGTCGACGTGGGAACGGTGGCCATGTACCCGCGCACCGAGATGCTCGACCTGGTGGTGGAGGACGGCAGGGCCGCAGGGATCGTGGTTCGCGACATGGTGAGCGGGGAGATCACCTCGCACTCGGCACACGCGGTGGTGCTGGCCACCGGCGGCTACGGCAACGTCTACTTCCTCTCCACCAACGCCAAGGGGTGCAACGTCACCGCCTCGTGGCGCGGCCCACCGCACGGGGTGCTGCGTTCGCCAACCCCTGCTACACGCAGATCCATCCCACCTGCATCCCACCGGCCGACGAGTTCCAGTCGAAGCTCACCCTCATGTCGGAGTCGCTGCGCAACGACGGCCGGATCTGGGTGCCGAAGAACGCCGACGACAGCCGTTCGGCCGACCAGATCCCCGAGAGCGACCGCGACTACTACCTGGAGCGCCGCTACCCGGCGTTCGGAAACCTCGTCCCCCGGGATGTCGCTTCGCGCGCGGCCAAGCGCGAGGTCGACTCCGGTCGAGGCGTCGGAACGTTGAAGAACGGCGTGTACCTCGACTTCGCGGACGCGATCCGCCGCCTGGGCATCGACGTAGTGGAGGAGAAGTACGGGAACCTCTTCGAGATGTACGAGCGCATCACCGGGGAGGACCCCTACGAGGTGCCGATGCGGATCTACCCGGCGAGCCACTACACGATGGGTGGCGTGTGGGTCGACTACGAGCTGCAGTCCACGATCCCGGGATGCTTCGTGATCGGCGAGGCCAACTTCTCCGACCACGGCGCCAACCGCCTCGGGGCGTCGGCACTCATGCAGGGGCTCGCCGACGGGTACTTCGTCCTCCCCTACACGATAGGGAACTACCTGGCGCCGCTTCTCGGATCAGAGCCGCTGCCGACCGACCATCCGGCGTTCCGCTCCGTGGAGCAGCAGGTGCGAGACCGGGTGCAGCGCTTCCTCTCCATCCGGGGCACCCGCTCTGTCGACCACTTCCATCGTGAGCTGGGCAGGATCGTGTGGGACCACATCGGCATGGCTCGGAACCGCGACGGCCTCGAGAAGGCGCTCTCGGAGATCCCGGCGCTGCGGGAGGAGTTCTGGAAGGACCTCCGCGTGCTCGGGGAGGCCGAGACCCTGAACCAGTCGCTGGAGAAGGCCGGGCAGGGTTGCCGACTTCTTCGAGCTCGCCGAGCTGATGGCGCGCGACGCGCTCGAACCGCGAGGAGTCGTGCGGCGGTCACTTCCGCGAGGAGCACCAGACGGACGACGGTGAGGCCCGGCGCGACGACGAGAACTTCTCCTACGTCGCGGCCTGGGAGTGGAAGGGCGAAGGGGTTCCGCAGGAGCTGAACAAGGAGCCGCTCGTCTTCGAGAACGTCGAACTGGCCCAGCGGTCGTACAAGTAGGCGAAGGGCCGAGGAGCAGGACGATGCGGATCACGCTCGAAATCTGGAGGCAGCCGGGTCCCGACGCCGACGGGGAGTTCGAGAGGCACGAGCTGGAGGACGTGAGCGAGGAGATGTCGTTCCTCGAGATGCTCGACGTCCTGAACGAGCGACTCAACCAGGAGGGCCGTGAGCCGATCGCCTTCGACCACGACTGCCGCGAGGGCATCTGCGGCATGTGCGGTCTGATGATCAACGGCCGGGCCCACGGTCCACAGGGCGGCACCACCACCTGCCAGCTCCACATGCGGCAGTACTCGGACGGCGACCACATCTTCGTCGAGCCGTGGCGGGCCGCCGCCTTCCCCGTCGTGCGCGACCTCGTCGTCGACCGCAGCCCGCTCGACCGCGTCATCGAGGCGGGCGGCTACATATCGGTGAACACCGGTGCCGCGCCCGACGCCAACGAGATCCCCGTGCCGAAGGAGGCGGCCGACGCCGCGTTCGACGCCGCCGCATGCATCGGCTGCGGTGCGTGCGTGGCCGCGTGCCCCAACTCGGCGGCCCAGCTCTTCACCTCCGCCAAGCTCGCGCACCTGAACCTGCTGCCGCAGGGCCAGGCCGAGAGGTGGATCCGCACCGAGGCGATGGTCGAGGCCATGGAGGAGTACTTCGGCTCGTGCACCAACCACGGTGAGTGCGAGGAGGCATGCCCGAAGGGCATCCCGATCGACTACATCGCCTACATGAACCGCGACTACATGAAGTCGAAGTGGAAGAACCGCAAGCTCGCCGGCCAGGTCTTCCCCTGACCCTCCGCGCTCAGGGTGTCCTCAGAAGGGCGGGGACCAGGAACTTGCGCAGATAGGACTCCTGCTCCCGCCGACCCTGCCCGTCGGGCAGCGGGATCGTGAGCAGCGCGGTGGAGACCAGGATGATCCACCCGGTCGCCTCGTCGGGGGTGACATCCGTGCGCAGCAGCCCGGCGTGCTCGGCCATGTCGAACACGGGCTGCATCACCTCGCGCACCGCCGCGTGGATCGCGTCCGAACCTCCAGCGACCCGCGTGGTGGCGGACGCCGACGCCGGTCCGTAGAAGGACTCGAAGTAGGGGTCGCTCCTGAACTCCTCGACACCCCTGACGATCCCCTGCACGAGCAGCTCGGCCGGGTCCTCGAGGCCCCGGATGGCGCGGGCCAGCCTCGCGGAGATGGCACGGGCCCGCCGCACGAGCACCGCCCGGATCACCTCGTCCTTGTCCTCGAAGTAGCGGTAGACGGTCGCGCGCGGAGCAGCCGGCCTCCTCCGCGATCTCGTCGATGCGCACCTTCCCGAGCGTGTTCCTCTCGACGGCGCGCTCGGCTGCGTCCGCTATCCGGGCCCTGATGCTCTCGTAGCCGCCGGTGGCGGGATCAGCTCGCCAGTCGGGGCCGTCGCCCATCTCCCTAGGCCTTGGCGTCCAGCGTGGCCGGGTCGGGGAGACCGGTGAGCTCTGCGAGGCTCCGGGTGGGCGGGTTGTCCACGAGGGTCCACTCCTCGGGCAGCTCTGCCTGCTTCTGGGGCATCAGGCGCACCCAGATCACGCTCCAACGGAACGCGGCCCAGGCGAGGAACCAGTCGAAGTGCTGGAGCCGGTAGCCGCTCGACTCCTCGTACAGAGCGAGGCCCTCGGCCTCCGACGGGAAGCCCTCGAGGTTGGGGAGACCCAGGTGCTCCGAGAAGAACCGCACGAAGAACACGTACCAGGCGAGGTCGACCTCCCGGGGTCCCAGCGAGGCCATCTCCCAGTCGAGCACGGCCACCGTCTCGAAGTCGCGGAACATGAGGTTCCCGAGCCGGGCATCGCCCCAGCTCAGCCCCTCCTCGATGCCCTCGGGCCGGTGCTGCTCGATCCAGCGCAGCGCCGGCTCCAGCACCGGGTGCCCACGCCCTTCCGTCGCGTGCCCGATGAACCGCTCGTAGTACGCGATCTGCTGCTCCAGCCCGGTGGCCCCGCCGGAGCGCCGGTCGAGGAAGTCGAGGCCGCACGCCGAAGGATCGATGCGGTGCAGACGGACCAGCACGTCGATCCCCGCTCGGTACGCGCTGCGCCTGCTCCTCGGGTGAGGCCTCGTACAGGAAGCCCCAGATGGTGTACGGGGGGCTGTCGGCCGGAACCTCGCCCTCCACCCGCTCCATCACGTAGAACTCGCGGCCCAGCACCCCCTCGTCGTGCTCGAACCACCTCACCACCGGAACCGGGACGTCGGAGTGCTCGCCCACGGCCTGCATGCAACTGAACTGCATCTCGAGGTCGTAGGTGGGGAAGAGCTGGAAGCCGAGGGGCCGCGTCTTCACCACCAGGTGCTCGACACCTCCCCGGTGCCGGAGGTCGACCAGCATCGTCTCGCTCGAGAATCCGCTGACTCCGGGGGCGTCGAGCGAGGTGATCTCGACCGGGCCACCGATGCGCTCGGCGAACCACGGCTCGAGCCGACTCCGGACCTCCGAAGCGTCGTATTCGTCCTGTGCCGGCATCGTCGCCTCCGGGGCTCAGCGGCCCTGGAACTCCGGAGGGCGCTTCTCGAGGAAGGCCTTCGGGCCCTCCCGGGCGTCAGCGCTCGACATCACCGTCATCCCGATCTCGAACTCCTTCGCGAACGCCTCCTCCTCGGGGAGGCATTCGGCCGCCAGCGCCGACTCCTTGATCCCCTTCACCGCCAGCGGCCCGTTCTCGGCGATCACGTTCGCGATCTCGCTCGCGACCACGAGCGCCGCACCGTCGGGGACCGCGTGGCCGACGAGGCCGATCTCCGCCGCCCTGGCGCCCGACACGGGCTCTCCGGTGAGCATCAGCTCCATCGCATGCGCCCGGGGGATCTGTCGGGTGAGCCGCACCGTCGTCCCCGCCATCGGGAACAGCCCTCTCTTCACCTCGCTCAGCGCGATCTGCGCGTTCTCGCCCGCCACCCGGGAGTCCATCGACATCATGATCTCGAAGCCGCCCGCGTAGCAGGAGCCCTCGATGGCGCCGACCAGCGGCTTGGTGAGGCGGTACTCCTTCAGGAAGCCCTTCATCAGGATCGAGTAGTCGTCGCGGACGCGCGCCTCCCACTCGGTCGCCGGCTCCTCGCCTCTCATCAGGGCTCCCACCAGGCGATCGAGGTCGGCACCGCCGGAGAAGTTGCCACCCGCCCCGGTCATCACCACCGCCCGCACGTCGGCGTCGGCGTCGATCTCCTGATACGCGTCGTACAGGCGGCAGAGGAGCTCTGCGTCGAAGGCGTTGCGCTTCTCCGGCCGGTTCAGGGTGAGGGTGACCACATGCCCCTCCCGCTCGACCAGCAGCGCCGGTTCGTCCCCCATGCCTCTCCTCTCCTCGTCCCGATCGTTCCGATCCCTCATGGCGCCCTCTTGCCGAACCGACGGTTCAAACGCCAAGAATCCCAGCGCCTGAGGCGAAACGTCGGACTAGATGTTCCGACAGATTGTCTCATGTGAGTGCGCGGGGCGAAACCCGGTGGTCAGCCGAAGCCCGGCGGCGGGCTCACCACCGACACGACCTCGCGGACCTCGTCCCACGGCGCACCCCGCAGGCTCTGCTCCAGACGGGAGAGATCGACGACCGCCTCGAGCTCACCCGGATCCCCCGAGCGCAGCTCTGCCCCGAAGTGGCGCAGGAGGCTGAGCATCGGCTCGTTCCCCCGCAGCACCTGGGCGACGGCATGGCTGATGCCGTTGTGGCGCGCCGCCAGGAGCACGGCGCTCAACAGGAGCGTCCCGCAGCCCCGGCTCTGCCAGCCATCGAGGACCACCACCGCGAACTCGGCAGAGTCCGGCTGTCCTCGAAGCCGTATGTAGCGGCCGACCCCGAGACCGGGATGCTCCGCACCGGGATCGGCCAAGAGCGCTCCCCAGGCGAAGTGGTCCCGATAGTCGATCTCCGTGAAGTAGTCGAGCTGCCGCTCGCTGAGCTCGGTCACCGGTGAGAAGAACCGCCGGTACCGAGAGGTCGGTGAGAGGTTGCGAACCCCCCACTGCATCTCATCGCGGTCGTCGGGGACGACCGGCCGCAGCACCACCGGCGTTCCGTCGCGCAGGGTGGTCTGGACCTCCGAGGGTGGGGACGGCTCGGCCGACACTGGCGCGCAGCCTATGGGGTGCGACCCGACCGGCACCGGATCAGCGGGATTCGCAACTCGCTCGGCACCGCCGGTAGGGTGCCCCCCGCCATGGGTTCGCTCATCAAGAAGCGCCGCAAGCGCATGCGCAAGAAGAAGCACCGCAAGATGCTCCGGCGCACGTGCCATCAGCGGAAGAAGTAGCCCGGCTCAGCCGCCGGCCCATCCGGCCGGCGTGGTCCTCACCACCACCTGATCGTCACCCGGGTGCGCGCCCTCCACGAACCAGCTGCTCCCGCTCCCCGCCAGCCGCGGAGTCGATCCCGTCGCGTCACCGAGGCGGTCCCGGTAGCGGGCCAGCTCCGGCTCCAGCGCGAGGGCGGCCGGCTCCAGGTCGTTGCCCGACTCCCCCGTCGGACCTCCGAGCTCGTCCCAGAGCGCGTACACGGCAGGCGTGGAGCAGCCGAACGGCGGCGTGAGCAGCGTGTAGGTGGCGCTGACGAAGGGGAGTGGCTCGACGCGCTCGCCGATCCCCGTCACGCGGGCCCGCCCGCCGACGAGGCAGAACGGGACGTCGGCTCCGACCGAGGCCGCTTCGTCGAGATCGGTGAGCCCGGTCCACCTCAGGATCGCCGCCGCATCGGCTGATCCGCCGCCGAGCCCCGCCCCCGGCGGGATGTTCTTGTCCAGCCTCACCCGCGCCCTGCGCCCGGCCAGCTCCAGTGCCCGGACGATCAGATCCTCGTCGCCGCCCGGGCTCACCCCGCCATCGACCATCTCGACCGTGGGGGCCCCGTCGGGGCGCTGCCGCTCCGGGTCTGGCTCCTCGAGCTCCAGGCGATCCGCCAGGTCCAACGTCACCATCTCCGCGTCGATGAGGTGGAAGCCGTCCTCGCGCGTGCCGGTGATCCGCAGGCCGAGCGTGAGCTTCGCCGGCGCCCAGAGAGCGATCACGCGCCCCATCCAACCATGCCCGGGGCTCAGGCCTCCGCCAACGTGTCGGCCAGGCGGCCCCACTCCTCGACCGAGAGCTCCTCGGGACGGGCGTCCGGTCTCACCCCGGCAGCCTCGAACTGCTCGGGCGCCACCCTCCCCGACAGGGAGCGGCGAAGCATCTTGCGCCTCTGCCCGAACCCCGCCCTCACGAGCCCGAAGAGCACGTCCGGGTCCGCGGAGACCGCGGGGACGGGACGCCGCACCACCTCGACCAGCGCGGAGTCGACCTTCGGAGGGGGGAGGAAGACCCGGGATGAGACGCTGCCGACCACGTGGGCCTCGGCCCAGTACGCCACCTTCACCGACGGGACGCCGTAGTCCCCACCACCGGGGGCAGCGGTGAGGCGCTCGGCCAGCTCGCGCTGGACCATCACCAGCATCCGCGCGATCCGCGGCACCGAGTCGAGCAGATCCAGCACGAGAGGTGTGGCGATGTTGTACGGGAGGTTCGCGACCAGCACCCAGTCGGGCGTCCCCGACAGAAGGGACTCCCACTCCACGGTCATGGCATCGGCCTCGACCACCGTGACGCCGAGGGGATCCACCACCTCGTGCAGTGCCGGCAGCAGGTGGCGGTCGACCTCCAGCGCCGTCACCGAGGCGCCGGTCTCGCTGAGCGCCAGCGTGAGCGAGCCCAGACCCGCGCCCACCTCCACCACGGAGTCGCCCGGGCCGACCGACGCCAGGCGAGCGATGCGCCGCACGGTGTTCGGGTCCACGACGAAGTGCTGACCGAGTGCGCGGCTCGGCGAGAGGCCGTGACGTCGGAGCAGCTCGTCGATGTCTCGCCGGGTGAGGATCACCGGGCGCCTCCCGATTCAGGGAAGGCCGAGTGCTGCCGCGCGAGCCGCCCCAGGCCGAGTAGGAGCCACCGGAGGCGGCGAGGACGGCCTCGGCCACCGCGATCTGCTGGTCACGGCTCGCCAGGCTCGCGTAGGCGGCGTAACGGGTCCCGCCGAACTGCACCCACGTGGAGTGCAGGATCTGGAGCCCGCCGTGGTAGCCGTTCCCGGTGTTCAGGTCCCAGCGGCCGCCCGACTCGCAGGCGGCGATCTGGTCCCAGACCCCCGTCCGGGCCGACGGGACCGGAGGAGCTGGAGCGGTGGTCGGGGGGGCGGTGGTCGGGGGGGCGGTGGTCGGGGCCGCGGTGGTCGGTGCAGCGGTGGTCGGCGGCGCAACCGTGGCGCTCGTGGCCGTCGTGGCGGCGGGAGCCTCTGCGGTCGGGGCAGCCTGACGGAGTCGGTACCCGTCGCTGAGGGTCGCGAGCGCCTTCGCCGGGCTGTCCGATCTCTCCCCTGCCCCGGGCTCGCCGGCCGCCTCGAGGCTCACGGCGGAGTCGGCCTCGGCGTCTCCCCCCGCGGTGCGCGCTGCCACGGCGGTCAAGGTGAGCACGGCGACCCCGAAGGTCACCAGGAGCACGCGCCAGTAGCGCGCCGATCCATCCAGCACTCCGCCCCTTCCGTCTCGGCGATCGGTCCGGGTGCCTCCCTTCCGGGAGACGCGTGGTCACCGTAGGGTCTTCGTAACACTTTCGCAACTTTCGCAAACCGTTCGACACGAACGGGCCTCAGGTCCTCACAGGCCGTAGAGATCGGAGGCGTTCCGCCAGGTGAGCCCGGCCACCTCGCCCGGTTCGATGCCCAGGACCTCGGCCAGGGCGGCTCCCACGTGCACCACCCACGCGGGCCGGTTCCGGCGGCCGCGGTGGGGCACCGGCGCCAGGTACGGCGAGTCGGTCTCGACGAGGACCCGGTCGAGGGGACACAGCCGGGCTGCCTCGCGCAGCCCCTCGGCTGTCGGGAAGCCGACTATGCCGCTGAAGGAGAGCCAGCCGCCCCGCTCGAGCACAGCTTCGGCCTCCGGAGGGCCCCCGGTGAAGCAGTGGAAGACGGTCCGCCGGGGCACACCCTCGGCGTCGAGGATCACGAAGGTGTCCTCCCAGGCCTCCCGTGAGTGCACCACGAGCGGCAGATCGTGCTCGTGGGCGAGTGCGATCTGATCAGCGAAGACCCGGCGCTGCACCTCCCGGGGGGAGTGGTCGTAGTGGTAGTCGAGCCCGCACTCCCCCACCGCCACCACCTTCGGCTCCGCGAGGAGCTCGACCAGCCCGTCGAGCCCGAACCGCGCCTCGTGGGGGTGCACACCGGCTGTCGCCCATACGCCCGGGTGCCGCGCTGCCACGGCCACCGCATCGCGGGAGCCGGGAAGATCGGTCCCCACCGTCACGAGGCGCTCCACCCCCGCGGCGGCGGCCTCGGCCACGGTCTCGTCCGCCGTGGCCGGATCGAGGTGGCAGTGGTGGTCGAACCACGCCGAGCTCAAGGCTGGATCCGCGGGAAGAGAGGGCCCCCCTTCTCGACCGGGAGCCCGCCCGGGTAGCCACCCCACCCCGCGGCCTCGGGGAGGCGCTGGTCGAGGGGCGAGCCCGCCAGGCCGATGCGACGCCAGATCTCGACGCAGGTGCCGGGCACGGCCGGGCCGGCCAGCACCGCCACGATGCGGAGCGCCTCCAGCGCGTCGCCGAGCACGCCGTCGACCTCCGGGCCCGGGTCGAGCTTCCAGGGCTCGTGCGACTCGAGGTGCGCGTTCGCCTCGTGGATGAGCCTCCAGGTCGCCTCGAGAGCGCGGCGACGGCGCGACCTCGGCCCATCGGCGTGCCGCCTCCGCATGCGCGGTGGCGGCCACCTCCGCGAGGGGGCTGTCAGGTCGAGGTGCGGGGCCCGTGCCGCCGCACTTCGTCCCCACCACCGTCGCCACCCTGGCCAGCAGGTTCCCGAGGTTGTTGGCGAGATCCGCGTTGTAGCGGGCCACCATCCCCTCGTAGGAGAAGTCGCCATCGGGACCGAACGGCGTGTCGCGCAGGAAGTGGTAGCGGAAGCCGTCCACCCCGAACGCGGCGAAGCCGTGCTCGGCGGAGCCCTCCACGAGGTCCGAGGGGAAGATCTGGTTCAGCTTGGTCTTGCTCATCTTCTCGCCGCCGACCAGGAGGTAGCCGTGCACGTACAGCCGGTGGGGCGGTGCCTCTCCCGCCGCCAGCAGCATCGCGGGCCAGTACACGCAGTGGAACCGCAGGATGTCCTTGCCGAGCAGGTGGTGCACCGCCGGCCACCAGGTCTGGAAGCGCTCGTCGTCCGATCCGTAGCCGATCCCGGTCGCGTAGTTGATGAGCGCGTCGTACCAGACGTAGAAGACGTGATCGGTGTCCCAGGGGACGGGCACCCCCCAGTCGATCGAGGTGCGGCTGATCGAGATGTCTTCCAGCCCGCCGCGGATGATCCCGAGTGCCTCGTTCCGCTTGCCCTCGGGCTGCACGGCCTCCGGGTTCGACTCGTACCACTCGATCAGGGGCTGCTCGAAGGCCGAGAGCTTGAAGAAGTAGTTCTCCTCCTCCAGGTGCTCGACCGGGCGGTCGTGGATCGGGCAGTTCCCCTCCACCAGGTCCGACTCGTTGTAGTAGCCCTCGCAGGCCACGCAGTAGAGGCCCGAATAGGTGTCCTTCTCGATCCACCCGTTGGCCCGGGCCTTCTCCAGCAGCCTCTGCACGGCGAGGTGGTGGCGAGGCTCGGTGGTCCGGATGAAGTCGTCGGCGCTGATGTCGAGCAGCTCCCAGGTCTCCCGGAAGCGGACGCTGGTGCGGTCCGCCTGCTCGGCCGGCGTGATGCCGTTGTCGGCCGCGGCGCGGGCCACCTTCAGGCCGTGCTCGTCGGTACCGGTCAGGAAGAAGGTCTCGTCACCCGAGAGCCGGTGCCACCGTGCAAGGGCGTCAGCGGTGACCGTCGTGTACGCGTGCCCTATGTGGGGCACGTCGTTCACGTAGTAGATCGGCGTGGTGACGTAGAAGCGCGGCACGGCCGCACACCCTAGCGACCGCGCCCCAGCCGGCCCTCGCCGATATCACGCCGCGATCAGCCGGTCTCGACCTCCCGGAGGTGGAGCACCGACGCGCCCGTCTCGCTCTCGAGGCCCCCGCGGCGCCGCAGGTCGTCGACCCGGTCGAGCTTGCGCTCGAGCTGGCGGCGGCGCGGACCGGAGAGCTCGTCGTAGGAGTTCTGGACGGTCGTGATGTTCTTGCCGAGCTTCTCGAGGCGGTCGCAGAAGTTGTCCCACTCTCCACGGAACCCGCCGAGCACCTGGAGGATCTCGTCGGAGACCCTCTCCATGCGGAAGGAATCCATCGCCTGGCGGACCAGGCCCACCACGGCGAAGAGCGTGAACGGCGAGCAGAGCACGACGCGGCTCGCCAGCGCCTCGTCGCCGAGCGTGGGCGCGTGCTCGTGGATGAACGAGTACACGCTCTCGTTGGGGATGAACAGCAGCACGAAGTCGACGGTGAGCTCGGGATCCGACGTACCCCCGGCCGGTGACCTCCTTGACGCGCTGGCGCACGTCGCGGACGAAGGCGTCGGAGTACCGCTGCCGCTCGGGGTCGGTCTGCGCCTCCAGGTGTCGGAGGTAGTTGTCGATCGGGAACTTCACGTCCATGTTCAGCAGCAGGCCCTCCGGCATGAGGAAGGTGAGGTCGGGGATGCTCCCGTTGGGCATCGCGGTCTGCTTGCGGTAGTTGATGCCCTCCACGAGGCCCGCCATCCTCAGCACGTCGTCGGCCATGCGCTCGCCCCACTGGCCGCGGGCCTTGGGACTGGCCAGCGCCTCCCTCAAGCCCTGGGTCGCCTCGGACAGGACGGCGTGGTTGCGCGCGGCCTGCTCGAGCCCCTCGAGGAGCTGCCCGTGCTGGTGGGCACGGTCCTGCTGGAGGGTGTGGACGAGCTCTCCGACGCGGCGCAGCTCGTCGTTCAGGTTGCGAACCTTCTCGTCGAACGCCTCGGAACGGAGGGTGAGCTCTGCTCGGCCGGTCGCGAGGTGGCCGTCCAGCTTCTCCCCGGCGACGGAGGCCGCCGTCTCGACCGCCGATCGCAGCACGGCCTCGCTCCGCTCGGAGAGCACTGCGCTGACCGCATCGAGCGTCGCCGACCGGTCGGCCTCGGCCTGCCGGCGGGCCTGGCGGATCACCAGCCAGGCCGTGGCCGCGCCGACGCCGAGGCCCCCGAGAAGGGCGAGAACCAGGATGAGGAGGGAGGTGGTGTCCATCCCCACATCATCACCACGGGGTGTGACAACGGCGCGGATCCCCGGCCGGAGCAGCCCGGCACGCCCGTCAACCCGGGCCGACCACCAGCCCGTACACCCGACGCCGGGGCACACCGAGGGCCCGGGCCACCGCGGTCGTCGCATCCCGGCGGGTCGCCCCGGCGCCCAGCTCCCGCTCCACCGCCTCGAGGATCTCCTCGTCGGCTGGCGGCTCCGGCTCGGGGGCTCCCTCCACCACGAGGACCATCTCCCCCTTCGGGCCGGACTCGGCCCAGGCCACCGCGTCGGCCAACCTGCCCCGCCACACCTCCTCGTGGAGCTTGGTGATCTCCCGCGCCACCGCGACCCGCCGATCGACACCCAGCACCTCCGCCAGGTCGGCCAGCGTCCGCTCCACGCGGTGAGGGGCCTCGTGGAGGACGATCGTGCGCCGCTCACGGGCCAACTCCTCGAGGCGTTCCCTCCGGCCCGAGCCGCGACGCGGGAGGAAGCCCTCGAAGCAGAACCTGCCCGTCCCCACACCGCTCATCACCAGGGCTGCGATGCCCGCCGACGGCCCGGGAACCACCTCGACGGCGTGGCCGGCCTCGACCGCTGCGCGAACGAGGCGCTCGCCGGGGTCCGAGATGCCCGGCATTCCCGCGTCGGTCACCACGGCTACCCGCCGGCCGTCCGCCACCAGGCGCATGATCCTGCCCGTCGCCCTCTGCTCGGTGTGCTCGTCCACCCGGATCAGGGGAGGCGGCTCGATCCCTGCGTGGGCGAGGAGGCGACCGGTTCGGCGGGTGTCCTCGCACGCGATCGCGTCGGCGGACCCGAGCACCTCGACGGCGCGGGGTGACAGGTCGCCGAGGTTGCCGATCGGCGTCCCCACCAGCACCAGCGCGCCGCTCACGACGGGCTCCCCGACACCTCGAGCCGATCGCCCATGCCGAGCCGCCAGGACCCGAACGAGCCGGCGGGCGCTTCGAGCACGCAGGCCGCCCTCCACACGGGGCGGCTCAGGCGGTGACGACCGAGGTGCAGCGTCCGCAGGACCACGAGGTCGCGGTCGCAGAAGGCCACGTCGATGGGGAAGCGCATCCCGAGGCTGTGAACCGACCTCGCCGGACGGATGAGCAGCGCGCCCTCGAAGGAGTCCCGGCCCAGCAGGCCGCGCAGCCGATCGCGCGTCGAGGACGCGACGGTGACCGACGCCAGCACCTCACCGTCGCGGAGCAGCCACGCCATCTCACACGTTGAAGCGGATCTCCAGGACGTCGCCGTCCTGCACCTCGTACTCCTTGCCCTCCACCCGGAGCTTCCCCGTCTCCCGGGCCTTCGCCCAGGAGCCCAGCTCCAACAGCTCCTCCCATCCGATCACCTCGGCCCTGATGAAGCCGCGCTCCAGGTCGCTGTGGATCACCCCTGCGCACTCGGGAGCCCGGGCACCGGCCCGGAAGGTCCAGGCCCTGGACTCCTTCTCACCTGTGGTGAGGAACGTCCTCAGACCCAGGAGGTGGTAGGCGGTCCGGACGAAGCGGGGCAGGGCGCCCTCTCCCAACCCCAGACCCTCCAGCATCTCGACACGCTCGGCAGGGTCGAGCTGCGCCGCCTCGGCCTCGAGCTGGACACAGATGCCGATCACCTCTCCTATCCCCTCCAGGTCTGCCGCGACCGGCTCGACGACCTCTGCGGAGCTCTCGAGCTGGTCCTCGCCCAGGTTGACGACCGCGAGCACCGGCCGGTTGGTGAGCAGGGAGTAGGGGGCCAGCGCCGCCCTCTCCTCCGCCGCCAGACCGCTCCGGTAGACGGGGAGGCCGTCACCGAGCACCTTCACCGCCTGCTCCAGTGCCTCCACCTCCCGGGCGAGCGTGCGGTCCTGCACGGCGGCCTTGCGCCGGCGACCGAGCTGGCCCTCGACGCTCTCGAGGTCGGCGACCGTGAGCTCCAGCTCGAGCGCAGACAGCGCCTCGGCGGGATCCGTCTCCCCCGGCACGTCCTCTTCCGAGAAGGCCCGCAGCACGAAGACGAGAGCGTCGATCTCCCGGATCGCGGCGAGGGGCCGGTTTCCCAGACCTTCGCCGAGTCGGGCGCCGACGGCGATGCCCCCGATGTCGGTGACCTGCACGCTGGCAGGCACCACCTTCTTCGATGCGCTCATCGCGGCGAGCCTGTCGAGACGGTCGTCGGGCACCTTCGCGACGCCCACGTTCGGCTCGGTGGTGGCGTAGGGGTACGGGGTGACGGGCGCCTCGTCCCCGGTCAGCGAGTTGAACAGGGCCGTCTTGCCCGCGTTCGGCAGACCGACGAGGCCGAAGCGCTCCATAGACGGCTCAGGCTACAGCCGCCCAGGAGGGGTCCCGTCCTGACTCGATAGCCTCCGCGGCAGTGGACCCGATCGAGGCGATCGACCGGATCGTCTACCTCCTCGACCGTGACATGGCCCCCGCGGCGAAGGTCGCGCGCGTTCCTCCGGGCCCGCAGGATCGTCGAGGAGCTCGGTCGCGACGAGCTGGACGAGCGTGTGGGGACCGGCACCCTCACCGCCCTCGAGGGGATAGGTGAGACCACAAGCCGGGTCATCGCCCAGTCGTACCGGGGCGAGACGCCCGAGTACCTCGTCGCCCTCGAGGACGGCCCCGGGATCCCGCTCGGCGCCGGCGCGGAGCACAGGTCAGGCCTGCGAGGCGACTGCCATTCGCACTCCTCGTGGTCGGACGGCGGGGCCTCGATCAGGGAGATGGCCCTGGCAGCACGTTCGCTGGGGCACGAGTACCTGGCCGTCACCGACCACTCGGGAAGCGCGACCTACGCCCACGGGCTAGACCCGGAGCGTCTCCGAGCCCAGCTGGAGGAGATCGCGACCCTGGACGAGGAGCTGGCGCCTTTCCGGATCCTCACCGGGATGGAGGTCGACATCGGTGCGGACGGGTCTCTCGACCTCGACGACGAGGCGCTCGCGGAACTCGACGTGGTGGTGGCCAGCGCCCACTCCGCCCTGAGGATGGAGCGCCGGGCCATGACCCAGCGCCTGGTGATGGCTCTCGCGAACCCTCACACCGACATACTCGGCCATCCGACGAACAGGAAGGTGACCGGGCGGGGGCGCCCGCCCTCGGACTTCGACGCCGAGCTGGTGCTGGCCGCGGCGCAGCGCTTCGACAAGGCGATCGAGATCAACTGCCGCCCCGAGCGTCAGGATCCTCCCGACGACCTGCTCGAGCTCGTGGTCGGGTGGGGGTGCAAGGTCGCCATAGACACCGACGCGCACGCACCCGGCCAGCTGGAGTGGATCAACTACGGCTGCGACAGGGCGGCCGCTGCCTCGGTTCCCCTCGACAGCGTCGTCAACTCCTGGCCACGCGATGAGCTGCTGGCCTGGACGCGCGAGCGGTGACGCGCCTCTCAGCCGGCGTTGGGCTTGCTGCCGTGGTTGGCCTTGTTGCGACGGGCCTTGGTGCGGCGCTTGCTCGTCTTCTTGGACATGGGTCTGGAGGATAGGTGATCGCCGGTGTCAGCGGACAACCAGGATCACGACGGAGCCACGAGGTCGGCGACCGCCTCCTCGAAGTGCACCTGATCCAGGTACTCCACGCGGGGATCGTAGGGGCCGCGTGACCGGAGCAGGCGTTGCGGGAACGTGCCGGCGGTCCGGGCAAGGGAGAGAATGGCAGGGTGCTGATCTACGACGGGGAGTGCGGGTTCTGCACCTCGGCCGCGAAGTGGTTCCACGAGCGTCTGCCCGAGGGATACCTGGTCATCCCGTACCAGAGCCTCCCCGATCTCGATGCACTCGGCCTCACGCTCGGAGAGGTGAGCTCCGCGCTCCACTGGATCGAGATCGACGGCACCGCCCATCGGGGGCACCGCGCCGTGGGCCGGGCGCTCATCGCGTGCGGGAGGCTGTGGTCGGTCGCCGGGTGGCTGCTGCTCCTGCCCCCGATCTCCTGGTTCGCCGCGGCCGTGTACCGGCTCGTCGCCCGCTACCGATACCGGCTCCCGGGAGGAGTCAGTCGATGATCTCGGCGCGTGCCGGTGGTAGCTCCTCGCGCTCGTGAACGCTCTCAGGTGCGATGAGGGATGGTGGCGGCGTCGAGCGAGACCCTGACAGGTCGACGAGCTCCCCCAGGCGCTCCAGCACCTCCCAGGAGAGGCGGTCACCCCCCTGGGTCGAGAAGTGCACCTGGTCCTGCTGGCGCATCAGCGGCTCGGTGCCGTCTGCAGCCCGGAAGCGAGTGCGCGTAGCGACCTTCACGATCCGCGAAGAACGGCCAGCTGTCGAAGAACTCGACCCACGGGCGCGAACGGGCCTCGTCCCAGTAGATGAAGTTCAGCTTCTCCATCCCGTACACACCGGACTCCGGCCCCATGATCGGCTGGCCGACCCAGATCACGACACGGTCGTTCTGCTCGCGGTCGCGGAGCAGGTCCATGGTGGCGGCGACCCGGCTGCGGTACGCGTCGAGCCAGCACTGCTCGAAGCGCTGGCAGACCGTGCCGTCCGTGCGCTCGAGCCCCTGGGAGTCGTTCGCACCGAACATGATGACCACGACCTCCGGATCCGCCGGGAGCACCGTGTCCACGAGGTGGGCGGGCCAGTTGAAGTAGTCCGGGCGCGTGAGGCCCGTGGCGACGCGGTAGTCGAGCGTCGGGGCGATGATCCCGGTCTCTGACGCGATGCGCTCCATCTCGGTGCCGAAGGTTTGGGACATCGAGTCGCCCCCCACCCAGAACCGCAGCGGCTCCTCCGCCGTCGGGGTCCGGATCGTGGGAGCGGGATCGGGCGCGGTGGTCGTCGTCGCTCCCGCGGCATCCGGGTCGGAGCCCTCGGAGTCCGACTCCCCGGTCTGGAGGGCGAGGATCTGCTCCGGGGTGAGCTCCTCCAGCTGGCTCTCCTCCCGGTCGAGGATCGGGTAGGCGGCCTCCTCGAGCTCAGAGCGCGGGACATCGAGGAGGACGAGGCCGGCGACGTCCTCGACCCGCTCCCAGATCCAGAGCTTCGGCTTGCGACTCGGGTCCTCGACGGCGAGCTGGGTCTCGACGCGGTGCACCATCTCCTCGGCGTTCATCAGCGCGGCGAGCCCGAGGCCGATCAGCATCACGAACAGCACCTGCCCGGCCGCCAGGCGCCGGCTGTTCGGCGAGAGGTCGGGCGGGACACCGTTGTCGTCGCCCTCATGGTCGCGGGGGCCGCGGTCACGGTCGCTCATGACGCCCTCACGGTACCGACCTCGCCCCAGGTGGCAGCGTCACCGGTTGAGGACGGCATCAGAACTGGAAGTAGATGAACGGGGCCACGCCCTCGGGCGCGAGCGTGGCGATGACGGTGAGGCCCGCACCGAGAGCGATCCCCTGCCAGGCGAAGCCGACACGGGAGAACGTGTCCTGTGCCCGGGTGACCGCGCCCTGCGGGACGAACTGCATGGCGATCATCACCACGACGATCCCGACGACGAGCCCGGTGACGAGCGAGGGCGGGGTTCCGCCGGCGAAGGAGAAGATGCGGCCCAGCATCTCGAGCGCCACGCCCAGGTCCTCGGCACGGAAGAACACCCACGCCAGGCAGACGACGTGGAAGGTGAGCAGCCACTTCAGCACCGACACCACCGGCCCGGGGAGCCCGATCGGCTGCCAGCGCTCCTTGATCCATCGCTCGGCCGCCAGCATCCCGCCCGTGGATCGCCCCCCAGATGAGGAACGTCCACGCCGCCCCGTGCCAGAGACCGCCGAGCACCATCGTCGCCATGAGGTTGACGTAGGTGCGACGACTGCCCTTGCGGTTGCCCCCGAGCGGGATGTACAGGTAGTCCCGCAGCCACCGCGAGAGGGTCATGTGCCAGCGGCGCCAGAAGTCCTGCACCGACAGCGCCCGGTAGGGCGAGTCGAAGTTCTGAGGGAACCTGAACCCGAGCAGCAGCGCGCAGCCGATCGCGATGTCGGTGTACCCGCTGAAGTCCGCGTAGATCTGGATCGCGTACCCGTAAACCGCCCAGAGGTTCTCCCAGGCGGAGTGGTCCGACGGGACGCGGAACACCTCGTCGACGATCTCGCTGGCGAGGATCGACGAGATGACCACCTTCTTGAACAGCCCTGAGAGGATGAGGCGGAACGCCTCCGCCGAGTTGATCCGGCGGGGGTCGGGGCGACGGCGCAGCTGGGGCCCGAGCTCGCTCGCCCTCACGATCGGGCCGGCGACGAGATGGGGGAAGAACGAGATGTACAGGGCGAAGTCCCGCGATGCTCATCGGGCGGATCGTCCCGCGGCCCACGTCGATCACGTAGCTGATGGTGTGGAAGGTGAAGAACGAGATGCCGATCGGCAGCACGATGTCGAGCGTCGGCAGGTCCACCGACAGCCCCGGGACCATGTCGAGGAAGTCGGCGATCCCGGAGCGGAAGAACTCCCAGTACTTGAAGTACCCGAGGAGCAGGAGGTTCGCGGTGACCGAGAACGCGACCACACCCCGGCTCGCGGGGGTCTTGGTGCCTCCCGGGCCCAGGCGGGCGTGCACCGCGTGGGCCATCAGCCAGTTGAAGATCACGCTGAGCGCGAGCAACAGGACGAAGGCGCTCCCCTCGAACGGGAGCCAGGGGACGAAGTCCTGGATGTCCGTGCGGTCGGGAGAGCGGAAGTAGAAGTAGACGCTCAGCACCGTCATGGCGAGGCGCCACGCCTTGTAGTGCGGACGCAGCAGCCAGTTCGTGACGAACGCGATCACGAAGAAGACGGCGAAGGCGACGGTCGGGAACAGCATCGTCGGCACCAATCCTCACACGCACCCGCCTCGCCAGCGGGGATGATGTGGGCATGCCGCACACCGTCGTCTCCCATCCCCTCGCCGCGGTGCAGCTGACCCGGCTGCGCGACCACGACCTCCGGCCTGGTGACTTCCGCCGGGCCCTGCACGAGCTCTCCCGGATCCTCGTCTACGAGGCCACCCGGGAGGTGCAGACCCGCCCGATCGAGGTGGTGGGGCCTCTGGAGGTGGCGACCGGGGTCGCGATAGCGCTGCCTCCGATAATCGTGCCGGTGCTACGTGCCGGCCTGGGGATGCTGGATGCGGCCCTCGAGCTCTTCCCCGACGCGCCGGTCGGCTTCGTCGGCCTGAAGCGCGACGAGCAGACGCTGCTACCGAGCGCCTACGTGGCGTCGGTCCCTGCGAACCTCGACGGCCGGCCCGCGCTGGTGCTCGACCCGATGCTGGCCACCGGCGGATCGCTCATCCGCACCTGCGGGATCCTCACCGAGAACCGGGTCGGGCCCATCACGATCGCCTGCGTCTGCGCCGCCCCCGAGGGAGTCGCCGCTCTCGAGGCCGCCGCGTTCGACGCCGAGCTCTACGTCGCGACCATCGACGACCGGCTGGACGAGGACGGGTTCATCCGGCCCGGCCTCGGAGACGCCGGAGACCGCACCTGGGGGGTGGAGCTGTAGCTCAGGCCAGCCCGAGGCGGGCGCGCGTCGCGGCCTCCAGCTCGTCGAGAGCCCCCTCGGCGAGAGCCCGGGCCTCGCGGTAGGCACCCGGCTCGTCGACCACCGGCACGACCACGTCCAGGTACGCTTTCAGCTTCGTCTCGGTCCCGCTGGGTCGCAGCACCACCCGGCCGCCGCCCTCCAGGTCGAGCCGCAGCGCGTCCGCCGATGGGAGACCGTCCGCCCCCGGCGAGTAGTCGACCACCCCGACGACGCTCCGTGTGCCGAGCTCGGACGGCGGGGCGGCGCGCACCGCGGAGATCAGCGCCGCGATCCTCTCCCTCGCCCCCGGCCCGGACTCACGGTGCGACCACGAGCGGCTCGCGGGTAGCCCGTGGAGCCGTGCCAGCTCCTCCAGCCGGTCGACCGGTCTGCGTCCGTCGGCCCTCAGCGCCGCTGTGAGCGCGGCGAACGCGAGCGCGGCGGTGATCCCGTCCTTGTCCCGCACGTACTCGGCCACCGAGTAGCCGAGCGCCTCCTCGTAGCCGAAGACGAACCTCAGGTCCCGGCGCTCCAGACCCGGCCGGACGATCCAGCGGAAGCCGGTGAGGGTCTCTTCGTAGTGCACCGCAGCAGCGTCGGCCATGCGTCGGAGGATCGGCGAGGAGACGAACGTCGTGACCACGAGGCGGTCGACGCCGCCCGTCGTGGAGAGCACGTGATCGGCGAGGAGGATCCCGACCTCGTCCCCGGTGAGGATCCTCCAACGGTCCCCCTCGGGGACCGCGACCCCCAGGCGGTCCGCGTCGGGATCGTTCGCCAGCACCAGGTCCGCCCCCAACCGGGCTGCCTGCTCCAGCGCGAGCTCCATGGCGCCCGGCTCCTCGGGGTTGGGGTGGGAGATCGTGGGGAACGCCGGGTCGGGGTCGGCCTGCTCCGCGACGCTCGTCGGCACCGCGAAGCCGGCTCGCTCGAAGACGGCCTCGAGCACCGAGCGGCCCACCCCGTGCAGGGGCGTGTACACGGCCCTCAGCTCGCGTGGGCCCGAGGCGACGGTGCCCGCCGCCCAGTCGACGTACACGTCCACCAGGCCGGCTCCGAGATCGCTCACCTCGCCACCGGCACCGCCCGTCGGGATCGGCCGGTCCAGGTCACCGATCGCTGCGGCGACGGGGCCTTCTGCCGACGGCAGGAGCTGCGCCCCGTCCCTTCCGTACACCTTGTAGCCGTTCTCGCCGGCCGGGTTGTGGCTCGCGGTGATCATCACCGCGCCTTCGGCGCCGTGGTGCCGCACGGCGAACGCCACCACCGGGGTCGGCACCGGCGCTCCCAGCTGGAGCGTCCGCAGCCCGCCTGCCGAGAGCACGGTGGTGGCCTCGTAGGCGAACCGCTCCGAACGGTGACGGGCGTCGTGGCCGACCACGACCGTGGCGCCGGGACCGAGCTCCCCCGCAAGGGCCGCGCTGGCCTGTCGTACGACGAGGCGGTTCATCCGGCCCGGACCGGCGCCCATGGGGCCGCGCATGCCGGCCGTGCCGAACCTCAACGGCTTCTCGAAGCGCTCCGCCAGGTCGGCGGCAGCGCCGGGATCGACGGTCGCGCGCTCGAGGAGCGATGCCAGCTCCGCGCGGGTCTCGGGGTCGGGGTCGGCCTCGATCCACGCGCGAGCCCGACGCTCGAGCTCGGCCTCCGGGGTCGGGGTGCTCCCAGGCATCGGCCCATCATGGCGCGCCACCCCGACCACGCCGAACCCGGTAGAAAGCAGGGATGGCCGGCCGCGACCACGGGATCCACCTGGTGGGGCTCACCGTCGCCGACCCGCCCGAGGCGTGGACCGCGGCCGGGTTCGCGGTCGGCCCCGACGGCATCTGCTGGGTCGGTGAGGACCCCGGGAGCACCGTCGCGGTCAGGCTGGTCGGTCCGGGGTCGGGGATCCTCGACTGGTCGCTCGCGGGGATCGACGGGGCCGCCCTGGTCGACGGCACCCTCGACGGTCTCCCGACATTCGCCGCGGAGGAGCCGTCGAACCCATCCGAGCCGGCCGAACACCCCAACGGCGTGCTCGGGATCGATCACGTGGTGGTGCTCAGCCCCGACACCGCACGCACCACGGACGCGTTCCGCCGCGCAGGGATGGAACCACGACGGGTCCGCGAGGCCGGAACCCGCGGATCGCCCATCCTCCAGACCTTCTTCAGGGCCGGTGCGGTGATCGTCGAGCTGGTCGGGCCGCCCGGGCCGGCGGACACCGGTCCGGCGACGTTCTTCGGGCTCGCCCACACCGTCGCCGACCTCGACGCGGTCGGTTCGCTGCTGGGCGGGCACCTCGGCCGGCCGAAGGCGGCCGTCCAACCGGGGAGGCGAATCGCGACCCTCCGCCACCGCGAGCTCGGTCTCTCGGTGGCGACTGCGTTCATGAGCCCCGAGCCGGGGTAGCCTCGCGACTCCCATGCTCGACCACGTCTTCACCGACGCCATCGGTGCCCTCCGCGACACCTTCGAGGCGGCGCTGCTGGAGCGCCAGGCGTTCGAGGAGCGGTTCCAGGTGGACGTGCTGCTGGGGGACATGACCTGGGAGACCTCCTACGGGCTACCCGGCGAGGGATTGCCGCCACGGGTGCAGGCCGACATCACGCTGGTCTGGCCGACCTGGGCGCAGAGCGCCTACCGGTCGTGGTACATCGGCGAGCCGACAGACGAGCCACCCCGGATCGAGGTCGAGATCGTGGTGCGCATCCAGAGGCTGGTGAAGCCGCCGGACCTGAAGGAGGTGCTCGGCGCGCTCCCCGAGCAGAGCCCGTCCATCGGAACCGAGCGGCTGGACCGATCCGGCCCGACCGTCGAGACCGTTCACGGACAGGACCTCGACGAGCCCGACTACGCGTTCGAGGTCTCCTACGAGGGCACCTACGAGCTGGACGAGCGATGCCTCGAGGACGGCTCGATCCTCGACGAGCACTTCAGCGCGATGGGTGGGTGGATCTCGTCGACGCTCGTGCGCCTCGGCGACCTCGCACTCGACTTCCACCCACCGATCGAGGAGGCCGAGTAGGCCTGCGTCATCGGAGGCGCCATGTCAGAAGTGCTGCTCACGGAGATAGCCGACCGGGTGGCGGTCGTGACGCTGAACCGACCCCACCGTCGCAACGCGCTGGACAACGCGCTGCGCCGGTCGATCCCCGAGACCCTCCAGCAGCTGGAGGCCGACGACGGGGTCGACGTGGTGGTGCTCACCGGGACCGACCCGGCGTTCTGCGCAGGGCTCGACCTGAAGGAGATCGGTGAGGGCAAGGCGGACTTCTCGGCCACCCCGGTGGCGAGGCGCGGCCCGATCCCACCGATGACGAAGCCGCTCATCGGCGCGGTGAACGGCCCTGCGGTGACCGGGGGGCTGGAGCTGGCGCTGAACTGCGACTTCCTCATCGCCTCCGACCGGGCGAGCTTCGCCGACACCCACGCCCGGGTCGGGCTGATGCCCGGGTGGGGGCTCTCGGTGCTGCTCCCGCAGGCGGTGGGCGTGCGGCGCGCCCGGCAGATGTCGATCACCGGCAACTACGTCGACGCCGCGACAGCTCTCGCCTGGGGGCTGGTGAACGAGGTCGTGGAGCACGACCGGCTGCTGGATAGGTGTCGGGAGCTCGGCGGCGACATCGCCTCCAACGACCAGGGGGCGGTGCGGTACCTGCTCGGCGGCTACGACGAGGTGAGCGAGACCACCGTGGCGGATGGCTGGGAGATCGAGGCCGCGCGGGCCCGGGGCTGGTTCGGCGGCCGCATGGACCCCTCCGAGATAGAGGAGCGGCGCAGAGCGATCGTGGAGCGGGGCCGCTCTCAGCTCTGAACCTCAGATCGGGGGCTGGACGGGGAGCAGGTCCTCGTAGGCGGGCTCCCGCCTCTGGCCCTTCGCGGCGAAGGCCTCCATCATGTCCGCCGGCTGGAACATCCCCGTCTGCCAGGTGGCGATGTAGTTCAGGCCGTCCTCGACGGAGTGGTCGCGGGAGTAGCTGATCATCTCCTTGCTCCCCCACACCGCCAGCGGGCTCTGCGCGGCGATGCGGCCGGCGATCTCCATCACCCCCTCGAGCATCGACTCCTGGTCGTCGAAGAGCTGGTTCACCAGCCCCACCTCGTGAGCCCGGGTCGCGGGGACCCGGTCGCCGGTGTAGGCCCACTCCCGAGCCACGCCCTCGGGGATCACCTTCGGCAGGCGCTGGAGGGTCCCGACGTCCGCGGTCATCCCGATGTTGATCTCCTGGATGCAGAAGAACGCGTCGCGGGTCGCGTAGCGCATGTCGCACACGGTCACCATGTCGACGGCACCGCCGATGCAGCCACCCTGGATCGCGGCCAGCACCGGCATGCGGGCCCGCTCGAGCGCGGTGAAGCTCTCCTGGAGCTTGTGCACCCCCAGCCGGAGGTTCGCCCGCAGCCGCCCGGTCTCGCTGCTGCCCGCCTGGGCCACCATCCCTCCTCCCCCGGCGCCACCGGTGAAGACGCTGAGGTCCATCCCCGCGCAGAAGTGCTTCCCCGTGGAGGAGATGACGATGACCCGCGCCTCTCCCCGGTCGCTGACCTCGTTGACGATGCTCGGCAGCTCGTACCAGAACGCCGGCGTCATGGCGTTCAGCTCCTTGCCACGTTTCAGCACGACATGGGCGACCTTGTCCTTCAGGTCGACGTCGAAGCACTCGTAGGTGGTGGTCACGGGGACTCCTCTCGTTCGGGAAGCGGGTCTCGGATGGCATCGACCAGTCGGCCGATCAGATCGCTCCAGGCATCGGGGGCGGGTTGGGATGTCCCCACGGTCTCGTAGACGAGGAAGCCGAGGGCGACCGCGTGGCAGAAGTGGACCACCGCCTCGGTGTCGAGTCCGGGATCCAGGTCGCCGTTGCGCCGGCCGAAGTCGATGACCCGGGTGAACGTCTCGCGCACCCGGTCGAGGTGCTCCCGCATCACCTCTGCCACCTCGGAGTCGCGACGCGCCGCGACGAAGGCCTCGAGCAGCAGCGCCTGGTTCAGGCTCCGCCGAGGGGTCACGAGCTGCGATCCGGCCCTGCGGATCAGCTCGGACGCGCTCAGCACCGGCGCTTCGGTCGCGAAGAGCTGCTCCAGCTCGGGGCTGGCCGTCGCCCGGATCGCGTCGGCCAACAGCTCGGCCTTCCCCGAGTAGCGGCTGTAGATCGCCCCGGTGGTGAGCCCTGCGCGCCGGGCGATCTCCTGAACCCCCGCGCCCTCGTAGCCCTTCTCGGCGATCAGCTCCGCCGCGGCGCCCACCAGCCGCTCACGGATCCCGTCGGCGGACCCGCCTCCATCCGGTCGGGCGGCGGCCCCGGCCCCGGTCTCGGTCACCGCGGGGATGATAAGGCCTGCCGCCGGGACCGCCCAGCAGGCCACGGCGATAGCCTCACCTGCCAGAGGACGCCAGGGGAGGTTCAGCGATGAGGAGAGCTACCCGGAACCGACTCGTCGCACTGGCGGCAGCTGCCGCTCTGGTGCTGGCGGCGTGCAGCTCCGACGACGGAGAGAGCGCAGGGGGGAGCTCCACCACCGCCCCGGCCGAGCGCGGCGCGGGCAGCTACCAGGCCACCATCCGTCGCACGTCGCACGGGATACCCCACATCGTCGCCGACGACCTGGCCAGCCTGGCGTTCGGGCAGGGCTACGCATCGGCCGAGGACCACCTGTGCACCCTCGCGGACCAGGTGGTGAAGATCCGCAGCGAGCGGTCGCTCTACCACGGCGCGGGTGAGAACGACGCCAACCTCAACTCGGACCTCGCTTGGCTGCACCTGGGTCTCCGGGAGCGGGCCGAACGCGATCTCGAGGACGAGAGCCCCGAGGCCCGCCAGCTGTTCACCGGCTTCACGGCCGGCTGGAACCGGTACCTGGAAGAGACCGGAGCCGACAACGTGACCGGATGGTGCGCCGGCGAGCCCTGGGTGCAGCCAATCACCGAGCTCGACCTCTACACCTACGCCCGCTCGATCAGCCTCTTCGCGAGCGGTGGCCAGCTGCTCGACTTCATCGCCACCGCGCAGCCACCCGGCTCTGACGCTGCCAACGCCGACGAGGACACGACGACGACCGAGGCCGCCTGGGCCGGGTTGGCACCCGAGCAGATGGGCTCCAACGGTTGGGCCATCGGTGCCGACCGCACCGAGGACGGGACCGGGATGCTCGTCGCCAACCCCCACTTCCCATGGGAGGGCGAGCTGCGCTTCTGGGAGAGCCACCTCACGATCCCGGGCGAGACGGACGTCTACGGCGCACAGCTGCTCGGTCTTCCCGGGATCGGGATCGGCTTCAACGAGCACGTCGCCTGGACCCACACCGTCTCCGCGGGCAGCCGGTTCACCGCCTACACGCTCGACCTGGTCGCCGGAGAACCGACCTCGTACCAGTACGACGAAGAGGTCCGCGAGATGACCCCGACCGAGCACACCGTGGAGGTGCTGGCCGAGGACGGCTCGACCGAGACCGTGACCAGGACCCTGTGGTCGTCCCACTACGGCCCGATCATCAACTTCCCCGGGCTCGGCTGGACCGAGGACCTCACCATCACCTACCGCGACGCCAACATCGACAACACCGGCTTCGTCTCCCAGTACCTGGGGATGGACCGCGCCACGAGCCTGGAGGACTTCATCTCGGTGCACGAGGACAGCACCGGTGTTCCGCTCTTCAACACCATCGCCGTCGACGACGAGGGCACGGCCTGGTACGGGGACACCTCCGCAACACCCAACCTCAGCGACGAGGCGATCGACGCGTGGCTCGAGGAGAGGGAGACCGATCCCTTCGTCCAGGTGGCGTGGGACAGCGGAGCGGTGCTGCTCGACGGAAGCGACTCGACCTTCGAGTGGGTCGAAGCCGAGGGTGCGCGCAGTCCCGGGCTGGTGCCGTTCTCCGACATGCCCCAGATCACCCGCAGCGACTACGTCTTCAACGCGAACGACAGCTTCTGGCTCGCCAACGCCAGCGAGCTGCTGGAAGGCGACTACTCGGCCCTCCACGGCGAGCAGGGCACACCACGCTCACCGCGCACGAGGGAGAACGCCTACGTGCTGGACGCGACGGACGGGTCCACCCCCGCCGGTGAGGGAGGTCTGTTCACGCTCGAAGAGCTGCAGGAGGCCATCCTCCTCAACCAGGGCCACACCGCGCGCCGCCTCCGCGACGCGGTCGTAGAGCGCTGCACAGGTGTGACCGAGGTGCAGGTCGAGCCCCTGATGGGCGAAGCCGGCGAGGAGGAGCTGCCGGGGGGGACCGTACCGATCAGCGAGGCCTGCGAGTCGCTGGCGTCCTGGGACGGCCTGTTGAGCCTCGACTCGGTCGGTGCCGTGCTGTGGCGGGAGCTCCTGGCGCAGTTCCCGCCGGAGGCGTTCACGGACGCCGGGGAGCTCTGGGCGGAGCCGTTCGACCCCGCGGACCCCGTCGGCACCCCCTCGGGTCTGGCGAGCGCTCCCGCCACCGGTCCCGACCCCGTGCTCGTCAACCTGGCCCGCGCCGTGCAGGTGATCGAGGCCGCAGGCTGGGCGCTGGATGACCCGCTCGGCGAGGTGCAGTACGCGCCACGGGGCGATCTCCGTGTGCCGATCCACGGCGGAGGCTTCCGCGAGGGGGTGACCAACATCGTCGGGTACCCGTCATTCGGGACATCCCTGGAGGAGACCTTCGAGGCCGCCGCGACCGTCACCTCGTCCAGCGACCTGAGGGCCGACGGCTACCCGGTCACCAACGGCACGAGCTTCCTGATGACCCTCGAGTTCACCGCGGACGGCCCCGTCGCATTCGCCTTCCTCGACTACGGGGAGAGCGGCGATCCGACGAGCGATGAGTGGTCGGCGCAGACCGAGCGGTTCAGCGGCAAGGACTGGCGGGAGGTCCTCTTCACGGAGGACGCGATCGAGGACGACCCCGCCTTCGAGGAGTACACCGTCACCGGCTGATCCGGTCCGTCAGTCGGCGATCTCGGCCGCGAGGGCCGCCAGGTCCGTCTCGGGCCTCGCACCCACGTGCTGGATCACCTCAGCGGCCACCAGCGACCCGAGGTGAGCGCTGCGAAGCAGATCGAAGCCGCGGGTGTGACCGTAGAGGAACCCGGCCGCGTACAGGTCGCCGGCCCCGGTGGTGTCCACCACCCGCTCGGCAGGACTGGCATCGATGACGTGCACCTCGTCGCCCGAGACCACCACCGAGCCCTTCTCGCTTCGGGTGAGGCAGGCGATGTCGCAGTGCCCCCTCACCTTCTGCAGCGCCTCGTCGAACTCGTCCACCTCGTACAGCGACAACAGCTCTGACTCGTTCGCGAAGAGCAGGTCCACCCGGTGCTCCGCCAGCCAGAGGAACTCGTCGCGGTGGCGGTCGACGCAGAAGCCGTCGGAGAGCGTGAACGCCACCTTCACGCCGCTCTCCCCGGCGATCTCCATCGCCCGTGTCATCGCGTCCTTCGCCGACTGCACGTCCCAGAGGTAGCCCTCCAGGTACACGACCTTGGCTCTGCCGACGGTCACGGGATCGATGTGCTCGGGTGACAGCCTCGACGCGGCACCCAGATACGTGTTCATGGTCCGCTGCGCGTCGGGGGTCACGAGTATCAGGCAGCGTGCGGTCGACGGCCCCGACCGTGCCGGCGGCATGGTGTACTCCACGCCGATGGAGCGGATGTCGTGGGCGAAGACCTTCCCCAGCAGGTCGTCCACGACCAGGCCGACGAATCCGGCTGCTCCGCCCAGAGATGCGACCGCCGCCATCGTGTTGGCGCAGGACCCGCCCGAGGCCTCCACCGCCGGCCCCATCTCCGCGTAGAGCCGGTCGGCCTCCTCTTCGGTCTCGATCAACCGCATGGACCCCTTGGTCATGCCGCGCCAGCGCGAGATAGGAGTCCTCGGCCTGGCTGATCACATCGACGATCGCGCTGCCGATGCCCACGACGTCGAGCGTCTGGTCGCTCACCTCGCCTCCCGTCAGTTCCGTCGAGCACCCGAACCTACCCCCTCGCCCGCCCGGCAGCTGACGCCGACCCGCCCTCACGCGGAAGTAGCCTCGGACGAGATGGCCGACAGCCCCGAGCACCGCCTGCCGCGCACGGCCATCCCGGCCCGCTACGAGCTCACCCTCGAGCCCGACCTGGTCTCGTCGAGCTTCCGCGGCGAGTGCACGACCGAGGTCGAGGTGATCGAACGCACCGACGAGATCGTGCTCAACGCCGCTGAGCTCGAGATCGACGAGGCCTGGCTGGAGGGCCCCGGCCCCGAGCGCCGCCGGGTCGCAGTCGAGGTCCGGCTCGACCCCGAGGCCGAGCGGGCCCACCTCCTGCTGGCCTCCCCCGTCGACCCGGGCGGGTGGTTCCTCACGACCCGCTTCCGTGGCCTGCTGAACGACCAGCTCCGGGGCTTCTACCGGTCCTCCTTCACCGACGACGAGGACCGGCCACAGCTCATCGCCACCACCCAGATGGAGGCCACCCACGCGCGCCGGGCCTTCCCCTGCTGGGACGAACCCGAGCTGAAGGCCGTGTTCGCCACCACGCTCGTGGTCGATCCCGAGCACCTCGCCGTCGCCAACACCTGCGAGCTGGGCCGGTCACCCACACCGGACGGCCGGATCGCCGTCCAGTTCGCCGACAGCATGCCGATGTCGACCTACCTGGTGGCGTTCGTGGTGGGGCCGCTGGTGGCGACCGAGCCCGTCGAAGTCGGAGACGTGGAGCTGCGCGTGATCTGCCGACCGGGACGCGAGCACCTCACCGCCTTCGCTCTCGACGTGGGGCGCTTCGCTCTCGAGCACTTCGAGACCTACTACGGGATCCCCTACCCCGGCGACAAGCTCGACCTGGTGGCGATCCCCGACTTCGCGTTCGGGGCGATGGAGAACATGGGCTGCGTCACCTTCCGCGAGGTGCTGCTGCTCGTCGATCCCACCGAGGTGACCCAGCCCGAGCTCCAGAACGTGGTCGACGTCATCGCGCACGAGCTGGCCCACATGTGGTTCGGGAACCTCGTGACGATGAAGTGGTGGAACGGGATCTGGCTGAACGAGGCCTTCGCCACGTTCATGGAGCTGCGCTGCACAGACGCCTTCCGGCCGGACTGGAACAGGTGGGTCGCGTTCGGCGACTCGCGTGCTGCCGCATTCGACGTCGACGCGCTGGCCAGCACGCGGCCCATCGAGTACGAGGTGATCTCGCCGGAAGACGCGGAGGGGATGTTCGACGTCCTCACCTACGAGAAGGGCGCCGCGGTCGTCCGCATGCTCGAGCAGTACCTCGGTGAGGAGCGGTTCCGCGCCGGCATCCGCCACTACCTGCAGAGGCACCAGTACGCGAACACCGAGACCACCGACCTCTGGGACGCCATCGAGGCGGCCACCGGCGAGCCGGCCCGGCGCATCATGGACAGCTGGATCTTCCAGGGCGGGTTCCCGTTGGTCCACGTCGAGCCCATCGACGGGGGCCTGCGCCTGAGGCAGGAGCGCTTCACCTACCTCCCCGGGGGCAGCTCCGCGGGCGAGACCTCGCCCCGGTGGGCGGTGCCGGTGCTGGTGCGCACGGGTTCGGACGGGAGCGCCGTGATCCAGCGGGTCCTCCTGGAGCAGGAGGAGCACGACCTCGAGCTGCCCTCGGAGGTGGAGTGGGTTCAGGTCAACACCGGGGCCAGCGGCTTCTACCGCGTCCGGTACGCGCCGGGGCTGCTGGGCCGACTGGTGGACCGCGCCCAGGACCTGCTCGCACCCGACGAGCGCTACGGGCTCGCCGACGACGCATGGGCGGCGGTGCTCGCCGGTCAGAGCCCGGCGGCCTCCTACCTCGACCTCGTCGAGGGGTTCACCGACGAGACGGACCTGGCGGTGTGGCAGAGGCTGCTCGCCTCCCTCACCGCGCTCGACCGGCTCGTGGAGGACCAGGCCCGTGCCGCGCTCCGGGGGCGCGTCCGCGACCTGCTGGGCCCGGCCCGCGACCGCCTCGGCGCCGCGACGTCCCTGACGGACCGCGACCGCCAGCTCGTTGCCAGCCTCTTCGAGGCCTCTGCGATCCTCGGAGCGGACCCCGACACCCGTCGAGCCGCCCGCGACACCTGGGACCGGTACGCCGTCGACCCGGCCGCCGTCGACCCCGGGATGGCCTCGGCGGCGATCTCGGTGCTCGCCGCCATGGGCGGGGCCGAGGAGTTCGACCTCTTCCTCGGCCGATTCGAGGCTGCCGACACCCCCCAGGACGAGCTGCGGTTCCTCGGCGCGCTCGCCGACTTCGACGACCCCGGGCTGATCGGCCGCCTGTGCGAGCTGACGCTCACCGACACGATCCGTACCCAGAACGCGCCGTACGTCCTGCGCCGAGCCGTCACCAACCGCGACCAGGGCGCCGTGGCCTGGGACTTCGTTCGCCAGGAATGGGACCGGCTCGTGGAGCGCTTCCCCTCCAACTCGATCGTCCGGATGCTGGAGGGGATCCGCGCGCTCGACCGACCCGGTCTCGCACCCACGGTGTTCGCGTTCTTCGAGGACCACGACGTGCCGCAGGGCCGGGTGCAGCTCGAACAGCACCTCGAGCGCCTCCGGGTCAACGTGGCTCTGCGCCAGAGAGAGGCCCGGCGCCTCGCCGAGGTGTTGGCCCCGTGATCCGTGGGGCGCGACCCTCACGATCCCGCACCCGCCTCCTCGCGATCGGTGGGCTCGCACTCGGGCTGGGTGCGGTCCTGGCGACCTCCGCCGTGCTGGTCGCCACACTCATCAGCGAGGCGGATCCGGGTGACGAACCGGTCCAGGTCCTGCTCATCGGTGACTCGATCATGAACCAGTCCGGGCTCTTCCTCGAAGGCGCCCTCGCCGACCGCACCGGCGGCATACCGATCGAGGTCCACAACAAGGGAGTGAACGGATCGGGGCTCCTCACACCCCAGCTCTACGACTGGCAGGCCGAAGCCGGACGTCTGGTCGAGGAGATCCAGCCGGACGTGGTGGTCGTGCTGTTCGTCGGCAACTACACGGCCACCGAGCTGTACGTGAACGAGGCCGGGCTCGAGGTGGTCGGCTACACCGACCAGTTCTTCGAGTCGTGGGAGCGCGAGGCCCGCGAGCTGCAGCAGACGATCGCCGTCTCTGGTGCCGACATCTACTGGGTGAACCCTCCACCGATGCTGAAAGAGGAGGGCGAGCAGCGGGTCGTCGAGTTCCGCATGATCCACCGGCGCATCGCCGAGGACTGGACCGGCACGGTCCTCATCGACGGAACCGAGGCGCTGTCCACCGGCGAGGGGGGGTACGCATGGGAGCTGCCCGACGAGACGGGCCGGCTCGAGCAGGTGCGCACCATCGACTCCGTCCACCTCACCCGCCACGGTGCCCAGCTGCTGGCGGCCGAGATGGCCCGACAGATCGCCCCCTCCGCGGTCGTGGCCCACGGTGAGGCCGCACCCCGACGATGACCGGCTGCCCGTAACCTGGAGAGATGCCCCCACGGCGCCGCCTGAGGATCTTCGCGGTCGAGGACACCTCGGTGCAGCTCACGTGGTCGTGGCTCGCACCGGGACCGCTGGAGGTCCGGGTGGGCGATCGCTCGGTCGAGCTGAGCTTCGACGGCGGACCGGGCTGCGTCTCGATCCACGGCCTCGAGGCCGACCGCGAGCACACGGCCCACGTCCGGGGCTCCGGGCTGCCGGGCGGCGGCGTCCACCTGCCCTTCCGCACGCTCGCCCCACCGCCCGGGCGTGAGCTGTACCGCTTCGCCACGCTGAGCGATCTGCACATCGGCATATCTGGCTTCGACTACCGGAACCGCATGGTCGAGGAGCTCACCCCCGGTGTCGATCCCCACACCATCCGTTGCACCCGTGCCGCCGTCGACGAGCTGCTTCGTTGGGGGGCGCAGCGCGTGGTGCTGAAGGGCGACATCACCGAGCGCGGGCTCCCGGACGAGTGGGAGGACGTCGCCAAGATCTTCGCCAACCTCCCTGTGCCGATCGAGGCCGTGGCCGGCAACCACGACTCCAAGAGAGCCGCCGGGAAGATCTGTCCCTCGGATGGCGCCGCGCGCGCCGGCCTGTACCTGGCGATGGAGCCGGAAGCCGTCGACCTCCCCGGGTTGCGCCTCGTGCTCGCCCCGACCACCAGGCCGGGCCACAACCGGGGTCGGCTCACCCGCGAGCGGACCGAGCGGGTGGCAGAGCTCCTGCGAGGATCATCGGGACCGGCGCTGGTGGCACTTCACCACTACCTGCAGGTGACCCCCGTGGCCTGGTTCTGGCCGCCGGGCATACCCCGCCCCCAGGCCACCCGCTTCCTCCGGGCCGTGGCCGGCGCGAACCCCCGCACCTTCATCACCTCGGGGCACACGCACCGGCACCGCCGCCGCACGGTCGGCACCCTCGTGCTCACCGAGGTCGGCTCTCCCAAGGATTACCCGGGCACCTGGGCCGGGTACGTGGTGCACGAGGGAGGGATCCGCCAGGTCGTCCGACGGGTCGAGTCACCCGAGTGCCTCGGATGGCTCGAACGCACCCGCTGGGCAGCCCTCGGCGCATGGGGCCGGTGGTCACCCGGCCTGCTGGCGTCACGGTGCTTCACACACGTGTGGCCCGAGGGCTGAGTCACCCGGGTCAGGCCGACCGGTCCTCGTCCAGCCGAGCGCTGCGGCTGTGCGCGAACCACGAGGTGCCACCGCCAGCGGTCATCAGGGCACCCGCGACCATCAGCAGCAGCCCGAACGGACCCCCGGTGACCGGGAGATCACGTGACTCCTCGGCCGGCAGGACCGCCACCACGGTGGTCGTGGTCGTCGGTCCGGTGGTGGTCGTGCCCATCCCGGTCGTCGTGGTCGAGGGCTCGGTGGTGGCCGTCGTCTCCGTGGTCGGAGGTTCGGTGGTGGCCGTCGTCTCCGTGGTCGGAGGTTCGGTGGTGGCCGTCGTCTCCGTGGTCGGAGGCTCGGTGGTCGAAGTCGTCGACGTGGTCGACGTGGTCGAGGTGGTCGACGTGGTCGACGTGGTGGAAGTGGTCGATGTGGTCGACGTGGTCGAAGTCGTCGAGGTGGTCGAAGTCGTGGGCGGGCCGTCGTCGTAGCAGAAGGTGATGTGGCTGATCTGCTGGTTGCTCCCCAGCCCCTGACCCGAGCTCGCCTCGGTGGGAGGGTCGTAGAGATAGAGGCGCGAGCCGTGACTCCCGCTCTTCACGTACACGAGGTCGACCGGCACGTCCGAGCTCCAGTCGAAGCTCGCCTCGCCCTCGTCATCGTTGTCGACGTTGGAGAGCACGATGCCGAGCGGACCGCCGTAGTCGCCGTTCTCCGGGTCCTCGATCTTGAAGTCGTTCCAGGAGGGTGCCGGCGGATCGAGATGACCCTGGGCAACGAGATCCGCGGCCACCTGTGCACAGGTGCGGGAGCTCGGGTCACCGACGCCGTAGTCGAAGATCCGAGGCCACTCCTCCTCGCCGGCCGACGCGCTCAGCCCCGCGCCCAGCAGGAAGACGACGATGCCGACGGCAACCGCCGCCTGAGCTCCCCTCTTGGTGAGCTTCAGGTGCCGCCGAGGTTCTTCGACCGTTCGCTCAACTCCTGCCACGGGGGCCTCCCATCCGTCGCCAGCGCTGCGTACGCAGCCCTACGGCCTTCCGCGTCAGTGTCGCCACCGTGGGTGGCCGACGGACGGGCCAAAGGTCCCGAGATCGGGGCCTTTGGTCCCAGGTGCGGCTAGCCGACCGCTCTCACCTCGACCCGGTGGACGCGGTCGAAGTGAACCGGCTGCCACATCATCGGCATGTGGCGGAGGTGCCCCCAGCCGGTGGCGAGGTGCAGCCACTTCACCATCCCGGCCTCGACCTGGGTGCTGTCACCCCATCCTTCGAAGCCGTATGCCTCCCACGCTGCGTACAGGATCACCTGGCCGGGTCGGGGCGTCGGTGAGAGACGCACCCGTACCCGCAGCGCCCCGAGGTCGTTGGAGAGCTCTACCGGGTCCTCTTCACCGATGCCCCTGGCCTCGGCGTCGACCGGGTTCATGACCAGCGTCGGATGCCCACGGGTCGTCTCGAGGATGACGGGGTTCGTTGCGTTGCAGGCGTGGATGCTCCATCGGGGGTGGCCGCCGGTGAGCACGAGCGGGTGGTCACCGCCGATGGCGGGGGGCTCCTTGTGCCTCGGCAGCGCCTCGTCCGCCTCGAGGAACCAGGGGTGGTCGATGTAGAAGGTGGCCCTCCCGGTCGTCGTGGCGTAGGGGAGGCCGTGCTCGACGTGCCAGCGCCCCACGCTGAAGGTCTCGTCGGTCCGGATCTCGCCGCCGAGCCAGCGGCCGATGGGCAGACAGCCGTTCCCCTCGATCTCGACCCAGCCACGCTCGCGGATGGTTGCGAGCGACGTCTCTTCCGGGATCACCCCGGCGAGGGCGCTGTCACGGAGGAGCTCGTCGATCACGGCCTCATCGGATGCGAGCACACCATCCATGCCGAACGCCGCGCCCAACTCGCCGAGCGGGCGCGGAGCCCCCCACCCGACGACCCGGTCGGCCATCCCACGCTCGACAGCACGCGCCGCCACCGCCTCGGCGAGCGCCAGGTAGATCTGCCAGTCGGAGCGCGCCTCCCCCGCGGGCTCGATCGCCCGGTCCGAGAACGCCACCTCCATGGAGTGCGAGATCGGGTACTGGAGGTTCACCCGCTCGGCCTCGTGGGCGGCGGGCAGCAGGATGTCGGCGTGGAGGCCGGCGCTGTTGATCCGCTGATCGACCGACACCACCATGCGCAGCTCGGGCCACAGGTTCTCGAGCAGCATCCGGGCGCCACCACGGGTTCGCCGGAGGGCGTTCGTGGCCCCTTCGATCATCACCCGGGGGGTGACGTCGGGACCGGGGCGGCGGTGCGCCGCCCACTGGGGCAGGGCCTCCTCCAGGTACTCGCCGAACGGGCGGGGTGAGTCGCCCCACTCCGCCCGCTCCCACACCTCGCGATATCCGCAGTGGTCCAACCAGAGGAAGAACGGCGGCGACGTGCTCCCGCCCGCCGCGGCCATCGAGAGGAAGTCCCAGATCCCCGGGCGAGCGAGCGGAGGGGGGACCTCGCCCGGCTCCGCCGACCCGAACGTCGCCCGGAGCACCGTGATCGCACCCTCTGCGGCCTCGAGGCCGATCGCCCCCTTGAGGCTCTGCACGTAGGTGCCGTCGAAGGGGTACGTGCAGTAGGTGTCGTGGCCGCTCCCCTTGCGACCCCAGTTCCCGGTCAGCGCCAGGAGCAGGTTCATCGACCGCTCCATGAGGTCGCCGTGGTAGTGCTTGGCGGTGTCGAAGCCCTCGTGCAGCTTCGTGCGGCCGCCCGCCACCTTGCGAGCGAGCATCCTGATCGTCTCGGGATGCACTCCGCACGCCGCGGCAGCATCCTCCGGCCGGTATTCAGCGAGGCGCTCCACCAGCAGCTCGAACACAGGTGACACCTCCACCTCGCTGCCGTCGGCGAGCCGGACGAGATGGGTCCCCCCGAGCGCGGGCTCCTGTGGCCAGAAGAGATTCTCGTCGGGAGCGGCGGTGACACCGGAGCCGTCCACCCAGCCGAAGAAGCTCAGCTCCCCTCCACCCTGCTCCAGGTCGCTCGCCCGCAGGAGCTGCCCCGTGTCGCGCCGCACCAGCAGCGGCAGGTCCGTCTGGGTGCGCACGAAGGACTCGTCGACGAGGCCGTCCTCGGTGACCACATGGCACATGGCGAGCGCAAGCGCGGAGTCGCTCCCGGGCTTCACCGGGACCACGTAGTCCGCATGCACCGCCGATGGGGAGACGTCGGGGGCGATGAGCACCACCTCCGCCCCGCGGTAGCGGGCCTCGGTGAGGTAGTGGAAGTAGGGGATCCGCGTGTAGGCCGGGTTGGCGTGCCAGATCAGCACGACATCGGCGTGGAAGGTGTCGTCGGCAGTGGAGCCGCCCACGATGTGGCCGAAGGTCGACGTAGTGACCCAGCGGTATGTCGTTGACGCTCGCGATCGCGTCGAGCGAGGTCGCGCCGAGCACGCCCGCGAAGCGGAGCTGGCCGCCGATCGTGAGCATGCCGCCTTCGCTCGACTCGTCGACCAGCACAGCTGTCGGGCCCGACTCCTCGACCGCGTCGCAGATGGAATCGGCCACCTCTGCCAGCGCCTCGTCCCAGCTGATGCGCTCCCACTGGCCCGAGCCCCGCTCCCCGACCCGGCGCATCGGGTGCAGCAGCCGGTCGCCGCTGGTGAGCTGCCGGTTCCAGGCGCCGCCCTTCTGGCACCCCATCGGGTTGCGGTCCGGCACTCCGACCTCGGTCGTCGGGTACGTGCCGGCCTGCTCCTCCCACCGCACGCCACCACCCCCCGCGAAGACGCGGTAGCTGCAGGTGGCGATGCAGTTGGAGCAGTGACTCCCCCAGGTCGCCTCTTCCCAGGTGAAGCGACGGCGGTACAGCTGCTCGGTCCGGGTGGTGGTCATCCGACCACCCTCACACCAGCGAGAGCACCAGTGCCACTTGGCCGAGGTGGTAGGTGACGATGACCGCCATCCTCCCCCAGGACCTCTCGTCCACGAAGCGGCCCCACGCGATGAGAGCATCCGAGGCGTAGAAGAGCGAAGCGCCCAGGATCGCCCAGGCGATGGCCGACCCGAAGGCGCCGACCACCATCACCGAGATCACCGCCATGTACGCCATGACCGGAACGAGCAGGCCCGGCTCGTCCGAGGACCGGACGCCTCTCACGATTCCCGGCGCCACACCGACCAGCGCGGCAGCGACCGCCAAGACGCCGACGACCGCTGTCGTCGCCTCCAGCCCCCCGACCCAGAACCCGGCGATGTAGCAGAGGTGACCGACGAGGAACGCCACCAGCCCGGGTACGAAGAAGCGCTCGAAGAGGAGGAAGACGTCACCCGCCAGGCAGAGGACGAGGGCGGCCACGAACCACCAGCGGACCGCCGTGTCCGCGGGCTCGATGGCCAAGGCCACCCCGATGAGCGCGACCAGGGCAGCCGGCTTGAACGCCAGCTCGGGGCCGCGCCGGTCGCCGGCGACCGCCCACCAGTCGATGGCGACGCAGCAACCGGTGAGCACCAGCAGCACTGCGGCGAGAGCGGTCACGGGTCAACCCCGCCGTTCACTCCTCCTCGATGGAGATCGCCTGCTTGGGGCAGCGAACGACCGCTTCCTCCACCTGTGAGCGGAGATCGTCCGAGGGATGCTCCTCGAGCACGTACAGGTAGTCGTCATCACGCACCTCGAACACCTCGGGCGCGATCTCCATGCAGATCGCGTTGCTCTCGCAGAGGTCGTAGTCGACGACCACTCTCCAGCCCATGGCGGTCCCCTTCCGTCTCGTGGCTCCAGGTCGGCACCCATCATGCCCCACGGTTGCCATCGGGCAAACGGCGCTCCCGTCGCTAGCCTCCCCCCATGGAACTGCTCCGCACACCCGACGAACGCTTCGAAGACCTCCCGGGGTACGGCTTCGCGCCCCGGTACGTCGAGGTCGCGGACCCCGACGGCGGTGACCCGATCCGGATGCACCACCTCGACGAGGGACCCGCCGACGGGGAGGTCGTGCTCCTGCTGCACGGCGAGCCTTCCTGGTCGTACCTGTACCGAAGGATGGTCCCGATCCTCGCCGGGGCCGGCCACAGGGTGGTGGCCCCAGACCTGGTCGGCTTCGGTCGAAGCGACAAGCCTGCGGCCCGCGCCGACTACACCTACGAGCGCCACGTGGGCTGGACCCGCCAGCTCGTAGAGGCTCTGGACCTACGAGCCGTCACCCTCGTCGCGCAGGACTGGGGCGGCCTGATCGGACTGCGGCTGCTGGCCGAGGATCCCGACCGCTACGCCCGTGTGGTCACCGCGAACACCTTCCTCCCCACCGGTGACATCCCTCCTGGTGACGCGTTCATGGCATGGCGACAGCTCAGCCAGGAGATCCCGGAGCTCCCGGTGGGACGCATCGTCGACGGAGGGTGCGTGAGTGCCCTCTCCACAGAGGTCATCGCCGCCTACGACGCGCCGTTCCCCGACGAGTCGTTCAAGGAGGGGGCCAGGCAGTTCCCCCTCCTCGTGCCGATCACGCCCGACGACCCGGCCAGCGAACCGAACCGCAGCGCCTGGGAGGTGCTGCGGAGCTGGGAGAAGCCCTGGCTCACCGCCTTCAGCGACAGCGATCCGATCACCGCCGGCGCCGACGCGTTCTTCCAGGCGACGATCCCGGGAGCGGAGGGCCAGCCGCACACCACCGTCCAGGGTGCCGGGCACTTCCTCCAGGAGGACGAGGGCGAGGAGCTCGCCCGGGTGATCGTGGACTTCATCCGTGGCAGCGCTTGAACTTCATGCCGCTGCCACACGGGCAGGGATCGTTGCGGCCCGTCCGCCCACCGCCTGATGCCGGCTGGGCGTCGAGCAGCTCCACCACCTCGCTCGCAGGCCGCCCCCGCCGCAGGAGACCTGCCATCAGCCGCATCGGCTCGTCGATGTGGTTGAAGAAGGCCCGGTAGCCCTCACAGAGGTAGTTGAGCGGTGGCCCACCGTCGGACGCCGGCACGAACCGGCTCTTGGGGCACTCGCCGTGGCAGGCGAAGCGCACCTCGCAGCCGAGGCAGACCGCCGGGAGCCCATCCAGCTTCAGACGCCCGAAGCGCCGCTGTCGGTCGCCTGCCACGAGCTCTGCGAGCGTCGAGTCGGCGATGTTGCCCAACAGGTGCTCCGGATCCACGAAGTGGTCACAGGAGTACACGTCGCCGTTGTGCTCCAGCGCCACCGCGTCCCCGCACTCCGGCCGGAAGATGCAGAGCGGGCTGTCCATCCCCATCCATGCCGCGAGCGCCCAGTCGAACGGCAGGACGAAGACGTCGCCCACGTCGTGCAGGAGCCACTCGTCGAAGACATCGATCATGAACCGTCCCCACTGGGCGGGGTGGACCGACCGGTCGGTCACGGCACCGGATCCGGGGGCGCGCTCGACGATCGGGATGAGCTGGATGTACCGCGCGCCGACTTCGTCGCGCAGGAACCGGTACACCTCGACGCCGTGGTCGCCGTTGGCAGAGTTGACCGTCGTGAGGATGTTGGTCCGCACCTCTCTGCGCAGCAGCAGGCGCGCCGCATCGAGCACGCGGTCGGAGGTGGGTCGGCCCGCCTTGTCGACACGGAAGGCGTCGTGCATCCGGGGCGGACCATCGAGGCTGAGGCCGACCAGGTAGTCGTGCTCCAGGAGCAGGTCGCACCACTCCTCGTCGATGCGCACCCCGTTCGTCTGCATGGACCAGCTCACCGACGTACCCGGAGGGGCGAGCGTCCGGGCGAGATCGGCGGCACGCCTGTAGAACTCGACCCCCATCAGCGTCGGCTCGCCTCCCTGCCAGGAGATCTCCACCACCTCGCCCTGCGCTGATTCGATCAACTGCCGCAGGTAGGACTCGAGCACCTCGTCGCTCATCCGGAAGCTGGAACCGGGATACAGATCCTGCTTCGGTAGGAAGAAGCAGTAGGCGCAGTCCAGGTTGCAGCGCGCTCCTGTCGGCTTGGCCAGGACGTGGAACGGGCTCATCGGCTCCATGAGACCGGCCGAACGGTGCCTGTTTCCAGTCCGTGACCAGGATCACCGCCAGGGAGGGCCATTGGTCCCTGGGAGCACGGCTACCCAGTGGTAACAATGCGGTGATGGCTTCGATCCCGCTGCAGCACGTCAACATCCACGGCCACGACGTCGGCTACCGCATGGCTGGGGAAGGGCCGACGATCCTGCTCGTGCACGGGATGGCCGGCAGCTCCCGCACCTGGCGCGAGGTGATGCCGGCGCTGGCCCGTGACCACAGGGTGGTCGCCCCGGACCTCCTGGGGCACGGCGAGTCGGCGAAGCCCCTGGGCGACTACTCGTTGGGTGCGTTCGCGAGCGGGCTCCGCGACTTCCTCGGAGTGCTCGGCATCGAGCACGTGACCGTCGTCGGGCAGTCGCTGGGTGGCGGGGTCGCGATGCAGCTCGCCTACCAGCACCCGGAGCTCCTCGAGCGCCTGGTCCTGGTCGGCAGCGGTGGTCTCGGTCGCGAGGTGAGCTGGATGCTCCGGCTGCTCACCCTCCCCGGAGCCGAGTACCTGATGCCTCTCCTCTTCCCGCGCTTCCTGGCCGACCACGGCGACGACGTGAGCCGGGCACTCCACGACCGCGGGCTGCGAGCACCGCACATAGGTGAGATGTGGCGCGCGTACTCGTCGCTCGCCGGTGCCGAGAACCGCCACGCGTTCGTCCGAACGCTGAAGGCCGTCATCGACCCCGGGGGCCAGTCGGTGAGCGCGAACGACCGCCTCTACCTGGCCGCCGGGATGCCCACCCTGATCATCTGGGGCGACCAGGATCCCGTGATCCCGGTGGCGCACGCGGTGAGCGCCCACGAGTCCATGCCCGGCAGCCGCCTGGAGATCTTCGAAGGCGTGGGGCACTTCCCGCACGTCGAGGAGCCCGTCCGCTTCGTCGAGGTGATCCGCGACTTCATGGCCACCACGGAGCCCGCATCGGCGGACCTCGACGGGTACCGCGAGCTGCTCGTCTCCCACGAAGGCACGCCACCCGCCACCTGAACGCGCCCAACGGGCAACATGGTGCGGTGCCGAACGAGTCCCCGCCTCCGCGGTCGCGCCGCATCGAGCACCCCGTCGACGGCATCATCGAGGTCACCGAGGAGGTCGCACACCTCACGGGCACCTCGTCGGTGCGGATCGCCTTCCGCATCCTGTTCCTGGTGCTGGCCGCAGTCACCCTGTATGGGCTGGCCCCACGGCTGATCAACGTCTGGGCGGAGCTGCCGCGACTTCGCAGCATCCCGCTCTGGTGGTTCCCGGTGCTGTTCGCGCTCGAGACGACGAGTCTGGCGTCGTTGTGGTGGCTGATCCGCATCGCGCTGCCCCGGGTCTCGTGGTTCGTGGCGGCGACCGCCCAGCTGTCCGGCAACGCGGTCTCGAAGATCGTCCCGGGAGGCGGCCCGATGGGTGCTGCGATCCAGTACCGGATGCTCTCGGTCGCCGGCGTCGAACCGGGCTCGGCAGCGACCGCTCTCGGCGCCACAGGTCTGCTCTCCGCGTGGATCCTCTTCGCACTCCCGTTCGTCGCACTGCTCGTGTCGCTGGTCGGATCCCCCATCCCCGAAGGTATGAGCGCCGTCGCCTGGGGTGGTGCCTTCGTGTTCCTGGTGATGTTCGCCGCCGGCCTGGCCATCGTGCGCAACGAGCGCGCCATCGAGGTCCTGGGAGCCCCTGTGGAGCGGGCGAACCACTGGGTGATGGCACGGCTGGGACGGGTCGGAGGCATCACCGTCACCGGGCTGAGGGAGCAGCGGGAGGAGATGCTCGAGACCCTCGGCGGGAGCTTCCGCAGCGCCCTCACCGCGGCGCTCGGGAACTGGATGCTCGACTACATGATGCTCGTCGGCGCACTCTGGGCAGTCGGCAGCCGGCCGCGCCTCAGCCTCGTGCTCCTGGCCTACGCGGTAGCAGGGGTGCTGGCGATGATCCCGATCACCCCAGGGGGGCTGGGCTTCGTCGAGGCGGGGCTCACCGCGACGCTCACCCTGGCCGGCGTGAGCAGCGCCGACGCCCTGCTCGCCACGTTGGCGTACCGGCTCCTCTCCTACTGGCTGCCGCTCCCGGCCGGGCTGATCGCATACCTCAGCTTCCGCAGCCGGTACGGGCACCCGCCGCCGGAGCAGGACGCCGGCACCTTCCCCGATGCGGCTCGCTGAGATCCATCCCTCCGGGAAGAGACCGGACACGTCCGGGGTTGAACACCTCGACCGACAGAACCCGAGGAGGCTCCCATGGCCGGCGTGGACGAGAAGCTGCTCTCCCGCTCCCGACTGCTCCACGACAGGGCTGATGGCCTGCGAGACCAGGCCGAAGAGCTCGACCCGGTGCTAGCCACCGCCTTCCGTCGGCGTGCTGCCGAGCTGGACCTGGCCGGCCTGGTGGCGGAGCTCCGCTCAGGCCTCCCGATCGACGAGGTGCACACCCTGGCTGCGTGATGTCATCTCCTCGAGCGACTCCTGCAACCGGTCCGTGATCTGCCTCACATCGGGCACCGCCTCCCTGCACGCGAGCGCTCCCACGCAGAGCTGGTCCATGTAGCTCCACACCGTCACGTTCAGCCCGATCCCTTCGAGGACCGGCCCCACCGAGTACAGCTCGATGAGCGGGGCCCCGGCGACGTACAGGGGCTCCCGAGGACCGGGCACGTTGGAGACGACCAGGTTCACCGCCGGGCGGTGCCAGTCGGCCAGGCGGCGCCTCCCGTACTGTCGCACCAGCCAGGCGTATATCCGAGGCGGGGTGTGCTCGACCCAGTCCTCCATCATCTCGGGCCCGAGGGCCTCGTTCACCCGTCGCGCCACGGTGGTGACCTCGTGCACGTACCGCATCCGCTCCAGCGGGTCCTCGATCGCCGAGCCTGTCGTGGTGATCAGGCTCGACACCCGGTTCCCGGCCAGTCGCACCGTCCCGGGCGCGTCGATCGAGGTCGGTACGCTCGCCACGAGCGACTTCTCCGGGAGCTCGCCACGGGCGTCGAGATAGCGCCGCAACGCCCCACCGACCATCGCGAGCACCACGTCGTTGACCGTGACGCCGTGCGCACGGCTGACCCGTCTCACCTCGGTGAACGGGAGCTGCGTGGTGGCGAAGGAGCGGTGGGGGGTGAGGGTGAGGTTGAAGGACGTCTTCGGCGCGTCGAGGAGCGGCCGGGGAAGGCGCACCCGCGCACCGCGACGGATGCGCAACGCACCCAGGACGTTGAGCAGCGTGATCCAGAGCAGCTGCGGCAGCCGGCCGACGAGCCGGAGCCGGTCCTTCACGGCTCCCCCCAGGAGCTCCCAGCGGCCGGGCACCGCCTCGGGGTGCCCGGCTTCCGCCTCGGAGGCCGGCTCGACGGGTCCGGGTGAGGTGGACATCACGTTCTCGAGCAGCTGCGCGGCGGCAACCCCGTCGGCCACAGCATGGTGGACCTTCACGAGCACCCCGATCCGCCCGTCGGCGAACCCCTCCAGGACGAACATCTGCCACAGCGGGCGGCGACGGTCGAGCGGCCAACCCGCGATCTCGGCGATCACCTCGTCCATCTCGAGACGGGTGCCGGGCGCCGGGATCGTCACGCGTCTGACGTGGTACGCGAGATCGAGGTCGGGATCCTCGATCCACACGGGGTGGTGGAACCCGAGCGGGACCTCGACCAGCCGCCGGCGCAGCGGTGGGAGCAGGTGCAGCCGCCGGCCGATCTCCGATCGGATCCACTCGAACGAGGGATCCGGCATCACGGACGAGGGGTCGAAGATCGCCACCTTGAGGGTGTGCATGTGCACCGTCGGGGTCTCGTTGTAGAGGAAGCTCGCATCGAGACCCGTCAGGCGCTCCACGACACAACGGTACTTCCGGGCCCGGATACGGGTTCGGGGTCAACCCAGCGAACGCAGCGTCGTCGCGGTCCGGCTCGGGTCCCGCCCCGCCGAGCTCGACGTTGTCGATGTGAGCGCGGCGGGAGTCGTTCCCACCACCAACCCGCTGGGCCGCGGCCACGAGTCGCTCGTTCCGCCCCCGCTCGTGGCCGAGCCCGGTCAGGCCTCACCGCGGTGGACGCAGAACGTCGCCGAGTTCTCGTGCCGGTCGTCGCCCGAGTCGGACGCCGTCTCGGCTGTTTGGAACCATTCGAGCAACTCGAGGTTGGCCGTGCACGCCGACTCTCCCCACGCCGCCTCTGATACCTCTGGGCGCGAACCCTCGGTCACGTCGGAGGGCGAGCCCGGTCTGCCGCAGCCGCTACTCACCACCACCAACGCCAGCATTGCCAGAACTGCCGCGCCGGCCTGTCGGCGCACCCGACGATCTCGCCGGGCATCGGCCTGGGCGCCCGTGGCGGGGGGCCGGGTGCGCAAGCACGGCGCCGTGCGGCAGTCCGTGTTCACTCGTCCCCGATGGCCCAGCTCACGGTCTCGTCGCGGTGGCAGGTCCCGGCGGGAAGGCGATCGACCACATTCCCGTCTCGGTCCAGGGCGAGGACATCGACCTTCGCGCAGTCGTCTCCCTCGGGGATGGAGAATCGCCCGTTGCTGTGCGGCTCTACGACGGTCAAGGTCTTCATCTCCTCGACCTCTTCGGGGGTCAGGCTGGGTGACGGCTCTGGCTTGTCGTAGAAGATCGTCAGCTCGAGATCGGTGGTGTTCCGGACATTGACGGCGTTTGGTCGAACCTCTCCGAGGATGCATCCCGTTGCCAGCAGCGCCACAGCGGCGACGACGGAGAGCGCGCACGCCCCGTTCCACCGCTGTGTGAGCCGATGGTCGACAGCCATCGCCCATGCGCCTCGGTGCGACGAACCCTTGGAGCCCGATCCCTTCAACATGAGTACCCGCGGGCGTTCCAGTAGTCGACTTGGTGGAAGTCCTCTTCGACCCGGACCGCGATCGGGGCCCACGGCGTGGGTCGATAGCCGCCGAGGGTGAAGGTCCGCCATCGGATGCTCCCGCCGCCGCTGTTCGTCAGCGTGCCGGGCCCGAAGCCCGAGACCGACTCGATGACAGTCCCGCTGACGGGGTCGTAGACCTCACGCCGGTGACGACGACCTGCCCGTGGCTCAGGTGAGGGTGACGGAGTCGTCGGCGAGGGCGAGGGTGTCGTTCGTCCCGTCGCCGTCCCAGTCGAAGACGTCGCGATCAGGCTCCTCCCAGCCCTCGGGCGGGTAGGGGAAGTCCGGGTAGGGCGGGTAGGAGCGTTCGACCTGCAGGGTGCTGCCCATGTCGGGTGCGCAGACGTCGGGCTTGGGGGGGGTTGGTCGGCGGGGCGGCGGGCTCCGGGGCGGTCGTGGTCGTCGTCGTGCTCTAGGTCGTCGAGGTGGCCGTGGCGCCGGGGCGCAGGTGTCGGCTCAGCACGTGTCATCGCACTTGTCTCATGAGTCGACCCCCGATCCCCGCCGAGCGTACCGGCGACGGCGAGCGAGGGTCGGTACGCGGCGGCTGCCGCGCCCCGCCTGTCCGGGTGCCCTGCGTCCCGCCCGGTGCGTCACGATGAGACGGATTCAGCATCTGTGGAGAGAGCGGCCCACGGCCCGTCGTCAGTGCGATCGCGGGTGTCTTGTAGGCACCCGTGCCACCTCTCCTCCGATCGGGGGCGGACCTCCCTACGGGAGGCGTCGAGCGTGAAGATGCTCGGGCCCATTGCTGGGTGGGCGCCATCACGCGATCCCGGTGGGGGCACCTAGCCCAGCTCGAACACGATGGGTGCATCCGACGGGGGCGCGAAGGGATCTGAGGTTTCACGGACATCCGCGACGAGGGTGAGCGAGCCTTGCTGGTCCGAGGAGGGCACGCTGCGGAGCTCGCCGGTGATCGTGCACTGCCCCTCCGGTGTGCAGTCACCGATCGAGAGCGGGACTTCGGTGAAGATCTCCTCGAACAAGGAGTACCGCCTGATCCCGGCACCGTTGCGGTACTGGGCATCCGGGTAGAAGCGGGTCGGGTAGTACGCGAGGTCCCGCTGTCCCTCACGTACGGTGCGCCCGGGCGTGAAGCGCACGACGGCATCGATGGCCTCGGGTGGGTAGGTGATGGTGAGAGGTAGAGCCTCGTCCCTGTCGGTGCCGGTGCCGTCCCGGGGGAACTCCCACACCTCGACCGGTTCGATGAGCCCCTCGGTCGGCACGGGGTCGGTCATCTCGAGGGTCATGTCGCCACCCTCGGGCATCCCCTGCTCCCCGAGGTCGGCGCTGGCCATGATCGACCACTCGGTGATGCTCACGCGGTCGCGGCCGGCGGGATCGACGAGCTCGAAGCGGTAGCGGAACCGCTGGACGCACGCCTGGCCCGTCGGGCAGCCCACATCGAACCAGGCAACCTCATGGAGGTTCGCGGTCGTGGTCCGCCAGCGCAGCCACTCCCGCGCTCGCCGGTCCCGCCCAGATCATGAGATGTTCGATGTGATGTTCCAGCGGCTGCACCTCCGGGTCGAGCGCTGCAATCGTGACCTGGATGGGTCCGCCGAGGAGGTGGTGCCCGCCCGCGTCCCGCACCTGGACTCCGAGACCGATGCCGTCGCGCTCACCCCAGCTCTCGTGCGCGGACCCTGGTTCGTACGCGGGACGGACCCGGTCGTTGAGCCGGAGGGTGATCTCGCCTTCGACGGCGGGGTGCTCGCTGGTGAGCACGATCGGAGGCCCGTCGGCTTCGGCGTCGGGACCGTCTGTTCCCCACAACAGCTCGTTGATCCACCACGCGAGGGCGAGCGCCACCGCGGTCGCTACCACAGCGACGAGCGCGGCCACTCCGAGCGCGATCAGGCAACCCTTGCGCCGGGGACCTGGCGCTGGCGCTGGTCCGGCGAGAAGGGCGGTCTCAGCAGGTGGTGTCGTAGAGGCCGACCGAGTAGGGGGTGGCGGTCCAGTGGGTGACATAGGGCGTGACCTCCTCGACCCGCACCGAGAGCGCTCGCCATGGCGATTGCAGGTACGGCCCAAAGGTGAACGTCGTCGGACTGGAGGTGAAGAGCGTCTCGATGCCCGTGCGGGAATCGATCATCTGGCCGGTCCACGGATCCTCTAGATAGATGTCGACCTGGTCTGGGAACAGCTGGAACGTCCGCCACACCTTGACATCGATGCAGACGTTGTAGGTCACGATGCCCTGGTCGGAGACGACACCAGCTGAGTCGCCCAGAGCCAGGTTCGCTGATTCTCCGCTACCGACCGCGATGGTCGTGTCCACGTCGGGGGGCATCATCGGGGCGGGGTCCTCAAGCCAGAACCTGGCACTGACAGGCTGGGGTATCCCGCGCAGGTCGTGGTGAGTGACGAAGAGCGTGGCGGAGTGGCAGTCCTCGGCGAGCTCGACCTCACCGGTGATGTCTGCGGTTGCCAGGCTGGCCTGCCAGAACGCGACCGGGAAGTCATCGCGTTCGCACACGATCGGGTAGCCCGGATCGGCATCGTAGGCCAGCACCGACACCAGGACATCTTCGGGGTCGTCGACCGCGACCTCGAAGTTGAGGTCGCCTTTGAAGCCCGTCGGCAACTGCAGGTCGACGATGGCCGCGCCGCCGGGACCCACCAGCACCTCGACAGGATCCGTCTCCCCTGACAGCGGCACGGTCACCGTCGGCGCGGCACGGTCGGCGCGATCGAGAGAGCTGAAGCTGTCGCCACCGGTGCCTTCGGCACCGAGCGCACCGCGCCACGCGTCGACGTCGAGCAACGACGAGAACGACGGGATGGTCGTCTCGTCGTTGCCATGGGTCAACAGGTACGAGGCCACCCAGAAGCCGCGCACGAACCCGGACAGCTCGATGCTCTGCTCGTCGAGCTCGTCTTCGATCGCTTCGAGCGCGTCGGTGGAGGTGTCGATGTTGCGCCAGGTCTCCAGCACCGACCCGATCGACACCGACTCCAGGAACTCCGGGAGTATGAACGCGCCGTACACCCTGCGAGGGGGAACCTCACCGACGGTCAGCGTGGAGTCCAAGATGCCCTGGGCACCCCGGAAGCTGAACAGCGCCGACTCGGGCGACCCCAGCAAGTGCGCCAGGTTCCGGACGTGTTCGCCCTCCTGCATGTCCGGGCGACCTTCGGACGCTCGGCCTGCCGCCCACTCCGCGGTGGCCTCCATCCACAACGGCGTGAACGGGTTCCCCAGCAGCGCGCTCACATGACCCAACGACTGGAGCGGGAGCGCCCCCATGTACCCGTACTGGAAGACGTGGAACAGCTCGTGGCGGATCTGGAAGTCGGCAGTGGGCTGGGGCGAGGTGTCAGGGGGTGGACGAGGGCTGTCGGCCTGCACCCAGATCATGGGCCGCCCGCCGCCCCCGGGCCCGAAGGGCAGGGCCATGTTGGTGTCGCCGTGCATGTAGACGACCAGCCGATCCGAGCTCGAGTAGCCGTCGAGCTCGAAGCCCAGGGCCTCGTAGCTGTCCCGAGCCGCCTTCAGCTCCCCCATCACATCCAGCACCCGATCCGGTGCCACAGGGTCCGACCCGCCACCCGGTACCCCAGCATCGTCGAAGCCAGCAGCATGGTCCTCCGGATCCACCCGGAAGCGGATCTCGAAGATGTCGTCGCGGTAGGTGCACCACTCCTTGCCAGCCGAGATCTCGATGTCGAGGAAGCCCGGTGGGAGCGGTGGCAAGATGACGGGGATGTCGACCTGCGCGGAGTTGGTGGTGTTCGCCTCCTCGCACGCTTCCCACTCCGCCCGAGCGGCCTGGGGAACTTGATCCTCCAGTTCGACCTCGACCCCGACCATCCCCGACAGGTGCGCTTCGAGCGCTTCGAGCGTCGAGGTGGAGGCCAGGTCACCGGCGGCGCCCAACACCCATGCCAGCGACGACGAGTCCACCTCCGGCAGCGAGGGTGACGCCCCGCTGTCGTAGCGGTCGGGAAGCGCGAGAGGCGAGGTATGTGCCAGCACCGCCAGGACCGACCATTCGTCGCCGTCGAGCAGGCCGCGCTCGTAGTCCACACCCACGCGGGCCAGCTGGCCTGCCGCGTTGTCGACCGCCACGTGGTGGGTCGCCGAGACGTGCTCGATGCTGTCGGTGTCGGTGGCCACGGCGTGGACTGTGTGGGCACCATCGGTCACCTGGGTGGTGTCCCATCCGCCGCTCCAGCCGTCGCCACCATCGGTGTCGGTGTCGATGAGCTGCTCGTCGACGTAGAAGTCGATCTCGTCGATGGCGTAGGAGCCCGCTGTGGTGGCGATGAGGGTCTCGAAGGCGAACACAGTCGATGCGTCAGGCGGTTGGTCGAGGCGCAGGGAGGTTGTCGTGAAGGTGGTGGTGGCCTTGGCCGAGGCGTTGTCGATGTCGGCCAAGATGTCGGCGAGGGTCCCCCAGCCAGGGCCGTGGTCGGAGCGCACCGACCAGGCCTCGAGGGTGTAGCTGCGGTCCCAGGCGAGCACCCCCGGGTAGATCGTCGCGGCCGACAGCTCACCGGGGTCGACCACGGCTGCGCCGACCGCCAGGGCGATCGTGGTGCCGGTGTCGTCGCGGATGAGGTACAGCACGAAGCCGGGCTCGGTGCCGGCAGACTCGTAGCTGGCCGACCAGAGTCGGGGTGAGCGTGTCGATCGCGCCGGTCGGCTCCAGCCCCACCGGAGCCGAGGGCTGGCCGCCCGCAGAGGCGTCGCGGTAGAAGAGCTGGATGATCCCGCCCGTGGTGGTGGGCTCGGCTGGGTCCGCCGCGGTGAGCTCGACCGCGGGGGTGGCGTACTCGTCGGTCGCGACCAGCGCGATGCCTTCGTAGGGGGTGGCGAGGTCGAGCACTCCCTGGGCGTAGGTGCTGATGTCGTATCCCCAGGCGATGCGACCGTCGGCACAGGTGGCGTCTGTGATCTGGGTCGCCGCCCCGGTGTCGACCCGGGCGCCGAGCGACGGTGAGCTCGCCCAGGTGACGCTGCCGGGTGCCCAGGTGCCCTCGAGGGCTCGAAGCTCGAAGTCGCCGGGGTCGGCTTCGCAGTCGTGGGACTCGAAGGCCATCCCCGCCCACAGCACCTCGAGGTCGATGCCGAGGGGGTTGAACACCTCGCTCGTCGAGTCGGGGTGGTGGATGGTGCCGGTGAGGTAGGTGAGCGCCCGGTTGCGGGCGCCGTCGAAGCCGACGCGGAGCGTGGGGTCTGAGGACTGGTCGGCGCCGGAGCCCTCGGTGATCGTGGTGTCGGCAGAGTCCAGGATCCCGAGCATCGGGTCGACGACGACCGGGAAGGCCCTCTGGGGTGCTGCGAGCCAGGCCCGGTCGAGGGAGACCCGAAGCGACCAGGCGCCGGCGGGATCGGGGGCGAGGGTGTAGGTGACCCCGTCGGAGAGCGCCCCCCGGGCGTCGCGCATGAACCCCCGGGGGACCACGAGCGGCGAGCGGGCGCCGTCGGGGCCGACGAGCGCTATGGACCCGTCGGGGGCGACGCGGGGCTCGAGCGCGCCGGTGTCGAGGTGGTAGGCGAAGCTGGTGGCCGAGCGGCGACCAGCCAGGGTCAGGGTCTCCTTCACGCCTGAGCCGGTGGGCTCGAAGGTCGCCTCCACCCCGGGGGCGATGCCTTCGAGTCGCAGCGCGTCCTCGGCGGCCGTGGCGCTCGCAGACGCCGGGGCGGCGGCGAACCCGAAGCTGACGGTGCTCCCCGTGAGGGGGTCTCGGACCTCGACCAGCTCCCGGGAGCGGGGGTCGGGGTCGACCGAGACCTCGACGGGGGTCGCCTTGGTCTCGAGGCGCCCGTCTGGGCCTGCGACCAGGGTGGTGTCGATCTCTGTCATCTCGCCGGTGCGTGGGTCGGGGAAGTGCACCGGTGCGGGGTACACCTCGGTGAGGTAGACGCCCGCCTCAGCGGTGGCGAAGGTCTTCGAGAAGGTGCTGCGGGCTCCCGGGAGCTCGACGCGCTCGGCATCGTTCTGTGGGACCTGCGCCCGAGAAACCTGGCCCTGTGCGCTCAGCGTCGGCAGCAGTGCCGCGACCAGCGCCAGCGCAGCGACGGCGCCCGACCACCGATGCCGTCGAGCACACCCCCCTTACCTTGTCCGTGAGCCCTGGCAATGCTGGGCTCGGGAAGTCCGGCGGTGCCGGTATGGCTCATGGCCCCCTGTCACTTCGATGGCCTGGGGGGTGTTGCCGCCGGCACGGTCGGGTGCGTGGACCTCTGATGGGGACATGCGACTGATCGCTGGTTCGTAAGGTGGATGACGGCGAGCGCACCCTGGACGGCCTTCCCCCGTGAGCGACGATCGAAAGGAGACAAGGTGCACACACCGGACGACGTCGACGTCTGGATCGGCCTCGACGTAGGCAAGGAGGAGCACTTCGCCGACGTCCTCAACGACGAGGGTGATTCGCTGTTGAGCTGCGGGGTCGCCAACGACGAGGCCGCAATCGAGGTGCTGATCGACCGGGCAGCCAGCCACGGGATCCCGGGGTTGGTGATCGACCAGCCCGGTTCGATAGCGCAGCTGGCGATCGCAGTGGCCGCCCGCCGTGAGGTGCCGGTCGCCTATGTCCCAGGCCTGGTCATGCGACGAGCCGCGGACCTCTACCCGGGTGAAGCCAAGACCGACCGGCGCGACGCCTTCGTGATCGCGGACACCGCTCGCACCCGACGCCGCAGCGTGCACTGGCTCGATGCGGGCAGCGACGAGCTCCTCGAGCAGTTGCGGGTGCTCAACGGCTTCGACGTCGATCTCGCCACCGATCTGACTCGCCAGACGAACAGGCTCCGAGACTCGCTGGTGTCGATGTCGCCTGCGCTGGAGCGGGCAGTCGGCGCCCGGCTGCACCAGGCCGGAGTCCGAGATCTGATCGCCAAGTTCCCGACCCCGACCGCCCTGCGTGCCGCCGGTCGGTCCCGAATCAGAGCCACCGTGAAGAAGCGGTCGCCCCGAGTCGCCGGCAAGGTCACCGACGAAGTCCTGGCCGCCCTGGGAGCACAGAGCGTGACGCTGTCTGCAGAGGCGGCCGTCGGCCGGGTCATCAGCGAGGTGGCTGTCGAGCTCGACCGGCTCCACACCCGTCGCGACACCTTGGCCGCCGAGATCGAAGAGGTGTTCCTGGCGCACCCTTTCGGCCAGGTCCTCGTGACCCTTCCAGGGATCGGGCCGAGGACCGGCGCCAGGATCCTCGCCGAGATCGGTGACGGCACCCGCTTCGCCGACGGATCGAAGCTCGCCAGCTATGCCGGCCTCGCCCCCGTCACCCGCCAATCCGGCACCAGCATCCGCGGCGAGTCCCAGAGCCGTCGGGGCAACCATCGCCTCAAGAACGCCATGTTCCTGGCCGCATTCGCCTCGCTGCGCTCGCCGGAGTCGAAGACCTTCTACGACCGCAAACGAGCCGAGGGCAAGAAGCACAACGCCGCCGTGATCTGCCTGGCCCGACGCCGCTGTGACGTCATCCTCGCGATGCTGCGGAACCTCGAGCCCTATCGCAGCCAGCACCCCGACCCACTCCCTCGGGCCGCCTGATCACCTTGACAGGAAGATGGGGACACCCCCCCGCTGGGTCGCGAAGAGACAGTGCCTTCTCGGTGCCTACCGGCTCGCTGCATCAGACGCCCTCCCACAGGGTCATGAACCGGGCTCGACGGTACCGCAGCAGCTGATGCTGTCAAGCAGCTACCGCCACCTCCGAGGCCGGCTCTGGGTCACGACGATCCTCCGCCCCTACAACGATCGGGGACGGCGATCGGTTGACGGGGACTTCGCGAACCTCGGAACCGGGCACGGTCCCGTCAGGCGCGAGAGACTTGGACGATGGCGGAGTACGACCACGAACGAGCGGTGGCAGCAGGCATCGACCGGGCCGCCGTCGACCGCCTCGTGCAGCGCGCGCAGCGGGAGATCGACCAGGGACTTCTCCCCTCCTGCCAGCTCGCCCTCGCGCGCGAAGGCGAGGTCGCGGTGGACGTCTCCATGGGCGAGGAAGACGCCGGCGCGCGGTACGTGATCTTCTCTTGCACCAAGGCGATCACCGCCGCGGCGGTGTGGCGGCTGCTGGGAGACGGTCGGCTCCATCGAGGCACCCGCGTCGCCGAGGTGGTCCCCTCCTTCGGCACCCACGGGAAGGAGGTGATCACCGTCGAGCAGCTCCTCACGCACACCGCCGGCTTCCCGCAGGCGCCGCTCGGGCCCCCGGAGTGGTCCGACCGCGCCGCCCGCCTCGAGCGCTTCTCTCGCTGGCGCCTCAACTGGGAGCCCGGCAGCCGGTTCGAGTACCACCCGACGAGCGCCCACTGGGTGCTGGCCGAGCTGGTGGAGGCGGTGACCGGCACCGACTACCGGCGCTGGATCCGCGACCAGGTGCTGGTGCCGATGGGCCTGAGCCACCTCCGGCTCGGCGCACCGGACGGGGAGCCGGTCGAGGCCGCCGAGATCCGGATCGTCGGCGAGCCCCCGACGCCGGACGAGATCGAGGCGGTCCTCGGCGTGAGGCTCGACCTCGGAGAGCTCCAGGGCGAGGTCACCGACGAGGCGAAGCTGCTCTTCTCCGACCCCGCGGTGCTGGCCGTCGGGGTCCCGGGAGGAGGGGCGATCAGCACCGCGGCCGACCTCGCCGTCTTCTACCAGCGGCTCCTCCACGACCCCGCCGGCCTCTTCGACCCCGAGGTGCTCCGCCTGGCGACGGGCACCATCCTCTGCGACATGCCCGACCCGATCCTTGGTCATCCCGCCAACCGCACGCTCGGCCTGACGATGGCGGGCTCCCCGGAAGCCGCACCCCTGCTCGGCTTCGGCCGGACCGGATCGGTGTCGATGTTCGGCCACCTCGGCGCAGGCGGGCAGATCGCGTGGGCCGATCCCGAGACGGGCTTGTCGTTCGCGTACCTCACCAACGGTCACGACGCGCACGTGATCCGGGAGGCCCGTCGCACAGTTGCGCTCAGCAGCCTCGCCGCCGTCACCGCCGGCCGGGCCGGACCGTAGACTCGCGTGGCCGGCCGAGCGGGACGGCCGGGCCCGACCCGGAAGAGAGAAGAGCGATGCAGCGCCTGAGCGGGATGGACGCCTCCTTCCTCTACATGGAGACGCCCACGGTGCCGATGCACGTCAGCGCGGTGACGATGCTCGATCCCTCGACCGCACCACGCCCCTTCGACCTGGAGCGCCTGACCGAGCTCATCGAGGAGCGCTGCCATCTGGTCCCCCAGTTCCGCTGGAAGGTGAAGGGCATCCCGTTGGCCCTCGGCCACCCGGTCTGGGTCGACGATCCCGAGTTCGACCTCCGCAACCACCTCCACCTCGAGGTGCTGCCCTCGCCGGGCACGATGCGCCAGCTCGCCGAGCAGGTCGGTCGCATCTCCAGCACACCTCTCGATCGGGACAAGCCCCTGTGGCGGATGTGGCTCGTCGAAGGGCTGGAGGACGGGCGCGTCGCCCTCGTGACGAAGCTCCACCACGCCGGCATCGACGGCATCACCGGTGCCGACCTCGTCGCACACCTCTTCGACTTCGAGGCTGATGCCCCACCACCCGAGCCACCCGACCATCCCTGGGAGCCCGAACGCACGCCCTCCGACGCGGAGCTGGCGGTGGGTGCCGTGGGTGAGCGCCTGCGGAACCCGCTCCGCGGCCTGCACGCGCTCCAGCGCGTGGGATCGGCCGCCGTGGGGATGGCACGCAGCCTCCTCCCGTTCGGGGGGGAGAGGCTCCAGGGAGCCCTCCCGTTCACGGCGCCCCGCACGCCCTTCAACGGCACGCTCACCCCCCGCCGGGTCGTGTCCTTCTGCCAGGTGCCTCTCGCGGACGTGAAGCACGTCAAGACGACGTTCGGGACCACGGTGAACGACGTGGTGCTCGCGGCGTCGGCGATGGCGCTGAGGCGGTACCTCGACACGCTCGAACAGGTTCCCGACAAGCCGCTGCTGGCTGCCGTGCCGGTGTCTGTGCACGGACAGGCCACCGACGCCCAGGGCGTGAACCAGGTCTCGAACATGTTCGTCCGGCTGCCGATGGCCAGCGATGATCCGGTCGAGGTGCTCGAGGGGCTCCGCCTCGAGACCCGCGACGCCAAGGAGCTCCACAACGCCATGGGAGCCGACCTCATCCAGGACCTGGCGCAGATCACGCCCCCCGGCGTCTTCAACCTGGCCGCACGGCTGTACTCCGGATGGGGACTGCCCGACCGCATGCCCCTCGTGCACAACCTGATCATCTCCAACGTCCCCGGCCCACCGGTCCCCCTGTACATCGCGGGTGCCCAGGTGGTGGGCCTGTACCCGTTCGGGCCCCTCATCGAGGGCATCGGCCTCACCCTCACCGTGCTCTCCCACACCGACGCCATGGACTTCGGGGTGATCGCGTGCGGAGACCTCGTGCCCGACCCCTGGCCGATCTCGGAGAGCTTCGCCGCGGTGATCTCGGAGCTGAAGGCGGCAGCCGACAAGGCGGGCTGAGGAGCAGACGGAGGCGAGATGTCGAACCGCGAGCTGGTCGTGCTCGGCACGGCGAGCCAGGTGCCCACCCGGGATCGCAACCACAACTCGTGCGTGCTGCGGTGGGACGACGAGGTGATCCTCTTCGACCCCGGTGAGGGAACCCAGCGCCAGATGGCGCTCGCCCGGATCTCACCCACCAAGGTCACCCGCGTCTGCGTCACCCACTTCCACGGTGACCACTGCCTCGGCCTGCCCGGGGTGCTGCAGCGCCTGGCGATCGAGCGACCCGGAACCACCATCGACCTCCACTACCCCGCCGAGGGTGAGCCGTACCTGGACCACCTACGCCACGCGACCGTGGTCGACGAGGTGGCGCCCGTGCGGGCGCACCCGGCGACCGACGGGACCTCGACCGAAGCTCAGGGGTTCACCCTTCTGGCCAGGGGTCTCGATCACCGGGGGATCCCGACGGTCGGCTGGCGGCTCGAGGAGCCGGCCAGGCGCCACCTGCTGCCCGACCGCCTCGAGGCGGAGGGGATATCCGGCCCCGATGCGGGGCAGCTGAAGCACGAAGGCAAGGTCGAGGTCGGTGGCCACCGGGTCGAGCTGGGGGAGGTGAGCGACGTGCGTCCGGGCCAGGTCTTCGCCTTCGTGATGGACACCCGGCTCTGCGATGCCGCGTTCGAGCTGGCCGCCGACGCCGACCTACTTGTGTGCGAGGCCACCTTCCTCGACGCCGAAGAGGATCTGGCCCACAGGTACGGACACCTCACCGCCGCGCAGGCCGCCCGCATCGCGGCGGAGGCGGGCGCCCGTCGGCTCGTGCTCACGCACTTCTCCTCACGCCACCCCGACGAGGAGGTGTTCCTCGCAGAGGCGAGGGAGATCTTCGACGACGTCGTCGTCGGACACGACCTGCGACACGTGGAGGTGCCGCACCGCGCCGACTGAGCCCGCCGGGCGGCAGCTCTACTCTTCGGTGTCCCCGGCCGGCTGCTCACCGGTCATGAAGCCGGCCTCCAGACCGCAGTTGTCGACCCCGTACTCCTCGATGTTCGCCATCGCCGCCAGCATCTCGGGATCGAAGACGAGCCCGAAAGCAGCGCCGAACGCCTCGGGGTCGTCCTCGTCGAGACCCTCCAGCTCCTCGAAGGCATCGACGATCGTCTCCATGTCGCCCTTGATCTCGTCCGGGGCCGTCTCCAGCGCATCCTTCAGAGCCTCCTGGCCCTCGGGGGTGTCGATGTCGTACTCGTCCTCCGACGAGAGCAGCTCGCAGAAGGCCTGCTCGTCACCTCCCCCGTCGTCCCCACAGCCCGCGAGCAGCAGCCCGGAGCAGACGCTCAGGGCCAGCACGAGAAGTCGGAGACGGCGCATCCCGACACCGTAGCTCCTTGCCCGAGCAGGTTCCCTGGATCAGGGCTTGGTGCCGCGCACCACCCACATGGCGAAGAACTGAGAGCCTCCACCGTAGGCGTGCCCGACCGCGGTTCGGGCCCCGTCGATCTGGTGCTCACCCGCCTGGCCGCGCACCTGCATCGCCGCCTCGGCGAAGCGCAGCATCCCGGACGCCCCGATCGGGTTGGTGGACAGCACCCCTCCGGAGCAGTTCACCGGCAGGTCGCCGTCCATGCGGGTCACGCCTTCGTGCACCAGCTTCCATCCGTCGCCGATCTCGCAGAAGCCGAGGTTCTCGAGCCACATCGGCTCGAACCAGGAGAACGGCACGTACATCTCGACCACGTCCACCTCGGCCCGGGGATCGGTGATCCCCGCCTGCCGCGTAGACGTCACGAGAGCAGTGCTGGCCGCCCACCGGGTTCACCTGGTCGCGACCCGCCGCGAGGGTCGGCTCGCTCCGCCAAGCGGTGCCGTGCACCCAGGCCGGGGAGTGCGGCCCGCCGTGGGCATCGCCCCCGGCCTCGTCGGTGAGGACCATGGCACACGCCCCGTCGGAGGAAGGGCAGGTCTCCGAGTAGCGGATCGGATCCCACAGCATGATCGAGTCGCGAACCGACTCGTAGCTGATGTCGGGCTCGTGGAGGTGGGCGTACGGGTTGCGGAGCGCGTTCTGCCGGTCCTTGAGGGTGACCAGGATGCCCGTGTCGTCGGGAGCGTCGCTGCGGCGCATGTACGCCCGCACGTAAGGCGCGAAGTACCCACCGGCACCGGCCACCAGCGGCGGCTGGAACGGGATGGGCAGCGAGAGCGCCCACATCGCCTCGCTCTCGGCCTGCTTCTCGAAGGCGACCGTGAGCACGCGCCGGTGCACCCCGCTCTCGACGAGGCTGGCAGCCACGATCGTGGTCGATCCGCCCACGGAGCCCGCTGTGTGCACCCGAAGCATCGGCTTGCCCACGCAGCCGAGCGCATCCGCGAGGTAGTACTCGGGCATCATCAGGCCCTCGAAGAAGTCCGGGGCCTTCCCGATCACGACGGCGTCGATGTCGTCCCACGTCATCTGCGCGTCTTCCAGCGCCCTCAGCGCCGCCTCGCGGCAGAGCCCGGCGATCGAGACGTCGCCGCGGGTCGAGTCGTGCTTCGTCTGGCCGATCCCGACGACCGCCACCCTCTCAGCCATCACTCCCCCTCCAGAACGCACACGAGGTTCTGCTGCAGGCAAGGACCGGACGTGGCGTGAGCGACCGCCCGGTCTGCCCGCCGCGGCTGATCCTCTGGGCCGCCTCACCCATCCGCAGCAGGCCGGCGGCCATCATGGGGTTGGCCGCCAGAGCCCCGCCCGACGGGTTCACGGTGACGCCCTCCGAGAGTCCCAGCGCCTCCCGCAGGATGAGCTCCTGGTGCGTGAAGGGCGCGTGGATCTCCGCCAGGTCGACCGAGCCGGCCTGCACCCCGCTCCGCTCGGCCGCCAGCGCGGTGCTGGGCGACGAGGTGAGGTCCCTGACGCCGAGGGAGTGCGCCTCGATTCGGTGGTCGATGCCGCGGATCCACGCAGGCCGCTCGCACAGCTCACGCGCGACGGTCACCGGCAGCGAGGACCACCGCTGCGACGCCGTCGGTGATCGGCGGGCAGTCGTGCCGGCGGAGCGGGGAGACCAGGTGCTCCTCGGCGAGGATCGCTTCCACGTCGTACTCACCGGCGAGCTGCGCGTACGGGTTCTCCCGGGCCGCCGCCCTGCTGCGAGCCGCCACCTCGGCCCACTGGCGCTCGGTCGCCTTCCCCGCGTCAAGCACTGCCCGCGCCTGCAGCGCAGCGAGGCTGACCGAGTCGGGCCACAGCGGCTGCAGGTAGTACGGATCGAGCTGACGGGTGAGCACGTCACGCAGCGGACCGGGCGAGGACTTGCCGTAGCTGTAGACGAGCGCTGTCTCGATCTCGCCGATCTGCAGCTTCACCCACGCCTCGTACAGCGCCCACGCGCCGTCCATCTCGACGTGCGACTCGCTGATCGGCGGCCACGGCCCGATGCCGTCGAGGGTGACCACGAACGAGAAGGCCTGCCCCGCCAGGTAGTCGGAGCTCCCCGAGCAGGTGAAGTCGATGCGGCTGTGGTCGATCCCGACCTGGCGGTACAGCTCGCCGATCACCGGCATCAGCATCTCGACCTCGTTCTGGTGCTCGACCCGTCGCTCGTGCTTCGACTGGGCGAACGCCACGATGGCCACGTCACGCATCACACGTGCTCCCGGTACGACTCGTAGGGGGCGTCGGGCTCGCCGGTGGGACGGAACCACTTGATGTTCTCGAGCGTGGTGCCGAGCTGATCGTCGTCGACCCACACCGCCTCGACCCTCATACCCATGCGGACCTCGTCGTAGGGGCACTCACCGATGAGCGCGAAGATCCCGATGTCCGCGCCGTCGAACAGGACGGTCGCCGAGACGTACGGGATGTCGATGGCCTGTCCGGTGAAGTCGACGTTCACCACGCAGAACGTGGTGACGATGCCCACGTGCGGGAGCTCGATCTGCTCCTTCGTGGGAACCCCGTCGATGGGGCACGCGCCGCGGGGTGGGACGTACACCTTCAGGCACACCGGGCAGCGCTCACCGAGGATCCGCTTCTCGGCGATGCCCCTCAGGAACCTCGAGGTCGCCTCGCCGGCGGTGAACGTGTACTCGATGCCGTGCGGGGATGCGCAACGAGCGGACCGGCTCGACCCCGGCCAGCCGTGGGATCTGGTCCATCAGCCCTGCCATCAGCCAGCCCTCTCCGGCTCGAAGCACTCGATGTCGGTGATCGATCCCTCACGCTCGGCCCGCCACCGGAGCCGCACCCGCATCCCCGTGGCCATCTCCTCCGGGTCGCCCGCGTCCACGGCGTGCAGCATCGCGGTGTCGGCGCCGTCGAGACGGATGAGCGCCCATGCGAAGCCGTGGTCCAGCGGGTTGTCCGGGCGGGGTTCGGCGATCCAGGCCCAGGACGTCACCTCACCGCAGGTGCCGACCTCGACCAGCTCGGTCAGCTCCTCGGCGGTGTCGGGGTCGTACTCGACAGGCGGTACCATCACCGTTCCGTCGGAGCGACGCACCCCCACGACCAGGCCCTCCCGCAGACCCGTCAGGAACGCGGACTGCACCGGACCGACCGTGCGGGTGAACGGATACTCGATGACGTGCGGCGCTCGCAGGACTTCGTCGGGCGCTTCGGCCATGGCGCTGCTCCCCTCGGTCTCCACTACGGTCGGCAACCTAGAACAGGTTCTAGACAACCACCAATTCTGTCTCATGGAACCCTCCCCCACCCGCCAGGAGCTGCGCTTCCTGCTCGAGCTCCTCGGGCTCGGCGGCCTAGCAGTTGCCCAGCCCCTGCTCGACCTCTTCGGCCGCAGCGTGGACGAGTTCATCTTCGTCGGTGCCGAAGCAGCCGATGTCGTCGCCTTCGCGCTCATCGTCGCCTTCGCCGCTCCTGTCGCTCTCTGGGCCGTGGCATGGCCGACCCGGCTGGTGGGCCCTCGCGCCCGGCTCACGGTGCACCGGGCAGAGCTCCTCGTGCTGCTGATGCTGCTGCCGCTGGTCTGGTTCGACCGACTGGACCTGCTGGGAGACTCGGCCCGCCTGGCCGCCGCTGCCGCGATCGCAGTCGGGCTCCTGGTCCTCGAGATGCGCTACGAGCCGGTGCGCCGGTGGGCCAGGTACTTGGCGGTGCTGCCCGCCGCGCTCGCGCTGTGGTTCGTGCTGCTCGCGCCGACCGCCGCTCTCGTGGTGGGCGACGAGGCCGAGGCGATCGAGAACACGAGGCCCGGGAACGGCGCGCCGGTGGTCGTGATCGTGCTCGACGAGCTGCCCCTCGGGTCGCTGCTCACGGCCGAGGGCACGATCGATCCCGACGTCTACCCCAACCTGGCACGCCTGGCGAACGACGGCACCTGGTACCGCAACACCACGTCGGTCGCGGGGGGCACCTGGTACGGGCTGCCGGCGCTCCTCACCGGGAGCTTCCCGGAGGAAGGGACCATGCCGGTCTCCGGCGACTACCCGGAGAACCTCTTCACGCTGCTCGGGGGGGCCGAGTACGACGTCGAGGCGTTCGAAGCGCTCACCGCCATGTGTCCGGGAAGCGTCTGCGGGAGCTCCGGTGCCGCCCAGACCGTCGCCGCCGGCGACGGTCTGGGGGATCTCCTCTCCGACGCTGCGGACGCGTACCGGGTGATCGTCTCGCCCTCGCGCGAAGAGCGCGACCCGGTGACGTCGTTCGAGGAGCAGACCATCCCTCCACCCGACACCGATGCCGAGCCCGACTGGGAGTTCTTCGGCTCGAAGCAGCCGCCCCGGTTCGCAGCCTTCATGGACTCGCTCGACGACTTCGGTCGTCGTGATGCCCGGTACCTGCACCTGCTGCTCCCTCACGAGCCGTGGCAGATCCTCCCGTCGGGAACCGACTACCCGATACCCGAGGAGGACCACGGCCGGCTGGGCTTCGACTGGGCCCCTGACACGTGGCCGGTCAGCGTCGCCCACCAGCGCCACCTGCTGCAGGCGCGCTACGCCGACGCTCTGGTCGGCAGCATCCTCGACCGGCTGGAGGCGCTCGGGGTGTACGAGGACGCAGTCGTCGCGCTGACCTCTGACCACGGCGTGGCCTTCCAGCCTTCCCAGCCGGTGCGGGGGATCTCACCCGACGCCGACCTCACCTCGATCCTCCCGGACATGGCCTGGGTGCCGTTCATCGTCAAGGGCCCCGGAGTCGAAGCGGGGGCGGTGGACGACCGGAACGCCGAGACCATCGACCTGCTCCCGACGCTGGTCGACCTGCTCGAGCTCGACGTGCCGTTCGAGGTGGACGGTGGCTCGGCGCTCACCGACCCACCCAGGCCCGCCAAGCAGTTCCAGGCCGTGGAGATCTCGGTGTTCGGCAACTTCCTCGCCGACCCTCTCCACCCCGACCCCTCACTCGGGTGGCAGGCGCTGCTCGGCACCGGTCTCGAGTCGTTGGCCCCTGGAGGCGACGACCCGCTCCGCCTCTACCGGATCGGCGAGCGGGGAGAGCTGGTCGGGCTGAGCGTTGCCGAGCTCGACGTCGGGCCCGATGCTGGTGCCGGATTCGAGCTGGCTGACGCCGAGCGCTTCGACGACGTGGAGCTCGAGGCCGGCACCCTGCCCGCCCTGGTGGACGGTTGGATCGACCTGCCCGCTCCGGCGGTTGGCGCCGAGCGACCAGAGGTGGCGATCGCTCTGAACGGCCGGATCGCGGCGGTGGGACGCAGCTTCCCGTGGGAAGGCCACGAGCACCACTTCGTGGGCATCGTGCCCGAGGAGCTGTTCGTGGAAGGAGTCAACCGCGTCGAGCTGTACCTGGTCGAGGAGGTCGAGAGCGAGGTGCAGCTACGGCCTTTCGGGCCGTAGCTCAGAACTCGACGATCTGACGGACCGTCTCGCCCCGATCCATGGCGTGGATCGCGTCGTTGATGTCGTCGATCTTCAGCTTCCGGGTGATCATCCCCTCGAGATCGAGCCTGCCGGCCTTCCACAGCCGCAGGATCCGTCGGAAGCTCACGACCGGGTCGTCCGATCCGTAGTACGACCCGAGGATGGACTTCTCGTCGTAGAAGAGCTCGAACGTGCTGAACGAGACCTGGTTCGTCATGTTCCCCGCGCCGATGATCACGACCGTCCCACCCATGCGCACCGCGTCGTACGCAGCGCGCATCGTGAGGGGGATGCCGACGGCCTCGAAGGCGTAGTCGAAGCCGGTACCGCTGGTGATCTCCTGCTTCGCCGCCTCCAGCTCGTCGGGCGTCACGCCGTGTGTCGCACCGAACCTCTTCGCCTCCTCGAGCTTGTCCCGGTTGAGGTCGACGGCGACGATCTCGGCCGCGCCGCACACCTTGGCTCCCTGGATGGCCGAGATGCCGACTCCGCCGCACCCGAAGACGACGACGGTGCTGGCAGGCTTGACCTGGGCCCGGTTGATCGCCGCCCCGACCCCGGTGGTGACCCCGCATCCGATGAGGGCCGCGACGTCGAAGGGGATCTCATCCGGGATCTTCACCGCACCGAACCCGTTGGTCACCAGCTCCTCGGAGAAGGTGCCGGCGCCGGTGAACCCCGAGAGGAGCGTGTCGCCTTCCCGGAAGTTGGGGGTCATCGAGCCGGTGATCAGCCCGGTGCGGCAGAGGTGGGGACGGTGATGGACCGTGCAGTAGTCGCACTCGCCGCAAGGTGGGTTCCACTGGATGATGACGTGATCGCCGACCTGCAGGTGGGTGACCCCATCCCCCACCTCGGACACGACCCCGGCGCCCTCGTGGCCCAGCACCACCGGTGCGGGCATCGGCATCGTGCCGTTCATGGCGGAGAGGTCGGTGTGGCAGATGCCCGAGGCCTTGAGAGCCACCTTCACCTGACCCGGACCGACGTCGATGGTCTGCATGTGGTCGACGACGTCGAGGTTCTCGTCGCCGGTCGCACGGAGAACGGCTGCCTTCATGGCTTCCCCCTGGTCCTCGTCGCCGGGACCCAAGTCCCGATCGGTGCCCGGATGCTAGGCAGCGCGGGGACGGGGCCACCACTCGGACGGCCGTCTCGGCTGGCAGGGGCAGCGCCGCCGTCCGTAACCTGAGCCGCCATCCGAAACCAGCCGGCTGAGCCGGCACCATGGAGGAGAGATGACCGAGCTCGGCTTCTGGAGGCAGGCTGCGGCCGACCCCGATCGCGTCGCCCTCATCACCCCCGATGAGGAAGAGGTGAGCGCCGGCGAGCTGCTCGCCGCCGCGAACCGGGTGAGCCATGGCCTTCGCGCCCTCGGCCTCGACGCGAGGTGACACGGTCGCCTGTCTGCTCCCGAACAGCCGGGAGATGATCGAGCTGTACCTCGGAGCGCTCCAGATCGGGCTGTACCTCACGCCGATCAACAACCACCTCGTCGGCCCCGAGATCGCCTACATCGTCAACGACAGCGACGCCAGGATCTTCATCGGCCACGCCAAGCACACCGAGGCCCTGGTGGCGGCCCGACACGAGATCGGCCTCGACGACCAGCACCTCTTCGCAGTGGGCGATGTCAACGGGTTCCGGCCGTGGGGCGAGATCGGTGAGGGGCAGCCCGAGACCGCGCCCGCGGATCGCGTCGCCGGCGCGGCCATGCACTACACCTCGGGAACCACCGGTCGGCCGAAGGGCGTGAAGCGGGCGCTCTTCGAGATCGACCCCGACGACATGGGTGCCCTGTACTGCGGTCTCCAGGGCCTGTTCGGGGTGAGCGCCGATCACCCCCACGTCCACATCACCGGCTCGCCGCTCTACCACACGGCCGTGCTGATGTGGACGGCCAACTCGCTGCACATGGGCCACAAGGTCGTGCTCATGGAGAGGTGGGGAGCGGAGAAGATGCTCGAGCTCATCGACCGCTACCAGGTCTCGACGAGCCACATGGTCCCGACGCAGTTCCACCGCCTGCTCCAGCTCCCCGAGGAGGTGCGCCACCGCTACGACGTCTCGTCGCTGCGCTGCATGGTCCACGCCGCGGCTCCCTGTCCCCCGGAGATCAAGCGGCAGATGATCGAGTGGTGGGGCGACTCGATCATGGAGTACTACGCGGCCACCGAGGGCGGCGGCACGATCATCACGGCCAAGGAGTGGCTGGAGAAGCCCGGGAGCGTCGGGAAGGCGTGGACCGGATCCGAGGTCCGCATCCACGACGACGACCACGGCAAGTGGCTCGGACCGAACGTCGACGGCACCGTGTACATGTCCCTCGCGCTGGCTGACTTCGAGTACAAGGGCGACGAGAAGAAGACCGAGGACGACCGCACCGAAGGCTTCTTCACGGTGGGCGACTGGGGCTACCTCGACGAGGACGGCTACCTCTTCCTGAAGGACCGCAAGTCCGACATGATCATCTCGGGCGGGGTGAACATCTACCCGGCCGAGATCGAGTCCACGATGATCACCATGCCGAAGATCCACGACGTGGCTGTCTTCGGCATCCCGCACGAGGACTGGGGGGAGGAGATCAAGGCGGTGGTGCAACCGGCCGAGGGCGTCGACCCGGACGACGCTCTGCGCGCCGAGATCCTCGCGTTCTGCGAGGAGAACCTCGCCGGCTACAAGCGGCCCCGCACCATCGACTTCATCACCGAGATGCCCCGGGACCCCTCCGGCAAGCTGTACAAGCGCAAGCTGCGCGACCCCTACTGGGAGGGCCGCGACCGGGCGATCTGAGGCTCGGGCAGCAGCTCGTGGGGGCGCAGCGGCCCGAAGTCGTCGGGGTCGGGGAGGCCCGACGCCTTCCAGCCCGTCTCGCAGGCCTCGAGCTCCGGAGATGGGCCGAGTTGCCGGAGGTGCCTCATCATGTCCCCCCGGTGCAGTGCGGTTGGCAGGTTGGGCACCTCGAGGGTGGCGAGCGCCTCCAGATCCAGCGGCGACGGGAGCGTCGCGCACTCCTCCAGGCGGCCCAGCGCCGAGAGCGTGGCGGCTGCTGCGAGGCACTTGCCGCAGACGCCGCAGTTGTACTCGCCCTCGTTCTTCCAGCAGACCCGCAGGTGGCGCATCGCCACCGGCGAACGGGAGATCGCGGCCAGCTTCCGGGTGCGCGTCGCCTCGCAGCCGTCGAGCTCCAGGGTCAGCCTCTCGGTGCTCCAGCGCGGATCGACCAGCGGGTGCGACCCCCGGGGGATGAGAGCCGAGTACGGGTACGACGATGCCAACAGGATCCGGCCGCACCACCTCTGCATCAGCAGGGCGAGGGCGGCGATCGCGGGACCGAACGAGTGCCGACCCCACTTGAGCCCGTGGGCGTCGAAGTAGTCGTGGACGTTGGTGTGCACCTGGACGAGAGGCAGGCCCAGCCCGTCGGCTGCTCCCCGAACCCCGGCGATCACCGTCCGGTACAGGTCGTCGTCGTAGGTCGGCAGGTCGTAGCCCCTGAGGAACACGAGGTGGGTGAGCTCGCGCCGGCGCTTCAGGGCGGTGAAGAAGGAGTCGATCCCGGCGCTGAAGAACGCGGCCACCCGAGCAGGTTCACGACCCGGGCTCCACAGAGGGCTGCCGTCGAGGCCGGCGGTCCGGAACGGAACCTGGGTCCACTCCTGGTTCCAGCCCTGCCAGATCTGCTGGATGGTGGGAACCTCGGCGTGCAGCCGACGCGACACAGGTAGCGGGATGTCCACGGGGCTCCCCATGGCCATCGCCACCGGGAGCACGAGGGGCACCAGCACGTCCCCGCAGATCCGAAGATCGACATCCGAGCTCGAGAACCAGACCTCCGCGTCCCAGGCCGGGGTCGCGACGCGGACCGCGACCCGCCCGTCGTCGACGTCGAGCGGCCCGAGGGCGATTCTCGAGCTCCCGGCTGTCACGGCGATCAGAAGGCGAGCGCGAGGCCCGCCCGCGGCCACTCGAACGACACGAGCCTGCCGGTGCCCGAGAGCGTGGCGAAGGCCGTTCTCAGCTCGGGACCGCCGAAGCAGACGTTGGTGGTGATCGGGTCGTCGAGCGGGTGGTGCTCCACCTCCTGCCCATCAGGTGAGATGGCGGTGATCCCCGACTGGACGATCGTCGCGACGCAGACCCAACCCTCCGCGTCGACGGCGAGCGAGTCGAAGAACCGCAGGTCGGGGGAGCCCCGCAGCAGGTTGCCCCGGTGCTCCATGGCGAAGTTCCCCCCCTCCAGCTCCCCGGGCCCGGCGACATCCCACCAGAAGACGCGCGCCGGTGTGGTCTCGGCGACGTACAGGCGTGACCCGTCAGGCGAGAGGCCGATCCCGTTCGGGGTGGTGAGCCCGAAGGCCGCCTCCTTGATCCCCGAGCCGTCTGACCTGGCGTAGTACACGCCCCCCTTGTCGACCTGCCGCTCGAAGCGAGCCCCGAAGTCGGTGAACCAGAAGCCTCCCTCGGTGTCGAAGACGATGTCGTTGGGGGAGCGCAGTGGGTGACCGTCGCACTCGGTGTACAGGGTCTCCACCTCACCCGTGCCGACATCCACCCGCTGGATGGAGCCGCCCTCCCAGGTCTCGGGCGTGTGCATCTCGGTCACCAGGACCCCGCCGAGATCCAGGAAGCCGAAGGATCCGCCGTTGTTGCAGACGTAGACCTGCCCGTCCGGTCCCATCGCTGCACCGTTCGGTCCACCGCCGCACTCGGCGACCACGTCCACCGAGCCGTCGGGCCCGACCCTCGTGAGCGTCCCACGCTCGATCTCGACGAGCACGACACTTCCGTCGGGCATGGCGATCGGGCCCTCTGGGAAGCGCAGGCCTGTCGCGATCTCGGAGACCTGGATCACAGGAGTCTTCCTAGCACCGTTCAGTACTGCAGGTACTCGGCGAGCTCGGGGAGCTCATCGATCGGAGTGGTGCGACCTTCGGGCGGTGGCTCGACGACCGGGCGTTCCTCCAGCGCCTCGAACTCGAGGTCCACCCCCCGAAGTACCCGCCGCTGTAGTCCACCGAGGGGTCGTAGAACTCCGCGGAGAGGGTGAGCGACAGCTCGACCACCCGCCCGTCCTTGTCGACCACCACTCGACCCTGGTTCTCGGTCCCCATGCTCAGTGCGAATCCCTCCACGAGGCTCCGGTACTTGGCCGGCGCGGCGTCCACCGCGGCGAACGGGTCGAGCTCGAAGGTGAAGGTGGTGCGCCTTCCCTTCGGGGTCATGGCGTACTCGGAGTCGAGGTCCTCGGACCCAGCCATCAGCCAGAGCGTCGCCCAGATCTGCGCTGGCTCGAACAGCGTCGAGAGCGCCGAGAAGTCACTGGGACGGCCGCTCACCCATTCGTCCTCGGCGAGCAGGCCCTCGGACTCGAAGAGCCGGCCCCCCAGGAACACGGTGTCGTCGTGCACCAGGAACGAGAACGGGCCTTCGTCCGCGCTGGCCAGGCCGGTGAGGTTGCCGGTCTCCTGATCGAGCTCGATCGTGAAGCTGATGTTCGAGCTGCCCCCTGATCCGCCGACCCACTCACGGAACTCCCCGTGCACCTTCACAGGATCCATCGCGCTCGTGGCCTCCACGAACTGCTGCGGCGCCCAGGCGACCCCCGGGTCCTCGCTGGTGGGCGGCCCCAGCGTCGGAGGCGGCCCCTCCGGCGCGCTGCCCGCGGTCGTGGTCGGCGGCCCTGTGGCAAGACCGTCTCCCCCACCGCAGCCGGCCACGATGGCTGCGACCACCGCCCCGGCGACCAGCGCACGCCACGTCGCCACCTACGCGACGGTAGCGGACCCGACCACCGCCTCGAGGGCCCTCGCCACGGACTCGCCCACCGCCCCCGAGGTGTCGACGACGACCGACTCCGGCCACGGGTCCGCGTCGGCGGCGAGCCGCAACGCCACCTCCGGGGTGGCCTCCGAGGCGGAGGGCCCTCGTGCCAGGCGACGCTCGATGCGCTCGAGCGCCACCTCCTCGGGAACCTCGCACCTCAGCTCGACGACGTCGGCCGCCGCCTGCGCGGCAACCGCCCGGGCCTCCTCGCGGTGGAGGTGGTCGCTCCAGGTGCCGTCGAGCACGACGCTCTCGCCCTGCCGCAACGCCCTGAGAGCGCGGTCGAGCAGCTCGCGATAGACGCGTGCCTTCGCGTCGGGTGCGTAGCGCCCCTCCGCGAACCCCGGATGAGCCTCGGCGTCCCTTGATCCCTCCAGGCGCAGCTCGTCGGTGGCGAGCACGGGCCAGCCCGAGGCCTCTCCCATCCCCCGCGCCAGCGTCGACTTCCCCGTGCCAGGCGTGCCCCCGACCAGCACCAGCCGCACCCTCCCGGCTTCGAGCCAACGGTGCGCGGTGTGCAGCAGCCGGCGAGCTTCGGCCACGGCCTGGGCGTTCTCGTCCCCGGTCGACTGAGAAGCGCGCAGGAGGTTCACCTTGGCGCGGACGTGAGCCCTGTACGCCACGTACAGCTCGACCAGCGACCGTGGGCAGCTCTCCGCGGCGAACTCCGCGTACCAGTCGAGGAAGCGGCGGGCCAGGTCCGGGGCACCGAGCCGCTCCAGATCCATGGCGAGGAACGCGACGTCCGATATCACGTCACCGTGTCGGAACCGGTCGTTGAACTCGATGCAGTCGAGCACCCGAGGCCCGTCATCGAGGCAGAAGACGTCGGCGGCCTGCAGGTCACCGTGACCGTCGCAGACGTGCCCCGCGGAGATCCTGAGGGCGAAGAGGTCGTGGCGACCTTCGACGTACCGCCTCACGAGGTGCTCGATCCCACGGCACAGCGCCGGCTCGAGCACCTCGCCCTCGAACGGGGCCATCTGGGAGAAGCTCTCCTCCCACAGCGCCAGCACGGCTTCGGGGGTTGCTGCGCTGTCGATCCCGGGTGAGCGCTCCGCCCGGCTGTGGAAGTCGGCCAGCAGGCGGGCGAGCGCGCGCGCAGGTGCTCGACCACCGAGGCATCCCCCTCGGTCACGAGAGTCGCGAGGCGGCGATCGTCGGGCATCCGCCTCATCTCCACGAGGTGGTCGATTGCCTCACCCCCGGCGGAGACGTCCAGCACACCGAGGTAGACGTCCGGGGCGAGGCGCCTGTTCAGGTCCACCTCGCGGTGGCAGATCCGCTCACGCGCATCACGTGAGGTGAGGTCGACGAAGCCGAGGTCGACCGGCTTCTTCAGCTTGTAGGCACGCTCGCCCACGAAGAACACGACCGAGATGTGGGTCTCCGCGACGGCAGCCTCGCTCACGCCTCCATGCTCCCGGGTCCCGGTCGTGGTGTCCAAGGGCCGAACGTCCCCTCCGCCCTCGGGCAGAATGTGGGACATCGGAGATCCCAGCGACGACCCCCTGACCCGCTTCGGGTGGGACGAGGAGGTGTCCGCCGTGTTCGCCGCGATCGCCGGACCCGGTGACGAGCCCGGCCGGGTCGCCGTGGTCCACCGGGTGAGCTGCGAGGTGCTGACCCGGTCCGGCTCGGCCGTCGCCCGGCCGAGCCCACGCCTCGCCGACAGGCCCGAGGGAGACACCCTGCCCGCAGTCGGCGACTGGGTGGCGCTCACCGAGGAGGAGGGGACCGAGGAGCCGACCATCGTCGCGGTCCTCCCTAGGCGGTCGCAGATCAGCCGTCGCGACCCGGCCGAGGGCACCGCCGAGCAGGTGCTCGCAGCCAACATCGACCAGGTGTGGCTCGTCTTCGGCATCGACCACGATCCGAACCTGAGCCGGGTCGAGCGCTCCCTCGCCCTGGCCTGGGAGAGCGGGGCCACGCCCGTCGTGGTGCTCACCAAGGCCGACCTGGTCGAGGACCCCGAGGCGTGGGCCGAGCCGGTGAGGGAGGTCGCGATCGACGTGGACGTCGTGGTGACCTCGGTGGTGGACGGGCTCGGCCTCGACGAGCTGCACCGGCACGCCGTCGCCCACCGCACCATCGCGCTCATCGGGCCCTCCGGCTCGGGGAAGTCGACTCTCGTCAACACGCTGGTGGGCTCCGAGGTGATGGAGACCGCCGAGGTTCGCGACGTCGACGCAAAGGGGCGGCACACGACGGTCACCCGCCAGCTGGTACCCCTCCCGGACGGAGGCGTGGTGCTCGACACCCCCGGTCTGCGCGGGCTCGGGCTGTGGGAGGCGGACCTCGGAGTCGACCTGGCCTTCCCCGAAGTCTTCGAGCTGGCATCGGGTTGCCGCTTCACCGACTGCACCCACGACCACGAGCCTGGTTGCGCGGTGAAGGCTGCGGTCGCCGAAGGGAGGCTCACCGAGCGGAGGGTCGATAGCTACCGCCGCCTGGTGGAGGAGCTCGCGGACCTGGCCCGCCGCCGCGAGGTGCGAGAGCAGCGTCAGAGCGAAGCGAAGCCGGGGAAGGCCCGCATGGGTCGCCGTGTGCCCGGACGACGGAACCGGTAGCCCGCCTACACTCGGCGGATGCCGCGGATCACGGTCCGCTGGAGCGGCGGCGAGAAGAGCTTCGACGGTGGACGTCCGGTGCTCGTGGACGCGGCACCGGCTGCGACGTCTGGATCGGGGACTCACGCGTCTCGCGCGACCCCCACCTGGAGCTCCGGCCCGAAGGGGCCCGGTGGGTGCTCGCCGACCGGTCGCGCAGCGGGACCTACGTCGACGGGGCCCGTGTGACGACGGTGCCGCTCGAAGGTCTCCACACCTTCCACCTGGGCGCCCCCGACGGCCCCGAGCTCACGGTGCTGGTCGCGCCGCCGACGATGCCGCCACCACCGCCGCCGCCGGCACCGTTCGATCCCAGCCGGACGGCGGCCCTCGACGACCGGGCCCTCCGCCTCTCGTCCGGGGAGAGGAAGCTGGTCGTACCCCCGGGCCAGATGGTGACGATCGGCCGCGACCCCGGCTGCGACCTGACCATCGACAGCCAGATCGTCTCCCGGCAGCACACCCGGCTCTTCCACGACGGGCGGGGCTGGGTGATACAGGACCTCGGATCCACCCGGGGCAGCTTCGTCGACGGCAGGCGCCTCACCTCCCCGTACCGGGCGCAGGGCGTGTTCGAGATGCTGCTCGGTGACGAGGACGCCGGAGAGCGGATCCAGGTGGTGACCGCAGGCGTGCACCGCGCCCCCCGCCGCCGCCTGCTCCCGATCCTGGTGGCGTGCTCTGCGGTGCTGGTCGCGTTCGCCATGTTGGCCGTGTTGGGCCTCGTCGCCGATGACGAGGGGGATGAGGAGCCGAGCGCCGCCGAGCAGCTCGCCGGGGTGAAGGCGTCGACGGTCCTCATCGGCGCGGCCGACAACGAGGGCGAGATCCTCTGGACCGGCTCCGGCGCCGTGATCACCGACGAGGGCCACATCCTCACCAACGCCCACGTGGCGGACCCGGGCGCCGAGAGCCTCGACGCTCTCGAGGAGCTGCTGGAGGGCCTCGAGGACGAGACCGAGCCCGACCACTTCGTGATCATGGTGAGCCCGGGCGAGGACCAGCCGGTCAAGCCGCGCTACATCGCCGAGTGGGTGGGCAGCTCGGACGACCAGGACGCATCGATCATCCAGATCACCTCCGACTACGAGACCGGCGCTCCGGTGGAGCAGGTCCCGCTCGAGCCCGTCGCGATCGGGTCCTCCTCCGAGCTGCGGGCCGGCAGCGCCATCCAGTCGCTCGGGTACCCCGACAACTCCACCACCCTCTCGATCAGCGTGGTGCACGGCGAGGTGATCAGCTTCGTGTCCGCGGAGGAGTTCCACGAGCTGGTCGGTGGCGACGCCCGTGAGGTGATGAACACCAGCGCGGTGCTGGGCGAGGGGTCCTCCGGGGGTCCGGTCGTGCACGACGGTGAGATCGTGGGCATCAACTTCACCCGCAGCTACGAGAGCCTGGACCGCGGATGGGTGGTACCGATCGACGAGATCCGCGATCTTCTGGCGACGGTGGGGGTCTGACCGGGTACGAGAGCAGGCTCCTCCCGGTCGGGGATGCGAAGACCAGCTCACCGTCGGCGTCGCCGGTGATGCTCCATCCGCCCTCGTGCACGAGGTGGTGGTGGAAGAAGCACAGCCCGAGGCCGTTCGCGGAGTCGGTGCTGCCACCCCGGCACCACTGGCGCATGTGGTGGATGTGGTGGATCGGTCTGGCACAGCCTGGGTGACGGCAGCACTCGCCGTCTCGGGCGCGGATGTGGCGAGCCAACCAGCCCGGCCAGGAGCGCCGGGCACGGCCCACGCCGAGCGTGGTGCCCCCTGGGCCGTTCAGCGCCCACTCGATGCGGCTGTCGCAGGCCAAGCGGCGCACCACCTCGGCGGCGATCGCGGTCCCGTCGGCCAGCTGTGCACGCCCGGTGGGCTCCTCGGCGCTGAGAAGGCCCACGTCGGCGTGCACCACCACTGTGGCGCGGTCGGGGTCGCAGTCAGCGCCGAGGCGCAGGCCCGCCAGACATCCGAGTGCATCCGCTCGCTGCTGGGCGAGGGACGGATAGGCGCCTGTGGCGGGGTCGGGGGCGAGGTGGGCCTCGCTGATGCGGTCGAGCGCCACCCTCAGGCGCTCGGCTTCTTCGTCGGCCACCACGGCGGAGATCCCGGTGCCGCCCTCCAGGCGACGCCGGAACCGCAGGCTGCGCTGCTCGTGGACCTCGCGTGCCGCCCGGTCACACACCTTCGGGCCCGCAGCATCGCCCACAGCGTCTCGGGTGCCAGACCGGGGCCCTCTGCTGCCCACTCGGCGTCTGTCTCGCCTGTGGCCAGAGCGCAGAGCGCCACCAGCTGGTCCCAGGACAGGCGTCCCTCGCCGAAGGCACGAGCCAGGGCCGGCAGGTCGCCGATGACGCGCGCGACCCCTGCGATCTCGGCCGCGCTGCGACGCCGCAGGCCCAGCTGCAGCTCGAGCCAGGCCTCCAGCCCCGACTGGCCGTCGGCGGCCCACAGCTCACGTGCATCGACCTCTGCAGCCATACGCACCAGCTCGAGGCGCGTCGCGGACTCGAGACAGCCCACCTGCACCAACGCCTCCACCAGCCCGTCGTCGTCGCATCCCCCGTATCCCGATCCGCGCGCCGGGGCGGACACGCCGGCTTCCGGGGCATCCTCCAAGGCGCCGCCAGGACCGGCTCCACTGTCGAACATGTGTTCGACAGTACCCCACGCCCCAGCCTCCCGCCACCCCGACCGCCGCGAAGATCGGTGACATCGGTCGCAGGGCGCGCGGGGGCGCCCCGTCGCGGAGCGTGACGGATGACCGTGGTGCGTCCCGGCGCGACGCGTCTACCTTCCCCTCCACGGCGTCACCTCTCGATGGCCGCTCGTCGGTTCCAGCGACCTTGCCACCACCAACTGCAGCGCAGCTGCGACACTCGAGAGGTGAAGCGCATGCCGTTCCTCACCCCGGCGCTCGGTCTCGCCCTGACCCTCGCCATGCTCATCGCCTCGTGCGGCGGTGACTCGAAAGACAACGACGAGGTCACCGCCGGCGACTCCACCACCACGACCTCGGCGCCCACGACCACCGAGCCTCCCACCACCACGACCTCGGCGCCGACGACGGCCCCCACCACCGCAGTCGACGCGACCGACGATCCCCGCTGCGAAGATCCCGGGGTCCAGTCCGCCGACGTCGACGGGGACGGTACCGACGACCGGGTGCTGCACATCTTCGCCGGTAGCGACGCCGTCCTGAGGCTCTGCGCCTCCTCCGTCGGCTACCAGGAGCTCCCCGGCCTTGGTCAGGCCCAGCACCTCGACCTCGCCGACATCGAGCAGGACGGTCGGGTGGAGATCTTCTACGGCGCCACCTCGGCCGGCTTCCTCGGCGTGCAGCTCGCGGTGGTGGTCGACGGCAGCCTCAGCCCGGTCAGCGACAGCGGCGAGCCACTCGTCCTGTACGACGGATACCCCGACGGGCTCGAGGGTGCTCGCCACGACTTCGGCTGCGGCCCGTCCTCCGACGGCGGGCGGACTCTGTTCACCAAGCGCTACGACTTCGCCGCCGGCACCTTCGACAGCAGCGAGTGGGCGATCGACGGGACCGTCGCCACCCTCGTCTCCACCGGGGTCGGCCAGGCCGACTTCCTCGAGCCTCCATCGTCGGTGCCTTCCGCAGCCGAGAACCTCATCGACCCCTGCTGATCCGGATCCCGCGCCAGCACTCAGCGCGGCGCGCTGATGAGCACCCGCTGGGCCTCCTCGGGGGTGGTGAGCACCCTGAACACCAGGTAGCTCACCTTCGGCTCCATCGCGGGGAGCTCTGCGGCGCGCCCATCGAGCAGACGCAGGCTGATGAGCTCCGCCACCCCCGCCACCATCGCGAACAGGACGTCGTCCGGAAGGGGATCCGGTGCGGAGGCCGAGCTCTGAGCCTGGCGGTGCATCTCCGCGAAGAACCGGCCGAACCGGCGGTACACATCCACCCGCCGAGCCAGCGCCGCCTCACCCGCCCCGGCCGCCTCGACGATCATCGCCCTCGCGTACTCCGGCTCGTCGGCCAGCACCCTCAGAGCGGAACCCAACGCCGAGCGCACCTGGTCGCGCCAATCGAACCCGGCCCCCTCGACGCCTGCCGCCATCCCGCCCAGCAGCACATCGATCGCCATGTCGAAGGCGGCGAGGAAGCACTCCTCCTTGCTCCGGAAGTGCTCGTAGAAGGTGCTACGTGACACCCCGGCCCTGGAGACGACATCCGCGATGGTCGTCGCGCCGTAGCCCTTCTCGGACACCACCGCGGCGACGGCGTCGAGCATGCGCACCCGTTGGGAAGCCTCCACCTCCGCCCGACTCAACCCGTGACGCCCACTGGGAAGCGGACGTGCCGACTCCGACGCCTCGTTCTCCGACACCTCGGGCTCGCTGCATCTCGGCTCGGCGCTCTCGACGGACATCGAGACCGAGGCTACTGCCGACCCCTTCGTGGGTCTCACCCTGGCCGGCATCGCGTCCGATCCGCACGGAGAAGGCCGAGGCCACGAAGATCCCGGTAGCCCGGAAGTAGCAGGGGCGTCGCAGGCGCACCTGGCCCGCTTCCGCTGACCCGGGGCGGTAGCGTGCGGCGATGGCCTGGACGCTGCGGCGGAAGGCGGCCCGCACAGTTCTGCTCAACGACGCCCGCGAGATCCTCCTGCTCCGGGCGCACGATCCCGCCGACCGCACGATCCCGCCCTGGTGGGAGATACCCGGCGGCGGGATCGACCCCGGAGAGACGAGCGCTCAGGCGGCACGCCGGGAGCTGTACGAGGAGACCGGCATCGAGGCCGAGGTCGGTCCCTGCATCTGGCGCCAGCACAACATCTTCGACTTCGCCGGGCTCCACTTCGACCAGGACGAGTACATCCACGTGGCGTGGTGCGAAGGGAGGGCCGAGTACCGGCCCACCCACCTCGAGCTCCTCGAGGCCCAGGCCTTCGACGGGCACCGCTGGTGGAGCCTCGAGGACCTGCTCGGGTCCGGGGAGCCACTGCTGCCGCCGCGCCTGCGCGAGGTGCTGCCCCCGATCGTCGCCGGCGACCTGCCGGAACACCCGATCGACATCGGTGAGCACCCGCTCGAGCCGCTCCCTTGACGCCCGGCGAGCCACGGGGCAGGAGTAGGGTCGAGCGGTGGGTCAGAGGCGGGTTCGGTCCATCGAGCGCAGCCTTCGAGCAGCGGCTCTGGCTGCGATCGTCCTCACGGCCGCCTGCTCACGCGGCTCGGCGGAGTCGGCGAGCACGGGCAGCACCGACTCCCCGCAATCCCGACCCACCACCACGCTAGGAGACCCTATCGAGGGGGCTGCGGGGCTCGACGATCCCTACTTCCCCGACCTCGGCAACGGTGGCTACGACGTCGGGCAGTACTCGCTCGACCTGGTCTGGGATCCCGAGAGCTCCCGGCTCGACGGGATGGTGAACATCCATGCCGAGGCACGGGAGCACCTCCGCTCGTTCAACCTGGACCTGACCGGGTTCGAGCTGGATCGGATCATGGTCGACGGAGACGACGCCAGCTTCGAGAGGGACGGCAACGAGGTGCGCGTCGAGCCTTCGAGGCCCATCCCTCCCGGCAGCGACTTCCAGGCGAGCGTCACCTACCACGGCACACCCCAGCAGCACGTCACTGGAGCTCTCCCCGTGGCACTGGGATGGGTCGGCCTCGACGAGGGTGGTGCCTACGTGTTCGGCGAGCCCGACGGCGCTTCCACCTGGTTCCCCTCCAACGACCACCCCTCCGACAAGGCCACGTTCACCATCCGCGTCACCGCCCCGGACGGGTTGGAGGTGGTCTCGAACGGGATCCTCACCGAGACCGCGCCGAGCGAGGGAGCCGCCCGTTGGGTGTGGGAGATGGACCAGCCGATGGCGCCGTACCTCGCCACCGTCGTCATCAGCGACATGGAGCTGTGGGAAGGCGAGACGCCCGACGGGGTGCCGCTGCGCAGCTGGTACCCCACGTCGCTGGCCGACCGTGGGGTGCTGGCCTTCGAGGAGAACGCCGAGATGGTCGACTTCTTCGCCGAGACCTTCGGTGCCTATCCGTTCGATGCCTATGGGGTGGTCGTGGTCCCCGGCCCGGTCGGAGCGGCTCTCGAGACCCAGACGATCCCCCTGTTCGGCAACGAGATCCTGGGTGAAGGCGGTGTCCAGATCTCCGACGTCGAGGTGGAGCGCGTCGCCGCCCACGAGCTCGCCCACCAGTGGTTCGGGAACTCGGTGACCCCGAGCACCTGGGCGGACATCTGGTTGAACGAGGGGTTCGCGACGTACTCGGAGGCGCTCTGGTTCGAGCACAGCGAGCCCTCCTACGACGTCGATGCCGCCCTCTCCGCCATGCACGAGGAGCTCCAGGCCTACATGGCCGAGAACGAGACCACCCCGCCGGGTGACCCCGGGGTGGACCTGATGTTCGACACGCCCGTGTACAACCGAGGTGCCCTCACGCTGCACGCCCTCCGCCACACCGTCGGAGACGAAGCGTTCTTCACCATCCTCCACGAATGGGTCGACCGGTTCTCCTACGACAACGCGTCGACGCAGGACCTGGTAGAGCTGTCGGAGGAGATCAGCGACCAGGAGCTCGACGCGCTCTTCGACGACTGGCTGTACCAGGCGGAGCTGCCGGCGCTCCCGTAGCCGCGAGTGGCTCAGCCGTACTGATCCAGCAGCAGGTGAGCGGCGACGGTGAGCTCGTCGCGCACCTCGGTGATGCTCATCCACCCGTTCACCCAGGAGATGAGCACCGAGAACCAGACGAGCTCGATCGTGCGGATGATCCTTCCCTGCTTCTCGGCGTCGAACTCCGGTGGGAAGGCCCGGGACTGGATTCGGGTCATCACCTCTGCCAGCTCCTGCTGGCAGATCCCCACCGACCTGTCGCTCGACGCGAGAGCGGAGACCAACGCCGCGGCCAGCTTCGGCTCGTACTCGAGGATCCTGCTCGCCCGCCGGAGGATCTCGGCCATGCGGTCGGCGATCCGACCGGCGCGCAGCGGGCGCTTGCCGACCTCCTGCTCCAGAGCGAGGCTCCACTCGATCTGTGCGGCCGCCAAGAGGTGGTCCTTGGAGGAGAAGTACCGGTAGATGGTGCCCAGAGCCACATCCGCCCGCTGGGAGACGTCGCGCATCTGAACCGCGTCGTAACCGCCCTCGGCCCCGAGCTCGAGTGCGGCCGTGATGACGCGGCCGCGACGCTCGGCCTGGCTGCGCGTGAGCTCCTCGAGCGGGACGGTGTCGGTCATGGGAAGTGACGGGATCGGGGGTTGACCCCGGAAACTAGAACTGATTCTAGTTCCGTCGCCACGAGAGCCACCGGGACCCGCCGGCGACGGTCGCCGCTGCTCCGACGGCACCGTGGTCGGAGGTCCCGTGATGCCCATCACGAGGAATCCGTCCACAGCGCAGCGACCTCATCCCCGGCCTCTCCACATCCTGTGGAGAAGGCAGGTCGAACGTCGGAGACGGCGGATTCCCGGCATCCACGCAGCGTGTGGGTACCGCACCCACACGCAGGTGATCAGCAACCACTCGTGACGGCGGTCACGGCCAAACCAGAAGGCTCCACAGGCTTATCCACAGGCATGATGAGGCTGATCCCGGAGCGTGCGGACCGGCGCACCTGCTCACCCGCTGCGTTGGTGTAGGCATGTTGTCGATGTCGGGAGGAGCCGTCAGGGGGACCGGCCCGACGTGGGCACCTATCCTGCCGGTGCTGGCCGCGTCTCTGCCCGTCCTCCTCTTCGGCTGGGTTGCGCTTCGAGAGCCGCTGACCTTCGACGGCGGGATGAACCTCCAGGTCGCGCAGCACCTGTTCGACCACGGTGAGTACGCGCGGTTCTACGACGAGCTCCGACTCTTCCCCCACGAAGTCCAGACCAACGGTCCCTTCATCTTCCTGGCCGCCGTCGTGATCGGCCTGCTCGGCGAGTCCCAGATCGGCCTCCAGCTGACGAACCTCTTGTTCGTGGGAGGAGCGGCCTTCGTCATCTGGCGCCTCTTCCGGCATTGGCCTCCCGTGGCGACGGTGGCACCGGCGCTCACCCTCCTGCTCCTGCCACTCGTCTTCTCCGTGGGTGTAGGAGGACAGGGAGAGCTGCCGGCGCTCTTCTTCCTGCTCCTGGGCCTCTCACTCCTCTTCGATTCGGCGGTCGTCGACGAGGACCGGCTCGCGCTGAGGATGGTCTCGCTGGCCCTCGTCGCCGTCGGTCTCGGGGTGACGACCAAGACGATGATCCTCGGGGCCGCGCTGGGGGTGCTCGGCGCGATGGTGGCGGTCGCACGTGTGAGAGCACTCCCCATCCGGCGCGTGCTGGTACGGCTTCCCTGGATCGCCGTGCCCGTGCTCTCGTTCGAGCTGTTCCGCCTCGTGCAGCTCGGCTCCCCACGCGCCTGGTGGGATTGGTGGTCCACGGCGACCGAGGACATCGCCTACCAGTCGGGTGTCGATCCCCGTCCCGGCGGCGGGGGCCTCTCTTCGCCCCTCGATCGGATGCACGTGCTCTCTCAGCAGATCGGACTGCCGGCGGAGCTCATCGTGCTCTGGGTCGTCGCCGTCAGCGCCGCTGCACTCGGGCTTCTCGCGTACCTGCTGCTGAGACGGCGCGACAGCTCCCTTCTCACGTCCGTTGCGATCCCGACCGCGGTCCTGACGGGGGTCATGCTCACCTACCTCGCCTGGTGGCTGCTCGCGCTGCCCGAGAAGAAGGTGACCCAGGACGTGCTCAGCACCCGACGGATCTACCCCGCTCTGCTCGCGGGGAACCTCGCCCTCCTGCTGCTGCTCTGCGGATGCGCGGCCCTGCTGTGGCGGCACCGGCACTCGGCGAGCCCCACAGATCGCCTATCCCGCCGAGAAACTCGAGCTGTCGTGCCAGGAGTCATCATCCTCGGCCTCCTGGCCGCAGCCATGGTGGCCGACCGCCTGCCCGACCGGGCCCGAACCCTCTCCGCCGTGGACGACACCGAGCTGAAGCAGGTGCAGGACGCGGTCGAGTGGATCGACGACCGCCCCGACGACAGCCGCTACTACGGCGAGGGCTGGTGGTCGGCTCCCGTGGTGAGCCTCATGGCCGAGCGCGGCTTCCGGAGCACCACCACCATCGAGGACTGGTGTGCCCTGGATCCGGAGAAGGACCTCGTGGTCTGGGATCGAGCGGCCCAGCGGATCGTGGGTCCCGGACCCACCAGACTCGGTGGGCAAGCGACGGCGAGCTTGACCGCCGACTTCGGAACCGTTCGCTTCTTCGCGCTCGGCCCGACCGAGGAGGGATGCCCCGAGCGGGCTCTCGAGGAAGGATGAGGTCCATGTCCTACACGGTGGAGGCTTTCAACACAGCGACGGCTTCCGAGAACAAGATCCACGACGACGAGGTCGCGCGCCGCTTCGGGTTCGTGGGAGGGCTCGTTCCCGGGGTCGACGTCTTCGCCTACATAACCCACCCGGTGGTCGAGCGGTGGGGGCTCGACTGGTTCGACGGCGGCCGGATCGAGGTGCGCTTCGCGAGCCCCGTCTTCGACGGCGAGACGGTCAGGGTCGAGTCCGCCATGGCCGCCGCCGACCGGCTCGACCTGCGAGTCGTCGGCCCCGACGGCACCGAGCGCGCCTCGGGTCACGCCTCGCCGCCTCGTGAGCGGCCCGCTACCTCCCGAACACCCACGATCCCTCCGGCGCCCCTCCCAGGGACACGTCCCGAGGCCTCGTTCGGTTCGCTCCCCGACGGTGCGGTGCTGGGGACCCTGGTGACCGGGTTCCACGCGGAGCGCGCGGACGAGTACCTGGGCGATGTCAGAGAAGGGCTCGAGCTGTACCGCACGGAGCGGATCGCCCACCCCGGATGGCTGCTCAGGATGGCCAACTACGTACTGGCGATGAACGTGGAGCTCGGTCCCTGGATCCACACCTCGAGCGCGGTGACCATGCTGCGTCCCGTGCACGACGGGGACACGATCGAGACCCGCGCCCGCGTCCAGGAGAGCTTCGAGAGGAGCGGTCACGAGCTCGTCAGCCTCGAAGTCGAGCTGGTCGTGGCCGACGAGTGCGTGATGGTCGTCGACCACACCGCCATATTCAGGCCCAGGCAGGCGCGAGAGAGCTGAGAAGCTCCGCATCCACCTCAGCGGAGGTCGATCGGCCTGCCTGACTCCTCCCCGTGGGGGTTGCGGACGACGTACTCGCGCAGCTGCTCGAAGAGGTTCTCCGACAGCGTCTTGGCTGCCGCCGGCGTTGGGAGGTTCGCAGGGAGCCGCTGCAGGAGGAGCGCCGCTGTCTCGGGGACGGTCTGCCAGCCGCCCCAGAGAGGGTCGACCAGCCCGTCGTCACACATCATGAGGGTCACCGAGATCACCGCCCGCGCCGTCGCGATGTGCTCCGCGTCCAGGGGCATGGAAGCGCGCTGCAGCAGCTTCCGGGCCGCGGCCTCGCTGCGGTTGTGGGTCTGGATGATGTCCGGGACACCGAGTATCCGGTGGACGAGGGTGCGGTACTCCATGTCCAGGATCCTGTCACGGATGCGCCGACCATGGGTCCGATCGCGCCGCCCGGGACGACTGGGGCGGTGGCGAGCCACGTGATCCCGGCAGACGCCGCTGGACGCGCGACCATGGTGCCGATGTCTCACCCGGCCGCGAACATGACGATCGCACTCTTGACCCGCATCGCTCAGGTCGAGACCGAGAGCGACAACGAGGCGCTTGAGAGCTTCCTCGAGGACCACGGGATGCTCGTCGGGACCGTCGTCATGCTCGTCGCCGTCGGCGTCGGGCTGGGCATGCTCTACGGCGCGATGGTCCGGAACCGGCGGGTCCGCACCATGGTCCCCACCGCCGCGGCGGCCGGGCTGCAGTACTCGCTCGAGGACCGCTTCGGGAGCACCGACATCGCCTTCCCGCTGTTCCGGGCAGGCGACGGGCGCCGGGTCGAGAACGTGATGTGGCGCGAAGGCAGCAACGGGATGCCGGTCCGGGTCATGGACTACTCGTACTACGACGAGTACAAGGACGAGAACGGGCGGATCCACAAGCGCTGGAGCCACTTCTCTTGCGCCATGGCCCGCCACAACGGATTGTGGCCGACGATCAGGGTCACACGCGAACGTGCTCTCGACAAGGCGGTGCAGAAGCTCGGCCTGCCTGACATCGAGCTCGAGTCCGAGGAGTTCAACCGCACCTTCGTCGTTCTGTGCGAGGACCGGAAGTTCGCCACCGACCTGCTGGCGCCGGAGATGATGGAGCTCCTGCTCACCACCAGGGGCCTCGTCGACCTCGAGACGAAGGGTAGGTGGATGCTGCTCACGGCCTCCCGCCTCGACAAACCATCCGAGATGGTCGGCCTGTTGAACCTCGCCGACCAGATCCTGACCAGGATCCCGCCGGTGATCTGGGACCTGTACCCCGAGGCACCCGACTCCGAGCACGGCCTCTCGACGATCGAAGGGCTTCCTGACCTGGGTCTGCTCGACCCCGTGCAGAGCGTCGCCGATGCGATGCGGGAGGAGCAGCGAGCGGCCACCCCCGAGATCGAGTTCGACCTCGACGGCCGGCCTGTGAATCCACGCGAAGAGCGACCCTGGGACTGAGGGATGCCGGGCGAGTTCGAGCTCATCGAGCGGCTCCGCCGGCGACTGCCCACACCTCCTCCCGGTCAGGTGTGGGTGGGAGACGACGCGGCGGTGCTCGAGGACGGACTCCTCCTGTCAACCGATGTGCTGGTGGACGGCGTCCACTTCCGCACCGCCTGGTGCGAGCCGGCTGATGTCGGCTGGAAGGCGCTCGCGGTGAACCTCTCCGACGTGGCCGCGATGGCGGGCTCACCGATCGCCGCGGTGGCCGCAGTCACGGTCCCTCCGCACTCAGGTGTCGCGGACGGGCTGGCGGACGGGCTGATCGAGGCCGCCGAGACGCTCGGGTGCCCCTTGGTGGGTGGGGACACCACCGCCGGACCGGTGCTCACGGTCTCGGTCGCGGTGCTCGGCCGGGCCGGTCCCGAGGGTGCCGTGCTGCGCGGTGGAGCCCGCGAGGGGGACTCGGTCTTCGTCACGGGTGTGCTCGGCCTCGCGGCAGGGGCCCTCGACGACCTCACGGCGGGCCGCGCTCCCTCCCCCGACTCGGCACGGCACCTGCACAGGCCGCTTCCCCGGCAGCTCGAGGGGCGCGCGGCGGCGACCGCCGGCGCCACTGCGATGATCGACATCTCCGACGGGCTGGCCGGTGATCTCGGGCACATCTGCTACGCCTCGAAGGTGGGTGTCGAGATCGACGAGCAGGCGGTTCCGGTCGCGGCCGGGGTGGAGCCGGCCCGCGCGCTGGTCGCCGGCGACGACTACGAGCTGTGCTTCTCCGCCCCCGACGAGGAGCGCGTGGCCGAGACCTTCGCGACCCACGGCCTGGACCAACCCACACGGATCGGCCGCATCACCGCGGACCGAGAGCGTTGGCTCCTCTCCCCCGGAGGGTCCCGCTCCCCCCTCCCCAACCGCGGCTGGGAGCACGAGCTGTGAGCGACACATGGGTCTTCCGCACCAAGTTGCCTGCACCCTGCTCAAGCGCCGGGCAGCGCGGGCCGATGATGCACCAACGCTGCGGCGGGGCGAGGACGGTGCCGGGCGGAGCACGACAGGAGGGCGGAAGTGGCGCTGTTCAGGAAGGGATCTACGAAGCCCAAGCGGGAGAAGGCGTTCTGCCCGACTTGCGGAGCCAAGAACGAGGCCGGCGTGGGCCGTTGCCGCGTCTGCACCTCGCTCATGCCCCAGGACCACGGCGAGTCCGGGATCCACGTGCCCGGAGCGCAGCTCCAGGACTTGGTCGAGGCCGAGGTCGAGGCTCCCGTCGAGACGCTCGCGTTCGACGGGGCCGCGGGTGCTCCCGTCTCCACCCTGGCGGAGTTCGAGCACTTCGACCCGGACGCCCTACAGATCGGCGAACCGTCCGTACCCAGGCCCAGCTCGAACGACACGTGACGCGCTGAGAGGCGCCGGTCTCCGACCACAGGAGGTGGTCCTCCCTACACTCGGGGACCATGACCACGGTCGAACGCCCCGGAGGGCTTCGGCGCCGGTCGCTCCGCCTACGCCGCCGCCGCCCAGCTGCCGCGCGGGTGGCGATCCGCGGCGTCCTGCTGCTCCAGCTCGCGGCGAACGGCACCGGGGCCGTGCTGGTCCTCACCTACCTCCGGTGGCTCTTCCCGGTCGAGCTCCCTGAGGGCGGTCGAGCCGAGAACATCAACGTCGCGGTCTTCGCGCTGTACCTCGCGGTGACCGTCTTCCTCGCCGTCCCGGTGAACGCCATGTTCCTCCGCCACGCGATGGCCTGGGTGAGGGAAGGGCGGGAGCCGAGCCCGGGCGAACGCCGGGACACCCTCAGCCAGCCGCTCCGCCAGACCCTCTCGGCGTTCCTCGGTTGGTTCGGGGCCGCCGTGATCTTCGGCCTGCTCAACGACGATGCAGCACGTGTGAGCGTGGGGATCACGCTCGCGGGGCTCGTCACCTGCTCGATGCTGTACCTGCTGCTGGAGCGTCACTTCAGGCCCATCTACGCGCTCGCGCTGGCGGACGCCGAGCTCCCCTCCCAACGCCGGGAGATCCTCCCCCGCCTGATGCTCGCCTGGCTCCTGGGCAGCGCCATCCCGCTGCTCGCGCTCGGCCTGGCGCCGGTGACGGTTCCCGAGGATCAGCGCGACCTCGATTGGCAGCTGACCGTTCTCGTCGTCACCGCGATCGTCGCCGGAGGACTCGTCATGCGGGCGGCCGCCCGCTCGGTGGCGGACCCGATCAACCGGGTCCGTGACGCGCTGCGAGACGTCGAGGAGGGCGACCTCGAGGTGGAGGTCCCGGTGGACGACATCGGCGAGATCGGCCGTCTCAGCGCTGGCTTCAACTCGATGGTCCACGGCCTCCGCGAACGGTCGGAGCTCTCCGACCTGCTCGACCGCCAGGTCGGGCCGGAGGTCGCGCGGCACTCCCTCGAGGAGAAGCCCTCGCTCGGCGGCGGACGCCGCCCGGTGACGGTGCTCTTCGTCGACCTGCACGGCTACACCGCCTACGCGGAGAGCCACACCCCCGAGGAGGTGGTGCGGATGCTGAACCGCTTCTTCGGGGTTGTCGTCGAGGTGGTGACCGAGGCCGGGGGCCACGTGAACAAGTTCGAGGGGGACGCCGCGCTCTGCGTCTTCGGCGCGCCCGAGGACCAACCCGACCACGCGGCCCGGGCCCTGCGAGCTGCCGCATCCCTGCCGGCCGCACTGGCCGGGCTCCCGGAGGGCCCCACCGCCGGCATCGGCGTGGCGACCGGCGACGCGGTGGCCGGCTACATCGGCACGGCCAGCCGCTACGAGTACACCGTGATCGGCGATGTCGTGAACGTGGCGGCCCGCCTCACCGACTTCGCGAAGGGGCATTCGCGCGGCGTTCTGGCCGCGGAGGAGACGGTCTCGGCGGCAGGGGGACCCTCCACCGGGTGGCAGCCGATCGGTCCGGTGCGGGTGCGAGGCCGGTCCGCGGAGACGATGGTGTACGAGCCAGGGGCCAGCGCAACCAGCCCGCGGATCAGCTCCGGAGCGTCGAGGAGCTAGAGCAGCGCCGCTAGCCGGTGAAGGCCGGCGTCTGCGGCTGTGCAGCCGCTGTCGGCGAGGTCGGACCGGTCGTGGTGGTGGTCGTGGTGGAAGGCACCGGCTCCGCCGGCTGGATCTCCACCGCACCGCGGTCGCAGGCCGCGTCCCCGTCGTCGTCGCCGTCGGCGGGACGGGGCTCGCTGCGCTGGTCGTCCGACGGGCAGTCGCCCCCGGTGTCGATCGCCGGGCTGCCTGCCTGTGGCATGTGCGTGAAGGTCGGGCCGCCGTTGTCAGCCAGTGCTCCGAGCTCGGGATCTGTGCTCTCCAGGTCTGTGGACTGCGAGAGACCGCAGGTAGCGTCGTCGACGAGGTTGTAACCACCGGAGCTCACCGATGGCAGATCGCAGGCGACGGCGGCGCTACCTCCGACGATGATGCTGTTCACCATCGCCGCCTCCATGCCCGAGTAGATGACCTCCTCGCCACCACCCAGCACCGTCGAGGACTCGAGAGTGATCTGACCCCGCGAGTTGTTGATGGCAGTCTCGTCGGCCCCGGAGACCGTGCTGTTCGTGAGGCTCACCGCGCCCGCAGCTGTGTTGATGCCGTAGCGGCCCGGATCGGAGACGGTCGAGCGCACGAGGGTGATGTCCCCGCTGAACGTGTTGATTCCGTAGTCTCCCGCGCCCACGAGGGCCGAGTCGGTGAGGCTCACGCTGCCGTCGTTCGCGTTGATGCCGTAGTCGCCCGATGCGGAGACGGTCGAGCGCACGAGGGTGCTGCTGCCGCCGTTCGTGTTGACCCCGTACGACCCCGAGCTCGAGACGGCGCTGTCCGTGAGGCTGACATCGCCATCGTTGTTGTTGATGCCGTAGCTGCCCGAGCCGTCGATCGTCGTCCCGTTCACGTTGATCGGTCCGCTGCAGTTGTTGATGCCGTAGCTCGCGGCCCCGTCGAGCACCGAGTCGTTCACCGTCAACGTCGCGACCGGGCCGCACGGGCCGTTGAGGTAGTAGGAGGCGCCACCGGTGGCAGTGACCCCCTCGAGCGTGAACGAGGCGCTGCCGGGGAGGTTGAAGAGCGTCCCGGCGAAGCCGGACGTGTCGATCACCGTCTCACCTGCTCCAGCCCCACGTATGGTCATCGTGGCCGTGATGGTGAGCTGGGAGCTGACCGGGTAGGTGCCGGCAGGAAGCACGATCGGGCCGGTCGTGGAGCCGCAGGCGTCTGCCGCGACACCGGAGTTGACCGACTGGATCGCCTCTCGCAGCGAGCAGTCTCCGTCGCCGTTCAGCTCGTTGGCCGTGGTGTTCACGTTGACCGTCGCCCCAGCCGGGGCGGGGGCCAGCACCGCCAGCACCCCCACGAGCAACGCAACGGCAACCGTGGATCGCAGCAGCTTCATCTCGAGCCCTCTCAGTTGGTCCAGGCCGCCGACCCTATACCTCGTCCCGGATGCTGACCAGCTCCCACTCGACGTACCGATCAGCCCTTCAATGCCTCGTTCCAGGCGTCCTGGTCCTCGACGACCCAGGCCACCACGTCCTGCCCCGGGGTCTCGCCCTCGTCGTGTTCTGGGTTCGCGAAGGTGATCTGGAGGATCGGCTGCTTGTACTCACGGCCGAGGTGCTCGGTGGTGAAGAGGTGGCTCCGGATGTCGGATCGGGACATTCGGAGGACGTCATGGGGCGACCAGCGCACGAAGACCAGCTCCTCGTCGTTGAGGCCGAGGCTGCCCATCCCTACCCATTCGTTGAGAGGACCGGACTCGGTGCCACGGCAGACAGCCTTCTCGTCGAAGACGACGATCGACTCGTCGCCTCCGAGGAGGTCGCGGGCCTCCTCCGCGCCCCCGCTCTGCTTCGACTTCACGACGAAGGTGAGGACCACCCAGCCCGCGACCAGCAGGACTGCTATCACCGCCAGGAGCACAGTGAGCATGGGGGGTGACGCTACCAGCCCCGATCCCCGAGCACCGGGAGCGCCACGTGGTCAGGCGCCGCCGACCGCCATCGCCGCTCCTACCATCCCGGCCTGGTTGCGCAGCATGGCCGGGACCACCTCGGTCGTGATGGTCAGGTGCGGGATGTACTCGTCCGCACGTTTGGAGATGCCGCCACCTATCACGATCAGATCCGGGCTGAGCAGGCCCTCGAAGACGGCGAGCACCTCGTCGAGACGCTTCGCGTACTGCTTCCAGCTCAACCCCCGCGTCTTCCCGCACCGCGTTGGAGGCCCGCTGCTCCGCCTCGAGCCCTCGGATCTCCACGTGGCCCAGCTCGGTGTTGGGGACCAGCGCGCCGTCCACGAACAGCGCCGTGCCGATGCCGGTGCCGAGGGTGACGACCAGCACGGTTCCTGTGTTGCCGCGGCCCGCACCGAGCTCGATCTCGGCACGCCCAGCGGCATCGGCGTCGTTGAGCACCGTCACCGGCAGGCCCACGGTTTCGGTGAGGAGCTCCTCGGCGTCGACCCCGATCCAGGAGGGATCGACGTTCGCGGCGGTGCGCACCACCCCGTGCGCCACCACGCCGGGGAAGGTGCACCCCACCGGGCCGTCGTGGGAGAAGTGGTGGAGGAGGTCCCCGACGACCTCCGCCACGGGACCCGGCGTCGGGGGATCCGGGGTGAGGACCCGTCGCCGATCCGCGAGGAGCTCGCCGGTCACGGTGTCGACCGGCGCACCCTTGATCCCGGTGCCTCCGATGTCGATTCCGAGCGCCCGCACCGACCCATCTTGGCGCTCCGGGCGGCCGATTGGTGACCTTCGGCCCGCCCGTACGGGGAGCCGCATCCCTATCGTGGACCGTAGAGATGACAGCCGAGATCAGCCTGGCCGACCCGGACACCGTGCCCACCGAGTACTGGCACGTGCTCGAGGACGGGCGCATCCAGTGCGACCTCTGCCCTCGCGCCTGCAAGCTGCGGGAGGGCCAGCGGGGGGTGTGCTTCGTCAGGGGCCGGATCGACGACCAGGTCGTGCTGACCACATACGGGCGCTCGAGCGGCTACTGCGTGGATCCGATCGAGAAGAAGCCGCTCAACCACTTCCTCCCCGGGACCCCGGTGCTCTCGTTCGGGACCGCCGGATGCAACCTCGCCTGCCGCTTCTGCCAGAACTGGGACATCTCGAAGTCGAAGGAGGTGGACACCCTCGCCGACCAGGCGTCCCCCGCCACGATCGCCGCCGCCGCCTCTGACCTGGGATGCCGATCGGTGGCCTTCACCTACAACGACCCGGTGATCTTCCTCGAGTACGCGCGTGGACGTGGCGATCGCATGCCACGAGATGGACGTTCGTACTGTGGCCGTGACGGCGGGCTACATCTGCGACGATGCACGCCCCGACTTCTTCCGCCACATCGACGCCGCCAACATCGACCTCAAGGCGTTCAGCGAGGACTTCTACCGGCACGTGGCGATGGGCTCCCTCCAACCGGTGCTCGACACCCTGCTGTACCTGCACGACGAGACCGACGTCTGGTTCGAGATCACCAACCTGGTCATCCCCGGCCACAACGACAGCGACGAGGAGCTCGGTCGGATGACGGCGTGGATCGCGGAGAACCTCGGGCAGGACGTGCCGATCCACTTCAGCGCCTTCCACCCTGACTACAAGATGATGGAAGTCCCGTCGACGCCTCCGGCGACGCTCACGAGGGCCCGCGAGATCGCGATGGCCAACGGGCTGCGCTACGTCTACACGGGGAACGTGCACGACCGTGCGGGCGACACGACCTTCTGCCCCGGATGCGGCGACGCCGTCATCGAGCGCGACTGGTACGTGCTGGGGTCGTGGTCGCTCTCCGACGACGGGAGCTGTCGGAGCTGCGGCACCTCGATCGCCGGGGTCTTCGACGGACCGCCCGGGGACTGGGCGCGCGCCGGATGCCGGTGCGCCTCGCCGACTACCGCAGCTCCGAGGATCGGGCAGCGCGGTGACCCTCACCCTGCGCCCACCCGCGGTGGCCGGGCTCTTCTACCCCGACGACCCCGCCGATCTGGCTGCCACGGTCGACCGCGACATCGCTGCCGCCCGCCCTGAAGGCCCGGTGCCGAAGGCGTTGATCGCGCCCCACGCCGGCTACGTCTACTCAGGCCCGATCGCGGGATCGGCCTATGCCCGGCTCGTCGCAGGCCGGGGCGCTGTCTCCCGGGTGCTGCTCCTGGGTCCCGCCCACCGGGTGCCGGTCGACGGCCTGGCCCTTCCCACCGTCGACGCGTTCGACACGCCCCTCGGCCCGGTGCTGGTCGACGACGAGGCGCGCAGCACCGCGCTCGTGCACCCCGCGGTGCACCTCGACGACCGCGCCCACGCCCCCGAGCACAGCCTCGAGGTGCACCTCCCGTTCCTGCTCAGGGCCCTGGGCCCCGAGATCCGAGTGCTGCCGATCGTGGTCGGCCAGTCCCTGCCGGCAGAGGTCGCAGACGTGTTGGACCTCCTCTGGGGTGGGCCCGAGACCGTGATCGTGGTCAGCTCCGACCTCAGCCACTACCTCAACTACGAGGAGGCCGTCGCGCGGGACCGCGCAACGGCGGAGGCAATCGCTGGCAAGCGCAGCGCAGAGGTCGGGCCGTACGACGCCTGCGGCGCCTACCCGGTGGCAGGGCTCCTCGATGCGGCCGAGCGCCACGGCCTGGAGGTCACCGCCGTCGACCTGCGCAACTCCGGCGACACCGCCGGCGACCGGTCGAGGGTGGTCGGCTACGGAGCGTTCGTCCTGTCATGAGCACTCCCGACGTGAGCACCCCCCACGTCTCCGAAGAGCACCGCGAGCTGCTGCTGGCGGTCGCCGACGAGGCGGTGCGCACCGCCCTCGTCCAGGGCCGCGCCAGCCTCCCGGACCCCGGGTCGGCACCGGATGAGCTGCGTGAGCCGGGGGCCTCGTTCGTCACCCTCCGCCGCCACGAGCGTCTGCTCGGCTGCATCGGGTCGATCGAGCCGAGACGGCCGCTGCTGGTCGACGTCGCCTCCAACGCCGTCGCAGCCGCGTTCCACGATCCGCGGCTTCCCGCGGTGACTGCCGTCGACTACCGGGAGATGGAGATCAAGGTCTCGGTGCTCACACCCCTCGAGCCCGTCGACGTGCACGGCCTCGATCAGCTGGCGGCGGCGGTCCGGCCGGGGATCGACGGCCTGCTCATCTCGGCCGGGCCGGCCCGCGGCACCTTCCTCCCGTCGGTGTGGGAGCAGCTGCCCGAGGTCTCCGAGTTCCTCGACCACCTCTGGATCAAGGCCGGGTTGCGGCCGCGCAGCTGGCCGGCCGACCTCGTGGTCGAGCGCTACCGCACCGAGGAGTTCGGCTCGGAGCCTCCCCGCGAGCTCGCCTGACGCCATACGGCCACACGAGATCAGAGCGAGATGCTCTCCTCGATCCGGACGAGGGCCTGTTCGCTGATCCCGTGACGGACCATCCCGTCGGGGGCCAGCTCGTCGACGGCGGAGACCACCACCTCGGCCTCGTCGGTGTGGCCCACGAAGACCAACGCCGAGCTCTGCTTCTCCAGCGACCGTCGCACGTCGGCGAGGAGGTTCTCCGGCAGACCGGTCTCCTTCACCACGTCCTCCAGCGCGGCCCCCGCGGCCCCGGCGGCGGCCGCCCCCAGCAGCACCCCCGCCGGACCGAAGAGCATCCCGACCAGCCCCCCGGCAAGCGCACCCCAGGCCGCTCCCTCCACCACCGACCCGTGCGTCGTGTGGGTGGCGACCCGGCCGGAGCGGTGCCTCTCCACCACCGCGAGGTGGTCGAGCCACTCGGCGTCTGCGTGGTGGCGCCTCAGGTCGGCGAGCGCCCCGAACGCCCCGTAGGTGGAGTCCCACACGAAGACGACGACCTCGGCACCCATGACGGCCATTCTTGCCGCCGCCGAGCTTGGCTGTCCGGCCGGTGCGCCGTATCATTTCTGACGACCCGTCAGATTTGGGAGGCGCACCATGGACTTCGAGTTCTCCCCGGAGCAGCTCGACTTCGTCGCCGAGGTCGAGGCGTTCCTCGACGCCGCGACGACCCCGACGTCTTCGACGTCACCCGCGAGAACATGGCGCAGATCGTCGACACGCCCAAGCGCCGCGCGTTCATGGCCGAGCTCGGGCGCAAGGGCTGGCTGGGCATCACCTGGCCCAAGGAGTACGGCGGCCAGCGAGGGCGAGGGCGTCTACGAGTACCTCCTCAACGAGGCGCTCGCCGGCCGGGGCGGCCCCCAGATCGGCAAGGGCGTCGGCATCATCGGCAAGACGCTCATCGCCCACGGCAGCGACTTCCTGAAGGAGAAGTTCCTGCCGATGATCCTCCGCAACGAGGTCGAGTTCGCCGTCGGCTACAGCGAGCCCGACGCCGGCTCCGACGCGGCGTCCATGAAGCTCAAGGCGGTGCGCCACACCGAGGACGGCAAGGACCGGCTGGCTGCTCAACGGCCAGAAGACCTGGACCACCTCGGCGCACTTCGCCGAGTGGTACTGGCTCGGCGCCCGCACCGACCCCGACAACAAGCACCACGGCATCACGCTGATGCTCGTGCCGCTCGACCAGCCCGGCGTCACCATCAACGGCATCTGGACGATGGGGGACGAGCGCACCAACGAGGTCTTCATCGACGACGTCTTCGTCCCCGACGAGTACGTCGTCGGCGAGGTGAACAAGGGCTTCCAGTACATCTCCCAGGCGCTCGACCTCGAGCGCTTCACCATGTTCACCTTCTCGCCCATCAAGCAGCGCCTCGACCTGCTGTGCGAGTACGTGCGGACCGACCGAGCGCGACGGCGAGCCGCTGAAGGACGACCCGGTCGTCCGCAGCCGCATCGCCCGCCTGGTCACCGACGGCCGAGGTGGCCCGGGTGCTGGGCCTGCGGGTCGTCGACCGAGTCGGTGACGGCCGAGAGGCGCCGGGGGGCGCCGCCGCCGACCGTCGAGTCGTCGGAGTACAAGCTGTTCGCCACCGGAGTTCTCCCAGCGCCTCGCCGACGCGTCGATGGACATCGGCGGGCCGGGCAGCCAGCTGCGGGTGAAGACCGAGGAGGCGCCCGATGGAGGGCCGGGCCGAGTCGACCTACCGCTACACGGTCATCGACACGATCGGTGGCGGCTCGTCGGAGATCCAGAAGAACATCATCGCCCGCCGCGGCCTCGGGCTCCCCAAGAACTTCTGAGCGGTCGACCGTGACGCCGCTCCTCGACGGCGTCACGTGCTCGACCTCGGCGACCGTCGGGCCCGGCCACGCGCGCGTCGCGCGTGGCTCGCCGACTACGGCGCCCAGGTCGTCAAGGTCGGCCCGGTCCCACGCAGGGCCGGCGTGCAGATCATGCCGCCGTTCTACGCCTACAGCGGGCACCGGGGCATGCGGCGGGTCCTGCTCGACCTCAAGGCCGACGCGGGGCGCGAGGCGTTCCTCCGGCTCGCCGAGCACGCCGACGTCGTGATCGAGAGCTTCCGGCCCGGCGTCGTCGACCGGCTCGGCATCGGCTACGACGGCGTCGACGCGGTGCAACCCCAGGCGTCGTCTACTGCTCGACCAGCGGCTACGGCCAGACCGGCCCGCGCGCGCAGTGGGCCGGCCACGACCTCAACTACCTCGCCGTCGGCGGCTACCTCGACTGCTCCGAGCGCGCCCCCGGCGGCGAGCCCGCCGATCCCCGGTGCGACGGTCGCCGACACGCGCCGGCGGCGGCATGCACGCGGTGATGGCGATCCTGGCGGCGCTCGTCGCGCGCGGGCGCGACCGGCGAGGGCGCCTACCTCGACGTCTCGGTCGCCGACGGCGTGCTGTCGCTCATGTCGCTCTACATCGACGAGTACCTGGCCACCGGCGACGGTCCCGGGACCGGGCCACAACATCCTCACCGGCCGCTACGCCTGCTACGACATCTACGGCTGCGCGCGACGACCGGTGGCTGGCGGTCGGCGCGATCGAGCCGCACTTCTACGCCAACCTCTGCCGCGCGCTCGGCCTGCGAGCAGTGGATCGACGCACCAGACCGACGACGAGGTCCAGGACGAGATCCGGGCCGACTTCGCGCGCGGCGTTCGGCACCCGCGCCCGGGACGAGTGGGTCGCCGAGCTCGGCCCCGGCCGACACCTGCGTCGCCCCCGTCTACTCCGTGCCCGAGCTGGTCGACGACGCGCACGTCGCGGCCCGAGGTGCGATCGCCGAGGCCCGGCACCCGACCGACGGCAGCTTCCGCCAGGTCGGCGCCGGTGCTGGCCGGACAGGACGCACGGCGCCGGCGGTCGAGGTCCCGGACTGGACGGTCACCGACACCGACGAGCTGCTCGCCGCGGCCGGCTTCACGCCGACGAGATCGACGAGCTGCGCACCGAAGGAGTCGTCGCATGACGAGTGACGTGACCGAGGCCGACCTCCCGCCCGACGTCGCCGCGCTCATCGGCGTGGCGCAGTACGAGGAGGCCGGCGAGTTCCCCGTCGAGCGGGGCTACATCTGGACGAGCGCGCTCGTCGGTCGAGAACGGCAACCCGCTGTTCTGGGACGACGAGGTCGCCGACGAGCTCACCGGTGGGCCGATCGCGCCGCCCACGATGCTCGTCGGTCTGGTTCCGTCCCCACCACTGGGCCCCGGGCCGCACCGAGCAGGCTCTGCCGCTCCAGGTCCACTTCGACCTGAAGGAGCGCTTCGGGCTGCCCGAAGCGGTGATGACCGACAACACGATCGTCTTCGACGAGCCCGTGCGCCCCGGCGACCGGCTTCGCACCCGCCAGATCCTGCGGTCGGTCAGCGCCGCCCAAGACCACGAAGCTCGGCACCGGTCGGTTCTGGGTGATCGACGTCGAGTACCTGAACCAGCGCGACGAGCTGGTCGGCGTCGAGTCCTACACCGGCTTCGGCTACCGCGGAGGGGAGGAAGCTGATGGCCGCTGATACCGGATGCTCACCGCCGGCCGAGGTCGACGCGGGCGACGAGCTGCCCGCGCTCGCCTACGACGTCACCGCCACGACCGTCGTGCTCGGCGCGCTCGCCGCGCGCGACTGGCGGCCGATGCACCACGACCACGACTTCGCGGTCAACCGCAACGGCACCCAGGACATCTTCATGAACACGCCGAACCAGGCCGCCTGGTTCGAGCGCTACCTGACCGACTGGACCGGCCCCAAGGGCCGGCTCGGCCGGATGAAGTTCCGCATGAAGGGCTCGGTCTTCCCCGGCGACACGATGGTCTTCCGCGGCACCGTCACCGGATCGCGACCGACGACGCCGGCGTGCGGCTGGGCGACCGTCGAGGTGGAGCGTGAGCGTCGACGACGACACCAAGACCGAGTGCACGGCCCGCGTCGCCCTGCCGACCGACGACGACGACAACCCCTGGACCCGCCGCGGAGACGCATGGCGTCCCTGATCCAGGAGCGCCGATGGATCTCGAGTTCACCGACGAGCAGGAGATGCTCCGCGAGACGGTGCGGGGGGTCTGCGGCAGCCTACGCACCCCTCGAGGTCGTGCGCGAGATGGAGGACGACCCGGTCGGCTACCCCGCCGAGCTCTGGAAGCAGCTCGGAGCGCTCGACCTGATCGGGCTCACCCTGCCGGAAGCTACGGCGGTTCCGGGATGACCGACGCTCGAGGCGGCGGTCGTCTACGAGGAGCTCGGTCGCTCCCTCGCGCCCTCCCCCCACTTCGTGAGCGCGGTGATGGCCGGCGGTGCGATCGCTCGAGGCCGCCGGACGACGGGCAGAAGGCAGGGCTGGCTGCCGGGCATCGCCTCCGGGGAGACGATCGTTCACCACCGCCTGGCTGGAGCCCGGCAACGGCTTCGGTCCAGCGGGCGTGCAGCTGCGACTGCCGATCGCCGACGGCGACGGCTTCGTGCTCGCCGGCGACCAAGTGGCACGTCCCGTTCGCCGCGGCCGCCGACCGGCTCCTCGTGCTGGCCCGCACCGGTGACGGGCCCGAAGACGATCGACCTCTTCCTCGTCGACCCGACGCCGCCGGGCGTGACGCTCGCGCAGCAGATGATCTCGATCTCGACCGACACCCAGTACGAGGTCGACGCTTCGAGGGCGTCACGGCGAGCGCCGGCGATCGCGTCGGGGGGCCGGGACGCGGTGGGCGACGTGGACACGAGGTGATGCACGACGGCGCCATCCTGCTGGCGGCCCAGGCGATCGGCGGCGCCGCGCACGCGCTCGAGATCACGACCCAGTACGCCAAGGACCGCGAGCAGTTCGACAAGCCGCTCGGGGCCTTCCAGGCGCTCGCCCACTACCTGGCCGACGCCAAGACCACCGTCGACGGCGGCACGCACGCTCGTCCACGAGGCGGCGTGGGCACGCTCCGAGGGTCGCGACGTCGACCCGGCTCGCGCCGATGGCGAAGCTCTTCGCCTGCCAGACCTTCCGCGACGTCACCGCCATGGCGCAGCAGATCTTCGGCGGCGTCGGCTTCACCCTCGAGTACGACGATCCAGCTCTACTTCCGCCGCGCCAAGCAGCTCCAGATCTCGTGGTGGGACAGCCGGACCTGCGAGGACCTGGTCGCCGCGAGCGTGCTCGACACTCCCTTGCTGACGATCTGAGATCCCGCTGCATCGGGGCCCGGATGTGGACCCAGCGCCGCACTAGGCGGTGCCGCCCTCCTCGGGGCCGTCGTCACCGGCGCCGGATCCGCCGTCTTCGCCCTCTTCCTCCTTCTTCTTGAAGACGAAGAACCACACGGCGGCGAAGAGGAGGATGGCAACCACGGCCGAGGCGACGTACATCAGGTCCGTGTCGTCCTCGTCGCCGTCGTCATCGATGTCGAACTGGGCGACCTGCGTCGCTCCCCCGTCGTCGGCGGAGGCACCGGGCGCGGCCCAGAGGGACCCCAGGAACAGGCCCAGCAACACCAGGATCCCTACCACGCCCTTCGAGAACCGCCGACCCATCGGGCACCCCCTTGGTTGTCGTGTCGGGTCGACGGTACCACCACCGGCCGGCCGAGGTCCGGACTTCTCCCTACCCCTCAGCACGGTCCCCGGAGTCGGCGGTAGCGGCGGACCAGCGCGTCGGTGCTGGTGTCGTGGGCGAGAGGAAGTTCGTCGGCGGCGAGCTCGCCCGCGAGGTGATCGGCCAGCACCTTGCCGAGCTCCACGCCCCACTGGTCGAAGGAGTTGATCCCCCAGACCACGCCCTGGGTGAAGACCTTGTGCTCGTACGTCGCCACCAGCTGGCCGAAGGCCCGGGGTGTCAGCTCGTCCACCAGCAGCGTGTTGGTGGGCCTGTTCCCCTCGAAGGTGCGATGGGGGACCGCTCCGGGCTCCACCCCCTCCGCCTCCACCTCGGCGGCCGTCCTACCGAACGCGAGCGCCTCGCTCTGTGCGAGGAGGTTGGCGACGAGCAGGTCGTGGTGGCCGAAGAGGCCGTGCCGGGGCCGGGCGACCCCGACCAGGTCGACGGGGACGAAGCTCGTCCCCTGGTGGAGGAGCTGGAAGAAGGCGTGCTGACCATCGGTTCCCGGCTGCCCCCACACCACAGGGCCCGTCGAGCAACCGACCGGCGCCCCGTCGAGGTCGACGGACTTGCCGTTGCTCTCCATGTCGAGCTGCTGGAGGTACGCGGGGAGCAGCCTGAGGTCGGCCGCGTAGGGGATCACGGCGTGGGTCCCCCATCCGAAGAAGTTGCGGTACCAGATCCCCAGGAGCCCGAGGATCATCGGCAGGTTCTCCTCCGGTGGAGCGGTCCGGAAGTGCTCGTCGACGGTGTGGAACCCGTCGAGCATCTCTCCGAAGGCCGCCGGCCCGATCGCGATCATGAGAGAGAGCCCGATGGCGGACGGCAGCGAGTAGCGACCCCCGACCCACTCCCACATCGGGAAGGTGTTCGCGGGATCGATCCCGAACTCCACGACCCGGTCGAGGTTGGACGAGACCGCCACGAAGTGGCTGGCAACCGCGGAGCGGTCGCCGCCCAGGCCACGGACGAGCCACTCTCGGGCCGAGCGGGCGTTGGTCAGGGTCTCGACGGTCCCGAAGCTCTTCGAGCAGACCACGAAGAGCGTCTCGGCGGGGTCGAGCGTGCGGATCGCCTCCGAGAGGTCTGCCCCGTCGAGGTTCGAGACGAATCGCAGCTCGATCGAGCGGTCGGCGAAGCTCCGGAGTGCCTCGGAGGCCAGCCTCGGACCGAGGTCCGAGCCGCCGATGCCGAGGTTCACCACGTTGCGGATCGGCCGGCCGGTGTGCCCGATGGCGGCGCCCTCCCGCACCCTGGTGGCGAGCTCCTCCAGCCTGAGGCGGGCCCGGCGCAGCTCAGCTGCCAGGTCCGAACCGCCGACCACGATCGGCGCCCCCTCCGGCCGGCGGAGAGCGACGTGCAGTGCCGGGCGATGCTCGGTCGTGTTCACCGGCTCTCCGGCGAACATGGCGTCCCGGCGCTCCTCGACGCCGGCACGCCGGGCCAGCGCCACCAGGAGCGGCAGCGTGCGGCGATCGATGCGGTTCTTCGAGTAGTCGAGGAAGAGCTCGCTGACCTCGAGGGTCATCTCCTCTCCGCGGGCCGGGTCGGAGTCGAACAGCTCCCGAAGGTGCACGTGGCGCAGTGCGCGGTTGTGGGCCTCGAGCGCGCTCCACTCGGCTCCGCCGACTACGGACATCTCCGCTCCCCCGGTCCGGTCAGAGACCTTCCCCCCATCGGCGGCACTCTAGGCTGGCACCGTGGACGACGGCACCCGCGGGAGCGCCGAAGAGGCCAAGCGACGGGCCGGGTTCGATGCAGCCCGCTACGTCGAGGCCGGCATGAGGGTGGGGCTCGGAACCGGCTCGACTGTGCGGCACACGATCGTGGCCCTCGGTGAGGCAGCCCTCGACATCCTCTGCACGGCGACCTCGGTCGAGACCCACCGGCTCGCGGAGGAGGTGGGGCTCCGCGTGGTCGCCCCCGACGAGCTCCGGACCCTGGACATCGCGATCGACGGTGCTGACGAGGTCGACCGATCCCTGAACCTCACAAAGGGGGGCGGCGGCGCGCTGACCCGGGAGAAGCTGGTGGCCCAGATGACCGACCGGTTCGTCGTGGTCGTCGACGAGTCCAAGCTCGTCGATCTCCTGGGTCCGTTCGGCACCCCTCTCGAGGTGCTGCCGTTCGCCCCTGAGGTCGTCTCGGACCGTGTCCGCGCTGTCGGCGCATCCGAGGTCACCACCCGCGGGCCGGCCAGCGACAACGGGAACCTGCTGATGGATGCCCGGTTCGGCACGATCCCCGACCCGGAGGCGCTGTCGACCGCGTTGAACGCGATACCCGGGATCGTCGAGCACGGGATCTTCCTCTCGGAGACGGTGGAGAGGGTCGTGGTGGCGGGCGAGGACGGCGTCCGCGAGCTCCTCCGTCAGCCAGCCGACTGAGAGCGCGCGCGAATAGGCGGGTTGGGGTGACCATCCACCGGTCGTGAGGGTGGCCCGGTCTTCATGCCGGGTGCTTGCCCACGAACACGACCAAGTTGAGGTCGATCCCGGCTCGCCGAGGAGCTCTCGAGGCCTACGACCTCAGCCGAGAAGGGTTCGTCGCGCGTCCTTGCGCAGGAGGAGGATGTGCAGCTCGTCGGTGGGGCTGGACATCAACTGGGGAACGAGGTGGAGGTAGAAGTTGCGGGCGTCCTCGGTCTCGGCGTGGATGAGAAGCCCGCGGCAGCCGATGTCGTCGCCGAGGTCGACCATGCGGCCGATGACGTCGAGCAGGAGCGCGGCGCCGAGCCCCCGGCCCTCGAATCGGGTGTCGACGCCGAGGCGAGCCAGCAAGGCGACGGGTTGCGGGTAGCCACCCGCGCCCTTGCGCATCCGCGGAGGAGCCGCCTCGATGTCGAGCTGCGCCATGCACCAGGCGTAGTACGCCACGACCGCGGCGCGGTCGGGTTCGGCGACGACGAACACCTTGGTTGCTCCCGTCGAGGCCGACTGGCGCGCGTGCCGACGGAGCCAGGTGGTCTGCTCCGACGAGCGGCAGGTGAAGTCGTCGAGTTGGTCGCTGGAGTCGAGTGGCCGTGGAGGCTCGAACCGGCTCACTCAGCGAAGGGGGAGGGGCGCTCGGCGAGCCTTCGGAGCCCGGCAAGCTCTCTGGCTGGCCGGCGGTTGATCCGTTCCCACTCGTCGGCCTGCTCGGCGCTGAGGACGAACCGGTCCCGATCCGCGAGGACCTGTCGAGCTGCCTCGGTGAGGTTGGTGATGACGAAGGAGGTCAGGTCGGTTCCTGCGGCCTCGGCGGCGCGGTCGATGAGCTCTCGTTCCTCGGAGGTCGTGCGGACCTCGAGGCGGCGGTTGCGGGTGCGGGTCGGTGTGGTCATGCGAGCGCTCCAGACCGGGCGGCGGGGTCCGGCAAAGTGTACGGCCAGTGTACGGCCACGGAGCACCGACTGCAACCGGTCGGTCAGGTCGGTATCGAGCGAGCGACCGCTCCACGACGCCGACACCAACGTGGTCGAAGGCGTGTCGACCGTCGCGGCGATCGGACCACGACGGTGAACCGGCCAGACCCGGACGCCACCGCCGGCCGCGGTGACCGGCCGTGAGACCTCAGGCTGCCGCAGCGGCCGCCGTGGCCTCGTCCATCGAGGCGAACGCCAGCATCTCACGCCCGGCGGTGAAGGCGATCCGGTCCTCCCACACCGCGTCGGGGCTGACCCGCCTGCGGACGTAGCGGGTCGCCACGAGTGCCTTGCGTGGGTCCGAGGCCCCCTGCTCGGCCAGCAGAGCAGCCTGCACGGTCCTCACGACGAGATCGGTGAGCCTGGATGCGTTGGCGTGGGTCCAGTCCGCGTCCACGACGTCCACCTCCCCGGCCCTCCGGACGATCTCTTCGCGCGAACGGGCCACGGCCTCGATCACCTCGCCCAGGAAGGCGGGCCCCCCCGACGCCACCTCCAGGGCCGAGTCCACGCGAGCCAGCACCGCCTCGTGGGCCCCGTCACGGCGTATCGCCCGAAGGACGTCGAGCGAGCAGATGTTGTCGCTCCCCTCCCATATCGGGTGACAGACCGCGTCACGCAGCAGCCGGGTGAGGCCCCAGTCCTCGCAGTACCCGTTCCCACCGAGGAGCTCCACGGCGTAGGTGGCTGCTTCCACCCCGAACCGGCAGAGCCGCACCTTGGCTGCCGGGACCAGGATGCGACGGAGCCGTTCGCCGTCGTGTTGCCGGCCCGAGGCTGCGCACTCGAAGCCGAGCGCGAACGCGGCCTCGAGCTCGGCGAGCAGATCGACTAGCTGCTCCCGGATCAGCGGCAGGTCCACGAGCAGCCGGCCCTTCGCCTCGCGGTGGTGGGCCCAGATCGCGGACTCGAGGAACGAGCGCCGGCCGATTCCGAGACCCATCAGCGCGACGCCGAAGCGCGACCCGTTCACCATCTCCATCATCCGGTTCAGGCCCCCCGCGTCGGACGACTCCTGGGTGCCGTCCCCGCGGTCGTGGGCGCAGCGCGTACCCGAGCGCGTCGTGGAACTCCACCTCCCCGGTCGGCACGCTGCGCGTGCCGAGCTTCGGCTTCAGCCTCCGCATGCTGTACGAGTTGCGGCTGCCGTCCTCGCGGTGGCGGGGAACGAGGTAGAGCCCGATCCCCGGAGTGCCCTCGGGACCACCCTCCGGCCGCGCCAGCAGCACGATGGCGTCGCCGTCGATGTTGGAGCAGAACCACTTCTCCCCCGAGACCAGCACCCTCCCGTCCCCGATGTCACGGGCCACGCAGCGGATGGTGCGACCGAGGTCGGACCCACCATCACGCTCGGTGAGGAACATCGAGCCGTCCGTCCCCAGATCGAAGTCGTCGGTACGAAGTCGGGGCAGCAGCTCGTCGCGCACGTCGTCGGGTGCGTACGCGGCTACGAGGCCCGAGACGCCGCTGGTCATCCCGAGCGAGCACACCATCCCGGTGTCCGCCTGTGAGAGCAGGTAGTTGACACCGGCGAGGACCACCCCAGGCGCAGGCCGGCCGCGCTCGGCCTCGGCCGTCGCGAAGTTGGAGACGTAGCCCGAGGCCCACAGCTTCCGCTTCGAGTCGAGCGTGGCCTCCGGGTGCCGGATCTCGTCGATCTCCTCCGCCCAGCGTCCGTGGCGGACGAGCTGCGCGGGGGCGGCGTCGATCCGGTCCGCGTTGCGGGTGATGTCACCTGCGCAGAGCTCCCCGAAGCTGCGCAGGGTGGCCTCCGCCCACTCGAGGTCCTCGGGCGGCGCGTCCGCGCGCACCCTGCCCTGGAGGTCGGGGTCGAGGTCGTACCAGTTCTCCCCGACGGCTGCGTCCAGCTCCTCGTACTCGATCACGTTCGTTCCTCCGGTTCTTCGGAGGGTAGTCGTCCCCGGACGCGTCGAGGTCCGAGGTGATCGATCAGCACGGGCGACTCCTACTCGCCGAGCAGGTCCTCCAGCTCGTCCATCCCCACCATCTCGGTGCAGTCGCCCTCGTCGCCCCTACCGCCGCAGGTGCTACCGAAGGTCTCGTACTCGCTGCCCGCCGGTGAGGTCCAGAACAGCTCGCTGCAGGCGTCTTCGTTCCCGTCGTCGCACGCGTCCCAGAGGGCGTCGAGCTCGTCGTCGTCGCCGTAGGTGTCGGCATCGGGGTTGATGTCGAGCTCCACCCCGCACTCGTTGGTCTCGCTCCGGCCGCCGCACGAGCCCCCGAACTCCTCGTACTCGCTGCCGACCGGCGACTCGAGCCAGAGCTGACCGCAGGCGTCGTCGTCGTCGCAGTCGTCCCACAGCGTGTCCAGCTCGTCGTCGTCGCCGTAGCTGTCGGGCTCACCGCCGTCGGAGTCCTCGTCCTCGTCGCCCTCGTCCTCGTCGCCCTCGTCCTCGTCCGGGGCTTCGGTGGTGGTCCCCTCATCCGGCTCGGTGGTCTCCTCCGTGGGAGTGGTGGTCAGGTCGTCGAGGTCCTCCCCGTCGTCGTCCCCGCAGCCCACCAGGAGCAGCACCAGCACCGCCGACAACGCAACGAGTCGCTTCATCATCCACTCCTTGATCCGCGCCGGGAGCAGCGCTGTGGGCCTGGGTGCTCGGTCAGCCCCACCCTAACCCTCGACGGCGCGGCGCAGTGCAGCAGTCAGGCCTCCCATACAGGTACTCACCGGGGCGAGAACGGGCGAGGCTGTGGCCGAGGCTGCCCTAGGCTCGGAAGCATGCCCCTGGCCTACGACGAGCTCGGGCTCTTCCACGAGAACGCGGAGGAGGCGGGCCTCCCCTGGTCCGGTCCACCCGAGGTCGAGCGGGTGAGCTTCGAAGCTCCTTCCGGCCACCGGCTGAGCGGGCTCCGGTGGGGCTCCGGGAGCCCGGAGCTGGTGCTGCTCCACGGAGGTGCGCAGAACGCCCACACCTGGGACACGGTCGCGCTCGCCCTCGAACGGCCGCTCCTGGCGATCGACCTCCCGGGTCACGGACACTCGGACTGGCGGCACGACAGGAGCTACCGGCCCCAGGCCATGGCGGACGACGTCGGGGCGATGATCGAGGCGCTGGTAGGCGAGGTGGAGCTGCTGGCCGGCATGTCCCTGGGAGGACTCACCGCGACGGTCGTGGCTGCCGAGCGCCCTCGGATGGCCAGCCGGGTGGCGCTCGTGGACATCACACCGGGGGTGGACCGGGAGAAGGCCAAGGCGGTCATCGACTTCATCAGCGGTCCGGAGAGCTTCGCGTCGTTCGAGGAGCTCCTGGAGCGGACGATGCTGTTCAACCCGACCCGATCCGAGTCCTCGCTGCGGAGGGGGATCCTCCACAACGCCCGTGAGCGCCCCGACGGCAGCTGGGTGTGGCGGTACGACCTTCCTCTCCCGGAGGGCCTCGACGAGCTCGAGCACCAGGTTCCCGACCTCTGGGACGCGATAGACGCGATCGAGGTCCCGCTCGCGCTGTTCCAGGGTGGGCGCTCGCCGGTCGTCGGCGAAGAGGACGTGACGGAGCTGCGAAGGCGTCACCCGGGTCTGCACCACGTGGTCGTGGAGGACGCCGGGCACAGCATCCAGGGTGATCAGCCCCTCCGACTCGCCGAGCTGTTCGACGAGCTCCTGCGCGAGAGCTGAGAAGGCGGATCCCGGCGCCCGACCGCTGAGCCGCTGCCCTGACGCCTCAACCGGTGGCCGGCCCGTGGGGTCCGGCGAGCTCGCGGAAGCGCTCGTAGCGTCGGGAGGCCGGCTTCACCCACGCCGCGTCGGGCTCGACCACCCTGGCGGTCCGCGCCCAGCGCTCAGCGTCCTCGGCCCGCTCCTCCAACCCGGCAGTGACCCGGGCCAGGAAGGCGGCGCCCAGCGCGGCGCCCTCCGGGTGCGCCGTGACGTGCACCGGGAGCCCCGTGCAGTCGGCGAGGCACCGCATCCAGAGCTCCGATCGCGCACCACCGCCGACCGCCACGATGCGCCTGGGCGAGAGCCCGGCCAGATCGAGGTGATGGCGCACCACGAAGCCCGTTGCCTCGTACGCGGCTCTCCGCAGCGCAGACGGGCCGTGCGTGATCGTCATCTCGGCGAGGGTCGCCCGGCGTCCCGGGTCGTGCAGGGGGGTCCGCTCCCCCTTCGGGTACGGCGCCCACACCGGCACCTCACCGGGCTCGACCCGGTCGGTGCTCCGCGGAGAGAGCAGGCGGTTCACCCAGTCGATGAAGAGCCCCCCGGCGTTGGAGGGTCCCCCGATCAGGCACTTGCCCGGGGCGGTGTGCGGAACCGTCCACAGCCCCGGCACCTCGGCCCACTCGGGGACCACCGCCCAGGTGATCAAGGTCGCCCCGCATATCACGAGCACGTCGCCGTCCCGGTCGGCGCCTGCCACCCACTGCTCGCACAGCGCGTCGATCGTGCCGCCGCCGACGAGGGCGCCGTCGACCTCCCCGATCGGGGCGGTCCCCGGCGAGATCGAGGGCAGCTGCTCGACCCGAGCTCCTGCACCGGCGGCGACATCCGGATCCCAGCCGACGAAGTCGAAGAGTGGCACCGCCGTCATGGCCGTCGTGGTGTCGATCGCACCGACCCCGCAGAGGGCGTGGTTGGCCACCGCCTGCGCAGGCCAGTAGCCGTGGGCGTCGGGCACCTCCCGGCTGAGCCAGCGGAGGAACCCCAACAGCTCGCCGCTCTCTGCCGGGCTCTTCCCCAGCTCGGCTTCCCCCCTCTTGTCTCCGTACAGCAGGCCGGGGCCCATCGCCACACCCCTGGGGCCGACCGGCCCGAGCGAAGGCACCATCGCCGAGACCTGGACGGCCCCGACCTTCCGACCCTCGCTCACCTGCTTCCAGGCCCTGCGGACGTTGCGGCGCCACGCGCGGTCCACGTCGTGCTGCAGCGTCCCCGGCTCCGGGGACTCGGTGCCATGTGCGACGCGGGTGAGGGCGAGCACCTTGCCGTCTTCGTCCGCGGCGACCGCCTTGACCGAGGTGGTGCCGATGTCGATGCCGACGGTCACCTCAGCCACGGTCAGGGGCGCGCCCTCCGCTCGCGCCCTCCTGCTCGTCGAGGAACCCGGCGATGAGACCCACGGTCGATCGCGGGTTGTCGCCCGCGGCGAGGTGACCGGCCTTCTCCACTATCTCCAGCCGTGCATCCGGTATGAGGTCCACCGCAGCCTGTGCCCCCTGGTCGGAGAGGACGTCGCTCTCGGAGCCGCGCAGCACCATGACCGGGCATCGAACCGAGGCGACCGCGTTGCGCACATCCACCAGGAAGTGCTCGACGAAGACGTCGATGCTCTCGAGAACGGTCTCGCGCGCGGAGTCCTCCGGTACCGCTTCACGTATGCGCCGTCCGAACCCGTGCTTCCAGACCCAGCGCCCGTCCTCGCGCAGTCGCAGGTTCCGGGTCAGCGACTCGGGCCGGATCTCCTTGCGACGCGGCAGGTATCGGGCGATCTCCTCCGCTGCCTCCTCCAGGGATCCGAAGGACTCGTGAGCGCTCATGAAGTCGATGATCCGGCGGACCCCGTCCTTCTCGAGCTGGGGACCGACGTCGATGAGCGAGATCGAGCTGACGCGCTCGGGGAGCTCGGCTGCCATCACCAGGCCTGCCATCCCACCGAGCGACGCCCCCACCAGGTGCACCCGGTCCAGCCCGAACTCGTCCAGGAACGCCGGCTTGGTGGCTGCGATGGCACCGGGTCCGAACCCCTCGATCGAATCGGAGTCACCGTGGTTGGGGAGATCCGGAGCGAGCACGTGGTACCGGTCGACCAGGGCCGCGCCGAGCTCCTCGAACATGTACGCGGTCTGACCACCTCCGTGGAGGCAGAGCACCGGTGGCGAGCCCCACCTTCCCCACTCCAGGTAGTGCACCTGCCGCCCGTCCACCAGGCAGAAGCCGCTTCGTCCCCGGTTCGGGATGTCATGGCGCGGAACCTGGATCTCTTCATGCTCGAAGGGGAGACTCGCTGACACCACTACCTCCTCGGCCGTGCAGCTGCGGCCCCGCGGCGCCGGTACCCGGAATGATACCGACGTCCGGATGGGGCGGTACCTTCAGAGCACCGGTCTCCGAGCCGAAGGGAAGATGTGCCGAACCACCGTCCCGCCGCGACCGGGGATCCCTCGTGCGCTCCATCCGGGGACGACCGTGGCCTGGATGCCTCTGTGCTCATCCCGGCGTTCAACGAGGAGGCCCGCCTCCCCGACAGCCTCGATGCCCTCGTGCCCTTCGTCGATGTGGAGACCACAGAGATCCTCGTCATCGACGACGGGTCGCGCGACGCCACCGTCGAGGTCGCGACCCAGAGACTCGCGGGGGTGCCGAACGCCGGAGTCGTGCGCCTGGACCGCAACCGGGGGAAGGGTGCTGCCGTCCGCGAAGGGGTGAGGCGAGCCAGAGGTCGGCGACTCGCCTACATCGATGCCGACATCCCGGTCGAGCTGCGCCACCTGCCGGAGATCTTCGCCGCCCTCGACGAGCACGACGTCGTCATCGGGTCCCGGGCGATCCCCGGATCCGAGGTCCACGGGCTCTCGCCGCTGCGGATCCTGATGGCCCGAGGGTGGAACTGGCTCACCCGAGCAGCGACCTCGCTTCCGTTCCGCGACACCCAGTGCGGGTTCAAGGCGTTCCGCGGCCCCGCGGCGCGGACCCTCTTCGAGCTGGGCCGGATCGACCGGTTCGCCTTCGACGTCGAGATCCTCACCCTGGCTCGCGAGCTCGGGTTCACCGTGGGTGAGCTACCGGTCTCCTGGCATGCCCGCCCTGGGAGCACGGTGAGACCTTTCAGCGACTCGATCCACATGGCGCTCGACCTTCGCCGGGCCAACCGACCGCGCAACCTCACGCCGGAGCACTCGGGCGACGGCGGGACCGATCAGGGCAGGAACGCGGAGAGCGCCTTCACCGGCTGGGGCCGCGAGAAGTAGTAGCCCTGGGCGTAGCGGCATCCCATCGCCGTGAGCGCCTCCAACTGGTCCTCGGTCTCGACCCCCTCGGCCACCACCCCGAGCTCCAGTCCGTTCGCCAAGAGGATGACGGTCTTCACGATCGAGGCATCACGGGAGTCGGTCCCGAGCTTCGAGACGAAGCTCCGGTCGATCTTCACCACGTCGATGGGGAAGCGCCGCAGGTAGGTGAGCGACGAGTAGCCGGTGCCGAAGTCGTCCATCGAGAGGCTAACCCCGATGTCCTTCAGCGCTCCCAGGGTCCTCGCCGCCTGCTCCACGTCATCCAGCAGCACCGTCTCGGTGATCTCGAGCACCAGCCGCGAGGGATCGGCCCGTGAGCCCGCGAGGCTCCGCGCCACCACGTCCGCGATGTCGCGCTGCGCCAGCTGCCGACCGGAGAGGTTCACCGACACGGACAGGTGCTGGTCGGGGCGCTGCCGTTGCCAGGTGGCGATCTGACGGCATGCCTCCTGCAGCACCCACTCACCGATCGGAACGATGAGCCCACTGTCCTCCGCGACCGGGATGAACTCCCCCGGGAGGGTGGTGCCGGCCGCTCCGCGATTCCAGCGGATGAGCGCCTCGAAGCCCTTCACCGAACCGGATCCGACCTCGACGATGGGCTGGTAGTGGAGCTCGAACTCCGAGCCGTCCAGCGCGTGGCGGAGCGCCACCTCCGTCTTGCGCCGATCGTTGATCCACGCCCTCATCTCCGTGTCGAAGATCTCGTACTGCCCCGACCCCTTCTCACGGGCCCGGAACATCGCGAGATCGGCGTCTGCGATGAGCGACTCGGCGGTGCCCAGGCCCTCCACGGCGAACGCGATCCCCACGTGGCAGCTGATGAACGCCTCGTCGATCGTGAGGTCGAAGGGCATGTCCATCGCGTCGACGATCCTCTGGGCGATGTCGACGGCGTCTCCGACGTCCTCCAGGTCCTCTGCCAGGACGACGAACTCGTCCTCTCCGAACCGGGTGACGGTGTCGGCCGGCCGCACCACCCCCTGGAGGCGGTGTGACGCCGCCATGCGCAGCTCGTCGCCGGCACGGTGACCCAGCGAATCGGTGACGACCTTCACCCGGTCCAGACTCACGAAGAGCACCGCCACAGAGGCGTGGTGCCGGTAGGCACGTGCAAGCGCGTTCTCGAGCTGGGCAGCGAGGATCGCCCGGTTGGGTAGCGAGGTGAGCGGGTCGTGGGTGGCCTGATGCTCCAGCTGGCGCTCGAACTCCTTGCGTTCGGAGATGTCCCTCACCAGCGCGGTGAACAGGACCTGTCCCCTGCTGGACACCTTCGTCACCGCCAGCTCGACCGGAACGGTCGAGCCGTCACTCCTCAGGCCGGGGAGCTCGCGCACCGGTCCGTTCGAGAGGGTGGTCTCGCCCGTGTCGCGGTAGTGGCGCAGATACCCGAGGTAGACGTCACGGTACGGAGGAGCCAGAAGCTTGCCCACGCTCTCCCCGATCATCTCTCCGGCGGACCATCCGAAGATCCGCTGCGCTGCGGTGTTGAAGCTCTGGACCGTACCGAACTCATCGGTGGTCACGATCCCCTCTGCGGCCGTCTCGAGGATCGCCCGCGTGACCTCCTCGCTCTCACGGAGCCTCTCCTCGGCACCCCTCGCGTCGGTGATGTCCACGAGGGTTCCGACCGATCCCAGGAACTGGCCGTCGTCGACGAAGGAGACAGCGCTTGTGTGGATCCATCGTTCCTCGCCACCGCCTGCCCGGATGATCCGGCAGCTCACGTCGAGATCCCCGCCTGCGAGGAACTCCCCGATCGACTCGTACACCCTCTCCCTGTCGTCGGGGTGCACCAACTCGACCCAGTTGTGGGCACCCAGCCCCGAGCCGTCCGCCAGCCCGAGGATCTGGACGAACTTCGGGTTCGCGAAGGTGAGCTGGTTGCGCGGGTCCGAGAGGAAGATCCCGATCGGTGCCGACTCGGCGATCGTGCGGAACCTCTCCTCGTCGGCCACGAGGGTCAGCTGGTCCGCCCGGCGATCAGTCACATCCTCGGTCGTCCCGACGTATCCGGTGTGGTTGCCCTCCTCGTCCAACAGCCTGTGCGCCATGACGCGCAGCCAGCGCTCGGCTCCGTCGGGCCGGATGACCCGGTACTCGACGTCGTAGCGCTCACCGGGTGGCCGGTCTCCCTGGCGCCACGCCTCGATGATCCCGCGATCGTCGGGATGGACCGCCGCCAGCCAAGCCATACCCAGGGTCTCCTCGGCCGGGAGGCCGAACTGCCTCTGGAGCTCCGGGTTCGTGTAGATGTTCGCACCCGAGGTGTCGGCCAGGTAGATGCCGACCGGGGCGGCCTCGGCCAGGCCCCGCAGACGCCCCTCGCTCTCGGCCAGCTCCCGTTCGACCAGATACCTCTCCGTCGTGTCGACGGAGACCGCGATCACCCCACCCTCCGGCTTCGGCGTCAGGTAGGTCTTCATCGACCAGGGCCGCTCGCCGAGGACACCTTCGCTCTCGAACTCCACCGCCTGGCCCTCGAGGGCCCGACGGACGTTCTCCTCTCCGGCGGAGCCCCAGGCCGACACGGGTGTTCCGTCGAGGTCGCCGTCCTCGAGTCCGAGTCGCCGCATGGCACGCCCGAAGCACGAACGGATCACGAGCTCCGCATCGACGCTCCACACACAGATGGGCAGGTGGCGGGCGATCGTGCGGAGCTCCGGCTCACCCCTGCCCTCCTCGTCCTCGAGCATGAGACGCGCGAGCACGTCGCCGAGCTCGAGCGCCCCCACGTGTCCCTGGAGGTTCCCGTGGGCGATGCGGGTGAGGTCGGCCACCGGGTTGCCGGTCTTCGACTCCGTGCCTCTCGCCTTCGCCGTCATCTCCCGCCTCTCCGCGAAGATCTCACCGAGCGGCCCCCCGGCACTCCGAGTCGCCCCGGCCGGCGACAGGACCCGAGTGTACAGAGGGCCCGACGGCGAGGCCGTCGTGGCTGCATCCCATCGCCCGCCAGGCAGCTGCGAGGAGACCGTCGGGTACTGTTCCGGTGTCCAGGTCCGGCTGGAAGGAGCCCGCCCGTGGCGACGGCGATCGAAGGCGCTTCCGTGCTGGTGACCGGGGCCTCGTCGGGGATCGGTGCCGCGCTCGCCCTGATGCTCGCCGAGCGCGGCGCCCGGGTGGGCATCGTGGGCCGCAGGGCCGACCGCCTCGAAGCGGTGCTCGAGCGGTGCCGAGCACACCAGCCTGCCTGCAAGGCCTGGGTCCAGGACCTCGGTGAGCTCGAAGCCGCGGAGGCCCTCGTGACAGAGGCCTGGGAGCACTTCGGCGGTATCGACGTCCTGGTCAACAACGCCGCTATCCCGAAGCGGCGGGTGATCACCGCGCTCACCGTCGACGAGCTGGACGAGACCATGAGGGTCAACTTCCACTCGCCTGCCCGCATGACGCTCGCCGTGCTCCCGAGGATGCTCGAACGCGACAGCGGGACCGTGGTGTTCGTCTCGAGCCTCGGCGGACGGCTGGGCATCCTCCACGAGGCCGCCTACTGCGCGAGCAAGTTCGCCGTCTGCGGACTGGCCGAGTCGATGGCTCTGGACCTGTGGGAGACCGGGGTGAAGGTCAGGCTCGTCATCCCCGGCCCGATCGCCACGGACATCTGGGACCGTCCCGGCAACGAGCCGGCGATATACGAAGGGCCGAAGGATCCACCCGAGGTGGTCGCCCGAGGCATCATCGACGCGATCAAAGGTGACCGCTTCGAGCACTACCTCCCCGACCTCAAGGCAGTGGCCGAGTTCAAGACCTCCGACATCGACGCCTTCCTCGAAGGCTCCGCCGCCCAGCTGCACCAAGGTGAGGACCCGTGAGGACCACCGGAAGTTGAGAGCACTCGTCTTCATGACCGATCCGGGGCCGGTCGAGGCTCCGCCACCCGGTGCGGGGAGGCTCGTCCAGCACCTGGCGACGACTCCGATGAAGATCGAGGATCTGCCCGATCCGGAGCTCATCGCCGAGGACTGGCTCGTGCTGCGGACCCGCCTCACCGGCATCTGCGGTTCGGACACCAAACAGGTTCTGATGGACTTCGAGGACGCCGACGACAACCCGATGACCGCGCTCATCTCGTTCCCTCAGGTGCTGGGGCACGAGGTCGTGGCCGACATCGTGGAGTGCGGGCGGGATGTCGGTGACCTCCGCACAGGCCAGCGGGTCGTCCTCAACCCCTGGCTCTCCTGCGGCCCCAGGGGCATCTCGCCCCCATGTCCCGAGTGCCAGAAGGGAAACCTCAGCGCCTGCTGGAACTTCACCGCCGGTCGGCTCGCGCCGGGCATCCACAGCGGCAACTCGAGCGATGCCACGGGTGGCTTCGCGGAGTACCTGCCGGCGCACCGTTCGATGGTCATCCCCCTCCCCGACGACGTGCCCGACGAGGTCGCGGTCCTGGCCGACCCCTTCTCCGTCTCTCTGCACGCCGTCACGCGCAACCCGCCGCCCAAGGATGGCCGGGTCGTGGTGTACGGAGCCGGCGCTCTGGGAACCACCGCGAGCGCCGTGCTCCGGTGCCTGTATCCGGAGGTGAAGTTGGCGGTGGTCGCCCGCTGGCCCGCACAGGCCGCCCTGGCGGAGCGCCTCGGTGCCGAGGTCTTCGACCCCGAGCCGCGGGAGCAGCTCGTCGAGCAGCTCACCGAGTGGTCGGGAGGGAAGCTGCTCAGGCCATGGGCCGGCCTACCGGTCGCCCATCCCGCACACGTCGACACCGTCTACGACACCGTGGGCGCGCCCGAGACCGTGGAGGTGGGGCTCAGGATCCTCGGCCACGGCGCACAGCTCGTGCAGCTGGGAGTCAGCTCTCCCGGCAGGTTCGAATGGACGCCGTGGTACTTCAAGGAGCTCCGACTCATCGGTTCCAACGCCTTCGGCATCGAGGAGGTCGAAGGCAGGCGGATGCACGCCATCGAGCACTACCTGGAGCTGACCCGGACCGGGCGCATCGATCTCGCCGGCCTCCTCACCCACAGGTTCCGCCTCGGCCAATGGCGTGAGGCGTTCTCGACGCTGATCGATCAGGGTCGGACCGGTGCCATCAAGGTGGCCTTCGACTTCCGCTGAGCAGACAGCGAGGTCAGGGCTCGCGGGTGCAGACATCGGGGACGCCGTCCCCTTCGGAATCGATGGTGCCCAACCCGACCAGGCCCGTGATCACCGCCCTCGTGCTGTTCGCGAGGAAGTCCGGATCCAGGATCTCCGGGAGATCCTCCCCGGACCCGACCCGCTCGTCGCGCCGCTCACCGGTATCGGTGATCACCAGGCCCGGGATCCCCGCCTCCCAGAACGGTGCGTGGTCCGAGTCGAGCGCCTCGGGCACCCGATCGGGGGGGACGACCGCAGCCCAGGCCCAGAAGTCCGGTAGGAAGCGCGCGTTGGCCACCGCGAACACCCTCGCCAGGTACTCCGCCCGATCGTCGGCGATGGCCAGCAGGAACGCGTCCGACACCCCCATCAGCGCCGCCGCACCTTCCCTGGTCACCCCCATGCGATCGAGGCTGAGGAACATCGAGGGCTCCGAGTCGGCGACCTGTGCCGCGGTCAGGTGCTGACGGGCCGAGACCGGGTCGTCTGCTCCGAACGGGAGCGCGACGAACTCGAGGCTCATCGGGAGAGGCTCTCCGGCGAAGAGGCGCGCCACCTCCAGCAGCGCGGCCACACCGGTGGCGTTGGCGTCGGCCCCCGGGCTGCCGTCCGCCGCGTCGTAGTGAGCCGCGACCGCTGCCGAGATCTCGGGGCACTCGGTCCCCTCCGACCGGGCGACGACGAGCGGCACACCGGAGTCGGTTCCTTCCGCCGGAGTCTCCTCGACCTCGTACCCGGCCTCCCGCAGCCCGCAGAGACCCGATCGCCGACCTCGACGAGGCCTTCGATGTCGCCGGCACCCCGCTCGTGGGCGAGCGCCTCGACGTCCTCCATCAGCGCCTGCGCGTCGACGGCCTCGAGCAGGGGGAGCGGATCGCCCTGGATCGCCAGCGGGTCCAGGCCGACCAAGCCGGGCTGGAGGATGTAGGCACCCTCCACACCACGGAGCTGGGCCAGAGCCTCTTCCGAAGGCAACGGGCTCCCGGGGAACGAGGGGGGAGCGGCCGTGGTGGGGACTGCCGCGGTCGTCGCCGTGAGCTCGGGATCGCCTTCGGTGGCCCCGTCCGCACACGACCCGAGAGCCAGCGCGAGCACCGCCGCCAGCACGACGACGCACGATCGCGACGGGAGCAGCTCAACCACGGAGGCCGCGTGCACGACCCTGAACCATATTCCGCGCGCCTTCCGCACGGGGACGGCCTCGACACTCTCGAGCAGTAGCCTGCGAGGTGTGAGCCTGGAGGTGATCGGCGCCGGTTTCGGGAGGACCGGGACCCTCTCAATGAAGGGAGCGCTCGAGAGCCTCGGATTCGGTCCCTGCTACCACATGCTCGAGCTGTTCGGGCACCTCGAGGACGCGGACGCCTGGGCGACCGCAGTCCGCGGCGGGCCCTTCGACCCCGAGGTGCTGCTCGCGGGGTATCGGTCCACGGTGGACTTCCCCGGCTGCCTGATCTGGCGGCGACTCCACGAGCAGCATCCGGATGCGAAGGTCCTGCTCACGCTGCGACCCGCTGAGGATTGGTGGCGGAGCTTCTCCGCCACCATCGGCCCGACGACCCGTGACTTCGTGCCCGCCGACGAATCCCAGGAAGGCGTCCGCAGGCTCTTCGACGCGATCGGCGAGACCGTCTTCGGCCTCGCCGACATGGACCGGGAGCGGTGCATCGAGGTGTACGAGCGACACAACGCCGCTGTGCGATCCGGGATCCCCGCCGACCAACTCCTCGTGTACGAGGTGGGATCGGGATGGGAGCCGCTCTGCGAGTTCCTCGGCGTCCCCGTACCGGAGGAGCCGTACCCCCACACCAACACCTCCGAGCAGTTCCTCGGGCTGGCAGACGGCTGACCCATCCCCCCGACGCGAACGGGGAGGCGCCCCCTCCCTGAGACGCCTCCCCGGAGGTCGTCGGCCCGTCGGAATCGCCGGACCGATGACTCACTGATACCGCGGGCCCCAGGCTCCTCCCCCCCTCGCCACTTGGCCCTCCTCCCAGGGCTCCGAGGGCACCCGTGGCCCGCTCCGCAGGGTCCGGACGACCTAGGTCATCCGGCACACCCGGGTCACTCTATGACGCCGGTCACCTTCCCGGGAACCCCTTACCGTGAGATTTTTCGCTGATCTACGCGCGTAGAGTGACCCCATCACCACGCCCTGTCGAGATTCGGGCGAATCGGGAACGTCCCCGTACATGAACCGTGTGAAGCTGCAGCGCGCGGACGTCGGGCTTCACCCCCCTCGGCCCATGCAGAGGAGCCCGACCCGACACCCGCCACGGGGGCTTCGGGGGGCCTAGAGCTCCGGCGCTCCGGGGTCCGGCTCCAGGTCGGGAGCGAGCGACCCGCGACGGGGAACGATCATCGACGAGAAGTCGGCCGTGGCGACCACGTGACCGTCGTCGTCGACCACCTTGCACTCGACGGTGATCAAGGTCCTGCCGACCTTCACCACCTTGGACCTGGCATGCACCCGATCGGTCCTGGGTCGCCCGAGATAGCGCAGATGCATGTCCGCGGTCACCACGGACTGCCTCTCCCAGTCGAAGCGGCTCGCCCTCGCGGCCGCGACCGCACAGGCGACGTCGACGAGGGTCGCGATCGCCCCGCCGTGCAGGTTCCCGGTCGAGCCGAAGGCCTCGTGGCGCACCGGCATGGTCACCATCGCCTCGGTGGCCCCCTCGGGCGGTGCCTCGAACTCGAGACCCAGCAGGTTGTGCAGCGGGATGCTGTCGAAGCCGGCCCGGCGTGCCGCACCCCTCATGTCCTCCGACGGCTCGGGTGTCGTCTCGTCGGCGCTCATCACACCGAGCGTAGGTCGGAACCCTGCTCTCCGAACACCTCGGAGAGCCTCCGGGTGAGAAGAGGTATCGCCTCCTCCCAGGGGGCGAGGATCCCGACGTCGACCCACTCCCACACCGGAGCCTCCGGATCGGGGTTCACGGCGAGGACGGTGCCGGCCAGACGGGACCCCGCCATGAAGTTGAACCTCCCGCTCGTCCCGACCGCGACGAACAGGCGCGGCGAGATCGAGTGCCCGGTCACGCCGAGCTGGCGGGCGCGGGGCATCCACCCCTGGTCGGTCACCTTGCGGGTGGCGGCCGACTCCGCACCGAGCACCCGGAGGAGCTCCTCGAAGCGCGGGTAGGCATCGGGAGGCACGCCCTGACCCACCGCGACCACCCGCTCGGCTTCGGCCAGGAGCATGCTGTCGTCCTCCCGCCGCCGGCTCGTGACCCTGAACCGACGACGGGGCTCGATCCTGCGCACCGACCGTTCGGGCGGGTCGACCGGACGCGGCTCACCGGGCGCAAGGACACCCGGTCTGACGGTGACCAGCTGCGACGGGGATGAGCAGTGGATGGCGGCGACGGTCCTCCCCCCGAACGCCTGCTTCCATGCCAGCAGGCGTCCGCCTTCGACCTCGAGGCCGATCGCGTCTCCCGTGAGCCCGGCCGACCTGGAGGCTGCGACCCGCGAGGCCACCTCTCTCCCCCAAGCGGTTCCCGGTGCGAGCACCGCCCACGGCGAGACCTCCTCAGCCCAGCGGCCGACCGCCTCGGCCACGTCCTCCGGCGCCTCCGCACCCTTCAGCCCGATCACGGAGTCGGCACCCCACCCTCCGAGGCTCTCGCGGCCCGTCGGTGCCACTCCGAGCGCGACCACCCTCGACCGCGTCCCGTGGGCCAGGCGGGCAGCGGCGCCGAGGAGCTCGCGAGCGACCCGGGGACGCCCCTCCTCGAGCAGCACGCCGATCACCTGAACCGGCTGCCCGGTCGGTGCGGGCACCTGCTCCGCCGTGGAGCGGTCGCCGCCCGGATCGAGGGCCCCGAGCTCCTCCAGCCGCTCCACCGCCCTGGCCACCTGGCCGTCCACCGGTCCCGTCATCACCTCCCGCCGTCGCTGCACGTCCAGCACCCTCACCTCACCGACCCAGGTGGGGCTGCCCGACTGTCCCCAGGCGCCGGGACCGAGGTCAGCGGCGTCGAGCACCGTGATCCTCTCCGCGGGCACTGCCGTCCGTAGCTCCGGTGGCACCTTCGCCGGCTCGCAGAGACGCTCCGCACACGAGAGCAGCGCGGGCAGCTCCATCTCCGCCTCCAACCACTCGTCGTCGTGCTCGCAACCCACCCTGAGACCGGAAGGGCTCACCTCGAGCTGCCGGACCCCGGTGGCGAAGGGCAGGTCGAGCAGCTCGGCCAGCTCGGGTGGGACCTGCCCTGTCTCGGCGTCGAGGGAGTTGCGTCCGGCCAGGATCAGGTCGAAGGGCCCTCGGAGCCGGAGCGCGGCGGCGAGCGCCCGCGCCGTGGCGAGGGTGTCGGAGCCCGCGAACACCGGGTCGGTGACGAGCACCCCCTCGTCGGCTCCCCACGCCACAGCCTCCCGCAGGGCGTCCTCAGCGGTCGGCGGGCCGAGGGAGAAGGCTGTGCAGCTCCCATCGCTCTGCCGGGCCAGGTCGACCCCCTTGGCCACGGCACGCCGGGAGTAGGCGTCCATCTCGAGCTCGAGCCCGTCCCGGACGATCCTTCCCTCGGGCCCGAGCTCCATCACCTCGAAGCGCGGGATCTGCTTGACGAGCGCGGCTACTCGCAGGCTTCGGGATGAGGCCACGGTCGCCCCGGGGTGTCGGGATGCCGTCGTACCGGCACCGGGTAGGGTGGGCCGGCATCCTACCCGGACACCCCGGGTCCGCACCCGGGCCAGGAGCAACCGCCATGGCCGACGAGCGACCGACGATCCTGGTGACCGCTCCGTTCCGGGGCCCCGGCCTCGAGCTGCTGGAGCGTCTCGGCCGCGTCGTGCACGACCCCTGGATCGAGCACCGCCCGATGAGGGTGTACGACGGTGCCGGCCTGGCCGAGCGGGTGAAGGCCGAAGGTGCCGACGTGGTCGTCTGCGAGGCCGACTTCGTCATGGGGGAGGCACTCGACCTCCCGCTGCGCGCGGTGGCGGCGACGCGTGGCGACCCGACCAACGTCGACCTGGCCCGGGCGACCGAGCAGGGCATCCCGGTCCTCCACGCACCCGGACGCAACGTGGACGCAGTCGCCGAGATGACCGTCGCGCTGCTCTTCGGGTGCACCCGCTGGCTCGTCCCGGCTGACCGCGACGTGCGGAACCAGGACGTCTTCAAGGACGGCACGGTCCCGTACCAGCGGTACCGCGGATGGCAGGTGGCGGGGCGCACCGCCGGCCTCGTCGGCCTGGGCGCGGTGGGCGTGCGACGAGGTGGCGGTTGGAAGGGCTGGGCATGACCGTGATCGCCCACGACCCCTACAACCCCGAGGCCCGCGAGAGCCTTGACGAGGTGCTGGAGCGATCGGACGTCGTCTCGATGCACGCTGCGGTCGCGCCCGAGACCCTCGGGATGATCGGCGCAGCCCAGCTCGAGCAGATGAAGGACGGGGCCGTGTACCTGAACGCTGCCCGGGCCGGGCTGCACGACCTCGACGCGCTCACGGCGGCACTCGCGAGCGGCAAGCTGGCTGCGGCCGGCCTGGACCACTTCGAGGGAGAGCAGCTCCCCGAGGGACACCCGATCCTCGCGCTGGAGAACGTTCTCCTCACACCGCACATCGGTGGCGCGACCTTCGACACCGAGGAGAACCACAGCCGGATGATCGCGACCGACCTCGAGCGGCTCTTCGCCGGGGAGCGGCCGCTGCACCTGGCCAACCCCGAGGTCCTCGACCGCTGAGTCCCTGCAAGGAGGCTGCGATGGACGCCCACGACCTCAAGAACCAGGTGCTGCGCTGCGCGAAGACCTTCTACGAGAAGGGGCTGGTGGAGGGCACCGCAGGGAACGTCTCGGGCCGGCTCCCGGACGGCAACGTGGTGCTCACCCCGTCGTCCCTCTCCTACGAGACCATGACCATCGACGACCTGGTGACCGTGGACCTGGCCGGCGAGGTGGTCGAGGGGACGACGACTCCTTCCACCGAGTGCCCGCTCCACCTCGAGTGCTACCGGCGCTACCCCGAGGTCGGTGGCGTCATGCACTCGCACCCGCTGTACGCGTCGATGTTCGCCGTCGCCCACGAGCCGGTCCCGGCGGTGATCGAGGAGGTCGTGGTGTACCTGGGCGGCGACATCCCCGTGGGCGAGCATCACCAGACGGGCAGCGATGAGCTGGCCGAGGAGGTGGTGCGGCACCTCGGAGATCGCTCCGTGATGCTCATGGCGAACCACGGGATGGTTGCGGTCGGACGGTCACCCGAGGACGCCCTCCACTCCACCCTCGTCGCCGAGCGCAACGCCCAGATCGCCTGGGGTGCACGGATGCTGGGACGCGCCCACCCCGTGCCCGAGAAGATCACGACCGACTTCGGCGAGGTCTACCGACTCATCAGGGAGATGGACTGGAAGCCAGCAGGCTCCTGACGTCAGTCGTCCTGCGGTGGAGCGAGGAGCTCGTCCATCCTGTCGCGGATGGCGGCCCACGATTCGGTACCGACCGTGATCATGTCGAAGTGGCCACCCTCGGGGAGCTCGACCAGCTCTGCCTGCGACCCGGACTCGACCGCGGCATCGACGTACGAGCGGCTCTGCTCTACCGGCACCACCCGATCGTCGACCGCGTGGTACAGAACCTGCGGCCGGGTGAGCGGCAGCAGCTCCCTCGGAGAGGTCGCGAGGTAGACGAGGGGGATCTCGGCAGGGGTCCCGTCGAGGAACGTCTCCACCGCGCCGTCTCCGAGCCCGGTCTCGGCCGCGGCGACCAGATCCGTCACCGGCGCCTGCGCCACGACGGTGGTCGGCATCACCTTCGGCTCGCTCCCGATCGTGGCGATGCTGAACTGATCCCGCGCGGCGGCCCACAGCGCTAGGTGCCCCCCCGCAGAGTGGCCGAGGAAGACGACGCGCTCCAGATCCAGGCTGTAGTCAGGGGCCTTCTCGGCTAGGAAGTCGATCCCTGCGGCAACGTCCTCGAAGGTCCCCGGCCAGCCGCCTCCCTCCTCGCCCACCAGCCGGTACTCGAGGTTCCATGTGGCGTAGCCGTGCTTCACCAGATCCCGCGCCATCTCCCGGGCTCCCCGGCGGTCCCGACCCTCTGCCCACCACCCACCGTGGATCACCACCACCACCGGATGCGGCCCGAACTCGTTCGGAAGCTGCAGCTCGGCGAGCTGGGAGCTCGCCTCTCCGTACTTCATCGGCAGCATCCCGGCGAGCGCCTCCGCCTCGGGATCGCGGGAGCACGCGCCGAGCGCCAGCGCTGCCGCGCCCATCTGGGCCAGGAACTCCCGCCGGGTGGTCACCGGATCGACGTTACATACGCGGACTGCGTCCGCGGGGTACACCCCAGGGCCAAGAGATGCTCGCTGTGTCGGCCCCGGACCCACCGACGGCGCCGGCGTTCACCGGCTGAGCCGGGAACCGCGGCTGGCGGCGGGCATGCCGGCCCCAGGCCTCGTGTGCTTTGATGTACAGCATCAGATCAGCGCTCCTCGACCCGTCGTGGGCCGGAGCCGCAGAGCACAGGGAGAACCGATGCGCATCGTCAGACTCGCCGGCCCGGTCGCGGTGGCCACCTCAGCGATCCTCTGGGTGTCGGTGGCCGCAGCGGCACCGGCGCCCATCGACACCGAGACCGTCAGCGGCCACATCTGGTACTTCGCCAACGACGTGACCACGGACAACGGCTTGCCCGTGGGGGGCACGTGTCGAAGCCGAGGCAGACCCAGGTCTCGGCTTCTGGGACGCCGAAACCCCCGACTCCGACGACGCCTTCGACGGTGCGGGGATGATCTGGGTGGACGACCAGCAGGTGGTCGAGGACGACGGCACCGTGGACCGCACGACAGACGGCGGCGACCTCGTGCTCACCGCAGATCCCGCCTCCCTGTCCGGCCTCGACGTCACCGTGCAGTACCGGGTCTTCTCGGCCGGCGACACGGTCCGCACCCTGGTCAGCCTCACCAACCCGAGCGGCTCCGCGATCGACGCCGACGTCGAGGTCGCCCACAACTGGGGCTCCGACTCAAGCAGCCAGGTCGTGGGCACCTCGAGCGGTGACGACACCTTCGGCACCGACGACCGCTGGCTGGTCACCGCCGACTCGGAGGCAGCGGCCTGGCCGGTGCCGACCCGATCAACACCAGCGTCTTCTTCGGCCCGGGAGCCGTGGCCGAGACCCCGACGTCCGTGAGCGACGACCGTCTTCGAGCTGCTCCGGAACCGAGGGTGCGCTCGCATCGGGCTCGACGTCAGCATCCCGGCGGGAGCCACCCGCCACCTCGCGTTCTTCAACCGGATCACCGGGCGGCGACGAGCCGTCCAGGGCGCGAGGTGCTGGCTGACGCGGTCGACTTCGACGTCAGCCCCAGCGCCTCCGAGCCGCTCTTCGCGGGCATCCCGTCCGGAGAGCTCGACAACATCCTGAACTGGGCGCAGGGGACCCCGGACACCCACGACGACCACGACGACCACCGCTCCGACCACGACCACCACGACGACCACTCCGGCGCCGGTGGCCCAGCCGACGCAGGCCACCCCGGCGTTCACCGGCTGAAGCCCTCCAGCAGACCGATCCGCTCGGGCTCGGGTCTGCTCCCCGCTGCGGGGACGTCGGCCGCTACCCTGCCGGCTGATGACCCCCAGCGGCGACGCCGAACCTGTCGAGATCAAGGTCCGCCAGGGCGGCCCTTACAAGGTCACGGGCCCGGTGCGGCTAGTGGACCACGAGGGGCGGCAGATCCCCTACGACGACGACCGTCCCATCGTCCTGTGCCGCTGCGGGCACTCGGCCACCAAGCCGTTCTGCGACAAGTCCCACAGGGCCCACGAGCTCGGCACATGAGCGCTCTGCCCGAGCTCATGCCCGCCGCGGTGTACCACGCACCCGGCCAGATCAAGGTGGAGCAGCTCCCGGTCCCCGAGCCCGGTCCAGACGACGTGCTGATGCGCGTCAGCCACTGCGGGGTGTGCGGAACCGACCTGCACATGATGGTCGAGGGCTGGGGACGACCGGGGACCGTGTTCGGCCACGAGTACTCCGGAACCGTCGTGGCCACCGGTGAGCGGGCGACCGGGTGGCCCGAGGGGGCGCGGGTGGTGGGCACCCCCACGCCGTCCTGTGGGAGCTGCGGCCAGTGCCTCGCCGGCCAACCGTTCCTCTGCGCGGACCGGCCGACCCCGGGGATCTCCTCCGAGCACGGCGCGTTCGCGGGGTACGTGCTCGCCGAGCCCTCCCAGCTGCACCTGATACCCGACGGCCTGGGGATGCGCGAAGCCGCTGCTCACCGAACCTCTGGCCGTGGCTCTCCACGCCATCGGTCGGGCGCCGGTCGATTCCGGTGACCGGCTGCTCATCACCGGAGCGGGGCCGATCGGCGCGCTGGCTGACCGCTGTCCTCGCCTCGCGAGGCGGTCACGAGATCACCGTCGTCGAGCCGAACCCGCTTCGGGCCGAGCTCGCGCTGGCGGTCGGCGCCACCCGGGTGGTGCCCCTCGAGGATCTCGACGTGCCGTCGGGCATCGAGCCCGACCGTGTGGTCGAGGAATCGGTGGACGTGGTGCTCGAGTGCTCGGGCAAGAGGGCTGCGTTCGAGGCCGGCATCACCCAGCTCCGCAAGCGTGGGGCCATGGTGGTGGTCGGTACGGGCCTGGACCCGCCGGCGCTGGACCTGAACCGGGTCCTGATCAACGAGATCACCGTCGTGGGAGCGTTCGAGTACGACCCGGACGGCTTCTCCGAGGGTCTCGCGATGCTGGCCTCCGGGTTGCTCCCCACCGACCGTCTGCTGGCGACCGACGACGTCTCCCTGGAGGAGCTTCCCGGGGCTCTGGGCCGGCTCAGCGCCGGAGAGATCGCCGGCAAGCAGCTCGTCGACCTGTCGCATCCCTCCGACCGCTGAGGGTCGCGACGGTGCGCGATCGCACGGAGCTGCTCACCTTCGACCCCGAGGAACCGGAGGCAGTGCTCGCGGCGATGGACGAGCTGGGCTCGGCACAGCGTGGATGGGTCAACCTCGAGCCCGAGGTCCCCGCTGAGCACGTTCCCGACGAGCCGTCCGGCACGGGTCGTCTCTTCGCCGCCCGTGGCCCCGCGATCCCGCTCTGCACATGGGCGCCGGCTTCCGGGGGTCCCCGCAAGACCGGCCCTGTCACGATCGGGGTGCAGCACGGGAGCGGAGGGAGAGCGATGCCACGGCTCGGGGAGCTCGGGTTGGAGCTCCCCGGCGGATGGGTGGTGAGGGCCGACCATCCCAGGCGCGGTCTGGTCGTGGAGATCCGGGTGCCCACCGACGATCGCAGCACCCTCGACTGGCTGCTCGCTGCCGGCGAGGCGCTGGCCACCACCCCGCTGACGGGGCGGTGGCTGGCCGCGATCACGCGCCCTGACCGCGGCAAGCGCCGTCAGGCGACGTTGGCGGGCTGCCCGTCCACCGGGGCAGCCGACGCCTCCGCTTCCCCCGCCCGCGAGGTGGCGCCGGTGGCACTCCGCCAGGAAGCGCACCACGCCGTCGAGAGTGCGGCGCGCCCTCGGCGAGGAGAAGATCTCGAAGGCGTGCTGAGCACCGGGCAGCTCCACGTACAGCACCTCGCGCTCGCGAGACGCCGGCCAGCAGCTCCACGAAGCGCCTGGCGTCCTCGACCGGCGTGAGCGTGTCCTTGTCGCCGTGCACCACGAGGAACGGCGGCGCATCGGTGTGCACTCGGTCCATCGGGGAGGCCGCATGGAACTTCTCGGGTTCGCGATCGAAGTAGGCCTTCATCACCAGCGGCTCGAGCACGAAGCGGCGCATGCCCTCCGGCTGCGACCCGAGCCGGTTGGCGAAGTCGTACACGCCGTAGAACGGCACCGCCGCCTGCACCGAGAGGTCGGCAGTCCTCGAAGCCGGGGGCGAGGGTCTCGTCCTGCGAGGTGAGAGCCACCATCGCCGTGAGGTGTCCGCCGGCCGAGCCACCGGTCACCGCGACGAACCCGGGGTCCACGCCGTACTCGTCGGCGTGCTCGCGGATCCACGCCAGGGCCCGCTTGCAGTCGACCAGGTGGTCGGGCCACGTCGCGCCGGGGCTGAGCCGGTAGTTGGCGTTGAAGCCCACCCAACCGTTGCTCGCCAGCCGGCGTAGCAGCGGCAGGCCCTGCTCCCGCTTGTCCCCGATGACCCAGCCACCGCCGTGGATCTGAAGGATCGCCGGGCGACGCTCTCCCGGCGAGAGCTCCTCGGTGGGGAGGGTGACGTCGAGCCTGAGCTTCCGGCCCGCGACCTCGGCGAACGTGACGTTGCGGATCTTCCGGTAGCGCGAACGGCTGGGGCGGTGGGGACGAGGCTGCACGGCGACGAACCCGCCCACGGCGTCCTCCACCACATGCGATGCACGCACGGCCATCCGGTGGAGCAGGAAGAGCAGGACCCATGTCACGAGCATGAGACCCAACGCCACCCAACCCTGTGGGGTCTCGAGCGCCGCCCCCCACCAGACGAAGCCGAAGGTGATCACCGCCATCGCGAAGAGGTAGATCGAGGCCAGCTCGTTGACCAGCCACGACGCAGCGAAGCTGGGGATGAAGAGCAGGCGGTTGTGACGGACGGGCCTGAACGAGTTGAGGGTGAGCAGGAAGAAGAGGAGCGCCAGACCGAAGAAGACCCACGAAGCCACGACCCCCAGTCTGCCCAACCGGCACGGGTCCGCGCATCCCGGCCCCACAGGCCTGCCCGGACGTACCGCCACGGCACCGGGTGCACCGCTGCTCCGGCATGTGGTAGTCCAAGAGGAGCGGCGCCGATCCGGCGTCGGGAGGAGGGACCGAGAACATGGAGGCGCTGAGCGGGCTAGATGCCTTCTTCATCCACGCCGAGACCGAGACCATGCCGATGCACGTGGCTCTCACCGCGGTGCTGGACCCATCGGAGATGCGAGACGGGTACTCCTTCGAACGGATCGCCCGGCACGTCGCCGAGCGGGTGCACCTCGTCCCGCCGTTCACCCGGAAGCTGCTCACCGTCCCCTTCCAGCTCGACCATCCCTACTGGGTGGAGGACCCGAACTTCCGACTCATCAACCACCTGCGACACGTGACGTTGCCGCAGCCCGGCGGTCCCGAGGACCTCGGCAGGATGGTGGGGGAGATCGCGAGCACGCCTCTCGACCGACGCCGGCCCCTCTGGGAGTTCTGGGTGATCGAGGGGCTGCACGACGGGAACGTCGCCCTGGTGGCCAAGGTGCACCACGCCTGCATCGACGGGGTCTCTGGAGTGGAGCTGATGACGGCCTTCTTCGACCTCGACCCCGATGCCCCGCCGCTCACCCCGCCCCCTCGACAGCCCGTGGCGCCGGCTCCCTCGGAGATCGACCTGTTGCGGATCGCGGTCGAGGGCCGGGTGCGCTCGACGCGCCGGCTCGGTTCGGTGCTCCTCGACACGGCGAGAGGGCTCTCCGAGATCCGTCGGCAGCGCCAGGAGGGAGAGATCGCGGCCGGAGGGACGCCGCTGCGCGCGCCGCGGACGAGGTTCAACGCACGGCTCACACCGAACCGCAACGTCGCCTTCGCGCACCTCGGGCTGGAGCAGGTGAAGGCGGTGAAGGACGCCTTCGCGTGCAAGGTGAACGATGTCGTCCTCGCCGTGTGTGCGGGGGCCCTCAGGGAGTACCTCGCCGACCGCAACGACCTCCCGGTCGACCCGCTGGTGACGGCCTGCCCCGTCTCCGTCCGAACCGAGGAGGAGCGCGGACAGCAGAACAACAAGGTCTCGTTCCTCATCACCCACCTCCACACGAACATCGCCGACCCGGTCGAACGCCTCCACGCGATCCGGCGCACCACCGAGGGTGCCAAGCGCGAGCACCAGGTCCTCGGAAGGTCGATGGTCGCGGACTGGACCGAGGCGATCGACCCGACCCTCTTCCACTACGGGGCCCAGGCCTACCTCAGGTCGGGGCTGACCGATCGTCATCCGCCCGCCCACAACCTGGTCGTCTCCAACCTCCCCGGCCCGGGCTTCCCCGTGTACCTCGCCGGGGCGCGCCTGGTGCGCGCCTATGCGATGGGACCGGTCATGGAGGGTGCCGGCCTCAACATCACCGTGATGAGCTACATGGAGAGCATCGACATCGGCTTCATGGTGTGCGACGAGCTCCTGCCCGACGTCTGGGACCTGGCCGAGCACGTGCCCGCCGCGCTCGAGGCTCTCGCTGCCTACCTCCCCGAGGCGAAGCCGAGCAGGACCGGTGGCCGGGTGGTCCCCGAGACCTGACGGTCCGTCAGATAGCTCTCCCGGGCCCCGTTAGACTTCCCGCCATGTCCTTCAACATCGCTGACATGGTGGAGCACGCCGTCGACGCCGTACCCGAGAAGGTGGCGGTCATCCAGGACGACCGCCGGCTCACCTACCGGGAGCTGGACGAGCGGGTGGACCGGCTGGCTCATCACCTGGCCGAAGCCGGGCTGGGCCCGGGCGACCACATCGGGATCTACGGCCCCAACTCCATCGAGTGGCTGGAGGGCATGCTCGCCGCGTTCAAGATCCGGGCCGTCCCCGTCAACATCAACTACCGCTACGTCGAGGACGAGCTCCGCTACCTGTTCGACAACGCCGACCTCAAGGGCCTCATCTACATGCGTGAGTACGGGCCCAGGGTCGCTGCGATCCGCGACGAGTGCCCGCTGCTCCGCCACCTGGTGATGATCGAGGACGGCTCGGGCGTGGACCAGGGTGGCCTGGAGCACGTCGGCTACGACGATGCCCTGGAGTCGGGCTCGCCTTCGCGGGACTTCCCCGAGCGCTCGCCCGACGACATCTGGATCATCTACACCGGCGGCACCACCGGGATGCCCAAAGGCGTGATGTGGCGCCAGGAGGACATCTTCTTCGCGCTCGCCGGTGGCACCGATCCCTTCACCAAGGAGCAGGTGCCCGACGAGTGGTTCCACTCCAAGGCCGCGGCGGCCAACCCGGGCCAGCTCGTCTTCATGGTCATCCCACCGCTCATGCACGGCGCTGCCCAGGTGGCCGCGATGATGCAGCTGATGCAGGGCCAGCGCACCGTGATCATGGCCCAGTTCAGCGGCGAAGAGGTGTGGCGCCAGATCGACCGCCACAGCGTCAACTCCATCCTCATCACCGGTGACGCCATGGGCCGTCCGATGATCGAGGCGCTCGAAGAGCTCGAGGCCTCCGGCGCGACCCTCGACCTCTCCTCGCTCCTCTCGCTCTCCTCCAGCGCCGCCGTCTTCTCGCCCACGGTGAAGGCACGCTTCGTGGAGCGCTTCCCGAACCTGGTGATCACCGACTCGATCGGCTCCACCGAGAGCGGCATGAACGGCCTCGTCACCGTGGGCCGCGACAACCTGGCGATGAAGGCCGGGGGCCCGACCGTGACGCCCGGCCGCGACTCGGTGGTGCTCGACCCCGAGACGCTGGCACCCGTGGAACCCGGATCCGGGGTCGTGGGCCGGCTGGCCCGCGGCGGCAACATCCCGCTCGGCTACTACGGCGACGAGGAGAAGACCAGGCAGACCTTCGTGGTCGCCGCCGACGGGAGGCGCTACGCGATGCCGGGCGACTTCGCCACCCTCGAGGCCGACGGGACGGTCACGCTCCTGGGACGAGGCTCCGTCTGCATCAACTCGGGGGGCGAGAAGATCCACCCGGAGGAGGTCGAGCAGGTGCTGAAGGACCACCCCGACGTCTTCGACGTGCTGGTGGTGGGCGTTCCCGACGAGCGGTGGGGACAGAAGGTCGCGGCGGTGGTGCAGGCCCGGCCGGATCGCACACCCACCCTCGACGAGCTCGACGCCCACTGCCGTCAGCACCTCGCCGCCTACAAGGTGCCGCGTCAGCTCACGCTCGTCGACGAGATCGTGCGATCGCCGAGCGGGAAGCCCGACTACCCGTGGGCGAAGGGCGTCGCCGAGGCGACGGCGACAGCGGGCTGAGGGGTCGTTCGGGTCAGCGCCCCTGCCATCGCGGTCGCCGCTTCTCCTTGAACGCCCGCGCCCCCTCCTTGGCGTCCTCGCTCGCCAGGACCGGCAAGCCGATCTCCATCTCACGCGCGAGACCGTCCTCCTCGGAGAGCTCGCGCGTCTCACGGAGCGACCTCAGCACCGCCTGCACCGCGAGCGGTGCGTTGTCGGCGATCGCCGTCGCCACCTCCAAGGCCCTGTCCAGGGCAGTCCCGTCCGGCACGACCTGCCCTATCAGGCCGACCTCCCTGGCCTCGCATGCCGGGATCCGACGACCCGTGAGCAGGTACTCGGCGGCGAGCGTGTAGGGGATCTGGCGGGAGAGCCTCACCGTGGAGCCCCCGAGGGGGAAGAGGCCCCGCCGCGACCTCCGTGACGCCGAAGACCGCGGACTCCCCTGCCACCCGGATGTCGTGGGCCTGGAGGATCTCGGTTCCGCCCGCGAGCGCGAAGCCCTCGACGGCGGCGACCATCGGCTTCCCGGGCTTGAAGTGCCGCAGCAGCGCCTTCCAGTGGAGGTCGGGGTCGTCGGCGAACCTCTGCTGCCACTCGTCGGAGCCGAATCCGCCGGCGAACGCCTTCAGGTCCATGCCCGCGCAGAAGTTGCCGCCTGCGCCGGTGACGACGGCCACCCGGATCGCGGGGTCGGTGTCGATCTCGACCCAGGCGTCGTGCATCCGAGCCAGCATCTCCAGGCTGAGGGCGTTGCGCTGCTCGGGGCGGTTCAGGGTGACCACCGCGATCGGGCCGCGGCGCTCGAAGAGCAGGTGGGGCTCGCTCGCTTCGTTCGCTTCGTGCGCTTCGTTCACTTGCACCACTCGTTCGGTCGCGATCGGGCTCAGGCTCTCTCGACCCCGGGCTGGGGCCGCTGGGCTCCGGTCATCTGCGCCACCCTACGCCGGCACCTCACGGGCGAGCGCAACCGGGCTGGGCGGTCGTCCGTGCGGCGGTGTGCGGCGGTGTGCGGCGGTGAGCGGCGGTGTGCGGCGGCGTGCGGCGGCGTGCGGCGGCGTCCCGCTCGAGCCCGTCGCTGTGGGTGGAGCCCGGGCGGGTTCGCCCGCTGTCCGGCGCGGTCGGATCGGGACGAAGGGCCCTGGTCGAGCGCGACCGGGTCGGGCACGCTGCAACTGCCGGACCTGCAGTCGAGAAGGTGGTGTTGGGAGTTCAGCTGCAGGCCCGGCACTCCACGTCTCGGCGCCGCTGCGACCCGGCGAGGGCGCGCTGAACGAGCGCACCGAGGCCACGCCGTCGTGCTCACATCAGGCCGCGATGCTCGCCTCAGGCCGCCGTGGAGCCGGGGCGCAGCGGCCGCGAGCGAGCCGGCTCGCGACAGTCCCACCCGGGGGACGGCTTCACGGCCACGCGAGGCAGTGGCCCGGCCTCGCCTCGTGGAGGAGAGCGGTTCGGCGCGCAGTGCGCCGGCGCGCGGTGGGCCGGCAGACGGCAGACCGAGGGCGAGTGGCTGAGGGCGGGCCGGCGGGGTGTCCGCCCGGGCCGCAGCGCAGTGTCACAGCCATGGGCTATCATCGAACACATGTTCGGGTCGTTCGTAGAGGCAGACCGCCGGGTCGCCGAGGCGCTGGGAGGCCTAGATGTGGGCGCTCTGGTGGGCACCGAGCCCGCGCGAGCGCTCGAGCTGGTTTGTCGCTGGGAGCGCCAGGTGGCCGCGCTTCGCACCGCCGTGGCAGGCCGGGTCGCCGAGACTCGGGCCTGGTCGGGCCGAGGAGCACGTGACGAGGCGACGTGGCTCGCGACTCGCACCGGGACCACGCTCGGCGAGGCCCGGGCGAACCTCGAGACCGCCGAGCGCCTGGGTGCACGCCCGGTGCTGCAGGAGGCGTTCGCCGCGGGGAAGCTCTCCGAGGCCCAGGCCAGAGAGATCGCCTCGACGCCCGGGGGCGCCGACGCCTCGCTCGTCGAAGCCGCAGCCCGCGAGCCGCTGCGGGTGCTGCGAGACACCTGCAGGCGCCTTCGCCAGGCAGGTGAGGACGAATCGGCCCGCTACCGCCGCCAGGTGGGGGCCCGTCGGGCGGTGATGTGGCGGCGCGGGGACGGGATGGGACGCCTCGAAGCCGACCTGCCCCCGGACCGCTACGTGAGGGTGCGAGCGGCCCTCGAGGCCGAGTGCGACCGGGTCTTCGGCCACGCTCGGCGCCTGGGACGCCGTGAGCGCCCCGATGCCTATCGCGCCGATGCCCTCGTCAACCTGTTGTGCGGGACAGCCGGCTCTGCGTCGGGCTCGGGGTCCGACTCCGACTTGGGCGCGGGCTCCGGCTGGGACTCTGGCTCGGACTCAGGGTCCGAGTCGGGCTCGGGCTCAGCTCCGACCGACACGGCCGAGGTCGCGCCGGGCTCGGGCGCTGGTTCTGGCTCCGGCCCAGCTCCGAGCGCCACGACCGCACCGGCCTCTGGCTCCGGCCCAGCTCCGAGCGCCACGACCGCACCGGCCTCTGGCTCCGGCCCAGCTCCGAGCGCCACGACCGCACCGGCCTCTGGCTCCGGCTCGGGCTCTGGTGACCCGGCGGGATCGGAGCCGGCCCGACACCACGACCAGCGTCGCGGCCGGGGCGGGGAGTTCGTGGTGCTCATCGACCTGGCGTCGCTCCGTGCGGGTGGGCTGGTCGAGGGAGGCACATGTGAGGTCGCCGGGGTCGGGCCGATCCCGGTCCCCGCGGCGCTGGAGCTGTTGGACGACGCCTTCGTCAAGGCGGTCATCACCTGCGGGAGCGATCCCCGCCTGGTCGCCCACTTCGGCCGCCACATCCCCGAGACGCTTCGCACCGCACTCGTCGTGCGCGACCGGCGCTGCGTGGTGCCCGGATGCGCCAACACCTTCCGCCAACAGGTCCACCACCACGAGGTCCCCCACTCCCGTGGAGGCCCGCTGGCGCTGTGGAACGCCAACCGACCCTGTGCAGGCTGTCACGACCTCATCACCCACGGCGGCTACCGGCTGGAAGGAAGCCCCGGTCGGTACCGCTTCTACGCCCCCGATGGAGAGCTCGTGGCTGCCGACGCCGAGGCCGCCGCCGATGCGCCCGCCACAGGTCGGCCCGAAGCGGTCCGAGGCGACACCGATCCGGCTGGCACGGGCTCTGCCGACGCAGCGCTCCAGCTCCAGCTCGAATGAAGCGCGTCCCCCGTGCTGGCAGACGCTGCCGGTGGCCGGGCGCATCGATGCCGACGCCGCCCCTTCTCGTGCAGCGCTCCAGCTCGAGTGAGCTGCCGCTGGCCAGACCGGGGCGGTTGCCCTTCCCCGGGCAGCCTCAGTCCGAGCGCGGTCGGAATCCCAGGGTCACCATGGCCTCCGACGTCAGGCGCTCGGGCGTCCACGGTGGATCCCAGACCACCTCGACCTCGACCTCGATGCCGGGGAGCGCCTCCACGAGCGCCTCCCTCGCCTCCTCGGGCAGCGACTCGGCCACCGGGCACCCGATCGTGGTGAGGGTCATGTCCACCTCGACCCGGTCACCGGTCGCCCGGACGTCGTAGACGAGCCCCAGGTCGACCACGTCCACGCCCAGCTCCGGATCGAGGACCGTGTGCAGCGCCTCGTAGGCGCGGGCTTCGAGGCTCTCGGGATCGGTCATGGCGTCCTCCCAGGATCAGGGCCGGCAGGTGCGACAGCTGCGGCGACGGGCGCCGTCCTTCTGGCCCGCAGCGGGCCGGCGGTGAGGTTGGCGGTGACGAGCACTCCGGTGAGAGCGAGCAGCACGCCCGCGACAGCGAGGATCGATGCCGATCCGACCGACAGCGCCGACACCGCGGTGGCGAAGCCCGCCAGACCGGCGAGCCAAGTGGCGATCGCGACCCGTCCGTCGAACAGGTCGCCGAAGAGCAGCGGCGAGCCGCCCCGGTTCGTCTTGATGCCCTGCGCACGCAGGGTCGAGTACGCGATGAACGGCACCACCTTGTGGGCGTGGCCGATCACGGCCATGCCGAGCCAGCCGATGAGCGCCGCCACCTCCGCACTCGTGAACCTCGAGCGATGCACCGGATCGATGTCGGCCAGGCCCGCGACGGCTCCGAGGATCACGGCGGCAACCAGGAAGCCGGCCGAGGCGAACAGGAAGAAGTGCAGCAGCTCCAAGGGACGTCGCCTGTGGCGCACGGCGCTGTGCAGGGATGCCAGGTGGGCGGCGAGACCTCCTGCGACGATCACCGCCCCGACCACCGCCAACGGCTTCCAGCCGAACAGCAGCCCGGTCGCGAGCGGCGCGACGCCGCCGGCGACCAGGCCGACGGCCCAGGCCCCGAGATCGGCGCGCGCGCGGTGCGAGAGCAGGAACATCGGCCACAGCTTCTCGGCCACCGCGATGTAGGTGAGTCCCAACCAGCCGAGGAGGCCGAGGTGGGCGTGCGCCAGGATCCGGTGTGCGTACAGCGGGAACCAGCCCTCCTGGAGGTCGAAGGCGTACACGACGCCGAAAGCGACCGTGACGGCGAGGTAGGCGACCGAGAGCCGCAGCCCGGCGATCGGCACTCCCCCGTCGCGCGCTGCCAGGGGCGCCGACAGGTTCCAGATCGCGATCACCACGGCGACCGCCCCGAACACGCCGCCGGTCGTGATCAGCGAGTCCGGGCCGTGCGCGAAGCCGGTCGGGACCAACCATGCCGCGGTGAGCATGCAGACGAACGTCACCCTGGCCGCAGCCGTCGACCGGAGCTTCGCGCGGCCGACGACGGGGGCGAACTGATGCATCGCCCCCAGGACCGCGATCGTGAGGAAGGCGAGCACCCCGAGGTGCACCGCGCTCACCACCCCTTCGAGGGTCGGTGCCACGACGGCGTTGTCGGCGGCGAACCAGGTGGCGAGACCGAACGCGGTCAAGCCCACACCCGATGCCATAAGGAACCCGAGCGGCACCGAGGCCGGCGGCACCACGGAGCGGGCCCCGCCGTAGGGGGCGGCGCCGGCCTGTCGGACAGCACGAGGCGGTGGCTTCCGCGTCGCTGTGGAAGAGGGCGGCGTCTGCGCCTGGTCGGTGTCTTGGCTCATCGGCTGGGGTCCGGGATCTCCTCCAGCGGACTATAGCTTCCAGCCATATTTGTTCTAGTATCGGACGGACATATTCGCCCCAAGGAGCAACCCACGATGGAGACCCCAGAGAACGTCCTGGACGTGACGACCCTCCCACCGCCTCAGCGCCACCCCACGATCTTCGAGCGGCTCGACGCGCTCGCACCGGGCGAATCCCTCCGACTGCTCGTGGACCACGAGCCGGTTCCGCTCCGCTACCAGCTCGACGCCACCCGACCCGGACAGTTCCGGTGGGAGCCGCAGGAGGAGGGGCCCGAGCGATGGGTGGTCGAGATCACGAGCACCGCGCGCGTCCTCGACGTCAGGCCGATCCTCGACGCAGGTGAAGAGCCGTTCGACATGATCATGGATGCCGTCGACGAGCTCGGGGAGGGAAACGTCCTGGTCATCCACGCTCCTTTCGAGCCCGTACCGCTCGAGGGAGTCCTCGGCGAGCAGGGATTCGACCACGTGGCCGAGGAGCTGGGCGAGGACCACTGGCGGGTGACCTTCACCCGTCGCTGACACCCAGGCTGCTGCCGACACCATGGCCTCTTCGATCCAGCAGCAGGCGAGGGCGCTCGGCGATCCCACGCGCTACGAGATCTTCGACTTCGTCCTGGGTGCCGAACGCGCGGTGGAGGTCACCGAGCTCTCCGAGCACCTGGGGCTGCACCACAACGCGATCCGCCAGCACCTCGCCAAGCTGGTGGACGCCGGTCTCCTCGTCGAGCGGGTGGCGACACCCCGCGGTCGCGGAAGGCCCCCGCTGACCTACACGATCGACCCCGGTGCCGAGAGCCGGTGGGGTCCGGTCGGCCCGTTCGAGAGGCTCTCGCTGTGGTTGAGCGAGATCCTGCGGACAGGTGACGAGCCCCGCGAGGTCGGCAGAAGGATCGGCCGCCAGGCTGCCAGCAGCGGTGCTCCCCCTGGCATCGTCGGTGTCGGACAGAGCAGCAACAGCGGTGCTCCCCCTGGCATCGTCGGTGTCGGACAGAGCAGCAACAGCAGCGCTCCCAGCAGCAGCAACAGCAGCAGCCAGGGATGCCCAGATCCGGTCGCGGCGCTCGTCGATCTGATGGCGCGCCACGGATTCGAGCCCACGGTCGAAAGGCGTGGCGAGACGCTCGAGATGACGCTGCGCTCCTGCCCCTTCGCCTCGGTGGCGGCCGAAGATCCCGCCACGGTCTGCGATCTCCACCTCGGGATGGGCGAGGGCCTCAGCGAGGTCACGGGTCGTCTGGTGATCGAGGATCTCGTCGCGGAGGATCCCCGCAGCGGCAGGTGTCGTCTGCTGTTCCGCTCCCTCCCCGGCTGCCCGGCGTGAGGTGAGGCCGGCAGGCTCACCGCCTCAGACCTGGTCGGGTCGAAGCAGCGCGTCGGTGCCACCGTCGATGAAGATGACGCTCCCGTGGAGCAGTGCAGCTTCGGGTGAGAGCAGGAACGCGACGAGCCCTGCGGCCTCCTCGGGCTCACCCTCCCTCCCCAGTGGGATCGGCAGCAGCTCGACGTTCGGGCCGAGCACCGGATCTTCCTTCGTGCTCGCCAGAAGAGGGGTGCGCAGTGGGCCTGGAGCGATCGCGTTGAGGCGCACGCCAGCCTCCCCCCACTCCTGCACCCTCCGCCGCACCGAGCGGGCGAAGGCCAGCTTGGAGGTGCCGTAGGTCGTCGGCCCGTCCGTCCCGGCGGCCGCGGTGCGGGCCGCTGCCTCATCGCCCACCGTGCACGCCGCCAACAGGGCCTCGTCTGGCGGGATGATCCCCATCGAGTTGCTGGCGATGGCCACCGCCGCGGGGCGCTCCCCGCCGCGGAGCAACGGGAAGAGGAGATCGAGGGTGGCCACGGCACCGAAGTAGTTCACAGAGGCGATCACCGCGTGGTCGGGGATGTGGGGTCCGACGCCGGCGCACGCCACCACCCCGTCGAGCACGCCTCCTGTCTCCTCCGCCACCCGCTCCGCCATCTCACGACGACCCGAGTCCGTCGAGAGATCCACGACGATCTCTGCGTTTCGCTGGTCGACACCGATCACCGACCAGTCGTGGGTCTCGAGCCGCGACCTGATCGCGGCACCGAGGCCGGAGGCGGAGCCTGTCACCACTGCGGTTCGCATCGGCCGACAGGGTAGCTGTCGGGATGTCGCCGTTAGAATCCGAGCGCCACGCGTTCGCGCGCTGGCATCTCCTGCACCGACGCCAGACCGACGCCAGACCGACGCCACGATGCACTCCCCGGACCCCACGCCTCCTGCCGAGGACAGCGACGTCGTCACCGACCACCGAGTCGCCGGCCACACCATCGCTGTACCGCTGCAGGTCCGCTCGGCCCGGATGGTGGGGGGCACCTTCACCGCACCGGCGACGGCCGCCCAGGAGCTCATCGGCTACTCGGGGCTACGGGTCCGGAGGATCGCGGGAACCCTCGCGCTCTGCACGATCAGCGCCGTCGAGTACACGGACAGCGACCTGGGCCCCTACAACGAGATCGCGGTCGCTGTGGTTGTCGAGCCCCACGACGTCTCGGCGCCGGGCGCAGTGCCGGGGGGCGGCATGACCACGTTCATCCACCGCCTACCGGTGAACCAGGAGCTGAGCTGCGCTGCCGGCCGCGAGATCTGGGGCTTCCCGAAGTGGGTGGCCGACATCACCTGGGAGCAAAGGCGAGGCGGGGTGGACGTGGTGATGATCGACCAGGACGAACCTGTGCTCACGATGCGGGTCGACGGGCCCGCCATACCGGTGCCGCCCAGCGAGAGCGAGCTCGCCTGCTACTCGTGGATGGAGGGCCTGCTGCGGCGGACGACCTGGAGCATGCGGCTCTCCGGCACACGGGTGAGGCCCGGCGGTGTGCGCCTCGACCTCGGCGGCGAGCACCCGATGGCTGCAGAGCTCCGACGCCTCCGCTTCCCCAAGCGAGCCCTGCTCAGCCAGCAGGTCGGGCACCTCGAGTGCGTCTTCGCTCCCGCCGAGATCATCGATCCGTCGGGCGCGTCCTCTGCTCCGCCTTCTCCATCAGGCTCCAGGTGAGCGAGGGCGCGAAGCGACGCAGCCACCACAGCTGCCTGGTCCCCCGGCCGGGGAAGATGAAGAGCCGACCCCGATCCAGGCCCGCTTCGACCGCGTCGATGACCACCTCCGGCCGGATCGGCGTCTGGGCGTCGACCATCGGTCGGGTGACGGGATCGACCTGGTCCAGCATCGGCGTGTCCACCACGGGTGGGCAGACGCAGGCGAAGCGCACTCCCTGTCCCCGGTTCTCGTGTGCGAGCACCTCGGTGAAGGCGACGACCGCTGCCTTGGTGGCTCCGTAGGCGCCGAACCCCGGGCTGGGCATCCAACCAGCGAGGGAGGCGAAGTTGACGACGTCCCCGGAGTGGCGCTCGAGCATCGACGGAAGGACTGCCTGCACCAGGTGGACGGTCCCGAAGTAGTTCACCTCCATCACGCGGTGCACCGCCCCGGGGTCCTGATCGACCAGGGGCCCCGTCGGCGCGATCCCCGCCGCGTTGACCAGCCGGTCGATCGGGCCGAGATCGGCGCTCACCTGGCTCACCACCCGCAGGACCTGCTCCCGGTCACTGACGTCGCAGACCCACGGCCTCACGGACGGGGCGCGACCGGCGGTCTCGGCCAGGCCACCCTCGTCGAGATCGAGCGCGGCCACCTTCACCCCGGAGGCGGCGAGGCGCAACGCCGAGAGCCGGCCCATCCCGCTGGCGGCCCCGGTCACCAGAGCCACCTCGCCTCGAAATGCCACGAGCGCCGATGATAGAACCGCCCGGTGGGAACCGGAACCTTCAGCGACGAGGAGCTCGCCGCCTTCGGGGTGCGCCTCGAAGACGAGCACCCACACCCCTTCAGCCCCGCGCACGAGTGGTGGAACGAGTCGTGGTTCTGGGACTGGTTCCGGCTCGACGGCTCGGCCGCCGGTCACCTTCGCGTCGCCTTCCACCCGAACCAGGACCGTGCCTGGCTGTGGCTCTTCCTCTTCGACGGTGCTAACTGGGTCGCGATCGAGGAGACCCGGCTGCCTTTGAGCGACTGGGAGCAGCCGGAGCTGCGCTACGACCGATTCGGCCTGCGGTTCTCGTGGGTGGTCCACTCACCGCTGCGGAGCGGCCGCCTCCGCTGCGAGGGGTACGGCCGCGTCGTCTCCGGACCCGATGCGGGACTGGTGCTACCGGTCGCGGTCGACCTGGACATCACCGCCGACGGCATCCCCCACTCGACCGGACAGACCGACGTCGAGGGTCACGAGGACTCCGTGTACTCGACCAGCCGATTCGAGCAGCCGATCCGGGTCTCGGGCAGCTGCCGCATCGGTGCCGAGGTGCTGGAGCTCGAAGGACAGGGAGAGCGGGACCACTCCTGGGGACCACGCGACTGGAACCTCGAGTGGATCTTCATGGTGATGGGAGGAGAGGAGATCCGCCTCCAGTGGGCCGCAGTCGACATCGAGGGTCTGGACCGGATCGGTGTCGGCTACCTGCAGCGCCTGGACGGAGCCCACGACGTCGTGGCCGTGGACGAGTCGCTCGAGCTACGCCCTTCGGTGGCCGACACCGTGGCCGGCCGCTTCGAGGTGTCGATGGACGACGGGTCGGCGATCACCGGGACCGTGGAGACGGTGAGCGCCACCGAGATCGACATCTCCCACTGCTTCGTTCCGCCACGCCCCACCACCTACCGCCGCGCGCTGGTCCGGGTGACCGTTGAGGGACGGACGAGCCTGGGCTGGCTCGAGTTCAACCGGTTCGACCCGGGACTGCTCCCCAGGGACCCTCGCCGGTAGCGGCGCTCGGGTCTCCGATGCTCAGCCAGCGGATCCCGCGGCGCCTCCGGTCGGGTTCCCGGGAGCACGCGGGCTCTGTCCGAGCTGCTCGATCGCCGCGACCTGGACGTCGGCGCTCGCCTGCTCCTCGTAGATCACGCGCAGCAACCAGTAGCGCAGGTACCGGGTGAGCGAGTAGCGGACGAACAGGGCCGCGCCCACGAAGACCAGCCCGAGACCGATGAGAGCCGAGAGCAGGTACGACAGCGAATCGACGATGACCGTGGTCCCCGAGGCCCCGTACCAGGACGCGACGACCATGATCATCCCGACACCCATCGCCACCACTCCGCCGATGAGCATCCATCGTTCGGCCTCGGCCTGCGGGGTTCGGATCTTCATCCCCGCGATCTCCTGCTTGAACTGCTCCACACGTTCAGGGCTTCGGTTCATGGCTCCTACCTCGCAAGGCGGCACCGGTGCCGCAGATCATTGTGGTCCTTCCGAAGATGCGCTATCGGGATCCCCCGGATGCTCCATGTCAGTGGCCGCCCAGGTAGACCCGCGACAGCTCGTGTTCGAGATCGGCCGGCCTGCCGAAGCTCACCACCCGGCCCTGGGCCATGATCCCGGCCAGGTCGGCGACGCCCAGCACGGTTCGGGCGAACTGCTCCACCACCAGGATCGAGACCCCCTCGCGGGCGATGCCGGCGACGGCGGTGTAGAGGTCCTCGACGATCATCGGCGCGAGACCCATCGAGAGCTCGTCGAGGAGAAGGATCGCCGGCTGGGCGGCAAGGCCCCGCGCCACTGCGAGCATCTGCTGCTCCCCTCCCGACAGGGTTCCCGCGACCTGGTTGCGGCGTTCCGCAAGGCGTGGGAACCGACCGAACGCCACCTCCTCGATCTGACGCAGCGACACTCCGGTGAAGGACATCATGCTCAGGTTCTCCCGGACCGTCAGGTTGGGGAAGATCCCCCGACCCTCCGGAACGGTGCAGACACCGACCCGCGAGCTGGTCGGTGGTGGCATCGTTCACCCGTCGACCTGCGAGGTACACCGACCCGTGCGTCGGTCTGAGCTGGCCGGAGATCACGTTGAGCAGGGTCGTCTTCCCGGCCCCGTTCGGGCCCAACGAGCGCGACGACCGTCCCCTCCGGGACCTCGAGGTCCACCCCGTGCAGCACCTCGATGCGGTCATAGGCGGCTCGGACGTTCCTCAGCTCCAGCAGCGGCTCGGGTCGGCGAGCAGCGTCGGTCGGCACGGACCGCGCCAGGCCCGGGGAGCCGATCGCGCCGCTCACCGTGCCCCTCCGGCGGTGCCCAGGTAGGCGTCGAGCACCACCTTCGACTCCTTGATCTCCTCCGGGGTGCCCGAGGCGATGAGCTTGCCGAAGTCGAGCACGTACACCCGGGAGCAGGTCGACATCACCAGAGGCATGTCGTGATCCACCAGCAGGATCCCCAGACCGGATGCCGCGAGCGAGTGGAGGATCTCGGTGAACTCCGCCGTCTCCTCGACGTCGAGGCCCGACGCCGGCTCGTCGAGCAGCAGGACCTGCGGCCGGATCACGAGGGCACGGGCCAGCTCCACCAGGCGGGCCTGCCCGGTCGAGAGCGCATCCGCCCGAACCTCGGCTATCGCCTCCAGCCCGACGAAGGAGATGGCATCCTCGACCTGGCGCTCGGGATCCCCCCCGGAACTTGCTATCCCAGCCCGATACTCGGCCGCGACCTGGAGGTTCTCGCGCGTGGTGAGCGAACCGAAGAGCTCGATCCTCTGGAAGGTGCGCGCCAGCCCCCTTCGGGCGCGGTGGTGCGGCGGGAGCCTCGTGATGTCCTTGCCGGCGAGCAGGATCCGCCCGGCGTTGACGTCGACCATCCCGCACAGAGCGTTGAAGATCGTCGTCTTCCCTGCTCCGTTCGGTCCGATCAGCCCGGTGACCACCCCTGCATCGACGTCGAGGTCGACGTCGATCACGGCCATGTGGCCTCCGTAGCGAACGCTGATCCCGCGCACCTCCAGGAGGCTCACGACCGCTCCGATCCGAACGTGGCGAGTGCTGCGTCCTTCGCCGCCCGATTCCCGCCGTTGCGCCCAGGACTTCGCTTGGCCCACACCGCCGTCACGCCGTCGATGTCGAGGTGGACGTCGAGCTCCTCGACGAGATCGGGCGTGATCGGCTGATCCAGGCCCACGACCTCCAGCTCCAGCTGGGCATCGCGCCCGTCGGGCTCGGCCGACTCCTCCTCCACGTGCGCCCCCTTCCACCGACGCCGGAAGCCGAGGATGAACTGGTGGACGAGGCCGTTGGGGTTGCGCGCGAGGCTGATGCCGATCAGACCGGGTGCCAGTAGCACCACGTTCTGCACGAAGCCCTTCACCTCCTCGGGAACCACCTCCACCCAGAACTGGAAGGACCCCCACAGACCTCCGCCCAACAGGGCCCCGCTCACGAAGCCGATCCCCCCGGCGGCAGCCATCAGGAGCGCGATCAGGCTCTGCGTCGCCTCGAATGTCTCCGGACTCACCGTCTCCCGCTGCGCACCCAGCAGCGCTCCTCCGAGGCCCGCGATCGCCGCGGAGAGCATGAAGACCTGGAGCTTGGTGCGCGTCAGGTCGATCCCGAGAGTCGCACAGGCCGAGGGGCTGTCCTTCATGGCCTGGAGCCGCCGTCCGAACGGACCTCGCCGCAGCGCCACGACGGCAGCCGAGACACCCAGGACGACGAGCACGAGGAACGTGGCGTAGGCCTGATCGCTCTCGAGAGAGATCCCGAACAGCTCGAAGCGCTCCACGTCGACGGCGTTGCCCGTGTAGGTGATGCCCAGCTGGAAGATCACCCGATCCAGGAACACCGCGAACGCGAAGGTGGCGAGAGCCAGGAAGACGCCGCGCAGCCGGAGTGCGGGGAGCGCGACGAGCGCCCCGACCACCCCGGTGATCACGATCGCGGCCGCCAGCGCCAGGAGGTCCTCCATCGGACCACCTATCTGCCACTTCGAGACCACCACCGCACCGATGCCCGCGAGGCCCATCTGCGCAAGGGAGATCTGGCCGCCGTAGCCGGTTAGGGGCACCAGGGAGAGCAGCACCACCCCGAGAGCAAGAGCCCGGCTGAGGTGGCTCAGGTTGGTGGGATCGTCCTTCAAGAGGACGATGAGCAGCATCATCACTGCGAAGAAGACGGCACCCGCAATCGCCGTTCCCCGCCACGTCGGGCGGGAGAGCTGCTCGTGGACCCGCACCACCGCGTGCGATCGGGCCCGCTCCTGGGGTAGCACGAGCAGCACGACGAACAGGACGATCACAGGGATCGCCGGGCCCAGGACACGTATCGGCTCCTCGAACGGTTCGAGGAACGAGAAGCGGTTCGGGTTCAGCCATCCGACGAGATGGCCTTCGATGATTCCCAGCGCCAGACCGCCGACGAAGGTCATCGGGAGGCTGCGCAGGCGTCCGAACATCGCGGCGGCGTAGGCGTTCACCACCAGGAAGGTCAGGACGATGATCCGAAGCTGCAGCACCGGGGCGATGAGCACACCGGCCAGCGCCGCCAACGAGAACCCGATCGCCCAGCTCAGCCCGCTCGCGCGGTTGGGACGGGCCCCGTTCAGCTGGGCGAGCGTCCGGTTGTCCACCACGGCGCGGATCGAGATCCCGGTTCGGGTCCGGTTCAGGAACAGCCACAGACCGAAGGCCACGCCGGCGGCAGCGAGCATCGTGATCACCTGGTGCCAGCTCACGAAGACGTCTCCGATGGAGAAGCCTGCGTCCGGTCCGAAGAACCGGTCCGTGCGGCGTCCCCCCAGCTCCCAGAGCACCTGGGCGAGCCCGATGAACGCCACCAGCAGGCCGACCGACACGACGAGCTTGGTGGTCTCCGAGGTGTCGTACAGCCCACGGATGATCACCCGCTCGATGAGAAGTCCCAGTGCCGGGGCGAGGATCCCCAGCACCACGAGCAGCGCGAGCGGAGCAGGCCAGCCCCACTCGACGCGAAGCTGCCAGTAGGCGAAGGCACCGAGCATCCCCACTGCGCCGTGGGCGAAGTTGAAGATCCCCGAGGTGGTGTACGTCACCACCAGACCGCTCGCTGCGATGGCGTAGATGGCACCGGTGGCGAGCCCGAGGATGGTGAACGCCAGGAAGTCGCTCACCTCTGCCTGCCCCCCTTGCCCTGCTCGGGCCCGTTCGACATCCCTTCCCCCAGAACGGTCAGTCCGCCTTCGCGCCCCGGTCCTCGTAGCCGGTGATCGGGACCAGACCGTCCTCGGGGCACTCGTAGCCCTCGTCAGGGTAGGCGCGGTGGAAGGCACCGTCCTGGATCTGCATGACGATGTAGCAGGAGCCGGGCTCGTTGCCCCCCGGATCGTTGAGCTTGTGGAGGCCCCCTCCGTCCCACTCGTGGATCGTCGAGAGCTCCTCGAGCAGCGCGTCACGGGTGACGTCGTCGCCGAGCTCCTTCAGCGCCGTGGCGAACAGCAGACCGGAGGAGAAGGACTGCACTGCCGAGCAGCTCGGGGGGCGCCTCGGGCCTGTACTCGGCGAGGATGTCGAGGAGCTGGCTGGGTGGCCGGGTTCTGGTCGGCCTCCTCGAAGGGCCAGGCGGAGATGCGTACGTAGGTGCCGTCGGCCACGCTCCCGGCGGTCTCGGCGTAGTCCTCGTTGTAGAAGTTGGCCTCGAGGTCGATCACCGGGATCTCGTACCCCTGGTCACGAAGCGCCGTCTGCAGGTTCACGAACTCCTGGTAGACACCGGTGTAGGTGAGGTACTCGATCTCTGCGTTCCGCAGAGCGGCCACCGTGGGCGCCCAGTTCGTCTCACCCAGGTTGACGGACTGCTCCAGCACGAAGTCGTAGCCGAGCTGCTCGTACGCCTGTACGTGGCGCTCCGCCTGCTCCTCGGTCACGTCGCCCGTGGCGATGTACAGGCTCGCGGCGTGATCGATGACCTCGGGGAACTCCTCGGCGAACCACTGGCCCGCCCCCGCCGGGTAGCTGGTCGGCGGGTTGGGACTCGGCTGCACCATGCGCTCCGCGAGGGCCTTCTCGGGGTAGACGGTGAACGCCGGGACGTCCGTGATGCCGCAGTCGACGGCTGCCTGGGCGCCGTCGCGATCGAAGACGGCCCCGGACCCGACCAGCGCGAACGCCTGGTCGCAGGCCTCCAGCACCCGCTCCCGGGTGGCCGTGAACGCGGCGTCCGCGAGCACGAGCTCGAGCTCCCTCCCGTTCACCCCCCCCTGTGCGTTGCACCAGTCGACGAAAGCGGCGATGCCGTCGTGGATCCCCTCGTTGAGGCCCTCCACCGGGGCGCCCGGGTCGGCGATGCTGTGGATCACGATGCTGTCGGAACCGACGCCGACGTCGGTCTCGCCCGACGCGTCTCCCTCACCGCAGGGGGAGGGGAGGTCACCGAACACCACGTTGCCCTCTTCGTCGGTCGGGAAGAGCGGATCTTCGCTGGCGCCCGAGCCCTCGGTCGATGTCTCGCCGTCGCCGTCCCCATCACCGAGCTGTGCTTGCTGCGACTGCTCGGCCTCCTCGTCGCTGACACGTGATCCGCACGCCGACACCACCAGCAGCACGGCCAACAGAGCGAACCCGACGGTTCTCCTCATGCCTCTCCCCCAGTGCACTGCCACCCCGATGGGCGGCTCACGATATCCGAACGGCGTACCGAGCACCCCGACCGCCCAGCGAGCAAGACGGTCATCCAGCCTTCGCACCCCGGTCCTCGTAGCCGGTGATCGGGACGAGCCCGTCCTCCGGGCACTCGTAGCCCTCGTCAGGGTAGGCACGGTGGAAGGCACCGTCCTGGAGCTGCATGACGATGAAGCAGGACCCGGGCTCGTTGCTCCCCGGATCGTTCACCTTGTGGAGGCCGCCTCCATCCCACTCGTGGATCGTCGAGAGCTCCTCGAGCAGGGCGTCGCGCGTGACGTCGTCGCCGAGCTCCTTCAGCGCCGTGGCGAACAGCAGACCGGAGGAGAAGGCGTGCACTCCGAGCAGCTCAGGGGGGGCCTCCGGCCGGTACTCGGCGAGGACGTCGAGGAACTGCCGGGTGGCCGGGTTCTGGTCGGCCTCCTCGAAGGGCCAGATGCTGACCCGTACGTAGCTGCCGTCGGCCGCGCTCCCGGCGGTCTCCGCGTAGTCCTCGTTGTAGAAGTTGGCCTCGAGGTCGATCACCGGGATCTCGTACCCCTGATCACGAAGAGCCGTCTGCAGGTTCACCAACTCCTGGTACACGCCGGTGTAGGTGAGGTACTGCACCTCTGCGTTCCGCAGCGCCGCTACCGTCGGTCCCCAGTTGGTCTCGCCGAGGTTCACCGGCTCCTCCAGCACGAACTCGTAGCCGAGCTGCTCGTACGCCTGGATGTGGCGTTGGGACTGCTCCCCGCCTATGTCCCCGATGGCGATGTACAGGCTCGCGGCGTTGTCGATGACCTCAGGGAACTCCTCGGCGTACCACTGGCCCGCCCCCGCCGGGTACACCGTCGGCGGGTTGGGCATCGGCTGCACCATGCGCTCCGCGAGGGCCTTCTCGGGGTAGACGGTGAACGCCGGGACGTCCGTGATGCCGCAGTCGACGGCCTCCTGGGCGCCGTCGCGATCGAAGACGGCTCCGGACCCGACCAGCGCGAACGCCTGGTCGCAGGCCTCCAGTACCCGCTCCCGGGTCGCGGTGAACGCGGCGTCCGCGAGCACGAGCTCGAGCTCCCTCCCGTTCACCCCGCCCTCCGCGTTGCACCAGTCGACGAACGCCGCTATCCCGTCGTGGATCCCTTCGTTGAGGCCCTCCACCGGGGCGCCCGGGTCGGCGATGCTGTGGATCACGATGCTGTCGGAGCCGACGCCGACGTCGGTCTCGCCCGACGCGTCTCCCTCGCCGCAGGGAGAGCGGAGGTCACCGAACACCACGTTGCCCTCTTCGTCGGTCGGGAAGAGCGGATCGTCGCTCGTACCACCCGAGCCATCGGTCGTGCTCGAGTCGTCGCCGCTTCCGCCGTCGAGCTGAGCGTCCTGTGAGCGCTCGGCCTCCTCGTCGCTGACACGCGAGCCGCACGCCGTCGCCACCAACAGCGCGGCCAGCAGAGCGAACCCGACGGATCTCCTCATGCCTCTCCCCCAGTGCACTGCCACCCCGCCGGGCGGCTGACGATAGTCGACCTGGACACGGCGCGGTCCGCGTCCGGTCAGGCGGTCATGTCTCGCGTTCACGGCATCCTTCACAGTCGTCCCATCTCCTCGCCCGATCCTCTCCTCGTCTTGCTCCGCACCGACGGCGCCCTTCTCGTGCACCTCATCCCGCGCCGGATGCCTCTCCACGCACCGCTCCCTCAGCGATCCGGGCACCGAGGGCCCGGAGCCGATCCGTGGCCCCTCCGAACGTGAGCTCCAGCACCTTCGCCATGAGGAAGTACCTGTGGAGCGGGTAGTCCTTGTCCACGCCGATCCCGCCGTGGAGGTGCTGGGCCGCGTGCACCACCCTCTGGGCCCCTTCGGCCGCCCAGAACTTGGCGATGTCGAGCTCGTCCTCCGCGGAGAGCCCCACGCCCAGCCTCCACGCCGCCTGACGGGAGGTGAGGAAGACGCCGTGGGCATCTATGTACGCGTCGGCGGCTCGCTGGGCCACCGCCTGGAAGGTGGCGATCGGCGCGTTGAACTGGTGTCGCTCCGACGTGTATCGACCCGTCATGGCCAACGCCTCGAGGCAGAGGCCTGCGGCCGTCGAACAGACCCCGGCCGTCGCCTCGTCCACGATGCGAGCCACCACCTCGGCACCCTGGCCCTCCGACCCGACGCGGTCGCCCGCACCGACGCGCACCCCGTCGAGGAGCAGGACGGACTGAGGCTCACCACTTGTGGTGAGCAGGGCCTCCAGCTGCACACCCGCCGCGGCGGGGTCCACCAGGAACACCGCGCTCGTGCCTTCGCCCGTGGCGGCCGGCACGAGGATGCGCTCAGCGCCATCGGCCCAAGGGACGAAGTGCTTCTCCCCGGTGATGCGCCACCCGTCCCCGTCGGACTCGGCAGCCGTGGCGGGCATCAGAGGCACCCCCCGGTTGCCGAGCTCGGAGAGTGCTGCTGTGAGCGTCACGGCTCCATCGATGACGCCGGACAGGAACGTCGACTGCTGCTCCGGGGTGCCGAAGGCGGCGATGGGTCTGGCACCGAGCACGACGGTGGCCAGGTACGGCACGGGGGCGACCGTCCGCCCGACCTGCTCCAGCACGAGGCACGCCTCGAGCATCCCGAGCCCGGCACCTCCGTGCGCGATCGGCAGGGCGATGCCGACCAGGCCCGCTCGGGCGAGCTCCTGCCACGCACGCTCGGCGAGCGCACCCTCCCCGATCGCGCGTAGGCGCTCGTGGGTCAGCTCGGCGGAGAGGATCTGCCCTGCCAGGTCGGAGATCGCCTGCTGTTCGTCGCTGAGCTCGAAGTCCATGCTGCTGCGCCTGCTACATCCTGGGGGTCCGTGGCATGCCGAGACCGAAGAGCGCCACCAGGTCACGCTGGATCTCGTTGGTGCCTCCACCGAAGGTGAGGATGAGCGTTCCCTGATAGGCGCGCTCCAGGCCACCTTCCAGCACCGTGGCCGCCGACCCGCGTCGCAGGTACGCCGCGGGACCGATGATCTCCATGATCGTCCGGTACACCCTGATGAACAGCTCGGTGCCGTAGACCTTCGTCGCCGAGGCGAGGCCCGGATCCATCTCGGGAAGGCTCGCGGCCTTCCAGTTGAGGAGGGTGAGGTACTCGATCTCCGCCCTGCAGCGGGCGAGGGCGGTCTGCACCCACTCCTCGTCGATGACCCGTCTCCCGTTCGGCTGCACCGCCTGGCGCGCCCACTCGACCGCACGGTCGAAGACGCGCTCGACCCATGACGGGACCGCCAGCGAGAGACGCTCGTAGTTCAGCTGGTTGGTGATGAGGTTCCAGCCCATGTTCAACCCACCGACCAGGTTCTCGTGGGGCACCCTGACGTTGTCGTAGAACGTCGCTGTGGTGTCAGCTCCCGCGAGGGTCTCGAGCGGCGTCCAGCTGAACCCCGGGCTGGTGGTCGGCACGATGAAGATCGAGATCCCCTTGTGCTTCGGGGCATCGGGATCGGTGCGCGCCGCGAGCCAGATGTGGTCGGCGAAGCTCGCCAGGCTGGTGAAGACCTTCTGCCCGTTGATGACCCACTCGTCGCCGTCCCGGACCGCCCGTGTCCGCAGGGAGGCCAGGTCCGTCCCGGACTGGGGCTCCGTGTAACCGATGGCGAAGTGCAGCTCGCCACGGAGGATCGCCGGGAGGTACTGCTGCTTCTGCTCCTCGGTCCCGAACTCGAGGATCGTCTGTCCGACCGTGTTGACGGTGAGGAACGGAACCGGAGCGTCCGCCCGGTGGGCCTCCTGGAAGAAGATGAACTGCTCCATGGCGGAGAGGTTCCGCCCTCCGTACTCCTGCGGCCAGGAGACCGCCAGCCAGTTGTCGCGGCCCATCTGGCGGACCGCTTCAAGGCAGGCGGGGTGTCCGGGCTCGCCCCGGGCCATCGCGTCCCGGACGTCCGGCGTGACGATGCGGGAGAAGTAGGCGCGCAGCTCCTGGGCCAGGGCCTCCTGCTCAGGTGTGTAGGAGAGATGCAACGGTGCTCCCCTTCATCACACGCTCCCCCATGTCGTCGCGGGCGACCTCCATCGTGGACGCCCTCGTCCGCGACGATCCCCGGGATTGTCTAGCAGGAATGTGACGGGTCGTCAGATCTGGGGACGGGATTCAGGCGATGACCCCCGCGTCCCTCAGCGCCGCTATCTCGTCGGGCCGGAAGCCCCGCTCGCCCAGGACCTCGTCGGTGTGACCGCCGGGAGGCGGAGGGGGTCGATCGAGCCGGGTGGGAGTGCGGCTGAAGCGGGGAGCGGGGGCGGGTTGGGTCACCCCGCCGGGGCTCACGTAGGTGCCTCGCGCGGCCAGATGGGGATCGCCGGCGACCTCGCCCATCGGGTTCACCGCCGACACACAGGCGTCCAGCCCCGAGAAGACGTCCAACCAGTGCGCACGGGGATGGGCCCCGAGGATCGATGCGAATCGCTCCTTCATGGCCGGCCAGGAGGATTCGTCGTGCTGGTCGGGCAGCTCCTGGTCGCCGAGTCCGAGCCCCTCCAGCAGCTGCGCGTAGAACTGCGGTTCCAGGGCCCCCAACGCCAGCCACCTCCCGTCCGCGCACTCGTAGCAGTCGTAGAAGGGCGCGCCCCCGTCCAATGCGTTCGTGCCGCGCTCGTCGTGCCAGTACCCCATGGCGTGAGCCGGGAAGACCGGGGCCAGGAGCAGCGCTGCCCCGTCCACCATCGCCGCGTCGATCACCTGCCCGGCTCCGCTCGACGACCTCTCCACCAGAGCGGCGCAGATGCCCAGCGCCAGCAGCATCCCTCCTCCCCCGAAGTCGCCGAGGAGGTTCAGGGGCACGGTGGGTGGCTGCTCCCTGCGGCCGATGTGGAACAGCGGACCGGACAGGCCGATGTAGTTGATGTCGTGACCGGCCTTCGAAGCGAGGGGTCCGTCCTGACCCCAGCCGGTCATGCGGGCGTAGACGAGTGCCGGGTTGTGAGCGCAGAGCACCTCGGGGCCGATGCCGAGTCGCTCGGCGACCCCCGGTCGGAACCCCTCCACGAACACGTCCGCCCGGTCGCAGAGCCGAGCCACCACCTGCGGGCCCTCGGGGCTCTTGAGGTCGACCCCGACCGAGCGCCGCCCCCTCCCGTACACGTTCTGCCGAACCGACTCGGGAGAGCTCCCCCACACCCGGTCGGCGCGGTCCACCGTGACGACGTCCGCGCCGAGGTCGGCCAGGACCATCGCGCAGAACGGGGCCGGGCCCAGCCCCGCCATCTCGATGACGCTGATCCCCTCCAGAGGGCCGCTCATCCGTTCCCCGGAGTGCTGCGTCCAGCCGCTCGGCGGATCCAGGTCGAGGAGGCATGCACCGCCCCAGTCTGTCGACGACCTGCCGACACGTTCCAGCCTTCCCTCCTCCCCGAACTTCCGGCTCAGACGCCAGGATTCCCGACGCCTGAACCGTCGGTTGCGGGTGCTGGCTCCCCGACGCCCGAACTTCCGACCCAGACGCCAGGATTCCCGACGCCTGAACCGTCGGTTGCGGGTGCTGGCTCCCCGACGCCTGAACTTCCGACTCATACGCCAGGATTCCCGACGCCTGAACCGTCGGTTCGATGAGGGGTGCGGCATACTTCCCGGATGACGCTCTCCGAGCTCGGTCAGATCCACTCCCGGATCCGAACCGAGCTGGTGGCGCTGCTGCGGGATCGAGGTCCGGACGAGGTGAGCGAACTGCCGGTTCCCGCCTGCCCGGGGTGGACGCTGAAGGACACGGTCTCGCACCTCGTGGGCGTCGGAGCCGACATCCTCTCCGGCAACATCGAAGGAGTGGCCACCGACCCCTGGACCGCAGCCCAGGTCGATGCCAGACGCCACGCCACGCTCGAGTCGATCCTCGACGAGTGGGACGCCACGGATCCGCAGGTCGAGGCCATGTCCGGAGCCTTCGGCCCAGCCGAGGCCCAGTGGCTGACGGACTGCGTCACCCACGACTTCGACATCCGCGGCGCCCTCGGCGCAGGGGTCGAGACCGGGTCCATGGGACTGCTCGTCGCGACCGGGTTCACCGCGCAGCACTTCCACCTGGCTGCCGAGGCAGCGGGCCTGCCTCCGCTGCGTCTGGTCGCCGACGAGGACGAGTGGGCCCCGGTCGACGGGCGCGTCGACGGGACCGCCGTGGCACCGCTCTTCGAGCTGTTCCGCGGCCTCACGGGTCGACGCAGCCTCGACCAGATCCGGCGGTGGCGCTGGGACGTCGAGTGCGACCCGTTCCTGCCGTCGTTCACGTGGGGCCCGTTCACCGCTCGCTCGACATCGCTCGTCGAGCTGCAGGACTGAGCGGCCTCCTCAGGCGGCCCAGGGGTCGGCGACGATCCGGCTGCGCACCTCGAGGCAGGCGTCCACCAGCGGCGTGACGAACTCCTCGGTGGCGCAGACCATGTGACCGGCGTCGACCCGATGGATCGACGCGGTGGGGATGCTCAGGGCCATGCGCGCCTGCATCAACGGGCCGATCGCCCGGTCCCTGGTGGTGATGAGCGCAACCGTCGGAACGTCGATGTCGTGGATCCACTTGCCTGCCCGGTAGTTCCCCGAGGCATGGCCGGCCTCCAGCAGCATGCGCCAGCTGTGACGACGCATCTCGGCTCCCGCCCAAGCCCTGAGCGTGTCCGGACGTCCGCCGTTCTGGGCGGGGACGAGCCGCTTCACCAGGGAGCGCGGCAGGTGCGTCACCATCTGGGAGGCCCGCGTCGTGCTCGCAACGACACCCATGACGGTGGTGAAGATGAGGCGCTGATGCAGCAGGGGCACGATGTCCTGCCCGGTCGCACAGAGAACCAGGCCGTCGACCCGCTCAGGGTGCTGCTTCCAGAGGAGCTGTGCCACGGGCCCGCCCATGGAGAACCCCACTGCGATCGCGGAGTCGATGCCCATCTCGTCCAGCAGCGCGGCGCAGTCGTCAGCGCAGTCGGCGAGGCGGAACCGCCGCGACGAGCGGATGCCCCGGCCGTGCCCCCTCAGGTCAGGTGCCACCACCCTGAAGTGCTCACCGAGTGGCTCGAACACCTGGAACCAGTTCAACCCCCCGCTCGCCAGCCATCCGTGGACCAGGAGGACGGTGGGTGCGTCCGCCGGGCCGCTGACCTCGCGGACGAAGGTCGTGCCCCGGCCGGGCAGCTCGATCCTCCTGCCCAGGGGCAGTCCGGGCGGTCCCGGGAGCTCGTCGGACTCGAGCCCCGACATCGGTGCGGACAGCGTCACGGTCGACCTCCTCGCTCCCCTGCCGATCTCGTGCGGCCTCCCTTCGGGAGGCTCCACCCCGCCTCTGCCCGGATCATAGGAGCCCGCCCCACACCATGCCGGGGACCGTCCCGCGATCCCCCGGGCACACCCTGGGCTCCGCATCCGGATCTTCCCATCATCCTCCCCCCGCGCCGTCGATCGCGTCCGCGGCGTCCAGCAGCTCGGCCAGGGAGGGGCCGACGCCGTCGACGAGGGGCCACGGGTCGTCGATGACGTCCCGACACACCATGAAGCCCAGATCGATCGAGTCCCTGTAGCTGATGACCGTGATGTTCACCCCGGTCCCGAAGAGCAGCGGCCCCATGGGGTACAGCGCCTCCACCCGTGCTCCCGCCGTGTACAGCTCGAATGGCGGCCCCGGGACGTTGGAGATGATCAGGTTCATGACCGGCGGAGCAGAGCGGTCGAGGCCCGCCGCGGTGTAGGTGCGGGCCGCCAGCGAGATGAGCCCGGGGGTGGCCATCTCGCCCATCCCCATGATCTTCTCGGCCGACATCGCACGCTGCATCTCCTTGGCGCCCATCGTGCTGTGATGGATGGCCATCAGCCTCTCGGCCGGATCATCCACGTCGGTCGCGAGCGACGCGAACATCGCCGAGACCTGCGTCCCCACCTCCCTCGCCTGGTCCTCCGGCCGGGTCGAGACCGGGCACTGGGCGATCAGCGGCTGCTCTGGCAGCTCGTCGAGCTGCACGAGGAACCGCCGAAGTGTTCCCGCGCAGATCGCCAGCACGACGTCGTTCAGCTTCACCCCGAACGCGTCCTTCACCTTCTTCACGTCTGCGAGGGGCACCGAGGAGTACGCGAACCGGCGATGGGGCGAGATCGCAGTGTTGAACGGGGTGCGCGGCGCCTGGAAGGGGATCGGTGGCGACACATCACGCTGCTGGAAGGGGAGGAACCGCTGCAGCTGCCGGAGGCTCTGGCGAGCGAACCTGGCCATGCGGTACGGGGTGGAGAGGGTGTTGACGAGGCCGCGGGCCATCAGCTCGACGTCGTTGGGCACCACCTCGACGACGCGCTCCCCCGGAGCTGCCTGGGACGCTTCCTGACGTGGTTCGAGATCCAGGAGCACCGTCGCAAGCTCGCTCCCGGACACCCCGTCGATGATGGCGTGGTGGATCTTGGCCAGCAGCGCCTTGCGGCCCCCTTCCAGACCATCGATCAACCACATCTCCCAGAGCGGGCGGCTGCGATCGATCTTCCAGCTCGACCAGCTCACCGACGAGGTTGCCGAGCTGCTCACGCCCGCCCGGTGGGGGCACCCCTATGTGCCGCAGGTGGAAGTCGATGTCGAACTCGGGGTCCTCGACCATCAGGGGTCGGTCCAACCTCAGCGGCACCTCGCGCAGCCGCCACCGGAACTGCGGCGCACCGGCGAGCCGAGGCTCCATGTGCTCCTTCAGGCGCTGCAGCGTGAAGTCGCCATCGCAGGTGGACGGGTCGAGGATCAGCACGGCGGACACGTGCATGTGCCAGCTCGGCGTCTCTCCGTAGAGGAATGCCGTGTCGATCCCGCTGAGCCGCTTCATCGGTAGCTCCCTCCTGGGCGGCTTGGCGTCAGGGCTCTGCCGGGCTGCCACTGGGGCCACCACGGCTCATCCCGCCTCCGCCACTTCCCTGGCCCACGTGTAGTCGGGCTTGCCGGCGGGCGAGCGCCGCACCTCCGCCACGACCACCACCGCCTTCGGCACCTTGTAGCCCGCCAACCTCTCTCTGCAGTACGCGACGAGCTCCTCCTCGTCCAGCTCCTCACGGTAGGGCTTCACCACGGCGGTCACACGCTGGCCCCAACGATCGTCCTCCACCCCGACGACCACAGCGTCGTACACGTCGTCGTGGCCCTTGAGGACGGCCTCGACCTCCTCGGGGTAGACCTTCTCGCCACCGGTGTTGATGCAGACCGAGCCCCGCCCGAGGAGCTCGATCGTCCCGTCGGCCGAGATCGTTGCCAGATCGCCGGTGAGCACCCACCGGTGACCACCTGCCAACACGAAGGTCTGAGCCGTGCGGGCAGGGTCCTTGTAGTAGCCCTGGGGGATTCGCCCTCTCAGCGCCACCCTGCCGATGGCCCCGGAGCCGGGTTCGACGGGCTCGTGCGTCTCGGGGTCCAGGACGGTGGTGGTGTCGCCGTAGGGGGTGAAGACGGTCGGCCCGTCGATGGCGCCACCGCTCTCGAGGCGGTGTGCGCCCTGGGCACCGGTCTCCGACGATCCGTAGCCGTCCGCGATCACCACGTTCGGGAGGATGCGGACAAGTCGCTCCTTCAGGCTCGGGGTCAGGGGCGCACCGCCCGAGCCGACCGAGAGAAGCGACCCGACCTCGTACGGCCCGGACCTGTCCCACTCGTCGACGAGCGGTCTGACCACTGCGTCCCCCACCACGGTGAGGAGGTTCACCCGCTCGCGGGCGACCGTCGCCCAGACCGCGCGCGGATCGAGCGGGCCCGGAAGGAGCACGACCGTCCCGCCGGCGAACAGCCAGGAGAGCACCGTCCACTGACCTGCCGCGTGCATCAGCGGGGCCACCGGCAGGTAGACGAAGCTCCCCTCGACGACCCGCTCCATCAGCTCGGACGGCTCCTGCACCGGCCCAACCAGGCGCATCGGGTCTCCGCCGCCGACGCATGCGAAGAACGCATCCTCCTGCTGCCACACCACGCCCTTGGGGAACCCCGTGGTGCCCCCGGTGTAGATCACATAGGGATCCTCGCCCGAGCGCGGTCCGAAGGACCGGTCGGGGCTCGAGCCCGCCAGGGTCTCCTCGTAGTCGTCGCCGCCGAGCACCGCCGTGCTCTCACCGGAGGCGTCATCCACCGACAGGTACCAGCCGAGCTTCGGGCAGTCGTCGCGCACTGCCGCCACACGGGGGGCGAACCGTCGGTGGTAGACGAGCCCGACGAGGTCGGCGTCGTCGAAGATGTGGCGCAGCTCGTGCTCGAGGTACCGGTAGTTGATGTTGATCGGGACGGCCCGGACCTTGTAGGCGGCGAGCATCGCCTCCAGGTACTCGGTCCCGTTCTCGAGGAGCAGACCCACGTGATCTCCGGGCTCGACCCCCCGGCGGACGAGATGGTGGGCCAGACGGTTCGCGCGCTCCTCCAGGTCGCCGTAGCTGAGGCGGCGGGTCCCGCAGATCAGAGCTGGGCGCTCCGCACAGGCGTCTGCCGCCGCCTCCCACACGTCTGCGAGGTTGAAGCTCGCCGGCGAGCCGCTCATCCCACCAGCCTCTCATCTCCACGGGCCCGGGCCTGCACCGGCAGCTCGGGCCACGAGTCGGTCATGGCATCTCGGCAGCGCACCGCAGACGGTCGCCCAGGCCGGCCGGCGATGCGAACCGAGACCCGACACGCGGTGAGGAACGCGACCTATCGTGGTCCGGTCTGCAGTCGAGTCGGGCCCCACGCGCGGAGCGGGGCGTGTTGCGGAGGCGATCGTGAGAGATCCAGGAGAGCGACGCGTCGGGGCATGCGAGGTGGCCGGTCGCCGCCTCACGGCCATGATCGCTGTGCTCGCTGCCGTCGTGGCGCTCCTCGCCGCGGCCTGCGGATCGGGAGGCGAGGACGGCGACTCGACCGAGGCCTCCCTCCCCACCCAGACCGAAGTCGGCGATCCCGTACCGGGCGGCACCCTCGTGTACGGCCTGCCTGCCGAGACCAACGGCTGGGACCCGACCCTGAGCCAGTGGGGACCGTGGAGCCTGGTGGTGGCGCGGAGCATCTTCGACACGCTCTCGGTCTTCGACGAGGACGGCAACATCCATCCCAACCTCGCGGAGTCGTTCACCCCCAACGAGGACTACACCGAGTGGGTCGTGAAGCTCCGCCCGGACGTCACCTTCCACAACGGTGAGCAGCTCACCGCGGAGGTGCTGGCGCAGAACTGGAACTTCTTCCGCGACTCGCCGCTGACGCAGGAGATCTTCAAGCGGGTGGGCACCTGGGAGGTCCGCGACGAGCTGGAGCTGGTGGTCCGACCGCTGGACAAGTGGGTGAACATGCCCGTCGTGTTCACCACCCAGGTCGGAGTGGTGATGGCCCCCGAGTCCCTGGAAGGCCCCGCCGGGGAGCGTGCGCAGCACCCGATCGGCACCGGGGCGTTCGAGCTCGAGGAGTGGGCACCGGACAGCCACCTCACGGTGACCCGGAACCCCGAGTACTGGCAGGACGGATACCCCTACCTCGACGAGATCGAGTTCCGGACCGTGACAGATCCCCAGTCACGGGCTTCGGCCCTCCAGTCCGGCGAGCTCGACCTCGCGATGCTCGAGGACGTCGACCAGGTCGATCAGTTCCGTGACGACGACGACTTCCTTCTGTGGCAGGACCCGAACGCGGAGTCGGGTGAGCAGCTCGTCATGCTCAACACGATGCAGCCGCCTCTGGACGACGTAAGGGTCCGGAGAGCTCTCGCCTACGCCACGGACCGCGCGGGAGCGATCGAGGTCCTCTCACCCGGGCGCGAGGTCGCGAGCGGTCCGTACCGGACCAGCTCACCGTGGTACGTGGAGACGGAGTACCCCGGCTACGACCTCGAGGAGGCCAGTCGCCTGGTCGAGGAGTACGAATCCGAGGTGGGGCCTATCGAGCTCACCCTCCTCGGGAGCTCGGCGGTGGGCACAGCCGAGCTGGCCCAGCTCCTGAAGGAGCAGTGGGGGCAGGTGGGGATCGACGTGAGCATCGACTCGAGCGAGGTGGCGCAGATGATCGTCGCCATCGTCGGCGGCAACTACCAGGCGGTGATCTGGCGCCAGTTCGACTCGCCTCACCCGCTCCAGGAGAGCGTCTGGTGGCACTGCGACGGAGCGAAGCCGATCGGTGAGACGGGCCTCAACTTCGCCCGGAACTGCAACGAGACGCTCACGGCCGCACTCGACGAGGCCCGAGAGGTCGAGTCACGCGAAGAAGAGGTCGAGCAGTACGGGATCGTCCAGCAGGAGCTGGCTCGCGACGTCCCATACGTGTGGCTGAGCCACATAGAGCCCACCGTCGTAGCCGGAGCCAACGTCGTGGACGTGTTCAACTTCACCGTCCCGGACACCGACCTGCGCGGCATGTCGCTCCAGAACAGCTCTCATCCGCTCCACCAGGTCTGGATCGCGCCGGAGTGAGCTGAACCCGACCGCTCCGGCACCCGGAACCACCTGGCCGACGTCTCCACCGAGCACGGCTGGTCGCGCTCAGCTCCCGAACCGCGACCGGAGCTCCTTCTTCAGCACCTTGCCGGCAGGGTTCCGGGGGAGCACGTCCACCAGCTCGAGGCGCTCCGGCAGCTTCTGCATCATGAGACCCTCGGCCAGGAGGAGCTCCGCGATCTCCTCGAGCGTGATGGGCTCCTGATCGGTGGCGGTCTGCACCACCGCGCAGACCATCTCACCCCGCTCGGGATCCGGTAGCCCTACGACCGCGACGTCGACGACCTTCGGATGGCGGTAGAGGTGGTCCTCCACCTCCCTCGCCGAGATGTTCTCGCCCTTGCGGATGATGACGTCCTTGAGGCGGCCGGTGATCCTCAGCATGGAACGCTCGTCGAGCACGCCCAGGTCACCTGTCCGGAAGTAGCCGTCCTCGTCGAACACCTCGGCGTCGAGCGAGGAGTCGACGTAGCCCTTCATCACCTGGGGGGCCTTCACCCGGATCTCACCCTCCTCCCCCGGCGAGGCGACGACACCGTCCTCGGTGACCAGCTTCAGCTCGACCTCGCTCATCGGGCTTCCCTCTGTGAAGGCGAGATCCTCGTCGCTGTCGTGTGGCGAGGAGAGCGTGAGGATGGGGGCCTCGGTGAGACCGTAGGCCGACAGGACCCCTGCGCCGAACGCCTCCTTCATGTCGTAGTGGAGCTGCGGCGGCTTGGGTGATCCCCCGCCGGGGAAGCCCCGCACCGCCGGGAAGATCGGAGTGTCACTCCGCTGCTGGGCGGCGAGGTAGGCCTTGTGGAAGACGACCCCGGCACCCGCGAGCGTCACGCCCTCCCGGCCGAGCACCTCGACCACGAGGTCGGGGACGAAGGCCTCGAAGAGGATGTTCCGACAGCCCGTCATCATGCTGCCGAACAGCCAGACGACCCCACCCACGTGCGGGAACGGGAACACGAGACCGTTGCGGTCCTCCTCGGTCACCTCGAAGCGCCCCATCATCCCCTCGGTGATCGCGCGGATCGTGCCGTCGGTGTGCCTCGCGCCCTTGGGATCGGCCGTGGTGCCGGAGGTGTAGAAGAGCCACCGCACCTCGTCCGCCGTGCTCGGGGGAGGCGGAAGCTCACCGGGATCGGCCTCCGGCAGGCTGCGGTCACAGGTGAGCAGGTCGAGCGTCCCGACTGCCGAGGCGATCTTCCGGGCCATGGCCGAGAAGTCGAACCCAGCGAAGCTGGTCGGTACGACGAGCAGCCTGGCCGCGGACTGGCGCACGCAGAACTCGACCTCCCGCTCACGGTAGATGTGCAGGATGGGGTTCTGGATCGCGCCGAGTCGTGCAAGGGCGGCGGCGACCACCATCGCCTCCAGCCAGGTCGGGAGCTGCCAGGTCACCACGTCCCCCGGACCGATCCCCCGCTGGGCGAGCGCCGCCGCCACCCGCTCCGAGCGGTCCCTGAACTCGCCGAACGTGACGGAGCGGCCGCTCTCGTCGACGGCCATGCACCTCTGCCCCGAGGCCGTCGCCCGGGCCTCCACGAGCTCCCAAAGAGTCTCTCCCTGCAACATGGCTGCTCCCGATGCGGCTCCGTCGGCAGATCTGACGGCTCGTCAGCCTAGTTCTGCGTCGGGGGCTACCGGCGAGGCCCCCGGGGGCTCCGACGGCGTCGGGCGGGCCCGTCTCTCGAGCCGGCAAGGGCCGCAGATCGCTCAGGCAACCGTGTCCGGGGGCCACTCGACCGCGACCCGCACCGCCGTGGAGGAGTCGTCGAAGTCCCCGCGGGCCCTCAACTCCGAGATCATCAGCTCGAACCGCTCGCTCCAACCCTCGGCGGTCGCGGATTCCCGAGCGAGCGAGCGCACTGCGCTCACGGACAAGTACGCCTTCTCGACCGTCTCGAGCCGACCGACCATCCCCAGCAGACGGGAAACCGCATCCTCGTCGAAGCCACCTGTCACCTCGAGGTGCAGGCCATCGAGGTCGTCCGGCTCCACCAGCTCGACCACCTCGTCCTCGAGGTCGACCAGGACGTACATGGAGCCCCCGTTGCCACGGCCGCCGGACGCAGACGCCAGACTACCCGGACTCCGGTGCCATGCTTGGGCGATGGTGCGGCGACGCGTGCTGGTGCGCGGGCACGTCCAGGGCGTCTGCTTCCGGGACTCCTGTCGGCAGGCAGCCCGGTCGCTGGCCGTCGCGGGTTGGATCCGCAACACCGCGGACATGGCGGTCGAGGCGGTGTTCGAGGGATCGACCGACGCGGTGGACCGGATCGTCGAGTGGTGCCGAAGCGGACCACCCGGGGCGAGCGTCACCGAAGTGCTCGTCACCGACGAGCAGCCCACGGGTGAGTACGGCTTCGAGATCCGGTGGTGAGGCCGGGTCCGGGGACAGCCCTCAGCCGCTGAGCAACCAGGGCTCCCTGATGTCCAGGTACTCGTCCACGGTGACCAGCTGCTGCATCTCGGAGAAGGTCTCGGCCAGCTCAGGGGGCATCTCCCTGCTCTCCCCGGCCCTGGCCGCCTCCTCCGAGGTGAAGTAGATGGCCTGCACGAACCGACCGCCGTCCAGCCAGGCAGCGCACCCGCCGATGACATCGGGACGAACCTCGCGGAATCGGGAGCCCATCTCCTGGTCCATGGCGCGGGTTCGCTCGCTGTCCGAGGAGTGCCCCACCATCACCTGCACGAAGCCCGCTTCGTCCGACCCGCCGTCGAGCATCAGGTCCACTTCGCTGCTCTCGGCGAAGGTGACCTCGCCCTCGAGCGCAGCCTCCGTCTCCGCCCACCATGCGCTCTGCTCCGGCCGGGCGCTGTTGCGGCGGGCGTCCTCCTCCGATCGGAACCGGGCGAGCAGGATGAACTGACCGTCGCTGGTGATCCCGGCGGTGCTCCCCAGGAACCCCCCGGCACCGGGCATGAGCTTGTCGCGCCACGAGTCATGACGATCGCGGCAGGGTGGCGGGTTCGCCGCCGGGCGCGCGAATGATCTGGATGAACATGTGAGTCCCCCTCTTGTCGGTGTGTTCGCTGTTGAGTGTGTCCACTCGTAGTGAACCACCGGGTGGGGCGGAGGGGAAGGGGCTCGATCCGATCAGGAGCTCGCGAGCGGCCTCACGCCACCAGGGCTCCCAGAAGCGCGAGGCCCCCTGCTGCTGCCAGGAAGTACAGGCCGATTCGCGCGTTCGGGTTGCGGCTGCGCTGGGCCGAGGCGATCGCCGCACCGATCACGACGAGTGAGAGGAGCACCCAGATGAGCTTCACGATCCAACCGTCTCCTCTTCGGACAGCAGACTCGGCGGGCGATCCTCCGACCAGGCGTCCAGGATCACCCCCAGTATCTCCTCTGCGGCGTCGAGCGCGCCCATGTGGCCCTCGGTGGCTCGGACGGTGATGTCCGAGTCGGGGACGAGCTCGGCCTGGTGATGACCATGGTGGAGCGGGACGATGGGGTCCGAGTCCCCCTGCCAGAAGCGGATCGGCACCTGGATGTCCCGGAGGTTGAAGCCCCACGGCCGACAGAAGAGCACCAGGTCGTACACGAGGGAGCGGATCCCGGAGCGGGTCGCGTCGAGCAGGTCGTCGACGAACATCTCCTTCATCTCGGGGCGGCGGAACACCACCTGGTCACCCGGAGGCATGATCCGGACGAAGAGGTCGAAGGCCTGGCTGCCGACCGGCCTCAGCATCCAGATCCCTGCGCTGAAGGCAGCACCGATCGGATGGTGGAGGAGCTCGAACACGACGGAGAAGCGGTTGGCCAGATCGATGAGGCCCCCGTCCGCCCGCTCCTCCCCCTTCGTCGGCGCGACACCTCCCAGCACGCAGCCTGCGACCACGCGCTCGGGCATCGAGGCGGCACAGGCCAGGACGTACGGACCTCCCCCCGAGAGCCCCACCAGGCCGAAGCGCTCGAAGCCCAGGTGATCCGCGAGCACCCCGATGTCGTCGGCGAACTCGAGGAGCGAGCCGTAGAGATGAGGTGTCGAGTCCCCCACCCCGGGACGCTCGACACCGATGAGGCGAACACCCCGGTGGGAAGCGAGCTCGCGCGCGAGCGGCGGAACCTGGCGACGGGCCCCGGGTGTGCCGTGGAACCAGAGGACGGCCCTCCCTCTCGGGTCCCCGAACTCCGCGAACCCGAGCCGCCGACCGTCGGGGAGCCGCACCGCACCTTCCAGCCTGGGTGGGACGAGCTCCGCCATGGGACCGACATGATGCCTGTTCAGGCCCGTGGGTGCGAACCGCAGCCGTCGACCCTGGGGACGCGGTCCAGCGCCCGGAGTAGGGTTCGGGGCCGCGCGCGACGAGGAGGTGACACGGTGCGAGCCGATCAGGACCTGGCCTCGACCCCTCGTTGGAAGGGCCGACCGGGACGAATGGAGGTGTGGTACGCCACCCTCACCGATCCAGCGACCGGCACCGGGCTCTGGGTCCACCACGAGACCGTCGCACCCACACCGGAGCGGGGCGGCGAGGCCCACGGCCACGGGTGGGTCGCTGTCTTCCCGACCGACGCCCCTCCGGTCTGCGGGCGGTTCGGCCCCGAGCCGATCTCGCCCGCGGCGCCAACCGGCTCGTGGTTCGAGTCCGCGAGCACCCGGGCCGGGCGGGGCGAGTGGTCCGGCACAGCGGAGGGGATCTCGTGGACGCTGAGGTGGGAGGACCCGTCCCCTCCGCTCTGGACCTTCCCCCGGGTCGCGTGGGAACGGGAGCTGCTCCCTGCCGCCCAGGTCGTGACGGCTCCGAGGGCCCGCTTCGCGGGCCGCGTCGATGCAGGTCCGGTCTTCCACGACATCGCCGACGCCAGGGGCGCGGTCGCCCACATCTACGGCCACGGCTCCGCCGAGCGGTGGGGCTGGCTGCACGCCGACCTGGGGGCCGGCGACATGGTCGAGGTGGTCACAGCGGTCTCCCGCCGTCCCGGGTTGAACCGGCTTCCACCGCTCGCCTTCCTGCAGTTCAGGCTCGGGGGGCGTGACTGGCCGAGAGGACCGCGTCCGTCGCTGCGGGTGCGGAGCCACCTCGGGCTCCCGGAGTGGCGGCTCGAGGGGCAGATCGGCGCCCGGAGGGTGAGGATGCGGGTGTCGCAACCGCCGGACCGCTGCGTGGCCCTGCTCTACACCGACCCCGACGGAGCGACCGCTGTGTGCACCAACACCGAGAGAGCCGACCTGGAGATCGAGCTCGCGCGCCGACGCGGTCGCGGCTGGGAGGTCGAGCGGTCCTGGCAGCTCGACGGCACCGCGCACGCCGAGGTTGGCCTCCGCGGCGACCTGGCACCAGAGCCAGACGAGAGGAGGATCCCCTCATGAGCTTCCTGTTCGACCCACCGCTGCTGGTCGCAGCCGGGTACACCATCGAGCGGGCCGTGCCCGATGAGCAGCGGGAGTGCTGTGAGGCCCTCACGCTCGGCACCTTCATCGGTGTCTCGTACGCGCTGTACAACGACGTCCCCGGGCTCGGTGCCTTCTGGAAGCCGTTCCGCGCCAGCGGTGGGCGGGACTTCATGCTCAACTCCGGCGTCTTCCGCTTCGAGTCGCGCGAAGTCGGCTGGCCGACGCACCTCGCGGCCGCTGCGATCTTCTCCACCTACCCGCTGTGGCTCAAGCTCGGTCGTCGTCTCGGGCGGAGGGCCGGTGGCTGAGACGGACCTCGCGGGCCGAGCGCTGAGGTCCTTCTGCCGGGCGCTGCTCCCGCCGGAGATCGGTGGGCCCGATCCCGCGCTGGTCGCGACGCGCGTCGAATCCCACCTGTCCTCGATGCCCCCGACCACCCGTACCGCTCTGCAGGCCGGGTTCCTGGCCGTGACGGTCGCCGCCCGCCTGCTCGCGCGTCGTCCTCTCGACGCGCTGTCTCCCGAACAGAGAGCCGGCGCGGCTCGAGCGGATCGTCCGCGTCAGGCCCGAGGCCGCCGCGGCGGTCGAGGGACTGAAGGCGGCGGTGCTGCTGGCGTACGGAGCGGAGACCCACGCGTCGGAGATGATCGCCCGCTCGGCAGCCATACCCACCGCGCGCCCCGATCCGGAGCTCGACGTGACCCCGGCCGCCGAATGGCCCTCGGCCGACGCGGGCTGCGACGTCGTCGTCGTCGGCTCCGGAGCCGGCGGGGCGATGGTGGCCCGCACCCTGGCCCGCGCCGGGGCCGACGTCATCGTCGTCGAGGAGGGGAGGCGGTGGTCGGTGGAGGAGTACCGCTCCGCCCACCCGCTCGACCGCTACAGCGGCCTGTACCGCGACGGTGGCACCACGATCGCCCTCGGAAACCCGCCCGTGGTGCTACCGATCGGGAGAGCGGTCGGGGGGACGACGGTCGTGAACTCGGGAACCTGCTTCCGCCCGCCAGAGGAGGTGCAGCTCCGTTGGCAGGCGACGAGCACGGTCTCACGTGTGCCGATCCCGATGCCCTCGCGCCTCACCTCGAAGAGGTCGAGGCGACGTTGGAGGTCGGCCCGGCACCGCTCGAGGTGATCGGGCGCAACGGGCGGCTGGCCCTGGCAGGGGCGGAGGCGCTCGGATGGGAGGCGGGACCTCTCGTGCGCAACGCCCCCGGTTGCGTGGGCAGCTGCCAGTGCGCCATCGGGTGCCCACGGAACGCCAAGTACGGGGTGCACCTCAACGCCCTTCCCCAGGCCTGCGAAGCGGGGGCACGCATCCTGAGCGACGCCCGTGTCGAGCGTGTGCTGCACGAGGGGGGCCGCGCCACCGGCGTGCTCGTTCGCAGGGCTGACGGTTCGGCACTCGAGCTACGTGCTCCGACGGTGGTCGTGGCGGCCGGTGCCACCGAGACACCCGGCCTTCTGCGCCGCAGCGGCCTCGGAGATCACCCCCAGCTCGGTCGGAACCTCGCGCTGCACCCGGCGCTCGGAGTCGGTGGCCTGTTCTCCGAACCCGTCGTGGCGTGGGAGGGGGTGCTGCAGAGCGTCGGCGTCGAGGCGCTGCACCGCTCCCACGGCATCCTCATCGAGGCCACATCCACACCTCCCGGGATGGGCTCGATGATGCTCCCCGGATACGGCCCGGAGCTGATGGGCTGGCTGGACCGAGCCGACCACCTCGCCGCCGTCGGTGCGATGATCGGCGACGAACCGTCCGGGTGGATCGAGAACCGCGGCGGGCAGACCCTGATCCGCTACGAGCTCTCGCGCCGCGACGGCATGAAGCTCGTGGTCGCCCTCTCCGCCCTGGGTCGCCTGCTCTTCGCCGCAGGTGCAGTGGAGGTGCTCACGGGGGTGCCCGGCGTGGCACCCGTCCGGTCGGTCGACGAGCTCGACGATGCGCTGGAGGGGCTGGACCGACGACGACTCCACCTCGCGGCCTTCCACCCCACCGGCACCGCGCGGGCAGGAGCCGATCCGGAGCGCTCTCCGGTCGACCCCGAAGGCCGGATCAGGACGGTGGACGGCGTCTGGGTTGCAGATGCCTCCATCGTGCCGAGCTGCCCCGAGGTGAACCCCCAGGTCTCGATCATGGCGCTGGCGCTCGCCGTCGCCGACCGCGTCGTCGTCGCGAGAGGTGGGTGAGCCCGCGCTCCCAGGTCTCCTCGTCCCGGGATCAGAGGTCGGGAAGGTGGAGGTCCAGGTTCGGTGACTCCAGGCCACCGTCGATCTCGATCACCTTTCCCGTGATCCACCCCCCAGCAGGGGAGGCCAGGTACAGCACGCCGAGGGCGATGTCCTGGGGCTCTCCCAGACGGCGGAGCAGGGTCCCCTCCTCCATCTCCCGACGCATCTCGTCGCTGCCGAGGACGATCTCGAGCGCAGAGGTGGCCGTCGAGCCGACGCTGATCGCGTTCACCCTCACCTTCGGGGCCAGGTCAGACGCAAGGAGGCGGGTCATGTGGGCCATCGCAGCCTTGGCCGTTCCGTACGCGACGTACCCGCGATCACGGAGTCGGCCCATGGCCGACGAGATGTTCACGACGCTTCCCCTCGACTCCAGCAGGTGAGGTGTGGCGGCCTGGGTGAGCGCGAAGGCGGTCGTGACGTTGAAGTGGAACGCATCCTCGAACACGGCCGGCGTGGTGTCCATGAAGGGCTGTGGCATGGTGCCGCCGACGTTGTTCACCACGACGTCCAAGCGGCCGAAGTCGGTCACCGCCCGCTCGACGAGCCGCGGGAGCTCCGAGAGGTCGCTGAGGTCCGCCGCCACAGGCTCGGCTCTACGGCCCCGGCGGGCGATCTCCTCGACGACCTCTTCGAGCTGTGCTTCGGTGCGTGCCGAGACGACGACGTCGGCGCCGGCGTCCGCGAGCGCCAGGGCCGTGGCCCGACCGATGCCGCGCCCCGCGCCTGTGACGATCGCACTCCGGTCGTCCAGCCGGAACCTGTCGAGAACGGAGCCCTCGGGCACTCTTTCGTCCTTTCGTTCGGTGGACCCGGCGAGCGTACGCCGGGTGTCGGACTCAGTCGGTGCCGGGGATCACGACGGTCGGCTCTTCGACGATCACACCCACGAGATCTTCCATGTCCAAGAAGCTCTGCTCGTCGGGAGCGATCACCTCGCCGTATGCCGGCTCCTGCACGAACGCCTCCAGGTCGGCCACCTCCGCGAACGTCATGATCGTCACGCCGTCGAACTCCGTCCCGATCGGCAGCCACGACTCCGCCGGGAGGAGCTGCTCGTAGGAGACGACGTGACGCGCCATCTCGGTGGTGCTCCGGACGAGGGGACCGTGACGGTCGCGCCAGTGCTCCCGGAACTCCTCGACGCTCATGCCCGGGCGACGCTTGAGGAAGACGATCAGCTTCACCACGGGCGGCGAGCGTAGTGGAGGGCGCGGCCGGTCACCGACCCGACGCATCGATGCCCGGACGATCGCTGCCCGCCGCATCGGAGACGAGCCGGGAGTAGAGCAGCGCTCCCTCCTTGCCCCTCTCGAAGTGCACGGCCAGGGTCCCGGCCTCGTGGTAGCCGACCGCCTCCGCAGCACCGATGGATCCGAGGTTCTCGGGCCGGATCTCCAGCAGCATCACACCGATCTCGGCGTCGCGGAACGCCCAGTCGGTGAGCAGCCGGAGAGCACGGGTGGCGATGCCCTGCCTCCTCGCCGACGGCACCACCCAGTAGCCGGCGTTGCCCACGCCCCCGGCGATCGCGACGTTGACTGATCCGAGCAGGTGATCGGGGCCGTCGGCCCGGACCACCGCGTACGCCGCCTTGGTGCCGTCGGCCCACTCCCTGCGGGTGCGCTCCACGTACGCGACCGCGTCCTCGTACCCGTAGGGACGCGGAACCGGGATGAACCGCTGGAGGTCGGGGTCCTGGCAGGCCTCGAAGATCCCGCTGACGTCCCCGTCGCGCCAGGGCCTGAGGGCCACCACCCCGTCGCTGAGAGGAGGATCGGGCGGGGCGAGGGGCTTGCGGGGCATGCCGTTCGCGGCGCTAGCCGAGCCAGTGCCCGGCGCTGGTGTTGATGCTCTGACCTGTCACCGGCTTGGAGAGGTCCGAGGCGAGGAACACCACCGTGCCCGCGATCTCCGCTGAGTCGGGGATGTAGCCGAGCGCTGTCTCGCCCGCCACCTCGTCGTAGACGACCTGAGGGTCGACGCCGCGCTCGGAGGCGAGGTGCTCGAAGAGCCACTTGACGCTCGGGCCCCAGATGTATCCGGGGTGCACCCCGTTCACCCGGATGCCGTGGCCGCCGAGCTCCAGCGCGAGGGTCCGGGTCACGGTGGCGAGCGCGCCCTTCGACCCGGCGTACGCCCCGTAGCCCTCCTCGATCCGCTGCGTGGACATCGTGTTGATCATGATGACGCTGCCGTTCCGCTGGTCGACCATCGGGCCCAGCGCGGCCTTCGTCATCTTCAGCGTGCCCAGGTAGTTCACCTCCATCGCGGTGCGGAAGGTCTCCAGATCGCTCTCCAGGAACGTGCCGAGCTCGGGCCGGAAGGCGTTGTTCACGAGGACGTCCAGCCTCCCGAGCTCCTCGGTCGTCCTGTCGACCAGCGTCTGGCAGGCCTCCGCGTCGGTGATGTCCGTGGGGTGCCACACCGCGTGCCGACCCAGCCCCTCCACCTCGGCAGCGACCGACTTCAGCGCGTCCGGGTTGCGGGCACCCAGGCCGAGGTCCGCGCCCTCGCGGGCCAGCGCCAACGCGATGTCACGTCCCATGCCCGGGCCGATCCCCGAGACGATGGCCACCTTCCCTTCGAGCAGCACGGTCTCCTCCTGTCGGTCTGCTGGTCGATCACCGCCACCGGCGTCGTTCAGAACGCCGGCGTCTGCCCCGTGACCGCCCCGAGGATGATGCGGGCCATGTTGAGCCGCAGGTCCCCGGTCCGGATCCCCCAGAACTCGAAGCCCCAGCGGTGCGCGGCCACATGCGCCAGCATCGCCACCAGGACTCCCGCCGTCGCCATCGGGTCCTCGCCCCGGGCCGGCCCTCGGCCGTCTCCGGCCGATCGCTCCACCTGCTCGGCCAGCGCCTTGGTCAGCTCGTTCAGCATCGAGGTCCGGATCTTGCGGAATCGCTGGTCGCCCTCCAGGGTGGCCAGCTCCACGACGCGCATCACCGAGCGGTTCTCCTCCCAGAACGCGAGCACTCCGTCCACCAGCGCCCGCGAGGTCGCCTCGCCCGCCTTCCCCTTCCACGTCTGGCCCCGCACCAGGCCCGCGAGCTCCTGGCCCGCACGCGCCATGTCCTCGGCGAGCACGAGGATCGCCGCCTCCACGTCGGGGAAGTACTGGTAGAAGGTCGCGGGAGACGTCCCCGCCTCCCTCGCGATGTCGACGACCTTCACGTCGCGATACGACGTGGACCGCAGCAGCTCGAGCGTGCACTCGAGCAGCCGCTGACGGGTGGCCCGCCCGCGGCGACCGGGAACGTGTCCATCTGCAGCACGCAGCTCCTCTTCGGTCAGATCACCCACGGCATCCTCGCCGGGGGTCTCCGCTGTCTCGACGCCGGCCTTGCCACCCACGGCCCACACGTTACCGGGCCCGGTCCGCCCCATCTGACGCTGTGTCAGGACTTCACCGCGGCGGATGCCCGCTCCCTCAGCTGGTACTTCAGCACCTTGCCGCTCGGGTTGAGCGGGAGCTCGTCCACCACCTCGAAGCGGCGGGGAACCTTGAAGTTCGCCATCGCCTCGCGCGCCCGACTCGTGGAGGGCTCCGGGGTCCGGGGTCGTCCCGGCGGTCGGTACCACGAACGCGTATCCGACCTCGCCCAACCGCTCGTCTGGAACCCCCACGACCGCCGCCTGGGCGATCTCCGGGTGGCCGAGGAGAAGGCTCTCGATCTCGGCCGGGTAGGCGTTGAAGCCACCGACGATGAACATGTCCTTCTTCCGGTCCGTGATCTTCAGGTAGCCGCGCGCGTCCATGACACCGATGTCGCCGGTGTGGAGCCAGCCGTCCGCGTCGATCGCCTCGGCGGTCTGCTCGGGCTCGTCGAAGTACCCCTTCATCACGTTGTACCCACGCACGACCACCTCACCGGGCTCGCCGCGCGGCAACTCCCGTCCGTCGTCGTCGACGACCCACACCTCGACGCCGGGAACCGCTCTGCCCGAGGTCGTCGCGATCGTCTCGGGGTCGTCGTCGTGCCGGCACATCGTCGCGATGCCGCACGCCTCCGTGAGCCCGTACCCCGTCACGACCACGTCGAAGCCGAGCACCGTCCGCATCTGCTCGACCAGGGAGACGGGGATCACCGCGGCCCCGGTCACCGCCCGCTTCAGGCCGGAGAGGTCGAAGGACGCCAGGTCTGGATGGTTCAGGATCGTCTGGTAGATGGCCGGGGGCCCGGGGAGCATCGTCGCCTTCTCGCGCGCCGCCACCTCCATCACCGTGGGCACGTCGAACACCGGGACCGGGAGCATCGTCGAACCGGTCATGAGGCAGGCGAGGATCCCGGCCTTGTAGCCGAAGCCGTGGAAGAACGGGTTGACGATGAGGTAGCGGTCACGGTCGAGGCCCACCACCTCCGACCAGTCGGCGAACGCCCTCAGGGTCTGGCCGTGGGTGCACATGACGCCCTTGGGGTTTCCCGTGGTGCCCGAGGTGAAGAGGATGTCCGAGAGGTCGTCGGGGCCGAGGCCTGCGATCCGCCCCTCCAGCTCAGCTGCATCGACCTCCGCACCGCCCGCCAGGAACCCTTCCCACGACTCGGTGCCGGTGGGAGTCCGCCCCCGTAGCACGACGATCCTCTCCAGGTCCTCCAGGTCGGCCACCGGCCTTCCCTGACCCGGTCCCCCGTTCGCCTCCACCAGCATCGAGACGTAATCCGTGTCGAGGAAGCCCTCGATCGCGAGGATGATCCGCGCCCCCGACCTGCGGAGGATGTAGCCGGCCTCACCGCCCTTGTAGCGGGTGTTGAGCGGGACGAGGACCGCTCCTGCCGCATGCAGGCCGAGCAGCGCCACCACCCACTCCCAGATGTTCGGCGCCCAGATCGCCACCCTGTCGCCCTGCTGCACGCCTGCCGCGAGGAACGCCCGCCCGGCCTCCTCCACGCTCTCCGCCAGCTCGGCGAAGTTGAGTCGGACGTCCCCGTCCGCGATCGCCTCGCGCTCCGCGTGGTCGCGGGCTGCAGCTCGCACGAGGCCGGGGATCGTCCCCCACTCGAGGTCCCCTCGCATCGTTCCCTTCCTCCAGTGCCGAGCTCTGACGAGGCGTCAGTGTAGGTGTTGACGCGGAGGCGCCGAGCAGAGGAGATCAGCCCCGGAGCGTCAGGGGTCCCGGGATCCGCGAGCCGTCGGTGAACAACACGTCCTCCAGCACCAGGTCGTAGCCGTCGCGATCCAGCTTCCGGATGCTCACCGTGCCGGTCGCACCGAAGTCCGCTCCCAGGTCGGGGACGGGTCCTTCCCCGTCCGGGTCGAAGTGGAGGCAGATGCCGGTGCCACGCCGGTCGCACCAGATCCGGTAGGTGCCGAGCTCACCCTCCCAGCGCTCACCGAACCCGGTGGTGTACAGCTCGACGCCGAGGAGGAAGCCGTCGACCTCCGGCTGGTTGTTGATCAGCCAGAAGGGGTCCTCGGGGTCGGTCTCGTCGTCGTATCCGAAGTACGGCGGCGCGCCCAGCGCCGACCAGTCGATCTCGTAGACGTTCTCCGGCGACTCGACCAGCGGAGGCGGCGGCTCGGTCGTGGTGGTAGTCGCCTGTTCCTCTTCCTCGGCGGAGCCTTCGTCGCCCGAGCCGCAGGACCCGGCGAGCAGGGCCGCCGTCACCGCGACGGCCGTCATCCGCGACATCAGGAGCCGAATCGAGATCATCCACACCCCCGGCCGAGGGTACTCCTCGGCACCGTGACGACCGGGCACCCATGCGTGGGGCGTGGCACCCGCGCGATCCATCTGCGGGTGCACGGATCAGGCTCGAGCTCCCCGCGAACCGCGTGTCAGCCTCCGCGGATCCTCGGGAGGACCTGCTCTACGAACAGGTGAAGGCTGGTCCACCCGATCTCCGCCGGCGTGCCGCCGCAGAGCGGGTGCAGGGTGACGCCACCGAAGGAGCCTGCCTCCTCCGCGAGCGCGACGCACTCGTCGGGGGTCAAGACCCGGTACACGCCTTCCGCCCTCAGCTCTTCGACCGTCCGGGCCGACGAAGCGGCCTGCGAGGACATGTCGGGCCGGAGATGGGAGGCGTAGGTGACGGCGTCGTCGAGCAGATGGCTGCCGATCTCGGCCCAGGTGCGGTCCGGGTCCTCCGAGAGGAGGACGGCGGCGGGGCCCCACGGCATGACGACCTGACCCGGCTCCCGACCGAGGCGCTCGCACTCCTCGCGGTACACCTCCGCGAGCCGCGGATCCCTGGCCGACGGGAAGAGGCCCAGGCCCAGACGCGCCGCCCTCTTGGCCGAGAGCTCCGACGATCCCCCGACGAAGATCATCGGGTGGGGCTGCTGCACCGGTCTGGGAAGCACCTGCACGGTCCCGCCCAGGTACTCGAACGGCTCACCCGACCATGCCTTCATCATCACCGCCAGGTCCTCCTCGAGGAGGCTCCCCCGACGGTTCCAGGGCTTCTGGAGGAGGTGGTACTCGCCTGGCCGGTAGCCGAGGCCGGCGACGATCCAGATCCGTCCCCCGGAGATCAGGTCGAGCACAGCCAGGTCCTCCGCCAGGCGGATCGGGTCGTGCAGCGGGACCAGGAGGGCCGAGAACGTGATCGGGATGCGCTCGGTCCTCGCGGCGATCGCCGCCGCCAGCACCACCGGCGCCGAGAGGTACGCACCTGTGTCGCCGTGATGCTCCGACAGCACCAGGAGGTCGAAGCCCTGCTCGTCCGCGTAGGCCGCCATCTCGAGCGCGGTCGCGTAGCGGTCCTGGTCGCTGTCCGGGCTGCCCTCGGAGCGGCGCATGTCGAATCGGATCACGGCGAGCGCCATGGCGGTCCTCCCGATCGGTGTTGGGCTACCTGTGCCGGCTGCGGAGTCTACGCGCCTCCCGGATGGAGGCCGCCGGAGCGGTAGGGTGCGGGGCGAGCGCGGACCGGACGCCGAGGAGGGCGAGCATGACCGCCGAGTTGATCATCCTGAAGTTCGACGACACCTACGGCGCCCAGCAGGCGTTGGCCGCGGTGCGAGCACTCGAGGAGCTCGAGTACCTCTGGATGGAGGATCTCGCCGTCATCGAGCGACACCGCTCCGGTCGGATCTCGACCCACACCACCCACGGCTCCGTAGCGGAGGGGAGCGCCTGGGGCGGGCTCACGGGCGGGCTCATCGGCCTGCTCTTCGGCCCGGCGGGATTCCTGGCCGGCGTCCTGATAGGTGGGAGCGCCGGTGCAGCCATCGAGAAGGCGGCCAAGGAGAGCGGGATGCCCACCGAGGTGCTCGACGAGATCCGGGAGGAGCTCGAGAAGGGGACCTCGGCCCTGGTGCTCATCGGAGCGAAGGGCGATGTGGACGAGATGGCGCACGCCTTCGAGGCGCACGAGCCGACCAAGACACTGCGCTACGAGTTGGACGAAGGCACCGTCGACCGGATCAGAGGCACCATCACCGGGTGAGGGCGGCCCGAGCCGGCCCTGCACGGATCGAGCCGCCGGCCTTCGGTACCCAGCCGTCGGTAGCCGGCTTTCGGTAGCGGCTGTCGGTAGCCGGCTGTCGGCAATCGGTAGCCAGGATGGGCCGGCGGGGCCGCGACCTCAGCTCAAGCGCTCGACGATCATCGCCATGCCCTGGCCACCGCCGACGCACATCGACTCCATGCCGATGGTCTTGTCCGCGTCCTCGAGGCCGTTGAGCAGCGTGGTCATGATCCGCGCACCGGTCATGCCGAAGGGATGACCGAGAGCGATCGCGCCGCCGTTGGGGTTCAGCTTCTCCCATCCGATGCCGAGCTCGTCCGCCGATGGGATCACCTGCGCCGCGAACGCCTCGTTGATCTCGACGATGTCGATGTCGTCGATGGTCATCTGTGCGCGCGCCATCGCCTGCTTGCAGGCCTCGATGGGGCCGAGGCCCATGATCTCGGGGTTGAGCCCGCTGACGCCGCTGGACACCACGCGCGCGAGCGGAGAGATGCCCAGCTCGGCAGCCCGGCTGTCCGACATCACGACCACCGCAGCCGCCCCGTCGTTCAACGGGCAGGCGTTGCCGGCGGTGATCTCGCCGTCGGGCCGGAACACAGGCTTCAGCTCCGCCAGCTTCTCCAGGGTCGTGCCCGCTCGTGGGCCGTCGTCCTTGGTGACGACCTCTCCGCTGGGGGTCGTCACCGGGACGATCTCTCGCTCGAAGAACCCGCTCTCCTGGGAGGTCACCGCGCGGTCCTGCGAGAGCTTGCCGAACTCGTCCATGCGCTCACGGGCGACGGACCTGTGCTCGCGGACGTTCTCCGCGGTCTGACCCATGGCGATGTAGATGTCCGGGAAGCCCTCGAGCGGCGACCAAGACTCCTGGCCGCCCTCCGCTCGCTTGGCCGTGCGGGCCTCGGCCTCCTTGAAGGACTCGTGGTGCGGTCCCACGTCGGAGGCGCCGTGGATGAACCGGCTCACCGTCTCGACCCCGCCCGCCACGAAGACGTCCCCCTCGCCCGACTTGATGGCGTGGGCCGCCATGCGGATGGTCTGGAGCGACGACGAGCAGTACCTGTTCACCGTCACCCCGGGCACGTCGTCGAGCCCCGCGAGGATCGCGGCCACTCTCGCGACGTTGTAGCCCGCCTCGCCGGCCGGCTGCCCACAGCCCCAGATGACGTCCTCGATGGTCGCCCGGTCGAGCTGGGGGAGCTTGTCGAGCACCGCTGTGATGATGTGGGCCGAGAGGTCGTCGGGACGGCACTCGACGAGCGATCCCTTGTTGGCACGGCCTATGGGTGTGCGACCCGTGGCGACGATCACTGCTTCGGGCATCGGCTGCTCCTTGCTCTGCGCGGCACTCGCGTGCCTCCTCGGCTCAGGCGCCCGCCTGCTTGCCGAGCCCAGGCACTCCCCTGTCTGCTCGGCGACGACGGTACCGGTGCAGCCGCCCCCAGCACACATCCCCCGGCCGCACCCCGCCGAACCGACGGTTCAGAGCACGGGAATCCTGGCGGCTGAACCGACGGTTCAGAGCACGGGGATCCTGGCGTCTCAACCGACGGTTCAGAGCACGGGGATCCTGGCGGCTGAACCGACGGTTCAGAGCACGGGAATCCTGGCGGCTGAACCGACGGTTCAGAGCACGGGGATCCTGGCGGCTGAACCGACGGTTCAGAGCACGGGGATCCTGGCGTCTCAACCGACGGTTCGGGCGATCTCCCGGTCGAGGCGGCCCAGGGTGGGGTACCCGTACAGCAGCGCGGTGCGCCGCCAGGCACCGGGGCTGGCCACTCCTGCCCTTCGAGCCCGCCTCCCCGCGACGAGCCCCTCGCCGACGTGGGTCGCGAGAGCGCCCCAGAAGATGCCCCTGAGCGCCGACCGGGGCAGCGAGTCGGTGATGTTCTCCTCCCACCAGCGCCAGGCGTCGTCGCTCACCGACAGGGCTCCGAGGGTGGTCATGCCCCCTAGTGCGAACGCCCTCCACAGGAGGCTCGGTCGGTCGATCTGTGCTCGCATCCTCCGAACCCTAGGTGCTCCGGGCCCGGGCGAGCATCCCGGCCCGCCCTAGTCTGGCCCGATGGAGATCGGGGTCAGCCTCTTCGCCACCGACCGCTCGATCGGGGTCGTGGAGCTCGCGCGCGAGCAGAGGAGCGCGGGTACTGCTCGCTGTACCTGCCGGAGCACACCCACATCCCCACGAGCCGAATCACCCCGCCACCGACCGGCGAAGCCGAGCTGGCCGAGGAGTACCGGCGCACGCTCGACCCGCTGGTGGCGCTCGCGGCGGCGGCTTCCGTCACAGAGAGGATCCGCCTCGGAACGGGTGTCTGCCTGGTGGCCCAGCGCGATCCGATCGTCACGGCCAAGGCCGTCGCCACGCTCGACCACATCTCGGGGGGGAGGTTCGTGCTCGGCATCGGCTTCGGCTGGAACGAGGACGAGCTCGACCATCACGGCGTCGCCATGCGTGAGCGCAGGGAGGTCGCCCATGAGCACCTCCTCGCGATGAAGGCGCTGTGGACGTCGGAGACCGGGGAGTTCCACGGCGAGCACGTGTCGTTCTCCCCCAGCTGGTCGTGGCCGAAGCCGGTGCAGCGCCCGAACCCTCCCGTGCTGATCGGAGGCACCGGCGGACCGAAGCTGTTCGCGCACATCGCCGAGTACGCAGACGGCTGGATCCCCATCGGTGGGTCGGGCATCCGAGAGGCACTACCCCGCATGCGCCGGGCTGCCGAAGAGAGAGGCCGCGACCCCGGGGAGCTCCAAGTCGTGCCGTTCGGCACCATCCCGGATCGAGGGAAGCTCGAGTACTACGAGTCGCTCGGGATCCGTGAGGTGGTGCTCGCACTCCCGTCCGGCCCCGCGGAGCAGGTGCTGCCTGTGCTCGACCGGTACGCGGAGTTCGTCTGAGCGGGTGCCCGCCGTCAGCCCATGCAGGCCTCGGGCGTGCCGCAGGCGGCGCCGCACGGAGGCATCGGTCCGGAGGATGCCGCAGGGCTGCTGGCGATCGACGCGAACTCCGAGAGGACCCGCACAGCACCGTCGTGACCCGAGGGGCAGCTCGCAGGATCACCGGACTCGCTCATCGGCCTCCGCAGCTCGAAGACGTCCTCACAGGTCGGGCAGCGGTACTCGTATCGAGGCATGGGGTAAGAGGATACCGGCGCAGACGAACGTCACCGGGGGGCGGCCGCTAGGCCAACCGCTCGATGATCGTGACGTTCCCTAGGGCTGCCCGGCCCCGGCTCGACTCCCGGCGCAGACGAACGTCACCGGGGGGCGGCCGCTAGCCCAACCGCTCGATGATCGTGACGTTCGCCTGGCCCCCGCCCTCGCACATGGTCTGGAGGCCGTAGCGGCCACCGGTGCGCTCGAGCTCGTTGAGCAGGGTCGTCATCAGGCGGGCGCCGGTCGCTCCGAGGGGATGCCCGAGGGCGATCGCTCCCCCGTTGACGTTCACCCTCGTCGGGATCGGCTCCGCTCTCCTTCTGCCACGCCAGCACGACCGATGCGAACGCCTCGTTGATCTCCACCAGGTCGATGTCGTCGAGCGTCATCCCGGTCCTCTCCAGGGCCCGGGCCGTGGCGGGTATCGGCGCCGTGAGCATCCAGACCGGGTCGGCGCCCCGGACCGAGAGGTGATGGATCCGCGCCCGGGGCCGCAGACCGTGGTCCTCCACCGCCTGCTCGGAGGCCACGAGCATGGCGGCCGCTGCATCGCTGATCTGGCTGGACGTGGCGGCGGTGACCCGCCCCCCTCCTGCAGGGTGGCGAGGCTCTTCATCTTGGCGACATCGGGTTCCCGCCGAGGCCCCTCGTCGACAGAGCAGTCGCGGAGAGGCGCGATCTCGTTCTGGAACCTCCCCTCGTCGATCGCCTGCACCGCACGCCGGTGGCTCTCGAGAGCGAACTCCTCCATGTCCTCGCGGCTGATCTCCCACTTCTCGGCGATCATGTCGGCCGACCGGAACTGGCTCACCTCCTGGGTGCCGTAGCGGGCCTGCCACCCCTCGCTGCCCGAGAACGGGTCCTCGAACCCGAACTGGGAACCCACCACCATCGCCGAGCTGATCGGGATCGCGCTCATGTTCTGCACCCCGCCGGCAACCACGAGGTCGGCCGTACCGCTCATCACCGCCTGCGCGGCGAAGTGCACTGCCTGCTGGGAGGATCCGCACTGGCGATCGACGGTCGTCCCGGGCACGTGATCGGGAAGGCCGGCCGCCAGCCAGCAGGTGCGGGCCACGTCCCCCGCCTGAGGACCGATCGTGTCGACGCAGCCGAAGACGACGTCTTCGACCGCGCCGGGGTCGATGCCGGTGCGCTCGACGAGGTGGCGGATGGGGTGGGCCCCGAGATCCGCCGGATGCACCTGGCTCAGCCCCCCACCGCGTCGCCCCACCGGGGTTCGAACCGCATCGATGATGTACGCCTCAGCCATCTCGGCTTCCCTTCTCGATCGGCGTGTGGGTCATGCCAGGGTCTCACCCAGCGGAGCCTCTTCCACCACCGAGCGTCTTGCACCTGCGGGGCCGAGCACGGCCAGCGCCACTCGCTCACGGTGCCACGACGAGTCGCCCCAGGACGCGGCCAGCGCCCACGCCCGCTTCATGTACAGGTGCAGGTCGTACTCGACGGTGTACCCGATCGCCCCGTGGCACTGGAGCGCGGCGCGACCGACCCGTTGTGCAGCCGTTGCCGCGAAGAGCTTGGCCATCGACACGTCCCTCGACCGGTCGGAGTCGTCGTGGCTCATCGAGTGGGCCGCCCGGTACACCACGGGCCTCGCGAACTCGAGCGCCAGGAGGGCATCGGCCAGCTGGTGCTTCACCGCCTGGAAGCTCCCGATCGGCTGACCGAACTGCTCGCGCTCGCTCGACGTACCCCACCGTCATCGTGAGCATCCGGTCGGCGAGCCCGACCAGCTGGGCGGCGGTCCCGAGGACGCCGCGGTCGAAGGCCCGGTTCACCGCGGCCCACCCGAGCTCGCCGGATGCGACCAGGGTGTCCGGATGCCGGTGCCAGTCCACGACGAAGAGCCTGCGCGACCCGTCGACGGATTGCTGCCGGGTGAGCGTGACCTGCTCGGAGGGAACCAGGTGCACCTCGTCCTTGTGCACCAGAACCAGCGCGTCGGCGACATGGGCTCCGGTGATGTGCGCTCGGCTGCCGCGCTGCACGCCGAGCACCGCATCGCCGGCGGACACGCGTGGGAGCCACTCGGAGTGGAGGCCCTCGGTCCCGACGTCCGCCAGGAGGGGTGCGGCGACGAACGCGGCGTCGACGACCGGCTCGGGCAGAGCGGCCCGGCCGCTCTCCTCGAGGAGCAGCACCATGTCCAGCTCGACGCCCCCGAGGCCGCCGTGCGCCTCGGGGAGCATCATCCCCACGACACCCATCTCCGCGAGGGCGTGCCACCGCTCCGACGACCACCCCTCCTCGCTCTCCCAAGCGGCGCGGACGGCGTCCGGAGGGCACTCGGCATCGAGGAAGCCTCGGACTGCCTCCTGGAAGAGCCGCTGGTCCTCGGTGAACTCGAACCTCACCTCCTGCCACCTCTCGGGAGCCCGAGCACCCTCTCGGCGACGATGTTGCGTTGGATCTCGTTGGTGCCGGCGTAGATGGGCCCGGCGAGGGCGAACTGGTAGCCCTTGATCCAGGCCCCGCGGTCGGCCGCTCCGGGGGTGTCGTCCACCAGCTCCGCCCTGGGCCCGAGGATCCTCAGCGCCGTCTCGTGGAGGGCGACGTCGAGCTCGGACCACCAGAGCTTGTTGAGGCTCGACCGGGCCCCCGCGGGGCTGCCCTCGACCAGGCGCGTGACGTCCTGGAGCGTGTAAAGCTGGTAGGCCTCGGCATCCATCCACCCCTGGATCACCTCGTGGCGCAGCTCGGGGTCGTCGTGGCCGACCTCCTCGTACAGCTCGATCAGCCGCCGGGCGGTGGCCTGGAACCGGCCCGGGCTGCGCAGCGTGAGGCCGCGCTCGGAGGAGGTCGTGGCCATGGCCACGCTCCAGCCCTGGTTCACCTCCCCGAGCACCATCGAGTCCGGCACGAACGCGTCCTCGAAGAAGACCTCCGCGAACCCCTCGTCGCCGTCGAGCCTCCCGACTCCCCGCACGGTGATCCCCTCGCCCTCGAGCGGGACGAGGAAGTAGGTGAGCCCCCGGTGCCGCTCGGCCTCCGGGTCCGTGCGGAAGAGGCCGAAGAGGTGGGTGCAGAACGCGCCGCGGGTGGTCCAGGTCTTCTGTCCTGTGAGGCGCCAGCCGCCCGCGGCCTCGTCACGTACGGCCCGCGCCTGGATGCCGGCGAGGTCGCTGCCCGCGTTCGGCTCAGACCACCCCTGGCACCAGGTGTGCTCGCCCGAGGCCATCTTCGGCAGCAGCTCGTCCTTCTGCCCCGGGGTGCCGAGCTCGAAGAGCGTCGGGGCCAGGAGGAATATCCCGTTCTGGGTGACCCGCTGGGGTGCCCCGGCCTTGTAGTACTCCTCCTCGAAGATCAGCCACTCCCACAGGGAGGCGTCACGCCCTCCGTAGGGCTCGGGCCACGAGACGACCGCCCAGCGCGCGTCGAAGAGCGTCCGCTCCCACTCGAGGTGCCGGGCGAACCCCTCGAGCGTGTCCCCGGAGGGCAGGGGGTGGCTCGGCACGTTGGCTTCGAGCCAGGCTCGCGCCTCTGCCCGGAAGGCCTGCTCGGCATCGGTCCAGGTCAGATCCATCGACGGGAGCCTAGGTGCGGAGCTGACGGTGGATCAGATCCTGCGATCGCACGCCGGTCGTGTCACCGGCTCAGCCGCAGAGCCCGGCGAGCGTCTCCTCGGCCTCGGCGACGATGCCTTCGATCACCTCGGCAACCGGCGGGAGCGCATCGATCTCGCCCACGACCTGACCGGTGGGAAGGATCCCGACCTCGGGGTGCCCGTCGACCATCGCCGCCTTCGTCAGCATCGGTGCGTTGGCCGCCATCGCCAGCTGCGACCAGGTGAGGTCCTCGTTCCGACGCATGGCCAGCCCTTCACCGATCAGCGCCCGCAGCGAGGTCCCGGTCAGCCCCCGGAACCGCAGTGCGTTCGCCACGGCTCGGGGCAGCACGGGTGAGCGTGGACGCGCTGCTCGAGTCGATCGACGAGCTCGGTGCGGATCACCCGCTGGGCATGGCCGTCGATCGCCGTGGTCCGCACCGTGTCGCGCAGCCCTGCTTCGAGGTAGCGGCGCTTCACGTCCTCGGGCACCGTGCTCTCCTGCGGTCAGCAGGAAGCGCGTGCCCATGGCGATCCCCTGGGCACCCCAGGCGAGTGCCGCCACCAGACCGCGTCCGTCGCAGAAGCCGCCCGCCGCCACCACGGGGATCTCCACCTTGTCCACACACGCCGGTATCAGAAGCGAGGTCGGGATCTCCCCGGTGTGCCCTCCACCCTCCATGCCCTGCGCGATCACCGCGTCTACCCCTATGCCCGCCATCTTCTCGGCGTGGCGCGGCGCGCCGACGGTCGGGATCACCACCACCCCGTCGCCCTTCAGCCGCTTCACGATCTCCGCCGACGGCGGTGAAGCGAAGCTCGCGACACGCACGTGTTCGCGCACCATCAGGTCGAGACGCTCCGACAGGTCCGACTGGTCGGCGCGGTAGTTCACACCGAACGGCCGGTCGGTGCGCTGCTTCACCTCCGCGATCTGGCGCGCCAGCTCGTCGATGCTCATGGTGGCCGACGCCAGGATCCCCAACCCGCCGGCCTGAGCGGTGGCCGCGGTGAGCCGGGCGCCCGAGACCCACCCCATCCCGGTCTGGACGACGGGGTGCTCGACACCGACCAGCTCGCAGAACGGCGTGCGCAGGGCCGGGTGGCCGCCCGATCCGTGACCCCGGTCGGTCACGGCTCCGGGACCTCCTTGTGGCGCAGGCCATCGGGGTCGAGGCGCTCGACGACGGCCAGCTCCTCGTCGGTGGGCAGCCGCGAGGTGGGCACATCGTCGGGGACGACCAGCTCGAAGCCGGTGGCCTCGACGACCTCGTCGACGGTCACGCCCGGGTGGACCGAGCGCAGCCGCATGCGGTGGTCGTCGGTCTCGAAGTCGAAGACCCCGAGGTTGGACACCACCCGACGGATCTCGTGGAACCGGGCCGCCCGCTCCCCGAGAGCCGCCGCCCGGTCGTATCCGATGCCGCACACCACGTCGACGTGCTCGACGAACACCTTTGGGCCGTGGTTGGGCACCCAGTAGCTCGTGGTGTGGTTGATGGTGTTGCCCGGCGCTCCCCGGAACCCCAGCAGCTGGGCCTTGGGTCGGTGCCAGTCGCCGATGCAGGCGATGTTCTGGTTGCCGTAGCGGTCGACCTGGGTGGCGCCCATCATCACGTGGCGCTTGCCGTTCCACAGCAGGGTGAACATCTGCGGGTACGGGTTCCAGGCGTCGATGACGACGGTGGAGCCCTCCTCACCGAGAGGGAACGCCTCGGCGGCCAGCATGGCGAACCCGTCCGTGAGCAGCAGGTCGGGCTCGAAGGTCTCGCGGGCCAGCCGGCCGCCGAGCAGCGGCACGTTGCCGATCGGGTTGCAGAGCCGTTCGCCGTCGCCCCGGAAGCACTCGGCGACCGCCACGACGCACACGTCTGCCCTGGCCGCTCCGCTCAACTGCTCTCCGCCTCGCGCCGACTCCGCAGCCTCGAGATCCCGATCACGACTCCCCCTTGCTCGCCCGCAGCCTCGCCTGGTACTCGGACTCGTCGACGAGCTCCAGCCACTCGGCCCTGAAGGCATCCCAGGCTTCCTCGGAGCCGGCGGTGGCCGCGTACGCGCGCTGGAAGGCCTCGTCGCGGCCGTAGTCGGGCGGGCACTCGGTGAAGTGGGCGCCGTTCGGTGCCTCGACGACCCCGTCGACCATCAGCCGGCTGATGCGCCGGGTGTGGAAGCTGCCCTCGCCGGCCAGCTCGTCGGTCGCCATCACCTTCTCCACCGACAGGTAGGTGCGCTCGGCCGCCTGGGCGAACCACTCGTCCATGTAGGGGTCGGGGCCGAGGAACTGGGCGTTGCCGCCGGCGTCGGCCCGGTTCTGGTGGACCAGGGCCACGTCGAGGGCCAGCGCCGGTGCAGCGACGAGCTCCTCCCCGTCGTCGTAGGGCGAGGTGACCGTGCGGATCTCCGGCATCAGCCGAGGGACGTCGGAGCCCAGGCCGGCCCGGGTGGGCAGGAACGGCACCCGCCAGGCGGCCGCCAGCAGCCCGAGCAGGAACATGCCCTCGTCCAGCTCCATGGCCTCGATCGTCCCGGCCTGGCGCGGCTGCCCGGTAGTGGGGTTCGAGGGGGATCGTGTCCAGCGAGACGAAGCCCGACACCACCTTGCGCACCTTGCCCGCACGACAGAGCAGACCGACGTCGGGTCCGCCGTAGCTGACGATCGTCAGGTCCTTCAGGTCCGAGCGCAGCATCTCGCGCACGATCGACATCGGCTTTCGCCGCGACCCCCATCCTCCGATGCCGATCGTCATGCCGTCGCCCAGCTCGCCGACCACCTCGGCTTCTGTCATCCGCTTGTCGGTCACGCTTCGAACTCCGCGTCGCGCTTCTCCACGAACGCGTCACGCGCCTCGTCGGAGACGCCCGAGAGATTCAGCTCGAAGGTGAAGCCCTGCTCGTAGCGGTAGCTGCGCTTCACGTCCCAGAGGTCTATTCCGTTCAGCGACTGCTTCGCGGCGCGGATCACAGTGGGGCTCTTCTCCGCGATCGAGCACGCCAGCTCCAGCGCCCGCTCCCGCAGCTGCTCGGCCGGCACCACTTCGTGGACCGATCCGAAGTGGTGCAGCTCCTCGGCCGTCGCGGTGGATGCCGTGTACACCATGGCCCGCATCTTCTGCTGTGGGACCAACCTGGCCAGATGCGTGGCGGCGCCCAGCGCGCCGCGGTCCACCTCGGGCAGCCCGAAGGTCGCGTCCGGGCTCGCCAGGACGATGTCGGCGTTGCCCACCAGACCGATCCCGCCACCGAGGCAGAAGCCGTGCACAGCGGCGATCACCGGCACCTCGCAGTCGTACACGGCAGCGAACGCCGCGAAGCATCCCCGGTTGGCCCCGATCAGGGCATCGAAGCCCTCGGACTCCTGCATCTCCTTGATGTCGACGCCCGCGTTGAAGCCCCGACCCTCGGCGCGGAGCACCGCCACACGCACCTCGGGGTCGCGCCCGGCAGACTCGACCTTCTCGGCCAGCTCGAACCAGCCGGCGACGGTGAGCGCGTTGACCGGAGGGACGTCGACGACGATCTCGGCGACGCCGTCCGTGACCTGCGTGGAGATGCCCATGCCCCTGCTCGCTCCCCCGCGTCGGCTCCGGCCCGAGCGGCCGGATGCAGCCAGCGCTTGACCCGTATCTGATGGCGCGTCAGATTCTACGGAGCGCGCATCCATCCACGAAATCGTTCGGGACCCACGGCGGATGCGGCAGAGGAGGAGGGGCGATGAGCGAGGCGCTCGAGTTCGAGGGTCGGGTGGTGATCGTGACGGGCGGGACCAAGGGCGTCGGTCGCGGCATCGCCACCGCCTTCTTGGCCGCCGGAGCCGGGGTCGTCGTGTGCGGGCGCAACGCTCCGGAGGAGCCGGTGACCGCAGTCGGCCGAGAGGCCGTGTTCGTCGCGGCGGATGTCCGGGATCCCGAGCAGGCCGAAGCCCTCGTGGGGGAGGCAGCAGAGCGCTTCGGTCGCCTCGACGTGCTCGTGAACAACGCCGGCGGTGCACCGTGGTCCGACGCCGCCACCGCGTCGCCGCGATTCAACGAGAAGATCGTGGCCCTCAACCTCCTCGCCCCCCTGCAATGCAGCCAGGCGGCGAACCGGGTGATGCAGCAGCAGGCCGATGGCGGAGCGATCGTGAACATCGGCAGCGTCAGCGGAACCCGCCCCTCCCCCGGCACCGCCGCCTACGGCGCGGCGAAGGCCGGCCTGCACAACCTCACGCAGACCCTCGCAGTCGAGTGGGCCCCGAGGGTGCGGGTGAACTGCGTGATCGGCGGGCTCATCCGCACCGAGCAGGCCCACCTCCACTACGGCGACGAGGAGGGTGTCGCGAGGGTGGCGGCGACCGTCCCCCTGGGAAGGCTCGGGACACCCGCCGACGTGGGCGAGGCCTGCCTCTTCCTGGCGTCGCCGCGCGCCTCGTACGTCAGCGGGGCCCTGCTCACCGTGCACGGAGGCGGCGAGCTACCTGCCTACCTCGACGCTGCCGGCGGCGATCAGCAGACGGCGGCGACGTAGGGGTACGGGTTCACCGGAACCCCTCCGATGTGGATCTCCAGGTGGAGGTGGGGGGCGGTGGCCGCGGCGTCACCCGTGTTGCCCACGTAGCCGATCACCGTCCCGGCGGAGACCGAGCCGGCGTTTCCGTACGCGGAGAGGTGGGCGCCGTAGTAGTAGCGGCCGTCGCTCCCGGTGAGGTGGAAGGCCAGGCCGCCGACCGTGTTGCCCCGGTGCTCGACTGTCCCGCTCACCGGGGCCAGGATCGGCGTACCCGACGACGCCATCATGTCGACCCCTTGGTGGGCCCAGCCCTGCGGTCGCGGCGCGCCGTACGAATCGACGAAGGTGCTCCCCGGAACCGGGCACACCATCCCCCCCGTGGACGGCACCACCGGCCCGGCCGGTGTCTCGGACACCACCTGACCTGAGGGCGCCGACTCGGCTTGCTCTCCGGCCCGGCGCGCGGCCTGCATGCGCGAGAGCGTGTCGGCCTGCTCCTGGGCCTCCTGCCTGGACGCGGCATCGGCGGCGCGCCGGGCAGCCTCGGCCGCCTGGCGTTGCTCGGCGGCCAGCCGCTCCTGCTCCATCGCCTCGAGACGGGCGAGCTCCTCCTCCAGTCGGGCCTGGGCATCATCGAGCTGGTCGAGGAGCGCCTCCTGCTCGGCCATCCTGGCCTCGATCTCCGCAGAGGCTGCATCGGCCCTGGCCCGGGCCGCCCGGTAGTCGTCGATCGCGTCGACGTCGCGCTGGGTCACCAGGCGCGCCAGGGCGCCGGCCAGCGCCTGCTCGTTGGGATCGCCGCTGACCAGCGGGGGCGCCGTGCCGGCGTCCACGTACTGCTCCACGACGATCGCGGCGACGTCGTCGCGCAGCGCCGCGATCTCTGCTTCGGCCTGGTCGCGCTCCGCCTCCAGCCGAGCCAGATCATGGGAGAGCTCGCCCAGGGCGGCCTCGGCCTCTGCGTACTCCTGTGCGGCCTGCTCGGCGGCGGCCCGCGCCTCGGAGAGGCCCGGTGTCACCTCACCGGCGGCCGCCTCCGTGCCGCGGGACGAGGCCGGTCCGGGGAGCGCGAGCCCCGCGGCGACCACGAGCGCGGTGAGCGGGAGCAGCATTCGGCGCATCCCGGACAGGGTAACCATTACGAACAGGTTACGAAAGTGGGCCAGCCCCTGTGGATATCCGGCTCGGTGTACCCGCTCGGGAGGGGATCGACTCGCCGGTCAGGTTCCGCGCCCGAGGGAGCGCCGGCGTCCGGTCAGGGATGCTGGCTCGAGACCGAGATGACCTCGCCGGTCGGGTTCTGCGCCCGAGGGAGCGCCGCCGTCCGGTCAGGGATGCTGGCTCGAGACCGAGATCACCTCGCCGGTCAGGTACGACGCGTACTCCGAGGCCAGGAAGATCATCGCGTTCGCGACCTCCCAGGGCTCGGCCCCCCGACCGAACGCCTCGCGGGACTCGAGCTCGTCCAGCAGCTCCTGGTCCATCACCTTCACCAGGTTCGGATGGAGCGCGAGGCTCGGCGCCACCGCGTTGACACGCACGTTCGCGTCCGCCGCCTCGATCGCAGCGCATCGCGTCAGCGCCATCACGCCCGCCTTCGCCGCGGCGTAGTGGGCCTGGCCCCGCTGCGCGCGCCAGCCGAGGACCGAGGCGTTGTTGACGATCGCGCCCGAGCGCCTCGGGATCATGTGGCGCAGCGCCGCTCGCGTGCAGCGGAACGTTCCGTTCAGCGTCACGTCGATCACCCTGTGCCACTGCTCGTCCGTCATCTCCACGAGCTCTGCCGTTCCACCGAGGCCCGCGTTGTTCATCATCACGTCGACGTGGCCCAGCTCGGAGACCGCCCCCTCCATGAGGCGCTGCACGTCGTCCTCGCTGGTGACGTCGCACAGCACCGTGGAAGGACGCTCACCCGCGATCTCCCCGAGCTGCTCGGCTGCCTCGCCGAGGCGCCTCTCGTGGTGATCGCTGATGAGCACCCGCGCCCCCTCCTCCGCGCAGCGTCTGGCTATGGCGAACCCGATGCCGGTGCCCGCGGCGGCGGTCACGACGACGGTGCGCCCGGCGAGGAGCTGCCGACCCTCCGGGTAAGGCGGAACTGGACCTGCCATCTCCTCCTCCTAGCGGGGCTCGCGTGGCAGGCCCAGAGCCCGCTCACCGATGATGTTGCGCTGGATCTGGTTGGAGCCACCGTAGATGGTGTCGGAGCGCGTGAAGAGGAAGAGCTTCTGGGCGGGGCTGAGCTCGTAGGGGTGGCTCTCCGCCAGGGTCGCGCCCGCACCCTCCACGTCGACGGCCAGCTCCCCGAGGTCGCGATGGAGGCTGGCCCAGTACAGCTTCGTGACCATCGCGGGGCCGGCCAGCTCGACCTTGGTGGGCTCGACCGAGAGCACCCGCAGAGTGTTCCAACGCAGGATCTGCAGCCGGGTGTAGATCCGGGCCAGTCGCTGACGGAGCGACGGGTCCTCGATGGCTCCGTTGGCGCGGGCCACGGCCAGGATCGCCTCGTACTCACGGGTGAACACCAGCTGCTGGCCCAGCGTGGACTCGCCGCGCTCGAAGGCCAGCGTTCCCATCGCGACCTTCCAGCCCCCGTCCACCTCGCCGACGAGGTTGTCCGCGGCGGTCCGCGCCCCGTCGAAGAACACCTCGTTGAACTCCGCGGTGCCCGTGAGCTGGCGGATGGGACGGATCTCGATCCCCGGTTGGTCCATGGGCACGAGCAGGTACGAGATCCCCTTGTGGCGCGGCGCCTCCGGGTCGGTCCGGCACAGAACGAAGCACCAGTCCGACCACTGGGCGAGCGAGGTCCACACCTTCTGCCCCGTGATCACCCATTCGTCGCCGTCGAGCACCGCCCGCGTCTTGAGGTTGGCGAGGTCCGAACCCGCCTCGGGCTCGCTGTAGCCCTGGCACCAGAGCTCGGTGCCCGCCACGATCCCCGGCAGGAAGCGCTTCTGCTGCTCGGGCGTCCCGAAGTGGATGAGCGTCGGACCGAGCAGTCCCTCCCCGACGATGCCGACCCGGCCGGGACCTCCTGCTCGCGCGTACTCCTCGTGGAACACCACCTGCTCCGCCATCGAGAGGCCCCGCCCTCCGTGCTCGGCAGGCCAGCCGACGCAGGTCCAACCGTCCGCGCCCAGCTTCCGCTCCCAGGCCAGGCGCTCCTCGACGAAGGCGTCCTCGTCGCCCGGGCCCCCGCGACCGCGGATCGGCGCGAACTCCGCCGACAGCGCTCCCTCGAAGTAGCGACGCACCCCCTCCCGGAACACCTCGGTCTCTTCGCTCGGCGCGAGATCCACGGCCGTGAGAGTAGTTCTGACACTCCGTCAGATCCCAGCGGCCGGGGTCGCCGGCAGCCCGCCGGATATGCTCGCCACCCGCTGGATCACCGGCCGCCGGCCGCGCCGGACGCCGAGAGGAACAGGGGGAGCTCCACTGGACCGCCGAGTGGCGACGCCGCCTGGGACGCCGGAGTGCGCCGGGAGCGAGCGCGGGAGCTTCGTGGGGCGCTGCGTCGGCAGCTGCCAAGCGCGCTTCCACCCCGGAGGGGGATCCGGTCGCCGCGAGCGCGTGGGACGCGGTGCCCGGCCGGCGAGCCCTGTGGCGGGTCGTGTTCGACGAGGTCCCGTGCGCCAGGCTGCCGCGCTGGTGCTGATCACCGCGTTGCTGGGCGCGTGCAGCTACTCGACGGGAGCCGAGGAGAGCTCCGACGAGGGTCTGGTGACCGTTCCCGACCCACCGGGCGAGGGACCATCCACCCCGTCGAGCGAGCCCCCGGCCATCCCGTTCGACGGTGGGGCGCTGGAGCCTGGCGAGTGCCGCGTCGTCACCTACACACCGCCGACCGCCAGCCGGTCACAGGAGGGCGACCTGTGCCGCCCGTCATCGGAGGCTCGTGGCGTCGGCGTGCTGCTGCTGCACGGGGGCGGCGGCACCTCCGGTGACCGCGGGTCGGTGAGCGCCTGGGCGGACCAGTACCTCGACGCAGGCTTCGTCACCTTCGCGATCGACTACACCCTGTTCGCCCCGGGCGTCGACTCACCGGTCTTCCCCCAGCCGGAGCAGAACGCCAAGGCTGCCGTGCAGTACCTGCGCGGCACAGCGAGCCGGACGGGCATCGACCCGGACAGCATCGTGGTGCAGGGCTTCTCGGCCGGTGCCCGGATCGGAGCCGTCGCACACACCACCTCGGGCGACGACTGGTTCGCCGGCCCCGAGCTCTGGCCCGGCATCCCCGATCACGTCGACGCGTTCGTCGGCTTCTACAGCACCTACGACGGCACGATGAACAACGACCCCCAGTACTACGGAGGCCTGCGGGACGATCCAGACCCCGAGGTGCGGCGGGCCTGGATGCGTGCGGACTCGATAGCCAACGGGCGTCGTTCGTCGGGACCCGTCGCGCTGTTCACCGGGGAGCTGGACTGGATCGAGCTCGTCGGTCAGCAGGAGGCGTTGGCCAGGGCGGTGCGCGAGGCCGGGCACGAGGCCCACACGTCGGTGGCCCTGGGAGCAGAGCACGGATACGACTCAGCCGGCGGGACCCTCACCCCGCAGGGGCTGATCGATGCCACCTTCCTCGTGTCCTGGCTGGATCAGCTCTTCGCCCAGTAGTCGGAGCTCCCCTTGGGTATCGGGGCTTCCCACGCCCGAAGACCTTCCCGTCGGAGAGGTCCTGCCGGCAGACCTCCAAGCGAGCTCGGACAGGACGTGCGTGGTGGGTGGCGTCCCGGCCAGAGGGGGTCTTACCGGGAACAGCATCGACGCCGCTCGTCAGTCGGCGGGTGCCGGGTAGGTGACCACCGCGTCGACGCCGCCCCCCTTGGCCTCGCGCAGCTCGACCTCGGCGCCGTCCGCGCCGGCGAGCCTCTTCACGATCGCGAGCCCGAGCCCGGTTCCACCGAGTGCGCCACCCTCCTGCGAAGCGCGCCAGAACCTGTCGAACGCCCGCGAGCGCTCCTCGGGGCTGAGACCCCGTCCCTCGTCGGTGAGGTGCAGCTCCACCGCACCGCCGACCCCCGCCGCGCTGAGCCGGACCGTGCCACCAGGGGGAGAAGCGTCGATCGCGTTCGCCAGGAGGTTGTCCACGATCTGCTCGACCCGGTCACGGGACGCCCTCACGACGGCCCCGGTCGAGGGAGCGACCTCGACGCTCACGCCCTGCTCTTCTGCGACCGGCTCCCATCCCAGGCGCCGTTCATCGAGAACGGTGCCCAGGTCGAGCTCCTCGGCGGTGAGCTCGGGAGAGGTCCGGTCCGCACGGGCCAACGTCAGCAGGCCATCGACCAGACGCGACATCCGTCGTGCCTCCCTCGCCGCCGCCTCCACCTCCGGGCGGCTCGGCTCGGGGACCGACGCCTCCAGGTTCTCCAGGCGCAGGCGCAGTGCCGTGAGCGGGCTCCTCAGCTGGTGCGAAGCCTCGGACACGAACTCCTCCTGCGCGCCCACCAGCTGCGAGAGACGGTTCGCCATGTCGTTGAAGGCTCGGGCGACCTCTCGCACCTCGGGTGGCCCCGCCGACGCCGGTGCGCGCGCTGACAGATCCCCGCTCCCGAGAGATGTGGCCGCGCGCTGGAGATCCCGCAGAGGGCGCGTCACCGAGCGCGCCAGCGCGACGCCGATCGCCGCGGCGAGCGCGAGCGTGATCAGAGCCACCGCCCCGAGCCGCAGCCAGTTCTCCGAGATCCGCCGGTCGACCTCGGAGGTGGGGTAGGTGATCCGCACGGCACCGTGCACCGTTCCTCCCGAGGCCACCGGGACCGCCACGTACACGATCCGCTCGTCGAGGGTCTCGGACGACCTCGTTCCGGTCGCCACCTCGCCCTCCAGCGCGGTTGCGACCTCGGGTCGGGTGTCGAAGTAGCGCTCGCCCTCCACGGGTGGGGACGAGTCGGCCAGCGCCCGTCCCTCGCTGTCGACGATCACCACGCGGCCGCCGGAGCCGGCCTCGTACGACTCGACCAGCGCCTGGAGGTCGATCGCCTGCCCGGAGGTCGGGTCCTCGCCCAGATCGGGTTCACGCTCGAGGACATCCTCGACGAACCCGGCCAACGCGAAGGCGTCGCGCTCGACGCTCCCCGTGAGCTCGTCGACTTGTCGGTGAGCGAACTCCAGTCCGAGCGGGATCTCGAGCACTGCCAGCACCAGCGCGGTGAGCAACAGGTAGCTGACGAGCAGTCGTCTTGTCATCGGGGCATCCTCAGCGCAGGTCGCGGAGGCGGAACCCCACCCCGCGCACCGTCTCGATCCAGTCCGAGGAGCCGAGCTTCTTGCGCAGCGACGCCACGTGCACGTCGAGGGTCTTGGTCGGCCCGTACCAGTGGGCGTCCCAGACCTCGTCCAGGATCTCCTCACGGGAGAGGGTGGCGCCGGGATCGTGGGCGAGCAGCGCGAGCAGGTCGAACTCCTTGGGTGTCAGGTGGATCTCCTCACCCGAGACGGTCACACGGTGGGCCCTGGTGTCCACACGCAGCTCGCCGTCTTCGAGGACGGCTTCGGCCTCCTCCCGGGAGGTGCTGCGTCGCAGCACCGCGCGGATCCGCGCGGCGAGCTCCCGGATCCCGAACGGCTTCACGACGTAGTCGTCGGCACCGAGCTCCAGGCCGATCACCCGGTCGGCCTCCTCGCCCCGCGCCGTCACCACGATGATCGGCACCGCCGAGCGTCCCCGCATCCGGCGACAGACCTCGGTCCCGTCGATGTCGGGCAGCCCCAGGTCGAGCAGGACGATGTCGGCGTCCGGTGCGTCGAGCGCGGCCTGCCCGGTGGCCACCCGGTGACAGGAGAAGCCCTCCCGCTCCAGTCCGTCCTGCAGCGGCTCGGCTATGGCGTCGTCGTCCTCGACGATCAGCACCTGCACGGCTCCACCGTGGCACGTCGGACACCTCGCGCAGCCGATCTTTGCCGAACCTTTGCTTTTCCCTGCCGGGATGCTGGAACAGCCCTCCGTACCTTGGCCCCTGAGCAGAGCACAGGAGGCTCACGATGGAACGACGCAAGGCCCTCTCGATAGCCGGAGTGGTGGTGGCGACTCTGGCCGCCGCATCGATCGCGATGGCGGCCAACCTGGGGCTGCTCGGCCTGGCCGACGCCGACGACGACGTCGGGAAGCTGAACGCCGAGAACGTCTCCGAGCTGGTCCCGTCCACCAGCACGACCCTCGGCGACCAGCCTGCCGATCCCGAGATCGTGGTCGTCGAGGAGTACGTCACCGACCCCGGCGGTAGCTCCGGCTCCGGAGGTGCTGGCGCACCGCCGGTCGTAGCCGTCCCCCAGGCGCCCGCGCAGCCGACGCCCGCCATCGGCGGGGGGCCCGGCGATGGCGGCGAAGAGGAGTACGACGAGCACGAGTACGACGATGACGACGACGAGTACGAGGAGCACGAGGACGAGGACGGCGAGGATGAGGAGCACGAGGAGCACGAGGAGCACGAAGGCGACGACGACGACGACTGAGCGCCCGGCCTCGCCATGTCCGCACCGGCCTCAGCGCTGAGATGCAGCCGACGCAGACCTCCGTGGGAACGCCAAGAGCCATGCCAGGAAGCAACCCGAAACCTGCGAGAGCAGAGATGACTTCGAGAACCAAGAAGCGCCGCCCGCACGCCGCCCTGGTCGGTCGCATCATCGTCACCGGTGTGAGCACCAGCGCCACGCTCGCACTCGTGGGAGGGATGGCGATCTCGGACGACCTGGCCGAGGCCTCGAGCTCAGACTCCACCGCCAGCCAACCCCCCTTCCCCGGGCTCGGTGCCGCCGGGTCCGGGGAGGCGGGGGGTGCGGCACCGGCGGCTGTGGAGACGACCCGCCCGACGATCGTCGTGGTACGTCGGATCCACGTCACCGAGAACGGGGTCAGCTCGAGTCCGGACGTGGGGCCCAGCGGCGTGATCTCGAGCGCGATCCCCACCCCGGCTCCAACGCCCAGCTACACGCCGGCGCCCGTGTACACGCCAGCACCGGCACCTGCACCGGTCCATTCGAGCTCCGGAGGCAGCTGAGTTGGCCGGAGCAGCCGAGTCGTCCGAGCACCACGGCTGGGCCATGGGGTGCGAGCTCCATCTCGTCGTGGATGGCATCCCTCCTTCGGCGGCCGCGGCCGTTCCGCTGCTGGAGCAGCTCGAGCAGCTCTGGTCCCGGTTCAGGACCGGCAGCGACGTGACCCGCCTGAACAGCGCCGGTGGGCGGCCGCTCCGGGTCGCCCCCGAGACCGTCGAGCTGCTCGATCTCGCCCGCCAGGCCTGGGAGCTGACCGGTGGCCTCTTCGACCCCACGGTGCACGACGCCGTGGCAGCTGCGGGCTATGACCGCAGCTTCGAGGTGATGTGCAGCTTCGAGGTGATGGGCGACACCGCGCACGGCGCCGACCTCGAGCGCCGTGCCCCAGTCGGACCGGCCCCGGGGTGCCGCGCGATCACCCTGGGGCCGGGACCGGTGGCCCGGCTCCCGCGGGGGCTGCACCTCGACCTCGGGGGCATCGGCAAGGGGCGTGCGGCGGACCTCGCCGCCGACTTGGCGATCGAACGGGGTGCAATGGGTGTGCTCGTGAGCCTCGGTGGCGACCTGCGCGTCGCCGGAACACCACCCGGAGAGTCGAGCCCCGACGGCCTCTGGCGCGTGGCCGTCCGCGACCCGTTCGAGGTGTCGTGCTCGCTCGCCACCGTCGTGCTGGCGTCAGGTGCGGTGGCCACGAGCAGCACCCGGCAACGTCGCTGGGCAACACCCAACGGAGAAGCCCACCACCTGATCGATCCCCGCACCGGCTCGCCGGCTGCCTCCGGCGTCTCCAGCGTCACCGTGGTGGCAACCGAGGCCGCGTGGGCCGAGGTGATGGCAAAGTCCGCTCTCATCGCTGGAGTCGAAGAGGGCTTGGCGCTGCTCTCGTCCTGGGACCTGGCCGGCTTGATGGTCACCGACGACGGCCGGCTCCTGGCCACCGAACGGTTCGTGCTCCATCTCGACCCAGGCGAACGAGCGCGGCTGGTCGACCGTGGACGAGCCGCGCACGCAGGCGTGGAGGGAGCTGCCGACGCCGTCGTCGAGCGAGGTGTGGAGGCCGAAGCGCGCGGTGCATCGGGTAGCGGCCGGGAGAGTGCGGCGGCGTGAACGAGCACTTCTGGTGGTATGTGGCCCGATCGACGGGGCTGGTGGCATGGGCACTCGCGACCGCCTCCGTCCTGTGGGGTCTGTTCCTCTCGACCCGGGCACTGGGGAAGAGGCTGACGGCCCCGTGGCTGCTCGACCTGCACCGCTACCTCGGAGGTCTCACGATCGCACTCGTCGGCCTGCACATGGGGGCGCTGGTCGCGGACAGCTACACCCACTTCGATGTCGCCGGTCTCCTCGTGCCGATGGCGTCCGAGTGGCAGCCCGGCCCCGTGGCCTGGGGGATCGCCGCGTTCTACCTGCTGGTGGCGGTTCAGCTCAGCTCCATCTGGATGCGGAAGATCCCGAAGAAGGTGTGGCGTGCCATCCACCTCAGCTCGTACCTGGTCTTCGTCGCGGGCACGGTGCACGGAGTCGCGGCGGGCACGGACATGGCCAACCCGGCGGCGCAGTGGGGAGCGCTGGCCGGCGTGCTGTCCCTCACGTTCTTCCTCGTGTACAGGCTCCTGGCGCCGAAGCGACGCGGCCGTGAGCTTCGCGTCGTGAGCCGGCGCCCGGCCATGCCCCAGCCAGCGGAAGCTGCCTGAGCCAGCCAGAGCCAGCTTCCTCGTACACAGGTTCCTCGCGCCGAAGCGACACGGCCGTGAGCTTCGCGTCGTGAGGCGCTCCCCGGCGGCGCCCCAGCCGGCAAGAGCCGCCTGAGCCGGTGCAGCGCTAGCCGGAGCCGGCGAGGTGGTCGCGGAGCTGCGCTACGTCGCCCAGGACCGTCATCAGGTCGACCGGTGTGTCCCAGGGCTCTCCTCTCAGCTCCCTGTACGCCCGGTGCACGTTGAAGGCCAACCTCTCGGGCTCGGTCCATCCCAGGTACGGAGGACCCAGGTCGATCTGCTTTGCGCAGTCGAGCGGGCTCAGACCGGCGTCGTGGCCGGAGCGGGCTTCCTCGAAGACGTACAGGAGGTACTCGCGCATGGCGCGCACCCCGTCGATGTCAGCCAGCGGCCCGTGACCGGGCACGACAACTGCGGGCTCCAGCGCGACGACGCGGTCGAGGGCCGCCACCCAGCGCTCGGTCGTTCCCTCCCACCCGATCGGGGTGCAGCGGTGGAAGAGGACGTCGCCCGCGAAGACCACTCCCTCCGCGGGCAGGTGCACCACCACGTCACCGGCGGTGTGCGCCGGTCCGACGTACAGGACGCGGGCCAGCGTCCCGTCGAGATCGAGCTCCAGCTCCTCGTCGAGCAGCGTCGTCGGGGGTGTGATCACGACGTCACGGAAGTCCCACTCCGCAAGAGCCTCGGCGAAGCCCGCGAGGGGTGGACCGAGCTCGGCAGGATCCGCTTCGGCGAGACCACGCAGCAGCGCCGGCGTTGTGTCGGCCGCCATCTGCTCCGCGCAGAGGCGGTGCCCGATGATCTCGGACCCGACCTCGGCGTACAGCTGGTTGCCCCAGCAGTGGTCGCCGTTGTGGTGGGTGTTCACCACCCGTCCGGGGACCGCATAGGTGACCTCCGCGTAGAGCTGCATCGCCTGGCGGGTGTGCGGCAGGTCCCAGAAGGTGTCCACGACCAGGCCCCCACCCCGGTCCACCAGCCCCGAGTTGGACCAGCCCAGACCCCGGTCGGGCTGGAGACATGCGTGCACGTGAGGGGCGATCTCGACCAGGTCCATGCCCACGTCTAGCACTGTGGGGAGCGCCCGCGGCGGCCCGGAAGTCGTCGAACCGAGCAGGATCCGGTCCTGCTGGCGATGGGCGCGGAGCCACCCACGCTGCTCTCTCGGCGCTGCGGACCCGCTGCGGACGGGAAGCATCCGACGCCGCGTGGTGGTTGAAGCAGTCGTGGGTGAGGACGCTGCCGCGACCGAGGATCCTGTCGTCGCTGAGGACGCCGGCGTGGCTGAGGACGCTGTGGTGGCTGACGAAGCTCGCCCGGTAGGGACCGTCGAGCCCACGCCTTCGGCCGGCCCACCTCGAAGCACCGGGTCCGTCAGCGCTCTCCATGCTGCGCTGGCCGGCGCGCTCGTGGCCGCGGTTGCGCTCGGTGTCGGCGAGCTCCTGGCCTCTCTCGGCGAGGGCGGCCAGTCGCTCGTCATCAGCGTCGACAACCTCGTGATCGACAGCACTCCGGGCGATGCGGCCCGCGCCGGCATCGAGCTCTTCGGCACTGCCGACAAGCCCCTCCTCGTCGGCGGCACCGTGGTGGTGGCTCTCCTGTTCGGTGCCGTCCTGGGCATCGCCAGCCGGAGCAGGCGCTGGGTCGGGACGCTGGGCTTCGCGGCGTTCGCGACCCTGGGTGCAGTCGCAGCCACGGTCGACGACCTGGCGCCTGCCGGATCCTCTGCGTTGATCGCGGCCGTCGCTGCCGGTGCGGGAGCCGCGACGCTGATGTTCCTGCTCGCTGTCGCCGAGGGCAGGCGACCGGCGCCCGCAGCCGCCGCCGCCGATGAGGTGCTCGCGCCGAGCGCCGAGGCTGCGTGGCTCGAGCAGCCCACCCGGAAGCTCGCCGACCGACGGGCGTTCTTCGGATGGGCAGGCGCCGCGGGAGTCGCTGCGCTCGCGACGGCCGGAGCTGGCCGGGTGCTCAGTGGCCGCTCACGCGCAGAGGTCGTCCGCGTGGAGGTGCTCCTCCCCGAGCCCACGACGGCTGCACCCCGCCTCCGGGCCGGCCTCGAGGGGGATGTGCCGGGGCTGTCACCGCTGATCACACCCAACGAGGACTTCTACAGGATCGACACCGCTCTCATCGTTCCCCAGATCGACCCCGACCGGTGGGAGCTCTCGATCACCGGCCTCGTCGAGGAGCCGTACTCCATCGGGTTCGAGGAGCTGCTCGGGATGGCTACCGACGAGTACGACGTCACGCTGTCGTGCGTGTCGAACGAGGTCGGCGGCAACCTCGTCGGGACGGCACGTTGGCAAGGCGTTCCGTTGATGGAGCTGCTCGACCGGGCGGGGGCGAAGGACGGGGCAGAGCAGGTCGTCGGCCGGTCGGTGGACGGCTGGACCTCCGGCTTCCCGATCGACGCGCTCCGCGACGGGCGTCCCGCTGTGGTCGCGGTCGGCATGAACGGGGAGCCGCTGCCGATCTCGCACGGGTTCCCCGCAAGGCTCGTCGTCGGTGGGCTGTACGGCTACGTCTCGGCGACGAAGTGGCTGAGCGAGATCGAGCTCACCCGTTGGGACGACTTCGACGCCTACTGGGTCCCGCGAGGGTGGTCCAAGGAGGGCCCCATGAAGACCCAGTCACGCGTCGACGTGCCGCGCGACGGGGCGCTGCCTGCGGTCGGCTACCCAGGCCATAGCCGGCGTGGCGTGGGCAGGGTCCCGCGGGATCCGGCGGGTGGAGGTCCAGGTCGACGACGAGCCCTGGGAGGAGGCTCGACTGGGGCGTGAGCTCGCCAGCAGCACCTGGCGGCAGTGGGTGCTGGAGTGGTCGGCTAGTCCCGGACCGCACACGATCCGGGTTCGCGCCACCGACGGCGGAGGCGAGACCCAGACATCGGCGGAGATGGAGCCGGCCCCATCCGGCGCGACGGGATGGCACACGATCGCGGTCACCGTCGAGGGCTGAGCTCTGAGCCCCCAGGACGCGGCCGGCGATCCACGGCGAGCAGGCGGCACACAGCCGACAGGATGAACCGCCGGCCGATCGGGCACGACCTCACTCGAGCTGGATCTGGAGCGCTGCACGAGAAGGGGCGGCGTCGCCATCGATGCGCCTGGCCACCGGCAGCGTCTGCCAGCACGGGGGACGCGCCTCATTCGAGCTGGAGCTGGAGCGCTGCGTCGGCAGAGCCCGTGCCAGCCGGATCGGTGTCGCCTCGGACCGCTTCGGGCCGACCTGTGGCGGGCGCATCGGCGGCGGCCTCGGCGTCGGCAGCCACGAGCTCTCCATCGGGGGCGTAGAAGCGGTACCGACCGGGGCTTCCTTCCAGCCGGTAGCCGCCGTGGGTGATGAGGTCGTGACAGCCTGCACAGGGTCGGTTGGCGTTCCACAGCGCCAGCGGGCCTCCACGGGAGTGGGGGACCTCGTGGTGGTGGACCTGTTGGCGGAAGGTGTTGGCGCATCCGGGCAACCACGCAGCGCCGGTCGCGCACGACGAGTGCGGTGCGAAGCGTCTCGGGGATGTGGCGGCCGAAGTGGGCGACCAGGCGGGGATCGCTGCCGCAGGTGATGACCGCCTTGACGAACGCGTCGTCCAACAGCTCCAGCGCCGCGGGGACCGGGATCGGCCCGACCCCGGCGACCTCACATGTGCCTCCCTCGACCAGCCCACCCGCACGGAGCGACGCCAGGTCGATGAGCACCACGAACTCCCCGCCCCGGCAGCGACGCTGGTCGTGGTGTCGGGCCGGCTCCGATCCCGCCGGGTCACCAGAGCCCGAGCCGGAGCCAGAGGCCGGTGCGGTCGTGGCGCTCGGAGCTGGGCCGGAGCCAGAGGCCGGTGCGGTCGTGGCGCTCGGAGCTGGGCCGGAGCCAGAGGCCGGTGCGGTCGTGGCGCTCGGAGCTGGGCCGGAGCCAGCGCCCGAGCCCGGCGCGACCTCGGCCGTGTCGGTCGGAGCTGAGCCCGAGCCCGACTCGGACCCTGAGTCCGAGCCAGAGTCCCAGCCGGAGCCCGCGCCCAAGTCGGAGTCGGACCCCGAGCCCGACGCAGAGCCGGCTGTCCCGCACAACAGGTTGACGAGGGCATCGGCGCGATAGGCATCGGGGCGCTCACGGCGTCCCAGGCGCCGAGCGTGGCCGAAGACCCGGTCGCACTCGGCCTCGAGGGCCGCTCGCACCCTCACGTAGCGGTCCGGGGGCAGGTCGGCTTCGAGGCGTCCCATCCCGTCCCCGCGTCGCCACATCACCGCCCGGCGGGCCCCCACCTGGCGGCGGTAGCGGGCCGATTCGTCCTCACCTGCCTGGCGAAGGCGCCTGCAGGTGTCTCGCAGCACCCGCAGCGGCTCGCGGGCTGCGGCTTCGACGAGCGAGGCATCGGCGCCCGCGGGCGTCGAGGCGATCTCTCTGGCCTGGGCCTCGGAGAGCTTCCCCGCGGCGAACGCCTCCTGCAGCACCGGGCGTGCACCCAGGCGCTCGGCGGTCTCGAGGGTCGCCCGGGCCTCGCCGAGCGTGGTCCCGGTGCGAGTCGCGAGCCACGTCGCCTCGTCACGTGCTCCTCGGCCCGACCAGGCCCGTGTCTCGGCGACCCGGCCTGCCACGGCGGTGCGAAGCGCAGCCACCTTGCGCTCCCAGCGACACACCAGCTCGAGCGCTCGTGCGGGCTCGGTGCCCACCAGAGCGCCCACATCTAGGCCTCCCAGCGCCTCGGCGACCCGGCGGTCTGCCTCTACGAACGACCCGAACATGTGTTCGATGATAGCCCATGGCTGTGACACTGCGCTGCGGCGCGGGCGGACACCCCGCCGGCCCGCCCTCAGCCGCTCGCCCTCGGTCTGTCGTCTGCCGGCTCCCACACGAGGCGTGGCACCTGCCCTACCCCGTGAATGCCTCGCCCGGGTGGGTCTGCTGAGTGACTGCTCGCACTCGCCCCGCACGCGGCACGCCCGCGGCCCGTGGCCGTCATGCCGTCTGCCGAGCTGGCCCGTCATGAGCCGTCACGCCCGCGCCTGTCGCCGTCATGCCGTCTGCCGAGCTGGCCCGTCACGAGCCGGCTCGCCCGCGGCCCATCGCGCACCACCTCACCGGTCAGCGTGAGGGCGCCGGGCCACGGCGAACGTCAGGTCGGCCCCGGTGGGAACAGCCGCCGGCCAGCTCACCGACAGCCCGCGAGGGCCGGGCGCGATCGTCAGGCCAACGACCTCATCGGGCCAACGACCTCAACGGTAGGTGGGCTGACGCGGCCCGAGGATCGCCCCGATGATCCAGCCCAGGCCACAGAAGAACCCCAGCACGAACCATGCCCACCTCTGGTTCCGTGCAGTCAGATAGGCGAAGTAGATCTGCAGCGCCACCACCGCCAGGACCACCACGACGAGGAACAGCTCTCCCGGGGCGACGTTCACCGCCCCCAACCTACTGCGGCGCCCAGCCCCAGGCGCCGCGAAGCGACCGACGACAGAGTGCTCGGCGCCTCTCGTCCTGCTGCTCGGTGTCGAGAGATCCACGAGACCCTGCCTTTGGATCGCGGTTCGACGCGGTGCTCTACTGATTCGCCACGTCCAGCGAAGGGGGAAGTCGATGAGCGGACGACTCGAGGGGAAGGTCGCGGCGATCACCGGCGGTGCGAGCGGCATCGGCAAGGCCACGGCACTCCGCCTCCTCTCGGAGGGCGCGAGCGTCGTCATCGGCGACTACAACGAGGAGACCGGGCGCGCCACCATGGAGGACACGCGCGGCGCCGGCCTCGGCGACTCGGTGCGGTTCTCGAGGATCGACGTCGCGAGGGAGGAGGACGTCGAGGGCCTGATGGCCTCCGCGGTCGAGCACTTCGGCCGTCTCGACATCGCCTTCAACAACGCCGGTGTCGGTGGGGCATTCGGTCCGATCAGCGACATCGATCTGGGCGACTGGGACTACACGGTGGGGATCATGCTCACCGGGGTCTTCCTGGGCATCAAGCACGCGGCCCGCATCATGAAGCGGCAGGGCGACGGCGGCGTGATCGTGAACACCGCCTCGGTGGCAGGCGTGGGCGGGGGCTGCGGACCCCACGCCTACTCGGCGTGCAAAGCAGCGGTCATCAACCTCACCAACACGACGGCGGTGGAGCTCGCCGGCCACCGGATCCGCGTCACCGCCATCTGCCCGGGTGCCATCAACACGCCTCTCATCAACCTCGGCAACCCGGAGGGCATGGGCCAGGTCTACGGCGACGTCCAGCCGTGGTACCGCTGCGGGACGCCGGACGACGTCGCCGGGCTGGTCGCGTTCCTGTGCACCGACGAAGCCGAGTTCATCAGCGGCACCCACATCCTGATCGACGGCGCGCTCGTCGCCCAGGGCCCGGGGCTCCTCGAGACGATGGGCGGCGGGATGCTGGACTCGATGTCCGGTGTGGCCCGGAGCTCCACGGGCGAGGAGTCCGAGTTCCGCCCCCTCACCGAGAGCTGATCGACGCCACGGCCCCGATGCTCCCGGGCTGCGACCGACGCCGAGCCGCCACCGCCGTGATCACCAGCACCGCGCTGCCTGCCACGGGCCCGCAGAGCTGCCCCGGAAGACCGCCGCGCCCGCGAGTAGGAGCACAGGAATGCCGATGACCCCGACGGGCCGGTCTGGGTAGCGTGCCGCTCGTGCCCGGATCAACACCCCCTCTCGTCGAGGCGCGCGACCTCACCAAGCGCTTCGGGGACTTCGTCGCGGTCGACGGCGTCGACTTCAGCGTCGAACCGGGCGAGGCGTTCGGCTTCCTCGGGCCGAACGGGGCGGGGAAGACCTCGACCATGCGGATGATCGGCTGCGTCTCCCCCGTCACCAGCGGCCACCTGAGGGTGCTCGGCATGGATCCCTCCGTCGACGGATCCCGCATCAGGGCCCGGCTCGGCGTCGTCCCCCAGGAGGACAACCTCGACACGGAGCTCACCGTGTGGGACAACCTCATGATCTACGGCCGGTACTTCGGTCTTCCTCGTCAGCTCATCCGAGAGCGGGCCTCCGAGCTGCTCGAGTTCGTGCAGCTCACCGATCGTCGGGGCGACCGGGTGGACCCTCTGTCGGGCGGGATGAAGCGCCGGCTCACCATCGCCCGAGCGCTGGTCAACCGACCGGAGCTCCTCCTGCTGGACGAGCCGACCACCGGCCTCGACCCACAGGCCCGGCACCTCCTCTGGGACCGCCTTTACAGGCTGAAGCAGGAGGGCGTGACCCTCGTGCTCACAACCCACTACATGGACGAGGCGGAGCAGCTCTGCGACCGCCTGGTGATCATGGACAACGCCAGGATCGTCGCCGAGGGCTCACCACGGCAGCTCATCGAGCGGTACTCCACCCGCGAGGTCGTGGAGCTCCGCTTCAAGGGCGCACAGGAGCGGGGGGAGATCCTCCAGCGGCTCGAGGCGCTCCCGACGCCGGACGGCAACCGCACCGAGGTGCTGACGGAGCGGGTCCTCGTGTACACGGACGACGGCGACGCGATGGCTGCGCACCTCACCAGCGACGGCCTGCACGTCGAGGCGCTCCTCGTCCGCCGCTCGACGCTCGAGGATGTCTTCCTGATCCTCACCGGTCGGACCCTGGAGGAGTGATGAGCGCCCCGTCCATGCTGCGCGTGGTCGAGCGCGAGACCCTCGTCTTCCGACGGCTCTGGCGGGGTGCGGCGTTCTCGTACTTCGTGCAGCCGATCCTCAACCTTGCGGCCTTGGGAATCGGGCTCGGGGGACTCGTCGACGCCAACTCCGGCGACGTCGATGGCTACTCCTACCTGGTCTTCGTCACACCGGGCCTGCTCGCTGCCAGCTCGATGCAGCTCGCCTCTGCCGAGTCGCTCTGGCCGGTGATGATGGGGACGAAGTGGATGCGCACCTACCACGGGATGGCGACCACTCCCCTCTCTCCGTACGACATCTTCGGTGGCCACGTGATCTGGATCGGGACGCGGGTGATGATGTCTGCGACGGCGTTCCTGTTGGTGGCCGCGCTGTGGGGCGGGGTGCCCTCCGTCACCGCTCCTCTGGCGATCCCGGCAGCTGTGCTCTGCGCCGCGGCGTTCGCCGCTCCGATCACGGCGTTCTCCGCGACGCAGGACACCGATGTGGGCTTCTCACTGGTGATGCGCCTCGGGGTGCTCCCGCTCTTCCTGTTCTCCGGGACCTTCTTCCCCGTCGAGCAGCTCCCGGACCGGCTGGAGGCCCTGGTCTGGCTCTCGCCGCTGTGGCACGGGGTGGAGCTGTGCAGGGCCGCGACCACCGGGGAGCTCCGAGTCCCGGAGGCCGCTGCCCACATCGCGGTGCTCGTCGCGTTCGTGGCAGGCGGTGCGGCATGGGGCCGGCGGACCTTCACCAGGAAGATCACCCAGTGAGCAGCCCGACCGCGACCGTGCCGGAGGCTCCCCGACCTCTGTGGACGTGGCTCCCCGGCGCCACGGCGCGCGCCCCTTGGCGCGTGGTGGAGCGCAACGCGCTGGCCTACCGGCGCATGTGGGTGGTGTTCGTCGCAGCGATGGCCGAGCCGGTTCTGTTCCTCTTCTCCATCGGAATCGGCGTCGGCGCGCTCGTGGGGGACCTGCCCGGACCGGACGGCGAGCCGGTCCCCTACGACGTGTTCGTCGCCCCCGGCCTGATGGCCATAGCGGCGATGACCGGGGCGATCTTCGACACCACCTACAACTTCTTCGTGAAGTTCAAGTACGCCGGCACCTACGACGGGATGCTGTCCACGCCCATGACCCCGGCGGCCGTCGCACGGGGCGAGGTCACCTGGGCTCTGCTGCGTGGCACCTTCTACGCGACGGTCTTCCTGGTCGTCATGGCGTCCATGGGCCTGGTGAGGTCGGCATGGGGACTGGCGGCGGTGCCGGCCGCTGTGCTCATCGGGTTCGCCTTCGCCGGAGCAGGTCTGGCGGCCACGACCTGGATGCGCTCCTTCGTCGACTTCGACTTCGTGAACCTGGCGATCGTGCCTCTCTTCCTGCTCTCCGCCACCTTCTTCCCCCTCGAGCGCTACCCCGACGCCCTGGAGTGGGTGATCCGGATCACACCGCTGTACCAGGGTGTGGTTCTCGTGAGGAGCCTCGTGCTCGGTTCGCTCTCGTGGACTCTGCTGCTCAACGCGGCGTACCTCGCCGTCATGGGCCTGGTCGGCATGAGGGTGGCGGGCCGACGGGTCGGACGACTCCTGCAGCCCTGACACGGCAGGATCGGGCCCGGTGAACCCGAGTCGTCAGGTTGCCGTCGAGAGCAGCGCCGTCAGGCCTGGAAGCGGCTACGCGCCAGCTCGACCGACTCCATCAGGTCGGGATCGAGCAGCGGCATCCAGTCCGGAGCCAGCAGTCGCGTGAAGCGCTCCACGTAGAAGAACTGCTTGAAGACCAATATCAGGTCACGAGGCAGGAGCACCCGGTGGCGCACTCCGGTCCGGACCACCTCGACGAACGCCTGGGCGTAGGAGACCTCCTCGATAGGGCGGTCGAAGATCGGGAGGACGACCCGCTCCAGGTCGGCGGTGATGGATTCGAGGTCGGCCGGCTCGTCGCCCTCGGCGCTGAACAGCGCTGACGCCAAGGTCCCCATGTCACGGGTCAGCAACGCCGGGAGCGCCACGAGGAGTGAACCCCGGGCCTCCTCGGTGAGCCGACCGCAGATCCCGAAGTCGAAGAGCACGACACGACCCTGGGGGTCGACGCAGAGGTTCCCTGCGTGGAGGTCTCCGTGGAAGATGCCGTGGACCAACGCCGTGTGGAGCCAGGCCCTCACAGCTGTCTTGAGCAGCGCTGCCGGGTCGACACCCAACGCCGTCAGCCTCTCGACGTCGTCGAGGCGGGTACCTTCCACGTACTCCATCGTGAGCACCCTCGGGGTGGTGCAACGCCACACCACATCTGGTACGTGCATCAGGTGAGCCTCGGGGAAGTCGGCCAACCCGGCCTGCACCGCCTCCATGGACCGGGCCTCCACCATGAAGCTGAGCTCCTCGCCGAGGGTGACGGCGAAGTCCTCCACCACGGCGACCGGCTGTGCGAGGCGTGCTCTCCGCGACCAGCGCTCCGCGCCGCGAGCCATGAGGTCCAGGATCCTCAGGTCCGCGTCGATGCGCTCCGCGATCCCGGGGCGCTGCACCTTGACCACCACCGCCTCACCGTCCTCCAGAACTGCACGGTGCACCTGGCCGATCGACGCGGACGCAAGGGGCTGGTCCTCGAACCGGGCGAACACCTCTTCGGCCGGCGCACCCAGCTCCTCGGCGACCACCCGGTGGATCACCGAGGGATCGAGGGGGCGGACCTCGTCGAGGCATCCCGCGAAGCCCCTCACGAGCGGATCCGGGAAGAGGGCTGGGGTCGAGGCGACCATCTGTCCGAGCTTGGTGTAGGTCGGTCCGAGCTGCTCGAAGCCGTCGCGCAGCTCGTCCACGATCGCGTCGATCGTGGGCTCGCCCTCCCTCCGGCGAGCCCACGCCCTACGGGAGGCGCCCGCCATCGTCGACCCGGCAGCGACCAGGCGCCCGAGGTCGCGGACGCGCCGTCCTACCTTGACGGCGGGGATCGGGTCAGCCACCGGCTCGGACCTGCTCGATCCCGGCCGGCGGGACCGCCCAGACCCGCGAAGCGGCCCCAGCACCGGCATCCATCGGCAGGAGCGTAATCCCGTCCGACGACGCTCCAAGACGGCCCCCGCGAGACACGACCGAACGAGGCGACCCCGGCCTGGCTGGTCCACAGGTCGACCGTTGGCGCGGACCTCCCGTCCGGAAGGCAGCCCCGCCCCGGCGCCCAGCACCATCCATGAGCCACCCTCCCGTCGCGCGTGCAACGCTGTTGCCGGCGTCTACGCCGACCATCGGACTCAGCGAAACGAGGGTGCCATGACACCGGAAGAGGCTGCACGGGCCAGCGACCGCGCTGTCGCCGACATCGCCGCCAAGTTCATGCTCGACATGGACACCTACGGCCGGGGAGCGGAGCTCGGCTATCCGGGCGCCAGCTTCTACTTCGTCGGACGAGGTGGGGCGCTCGGCGACGTGACCGCGGACATCGTGAGCGCGGCCTTCGTCTTCTTCAACCCCGAGGCCGTGCGTCAGGCCTGGGCCGACGCCGCCTCCGGACCACCACCATCGCAGGCGGCACTCGAGTTCGCGGCATGCGGCCACGCCTGGGCAGAGAAGCACATGCCCGACGACATCGACCTCGCTCGCCTGGCGGAGCTGTGCGGGAAGATCGTGCAAGGCGCCAACCCGGCGTGTGCTCCCGTGTTCGCCGCGTGGCGCGACCTCCCGGAGCCGTCCTCCACCAAGGCGCTCGCGCTGCACCGACTCAACGCGCTCCGAGAGCTCCGAGGTGCGCTGCACGGTGCGGCCGTGCTGAGCGTCGGTCTCGACCCGGCCGTCGCGGTCGCCGTCAAGTCGTCGTTCATGCTCGCGATCTTCGGCTGGATGGAGGCCCCCGACGTGACCCCCGAGGCCACGGAGGCGTGGGAGCGCGCGGAGGACACGACCAACCTGATGATGGCCCCGCACTTCGCGCTTCTCGACGAGTCCGAACGCGACGAGCTGGTCGAGCTCGGCAACGCCGTGCTCGCCGCGGTCGGCTAGGGAGGTCGCCAGCCGCAGCGGAGCGCGCCCCCCGAGCGGGGATAGCGTGCAAACGGTGGACGAGTTCGACTTCGTCGTCGTCGGCGGTGGCTCGGCCGGGTGCGTGGTCGCGAGCCGCTTGAGCGAGGATCCGTCGGTCACCGTGTGCCTGCTCGAGGCGGGCGGCGAGGGGCGGGACCTGTTGATCCGCGCGCCTCTGGGCTTCGCGCTGGCACTTCCCCTGGGGATCAACATCTGGGACTACAAGACGGTGCCCCAACCCGGCCTCAACGGGAGGCGGGGCTTCCAGCCACGCGGCAAGGCCCTCGGAGGCTCGAGCACGGTGAACGCCATGATCTACGCGCGAGGACACCGCTCGGACTACGACGGCTGGGAGGCTCTCGGGAACCCGGGCTGGGGCTACGACGACGTGCTCCCGTACTTCAAGAAGTCCGAGGCCAACGCCATCCACCGCGACTCCCCCTTCCACGGCGTCGACGGCCCGCTGAAGGTCACGAACCTGCGAAGCCCGAGCCCCCTCAACGAGGTGTTCCTCCAGGCCTGCCAGTCGCGCGGCATCCCCTTCAACCCCGACTTCAACGGCGCGCAGCACCACGGCTGCTACAAGGTCCAGGTGACGCAGCAGGACGGCGAGCGTCACAGCGTCGCGGCGGCGTTCATCCATCCCTACCTGGACCGACCCAACCTGGAGGTGCGCACCGGCGCCCACGTCGAGCGCGTGCTCTTCGACCAGCGACGAGCGAGCGGCGTCGAGTACCGACAGGGAGATCAGGTGAGCACGGTGCGCGTACGCCGCGAGCTGGTCATGTCCGCAGGTGCCTTCGGCACGCCCCAGATACTGATGGCGTCGGGCCTGGGGCCCGGCGCCCACCTCCAGGAGCTCGGGATCGCACCTGTCAGGGACGTCCCCGGCATCGGTCAGAACCTACACGACCACATCTCCGCGCTCCTCATCTACCGTGCGCGGCTCCCCGATGGCACCGTGGGCTGGTCGGCGACCGGCGTCGCGCGGCTGCTGAGGGCGATGTGGGAGTGGCGCAGGCACCGATCGGGGCTCATCACGAGCTGCGCCGCAGAGTCCGGCGTCTACTTCCGCACCAGCCCCGAGGTCGAGGTGTCCGACATGGAGATGGAGCTGATCGTCGGCATCGGCGACGATCACGGCCGCAAGCCACACCTCGGTCACGGGTACTCGGCCCACCTGCTGCTCGCGAGACCCAAGAGCGTGGGCGAGGTGCGGCTCGCCAGTCCCGACACGCGGGTTCCGCCGCTCATCGATCCCCGCTACTTCAGCCATCCCCATGACATGGAGACGCTGGTCAAGGGCACCCAGATCGCGCTCGACATCATGTCGAGCCCTGCGTTCGATCGCTACCGGGGGGAGATGATCATCCGGTACGACCGCGACGACCCCCGCCAGATCGAAGAGACCCTGCGCGAGCATGCCGACACCGAGTACCACGTGTGCGGGACCTGCAAGATGGGCCCCGATGACGATCCGATGGCGGTCGTCGACGCACAGCTGCGTGTGCGGGGCATCGATGGCCTCAGGATCGCCGACGCATCGGTGATGCCCCGCGTCACGAGCAACAACACCCACGCGGCAGTGATCATGATCGGCGAGAGGTGCGCCGATCTGATCAAGCACGCGGCCTGATCGGCAACGGCGGGTGTCGGCGTCGGGAGGCCCGCCCGGGAGACGGGACCACGCAGCGGTTCTTCGAGGATCCAGACCATCAGCGCCAATCCACACCGATGCTTGACCTGACGGAACAGCTGGCGCCCGACGGTGCAATCGAGCTGATCCGTCTCCGCCTCGATCTCGACGTCGGGTGGGAGTAGCTCACCCCGGGCATTCAGGCAACGGGCCGAGCGGTCCTCCCGTGCAGGAGACGATCGTCGTGGAGTCCAAGACGCTGGTGGATCTGATGGGACAGCTCTCAAAGCGGGCACTCGTTCGTTGGTCAAGCGCTTCCCCAGGTCAGCGAGGTGTCGATCGCCTCACAGCCGACGGACTGCCGACTGGCAGCGGGGCATGTGGTTTGAAAGCCGGTGTCAGCCGTCTGCACTCGCCGTTGTGCCCATAGACGATCTGTCATAGGCTCACACCATGCCCTTGAACTCCGCCGACCTGCTGCGTTCAGCCCGTCAACGCGCTCGGCTGTCGCAGACCGACCTTGCTCGCCGGGCCGGCGTCGCTCAGTCGGTCATCAGCGCCTACGAATCGGGGCGCCGAGAGCCGAGTCTGCCCACCTTGACCCGACTGATCGAAGCCACCGGCCACGAGCTCGCGATCGATCTCGTCGCCTTGCCCGAGCGTGCACTGGGACTTCCCGACTCGCCGCTCGCCCGCCGGCTGCGGCAGAGGCGCAAGGCCATCATCCGCGCAGCCGAGGGCCGTCGAGCGCACAACGTGCGCGTCTTCGGCAGCGTCGCGCGAGGTGAGGACGTCGAGTCCAGCGATGTCGACCTGCTCGTCGACCTCGGCGAGGGCGTCGGGCTGCTCGACCTCATCGGGCTCGAACGCGAGCTCGCCGAGCTGCTCGGCGTCGACGTGGACGTCGTGCCAGCGGACTCGCTGAAGACCCGGATTCGCGAGCGGGTCGAGCGTGAGGCGGTGCCGCTGTGAGCCGACGCGACGACGAACGATTGGCCGACGTCATCGCCGCCGCCGAGGCGATCGCCTCGCACCTCGAACGTGGCGGTCTCGATGACGGGCTCATCTTCGACGCGGTGCGAGTGCGACTCATCGAGATCGGCGAGGCCGTCAAGGACATCGACCCCGAGGTGCTCGCAGGCGAACCCGAGATCCCGTGGCGCGACGTCGCCGGGATGCGAGACCACCTCGCACACCGCTACTTCGATACGACGCACTCCACCGTGCAGGCCACCGTCGACCGTGACCTGCCGCCCTTGCTCGACGCCTCTCGACGGCTACTGGACCGGGCGGAACCAGCCACCGAACCGGACACCTGAATCGGGGTCTGCTGCAAACCCGATCACCCCCAGCCTCGGCGTCCTCGTCCGCCTCGCCGAGGCCTCGACGTCTCCTGCAACTACCTCCTCATCGACGGCGCCCCCCGCCGGCCCTCTCCACCACCGACGCCGCCATCGCCGAACGCCTCAACCAACTCGCCCCCCTCGACCCCGATGACCGCGACGGGGTCTGCTCGCCTTCGTGGTAGGCGCGGCGCGAGTCGAGGTGGTCGTAGGAGTGGCCGCTGTGTCGCGCGTCAGGATGAGTTGGACACTCGACCGGACTCGTGTGCGGAGCCGAGCTGCCGCGCCATCTTCGCGCCATCACGGCAGAAACATCCCGGGCTCCCGTCGCCACAACCTCCGACGCGGGCCTCTGACCAGGTGCTCTACTCGTGGAGGTGAGCGGACTCGAACCGCCGGCCTCTTCGTTGCGAACGAAGCGCTCTAGCCAACTGAGCTACACCCCCAGCGAAGGCACAACGATAGCGGTTCGCCCTCCGCCTGCCCCACCGGCTTGCGGACCGCGGCAACCTCACGCTCCCTGTTCGATCGCCTTCTGCAGCCGGCTCTGAACCACGGTGGCGGTCACGTCCCCGCGGCTCCGCTCCAGCACCGCGCGCAGCGCGTCCACGGTCCGGCGCAGGCCGCCGGTGAGCGCGTCGGGGTAGTCGACGGCGACGAGCGCGTCGTAGACGTCGTCCATGACGGTGAGCAGCTCTTCCCCCCGCTCGAGCTCCCCGTCCCGCAGCCGGTCGAGCAGGTGGCGGCGCAGCTCGCTCGCCGCCTCGGCCAGGCCCCTCAGCCAGGAGGTGCGGAACACCCCGAGCTCGCCGGCATCGGGCAGCGGCTCTCCCGCCACCAGCGCAGCCGTGAAGCGAGCCTCGGCGTACTCCTTCTCGGCGTCGTGCAGGAACCCGGCGTACGCGACGCTCGGGTGCGGCTCGAGCACCTCCTGGGCCCTTCGCAGCAGCGACTCTGCCTCGTCTGCCCTCGCAGCGGCTTCGGTCGGGTCCAGCCGGTGCACCGCGCGTATCGATCTCCCGGATTCGCGGATCACCTGCCTGCAGAGAGGGAGCGCCTCCTCGCGCGCCCGGTGTGCTGCGTCGATCTCGGCCCGGAGCGAGTCGACGTGCCGACCCAGCTCGTCGCGCCGAGACCGGTCACCGGCCACCGGTCAGCGTGCCAGGCGCTGAAGGGCGAGGGTCTGCTCGGAGAGCGCGCTGCTCTGCGGGAGGTAGCGGACCTTCTCGGCCCTCTCGTCGGCCAGCCGCTGGCCCCGCACGAGGAGGAAGACGTAGGCAGCTGCCACGGCACCGAAGGCAAGGAAGAGGTAGGTGACGAACCCCCCGAGGGTCACGGCTGCGAGAGCGCCCACGGCGTGTCGAGCCCTCCGAGGAGGAGCAGGACGTCACGCCGGCGGCGCTGCGCGTCCTGGCGGGTGATCGGCGCACCCGAGAGGAACCCGCGCACCTGCGGAGGACGGACGAGAGGATCGATCGGCGCGTAGGTCAGCCTGCTCGAGGAGCTGACCACGGGCCGGCCCGATGCTCCGAGCGGGAGCGTCGAGCCACCGAGCACCTCGTCGCTGCGAGTCCGGTCCAGCACGATCAGTTGCCGGCTGAACGACGAGATCGAGTTGCGTGAGCGGTGGTGGGCGCGACTGCGCAACCACGATGCCAGATACAGCGCCCACACCACTGCGAGGATGAACAGAACCACGAAAGTCACGCCCCGTGCCCTACTTCCTCCCAGGACCGTAATGAGACCGCCCCACGAAGTGGTGGATGCTCGCCGGCGGTTACGGTCGTACGACGGTTGTTACGTTTCTACTACGGATCGCGGCACGACGCTCCACCCGGACCGCAACCCGGGTGGCCCCACCGGGACCGGCAGCCGGGCAACCACGCCCGAAACCCCAGCTCAGGAGAGCCTCTCCGGGCCCGCCGCAGGAGAGTGACGAATGTCACTGATCTACCAGTGGATGCGGCCCCCGTCGGCGCGGGCTCCCGGACCCGGAGCTGCGCACTCGGTGGCCCCGGCCGCGTGTCGGAGCCTCAGTCCTGGTCGAGCTGAGCGTCCAGCACCGGGAACGGCGGCTCGCCGCCCTGGCGCCCCGTGGGCTCCTGACGGCGGTACACGCCGGAGCGACCCCCCGTCTTCTCCCAGAGCGTGATCTCCCCGATCTCCATGCCCCGGTCGGCCGACTTGCACATGTCGTAGATGGTGAGGCACGCAACCGAGCACGCTGTCAGCGCCTCCATCTCCACCCCGGTGCGATCGATGGTGTCGACCTGCGCCTCCACCTCGATGTAGCTGTCCTGGATCTCGAAGTTGATGAACACCGACCCGATCAGGAGCGGATGGCAGAGCGGGATGAGGTCGGGGGTGCGCTTCGCCGCCTGGATCCCGGCCACCCGAGCGACCGCCAGCACGTCGCCCTTGCTGACAGCCCCGCGAGCCACCATCGAGGCGGTCTCGGCCTGCATGTAGACACGGCCGCGGGCCACCGCCCGGCGGTGCGTGGGCTCCTTCGGTGTCACGTCGACCATGCGGGCACGGCCGAGCGGATCCAGATGGGTGAGACCCAGTTCGGACATCGACGGAAGTGTAGTGCCCGACCCCGGGGCCAGGCCTCCGGACCGGGAAGCTGAACCTGCGCCTAGCGGCGCAGCACCTCAGCCGCCGATCTGGCTCATCGAGCGGCTGGGCCGGATGAACTGCACCTGGTTGATCTGGTGCCCCGCCCACTTGTCCGCCACCACCCTCTCGACGACCGCGGCGATCTCGTCGTCGCTCGCTCCCGAGCGAAGGAGCGACCGGAGGTCGGTCTCCTCGAGGGCGAAGAGGCAGTTCCGGAGCTCGCCCTCTGCGGTGAGCCGCACGCGGTCGCACGATTGGCAGAACGCGTCGGTGACGCTCGCGATCACCCCGATCTCGCCGACCCCGTCGACGAAGCGGAACCGCTCGGCGGGCTCGTTGTGGCGGGTGAGCGGCTCGAGCGGGAGCACCGCCCCGATGCGCTCCACGATCTCCTGCCTCGGGACGACCTGGTCGGGCTGCCACCGCCCCGACGCGTCGAGAGGCATGAACTCGATGAAGCGCACCACCACGCCCCGCTCACGACCGAACCGGGCGAAGTCGACCAGCTCGTCGTCGTTGACGCCGCGGATCGCCACCGTGTTCACCTTCACCGGGTCGAGGCCCGCAGCCAGCGGCAGCGTCGATGCCCGCGAGCACCCGCTCCAGCTCGTCCCGATGCGTCAGCTCCCTGAACCGCTCGGGCCTGAGCGAGTCGAGCGAGACGTTGATCCGCTTCAGGCCTGCGAGCGCGAGATCGGAGGCGACCCGCTCGAGGAGGGCACCGTTGGTGGTGAGGGCCAGGTCCACGCCGAGAGCGGCGAGCTTCTCGATCAGCACCGGGAGGTTCGCTCGCACCGTGGGCTCGCCTCCGGTGATGCGGATGCTCTCGAACCCGTAGCGCTCGACCAGCAGGCGGGCGATGCGCTCGATCTCCTCGTAGGTGAGGAGGTCGTCCCGCGGGAGCCAGGTCATCCCCTCCGCGGGCATGCAGTAGCTGCAACGGAAGTTGCACCGGTCGGTGACCGAGATCCGGAGGTCGCGGTGGACGCGGCCGAAGGAGTCCACCAACTCCGTGCTCATGCTTGAGAGGTTACCGGGGGCACCCTCAGAGAGGCTCCTCGAGCAGCAGGACCTCGACCGGTTCGCCCGCCTCCACGCCTTCCCCGTCGCCCAGCACCGCCAGCGCCTCCGCCCTCGCCATCGCCGAGAGCTGGTGCGATCCCTGGCCGCCGGACGACCGCACCCGAAGCCGACCGTCCTCGCCCCACCGGGCGTGCACCCGGACGAAGTGAACCTTGCCGTCCCGCCGCCTCCGGAGATCCTCGTCGGCCAGGGCCGGCAGGCAGGGCCGGTCGATGGCGGTGTGGCCCATCATCTTCCGCAGCGCCGGGCCGGGCGAAGAGCTCGAACGAGACCATCGCCGACACCGGGTTCCCCGGCAGGCCGAAGACAGGCTTGCCCGACAGCATCCCGAAGGCGAGGGGCTTGGCCGGCTTGATCGCCACCTGCATCCAGCGCATCTCACCCAACCGGTCCAGCACGACCTTCACGTAGTCGAAGTCGCCCATGCTCACACCGCCGCTCGACAGCAGCGCGTCGCAGCTGTCGAGGCCGCGACGCACCGCCGCCTCTATCGCCGCCTCGTCGTCCGGGATCCGCCCGAGGTCGACGGGCTCGGCGCCCATCTGCTCGACCAGCGCGACCAGTGTCAACCGGTTCGAGTCGCGGATCTGCCCGGGGCGCAGCGGCCCGGAGCCCTCGACCAGCTCGTCGCCGGTGGACAGGACACCCACCCGGGCCCTGCGCACCACGTCGACCTTCTCGCACCCGATGCTCGCCAGCAGCCCGAGATGGCCGGGGGTGAGCACGGCTCCCTCGGCCACGACCTGGTCGCCCACCTCGATGTCCTCACCGGCGCGGCGGATGTGCCGGCCGGCCTTCGCCGGCTCCGCGACCTCGACCTCGCTGCCGTCTGAGGACAGCTCGGTCCGCTCCACCATCACTATCGCGTCCGCGCCCGGGGGCACGGGAGCGCCGGTCATGATCCGGATCGCCTCACCCGGGCCCACCTCGCGGCTCGCCGCATCACCGGCGGCCAGGGTCGCCACGACGCGGAGCCTCTTCGATGCACCGAGGGTGTCTGCGGCGCGCACCGCGAAGCCGTCCATCGCGGTGTTGTCGAAGGGGGGCACCTGCTCCCCCGAGACGACCGGGGCCGCGGCGACGAGGCCGAGGGCGTCACGCAGGACGACGCTCGTCGCCTCCAGCCGACCACAGCGCTCGAGAACGTACGAGCGGGCTTCCTCGAGCGGGGTCAACCCCATCGCATCGCCTGGCTCACAGGCTCTCCCGGCGCGCCACCTCACCGAGGAAGGATCGGAAGCTCTCACCGAGCTCGGGATGGGTGAGGGCCAGCTCCACGACGGTCATCAGGTAGTCGAGCTTCTTCCCGACGTCGAATCGGCGCACCGGGAGCAGGTAGCCGTGCACCGGCTGCTGCTCGTTGAGGATGGCGATCGCGTCGGTGAGCTGGATCTCGCCTCCGGCGCCCGGCTCGGTCCTGTCGAGCGCCTCGAAGATCTCCGGGGTGAAGACGTAGCGACCCACCACCGCGAGGTTGGAAGGAGCTTCGCCCGGAGCGGGCTTCTCCACGATGTCGTGGACCCGGAAGAGGCGATCGCCCACCGGCTCGGGCCGCACAGCACCCAGCGAGAGGATCTGCTCGTCGGTCGCCTCCATCAGACGCGATGACCGATGAGCCGTGAGCCTCGAACGCTTCGACCATCCCCGCCAGTCCGGCCGGGCTCTCGAGGATGTCGTCCGGGAGCAGCACGGCGAACGGCTGGTCCCCGACGTGGTCGCGGGCGGCGGCCACCGCGTGACCGAGCCCCAGCGGCTGGTGCTGGCGGACCGTGTGCACCTCGGCCAGCTCGGCCACCCGGCGCACCGCGGCGAGCTCCTCGGTCCTGCCCTTCTTCTCGAGCGCCTCCTCGAGCTCGGCGGTGAGGTCGAAGTGGTCGGCCATCGTCTCCTTGCCACGGGATGTGACTATCAGGACGTCGTCGATCCCGACGGCGGCGGCCTCCTCCACGGCGTACTGGATCGCCGGCTTGTCGACGACGGGGATCATCTCCTTGGGCTGGGACTTCGTCGCCGGCAGGAGCCGGGTGCCGAGCCCCGCGGCAGGGATCACCGCCTTCCGGACCGTGCTCATGGGTCTCGAAGGTAGCGCCAGATGTCGTCAGCGGGGCCCTGGGCGGCTAGCCTTAGCACTCACGAGACGAGAGTGCTAAAGGGGTGCCGGGGGTGCGCCGGCGGGAGACGATCGATGCCCACCTACGAATACGCGTGCCGGGATTGCGGGGAGCAGCTCGAGGTCGTGCAGGCGTTCACCGACGACCCCCTCACCGAGTGCCCCTCCTGCCGGGGTGAGCTCCGCAAGGTGTTCAGCCCGGTCGGCATCTCCTTCAAGGGCTCGGGCTTCTACAAGACCGACAGCCGCCCCTCGAAGAGCGACTCGAAGGGGACGTCCTCCTCCAAGGAGAGCAAGGACTCGGGTTCTGGCGGCTCCAAGAGCGATTCCAAGAGCGAGTCCAAGAGCGATTCCTCGAGCTCCGCCTCCACTTCGTCGGGCTCCACCTCGTCGAGCAGCACCGCCTCCACCGCCGGCACGGCCGCCACAGGCTGACCCCTGCGGGCGCGGCGGATCCGCCGCTACGATCACCCCGCAAGCGCTTCCCCCTCTGCGGCTTCCCCCCTGCCCGCGTCACGAGGAGCGCCGTGCCCAACCCGCCCGCTCGGCGAGCACCCACCGGTCGACCGCGACTCGGGCCTCCGATCGCGCATCGTCCGCCGACCTTCCGTCGAGCGGGGCTGCTCTCGCGGCGATCACGCCCCCTGAGCCGTCTCCGCCGACACCCCGCCGTGTTCTGGCTGCTGGCCGCGACTGCCTCGCTGGTCGCGGCCCTCTCCACCGACCAGCTGCTCACCAGCCAGGCCGAGCTGCGGTCGCGATGGGGCCCGGTGGCTTCGGTCCCCGTCGCGACGGCGGACCTCCCGGTCGGAGCGACCCTCCGGCCCGGTGACGTGACGCTCCGCGACCTCCCGCGCCTCCTGCTCACCGACTCCGTTGCCGTGGATCCGGTGGGGCGGGTCGTCGTCGAGCCGATCCTCGCTGGGGAGGCGATCGTGTCCGAACGTCTCGCCGGCGAAGGCTCCACGGGAGCGGCCGCGCTGCTGCCACCGGGTGGAGCTGCCATCGCGATCCCCCGCGTGCAGCCCCTGCCACCGCTCCAGGTCGGTGACCGCGTGGACGTGCTGGCGTCCTCCCTCACCGACCTGGACGGCTCCGCGGAGATCGTGGCCCGATCGGCGCGGGTGGTCTCCGTCACGCAGGAGGCCGTGACGGTCGCCGTGGAGGCCGACGAGGTGCTCGAGGTCGGCTACGCGGCCGGCCAGGGACTGGCCACGCTCGCGCTGCAGGGGACGCCCGGTACGCCCGCGATCGGTGCGGGCTGAGACCGCTCGCTCAGCGGAGGTCCAGCGCCAGCATCACCAGGATCACCACGCCCAGCCCGATCCGGTAGACGGCGAAGGGGAGGAAGGTCGCCGATCGCACGATCCGAAGCGTCAGCCAGATGGCGAACCACCCGGTGACCGCGGAGGAGACGAAGCCCCAGAAGAAGGCGGACCGGAGCTCTGCGGGGAGCCCGTCGCCACCGAGCAGCTGCGCTAGCTGGAACAGACCCGCACCGGCGATCACCGGGATGCTCATCAGGAACGCCAGCCGCGCGGCCTCGTCGCGCCGGAAGCGCAGGCCCAGCGCGACGGTCATCGTCACCCCCGAGCGTGAGACGCCCGGCTGCAGCGCGAGGGCTTGGCCCACGCCCATGGCCAGCGCGTCGCGTCGTCCCCACTCGACCCCGGTCCGAGCCCCGTTGCGCCGATCGGCCCAGAGGAGCACGAGGCCGAAGACGATGAGCATCAGCGCGATGAGGCCGATCTCGTCGTCGAGCCCGGAGACGGCATCGTTCGCGACAGCGCCCACCACTGCAGCGGGAACCGCAGAGAGCACCAGCAGCCAGGCGAGGCGGCCGTCCGACGAGAGCCCTTCGCGCCTCACCACCTCGCCCACTCCCGCGATGACGAGCCGTCGCACGTCGCGCCAGTAGTAGCTGATGACGGCGACCAGGGTGCCGAGGTGCACGGCCACGTCGAACGAGGTCTCGAGCGTCTCGTTCGCGGCCAGCTCGTCCCAGCCCAGGAGCCACCGGGCGAGCGCCAGATGGCCGCTGGAGGAGATCGGCAGGAACTCGGAGAGCCCCTGGATGATCCCGAGGAGTATGGCGTGGAGCGTGGACATGTCGACGGCCGGTCTCGGATGCGCACCGGCACCCGAGCAGGCACATCCTGCTACGCGGTCCCGACGGAGGGCACGATGCGGGGGCTCCAGGGCCTCGGCGGGTCTGCGTGGTGGCCCAGGATCCGGGCATCACCCAGCGCTTCGAGGAAGGAAGCCGCATCCCCGAACGCGGGGAGCTGCGTGTACGCGGCGCCCAGCGCCTCGGGCACGTGCGCGTCGCTCCCGGCACCCGCCCTCAGCCCGTTCTCGGCCGCGAAGGCTGCTGACCGTTCGTTCAGCTCCTCTCTGGCCGTCTTCGCGTTGCGGACCTCGAGCACGTCGACGAGACCGTCGGCGACCAGCTCCCGCAGCACGGGCTCGGCCAGGCGTGCCCGGCGAGGATCGAAGGGGTGGGGGACGTACACGACACCTCCCTGATCGCGGATCCGCCGAGCCACCTCCGCAGCGCCGAGCCCACCCGGTATCCGCTCCACGAGGAACAGCCCGATGATCTCGCCCTGGCCGGTGCGCACCTCCTCTCCGACCACCACACGACAAGGCAGCTGGTCGACCAGGCGTTGCGCGCCCTCGATGGAGTTGTGGTCGGTGATGCAGAGGACGTCGAGGGCTGTCTCGGCCACGGCGGCGCGCAGCTCGTCCGGGGTGCTCGTCGAGTCCCCGGACCACATGGTGTGGCAGTGCAGGTCGGCTCGCACCCACCCCTCCGGCGCGGGCTCTGCCAGGTGCGGGTGACGCTCGACGGCAGCGCCCGGGGGTGTGGATCGCGTCACTTGCGTCTCCGACCCTGTGCAGGCACTACGAGCCGCTCAACGTCACGTCGTCCACCACCAGGGTCGAGGCACCGGTTCCGCTGGGCAGCCACTCCAGATCCCCGCCGACCTCGCGGATGTCGAGCAGCATGCGCTGGAGGGTCGAGGCGAGCGTCACCTCACGTACGGGCTCGGCGAGCCCTCCCCCGCGGATCATCAGCCCCTCGGCCCCGACCGAGAAGTCCCCGGAGACGGGGTTGACACCCGAGTGCACGCCGCTGAGCGACTGCACGAGGAACGCCTCGTCGAGGCCCGCCAGGATCCCGGCGTGGCTGCGCGAGCCGGGCGCCACCGCCAGCGCCTGGACGCCGACCCCCGGGGTCGACGCGTACCCCCTCACCGCGGAGGCGGTGGAGGCCGACCCTGAGCGCCTGCCGGTGTAGGAGCTGTGCAGGAATCCCTGCAGCACACCCTCGTCGATCAGGAGGTTGCACCTGCATGCCAGGCCCTCACCGTCGTGCGAGTCGGCACCCAGCGAGCGCGCGTCGGTCGGGTCGTCGACCAGGGTGAGCGACGACGACGCGATCTGCTGGCCGAGCCGATCGGCGAACGGCGAGCGTCCCTTCAGGACCCGCTCACCGCTGAGCGTCCCCGCGGCGAGCGCGAGGAGCGTCGCTGCCATCCTCGGCTCGAACACGACCGGCAGCCTCCGCGAGGGCGCCTTGGTGGCGCCGAGGATCCGGGTCGCCCTGGTGACCGCGTCGTCGACGACCTTGGCGACGTCGAGCGCGGTGGGGTCGCGACCCACGTCGACGCCGCCCCCTATCGTCGTCTCGTCTCCCTCCGACGCCAGGGCGGAGACCGAGATGTGGCAGACGGTGGCCCTCCCCTCGACGGCGATGCCGGTGCTCGTCGCCACCGCTGCCTCTCCGGAGGAGTCCCCGAACGACGACGTGCGCACCCCCCGGATGCGGGGATCGGCGCCGAGCACGGCACGCTCGAGCTCGATCGCCAGCTCGATCTTGCGCTCCGTGGGGAAGGTGACGACCGCCTCGTCCCAGAGCTCCTGCTCGACCGCCTGCACTCCGTCGGGCTCGGCGAGCCCGAAGAACTCGTCCGGCTCGCCGAACGTGGCGTTGTCCCTCGCCTCCGCGAGGGTCTCGGCGATCGCTGCCTCCTCGAACGTGCCCGCGTAGGCGAAGCCCTGGCGGTGGTCCCTCACCACCCGGATGCCGATGCCCATCGACTCGGCCGAGGTGAAGGACTCGACCTCACCCCCGTACGCCTTGACGGTGGTGTGCCTCCCGCGGGCAACGAACGCCTCCACCTGCTCGCCGGCCGTGGCCCGCGTCGCGATGGAGACGGCCAGATCAGAGAGGTCGGTCATCGGGCGCGCCATGGGTAGGGTGCAGGATCATCTGTTGTGACGCCGTCCTCAGCCGCAGAGGACCTGCGTTCGAAGAGGAGGACGAAGGTGCGCCCATCATGGTTCACGGCGATCGCCCTGATCCTGTGCCTGGCCCTCATGGCGGCCTCCTGCGGGGACGACGACGGCTCGGGGTCGGCGTCCGGGGAGCAGGCTGCCGATGGGGGTGAACCCACCGGTGGCGACGGCAGCGCTCTCTCCGGCGACTGCCCGGTGGGCGGCCTCGACGCACACATCATGCCCGACCCGGCGTTCGACCAGCCCGACGCCCACCTCTACGGGAGCGACGTCGTGGAGTCTGTGGCGGTCCCGCTCGGCGACTCCTCCTACACCGTGTACCTCTCCGACGCGAGCCTCGAGGGGCAGGCGGGCTCGACGGAAACCGTCGAGGCCCCCGAGGGCCACGTCGTGGTTACCCTCTCCTTCCAGTCCGACGACCCGATCGAGGCAGGCGACACGATCGAGGACCCGACGGTGATCATCGACGCCGGTGGAGGAGCACAGGCCACCACCAACGACCCCACCGGATCGGTGACGGTGCTCCAGGAGGACGACTCGCGCATCTGCTTCGACGTCTCCTACGCCGACGGACTCCAGGTGCTCTCCGGAACCTACGAAGCATCCCTCGTCGGGACGGAGTGAACCGCCGACGGCCGTCACGAACCCGACATCGTGACGTCGCCGATGACCAGGCTCGCCCCGGCCGCGCTCATCGGCATCCACTCCAGATCGGCTCCGACCTCCTCGACGTCGAGGAGCATCCGCTGGATCGTCGAGGCGATCGTGACCTCCCGTACCGGCTCAGCAAGGGAGCCGCCGCGGATTCGCAGGCCCTCCGCACCGGCCGAGAAGTCCCCGCTCACCGGGTTCACCCCCGAGTGAAGCCCTGAGAGGCCCTGGACCAGGAGACCGTTCTCGATCCCGGCGACGATCTCCTCCTGGGAGCGACGACCCGGGGCGAGCGAGAGCGCGATGCAGCCGACCCCGGGGGTGGACTTGAACCCCCGTACGGCCGAACCGGTGGAGCGGGAGCCGCTGCGGCGCCCCGTGTAGGCGTTGTGCACGAACCCGCGCAGCACGCCGCCCTCCATCAGCACGTTCCGGCGCGTGGGGAGGCCCTCGCCGTCGGTCTCGGTTGCGGTGAACGCGGCCGGGTCCGTCGGGTCGTCGACGAGATCGAAGACGGCTGACGCGACCTGGTCGCCGACCCGCTCGGCGAACAGCGACCTCCCCTTCAACACCGCCTCGCCCGTGAGAGTCCCACCCACCACGCCTAGGAACTGGGCGGTGACCCACGGGTCCAAGACGACCGTGATCCTCTCGGTGGCGGGCTTGGAGGATCCCAGCAGGCGCACAGCTCGACGGGCCGTGTCGCCGGCGGCGGTGGCGACGTCCAGCTCCGAGGGATGGCGACCCAGCGACCAACCGAACCCGGTCTGGGTCTCGTCTTCCTCCGTCGCCATCGCCCAGGACATGACGTAGCAGGAGGTCTCCCGGGACACGGTGCGGATCCCGGTCGTGGTCACGATCGCGCCCGCCGCCGCGCCGTCGGTGTACTCGGCCGACTCGACGCCCGCCATCCTCGGGTCCGCTGCCAGGGTCGCCCGTTCGAGCTCGACCGCCATCTCGATCTTGCGCTCCGTGGGGAACGACTCCAGCTCCTCCCGCCAGAGATCGAGCTCGGGCACCGCCACGCCGTCTGGCTCGGCGAGACCCAGGTATGGGTCGGGTGTCCCGAACGCCGCGTTGTCGCGGGCCTCCGCGAGGGTCTCGGCGAGCACGTCGTCGTCGAGCGTCCCCGCGTAGGCGAAGCCCTGACGCTCGTCACGGATCACCCGCACACCCAGCCCGGCGGCCTCCGCGGCGGAGAAGGACTCGACCTCGCCCTCGTACGCGCGGACCTCTGTGTGGCGGTCGTGCACGACCACCGCCTCGATCTGCTCACCGCGCCGCGCCATCGCCACGACCCGGTCACCGATCCCCAACAGGCGTTCCGGGTCGATGCTCATCTCCCGTCCGGCCTCACCCTCAGGCCGCGGTGCCGCCGACGGTGAGAGCAGTCACCCGGAGGGTGGGCACTCCGTCGCCGACGGGAACCCCCTGGCCGTCCTTCCCGCAGGTGCCGGGCGAGCCCATGGCGAAGTCGTCGCCCAACGCATCGATCCGGGTGAGGACCTCGGGTCCGTTGCCGATCAGGTTGCCCTCCCGGAGGGGGGCGGTGATGCGCCCGTCCTCGATCAGGTACGCCTCTGTCATCCCGAACACGAAGTCGCCCGTCGCGGTGTTGACCTGACCGCCACCGAGCTGCTTGACGTACACGCCCTCCGGCGTGGAGGCGACTATGTCGTCGGGGTCGTCGGTGCCGTTCCGGAGGTAGGTGTTGGTCATGCGCACCATCGGGAGGTGCTGGTAGCTCTGCCTCCTGCCGTTCCCGGTGGATCGCCGCCCCTCCTTGCGCGCACGCAGGAAGTCCCAGAGGTAGTCGGTGAGCACGCCGTCGGCGATGAGCACGTTCTGCTGGGCCGGATGCCCTTCGTCGTCGACCCCGAAGCAGCCCCACTCGTCGGGCATCGTCCCGTCGTCGACGAGGGTGATCGACTCCGCCGCGACCTTCTCTCCGATGCGATCCCGGAACACAGAAGCACCCTTCGCGACCAGGTCTGCCTCGAGGCCGTGGCCGCACGCCTCGTGGAAGAGCACGCCACCACCACCGGCTGCGATCACCACCGGCATCTCACCGCTCGGTGCCGGCCTGGCGCCGAGCTTGGTGAGCGCGCGACCCGCGGCCTGGCGGGCCAGCTCCTCCACGTCGTAGGCATCGAACAGCTCGAACCCGATCGTCCTGCCGACGGTCTCGCGCCCCGTCTGCATCCCCGTGTCCCCGCTGGCCACGCAGACGACCGAGAACAGCGTGCGCACCTGCTCGTCGCCGACGAGCAGGCCGTCGCTGTTCGCCACGAGGATCCGCCTGCGGGAGTCGCCGTATCGGGCCGAGACCTGGGTGATCGCAGCGCCGGTGGATCGGGCCGCGTCGTCCACGCGCTGGAGCAGCTCCACCTTGCCTCCCTTCCCGACCTCGTCGGGTGGGACCGAGACCGCGCTGGGGTGATGCGCCTCGGTGCGGGAGAGGTCCACGACGCGGGTCCCCTCGGCAGCGCCACGCGCGGCGGCTGCCGCTGCCTCCGCGGCGAAGCGCAGCCCCTCCTCCGAGAGGTCCGCTGTGTGGGCGAAGCCCGTCGTCTCGCCCGAGACGACGCGGATGCCGGCGCCCCGGTCGCGGCCGGAGGTCAGCTCCTCCACCCGACCGTCGTCGAAGAGCCCGGACGAGGAGCGGCGGTCCTCCACGAACACCTCGGCGAAGTCGCCACCCGTGCTCAGAGCGGTGCCAAGGACCCGTGCGAGGACGGATTCCTCGATCACGACGACATCAGGCTCGTCACCGGATCCCTTCCTGCACCTGGCGGTCCCCCAACCGATTTGGCCTGCCTCGCGATCGGCGAGTAATCCTAGCCGCGTGGTCATCGAATCCGGCCTTGGCGCGACCGTCGATCTCACGGTCACCGACAGGGACACCTCGCTCGCCTTCGGCTCGGGCGACGTCCCCGTGCTGGCCACCCCCCGGGTCATCGCCCTCTGCGAGGAGGCGACGATGCGGGCGCTGGACGGCCAGCTCCCACCGGAGGAGACCACCGTCGGCATGCAGGTCCAGATCGACCACCTGGCTCCCACCGCGGTGGGCAGCACGGTCACCGCGGAGGCGAAGGTCGAGGAGGTGAAGGGCCGCCGGGTGATCTTCAAGGTCTCCGCACGCGACGAGCGGGGCCTGGTCGCCGCCGGCCGGGTCTGCAGGGTGATGGTCGACCGCGAGCGCTTCCTCGACAAGACCCACTAGCACGGTTCCCCCGCTGCACCGGCCGGACCCCGGACAGCTGGCGGCTGGGCCCCGTCCGGTGAGGCCTGCCGGAGCACCCGCCAGCCCGCTCTCCCGGACTCAGCCCAGGTTGCTTGAGCGCGGGTAGACGTCCGTCGGGTCCGTGAGCACGTTCACCATGTACGGGACGCCCGAGTCGAACGCCCGACGCAGCGCCGGGCCCAGGTCGTCGGGATCCCGCACCACCTCTCCCGCACCACCCAGGGCTCCGACGACCTCGTCGTAGCGGCACTCGGGCTGCAGGTCGGCGGCGACGTCGTAGCCGTACAGCATCTGCATCGGGTGCTTCTCGAGGCCCCAGATCCCGTTGTTGCCCACCACCATCACGACCGGGAGTCTGTGGCGGACGAGGGTGTCGACGTCGAGCAGGGAGAACCCGGCCGCTCCGTCTCCCATCATCACGACCACCTGCCGGTCCGGGTGCACGATCCGCGCCGCGGCGGCATACCCCATGCCGGTGCCGAGGCAGCCGTACGGACCGGGGTCCAACCAGCACCCCGGCTGGAAGGAGTCGATGTACTTGCCCGCGTACGAGACGAAGTCGCCACCGTCGTTCACGACGATCGCGTCACGGTCCAGCACCTTCCTCACCTCGCCGTAGACCCGGGTCGGCCTGATCGGTCGGCTGGGGTCGGCGAGCTTCGGCTCGTCGGCGGCGCGGGCCTCGTTCTCCGCGTCGCGCATCGTCGAGATCCACTGCTCGTGATCGGACCCGGGCCCGGTCCGGTCCGCGATCGCGGTGAGGATCGACGCGAGATCCCCCGCCAAGCTCAGCGCCGGGGTGACGTGGGTCGCCTCCTGATCGGGGTGGTCGACGATGTGCACGACCTGCGCGTCCCCGAAACGGCCGAACGAGAGCCGGAAGTCGAGGGGCGTTCCCACGACCACGACGAGGTCGGCGTCGGAGCGCAGCATGCCGCGGGTGCGCGAGAAGCACAGCTCGTGGTCGGCGGGCAGGCAGCCCCTCCCCCAGCCCGTTGACGAACACCGGGACCCGCAGCGTCTCGGCCAGGTTCCGCAACGCGTCCCACGCACCGGCCCAGTACACGTCCGTCCCGGCAACCAGGGCCGGGGCGCGCGCGCCGGCGATCAGCTCGGCGGCGCGGGCGACGGCGTCGGGGTCGGCCTCGATGGCGGGTATCCCGTCCGTGGCGGGCAGCACGGCGGAGCCGCTCGCGAAGAGCACGTCCATGGGGAAGTCGAGGAAGACGGGGCCGCGGTGGGGCGTGAGCGCCAGCCGCGCCGCCTCGTTGACGGCCCGGGGGATGCCGTCGGTGGCCGTGACCGTGGCCGAGAGCTTGGTCACCGGTTCGAGGACAGGGACGTGGTCGAACTCCTGCAGTGAGCCGGATCCCCAACGACCCTGGGGAGCTCGGCCGCCCAGCACCATCACCGGGGATGCGTTGAACTGCGCCGTCGTCACCGCGCTGACGCCGTTGGTGACGCCCGGTCCCGCGGTGAGCACCGCCACCCCGAGGCGGCGGGTGAGCTTGGCCACGCCCTCGGCACCGAAGGTGGCGGTCTGCTCGTGGCGGACGTCGACGATGCGTGGCTCCCCTCCCGCCTTCACGACACCGTCGTAGAAGGGGAAGACGTGGCCGCCCGAGAGCGTGAAGATCTCGCTCACCCCGAACCCCGCCAGGGCCGCCACGGCGAGCTCGCCGCCGTGACCGCTGATCTCGCTCACCGCTCCGCGGCAGCCGGCGGAAGGACCTCGGCCAGGAAGCTCGAGACCGCGTCCCACCAGGCGTCGGGTGCCTCCAGCTGCGGGCTGTGCCCGCCCCCGGGGATGACCCTGAGCTGCGCCCCGGGGATGGCACGGGCCATCGCCTCGCTCGCTCCGATGAACGGGGCGTCCTCCTCCCCCACCATCACCAGGGTCGGGGACGTGACCGCAACGAGGCGGTCGAGCCTGTCCTCCTGGTCGAGGAGCTGTCTGGCCATGGCCACGAACATGTCCGCCGCGCAGACCCGGGTGTTGCGCTCGCTCTGCTCGCGCCGCTCGGGCCGCTCACGAACCAACCGCTGGTTCGCGGCTGTGTCCAGGGGTCCGCCCTCCATGGAGGCGAGGAGCTCCGCAAGTGCGGCCATCCCCTGCTCCCTCGCGACGTGCACCCCCAACGCGATCACCTCGGGGTCGAGGCTGTCGGGAGAGCCGTGGTGGGTGTCCATGAGGATCAGGGCCTCCACCCGGCCCGGCGACCTCGAGGACCAGCTGCTGGGCGATCATCCCCCCCATCGAGTGACCGAGCAGTCCGAAGCGCTCCCAACCCAGGGCGTCGGCCAGGGCGAGGGCATCGACCACGAAGTGGTCCAGCGAGTACTGCTCCTCCCCTGCCGGCTTGGGGCTCTCTCCGTGGCCACGGTGGTCGGGTGCCACGACGTGCCAGCCCTCGCCGGCGAGTGCCTCGAACCAGTCGGCGAAGTCCTCCTTGGCGCCCGTGAAGCCGTGGAGGAGCAGCAGCGGCCGGCCCCCCTCCCCGTGCTCGGCCACCACCAGGTCGAGCTCGCCCGCACGCGTACCTCTCGGACACCCATGAGGACCGTGAGCTTACGGCAGGTCAGGCGTGGGATCCGACCCGGGCCCGGGAGAGGCCCGGCCAGGGCACCAGCGGGCGTACCGGTAGTGTGATGGCGGGGTTGGGGGCGTCTTCGCTGCCCTGCCGTGACGGCCGACGGGTCGCTTCGGCGGTGGGGCATCAGGAGAGGGGAAGAGCACTCGGTGAAGGCCACGAGAGAGCGCCGCAGGGGCTGGGTGACGCCGCTTCGCTTCGCGGTGAGCCTCGTGCTGCTCGGGTTCCTGTTCTGGAGGCTCGGCGGGGAGGTGAGCTGGTCCACGCTCTTCCCGGACTGGACCGCGGAGTCCCTGGCCTGGCTCGCGGGTGCTGGCGTGCTCACCCTCGGCAGCTACGTCCTCTCGACCGTTCGATGGCAGCAGGTGGTGCGAGCCCTGGACCTGCGCGACCGCTTCGGGCGGCTGCTCTCGCACTCCCTCGCCGGGCAGTTCATCTCGAACGCGCTGCCCACGACGATCGGGGGTGACGTCGTGCGGGTGGCCCGGCTCTCGAAGGACACCGGGGACACCCCCGGCTCGTTCGCGACCGTGGTGCTGGAGCGGCTCACCGGCTGGGTCGTGCTGCCGATCATCACCTTCCTCGGGCTCGCGCTGAACCCGGCGCTCCGCCACCTCGGGCCCCAGACCCGGGTCTCGGTGGCGATCGCCGCGGGAACGCTGACGGGGCTGGTGGTCCTCCTGTACGCGGTCGACCACGAGAAGCTCGGTGGGCGGTTCCGGGAGAGCGACGGCTGGCGGCGCTTCGCGGGGGCGGTGCACCTCGGGTTCGGAAGGCTGCGTCGCCACCCGTCCGCCGCTGTGTCGGTCGTGGGAGCCGGTCTCGTCTACCAGTTCGTCATGGTGGTCGCCGCGTACATGGCGGCCCGGGCTCTCGACATCGAGATCGGGATCACCGCCCTCATGGTGTTCTTCCCCGCGGTGCTCATCGCGCAGGTCCTCCCCATCTCGATCTCCGGCCTCGGCGTGCGCGAGTTCATGCTGGTCTGGCTGCTCTCCTCGGTCGGCGTCCCCGACGAGCAGGCACTCGCACTCGGCATCCTCATCTGGGTCGTGACGGTCACCACCAGCCTCGTCGGTGCGCCGCCGTACGCGATGGGAGGTGGGAGACCGGCCCACCTGCCCGAAGAGGCGCTCACTTGATCGCACGGATCGAGCCGGCAGCCGATCCCGCGGCGGAGCGACGGCTCCTCGGCCTTCGGTGGTGGCAGGAGGTGCTGTACGTCCTGGCCTTCTACCTCGTCTACTCCGCCATCAGGAACCAGTTCGGCTCCGCGGCCGTCTCCCCGGAGACCGCGTTCGAACACGCCCGCAGGGTGATCGATCTCGAGCGTGCGCTCGGCCTGTACGTCGAGGAGACGGTGCAGTCCTGGTTCGTCGTCCACAGCTCGAGCGACTTCTCCTACGCGTTCACCGGCGCCGGACCCTTCCTGCAGTTCTGGAACATCTTCTACGGGAGCTTCCACTTCATCGTCACCGGAGTCGCCTTGATCTGGATCTTCCGGCGGTTCCCGTCGGACTACCCCAAGTGGCGCAACGTGCTGGCGTTCACCACCGGCCTCGCCCTGGTGGGCTTCAGCTTCTACCCGCTGATGCCGCCGAGGCTCCTCGCCGACTGCGGCCCGTACGGGGCCTGCGCCGCGCAGTACCACTTCGTCGACAGCCTCAAGGACGTCGGTGGGCTGTGGTCGTTCGACTCGGGCACGATGCAGAAGGTGTCGAACCAGTACGCCGCGATGCCGAGCCTCCACTTCGCCTGGTCCACCTGGTCGCTGCTCGTGGTCTACCCGAGGGTGCGGAGCCGCTGGGCCCGCGCGCTGGTCGTGGCGTACCCGATGCTCACCCTCTGGGCGATCGTGGTGACAGCCAACCACTACTGGATAGATGCCGTGGGCGGGGCGCTGATTCTGGCCGTCGGCTACCTGCTGGGCTCGTGGCTCGCCGCGGTCACCGTTCGCCGGCGGGAGATGAGGGCTCTCACCGCGGTGGGGGCCGATGCAGCCGGGGGCGACATGGTCGGCTCCGAAGCCAGCGGGTACCGTTCGGGCTAGGCACCGACGAGCCGCAAGAGGGCCCGATCCGCATGCACCTGGAGAACATCGAGAGCCCCGCCGACCTGCGCCGGCTCGACTACGAGCAGCTCCGGGTCCTGGCCGCCGAGATCCGACAGCTCGTCGTCGACACGGTGTCCCGGACCGGGGGGCACCTCGGCTCCAACCTCGGGGCGGTCGAGCTCACGCTCGCCGTGCACCGGGTCTTCGACTCGCCCGAGGACATCGTGCTGTGGGACACCGGCCACCAGGCGTACGTCCACAAGCTGGTGACCGGCAGGCGCGACGAGTTCGGGACGCTCCGTCAGGCGGGAGGGCTCTCCGGCTACCCGAGCCGGGCGGAGTCGCCTCACGACTGGGTGGAGAACAGCCACGCCTCGACGATCCTCTCCTACGCGTACGGCCTCGCCGCTGCCCGCAAGGCCGAGAGCGACGACGGCCGGCGGATCGTCGCTGTGATCGGGGACGGCTCGATGACGGGCGGCATGGCGTACGAGGGACTGAACAACCTGGGCCACGCCGGCCGCGACGTGGTGGTGATCCTGAACGACAACGGGCGCTCCTACGCGCCCACGGTCTCGCGGCTCTCCGAGAGCCTGGTGAAGATCCGAAACAACCCCAAGTACGTGCGGCGCCAGGCGCGCCTGGAGAAGCTGCTCGGCGACCTACCGCTGGTGGGCGATCCGCTCGAGCGCGCGGTCGAGGCAACCAAAGCGGCCGTGCGCGAGATCTGGGAGCCGTCCGCGTTCTTCGAAGACCTCGGCGTGCGCTACACGGGGCCGTTCGACGGCCACGACATCGCCACGCTCGAGCAGGCGCTGCGCAACGCTTCGGAGCTGCCCGGGCCGCACGTGGTCCACGTCCTCACGCAGAAGGGCCGGGGCTACGCGCCCGCGGAGAACGACCACGTCAAGGCGATGCACGACACCTCCGAGCTGAAGCCGGGGTCGTACACCGCCGCCTTCTCGGAGGCGCTGGTGAAGGAGGCCGAGCTGCGACCGGAGCTCGTGGCCATCACGGCAGCCATGCCCGACTCGACCGGGCTGCTGCCCTTCGCCGAGCGCTTCCCGGAGCGGTTCTTCGACGTGGGGATCGCGGAGCAGCACGCGGTGACCGCAGCGACCGGGATGGCCATGGGTGGGCTTCGCCCGGTGGTGGCGGTGTACTCCACCTTCCTCACCCGCGCCTTCGACCAGATCGTCTACGACGTCGGGCTGCACGGCCAGCCTGTGGTGTTCGCGATCGACCGGGCGGGGGTGACCGGTGACGACGGGCCGTCCCACAACGGCGTGCTCGACATGGTGCTGCTCTCGAAGGTTCCGGGCATGACGGTGCTGGCCCCGAGCTCCTACCAGGAGCTCCAGCAGATGCTGCACGACGCCCTGGACATCACCTCCGGACCGGTCGCCATCCGCTTCCCGAAGACGCCCGCCCCATCGGTGGACGACGCCGAGGTCGGCAGCGGGCTGGCCGCGCGCCGGGTGAGGCCGGGATCGGATGTGTGCATCATCGGCGTGGGGAAGATGCTCGCCGCGGCAGAGGGGGCGGCCGAGACCCTCGAGGCCGAGGGGGTCTCTGTCACGGTGTGGGACCCCCGCTGCGTGCACCCGCTGGACCCGGCGCTGCTCGACGACGCGGCCCGCCACCCGGCACTGGTCACCGTGGAGGACGGCCTGGTCGAAGGCGGGATCGGGTCGTCGATCGCCGAGGCGCTCACCGGACGGCACGAGGCTTCGCCCCGGCTGCGCCTCCTCGGTCTGCCGACGCGCTTCCTCGCCCACGGCAAGGCGGACGTGATCCTCGGCGAGCTGGGACTCGACGCCGACGGCGTTGCCCGGTCCGCCCGCGAGCTGCTCGCGGAGCTGTAGGGCCGGCGGGGCCGGCGAGCCGTGGGCGCCGAGGCTACTGGTAGAAGGGGTCGGTGCCGGCGGTGTGGTCGGTGACGTCGAGCACCTCGGTGACCTCGGGGATCGCCTCGCGGATCGCCGAGGCCACCCCATCGACCATCGTCGCCTGGCTCAGCGCACAGCCCTGGCAGCCGCCGCCCATCGAGAGGTACACGGTCGTGTCCTCCACGCCGACCAGCGACACGTAGCCGCCGTGGCTCGCCAGCGACGGGTTCACCGACTGGTCGAGGAGCTGCTGCACCCGCTCGGGCAGCTCGCCTGTGAGCTCCAGGTCCCGCCCCGCGAGGGGGTTCGGCCGGTTCGGGTTGCGGAGCACCAGGCCCCCCTGAACCGGGTTGGACGGGAGGTCCAGCACCGAGCCTCCGAGCATCGGCGCGCTCTCCTCGGGAACGACCACGGTGAGCGAGCCCACCTCGTACACCACGTCGTCGGCCTTGGCTTCGTCGGGCCCCTCGAACGCGAGGTCGTACACGTAGTCCACCCCGCGGGTCCCGGTGACCTCGATGCGGAGACGGAGGCCGTCGGCGTCGTCCTCCTGGCTGCGGATCTCGAGGATCTGTTCCAGCGCGGCGTCGGTGATCTGGACGATCGGCGAGGTCGCGGTCTCGGTGGTGTCCGTCTGGGTCATGCGTGCGCTCGCTCCTCCCGGGTGCACCCCGGTGGGTTAACACGGCCTGGGCCGTTTCAATTCAGGCTACCCGCAGGACGGCGCTGCCACCTACCCCGGGAGCGGCGTTCCCGCCCGATCAGAACCCGAACCGGCCCTCCCGGTCAGAACCCGAACCGGCCGCCGCCGACGTAGATCCGCTGCCCGCTGATGTAGCCGCCCCGCTCCGAGACGAGGAAGCGGACCACGCCCGCCACGTCCTCGGGCTGGCACACCCGCCCGAACGGCATCGAGGCGTCGAGGGCCCGCAGGTCGTCGAGGCCGGACACCGCCCGGACCAGCCGCCTGCCCATCTCGGTCTCGACGAGCCCCGGTGCCACGACGTTCACCCGGATGCCCCGTTCCCTCTCCTCGTTGGCGAGGGTGAGCGCAAGGGCCTCCAGGGCGGCCTTCGCCATGACGTAGGGGGCGGTGCCGGGCCCGTACTCCCGCGTGGCAGCGCTCGAGATCATGATCACGTCCCCCCGCGGGCGGGTGCGCATGTGCGGGAGCACGGCCTGGGTCACGTGGTGCGAGCCGAGTGCGTGGATGGAGACCACCCTGGCCAGCTCGTCGGGGTCGGTGTCGACGACGAACGCCCCCCGGCTGGCGATGCCGGCGTTGTTCACCAGGATGTCCACGGGTCCGAGCCGCTCCACCGCCTCCGCCACCATCTCCCGCACCTCGGCGACGTCGTCGACCGAGGCCCGAACCGCGACGGCACGGCGTCCGAGAGCCTCGATCTCCCCGACCGTGGCCGCAGCGGCCTCCTCGTCGCGCCGGTAGTTCACCGCGACGTCGGCCCCGTCCTCCGCCAGGGCCAGGCTCACCGCACGGCCGATGCCCCTACCCCCGCCGGTGACGAGCGCGATCCTCCCCTCCAGACCCATCGACCGGCACGCTACCGTCCTTGCTGTGTGCGACACCATGTGCGTCGTCCAGGGCAGGAGGTCGCTCTTCGCCAAGAACTCCGACCGTCCGCTCGACGAGATCCAGCTCATCGAGGCCCACCCCCGCCGCCGGGTGGGAGCTGAGCTGCGCACCACCTACCTCACCCTCCCCGACGCCGGGGCCCACGCGCTGATCGGCTCACGTCCCGAGTGGATGTGGGGCTTCGAGCACGGGGTGAACGAGCACGGCGTCGCCATCGGCAACGAGGCGATCTGGACCGTCGACGATCCGCACGGCGCACCACCCGCGCTGATCGGGATGGACCTGGTCCGACTCGGCCTCGAGCGGGGCGCGACGCGCGGACGAGTCCCTGGACGTGATGACCGGCCTCCTCGAGGTCCACGGTCAGGGCGGTATCGCCAACCAGGCCGAGGACGAGTCCTACCACTCGTCGTTCCTCGTCCTGGACGCGTCGGGTGGGTGGGTCCTCGAGACGAGTGGGCGCACGTGGGCCGCCCGGCCCGTCGACCGAGCCGACGCGATCTCGAACCGTCTGTCGATCCGCACCGAGTGGACCCGAGCCTCGACCGACGTCGAGCCGGGCGCCGACTTCGATCGGTGGCGGCACCCCGAGATGTGGACCGGCCTCGCCGACCGCCGCCTCGAGGCCACCCGGGCCTGCGTGGTGGAGCATCCGGATCGTGTCGACCCACGTGGCCTCGCCGCCGTGCTCCGCCACCACGGCGATCGTCCCTGGGGCGCGCCGGGCGACAGCGGGCCGGCGGCCCCGCTGCCGCCCCACCCCTTCGACCCCGACAGCGGCGAGGGGTTCAGCGTCTGCATGCACCTGCGCGGGTACCAGGCCACGGCGTCCTCGATGATCGCCGAGCTGCCCCGCGACGGAGCCCTGGTGAGGGCGTGGGTGGCGACGGGCAGCCCATGTGCCAGCGTGTACCTCCCCGTGTTCCTCCCCCGGCTGGTGGTGCCCGAGCTCGCCGAGCCGGCTGTCGTGAGCCGGTTCGTCGCCCTGGCTCGTCTGGTCGAACGCGACGACGCGCAGCTGCAGGCCATCCGCGCGGTGCTCGACCCCCTCGAAGCGGAGCTCTGGGAGGAGGCCGACGAGGTGGCTCAGGATCCTCGCGGCCGCGAGGAGCTGGTCACCTCGATGTGGCCCCGGGTCGACGATGCGCTGGGCAGGCTCGAGGCCGCTCTGCCCCTCGGTGCTGCCGGCTGAGCCTCAGACGCACTCGCCGGCTCGGGGTCCCGACCCGATCACGATCGCGCAGTCGGGAGCCGGCCCGACGAAGCTCGCCAACAGGCCTGCGAGCGCGCTGCGCCCGGCACCCGTCAGGTGCAGGCCGTCGTCGGTGTATCCGGGGTTCGCCGCGTTGTGCAGTGCCCAGTCGACCAGGTGAAGCTCCGGGTCACCGCCCGCGGCCTGGCGCTCGGCTACGAAGTCCCGGAGCGCCTCGTCCCACTCGAGCTGACCCTCTCCGATCTCCGCGGCGCTGACCCAGATCACCCGGTCCACGATCTCGATCCCATCGAGCGCCTGCTGCACCGCCTGGATGTTCGCGAGGTGGCTCTCTCCCGGGCCCACGTTGTGTCCCAGCATCACCACCACCGCGCGACCGATGTCGAGGTGCGCCCGCACCGTGTCGTCGCCCTCGCCCGGCAGCCGGCTCTCCCGCGCGTCGAGGATCGTCTGCCACCCCACCATGCCGTCACGCAGCTGCACCTCGGCGCCGAGGATCACCGAGTCGCCGACCACCAGCACCCGGTTCGGGGGCCGGAGGAGCTGGCGCTCGAGGGTGATCCTGCCGTCCGCGTCGCGCCGGACCTTGCCCGCCTCGTCGAGCTGCACCGCCAGCAGGATGGGACCCTCAGCGTCGGTCGGAACCGGGTTGCCCTGGTTGTCGACGACCACGCCGGCCTCGTTCGCCAACAGGCGGCCGAAGCGATCGAAGCGCACCTCGGTCAGCACCGGCTGCTCCCCCTGCATCAGCGCCTTCCCGGCTGCATCGACCCTGGCGATCGTCAGCACAGGACCGAGCGGCCCACCCGGAGGAGGGAGCTGCTCCAGCGGCCCGGGTGGACGGGGCGGGTCGACGAAGAGCCTGAACGCTGCCTCCTCCTGGGTCGAGAAGGTGCCCAGGCGCCTGAGGGCGGCGTCCTCGGCAGAGGTCGTGGTCGTGGTCTCCGGTGGCGTGCTGGTCGTTGTCGCCGGTGCCGTGGTTGTCGTCTTCGCAGCGCCGCCGCCTCCGCCTCCGCACGCGCCCGAGAGCGCCGCCGCCACGACGAGGAGAGCTGCCGCGCACTGCCCGTGCCCGTGCGCTCACCCTGCGTCGGACATGCTCTTCCGGAGTTCGGTACTCTTGCGCCATGGGTCGGTTCTCACGCAGCTGGGAGATAGCCAAGGCTTCCCTTCGGGTTCTGAAGTCCGACAAGGAGCTCGTGGTCATCCCGCTGGTCGGATTCCTCATCACCATCATCGTCGCCGTGGCCTTCGGGGTGATGAGCTGGCTCACCGTGGAGGAGACCACGGTCGGCCTCACCACCGAGTACAGCCCCACACCGTTCACCTACGTGATCGGCGCAGCAGGGTACCTCCTCACCACCTTCACGGGGATCTTCTTCACCTCGGCGTTGGTGGCCGGGGCACACCAGAGGCTCACCGGAGGTGATCCCACCATCGGCAGCTCGATCGGTGCCGCCTTCGACAAGATCGGACCGATCTTCCTGTGGTCCATCGTCGTCACCACCGTCGGTCTGATCCTGCAGACGATCGAGGAGCGCGCCGGACTCATCGGGAGGATCGTCGCCAACCTGCTCGGGATGGCCTGGCGGATCGTCACCTGGCTCGCCATCCCCATCATCGTCGTCGAGGGCACCGGTCCGTTCGAGAGCCTCAAGAAGTCCGGTGCGATGTTCAAGCGGACCTGGGGTGAGAACCTCGTCGGCCAGGTCGGCTTCGGATTGCTCACCCTCCTGCTCGTCCTCCCGGCGGTGCTCCTGGTGGGGTTCGTGGCGACGGTGGCCCCGATCGCGGCGATCATCCTCGGTGTCGCGTACTTCGCTGCTGTCGCGCTGGTGCTCTCGGCGCTCAACGGCATCTACCGGGCAGCGCTGTACATCTACGCCAGCACCGGCGAGGTGGCCGGCGGCTTCCCAGCCGAGGCGATGATGAGCGCGTTCACCCCCAAGGTCGGGGCCAAGCGCTTCCTCGGCTGAGGAGCACGCAACGCCTCCGACGGGGTACTGCCGAGCTGCCGCATCGGCCTGTCACGGTTGACCACGCGCGGGCGGTAGCGTGATCGCCCGTGGCCCACCCCGACTGCAACACCAGGTCCGGTGCCGGGCATGATGGTGCTTCGTGAGCGGACCACCCGAATCCACCGACCTCAGCGCGACCCAGCACCTGGACACGTCGGGCGTCGACACCGAACCCGCTCCTGAGCCGTCGCCCGGGCCCAGGCGCAGCAAGGGACGCGTCCGGAACCTCATCGAGTGGATAGTGGTGATCGGCGGTGCGCTGATCGTGGCCACGCTGCTCAGGGCGTTCGTCTTCCAGACCTTCTACATCCCCTCGGGCTCGATGCTCCCCACCCTCCACCAGGGCGACCGGGTGGTGGTGAACAAGCTCGACGACAGCTACGGGCGGGGCGACATCGTGGTCTTCGAGCGGCCGGAGGGCTGGCAGGGGGCCCACCAGGACCTGATCAAGCGTGTGATCGGGCTCGAGGACGAGACGGTCGAGATCCACGACAACCAGGTGTTCATCGACGACAAGGCGCTGGCGGAGCCGTACCTGGCCCCCGACGTGACGCTCCGCGACTTCCCCCCGACCGTCGTCCCGGAGGATCACATCTTCGTGATGGGCGACAACCGCCCCTACTCCTCCGACAGCCGTGAGAACGGCCCCGTGCCGCTGGACAACGTCGTCGGACGCGCGTTCATCCGCATCTGGCCGTTCTCGGACATCAGCCAGCTCTGAGCAACCGGTCAACGGGCCCCGATCTCGGCCGCCTGAACCGACGGTTCGATGGAGTGACGGGGCCTGCGGCGAGCTTTCGCCTGAGGCGCCAGGTATTCCGACGCCTGAACCGACGGTTCGATGGAGTGACGGGGCCTGCGACGAGCTTTCGCCTGAGGCGCCAGGTATTCCGACGCCTGAACCGACGGTTCGATGGAGTGACGGGGCCTGCGGCGAGCTTCCGGCTGAGGCGCCAGGTATTCCGACGCCTGAACCGACGGTTCGGTGGAGTGGCTCAGGCCTGGGGCATGTTGAACTCGATCCACCCCACGCCGGCACGCCCGTCGTCCAGCTGCCAGCGCGAGAGGGTCCGGGCGAAGTACGACCGCTTGCCTTCGGTCGAGGTGCACAGGACGGGCGCCCACCCGGTCGGCTCGACCGTGCCGGAGAGCTGCTCGCCTCCGACCGCCATCTCGAACCGGACATCTGTGACCAGGCCGTCCCCGGTCTGGTGCTCGGTCACGGAGAACCCATCGATCTCGCGGGGCCCACGACTGTCCTGGACGTAGCCGGTGGAGAAGTTCATCTCGGGAGCGAATCGGACCTCGGTGGCGTGCAGGCGCGTGCCGTCCTCGAGGTGCGCGGAGGACCATACCCAGCCGAACTGCCACCAGTCACGCACCCCCCACGAGTGGTCGCGCTGGCCGGGTGCGTCGATCCCGACGGTGGTGTCTCCCAGGAGGAACTCACCGCGCACCCTGCAAGGGATCTCGTAGCGGGGCGTCACGGCGTACGCGAACGGAGCCCCCTCGCTCTCCCACTCGAGCTCGAACCCGAACGGCACCCGCTCCCCCCGAGGCTCCTCTGCGTAGGCCTCGCGTGGGTCGTCGAGAACCAGGGCGTGGGTCTCGAGACCGAGGCTCCAGCGCTGGTACGGCTCCTCGCAGACATGGTTCGCCCAGAGTGCGGATCCCCTCACCTCGAGTGAGCTCTCGCTCGCCGGGAGCGGGAGGCCGTGATCCACGGCCATGACGAGCTGCCCATCCTCCTCGACGAGGCAGGCCCAGTACCACACGGAGTCGAGGCTCGGGTACAGGCCGATCCTGACGTAGCCACCGCGCGACCCGTCGGTGCTCGCCACGTCGAAGTACCAAGACTCGTTCCAGTACTGCTCGTCGCCCGGCGGGTGTCGACCCTCGTCCTGGGGCCCCGGTCCAGGGAAGTCCATGCGCGAAGCATCGCAGACCGGTGTCCGTTCGTACATTCCGGGATCGCGGGCCCCGAGCGGCCGGGGAGCGTAGGCTGCGCCTCCGTGAGCACGACCGCAGATCGTCTCGCCCGGTTGCAGGAGGTACGCCTCTTCTCGGAGTGCAGCCGCGACGAGCTCGAGCACCTGGACGAGCTCGCCGACGAGATCGAGGTGGAGCCGGGCAAGGTCTTCGTCGAGCAGGGTCACTACAGCCGCGACGCCTACATCGTCATCTCCGGTGAGGCAGCCGTCGAACGAGACGGACGCCGCATCGGCACCGCGGGCCCCGGTGACGCGATCGGGGAGCTGGCCGTCATCGAGCCGGGGATGCGCACCGCCACCGTCACATCAGAGACGCCGATGGTGGTGCTGGCCATGAACAGCCCCGAGTTCCTCACCGCGGTCGAGGACATCCCGCCGCTCGCCAGGAACCTCATGCGGTCGCTGGCGAAGAGGCTGCGCGACAACATCGAGGACGACGGCCTGATCTGAGCCGCCGTCACCCCAGGGAAGTGCGCTACCTGAGTCCCGAGTGGCTGGATGCGATGCACGACGCCGCGGCGCGCAGCGAGATCCTCCGCCGACGCTCTGCAGGCGTGCACCTGGCGGTGCAGCAGACGGTCACCAGAGGCGGGGACGGCGACCTCACCTACCACCTCTACCTGGACGACGGTGAGGTCGGGGTGCGGCCGGGCCCCGCCGACCACCCGACGATCGTGCTCCGCACCGACCGCCTCACCGCGACCGCGATCGCCCTCGCCGAGCGCAGCGTCCAGGCAGCACTCGTCTCCGGCGACCTGGAGGTGAGCGGTGACCTCGTCGCGCTCGTGGAGCACCACGCGATCTTCTCCGAGCTCGACGATGTCTTCACCGAGGTGAGGCACCTCACGGAGTGGTGATGCGGGTTCGGGGCTCGTGCTCGGGAGCCGTCGCCGGGATGCGCTCGGGGCGTGGTGCAGGTCGATGAGCGCGCCGACGATGTCGCCGAGGGTCCCCTGGCCCTCGGCGGGGTGGGCTCAGGGCGTGGTGCAGGGTGCTGCACCGCATACGTCGGTGACCACGCCGTCCGTCAGGAAGGTCGCGATCATCCCCATCGCCAGGGGCGCTTCCACCACCAGGCTGTGGGGGTCGCTGCCCGACGAGGGTGCCGTGTTGTCGAGCGGCGGAGCGGGCGTGCCCCAGTCCCACACCACGAGCGCCGAGTCCGCCCAGGGGAAGGCGGGCACCGGGTCGAGGCCCCAGAAGGGCACCGCGAGGTTGGATCGACCCCCTCCGAGCGCCGGCGTGCGAAGGGGGATGCCCGCGGTTCGAGCCAGGGCCTCGGTGGTGACGTTGGCGACCTGGTGGTCACCGAACGCCTCGAAGAGCAGCACTCTGTGGGCAGGGGTGCCCGGGTAGGTGTCGGTCGTCAGGTGCTGCGAGTACCCGTTCGACTCGGCGCGGTCCCACAACATCTGCATGAACGAGAGCCCGACGGTGAGATCCACCTCGTCCGAGTAGTTGATGTACGGCTCGATGAAGGTCTCCCAGTGGACGCTGCGGGTCAGCATCACGCTGTAGTTCTGACCGGGAACAGCCAGCACCGACTTGGTCCACTCTGTGGAGACGGCGGTTGCCGCGCCGCCCATGATCCCCCCCTGGCTCCCCCCGGCGTAGACGACCTCGGAGAGGTCGATCGTCGGCACACCGCCGTCGCTGAACGCGGGGTGGGATGCCAGCCCTTCGGGGTGCCCCATCAGCCGTGCCAGCACGAGGGTGTCCAGGATCCCCTGCTGACCCCGGTCGGCGATCGAGGGGAAGTTCGAGAGGTCGTCGACGATCGGGAGCAGGTTCAGCAGGTCCGGGGTGGACATGGCGATCCAGTCCGTTCCGCAGAACACTGCGTTGTAGGGGTTCACGTAGTCCTCTGCGGAGCGGATCGTGTCGAGGGCGTTGCCGAAGAGCCCGTGCTGGAACAACGACATCAGCGCTGGGTCAGAGGTGGTCGCCGAGTCGGGCACCATGCACACGAAGTTCGCGTCGTAGGTGCCGCTCGGTTCGGGGAGGCCGTCGGGGCCGAAGGTCATGCGGGCCGCCGCGCCCGCTCCCGTGAAGTACTTCGGGACCTCGAAGGTCCCCACGACCTCGGTGGTCCCGTTCGAGGAGTCGTAGGTCGTCGAGGTCACCGTGAAGCCGGGGGCATCCGGACCGAGCAGAGCGAAGCTCTCGTCGCGCATGTGGAGCAGGCGCTCGCTCAGGTTCCGCTCGCTCGCCACCGTGAAGTCCCACGCCAGGTACAGCTCCGACCGGTCGACCCCGGCGGTGCCGAGGACATCGAAGATCTCCTCCATGTGCGGCCTGCGAGCCTCGACCCCGGAGCTCGTGGTCGGGATCGAGTCCCGGAACGTCGTGAAGCCCGTACCTGCGGGGATGAGCGTCCCTGTCGAGTCCTTCAGGTTCCGGAGACCGACCACGTAGCGCCGACCCTCGACGTAGTTCCGGGTGGCTCGGACTATGAGCAGGCGGTTGGCGTCGGAGGTGGCCCGGGCGTCCAGCTCCGCCCACACCGGGTGACGTTCTCCGGTGACGGTGTCGATCACCACTATCGGTGCGTCGGTCGCGTCGTAGGTCGACATGTCGGTGATGCGCGTGACCCCGCTCTCGTCGAGGTCGAGCCCCGGCACGTAGGCCAGGAGGTTCGTCCCCGGACTCGCTCCGTCGTTGCGCAGCCAGAGCGTCGGATCCATCGGGTCCCCGTCGTCGTTGGCGGGCATCACGGACGGGTCGACATCGAAGGCGAGACCGGTGTCGGTCAACACCGAGGGACGCATGAAGTAGTCGCTCGGGAAGGGGAGGAAGCACTGCCTCGGATCCAGGTCGTCGCATGGAAGGCGCAGGTTCACGAGGCGGTACAGGAAGGCGGCGATGCCCTGCCGGGTGATGGATGCCGAGGGGTGGAAGCCACCGTCCGGGTACCCGCTCGTGATCCCGTACCTCGCCATCCACCGGATCTCCGTCGCGAACGGGTGCGAGGAAGGGACGTCGGAGAACCCGGGATCCTCGAACGGCCCGGGCTCGGAGCCGGCGTAGCGGTAGGCGAAGGCCGAGAAGGCCTGGCGGGTGACGTCGGCCGATGGGTGGAAGCCACCGTCGGAGAAGCCCTCCGTGTAGCCCTCAGCGGCGAACCACGCGATCTCGTCGTAGAACGGGTGAGAGGCCGGGACGTCCCAGAAGCCAGGGTCGGGCCAGCCGCCCTCCGGTGGGTCCGGAGCGCCCGCGATCCGGTGGAAGAAGGCCGCGACCGCCTGGCGCGGCGCGTCACGACGGGGACGGAAGGTTCCGTCGGAGAAGCCCTGCAGCACCTCCTCACGCGCCAGCCACTCGATCTCCTCGTAGAAGGGATGGGAGCAGGCCACGTCCGTGAAGGTGGTGTCGCAACCCGCTGGGGCGCTGATCGGGGCCGCCGATCCGGCATCCTGTCCGTCTGCCGGGGTCCCGGAGAGCGATGACGGCTCCGGCGAGCGGAGGCCGTGGGCCGGCAGGGGGTCCGCCAGCGAGGTGGACGCGCCCACCAGGGTCGCACCGAGCGTCGCAACCACGACCAGTGCCGAGAGCCTCAGCCGAGTCATTCCAGTTCCTTCCGCCGATCAGGGCGCACGACACCGGGATCTGCCACCCGCCTGAGGCAACCGTAGCCGGATCCCGTGCCGGTACGGTGAGGTGGTGCCCGAGCTGCCCGAGCTCCAGGCCCAGGCCGAGCGACTCGAGACGCACTTCTCCCGAGCCCGGCTCGAAGGCCTGGAGGTGCTCTCGTTCACCGCTCTCAAGACCGCTATCCCCCACGATCCCACGCTCGGACGAGCGCTCGAGAGCGTCGGTAGGAGGGGCAAGCACCTGATCCTCGGCTTCGGCCCGATCTCCTTCGTCGTGCACCTGATGCAGGGTGGACGCCTCGAGGCCGATGCGGGCCGGACCGGACGACCTCGCGGCGGACTCGTGCGCTGGCGCTTCGACGAGGCGCGGGCGCTGCTGCTCACCGAAGCCGGGCGCGAGCGGCGGGCCGGCGTCTGGGTGGTCGAGGGTGACCCTCTCACCGCCCCGCCCCTGGAGCGCCTGGGGCCCGAGGCCGACGCTCTCTCGCCCGACGGCCTCGCCGGGGCCCTCGCCGGGCGGTCCTCCCGGCTCCATGGGGTGCTGCGCGACCAGCGCGCTATCGCCGGGATCGGTCGCCGCCTCTCCAACGAGATCTGCCACCGGGCGGGGCTCTCCCCGTTCGCGATCGCATCGAAGCTCGACGACGAGGAGGTCCACCGACTCCACGCCGCCTTGCGGGCCGTGGTGCAGGAGTCGCTCGACTTCGAGCGTGGCCTCGAGGAGATGTCGCGGGCGGCGGAGCGACCCGCGGGCGTGCACGGCCTGAAGGGGGACCCCTGCCCGATCTGCGGGGACGAGATCCGCTCCGTGGAGTTCAGGGAGTACACGGTGAACTACTGCGCTGGTTGCCAGACGGATGGGCGGGTGCTGTCCGACAACACGACCAGCCGGTTCCTCAAGTAGCCGCTCGGGACAACCTCAGGAGACCGGCCACTCGGCCTGCTCCAGGGCATCGCCGTGGGAGGTCCACCCCGCCTCACCCATCATCGAGGCGCTGTGGGTGCTCCCCGCTCCCCGCCCGACGGGCCGAGAGTGCGTGTACGCGGCCGCCTCCAACTCCAGCAGGTGGTCGAAGTGCTCCCGCAGCTCGGGCTGCCACGCCGGATCAGCAGCCAGGTTCACCAGCTCGCCCGGGTCCTCCTCCAGGTCGTACAGCTCGTGCTCGTGGTCGTGGAAGGGCGCGTCCGGGGGGATCCTCATCTCCGCCATGCCCGGCAGTCCCAAGCCGACGTTGTCGACCGCGCCGCCGTTGCCGTAGTAGCGCACGTACTTGTGGCGGCCGTCGAAGTACCCCCTCAACGCGTAGTTGAGGGGGATGCAGCTGCGATGCCACGCCTGCTCCTGGCAGAACAGGACGTGGTCGCGCACCGATTCCTCGTCGCCGGTCAGGAGAGGCTTCAGGTCCACTCCGCTCATGGTCTCCGACTCGTCCAGCCCTGCGAGCGAGCAGATCAGGCTGGGGACGTCGACGCTCGAGGTGAGCGCGTCCGTGGCCGATCCCGGCGCGGCCACCCCCGGCGCCCTCACGTAGAGCGGGATGTGCATGATCTCCTCGTAGGCGAACGGCCCCTTGCCTCTGATGCCGTGCCCACCGCACTGCTCGCCGTGGTCGGAGGTGTAGATCACGACGGTGTCGTCGGCACGCCCTGTGCGGTCGAGGGCGTCGAGGATCTGGCCCAGGTGGGCGTCGCTCCGCTCGTGGAGGTGGAAGTAGTAGTCGAGGGCGCGGCGCCATGCCTCCCGGTCCTCCTGCTCGAGCCACCCGAACCAGGAGTGGTTCTCCTCCCAGCGCCACTGCCTGTGCACCGCCGGCTTCGCCACCAGGTTGTCCTCGAAGTTGGGGGGCAGAGGGAACAGCTCCTCGTAGCCGCCACCGAACGCGGTGATCGCCGGCTCTCCGGGGATGGGTGCGGGCATGAACTGGCGCCACATCTCGGTCCGCTCTGCGTTGGCCTCCTGGTACCAGGGCTGATCGGCCGGGTACCAGCAGATGTCGTGGGGGTTCACGAGGCCCACCGTGAGGAACCACGGCTCGGTCGCCGAGCCGTTGCTGTCGAGCCAATCCACCGCCTGGTCCGTGATGACCCGGTCGTAGTAGGTGCCCGTTCCGGCCAGGCCGGTCCACGCCCAGTCCTCGCCCGACCAGTCCGAGAACCCGTAGGACTCCATCTCCGGGTTGCCGTAGGAGAGGTGCCACTTGCCGAGGTACGAGGTGCGGTACCCGGCGTCACGCAACAGGTGACCGACGGTCGGCGTGCCGGTGTGCAGGTCCGGGTGGCCGGGCTCCACGAACACGTTCGCCGTCACCCCGTGCTCCGGCACGTGCTGGCCCGTGAGCAACGTCGCCCGGGAGGGGGAGCAGGGCGAGGTGTGCGTGTAGTGCGACCGCATCTCCATGCCCTCCTCCAGCAGGCGGCTGCGGTTCGGGAGCCTCTCGTGGAGCTCGTCGGGGATCCACCCCCGGCTGCGCTCCTGGTCGCTCACCACGAGGAGGATGTTCGGCCTGTTCCCGGCTGGTGCCATGGATCAGAACACTATTCCGATACGGAGGACCCTCAGGTCGCCACCGGCACCACCGGGTTCAGCGGGCATCACGCCGGGATCAGGCCGAGCTCCTGCACCGTGTCGCGCTCCTCGACGAGCTCGGCCACGGTGGAGTCGATCCGCTCCCGGTCGAAGTCGTTCAGCTCCACGTCGGGCACGACGCTGTGGGCGCCGCCTCCGGTGGTGACCGGGAACGACGAGATCAGCCCCTCGGGGACTCCGTACGAGCCGTCGGAGCAGACCGCCATGCTCACCCAGTCGGCACCGGGTGTCCCTCTCACCCAATCTCGCACGTGGTCGATCGCTGCGTTCGCCGCGGAGGCCGCGCTGGAGAGCCCTCGTGCCTCGATGATCGCCGCACCCCGCTGCTGCACCGCGGGTATGAACTCTCCGACTATCCAGGACTCGTCGACCAGGTCGGCGGCGACCTCGCCGTCGACCTCGCAGTGGTGCAGGTCGGGATACTGGGTGGCGGAGTGGTTGCCCCAGATGGTCATCCGCTTCACCTTGTTCACCGAGACGCCGAGCTTCCCGGCGAGCTGGGCCTTGGCACGGTTGTGATCGAGGCGGGTCATCGCCGTGAACCGGTCGTTCGGGATGTCCGGCGCGTTGTTCATGGCGATGAGGCAGTTCGTGTTCGCCGGGTTCCCCACGACCAGGATCCGCACGTCGTCCGCCGCGCGCGCGTTCAACGCCCGCCCCTGCGTGGTGAAGATCGCGCCGTTGGCCTCGAGCAGGTCCTGGCGCTCCATCCCCTTCGAGCGGGGGCGCGAGCCGACGAGCATCGCGAAGTCCACCCCGTCGAACGCCTCCTCGGGGTCGTCGGTCGCCACCACCTCGGTGAGCAGCGGGAAGGCGCAGTCGTCCAGCTCCATCACCACGCCACGAAGGGCGTCGAGGGCCGGGGTGATCTCCAGGAGCTGGAGCCGGACCGGCTGGTCCGGGCCGAGCATCTCGCCGCTGGCGATGCGGAACAGGAGGCTGTAGCCGAGCTGGCCTGCAGCTCCGGTCACGGCCACTCGGGGGACATCAGTGCTCACGGCGAGCTCCTGGAGGGTGTCGACGGCAGATCCGGACCGAATCTACCCAGGTGCCTCCAGGCCGTGGAAACCGGTGAGCGTCGCCCGGCGCAGCGCTCAGAGCCGCTCGACGATGGCGGCGGCGAACTCCGAGGTCTTCACCTCGGTGGCGCCTTCCATCAGCCGGGCGAAGTCGTAGGTGACGATCTTCTCGCTGATCGTCTGCTCGATCGCCCTCACGATGTCGTCGGCGACCTCCTGCCACCCGAGGTGCTCGAACATCATCACCCCGGAGAGGATCACCGACCCGGGGTTCACCTTGTCCTGCCCGGCGTACTTCGGCGCGGTCCCGTGCGTGGCCTCGAAGATCCCGTGCCCGGTGACGTAGTTGATGTTGCCGCCCGGGGCGATGCCGATCCCCCCGACCTGGGCAGCGAGCGCGTCGGAGAGGTAGTCGCCGTTCAGGTTCATCGTGGCGATGACGTCGAACTCCGCCGGGCGCGTCAGCACCTGCTGGAGGGTGATGTCCGCGATCGCGTCCTTCACCAGGATCCGGTCACCCGGCTCGCCGCCGCAGTCGTCCCAGCCCACGGCCACATCGGCGAACTCGTCACGCACGAGCTCGTATCCCCAGTTGCGGAACGCACCCTCCGTGAACTTCATGATGTTGCCCTTGTGCACAAGGGTGATGCTCTTCCGGTTCCGCTTCAGGGCGTACTGGACCGCCGCCCTCACCAGCCGCTTCGATCCGAGCTCCGATACCGGCTTCACCCCGATCCCGGCGTCCTCGCGTATCTCCCAGCCCAGGACGTCGTGCAGCGCCTCGCGGAGGCGCTCCTGCTCGGGAGTGCCGGCTTCGACCTCGAGCCCCGCGTAGATGTCCTCGGTGTTCTCGCGGAAGATGACCATGTCGACGAGCTCCGGATGCAGCACCGGCGAGGGCACCCCCTGGAACCAGCGCACCGGTCGCAGGCAGACGTAGAGGTCGAGGATCTGCCGCAGCGCGACGTTCAGCGATCGGATGCCCCCACCGATCGGCGTGGTGAGCGGTCCCTTGATGCCGATGAGGTACTCCTGGAAGGTGTCGATCGTCTCCTGGGGGAGCCACTCCCCGGTCTCGTCGAACGCCTCCTGCCCCGCCAGCACCTTCAGCCACTCGATGGTCTTGCCGTGCTTGCCCGCAGCCGCGTCGAAGACCGTCTGCGATGCGGGCCAGATGTCGACTCCGGTTCCGTCGCCCCGGATGAAGGGGATCACGGGGTTGTCGGAGACCTCGAGCGCGCCGGATCCGTCGATGGTGATCTTCTCGGCCATGGCGGGCGATCCTACCGCCGGTGCGGGGTGGGACCGAAAGAGCGGTCCGGGGTCGTCACCGACCCGATCCGCTCCTCACACGGAGCTGTCGACGAACCGGTCGCCGAGGTGCTCCGAGAGGCAGCGCCGTGCCTCCGGGATCGCCTCTCGCTGGAGTATCCAGCGCTGCTCCGACCCGTCCTCGAACTCGATCGTGAGCCTGTAGCCGGTGACCGGCCGGACGAGCTCGACGCGGCGGATGTCGTCCAACCGGAACACCCTGATCCCGTGCCGACCGGCAGCCTCGTCGTATGGAAGCGACCTCGCCTCCTCTGCGGCACGCTTCCGTTGGAAGGTGAAGACCAGGCTCTGGGCCGGGAGCAGCACCAGGACCTCGTCGTACAGCACGCCGAGGCCCGGGCTGAGCGCGAAGCCCAAGGAGTTCATCGGCGCCACGAGGCCGAGTACGCCCACCGGGAGGATGCTGGGGTCGGGGGTCGTGCTCATCGGGATGGTGCCGGCCGGGACCGTCGTCGGGCCCCGGCGGGTGCGGCCAGAGTACGCCGTCGCGCCAGGCAGGGCCCGCACCGTCGCCCGCGGTCCGGATCCGCTGCACAGCCCGGAAGGTGAGGACTAGCCTGCGCGGCATGCAGAGGAGGCTTGCGAGTGCAGCGCTGCTCGTGGTTGCCCTGGCCGCGGCCCTGACGGCGTGCAGCGACGAGGAGTCCACCCCGTCCACGACATCGGCCGCGCCGAGCAGCACGGCTCCCGACACCACCTCGACCACGGAGCCGACGACCGGATCGACGACGGGCGCGACCACACCGACGACCTCGGCCACCCCCCCGACCCCCCCGTCGGTGCCGATCGCGATCCCGTCCCCGGACGACGGCGTCTCACCGCAGGGCAGCGGCTGCACCCCACCCGCCGGCGACCACCTCCCCGACGGCATCTGGTTCGGTGAGCTCACCTCGGTCGACGCCACCGCTGGGACCGTCGACCTCGACCTGGCGTGCCTCTTCGTCGGTGCCGCCGCCAACGCTGCGGCGACAGCGGACGGCTCACCCGAGGTCCCCGTCCCCAACGACTACTGGATCAGGAACCAGAGCCCGAACGTGTACACGATGCCTGCCGTCTCGGACGTTGCCGTGCTGGAGCTGGAGCACAGCGGTGGCACGGTGAGCGCCGAGCTCGCGCCCGCGACCTCCGGCCTCGCCTCGGCCGCCACCTCCCTCAGCACGTTCGCGGGCCTGTTGGGCTCCTGGCAGGGTTGGATCCAGGTCACCGACGGCTGGGTCGTCGTCGTCCAGCAGCAGTACTTCCCCTGAGCCGTCGGCCTCGGAGCCCGGTTCAGCGGCCCAGACCGAGGTTGGCGTAGATCTCGCGGGTCGCCGTCGATCTGTTCAGCGTGTAGAAGTGCAGGCCCGGGACCCCCTCATCGAGCAGCTCCCCGCACAGCGCCGTGGCGTGCTCGACCCCCACCTTCCGCACCTCGTCCGGGTCCTCCGCTGCCCGGTGGAGCTGCTCTATGAGCTCCGGAGGGAAGGTGGCACCGGACATCTTCGCCATGCGCTCCACCGACGCCACGTTGGTGACCGGCATGATGCCCGGGATCACCGGCTTGTCGCAGCCCAGCGCGCCCAGCTCCTCGACCAGGCGCCGGTACTGCACGGCATCGAAGAAGAACTGCGTGATGGCGAAGTCCGCCAGCGAGAGCTTCTCCACGAGCCAGCGACGATCGCTCTCGCGATCAGGTGAGCGGGGATGGCCCTCCGGATGGGCCGCCACGCCGATCGAGAAGTCGCCCACCTCGTCCACCAACCGCACCAGCTCGATGGCGTGCAGCAGCTCGCCGGTCAGGAACGACTCGCCCTCGGGGGGGTCCCCACCCAGGGCCAGGATGTTCTCGATGCCCGCCTCGGCGTAGTCGCCCACGATCGTCCGGAGCTCCTCCGCGGAGTGGGCCACGCAGGTCAGGTGCGCCATCGCGGTCATCGACGTGTCGCGCTGCACGTGGAGCACCACCTCACGGGTCTTCTCCTGCGTGCTGCCCCCGGCGCCGTAGGTGACGGAGACGAACGATGGGTCGAGATCCTCGAGCTCGCGCAGAGTGCGCTCCAGGGTGCGCTGCGCCTCCTCGGTCTTCGGTGGGAAGAGCTCGAAGGAGAAGGTCGGTCCTGCCGTCAGCAGGTCGCGGATCTTGACCACCCCTACCTCCCCGCGACCCTCTCCGCGGCCTCCACCGTGTTCCTCAGCAGCATGGCCCGGGTCATCGGCCCGACGCCGCCGATCCGCGGCGAGAGCCAGCCCGCCACCTCGGCGACGTCGTCGGCGACGTCGGAGAGCAGCTTCCTGCCCTCGAACGAGACTCCGGCGGCCACGACCGCTGCTCCTGGCTTCACCATCTCGGCCGTGATCAACCCGGGAGAGCCCGCAGCGGCGACCAGGATGTCGGCCTGACGGGTGAAGCGACCGATCTCGGTGACCCCGGTGTGCACGACGGTGACCGCGGCGTTGGCGTCCGGCCGCTTCAACGTGAGCAGGTTCGCCAGCGGGCGCCCGATCGTGAGGCCCCGCCCGACGATCACCACGTGGCTGCCCGCGATCGCCACCCCATGGTGCTCCAGCATCACCTGGATCCCGTGCGGGGTGCAGGGCAGCGGACCGTCGACGCCCATCACCAGGTGGCCGAGGTTGACCGGGTGCAGTCCGTCCGCGTCCTTCGCCGGATCCACCTCGAGCAGGAGGGCTTCGTAGTCGAGGCCCGCCGGGAACGGGTACTGCATCAGGTACGCGTGCACCGCGGGGTCCTCGTTGAACCGCCGGATCACCGAGCGGACGTCGTCTGCCGTCGCGCCTGCCGGCAGGCGCTCGTCGAACCCTGCGATCCCGAGCTCCTCGCAGTCCCGGTGCTTCATCGCCACGTAGTTGGCGCTCGGACCGTCCTCACCGACCAGGAGCGTGCCCAGCCCGGGTCTCACCCCCCTTGCGCCCAGCGCAGCGATCCGGGACCTCAGCTCCTCCTTGATCCGGTTCGCGAGGGCCTCGCCGTCGAGGGTCCTGGCAGCCATGGCCGAGAACCTACAACCGCCGGGCCCGCGCGGATGCGTGGGTTGCGGTCGCCTTGCTCGGAGATCCGTCGGCTCCGCGCCGCGGACATGAACAGGTGGTAGGGGTGCTCAGTGCTTGAAGTGCCGTTCGCCGGTGAACACCATCGCCAGCCCCTGCTCGTCAGCCGCGTCGATGACCTCCTGGTCGCGCACGCTCCCACCCGGCTGGACGACCGCGGTGGCCCCGGCATCGGCCGCCGCGTCCAGCCCGTCGCGGAAGGGGAAGAACGCGTCGCTGGCACAGGCACCCCCCGCGGCCCGCCCGTCGGCCTTCTCGGCCGCGATCCGGCCCGCGTCGCGACGGTTCTGCTGCCCGGCGCCTATCCCCACCGCCCGGCGGTCCTTCACCAGGACGATGGCGTTCGAGGTCACCGAGGCGACGACCCTCCACGCCATCTCCAGGTCGCTCCACTCCTCGGCGGTCGGCGGTCGTCTCGTCACCACCCGCCACTCCTCCCTCCCGCTCTCGAAGCCGTCGGGTGTCTGCACGAGGAGACCACCGTCGATCGAGCGGAGCGCCCAGGGATCCTGTCCCGGAGGAGGGGCCTCCATCACCCTCAGGTTCTTCTTCGCCGTGAGGATCCCCAGCGCCTCCTGCTCGTAGCCCGGAGCCACCACCACCTCGGTGAAGACAGGCGCCAGCTCCGCTGCCATCTCCGCGGTCACCTCGCGGTTGACGGCGACGATCCCCCCGTACGCCGACACCGGATCGCACTCGTGCGCGCGGCGGTACGCGGTGGCGATGTCCCCGGCCACGGCCACCCCGCACGGGTTCGCGTGCTTGATCACGGCGCAGGTCGGCTCCCCTCCCAGGTTGTTGGCCAGGCGCCAGGCGGCTTCGGTGTCGTAGAGGTTGAGGTACGACAGATCCTTGCCCCCGTGCTGCACGGCGTCGTCCCACCAGCTCCGCGCCCCGCTGAAGCGGTAGCGGGCCGCGACCTGGTGGGGGTTCTCGCCGTAGCGCAGCTCCTGGGCCCGCTCGAGGGCGAGGTGGAGGCTCCGGGGGAGCCCGTCGTCGGTCGGATCGGCGCCGAGGGAGTCGAGCCACTGGACGATCCCTGCGTCGTAGGTGGCTGTGTGAGCGAACGCCTTCCGCGCCAGGCGGCGGCGGGTTCCGAGATCGAGCGATCCGTTGCGTCGGAGCTGCTCCAGCACCGGTTCGTAGTCGGCGGGATCGACGACCACGCCGACATGGGCGTGGTTCTTCGCTGCCGCCCGGATCATCGTCGGGCCCCCGACGTCGATCAGCTCGACCGACGGGTCCGAGGTGAACGGGTAGACGTTCACCACCACGAGGTCGATGCCGTCGATGCCGTACTGCTCGAGCTCGGCCCTGTGGGCAGGGTCGTCGCGATCGGCGAGGATCCCTCCGTGGACCTTCGGGTGGAGCGTGACCACACGGTGACCGAGGATCGCGGGGAAGCCGGTGATGTCGGCGACGTCGGCGACGTCGATCCCGGCATCGGCGATCGTCCGTGCCGTCCCGCCGCTGGAGATCAGCTCCCATCCCAGCTCGTGCAGGCCGGCGGCGAGCCCGACCACCCCGGCCTTGTCGTACACGCTCAGCAACGCCCTCATGGCAGCACCTCTCCCCGCTCGAGGATCTCCTCGATGGTGTCCACGTAGAGGCGACGCTCCACCTGCTTGATCCGCTCGTGCAGGGACTCCTCGCTGTCCTCGGCCAGCACCGGCACCGCCTCCTGGGCGAGGATCGGCCCCTCGTCGACCTCCAGTGTGGCCACGTGCACCGTGCAGCCGGTCACCTTTACGCCTGCTGCCAGGGCGTCACGCACCGCGTGCCAGCCCTTGAACGCCGGGAGCAGCGCCGGGTGCGTGTTCAGGATCCGACCGTCGAACGCGTCGAAGAGGGAGCTCGAGAAGATCGTGCCCCAGCCGGCCATCACCACCAGCTCGATCCCCCTGGCCGCGAGCTCGTCCACCACCTGGGCGGTGAACGCCGTTCGGTCGAAGTCGCCGGCGTAGCTGGTGCGCTCGACGAGGACTCCTTCGATGCCGTTCTGGACGGCCACCTCGAGGGCCCGGCATGCGCGGTCGACGACCACGACCGTCACGGGGACACCGGCATCCAGGATCGCTTCGAGCAGGCTTCCGGTGCCCGAGGCGAGCACCGCCACGCGCATGGCCGCAACCTAGCAGGGGCCCCGAACCGGCCCGGAAGCCGGATTTTCACCACCCGGAGCGCCACATGGGTTAGGTTGGCGCCGAACGATTGCTCGGAGAGCGGGAGGATGACAGTGGACCTCAACAAGTTGAGCCTCGGGGACAAGATCGCCGGAGGCTGCGGGATAGTCCTGATCATCGGGCTGTTCGCATTGCCATGGCACAAGATCGAGTTCGACTTCCTGGGCACGTCGGCAAGCGAGTCCTGCTCCGCGTTCTCCTGCACCAACACCTTCTGGGCCTGGCTGGCGTTCCTGCTGACAGCCGCGATAGTGGCGGTGATCATCCTCGACCGTCTCACCTCGGTGGAGCTGCCGGAGCTCCCGATCCCCCTGAACCAGGCGGTCTTCTACGGAAGCATCGCCGTCGGGGCGCTGCTCATCCTGAAGCTCATCACGAAGATGGAATACCTCGGGTGGGGCGCCTACGTGAACATCCTGCTGGCTGGGGGGATGATCTACGGCGGCTTCCTCATCTTCAAGGAGGAGAGCCCTGCCACCGGCGGAGGCGGGGGCGGCGAGCCCCAGGCCTTCTGAGGCGCAGCACCTCCTCGTCGCAAGCTCTCACGAACGGGCCCGTCGCAAGGCGGGCCCGTCTCGCGCCCGGGCTCCGCTCCAGGGCCACCGCGGCCCGGCATCCCCAGGGGGGCCGGCCGCACCTGCCTGCTCGTGACGGACCCCGGCTCAGCCGAGGGCGCTGACCACCTCGAACATCAGCTCACCTGCTGCGGTCGGGTTGGAGCCGACCGAGACGCCGGCGGCGCGCAGGGCCTCCATCTTCCCCTGGGCGGTGCCCTTGCCGCCCGAGACGATCGCTCCGGCGTGGCCCATCTTCTTGCCGGCAGGGGCCGTCACCCCTGCGACGTAGGCGACCACCGGCTTCGACATCTTCTCGCGGATGAACACCGCCGCCTCCTCCTCGGCGGAGCCCCCGATCTCGCCGATCATCATCACGGCCCTGGTCTCGGGATCCGCCTCGAAGGCCTCCAGGCAGTCGATGAAGCTGGTGCCGGGCACCGGGTCGCCGCCGACGCCGACGCAGGTGGTGACGCCGATGTCCTTCTGCTTCAACTCGTAGAGGGCCTGGTAGGTGAGGGTCCCGGACCGGCTCACGATCCCGACCGGTCCGCCCTCTTTCGCGATGTGGCCGGCGGTGATGCCGATGTTGCAGCGTCCCGGGCTGATGATCCCGGGGCAGTTCGGGCCGAGCAGGCGCACCTGGGGGAAGTCGCGCTTCAGCTCGTTGAAGAACCAGGCCTCGTCGTGCATCGGTACACCCTCGGTGATCACCACGATGAAGGTGACCCCGCCCTCGGCAGCCTCGATCACAGCGTCCTTGACACCCGGGGCGGGGATGAAGACGCATGATGCGGTGGCTCCCGTGGCCTCCACGGCCTCGGCGACCGTCGCGAAGATCGGGATGCCGTCGACGTCGCTGCCCGCCTTCCTCGGGTTCGTCCCGGCCACGACCTGCGTGCCGTACTCACGGTTGCGCAGGCCGTAGAACCGCCCCTGGCTGCCGGTGAGGCCCTGGTACACGACCTTGGTGTTCTCGTCCACGAAGATGGGCATTGTTCTCCTCCCGGGCGGGCACCCCGCCGGCCCGCCCTCCTCCGCCGAGCGGGGCCCCTGCCCCACGGCGGCTGTCCTGTTGTTGTCCTCCCGGGCGGGCACCCCGCCGGCCCGCCCTCCTCCGCCGAGCGGGGCCCCTGCCCCACGGCGGCTGTCCTGTTGTTGTCCTACCTGGGGGTCACCCCCGCCAGCTCGACGGCCTTGCGGGCCGCCTCCACCATCGTCGGCGCCATCATCAGACGGTCCGAGAGGTGGGGCTCGAGGATGGCCCTGCCCTCGTCCGCGTTCGTCCCGTCGAGCCTGATCACGATCGGCGCCTCGATCTCGACCCGGCCCAACGCCTCGACGATCCCGTTGGCGACCTCCTCCCCCTTCGTGATGCCGCCGAAGATGTTGATGAAGATCGACTTCACCCGCTCGTCGTTGTTGATCGTCTCGAGCGCCCCGGCCATGACGTCCGCCGAGGCGCCGCCGCCCACGTCCAGGAAGTTCGCGGGCTCGCCGCCGACCTCGTTCACGACGTCCAGCGTGCTCATCGCCAGGCCCGCTCCGTTGGCGATGATCCCCACGAACCCGTCGAGGCCGACGTACTGGAGGCCCTTGGCATGGGCCTCCTCCTCCCGCTCGTCCCGGGCCTGCGTCGCCTCGTACTCCGCCCACTCGTGGCGGAACTCGGCGTTGCCGTCGAGCGTCACCTTCGCGTCGAGGGCGTGGACCTGCCCCTCGGGGGTGAGGATCATCGGGTTGATCTCGACGAGGTCGGCATCACCTTCCGTGTAGGCCCGGTACAGCTTCAGGAGGATCTCCACCGCCCCCTCGGTCGCGGCCGGGTTCAGCCCTGCGGCCTCCACCCACGCCCGGCACGCCTCGTCGGTGAGCCCGTCGACGGGGTCGACCTGGATTCGGGCGATCGCCTCCGGGTCCTCCTCCGCGACCTGCTCGATCTCGATCCCGCCCTGGGCCGAGAGCATCCCGAGGTGCTTCTTGGCCGAGCGGTCGAGGGTGAAGCTCGCGTAGTACTCCTCGGCGATGTCACTCGCCTTCTCGATCCAGAGACGCTGCACCACGTGGCCCCGGATGTCCAGACCCAGGATGTTCGAGGCGTGCTCCCGCGCCTCGTCGACGCTCGAGGCGAGCTTGACGCCGCCCGCCTTGCCTCGCCCCCCGACGTGGACCTGTGCCTTCACCACAACGGGACAGCCGAGCTCCTCCGCGGCGCTCACAGCCTCCTCGACGGTGGTGGCCACCCGCCCGGGCGAGACGGGGATGCCGAATCCGGCGAAGAGCTCCTTGCCCTGGTGTTCGAAGAGATCCACTGACGCCTCCCGCGGTGGACGAGCGCGGGCCGGCGCCGTCGTGACTCCGGCCGTGACCCGGGCGATACTAGGCAACCCGTCCGACAGCGCCCGAATCGAACCTGACGACCCGTCAGCTCGATTCGGCCGACACACCACCTCGCACCGATGCCCGTCGAAAGAGGACCCCGGATCACAGCCAGAGGCGCCCTCGTGGTGGCCATCGCCGCGACGGTGGCCGGGTTCGGGATCCTGGGGTTGGTGCTCTGGCTCGCGGACTCAGGAGGCGTCGACGTGCAGCTCGGCTCCGACGTGTTCGAGGCAGGCGAGGCCGAACGCATCGCCGACGAGATCGCCGACCGTGGACCGATCCTGTACTCGGATGTGGCCGGCGGCAGCCGCGACCTCTACCTGGTGCACGTAGGAGACGATCCGACGACCGGCTGGTCTGCGTTCGCCGCCCAGCGCCCGGGAGCACCCCGGGAGTGCTTCCTCGAGTGGGATGCCGAGGAGGAGGTCTTCGTAGACAACTGCGACGGCACCACCATCGCCCGGACCGGAGAGGGGCTCACCCCTTACCCCGTCCACCTCGAGGACGACGACAGCCGCGTGGTGGTGGACCTGAACCAGGTCCGCTCGCCGCCTTCGACGACCGGCGAGGGCTGAGCCGAGCGGGGCCCCGGCGACCGCCGAACCGGCTCCTCACCGGCCGAACAGCGCCCTCAGCTCCTCCTTCTGCACCTTCCTCGTGCCCGTCCGCGGGAGGTCGTCGGTGATGAGTATCAGCGCCGGGACCTTGTACTCGGCCAGGCTCTGTGCCACCCACTCCCGCAGCGACTCAGGGGTGACCGAGCCCCCGTCACGGACCCGCACCGCGGCCACCGGGATCTCGCCGAGCCGTTCGTCGGGCAGCCCCGTCACAGCCGCCTCGAGCACGTCGGGATGTGCCTCGAGGGCCACCTGCACCTCGAGCGAGTACACGCTGTACCCGCCGTGCTTCACGACGTCCTTGTCGCGCCCCACGAAGAGCACGGTCCCGAACGGGCCGCGGCGGGCCAGGTCACCGGTCTTCAGCCATCCGTCGTCGGTGACGGCGTTGCTCGTTGCCTCGGGTGAGTTCCAGTAGCCCTTCAGCACCCCGGGGCCCCGGACCCACAGCTCCCCGATCTCCCCGAACGCGACATCCAGTCCCCCGTCGCCGACCACCCTCATCCTGTAGCCGGGAAGGGTGATGCCGAGCGACTCGCCGAGACCGAGCCTCGTGAGCGGCGGCGACACCTTTGCTGCCACCCCGCCGGCCAGCTCCACCATCCCGTAGCCCTCCGCGAAGACGGCCTCGCCGACGTCGCCGAGCAACGGCAGGTGTGCTGTGGCGCCCATCTTCTTGAACCTGTCCGCCAGCTCCGTCGGCATCACGTCCGCACCGGACCCCCAGAGCCGAACCGAGGAGAGGTCGTGGGACTCGGCTCCGGCCTCGAGCATCAACCGGTACATGGCCGGCACACCGACGAAGATCGCCGCACGCCTGCGCTCGATGGCATCCAGCACCTCGTCGGGACGGAACGCCGGCAGGAAGTACACCGGCACCCCTGTCACGGCGAACGCCAGCAGCACGACGAACCCCATGATGTGGGCGATGGGGAGGCTGATCACCGCCTCGTCGTGGCGCAGCCTCGCCGGGTACAGCGCGCCGAGGGAGACCTGTCCCAGCAGCGCGCGGTGGGTGAGCGCGGCCCCCTTGGGCCTGCCCGTCGTCCCCGAGGTGTAGAAGAGCGCCGCGACGTCGTCCGGCGCTGCGGGGTGGGCCTCGCCGAGCGGCTCCGCGTCGTCGACCTGGCGGGGCGAGCGGAGCAGCAGCGCCGCCTCCGAGTCCTCCTGCACCCAGCGGAGCTCCTCGGGCCGCATCTGGGGGTTCACCGGCACGGGGATGCAGCCGGCCTTCGCCGCGGCCAGCGAGAGCAGGAACAGGTCGTAGGTGTTCGGCGTGGCGATGACGACCCGGTCCCCGGGCTCTGTCGCCACACGGATCCCGCCCGCCCACCGGCTCACCCGCTTGGCGGCCTGGAGGTAGGTGCAGCGGAGGCCCCCCTCGGCCTCCTCGACGAGCCGCCTGCTGCCGTGCAGCTCAGCCAGGCGGTCCATGATCGTGCCGAGCGTCGCGTCCCGCCGTAGCACGAGCGCAGCTCGCCGTAGCGGCTTGAAGCTCACCACGGTCTGCTCCACGCCATCACGCCGGTCTACCTGCTCCGGCACGGGCCTGCCAGTCACGCGGATCCCCGCGCCCGGAGCTCAGAGCTTCTCGAGAGGAGCCCACGAGAGGAGCAGCCGCTTCTCCCCGACGTCACGGAAGTTCACCACCACCTCGGTCCGCTCCCCGTCGCCCTCGATCGCCAGCACCACCCCCTCGCCGAAGGTCGTGTGGCTCACGTCGTCACCGACCCCGAGATCGGTTCGTCGGGCATCCACATCCCCGGCGGACCCACCCGCGCCCGAGGTCTCCGGGACGGACCTGCCGGCGGCGAGTGCCGCTTCGACGATGCGATCACGGTTGCCCTCCCACCCACTGGCGCCGAACGACCCGCCGGCTCGCCGGTCGCGGCCGCCGAGGCGGCGCGACCCGCGCCTCTCACCCTCGACCCGGTGCATCAGCGCCTCCGGGATCTCGTCGAGGAAGCGGCTCGCCGGGTTGTACTGCGTCGACCCGTACAGCGTGCGGCTCCAGGCGTGCGTGATGTGGAGCCGCTCCATCGCCCGGGTGATCCCCACGTAGCAGAGGCGGCGCTCCTCCTCCAGCTGCGCGGGCTCCCCGATCGAGCGCAGGTGCGGGAACACCCCGTCCTCCATGCCGACCATGAACACGGCGGGGTACTCGAGGCCCTTGGCGGAGTGGAGCGTCATCAGCACCACGGCCGAGTCGTCATCGGTCAGCTCGTCGGTGTCGGCCACGAGGCTCACCTGCTCCAGGAACTCGTCCAGCGACTCGAAGTCGCGGGCGGAACCCACGAGCTCGCCGAGGTTCTCGATCCGCCCCTCGGCCTCTATCGAGTGCTCCGCCTCGAGCTCGGCGGAGTAGCCGGTGCGCTCCAGCACGGCCTCGAGCAGCGTCGCCGGCCCGGCCCCCGAGATCTCCACCAGCTCTTCGAGTAGGACCAGGAACGACTCGATGCCCCGAACCGCCCGACCGGTCACCCCTGCCTCCTCGTGATGGCGGAGCGCATCCACGAGACCGCGCCCGTGGGATCTCGCCCACGCGTCGAGCCGGACCACGCTGCTCTCACCGATGCCCCTCTTCGGGACGTTGAGGATGCGCTTGAGGCTCACCTCGTCGGCGGGGTTGGCCACGGCCCTGAGGAAGGCAAGGGCGTCCTTGACCTCGCGGCGGTCGTAGAAGCGTGTGCCACCGATGACCCGGTAGGGGATGGCGGAGCGCATGAGCTGCTCCTCGATCACGCGGCTCTGGGCGTTGGTCCGGTAGAACACCGCGCAATCACCCCACCGGTAGCCGAGCTCGTCCACGAGGTGGTCCACCTGGTGCGTCAGCCAACGCGCCTCGTCGCCCTCGTCGTCGGCGTGGTAGCAGACGATCGCCGGGCCCTCACCCACCTCGGACCAGAGCTCCTTCGGCTGGCGCCCGAAGTTCTGGGCGATGACGGAGTTGGCGGCGTCGAGGATGGTCTGGGTGGAGCGGTAGTTCTGCTCCAGGACGATGACGGTGGTGTCGGGGAACACGTTCTCGAACTCGAGGATGTTGCGGAGGTCGGCACCCCGGAACTGGTAGATCGACTGGTCGCTGTCACCCACCACGAACACGTTGCGGTGCGAGCCACCCAGCTGGAGCACCAGCTCGTTCTGCACCTTGTTGGTGTCCTGGTACTCGTCGACGAGGATGTGCTCGAAGCGGCGCCGGTACTGATCCAGCACGTCCGGATGGGCCCTGAACAGCTCGACGGCCCTCAGGAGCAGGTCGTCGAAGTCCATCGCACCCGCCCTCTGCAGCCGCGACTGGTACTCGCGGTACACGTCGGCGATCTTCCGCTCGGTGATGACACCTGCCGCCTCGGTGAACTGCTCCACCCCGACCATCTCGTTCTTCGCCGTGGAGATCCGGGCGTGCACCGAGCGCGGGGGGAGCCTCTTGGTGTCGATGTCGAGGTCCCGCTGGACGTAGGTGACCAGGCGCACCGCGTCGGCCTGGTCGTAGATGCTGAACGACCGCGTCATGCCGAGCAGGTCCGCGTGGGTGCGGAGGATCCGGACGCATGCCGAGTGGAAGGTCGACACCCACATCTGGCGGGCCACCGGCCCGACGAGGGCCCCCACCCTCTCCTTCATCTCGTCCGCTGCCTTGTTGGTGAAGGTGATGGCCAGGATCGCGAAGGGCGAGACCTCGAAGTGATCGATGAGGTAGGCGACACGCCGGGTCAGCACCCGCGTCTTGCCCGAGCCCGCACCGGCGACCACCAGCACCGGACCCCCGGGATGGGTCACGGCCTCGAGCTGCACCGGGTTCAGGCCCTCGAGCAGGGTCTCGGAGGACATCGGGCCAACCCTACAGAGCACCCATGACGACGACTTGCCGGGCCAGGACCACTCCTGGCACCTGCCGCGCGAGCCACCCACCGGTCCACGCTCCCGTACCACGTAGCTCTGGGCGGCCCGTTGGCCGGGGCCCCTGGACCTGACTAAGGGAATTAGTTAAGCTGACGGGACCCTTGGAGAGGGGGGTGGCGAGGACGTGATCACGCTGAGCGAGATGAAGACGGAGATCGCCATCAAGGCCTCCACGAGCCGGGTCTGGTCGGTGCTGACCGAGACCGACCGCTACTACGAGTGGAACCCGTTCGTCCGGAAGGTCCGCGGCGACCTCAACTCGGGCGGCACGATCGAGCTCGAGATCACGGCCCCCGACCGCGAGCCGTGCTCTCTCGCAGCGACCGTGGCCGACATGCACCCGCTCGCCACCATCCGGCTCTCCTGCCAGCACCCCGACCTCCCCGGGTGCGAGGTGGTCCACGACATCGTGCTCGAGCCCGTTCCGTCGGGTACGACGCTGAGCCATCACTGCCGACAGCTCGAAGGCGGTGAGCTCGGGGGTCCCTTCGACGATCGGGCCAAGCTCGGCATCGAGATGATGAACGCGGCGCTGAAGGCGAGGGCGGAGCGCTAGAGGTCGGAATCGGGGGGAAGATGGGTCAGAAGGCGGGTCTGAGCACTGACGACGTGATCGATGCCGCCGTCGAGATCGCCGACCGGGACGGTCTCGAGAACCTCACCCTGGCCCGCCTGGCGAACGATCTCGGGATCCGCCCACCCTCCCTCTACAACCACATCGCCGGGCTCGACGGGCTCCATAGGGAGCTGGCACTGCGCGCCAGCCTCCACCTGAACGCCGCGTTCTCGGCTGCCTGCGATGGCAAGGGCGGCGACGACTCGTTCCGGGCCATGGCAGCTGCCTACCGAGAGTTCGGGCACACCCACCCGGGGCTCTTCCGCTCGCTTCTCCGGGCCCAGACGGTCTCCGCGGACGAGAGGGTGTGGGCGGCGGCAATGGACGCGATCGATCCGGTCTCCGGCGTCATGGAGGAGGTCGGCTTCAGCGGAGAGGATGTGATCGTCGCCCGGCGGATCTGCCGTGCCGCCCTCAGCGGCTTCGTCTCACTCGAGATGGGCGAAGGGTTCGTGCTGCCCCTCGACATGGATTCGACCTACGCCGACATGGTCGAGGTGCTCCTCACCGGCCTACGGGACCTGGCGCGCAGCCGCTGACACCCAGGTCATCCGTCGGATCCACGTCGCCCCACCAGGCGGGAGCTGGCCGACCCGGTGGGAGGCTCCTCTCCGTGCGCCGCCTCGGGGCCATCTGCTGCATCGGCGCGGTCCCCTCCGGACCCTCCCAGCACGGATGCCAGCTCCACGGCGAGCACCGCCACCAGCACGGCGGCGGCGACCCCCAGCACAACCCGCCCCGTCGGTCGATCCCACAGCACCAGCACCGCCAAGCCAGCCACCACGACTCCCGATACCAGCGCCGCTCGGTAGCGCCGAGCGACGCCGGTGAGCCCCAACAACCAGCCGGGGCGCTCCTCGAGCTGCTCGTCGATGGCACCCGCGCCACGGTGCGCGCGGCCCCTCAGCCAGACCGCGCCGCGCCCGGGCCCCATGAGGTAGGCGCCCACGACGAGCACCGCTCCGAAGGCGAACAGGGCCCTGTTCTGCGAGGTGAAGCCCCTCAGGACCAGGTCCCAGAACGATTCGGCGGCATCGGATCGCTCGGGGTCGGAGATGCGGTCCAGGGTCCGCGCCCGGGCCAGGTCGAGCACCAACCCCGTTGCGAGGGTCACGGTGCCGAGACCCACGCCGATGCCGAGCACGGTCCGGCGCCGATCCGATGCAAGAACCAGCGCGAGGATCCACGCGATGACGGCGAGCGCCGGGACGAACCAGCCGAGGGCGTGGAGCAGCTCGACAGCATCCTGGAGCGAGCCGAGCTGCTCGCTCTCCAGCACCGTGAACCGACCGGCGTCCTCCGGGACCTCGACCTGCTCCAGGAGGCCCTCGAGATCGACGCCCAGACGCTCCGCGAGCGCGTTCACCGCGGGCCGCAGGTCGACGGTGACCCGACCCTCCTCCACGGCCACGTTCTCACCGCCCCCTTCGAGCACACCCACCAAGAGGCTGTGGGCGGTCTCGTTCGTCTGGGTCCATATCTGGGCGAACTGCTCCGACCGGAGCAGTTCGACAGCCACGTCGACCGCATACGACCGCAGCGCCGAGGTGAGCGGCCCGGCGAGGAACGCCGCATCCTCGGGAAGTGCGGACCGGATCTCCTCCTCCAGTGCGACCGTGCTGAACAGCTCGTCCACCAGGTACGCGGAGAGAGCCTTCGCGATGGCAGGATCCGATGGCAGCGGCTCCACCGTCTCCACCCAGGTGTCGGTCTCGAGAAGGGTCACCTCGATCCATGACACGAGGTTCCCCGCAAGGCCCAGCACCGTTCCCAACACCACGAGGACCGCGACGAGGATCCCCCTCACCCGGGAACGACCGCGTCCCCGGGAGCGACCCGACCGGGCGCTCTCCAACTCGCGCTCAGCCTCGGCGAGTCGGAGCTCGAGCTCCGTCTTGGACAGCTCCCGCTCCACGCCCTCCTACTCCCACTCGATGGTTCCCGGCGGTTTGGAGGTTATGTCATACGCGACCCGGTTGACTCCCGGAACCTCGTTGATGATCCGGGAGGACATCGTCTCCAGCAGGTCGTAGGGCAGGCGCGCCCAGTCGGCGGTCATCGCGTCCTCGCTGGTCACCGCCCGGACGACCACCAGGTGGGCGTAGGTGCGCTCGTCGCCCATCACACCGACGGTGCGGATGTCGGGCAGCACGGCGAAGTACTGCCAGACCTCCCGTTCGAGCTCCGACTTCCGGATCTCCTCCCGGACGATGGCGTCCGCGTGCTGGAGCGTGGCCACCTTCTCGGGAGTGATGTCACCGATGATGCGCACCCCGAGACCCGGACCGGGGAACGGCTGCCGCCACACGATCTCCTCGGGAAGGCCCAGCTCCTCTCCCACCTTGCGGACCTCGTCCTTGAAGAGGTTCCTCAAGGGCTCGACCAGGTCCAGCTCCATGTCCTCGGGAAGTCCGCCGACGTTGTGGTGGGTCTTGATCGTGGCCGCGTGCTCCGTACCGGATTCGATGACGTCCGGGTACAGCGTCCCCTGCACGAGGAAACGCGCGTCCTCGACCCCGACCGCCGCCTCCTCGAAGATGCGCACGAAGAGCTCGCCTATGGTCTTGCGCTTCTCCTCCGGATCGGTCACGCCGCCGAGGGCGTCGAAGAACCGCTCCGCGGCGCGCACGTGGAGGAGCTCCATCCCCTGGTGGCGGCGGAAGGTCTCGACCACCTGATCGCCCTCGTCCCTCCGCAGCAGCCCGGTGTCCACGAAGACGCAGGTGAGCTGTGGGCCGATCGCCTTGTGGACCAGCGCCGCCGCCACCGAGGAGTCGACACCCCCCGACAGCCCGCATATGGCCCTCCCGGATCCCACCTGTGCACGGATCGCCTCCACGGAGCTCTCGATGATCGAGGTCATGGTCCACGTCGGCTGGCAGCCGCACGCCTCGTACAGGAAGTGCTTCAGCATCTCCTGGCCGTGGGGCGTGTGGACGACCTCGGGGTGGAACTGCACGCCGAAGATCGCCCGATCGCCGTCCTCGAGCGCGGCGACCGGGGCGTCCTGGGTCGTGGCGGTGATGGTGAACCCGACGGGAGCGACGCTGATCGAGTTGAAGTGGCTCATCCACACCTGCTGCTCCGACGGCTGGTCATGACCGAAGAGCAACCCGTCGTGCAGGACCCGCATCGAGGTGCGGCCGTACTCGCCACGGCCGGTGAGCGACACGGTGCCGCCGAGATCGCGGGCGAGGAGCTGGGCTCCGTAGCAGATCCCCAGGATGGGGATGCCGGTCTCGTACACGGCGGGGTCGATCGAAGGAGCGCCCTCGATCAGCACCGACTTGGGGCCGCCGCTCAAGATCACACCCGCCGGGCCGCGGGAGCGCAGCTCCTCCGCGGTGATCGTGTGGGGAACGATCTCGCTGTAGACGTGGGCCTCGCGCACCCTCCGGGCGATGAGCTGGGCGTACTGGGCGCCGAAGTCGACGACCAGGACCGTCTCCTCCGGAGTTGGCTGACTCACGACGGGTCCTCCGCGAGGGCGCTGGGGCTCACGACCTCTCGCTGGTCAGTGATGTCCCATCCCGATGCCCTGGGACCGTTGGAGGCTCTTCCCCTCGGTCTGGAGCGCGGGGGCGACCATGACCTCCGCCTTCTGGAACTCCTTCACGCTCTCGTACCCGCAGGTCGCCATCGACGTGCGCAGGGCCCCGAACAGGTTGAGACGTCCGTCGTTCTCGTGAGCAGGGCCGACGAGGATCTCGGCCAACGTCCCCCGCGTGCCGACGTGGACGCGGGCGCCCCTGGGCAGCGTGGGGTGGAAGGTGGCCATGCCCCAGTGGTAGCCACGGCCCGGCGCCTCCACGGCTGCGGCGAGAGGTGACCCGAGCATCACGGCATCGGCGCCGCAGACGATCGCCTTGGCCACGTCGCCCCCGGTGCCCATGCCACCGTCCGCGATCACGTGGACGTACACCCCCGTCTCGTCCAGGTGGCGCATGCGGGCGGCCCGGGCGTCTGCGATCGCGGTGGCCTGCGGGACCCCGATGCCCAGCACCCCCCGGGTCGTGCAGGCATGACCCGGCCCGACCCCGACCAGGATCCCGGCCGCTCCGGTGCGCATCAGATGGAGCGCTGCCTGGTAGCTGGCGCAGCCGCCGACGATCACCGGGATGGGGAGCTCCCGCACGAAGCGCTTCAGGTTGAGGGGCTCCTGCTGCTTGCTTACGTGCTCCGCCGAGACGACCGTCCCCTGGATCACGAGGAGGTCGAGCTCGCCCTCGAGCACCTTCGGGATGAAGGTCTCCGTGCGCTGAGGGGTGACCGAGACGCACGAGACCACGCCGGCCTCCCGGATCTCGCGGATCCGCTGCGGGATCAGGTCGAGCTCGACCGGCTTCGAGTAGACGTCCTGCATCCGCAGCGTGGCCTTCTCGGGCGGGAGCTCGGAGATCTCCTGGAGCAGGGTGTCGGGATCCTCGTAGCGGGTCCACAGGCCTTCGAGGTTCAGCACACCGAGCCCGCCGAGACGACCGATCTCGATCGCGGTGGCGGGGCTTATCACCCCGTCCATCGCTGCCCCCATCAGAGGGAGCTCGAAGGTGAACGCGTCGATCTCCCAGCTGATGTCGACGTCCTCGGGATCCCGGGTCCGGCGGCTGGGGACTATGGCGATGTCGTCGAACCCGTAGGCCCGTCGCCCGGACTTGCCGATGCCGATCTCCAGTTCAGCCACGGCCCTCTCCCCTTCCAGGTCGACCCATCCACTCCACGCGGAAACGCTCAGCTTAGAGGCTGCCCGACCGAGTGGGAACCCTCCGCCGGACCGGGGTTCAGCGACCGGTGAGCGACTTGAGCAGCCCCTTGGCGACGCCGGTGTTCATCTCGTACACGACCTCGCCGGCCCGCTGGGACACCCTCCGGACCACGGCTCCGCCGCTCAGCCGCTCCAGGTTGCCCAGGCCCTCGAGCACGGCCTGCTTGCTGGCATCGGTCGCCCTGTAGCCCAGGTCGGTGAGGCCCTTCACCAGCTCGTTCTGCGCCACCGGTCTCGGGGCTGCCGCGGCGACGAGGCGTCAGCGCGTCCTTGGTCAGCTCGGCCCCCTGCTCCACCGCCTGCGACGCGGAGAGCTGTCCCTCCTCGTCGGCCACCTGCGACGCGAGCCACCTCTTCACCTGGGCGACGATCTCCTGGTGGGTCGCGCCCTCGAAGATCACCTTCGGCATGGGTCAGACGCTATCGGACCGGCGCCCGCGCTCTGGCCCGGCGGCGCCACGGCTCCCTGTGACCAGGGCCAGGAAGTTCACCAACATCGCGGCGGTGGCCCCCCAGACGGTGTCGCCCACCAGGTCGAAGAAGTGGACGGGGTACCCGAGGCCGGGGAGCCCCCACCGCTCCTGGCGGAACACCTCCGGGTCCAGGAGCTCCCGCAAGCTGACGTGGAGGATCCTCTCCACCTCTTCGGGGTTGGGCTCCAGCTCTGGCCGGCCCGGGAGCACCCCTATGTACGGGACGATGAACGACCGGCTGGTCACGGTCGTCAGGTGGTCGAGCTCCCCCACGATCTCCACCGTCGAGGGATCCAGCCCGGTCTCCTCGTGGGCCTCCCGCAGCGCGGTCGCGCGCAGGTCACGGTCCCCCGGGTCGCGACGACCCCCGGGGAAGCTCACCTCTCCCCGGTGGGAGCGCAGGTGCTGAGCCCGCCGCGTCAACACGAGGTGGACCCGTCCCTCCTCCTCGTAGAGGGGGGCCAGCACCGCCGAGGCGCGCACCCCCACGGACTCGACGGGGTGCGCACGGCCCGGGCCGGCCCGGCCCAACGCCTCCTTCACCGTCTCCAGGGAGGGGTCGCGATCGGCATCACCCAGATCCGCCCAGGGCGGGGGTCCGCCGACGCGTGCCCCGGGCGGGCGTGGGATCCGCTGGAGGCCACCCCGCTCGATCATCTCCCGGTTGCCTCAGTCGTCGTCTTCCTCGACGAGCCGCTGCAGCAGCTCGGGGAGTCCCGCTGTCTTGAGGTTGGCGAGGACCTTCCCCGGCGGGGTCTCACCCCGCTCCCACTCGTCCCACCAGGAGAGCAGCTTCACGGGGTCGGGGGATGGGCGGTCCATGGCAGCTCCGAGCCTACCGGTGGACCGAGGGTCCACCTGCCGGTCCCGGGCACCGACTACGACGGATGGCAGCTCCTCCGGACCTGATGCGGGAGACGCAACGATGACCGAACCCGAGCAGCCCCGGCCCGGCGACGCCGAGACCGCGCCGGCCCGGTCCCCGCGCGCGCTCACCGACGCTTTCGGGATCGCCCTGCTCCTGCTGTTGACGGCGATCGTCCTGCCCGCGTTCCTCCCGGAGGGCGCCGCCACATCGGCCTTCGTCGCGGTGCTCTCCGGTGTGGCGGTCGTGGTGGCCCTCAGCTCTTCACACGTGGCCGGATGGCAGCTGGCAGGAGCTGCCGCCGTGGCGGTGCTCGCAGCGGTGGCGGTGGCCACCGGCGACCTGACCGACGTCACCGCCCTCGACGCCGGAGCGGCAATCGGATACGGGCTCCTCCTGGTGCTCACCCCGGTCGCCGTGTTGAGCCGGATCGCCCGCCACCGTCACATCACCATCCGCACCGTCTTCGGTGCCGTCCTGGTGTACGTGATGATCGGTGTGGCGTTCTCCTTCCTCTTCCAGGCGCTCGACCGGATCGACGATGCGGCGCTGCTCGGGGCCTCGTTCGGAGACCGGGTCAGCTACACCTACTACTGCTTCGTCACGCTCACCACCCTCGGCTACGGCGACATCGTCCCCGGCACCGACCAGGCCCGCACACTCGCCATCCTCGAAGCGCTCATCGGCCAGGTCTTCCTGGTGGTGGTGGTGGCACGGGTGGTCGGGATGATGGGCCACGAGCGCCGGATGCCGCTCGACGCCGAGGGAGATTGAGACGCGGCTGACGGGGCCGATCCTGAGTGCGGGTCGAAGCGCATGCCCTGGTCAGACCGACCACCGTCACAGCCGACCACACCTACGTACAACCACCTCAGGGGACGATCTCGAACGCTTCGACATGGGCCGGGCGGACCACAGCGAAGTCCCGGTGGTTGAGCGTGGCGATGGTGATCACCCTCAATCGCTCGGCGACCGCGACCACCGACGCGTCGACGATTCCGAGGCGGAGATCTGCGTAGGCGGAGATCAGCTCGGCACGAACGCGCCCAGTCTGTCGGGGTGAGCTCGAGAACCGCGAGCTCACCGGTCGCGATCGAGCCCACGAAGGCCGCCTCTGCGGCGGGGCCGAGGCGTGACTCGATCATCCAGGCCGTCTCGACCGCGACAGGTGCGGTGACAGCGAGGTCGGTGTGGTCGTCGAGGACCCCCGCGCAGCGATCATGGTCGGAGGTGGAGATGTCAGCCGCGGCGAGCAGGACGTTGGTGTCGACCAGCAGCACGGCCGGGTTGCTCAGATGCCTTCGGCGAGCTTGCGCTCGGCGAGCTCGGCTCGCTCCCGGTGGATCTCGAGGGGGCGGGTGTCACCCGATGCGCCGATCCCGATGAAGCTCAGACGGTGGGCGCCGGCTCGGGTCTCAGCCGGAAGGCGAGAAGCCAACTCAGCGACCAGGTCGTCGACGGAGATCCCCCGGCGATCCGACTCGGCGCGCAGCCGCTCGAGGGCGTCTTCCGGAAGATCGAGGGTGACCGTCACGTCCCCGAGTGTACGACCGGTCGAGCCCACAGGCGATCAGGATCGCTCCCTGCCAGGCTGCGGCGATGCTGGTCCGACTCGCCTACTGGTCCCTGCGCCGCACCCTCGAGCTGGTGGCGCTTCGTCGTCGTTCGGGCAGCCGCAGCCAACAGGACACCGGTGTCGACGATCAGCACAGATCAGTCGCGCCCGAAGCCCTCAGCAAGCATCTCCTCAGCGTCGCGGGCGGTTCGCCCCGAAGATGAGGACCCCAGGCTGACAAAGCCGAGAGACTTGTGGCCGCTCCGCGCGGGGGCGAACTCCCGCTCGACGAGCTCGCCGATGAGGTCATTCACGCTGACGCCGCGCCGTTCCGCTTCGGCTCGGAGGCGTTCCATCGCGTCCTCAGGGAGATCAACCGTCATAGACATCGACAGGGTCTGCTGCACGATCCGGTGACAGGTTGGGTCAGGCGGCCTGAGCCGCGGGTGGGGTGATGATGGCTTCGTATTCGATGGGCGTCAATCGGCCGAGGGCGTCTTGGCGTCGGCGTCGGTGGTAGGTGCGTTCGATCCAGGTGACGATGGCGATGCGCAGCTCGTCGCGGGTGGCCCAGCGGCGGCGGTTGAGCACGTTCTTCTGCAGGAGCGAGAAGAACGACTCCATCGCGGCGTTGTCGCCGGCGGAGCCGACCTGGCCCATCGATCCGACCATGCGGTGATGGGTCAGGGCCCGCTGCACCTTCCGAGCGCGAAATTGGCTGCCCCTATCGCTGTGAAGGATGCAGCCGGCGACGTCACCGCGGCGGGCGGCGGCCATCTCGATCGCAGCGACGACGAGGCGGGCCTTCATGCGACTGTCGATCGACCAGCCGACGATCCGGTTCGAGGACACGTCCTTGATGGCGCACAGGTAGAGCTTGCCTTCGGTCGTGCGGTGCTCGGTGATGTCGGCGAGCCACAGCCGGTTCGGGGCGTTCGCGGTGAAGTCGCGGCGCACCAGGTCGTCGTGGGCGGGGGTGCCTGGCTTGCCTCGCTTGCGGTTGCGGGGCTTGCCGAAGCTCGACCACCAGCCCATGTCACGACAGTGCTTCCACACGGTGCGGTCACACACGGCATGGCCCTCGGCGCGGACTTCGTCGGCGAGGAACCGGTATCCGAACTCGGGATCGTCGCGGTGCGCGTCGAAGATCGCGTTCGCGAGGTGCGCCTCATCCCACTCGGCGTCGGTCACCCGGTTGGCCAGCCACCGGTAGTAGGGCTGGCGGGCGAGCTTGAGGACCCGGCACGTCACCGTGACGGGGATCCCGTCGGCGGCGAGCTCGCTCACGAGCGGGTAGATCATTTTCCCGGCAGGTTCGCCTGGGACAGATACGCCGTTGCCCGGCGCAGCACCTCGTTCTCCTGCTCGAGCAGCCGCAACCGCTTGCGCAGCTCACGGTTCTCGGCGTGCTCGGCCTCGGTCACACCGGGGCGGATGCCGTCCTCGACATCGGCCCGCTTGAGCCAGTTGTTCAAACACGACTCCGAGATCCCGAAATCGGCGGCGACATCCTTCAGGTGGACGCCGGGCTCGCGGCTGCGGGCGACCCGGATCACGTCCTCACGGAACTCACGGGGATAGGGCTTGGGCATGGTGAACATCCTTCCAGCGGCGCCTCACGGCACCACAGCTCAGATGTCACCAAACCGTGCAGCAGACCCACAACCAGTCTAGGACCCAAACCTGCCCACCACGAGGCGATTCCAGTCGGTGTGGAAGCCTGAGGCGATGCTGGTCCGCCTTCTCTACTGGTCCCTGCGCCGCACCCTCGAGCTGGTGGCTCTGGCTCGCCGCTCGGGCTTCGAGCGCGACGTCGAGCTGGTGGTCCTGCGCCACGAGAACATGGTGCTGCGCCGTCAGATCGCACGTGCGGCCCACGACGACGCGGACCGGGCCGTCCTCTCGGCGCTCGCCCGAGTACTGCCCCGCCATCGCTGGTCGGCGTTGCTCGTCAAGCCCGACACGGTGCTCTCCTGGCACCGCCGACTGGCCACCTGGCGACGGGCCCGGAGGTCGCGTCGCCGCAGGGGACGCCCACCGGTAGATGCCGCCGTCGAGGCGCTGGTGTGCCGCCTGGCCCGGGAGAACCCCTCCTGGGGCTACCGGCGCATACACGGCGAGCTCTGCCGCCTCGGTGTTGGGGTCGCGGCGTCGACGGTGTGGGCGATCCTGCGCCGCAACGGCCTCTCCCCCGCACCCCGCAACCGGTCCTCGACGTGGCGGCGGTTCCTGCGCTCCCAGGCGGCGGGGATCGTCGCCTGCGACTTCTTCTGCGTCGACACGCTCGCCCTGCGCCAGCTCCACGTGCTGGTGTTCGTCCACCACGGAACCCGGGAGATCCTCCACGTCGCGGTCACCGACCGGCCCACCGCCCGCTTCGCCACCCAGTCCGTCCGCGAGCTGCGCATGCGACCTCGACGAGAAGGAGATGTCCGCTCGCTGGTTGATCCGAGACCGCGGCGTCGCCTACGCCGGGGCGCTGTTCGATCACGCCGCCCGGAGCTGTGACCTCGAGGTGATCCTCACGCCGTTCCGCACGCCCGTCGCGAACTCGATCTGCGAGCGCACCATCGGCACGGTCCGCCGAGAGTGCCTGGACCACCTCATCATCATGGGCGCCAGCCACCTGCGGCGAGTGCTCGCAGAGTACGTGACCCACTACAACTCGCACCGGCCTCATCGTGCCCTGGGCCAGGAGCCCCCCGTGGGCCTCAACCCCGAGCCGACCCCGCTCAACGGCGCGGTCACCCGTCACCCGGTCCTGGGTGGGCTCATCAACGAGTACCGCCGCGCCGCCTGAGCGGCCCGACGAACCGACTACACCCTCTTCACACCGGGATCCAGCGCGCGATCGCGAGCATCCGCGACCTGCGACACACGCCCTGAGCACATCTCGAAGAGCAGATCGACCGGTCACCAGCCCGCCGATCGAGTTCTCGGCACCCACAATCCGCCGCTACGAAGCCGGCAGCTCCGCACCCACCCTCGACGTGCTCCGCAACCTCGCCCTCGCGCTCTCAGTCACCACCGACTCCCTCGTCTTCGACGACCACGAACGCCAACCCGACGAAGAACTCCGCCTCCAATTCGAAGCCACCACCCACCTCGACACCGAAGGCAAACAGCTCGTCAAAGCCCTCCTCGAAGCCGTCATCCTCCGCCAAGAATCACGCCGCTGGGCCAACGCCAGCTGAAGCGTCGATCAGCAGCCGACGTGAACCTCGACGAGGAACTCGTCGCCAGAGCGCACCAACTCGGGGATCTCACGGTCCGACAGGGATAGGTCGGTGACCTCGAACAGCTCGATCACGCAACCCAGCTGCTCGTCACCCCAGCTCGCCATGCCAACAATCCCACCCGGGGCAACCGGGCCCGGAGGAGCTGGGGGGTCAGCGACGAAGCCGTCCGGCACCTCGATGGCATCCTGAGCTGCATCGACTGACTCGACGGCGAACGATCGACCGGCGGCGTCGTAGTAGAGGAACTTGTCGATCGGGTCTCCCAGGCCCGAGGTCGCTTCCTCGAGGATCTGCTTCTCCTGATCAGTTCCGGGTTGCGGATTGGCTGAGCACGAACACCCCGCAACCACCACGACCATCGCGACCGCGAGCCCAAGCCTCATCGATCAACAGCTGAAGAAGCCGTCGTAGGAACAGTAGAAATCGTTGACGCTGGAGAGGTTCATCGACGATGCCGGCGACGCCATCGTCGAGCGGTTCACGGCAGCGTTTTGGCGGTTCATCCACTGTGCCCTCTCGGTGGTGTCCAAGCTCCCGTTGTTCAAGACCCGCATGGCCGCGGGGAGCCCCGCGACGTAGCCGAACATGCTGAGCGCATTCCGAGAGAGGATCCGGTTGCCGGTGCTGTCACGCTGATAGAGCGCGCTGCTGTCCCAGCCCCACGCGTCAGCCGACCCGGTCACCACCCTGAACTGGTTGGGGTGACTCCGAACGTGGTCCATGATGTCGCAGTCCAGAGCGGCCAGGTGGAACGCGGCCATCTGGATGCCATATCCCCCACTGGCGATCAGGTCCGTCCAGCTACCCGAACCACCGCCACCACACCGGTGACCCGTGGTGTAGTTGAAGGCATCCCGCGTGATGTTCGTGAGACCGAGCGACACGTCATCGATGCCAAGGCCTCCGGTCCGACCACACGCCCCTGGGACGCCTCGATCGCACATCGATCCACCGAGCAGATTCACTAGATCTCCGGCCTTGTCACCGATAGTCCAGGACCGACCCGCCGCCTCCTGGTTCACTGTGCGGAACAACACCGCGATATCAACTCCAGCTGAGCCTGCCCAGCTGAGCATGTCGCTCTTCCACGTCACGAGGTTCTGATACGGGCCGCCGGCAAACATGTGGTTCTCAGCCAAGGCCTCCGCCCCAGTCGGCGGCGTCTGGCCACCGCCTTGATCGATCGCCGAGATCCGGCCGAGCACCTGGTCATCCACCACGGTCGTGCACCCCGACAGGTTCATGTCGCAGTCCTTCGGCGACAACCCCAGCGGGTCGACTTTGTTGAGTGGGTCGTTGTCAGCGCGCGAGAACCCGCCCGCGATGCGAGCACCGCAGAACCTACGACGCCGTCGTAGACGTAGAACCGGGCTCATCAGTGCTCGGTAGATCTGTGGTGGAGGTCGTCGTAGACACAACCGCAGCGTGGACACACGTCGTGCTTCCCCCGATGGCCAACTCTTCCGAGGCGGGGAACCACCAGCCCTCCAGGCCCAAATCGCCCGAGACAGCAAGAAGCGAGGCTAGCGAGCCATCATCCTGCAAGGCGTCGTTGATCTCAACGCCCTCAGCGCTGCTCCAGTAGCTCTCGAGCGCGCGCAAGGTGTCGACTGCTCGATCGTGGGAGGGCTCATCGAAGTAGAAGCGCACGTTCTTCCCGGTTCCGCCGGGACCGACACAGGAGTTGTCCACGACCTCGCGTCGCGCTGCGTCGCTATCGAGCTCGACCTCGGCGATCGACGTCAGAAGCAGCGAGTCGAGTTCGGCTAGCTGGTCTTCCAAGGACGGGTCCTCCGGCGCCGAGCCTAGAGACGAAGTCTCGTTCTCTTCGGCGACCCGATCATCGTCACCACAGCGACGCCTAGCCACGCGAGCGCAACGAGGACGAGCAGAAGAGCCTCGGCCTTGCGAGCACGGGCGGGGACGCGCAGCAACCTCACGGGCAATCCGAATCGCCGTCGTGGGCTCCGACGCTCCCGTAGCGGCCCGTGATGATGTTCAGGATGTTGTTGTACGCGCTCGAGCCGCGATCGAAGTACCCCTTCCCGTTTCCGTTGATCGCGTCGTGCCCGTGGTTATCCGAGGTGTCAAAGCGACACCCGCCATCGAAGTCACTGCCGTGCGGATCGGTTCCGAACAGGAAGTTCGGCAATCGGTTGATCGAGTCGCCGTCTGCCATCCCGGCCCACACCTGGACGCCACTCAGCTTGTCCTCGCTACCAACGTGGGGACCGAACCCGGGACTACCGACAGTAACGACGTTGTCGACCTCGGCTCCGTTGTTCCGGATCGCGTATCCCGCAACGAGACTGCCGTAGCTGTTCGTCACCAACGATGTCGTCCGATCGGACGAGTACCTCCCCATTCCGAAGGTTGAGAGGAAGTCAAGGTCCTGCGCGAGGAGCCGACCGCCCTTCTTCGCATCGTCGAGGCCCAGAGCGTCCACCGTGAACCCGCCAGGCGGGTCATAGCCGAGCCATGCGACTGTCGCGATTGCGTTCGGGCCGACAATCCTTGCGGCATCGTCGTAGAAGTTCTTCGCCGCTCGATCGAACTCACCAAAGTTGCCAAGCCCGGTACTCGCCCCCGGAATGAAGAGCGCGACGTAGCGGGCGCAGCCAACGTCCCCGTGGACCTTGACGTCGATCCCGTCTCCCTCTTCCGAGTAGCGGATCTGCTCGCCACCGGAGCTGTCGTACCGGTTGGAACGACCCGGGTACGCGTCCCGGCTCGCTGCTGTCAGACCGCAATCGCTCGGCCGCAACCCCAACGGATCGATTTTGTTGAGGGGGTCGTTGTCGGCGTAGTGGTAGGGGTTGGCGACCGTCGGCGTCCCGTCGACTCCATCCAACGGGTCGGGGGTGAGGAAGGTGCCGGTGGTGGGGTCGTAGACGCGGTTGCGCAGGTGCACCAGGCCGTCTGTCGTGACCTCGCCCCGGTAGCCGAAGCTGACCAGGTCCGATCCGGCGGGTGCGGGCTCTTCGGCCCGGCCCCAGGCGTCGTAGGAGGCGGCCGTGGCGGTCGTCTCGCCTTCGTGGTAGGCGCGGCGCGAGCCCAGGTGGTCGTAGGAGTAGCCGTTGAGGCCCTCCCAGTCCCCCAGCGCCCTGCCGTCGCCGTACATCAGGTTGCGCCAGCCGTCGCCAGCGTCGTAGGAGATGACCGATGACATGCCCGTGACCTGGTCGTCGAGGGAGAGGTGGGCGGTGGTGGTCTGCGGGCTCCCGTCGGGGTCGGTGACCTCGACGACGTCGGTCAGCCCCAGCCCCGCGAGGTAGGTGCGGGTGGTCTCCTCGGTCCTCACCGAGGCCTCTTCGACGGTGCGCGTCGCGAGCATCCCCCGCGGGATCGTAGCCGTAGGAGACGACCTGGGAGCCTGCGGTCTCGGAGACCCTGCGGCCCGAGTCGTCGTAGGCGTAGGCCGTCGTGGCCCCTGGTGCTGTGGCGGATGCGAGCCGTCCCCATGCGTCGTATCCGTAGGTGGTGGTGTCGGTGCCCCCGGCGTCGGTGACGGCCTCTGAGATCCGGTTGCCCCGGGCGTCGTAGTCCCAGGCGCGCTCGGTCTCGCCGTCGTCTGCTGAGACCAGCTGGCCCGCGTGGTCGTAGCCGTAGGTGGTGTAGCCGTAGTCGACGATCGTCATCTCGTAGGGGTCGAAGTCGTAGTCGAGCACCCACTCCAGGTCGCCGGTGATCCGGCCCGCTGGATCCCGATCCAGGTAGCCGATGTCGAGCGTGTAGGAGTTGGGGTCGGAGCCGGTCGGCTCCGGGAGGACCTCGATGTAGTCGGAGACCTCCCCGGCCGCGTCGTAGTCCCAGTAGCGGCCCGAGTAGTTGTACCGGAACCAGTCGGGGTCGTCGGGGGGCACCGTGCCTGTGGTGTGGGTGAGGGTCCCGTCGTCCCAGTCGATGCTCACCCCCTCGTTCCAGTACAGCTCGATGAGGGTCTCGGCGGTGGGGCGCCCGTCGGGGTCGCGCTCATAGCGGCCGATCTGGAGGCTGAGCCAGTCCCCGGTCCCCGTCGCCACCCCCGTGTACTGGAGCCGCCCCGTCAGGTCATAGGAGCGCCAGTTGGTGTGACGCGCGCCGTCTCTGGTCTCGGCGAGCGAGGTGAGGTTGCCCCAGGAGTCCCGCCCGTAGGTGCGGGTGGTGCCGTCGGGCATGGTGGCTGCGAGCACCCCGCCCGCGAGGTCGAAGCTGCGGGTCCAGGTGCCGGGCTGGCGGGTGTCGGTGACGGTGGTCGGGTTGCCGGCTTCGTCGTAGGCGTAGGCCACCTCGAAGGCTGTTCCCGCTCCCCCTGAGTAGGCCTCGGTGCCGATGCGCCCTGCGGCGTCGTAGTCGACACAGACCCGTCGGTCCTCGTCGTCGATGCGCTCTATCACCCGCCCGAGCGGCTCGGGCGCAGCGCCGAGCCCGCAGGGGTCGGTCTGGGTGTCGTAGGCGAAGTCGTACACGACTGAGGTCTGCATCGTCGCGGCGGCGTCCGCGCGCTGTCGGGCGGTTCCCACCAGGCGGTCGGCGGGGTCGTATGACCAGGTCTCGGTCACCGCTCCGCCTGCACCGTTGGAGCTGCGCGAGATGCGGTTGCCCCTGGCGTCGTAGGCGTAGGTGACGGTGTTGGTGAGCGCGTCGGTGACAGAGCGCATGCGCCCAGCCGCGTCGTAGGCGAAGGCTACCTGCGGGGTGCCGCCCGGCGCAGCGCTCGGGGCGGTGGGGTCGGTGACCGGATAGGGCTCTGTGACCGAGACCAGCTGGCCGGTGGGGCCGTAGCGGTGCTCTCGTGCCACCCAGGTGCCCTGGCCCGAGGGGTCAGCTGTGACCTCGTAGCGAAGTCGTCCCGCACCGTCGTGGTGCCACCAGGTCTCGATGCCCGCGGCTGTGACCTCGTGGTTGAGCCGCCCGGCTCCGTCGTAGCTGTAGGTGGTGGGCTGTTGGGTGCCCAGGTACGCGTAGGGGTCCGCCACTGATTCCAGACGCCCCGCCGAGTCATACGAGTAGCGGGTGGTCACGGTCTCGAGCACCCCGATGTCGGGCTCGTCGCCGAAGTCGGCTCGCAGCGCCTCGTCGCGGTGCGGGACGGGCCGGGTCACGGTCTCGAGGCGACCCGTCGGGGTGTAGGTGCGGGCCTCCGCCGTCACGGGCGCGATCACCTCGGGGTTCGCCCCGCACGTCGACTGGGTGTCCCAGTGGTAGCAGTCGAGCCCCGGGGGCGGGACGCGCACCTCGCTGAGGCTCCCAGCGGGGTCATAGGAGCTCTCGGTCACCGACTCCTTGTCGGTGTCCGCGTAGCGGGTCACCCTCGTCACCCTCCCCGCGGGGTCATAGGAGTAGCGGGTGATGCCCGCAGAGCCGCAGTCGAGCTCCCCCGAAGCGTCGTAGGTCGCACTGGCGGCGGCCTCGGGGCCGGCCTCACACGACACCCGGCCCAGCGTGTCGTAGCCGATTGCCCAGACCTGCGCCCCTCCACCCGGGGGCGTCGGGCTGCAAGGATCTTCGGCGGGCCCCAGCACCCGACGCACTTCGCTGCCGCCGGGCCGGTAGCAGAGCTGGGTGACGACGCCGGTCGGGTCCGTGAGGCTCTCCAGGCGCCCGAGCGCTCCGTGATCGTAGGTGGTGGTAGCCGCATCGGCGCTACCCGCCGCGACGGTCGTCGACTCGAGGCGCCCAGCGGGGTCATAGGAGTAGCGGGTGATGCCCGCAGAGCCGCAGTCGAGCTCCCCCGAGGCGGCGTAGGTCGCAGCGGCGGCGACATCGGGGCCGGCCTCGCACGACACCCTGCCCAACAGGTCGAATGCGGTGGCGCTGACCTCGGTGCCCGCGGGCGGCGTGGGCCCGCACGGGCTCGGGGTCGCCCCCACCACCTGGCGGATCTGGTTGCCGTCGGCGTCGTAGCAGAGCTGGGTCACGACGCCGGTGGGGTCCGTGATCTTCTCCAGGCGCCCGAGAGGCCCGTTGTCGTAGGTGGTCGTGGCCGCATCGGCGCTTCCCGCCGCGACCGTCGTCGAGACCAGGCGCCCCGCCGAGTCGTAGGCGTGGGCGGTGGTGGTGGTGGCTGCGGTGTCCGCGTCCACAAGGGTGGTCTCGGTCGCCACCTGGCCGTCGGGGCGGTAGGTGTAGGAGACCGAGGGGAGGTCATCGTCGGGGAGGCCGGTGGGCCCGTCGGCGTCGGGGTTGGACTCGTCCGAGACCCATGAGAGCCGCCCAGCGGCGTCGTAGCCGAAGCTGCGCGCGTGGTGCCCGCTTCCAGGGTCATACAGGGGGTCGCGGACCTCTATGGGGCGGCCCTGCGCGGTCGTAGAGGTAGCTCGTGGTGCCCGCCCCTTGGGTGGTGGCGGAACCGACCTGGCCCGTGGCCGGGTCGTAGGTGTAGGTCGTGGTCACCCCTGCAGAGGTCTCCGAGCACAGCTGGCGACCCGAGCAGCCCGTGTAGCCGCCCTCGGAGCCGTAGTGGTACGTGCTCACCACCCCGTCGGGGTCGGTGAGCTGGTTCACCAGCCCATCCGAAGAGGTGATCGCTGTGGTCTCGGTCCCCGCCGCTCCGTGCTCGCAGGCGTCCGCTGTGGTGAGGCCGTTCGAAGGGTCCTCTCGGAGCCCGCAGACCATCACCCTCGACGGGACGCGGTCGTCGGGGTCGTCGCCGGTGGCATGCGCTGCGTAGTCGTAGGTCGTCGTGGTGCCCGCCGTGTCGACGGTGATCAAGGGCCGGCTGTCGTCGGCGGCCATGTAGGCGAAGTACTCGCTCGAGGACGCGTACGCGGCCCCGGCACCGTCGGGATCGGGCCAGGAGCGCTGCACGATCCTCCCGAGGGTGTCATAGGTGGCATCGACCTGACCTCCCCGACGGTCCTCGAAGTAGTCCAGTTGTCCGTCGTCGTAGGTCGTCTCTATCTCGCCGGCTCTTGGGTCGGTGATCCCCACCAGCTGGCCGTGGGCGTCGTGGTGGTAGGTGACCGTCTCCGAGCTGACGCCGTCGTCGAATGTGACCGTCGTGTCCCACGCCGCCTGGAGGCTGTCCGACGGCCCGTAGAGGAACGACGAGGTGAGGTCATAGGTGAAGGAGACGGTGTCGCCGCTGGGGAACTGCTGGGAAGACACCCGAAGGTTGCGAGGGGCCGGCGTGTCCAGGACGGACGCGGTGATGGTTCCACCGGTCACGCCATCGGTGGTGATCACGAGGCCGTGGGCGTGGGTCGTCGGCCAGTTGATGTCGAACAGGCGCGTCGAGCTCCCCGGGTTGGTGATCGTGGCCCCGGGCATGATCACGTCGAGGATCGGTTGGAGCGACGCCACGTTGTCGTTCCAGGCGATGTCGACGTGATCGCTCAACGTGGCGTTGTTGACGGTGTCGGTCAGCGCGAATGTGTGGGGGGCGTCGTCACCCCAGATGATCCGGTACCAGCCGTCCTGGTCGTCGAGCGGCTCGACGCCCTCCACGATGGTGCCGGCCACCTTCGAGCCCAGGAACGTCTCGAGGCCCTCGACGGTCGCGTCCCAGGAGAAGGTCTCCGGGTCGCCGTCGTCGTCGACTTCGACGTCGAAGGTACCCGAGGTGGATCCACTCCCGTCGTCGAAGAAGACGTAGTGGCTGCGCCCCACCTCTGGGACATCGGGCGTCTCGAGGTCGTCGACCGTCGGCCACCAGGTGCCCGCGGAGACCCCGGAGCCAACCGTCACTCGGTGAGGGCCACGGAACTCGTAGCCGTTCTCCAGCACTTCGACCCCGGTCGGGTCCACTATTCGGGTGATCCACGGGAAGTCGGAGGTCGCCGGGATCCTCGGATCCTCGGACTGGTAGGTCTCGCAAGGGTACGGCGGGTGGCACTGATCACCTGCACCCCATGGCTCGGCACCACTGGAGGCGTCGGTGTGCACGATCGTCACGTCGTGCAGGCTCTTGGCGGACCCCTCGTCCTCGTAGAAGTAGTTGACGGTCGGGTCGTTCTCCGTAGCAGCCGGAGAATCCACCCACACCTCGTCGACGATCGAGTCCGAGTCGTGATCCAGCCAGCGAAGCACTGTCGGATCCGCTGATGAGGACGCGTACAGCAGCTCCTCGGCGGGGGTCGCGCCGTCGTTGGACCACGTCAGGTCGATCGTCTCATCCGAAGCCCGGACGACCTGCACGAGACGGTGCTCGTTGCCCCCCGACGGCTGAGCGTCGAAGATCCAACGATCGCCCGATTGCACCCACTGCAGCTGGTACGGCCCGTCCGGAGCGGTGCCGTTGTCCGGATAGGAGAGCACCGCCTCCACGCCCGGGGGTGAGATCCACGTCCCGGTTCCCTCGTCGTAGACGAACTCCGAGCGACGGCCCGTCTCGTCCTTGAAGAGCACGTCTGACTCACCCGGAGGCAAGGAGTCGTCGGTGGAAGGGTCGTTCTCCAAGACCTGCTCGAGCGTCGCTTCGTACGAGGCAGTCCAGCCTCGACCGAAGAGACCCGAGCCAGGGTCTTGCGAGTTGTAGAAGCGAGCAGCCTCTGGGCCGGTCGTCCCCGGGCGCGACTCCACATCCACCCGCTCATCGGCCAGGTTGCCCGAAGCCGTGTTGACGGGATCACCGCTCGTACCATGGGACTCACCAGCACCCAACAGCTGATCCACGCGGCACTCGAGCAACGAAGGAAGGTCCCCGGAGATCTCGATCCCGACCACGCCCGCGAACCCCGAGAAGCTGCCGGTCAGCTCGAACACGACCTCGTGGACCTCATCGAACTCGTTGGTCCCGTCCCCGGGCCAGGTCACCTGACCCGAGCGCCAATGCGGAGGCGGGGTGTCGTAGAAGTCCCAGCCGGCCGTATCACCGTTCGTGAGATCCTCGGACTCCAGGTTCAGCCAGCCGTCACTTGCCTGCCGGTACTTGAGCGTCAGCGTCACCACCTCCCCGGCTGGAACTCGAGCTCTCCAGTACCGCGGAGTGCCGTTCGGGAACTTGAAGGCAACTCGGTCGCCATCGCAAGCGAGCGGTGCCGAGCCAGCGTCAATCGACGGCTTGAACGTGGACGCTCCCGCCGGAGCCGCAGGAACCAGCGAAGCCACCAGAGCCACGACCACCGCCGCTACCAGCCCGCGCAGCCACGCAGGCCGCGACCAACGACTCCTCGCCATCGGTTCCCCCCCACCTCAACGACCGCATCAGCTGCGATCAGCTGGGCGGCAGCATGTCACGAACCCGGATGCTTGTCCACTGACTGCGCCGGACCCCTTACCTTGTCCGTGAGCCCTGCAATGCTGGGCTCGGGAAGTCCGGCGGTGCCGGTATGGCTCATGGCCCCCTGTCACTTCGATGGCCTGGGGGGTGTTGCCGCCGGCACGGTCGGGTGCGTGGACCTCTGATGGGGACATGCGACTGATCGCTGGTTCGTAAGGTGGATGACGGCGAGCGCACCCTGGACGGCCTTCCCCCGTGAGCGACGATCGAAAGGGGACAAGGTGCACACACCGGACAACGTCGACGTCTGGATCGGCCTCGACGTAGGCAAAGAGGAGCACTTCGCCGACGTCCTCAGCGACGAGGGTGATTCGCTGTTGAGCTGCGGGGTCGCCAACGACGAGGCCGCAATCGAGGTGCTGATCGACCGGGCAGCCAGCCACGGGATCCCGGGGTTGGTGATCGACCAGCCCGGTTCGATAGCGCAGCTGGCGATCGCAGTGGCCGCCCGCCGTGAGGTGCCGGTCGCCTATGTCCCAGGCCTGGTCATGCGACGAGCCGCGGACCTCTACCCGGGTGAAGCCAAGACCGACCAGCGCGACGCCTTCGTAATCGCGGACACCGCTCGCACCCGACGCCGCAGCGTGCACTGGCTCGATGCGGGAAGCGACGAGCTCCTCGAGCAGTTGCGGGTGCTCAACGGCTTCGATGTCGATCTCGCCACCGATCTGACTCGCCAGACGAACAGGCTCCGAGACGCGCTGGTGTCGATGTCGCCTGCGCTGGAGCGGGCAGTCGGCGCCCGTCTGCACCAGCCCGGAGTCCGAGATCTGATCGCCAAGTTCCCGACCCCGACCGCCCTGCGTGCCGCCGGTCGGTCCCGAATCAGAGCCACCGTGAAGAAGCGGTCGCCCCGAGTCGCCGGCAAGGTCACCGACGAAGTCCTGGCCGCCCTGGGAGCACAGAGCGTGACGCTGTCTGCAGAGGCGGCCGTGGGCCGGGTCGTCAGCGAGGTGGCTGTCGAGCTCGACCGGCTCCACACCCGTCGGGACACCTTGGCCGCCGAGATCGAAGAGGTGTTCCTGGCGCACCCTTTCGGCCAGGTCCTCGTGACCCTTCCAGGGATCGGGCCGAGGACCGGCGCCAGGATCCTCGCCGAGATCGGTGACGGCACCCGCTTCGCCGACGGATCCAAGCTCGCCAGCTATGCCGGCCTCGCCCCCGTCACCCGCCAATCCGGCACCAGCATCCGCGGCGAGTCCCAGAGCCGTCGGGGCAACCATCGCCTCAAGAACGCCATGTTCCTGGCAGCATTCGCCTCGCTGCGCTCGCCGGAGTCCAAGACCTTCTACGACCGCAAGCGAGCCGAGGGCAAGAAGCACAACGCCGCCGTGATCTGCCTGGCCCGACGCCGCTGTGACGTCATCCTCGCGATGCTGCGGAACCTCGAGCCCTATCGCAGCCAGCACCCCGACCCACTCCCTCGGGCCGCCTGATCACCTTGACAGGAAGATGGGGACACCCCCCCAGCCGAAGGCAGGTGAACGCGGCGAAGGGAGCTGGGTGTCCCCGGTGGGACTGCCCGAACGCGACCGACGGGGCCCGAAGGCCCCGTCAGCTCGAAGATCCCGCCTGTCGGCGGTTGACTCACGCCTCTCGGCAGGTCACATCATGCCGCCCATGCCACCCATTCCGCCCATGCCACCGCCCATGGCGGCTGCTGCGGCCGCGGCGGCTGCAGCATCCTCCTCCTCGGGCTTGTCGGCGATGAGGGCCTCGGTGGTGAGCAGCATCGCCGCGATCGAAGCCGCGTTCTGCAGCGCCGCCCGGGTCACCTTCGCCGGGTCGACGACGCCGGCCTTCAACAGGTCGACCATCTCGCCCGTCGCGGCGTTGAAGCCCATGCTGCCCGTCTCGGCCTCCACCTCACGGACCACCACAGAGCCCTCGTGACCCGCGTTGTGGGCGATGAGCTTGCACGGCTCCTGGAGGGCCTTGTGGACGATTCGTGCGCCCGTGGCCTGGTCGCCGTCGGCCGAGTCGACGACCTTCTGCACCGCCTCGCGGGCCCGCACGAGGGCGGTGCCGCCGCCGGCGACGATCCCCTCCTCGATGGCCGCGCGGGTGGCAGAGAGGGCGTCCTCGATGCGGTGCTTCTTCTCCTTCAGCTCGACCTCGGTGGCCGCTCCCACCCGGATCACGGCTACCCCGCCGGAGAGCTTCGCCAGCCGTTCCTGGAGCTTCTCGCGATCCCAGTCCGAGTCGGTGTCCTCGATCTCGCGCTTGATCTGCGCGATACGGCCGTTGACGTCCTCCGTCGACCCTGCCCCTTCGACGACGGTGGTGTCGTCCTTGGTCACGATCACCTTGCGGGCCGATCCCAGCAGGTCGAGGCTGGTGTTCTCCAGCTTGAGGCCGACCTCCTCGGAGATGACCTGGCCACCGGTGAGGATCGCCATGTCCTGCAGCATCGCCTTGCGGCGCTCCCCGAACCCGGGGGCCTTCACCGCCACCGAGTTGAAGGTGCCGCGGATCTTGTTCACCACGAGGGTGGCCAGGGCCTCGCCTTCCACGTCCTCGGCGATCACCAGGAGCGGCTTGCCGCCCTGCATGACCTTCTCGAGGACGGGGAGGAGATCCTGCACCGAGCCGATCTTCTGGTTGACCAGGAGGATCCGCGGCTCGTCGAGAACCGCCTCCTGGCGCTCGGGGTCGGAGACGAAGTACGGCGAGAGGTACCCCTTGTCGAACTGCATGCCCTCGGTGAAGTCCAGCTCCATGCCGAAGGTGTTCGACTCCTCGACCGTGACGACACCGTCCTTGCCGACCTTGTCGATCGCGTCGGCGATGACCTCGCCGATGGTGGTGTCGGCGGCCGAGATGGCTGCGACCTGGGAGATCTCCGACTTCTCGTCGACCTCCTTGGCCTGCGCCTGGATCGACTCGACAGCCGTCTCCACCGCCCTCTCGATGCCCTTCTTCACGGACATCGGGTTGGCGCCGGCCGCCACGTTGCGCAGGCCCTCGCGGATCATCGCCTGCGCCAGGACCGTCGCGGTGGTGGTGCCGTCGCCGGCGATGTCGTTGGTCTTGGTGGCGACCTCCTTCACCAGCTGAGCGCCCATGTTCTCGAAGTGGTCCTCGAGCTCGACCTCGCGGGCGATCGAGACGCCGTCGTTGGTGATCGTCGGGGCACCGAACTTCTTGTCGAGCACGACGTTGCGACCCTTCGGGCCGAGGGTCACCTTCACGGCGTTGGCAAGGCGGTTCACCCCCGCCTCCAGCTTGCGCCGCGCGTCTTCCCTGAACTTCAGCTCTTTGGCCATCTCTGTCTCCTACTTGACGATGGCGAGCACGTCGCGAGCGTTCAGGATCAGGAGATCCTCGCCCTCCACCGTGATCTCGGTGCCGCCGTACTTGCTGTAGACGACGGTGTCGCCGACGCCGACGTCCATGGGAAGGAGCTCGCCGGTCTGCTCCGAGCGCTTGCCGGGGCCGACCGCCAACACCTCACCCTGCTGGGGCTTCTCCTTGGCGGTGTCGGGGATTACGAGGCCGCTGGCGGTGGTCTCTTCGGACTCGCCAGGACGGACGACGATGCGATCCTCGAGGGGCTGAAGGTTCATGCTGCGCCTCCGTAGGGCAGGATTCTTGTTGGAACTGTCGACGGCGGCCAGGTCCGCTGTGCGGACCGATAGCTCGCTGCCTCTGGCACCCTGGTACCGGGGCATTGGCACTCCGGCGGTCAGAGTGCTGATCAACCTAGCACTCTCAGACCGAGACTGCTAACGCGGCTCCCTGGAAATCTGCCGGCCCATCACCCGGACTCGTCCCCGAGGACCAGCGGCAGGTTCGGGTCCGCCCCGAGGTCCAGCGGGGACGGGCCGCGACGCCGGTGCTGCCACCAGCCCGCGGCCGCGGTCACCGCGGCGTTGTCGGTGCACATCTCCCTGCTCGGGAGCAGCACCTGGAGGCCGTCCTCCTCCCCTGCCCGGGCCATCGCCGCCCTCAGCTCGGAGTTCGCGGCCACCCCTCCCCCCAGGCAGACGGTGGAGATGCCCAGCTCGCCGGCCGCACGGCGGGTCTTGGCCACCAGCACGTCGACCACCGCGGCCTGGAACGAGGCCGCCACGTCCGGTGTGGCGAGCTCGGGATGGCGGCGCACCTGGTTCACCACGGCTGTCTTCAGCCCGCTGAACGAGAAGTCGAGGCCCTCCTCCAGCATCGCCCGTGGCAGATCCACCGCCGTCGGGTCGCCCTGCGACGAGACCCGGTCGATCGCGGGCCCGCCCGGATAGCCGAGGTCGAGGAACCGCGCCACCTTGTCGAACGCCTCGCCGGCGGCATCGTCGAGGGTGCCGCCGAGGATCCGGTACCTGCCGTGGTCCTCCATGACCACGAGCATGGTGTGGCCTCCCGACACCAGCAGGTGGAGCACGGGGAGGTCGAGGTCGGGCTGCTCGAGGAGCGCGCCGTACAGGTGGGCCTCCAGATGGTTCACGCCCACGAAGGGCACGTCCCACACCAGCGCCAGCGCCTTCGCGGCGCTCACCCCCACCAGGAGGGCTCCGATGAGACCCGGACCGGCCGTGGCCGCCACCAGGTCCACCTCCCGCGCCGTGATGCCGCCCTCGATGAGCACCTGCGCGATGGCCGGGGTGAGCCTCTCCACATGGGCCCGCGAGGCGATCTCCGGGACCACCCCGCCGAAGCGTGCGTGGAGCTCCACCTGGCTGCTCACGACCGACGCCACCACGGAGCGACCGTCCACCACGAGTGCCGCAGCGGTCTCGTCGCACGAGGTCTCGATGCCGAGGACGAGGTGCTCAGCCACCGGTGGCACCCACGTCGCTCGGGGACGCGAATCCCGCAGCCACCAGACCGCCCGCGAGGGTCCCCTCGATCTGCTCGAGGCGTTCGGAGTACTCGGCAGCGTCGATGTCGTGCACCCACATGATGAGAGCGTCCTCACCGGTCTCTGCGTAGTACCCCTTGCGCACACCCGCGGGGGCCAGCCCGAAGCGGCGGTACAGGCCGATCGCCGGCTCGTTGCCGACCCCGACCTCGAGGGTGAGGGCGGTCATGCCCCATTCGCTCGCCTGGTGAGCCAGGAGCAGCATCAAACGGGTCCCGACCCGATGCCGGCGCCAGTCGGGGTGCACCGTGATGGTCGTCACGTGCGCGTCGGTTCGCGCTGAACAGCATCCCTGCGAAGCCCACCACCGTCGAGCCCGCCTTCGCCACCGTGTACACCCGTCCCCTCTTCGCCGCGAGCTCTGACATGAACAGCCCGAGCGACCACGGCCGGTGGGGGCTGTGCGCTTCGATCCGCAGCACCGCGCGCAGGTGGCGGCGGCGCATCGGCTCGATCTTGATCTCCGGAACCCGGGCCCCGGTGCGCTGCCCAGGATCGCGACTCATGACCCACCCCTGGACACGCCGGCGCGCGTGGTCCAGTTGATCTCCGCATCGGGCTGACGCAGGTACAGGGGCTGGAGCTCCCAGTGGGGCACGAACTCCTCCCTCAGCGCTCGGGAGTGCGCGAGCTGGACGAGTGCCCCGGCGTTCGGATACGCCTGGCCGGCGTCCGCGAGCTCCGCGCGCTGGAGGTCGGCGAAGAGGTCGGCGTAGGTGAGCACCCCGTCACCGACGAGGAGGACCTCGTCGCGGTGGGCCAGCAGCTCCGAGACCAGATCACCGGGGGCCGACACCCCGGGCTCGCTCACCCGCTGCACCCCGCCCGGCACCTGCCTGTAGAGGGCGCAGTACACCTCGCCGCGCCGGGCATCGATCACGGCGGCGATGAGCCGGTCGCTGTAGCGAAGGGGGAAGGCGAGCAGATCGAGGCTCGTCACCCCGATCATCGGGACCTGGAGCGCATATGCGAGCGCTTTGGCGGTCGAGATGCCCACCCGCAGCCCGGTGAACAGCCCCGGACCCAGGTCGACCGCGACGGCCCCGATCTCGGTGAGGTCGACCGCGGCCTGCCGGCTCACGGATGCGATCATCGGCGCCAGCAGCTCGGCGTGCCGCTGACCCCGCCTCACATGGGCGGACGCCAGCACGCCCTCGTGCCCGCCGATCGCGCAGCCCACCTGCTGGGTGGCGGTCTCGATCCCGAGGATGAGCATCAGCCCTCCTCCACCCAGGGAGACAGGGCCTCGCGCAGCGCTCGCTCACGACCGACCCATCGGGGACCCACCGGGCGGAAGGCCAGGATCCGGTCGTCGTCCCCCTCTCCGAGGGTGAGCCGCACCTCCATGTACTCCGCCGGCAGCACCGGGGAGATCACGTCACCCCACTCGACGAGCAGCGTCGAGGCCCCGTCGAGCAGCTCGTACAGCCCAAGCTCGGTGATCTCGCGCATCTGCTCCAAGCGGTACACATCCAGGTGGTGCAGCACCAGCCTTCCCTCGTACCGGTTGGAGAGGGTGAAGGTCGGGCTGGTGATGGGTGTCCCGACGCCCAGCGCCTCCCCGTATCCCTGCGCGAAGGCGGTCTTGCCCGCTCCGAGGTCGCCGGCGAGCAGGAGTACGTCGCCCGGCTGGGCCATCCTGCCGAGGACTTCCGCAACCTCCCGGGTCTCCCCGACCGTGTGCGTCTGGACGGTGATCATCGCCTTCTCGCAGGACGCCGCAGCGTCGGTGAGGGTCGACCCGGAATGGGAGGTCCGACCTGGACCTGGGGTGGCTCCGGACGGCGGCTCCCTCGACAGCACCATCTTCGCCCTCACCAGATCCGATCTCATCTTCGCCATGGGTTCGGCTCCACCCCTCAGGACGTAGGCAGGGTGGAACGTCGGGATGAGCACCCCACCGCGGAACGGATGCTCCCGCCCCCTCAGGCGGTTGATCCCCTCCCTGGAGTCGAGCAGCACCTGGGCGGCGAACTTGCCGAGCGTCACCACGACAGCTGGGTCGATGAGCTCGATCTGGCCGTCGAGGAACGGCCTGCACGCCGCGATCTCCTCGGGGCGGGGATCCCGGTTCCCCGGTGGACGGCACTTCACCACGTTCGCGATGTAGCACGCGTCCCGAGTGAGCCCCAGCTCCTCGAGGATGAGCTTGTCGAGCAGCTTCCCGGAGCGACCGACGAAGGGGAGGCCCTGCCGGTCCTCCTCTGCACCCGGTCCCTCCCCGACGAAGATGAGCCGTGCCGCGGGGTCCCCCATCCCGAACACGACGTTGGCGCGTCCTTCGGCCAGCGGACAGCGAGTGCAGCCTGCAGCCTCGTCAGCGAGCGCCCGGAGGGCGTCGGGAGGGGACGAGCTCGGCATCGACGCCGAGCCTACTGACGGTTCCGTCGCGGCACCTCTGGAGGATCCGGGCAGCACCCTTCCTCCATCGAACCGTCGGTTCAGAGTGCGGCAAACCTGTCGTCTGAACCGACGGTTCGCTGGGGGGATGGAGCTGCGGCGAACTTCCGGCTGAGGCGCCGGGAATCCTGTCGTCTGAACCGACGGTTCGCTGGGGGGATGGAGCTGCGGCGAACTTCCGGCTGAGGCGCCGGGAATCCTGTCGTCTGAACCGACGGTTCGCTAATGGAGGGGGACGGAGCGGACGGCCTGCTCGACGGCACGTGCCGCCAGCGCACGCACGAGGTCCGGATCTGCCTGGACCTCGCCGGTGGCGGCCGCGACCAGAGCGTCGCCGTCCATACCGGTGTGCACCGGGTCCACCGCACGCGCGAGCCCGTCGTGGCCGGACTGGGCCACGAGGAAGCAGCCGAGCTTGTCGAGCCCGCCGTTCGTGGCCACCACCCCGATCGTGGTGTTCTCGCCCCTGCTCCAGTAGGGGACGTCGAGAGGAGGCTGACTTCCCACCCAGCCGGCGGCGTTGCACGCGACAAGCGCGCTCACGACCAGCTCACCGTGGTGCACGGTCGCGCCCCCGAGACCTCCCGGCAGGCGCTCGTCGGGGTCGTGCCACTTGCCGAAGGTGCACCCGGTACCCACCCCGACGCGACCCATCTCGATCCTCGAGCCGGTCGCTGCCTCGCAGGCGGTACGACCCTCCGCCGATCCCGGGCGAGCCGTGGGGTCGCCCTGGCCCAGATCGAAGCAGGCGAGGCCCACGACGATCGGCACCGCCACACCCACCCTCGTGGGGAAGCCGACCCCTCGCTCCTCCAGCCAGGCCATCACCCCGTCGCAGGCGGCCAGACCGAACGCCGACCCCCCTGCGAGCACGAGCGCGTCGACGCGGCGGACCGTGCGCTCGGGCGCGAGGAGGGAGAACTCGCGGGTGGCGGGCGCCGCGCCCCTCACCTCACCCGAGGCAACGCAACCCTCGGGGAACAGCACGACGGTGCACCCGGTGAGGGCGCTCGCATCGGTCCAGTGCCCGACCCGGACCCCCTCGACGTCGGTGACGGTCACGGCGTCCGAAGGTACTCCCCTCATCGCCGGCGAGAGCGAAGCACGCATCCCACCCGGCCCACGGCCGACCCTGGCATGCCCCGGGCCGCGACGTCTCCGCAGCCAGGGCACCGCTGCTGAGGATGCTGCGCCCGCCGCCGCCGAACTTCCGGCTGAGGCGACGGGAATCCTGGCGCCTGAACCGACGGTTCGATGAGGGGGGCGGGCGGAGGCCGCTGCTGAGGATGCTGCGCCCACCGCCGCCGCCGGCTTCCGAGAAGGGCCGGGCGTCAGACGAAGACCCGGGGCACCCGCGGGCCGATGCCGCAGACGATCTCGTAGCCGATCGTGCCCAGGCGAGCTGCCCACTCTGCGGCAGTGATCTCGTCGGAACCCTGGCGCCCGATCAGCACCACCTCGTCCCCTGCTTCGACTTCGGCTCCACCGCAGTCCACGACGAGCTGGTCCATGGTGACCACCCCGGCGATCGGGTGGCGCCTCCCTCCGATGAGCACCTCGCCGCCCACCGCGGAGAGGCGCCGCGGCACCCCGTCCGCGTACCCGACCGGCACCGTCGCAAGGCGGCCCGGTCGCGGGGTGGTGTAGGTGAGCCCGTAGGAGACCCCGGTCCCGGCAGGCACCTCCCTCACGAACGCCACCTCCGAGACCAGTCGCATCGCCGGGGTGAGGTCGGCACGCCCCTCGAGCTCCGGCGAGGGCGCCACCCCGTAGACCGCGATGCCGCAGCGCACGATGTCGAAGTGGCTGCGGGGATGGGCGATCGCCGCGGCCGAGTTCGCGGCGTGCACCAGAGGTGGCCTCAGGCCCGCCCGCTCGAGCGACGCGAGCACCTCGTCGAAGAGGTCGAGCTGCTGGTCGGTGTTGGCGTTGTCGGGCTCGTCCGCGGTCGCGCAGTGGGTCCACACGCCACCCAGCGTCAGCTCCGGGTGCGAGGTCACGGCTCGGGCGAGCTCCACCGCCGCGTCCGGCTCCGCGCCGACCCGGTGCATCCCGGTGTCCACCTTCAGATGGACGGTCACCACCCGGCCCGCCGACGCTGCGGCCCGTGCCATCGCGTCGATGCCCTCGTGCGTGTACACGGTGACCACGAGATCCGCCTCGACCGCGCCCTCCACCGAGCTGCGGTGCGGTTCCGAGAGAAGGAGGATCGGCTCGGGCCTGCCGGCCTCGCGCAGCTGCGCCGCCTCCTCGACGGTGGCGACGCCCAGCCAGCTCGCGCCGCCTTCGACAGCCGCGCGGGAGACCTCCACCGCACCGTGGCCGTAGCCATCCGCCTTCACCACCGCCAGCAGGGAGGCCGGCGCGACGAGCCGGCGGAGCAGCTGGACGTTGTGGCGGACTGCGTCGAGCGAGATCTCGGCGCGGGTGGGTCGCACCGACCCCTACGCCCCGTCCCCGGAGGTGCGCACGATCGCACGGAGGATGTCCCCGCGGGAGACGATCCCCACCAGGCGACCGTCCTCCACCACCGGCAACCTCGAGACGTTGCCCTCGTGCATCACCGTGGCCGCGGTCTCGAGCGTGTCGTCGGGCGAGCAGGACTCGACCTCGGTGCTCATGACCTCGGCGACGGTCGCACCGAGCGCCTTCTCGACGTCCTCGTCGAAGCGCCTCTTCTCGCCGGGGAGCTCCAAAGTCGCTCCGAGGATGGAGATCACGGTCGGGATGTGCAGGCGCGACTCCCGCACGATGAGGTCCGTGCTCGACAGCATCCCCACGATCCGACCCTCGGCGTCGACGACAGGCCCGGCGTCCACACCGGCCTCGACCAGCCGCTCCGCGGCCGCCTGCACACGCTCGTCCGGACCGAACGAAACGACCTCGGTCGTCATCACCTCGCGCACCGGCATGTCTCGTGGCATCAGGCCTCCATCACTCCCTCGCCGCCGGGCTCGCGGCTCGGCTCTCGCCGTCGAGCGCATCGAGCACCGACGGAAGGTTCCCGACCAGGTCACCCGCGACCAGGCCCTTGCGCCAGCCTACGTCGCCGGCAAGACCGTGGATGAAGGCGCCGGCAGCGGCGGCGTGGAAGGGATCCAGGCCGCAGGCGCAGAGTGCGCCGACGAGGCCGGCGAGCACGTCGCCCGTTCCGAGCGACGCCAGCCGTTGGTCCCCGCTCGCCGACGCCAGCAACCGGCCGTCGGGGGATGCGACCAGGGTGGTCGGGCCCTTCAGCAGCACCACCGCCCCCGTCCCGCGCGCCAGCTCGCGCACCGCCTCGAGCCGATCCGGCCCGGGGCGCACGCCGGCGAGGCGACCGAACTCCCCCTCGTGGGGAGTGAGGATGGTGCTCGGCCCGGCGACCTGCGAGACCTCCGCACCGAGCAGCGTCAGCGCGTCCGCGTCGACGACCACCGGGACCTCGGCCTCCGCGACCACCCTCCGCACCTCGGCTGCGTGTCCGGCGTCGAGGCCGAGACCGTTGCCGATCACCACCGCGGCGAAGCGGTCGATCCCGGCCAGCACCGCCTCGGCCCAGCCGGTCTGCGGCAGAGCCGTCCCGACCACCTCCAACGGCTTGGCCGGACCGGGCAGCCCACCCGGCGAGCTCCATCGGACGTACCCGGCACCCGATCGGATCGCGGCGGACGCCGCGAGGACCGCAGCACCCTCGAGGCCCGGGCTGCCCCCGACCACCCACACAGCGGACTCCCACTTGTGGGCCGAGATGGACCGCCTCGGCACCCAGGCACCGACATCGGTCGCCTCGACGAGGTGAGCAGAGGCGGCGGAGGTGTCGAGGCCGATGTCGGCGACCTCGACCTCTCCCACGTAGCCGCTCCCGGGCGGCAGCAGGAGGCCCGGCTTCAGGGCCGCGAAGGTGATCGTGCGTTCGGCCACGAGCGCCGTGGAGCCCACCTCCCCGGTGAGACCGCTCACACCCGAGGGGATGTCCAATGCCAGCACCGGAGCCGGACCGGGGTCGGGTGCGGACCACTCACCTCTGAAGCCGGTCCCGAAGGCCGCGTCGATCACCAGGTCGCAGGGCGGCAGGACCGAGGGCGCGTCGGCGACCTCGACCACCTGCACCCTCGCGCCCCGTCGCCGTAGTCGGCGGGCGGCGTCGCGGCCGTCGTTCCCGTTGTTCCCCTTGCCGGCGAGCACGACGACCCTCCGGCCGTACGTGCCGCCCAGGAGGTCCACGGCAGCGCGCGCGGTGGCGAAGCCGGCACGGCCGATGAGCACCTCCACCGGCTCAGGAGCGGCTGCGTCGACCGCCGCCATCTCCTCGGGGGTGAGCATCGGGATCACTCGCCCGAGACCCCCATCACGATGGCGTGGGCCGTCGTGTCTGTGTGGGTGAGGGAGATCAGCCAGTCGACCACACCGGCTCGCACCGCCATCTCCCGGGCAGATCCGTGCAGCCGGAGCGACGGCGCCCCCGAGTCGGCGCGCACGACCTCGATCTCGGTGAACCGGACCTCACCGACGCCGACACCCAGGCTCTTCATGGTCGCCTCCTTGGCCGCGAAGCGAGCTGCCAAGCGGCGCGCCGGATCACGCGCTCTGCGGGCGTACGCCTGCTCCTCCCCGGTGAACAGCCGATCGACGATCGACGGAGTGCGGCCGAGCGTCCGACGGAACCGGTCGATGTCGACCAGATCCGTCCCGATGCCGGTGATCCCCATCACGGCACTAGGAACGCCAGTGGTCGGCGAGCTCGTAGATCGAGTCCGCCAACAGGTCCACAGGAGCCAGATCGCAGAGCAGGTCCTCCCTGAAGGTGGGCTCGGTCTCGCACACGACGTCCCGGAGGGCGGAGTAGCGGTTCCGGTAGCCCTGGAGCGCGCCCCGCATCGCAGCAAGCGGAGCCCGCTCCACGAACCTGAGATGGAGCAGGGTGAGGCCGGTCGACTGCTTGCCCTTCACCTCCGGGACGATGAGGATCGGCCTGCCGTCGCTGCGACCCTTCGCCACGAGCAGCCGCCGCTCGGCAGCCACACGCCGCTTTGTGCCTCGCAGCTCGGGGTTCCGCCCCACCCGGGACGGGAGCCCACGCGCGATGCCCCCCTGATCGATCACGACCACGGTGGCGGTGCCTTCCTCGATGTCGCCCTCGATCCGATAGCGGCTGTAGCCCAGCACCTCCTCGACCACCGGATCGATGTCGGCCAGTGCCCGCAGCGACTCGTAGGAGAGCTGGTCGCGAGCCGCACCGGCGCCGAGCACCTCCTGCACGAGCGCGACCTGCAGCAGGCTCTCGTCGGCCCGCGAGATCCCCACTGTCACCGTCTTGGCCTGGTGCTTGATCGCGTCGATCGGACGGGTGAGCTCCTCGATCGCAGCGGTGAGCGAGGCCGTCAGGTCCTCGAGCACCACGCCAGGTGTACCCACCTTCCCGTACTCGACCTGATACGAGTCGAGGGGGATCTGGCCGAGCGCGTAGCGGAAGAGCGACGAGAGCCGCACCGCGGTCGCCGCCTCCAGATGGCCGTTGTACTCACCCGTGCGCAGACCGTCGAAGAACCGGCCCGCGATCGGGACGAAGGCCTCCTCGAGCTCGTCCAGCGCCTCCCCGAGCGGTCGGTCTCCCAGCACGGCCGACTCGATCGCTCCCCGCGCCTGGCGGAGAGGCAGGGCCTGCCCGTCGATGGCCAGAGCGGCCTCGTAGCCGAAGAGGTGGCCCGCCATGGCCGAGAGCACGAACGCCAGCCGGGAGTGCACCACGGGGACCTGCACCGCATGGAGCGCCGCCGAGAAGCGCTCCTCCCCCTCGCTCGCTATCACCACCGGGACGGCCTTGTGCGCCCGATAGATGGCGACCTCCTTCGCGACGTCGTCCGCGTTGGAGCCGCTCAGCCCAGCGGCGCAGACCAGGATCAGGGGCTCTGCGGAGAGGTCGATGTGCTTCTTGTCCTCGGTCGTGTCGCAGGCGATCGACTTGTAGCAGAGCTCCGAGAGCTTGATCCGCACCTCACGGGCCGCCACGACGTTCGGCCCGTTGCCCACCACCGCCCAGTAACGACGGGAGGCCGCCGTACGAGCCGCGTCGGCGAGGGCGGGGCGGAGCGAGAGCGTCCGCTCCATCGCCTCCGGCAGGTCGCGCAGACCCGTGAGGAGCGCCTGCCGATCGGGGATCGGCACGCCGATCTCGTCCAGCAGCACGACGCCCAGCAGGCATCCGGCTGCCACCTGGCTGTAGAACGCCTTCGTGGAGGCGACGCTCATCTCGACGTCGCGACCGTCGGAGGTGTAGATGACCCCGTCGGTCTTGTCCGTGAGGTCGCTCCCCCGGCGGTTCACGATCGCGATCACCGCCGCACCCCGGGACCGGGCCAGGTCGACGGTGCGGTTGGTGTCGGTCGTGGTGCCCGATTGGCTCATCGCCACCACCAGCACGTCGGACATGTCGGGCCGGAGGTGGAAGCCGGAGAACTCGGTGGCCGGGAGGGCCTCCACCCGGACCCCGCTCGGAACCAGATCACCGAGGACCGAGACCAGGCTCATCCCGGCGATGTGGGCGGTTCCCTGGCCTATCACCACCACCGACGTGATCCGCCCGGAACGGAGACCCTCGCGGACCCGGAGAGGGAGCGCCTCCTCGCCGAGCACGACCGACAGCTCGCCGTCGCTCTCGTGCAGCTTCCCCCGCAGCGTCTTGCGGAACGAGAGCGGTGCTTCCGAGATCTCCTTCAGCAGGAAGTGCGGATACTCCGCACGATCGATGTCCCGGGTCGTGATCTCCGCGGTCTGCAGCTCACCGGCCTCGACCGGCAGCGGGGTGCCGTCGTAGGCGATCCGCGTGACGCCCTGGATCGAGCCCGCAGCGGCCGCATCCAACATCAGGATCTGGCCACGACTCCCCGTCGGGTTCTCCGCGTTGGCCGATCTCTCGCCATCCATCCTCAGGTAGGTGGATGTCTCCTCGACCACGCCGTACGGTTCGCTCGCGACGACGAAGGCATCCTCGGCCATGCCCACGTACAGGGCCTGACCGCTCCCCCGGAGTGCCAAGAGGAGTCGGTCGGGCTGCGCCGCCACGCTCGTCGCGATGGCGACGCTCCCCTCCAGCGCCACGACCGTCCGGCGGAAGCTCTCGGTGAGGTCCAGACCTTCGGCGAGCCGCCTGCTCGTGAGGGTCGGGATCACCTTCGCATCGGTCGTGATCTCAGCGGTGATCTCCAACCCCTCGGTCCCGGAGAGGTCGGCGAAGTTGTCCACGTCCCCGTTTAGGACGGCGACCACGTCGGACGACCCGCCTCCTCCTAGCTCGTCCGAGTTGAGCGGATGCGCGTTCGGTTCGGAGATGATGCCCACGCTCGCCCACCTTGTGTGGCCGAGGACGAGAGCGCGGGCGTCCGGCGCCTGCAGGGCCTGGTGGAGCAGCTGGTCTTCGCGGATCGCCGTCCGGAGCGCCGCTGTGTTGTCACCCAGCTCCCCCACCTCCGCGGCCGCCTTGTACACGAAGCCGAGCTGACCCGCTGGGGTCGTCACCGCACCCGACTGGTACAGGGGGTCGGTCCGCTCCGCGATCCGGGTGGAGAGCGGTGGCTCCGAGACCGACAGCCCGTGATCGGTGACCAGCACGTAGAGCCCGGCCGAGTCCCGTCCTCGCACCTCCAGCCGGTCCAGCGCCGACAGAGCCTGCTGGACCGACGTGAACGCCTCCGTCGCGGCCGGCCCGGGATCGGCACCCGCGAGATCGGCCACCGCCTCCGCGGTCCGGATCCGATCCTGGCGCACCGCCCACACCGCGTCCTTGACGCGGATGATCGCGGCGTTGAGGGCCTCGATCCCACCCAGGGGCTCGACCGTCCCGGCGTCGAGCGCCCGCTCGAGGCCGGCGATCGACCGCTCGATCTCCGACACCTCGCTCACGACGTCGTCGCCCAGGCCGGGTGTGACCAGCAGGGTCGTGACGCCGGGCGGACCCGAGAGCAACCGATTCGCTCGCTCGACGAGCTCGGCGATCCTCTCGAGCACCTGCGACCCCATCTCTACCCGGGATCTCGAGGCCTCCTCGCGGGCCGCGGCCAGAGAGGAACGGATCTCGGCCGGCTCAGGAGCCGTCCGGGTGCTGGGCCTGCGGACTATGGCGATGATTCCGCACATGTCTGTCCTCTCGGAACCGGACGGGAAGGCCGCCGGGCGGCCTCCGTGATGACCGAGTCTACGACGGCGAGTCGTGCCCATCCGCGGTGGATGCGGCTACGTCGAGGCGCCCCACCGCCTGCACCAGGTGCTCCGACACCTGCTCCGCCAGGGCGGTGCTCGGCGCCTCGACCATCACCCTCACCAACGGCTCGGTCCCGCTCGCTCGCACCAGCACCCGTCCATCCTCCCCGAGCTCCCGCTCGGCCGCGACGATCTCGGGCACCAGCTCCCGCACCAGCCCGTCCGGTGGATCCGACACCCTGACGTTCCTCAGCACCTGCGGATAGCGGCTCATCGTGGACCCGGCCAGGTCGGAGAGGAACCGTCCGGTGCGCATCATCAGATCGGCGATCTGCGTGCCCGTGAGGATCCCGTCACCCGTCGTGGCCAGGCGGCGGAAGATGACATGACCGGACTGCTCGCCGCCGAGCACCAGTCCGTTCCGGTCGAGCGCCTCGAGCACGTTGCGGTCTCCCACCGGCGTCTCGATCACGCGGATCCCCGTGGCACCCATCCCGCGCCTGAAACCCAGGTTGCTCATCACGGTGACGGCGACGGTGTCGCCGGCGAGCATCCCCCGGTCGCGAAGATCGATCGCGCACATCGCGATGATCTCGTCGCCGTCCACGAGCTTCCCCTGCTCGTCCACCGCCAACACCCGGTCCGCGTCGCCATCGAACGCCAGGCCGAGGTCGAGGCCCTCGGACACCACCAGCGCCTGCAGCTCACGGGGGTCGGTCGATCCGCAGCGCTCGTTGATGTTGCGCCCGTCAGGTTCTGCGTGGATGGTGCGGACCGTCGCCCCGAGGGCTTCGAAGACCTCGGGAGCGAGCCTCGATGCCGCACCGTTGCCGCAGTCGAGTCCCAGCCGGAGGCCGTCGAGTCTCCGGCCTTCGAGGCTCCCCACGAGCTGATCGCGATACCTGGACACCTCCTCCGGCACAGAACGGGCCGATGGGTCCGCCATCGCCTCGTCTGCCGGCGCAGCCTCGCCCAGGAGCCGCGACAGCTCTGCCTCGAGGCTCTCCTCCACATCGTCGGTGAGCTTCAGCCCACCGGGCAGGAACAGCTTCACCCCGTTGTCCGTCCACCGGTTGTGCGAGGCCGATATGACGGCGCCGGGCCTCCCGTCGGCCGCCGCCAACGCCGCCACCCCGGGCGTCGGCACCACCTCCAGCAGGTCGGCCTCCCGACCCTCGGCTGCGAGACCGGCGCTCAGCGCGCGCTCGATCCGCTCCCCCGAGGCCCGCGTGTCACGACCGAGCACCCACCGCTCCCCGGGGATCACCCGCGCGGCCGCCCGCCCGAGGGCGTAGACGAACGGGGAGGAGAGCTCGGACTCGGCGTCCCCCCTCACCCCGTCGGTCCCGAAGGTGAGCGTCATCGACCGTCGTCCGGTCGGCTCCGGATCAGCGCTTCGAGTACTGGGGCGCCTTGCGGGCCTTCTTCAGCCCGTACTTCTTGCTCTCCTTCTTCCGCGGGTCGCGGGTCAGGAAGCCCTCTCGCTTGAGGGCGGAGCGCAAGTCGGGGTCCAGCGCCACCAGACCACGCGATATGCCGAGGCGCAGGGCTCCGGCCTGCCCACTCCCACCGCCGCCGGTGATGGTGGCATCGACGTCGTACACCTCGTCCGTCTCGGTGACCTTGAGGGGCTCGACAAGGAGCATGCGGTGGGTCTCGGACGGGAAGAACTGGGCGACGTCGCGGCCGTTCACGGTGATCTTGCCCGTGCCGGCCCGGATCCTGACGCGGGCGACGGCCCGCTTGCGTCGGCCGGTGCTCTGTACGAGGGGAGCGCTCATCCAATCCTCCGGTCAGTCCCGCGCCCGAGCGTGATCCAGGGCGAGCGGGACGGGCTTCTGGGCGCTGTGGGGGTGCTCGGCGCCGGAGTACACCTTCAGCTTGCGGAGCATCTGGCGCCCCAACTTGTTCTTCGGGAGCATCCCGCGGATGGTCCTGCGCACCGCCTCTTCGGGACGCGCCGCCAGCAGGTCGCCGTACGTCCTCGACTTCAGACCGCCGGGATAGCCGGAGTGCCTGTACACCATCTTGCGGTCGCCCTTGCTGGCCGTCAGCACGACCTTGTCTGCGTTCACGACGACCACGTGGTCACCGCAGTCGAGGTGCGGGGCGAAGATCGGCTTGTGCTTCCCCCTCAGCACGCGTGCCACCTCGGTGGCCATCCTGCCCAGCACCAGGCCGTCGGCGTCGACGACGTACCAGTCGCGCTCGATCTGGCTCGCTCTGGGGCTGTAGGTGGGCATGGGCACCTCTGATGCTGTCGGGCTGCCTCGGCGACGCGCTCCGTGGAGGGCGCACCAAGGCGACCTACAACGATACGAGCGCCTGTCCCGGTTGACAAGCCACGGGCCCGCTACGGGTTCGCGGTCCCCAGGCGGCGGACGGTCCCACCCCGGGCTCCCTCCCGCTGCAGGCTGCCCGGGCCACGACCTCGCTCCCGCTCGGCCCGTCAACCGAGGAAGACCGCTGTCGACCCCATGCAGGCCTGCTCGAAGGCGACGAGGATCTCCTCGTCCAGCTCCACGTTGCGACCGGTGAGCGTGCACCTCAGGTAGCGCTCGGCGGAGCCCGACCAGCGCGCCACCGTCATCGTCAGGCCTCCCTGCCCGTCACCCGTCACGAGGACCCGTCCCACCGAACCCAGCACCTGGTCCCTGACCACCCGATCCTCGCCCACCTCGGACCGCGTCGGCGCGAACTCCTCCCGGTCGGCCGCCGACCTCCACTCCTCGACCGTCCTCGACTCGCACGGGCCCGCACAGGACGATCTCACCCACCACCGTGTCCGCTCCCGATCGAAGCCCGAACCCAGCTGAGGGTGGAACCGACCCTCCAGGCCCCCGTCGGCGAGCGTCCAGCCGTCGGGGACACGAGCGGTCACGGTGCCGGCCTCCAGGTCGACCTCGACGAAGCTGGGAGCCACGGACCTGGTGACCGCAGCCTCGGGAGCCGCCCCACTGGTCGGAGCCGACCCGTCAGTGCCGGGAGCCGGCTCACCGGTCGTCACCACGTCCTCGGACGAGCAGCCCGACAGGGCCAAGGCCAGCAGACACGAGACAGCGATCGCTCGAACCACAGGGACCCCTTCCGCCGGCCAGGACGGACCCTAGCCCCGGGCGGTGGCTCCGGTGCCAGCCGAGAGCTCAGCCGCGTGCCGGCGCCCGACGAGCGGTGAACAGGCCCAGCGGGAGCCGGTCTCCGGGGTCAGGCAGGGTCTCGGGCCGGGTTCTCGTAGCCGACCGACCAGAGACAGAGGCCCTGGGGCGGTGCGACGGCCCCCGCCGCCGATCGGTCTCGCGGCGGATGATCCCGGTCATCTCCCCGGCCTTCCTGCGGCCGGCTCCCACCTCGACGAGCGTCCCCACGAGGCTCCTCACCATCTGTTGGCAGAAGGAGGAGGCGCGAACCTCGAATCGGAGCAACCCCGGCTCGGGCTGGGTCCAGCGGGCGTCCAGCACCCTCCTCACCGTCGAGGGAGCGATGCCCCCGGCCCGCGAGGGTGGCCGGCGGCAGAACGAGGCGAAGTCGTGCTCACCCACGAGAGGGTCGCACGCCAGGACCATCGATCGGAGCTCGAGTGGACGCGGGTGGTGCCACACCCACCGGGCGAGGAAGGGATCCGGGCCCCGCCGGTTCAGGATGGTGTACCGATAGGTGCGCCACCGCGCGGAGAACCGGGCGTCGAACTCAGGCGAGACCACCACCGCTTCCCTCACCGCGATCTCCGGACCCACCAGCGAGTTCACCCCGCCGGCCAGGCGCTCCGGGTCGACGTCGGCCGGAGCGTCGAAGCTCACCACCTGGCCCCAGGCATGGACACCTGCGTCCGTGCGCCCCGCACAGCTCAGCGTCACCTCTCTTCTCAGCACGGTCGAGAGGGCTCCGCCCAGCTCGCCCGCCACGGTCCGCACCTCCGGCTGGGGGGCGAACCCGTGGAAGAGGGTGCCGTCGTAGGCGACCGTGAGCCGCACCCTCACCTCGTCCGGTGCTGGCGCCGGGACGACCCGCCGCTCTGGCACGCCCGGCTACACGAGCTCGATGCGCGCCATCGGGGCGTTGTCGCCCTTGCGGGGCCCGAGCTTCAGGATTCGGGTGTAGCCGCCCGGACGGTCCTCGTACCGGGGACCGATCTCCGACATCAGCTTGTCCGCGATCTCCTGGTCGCCCAGGTAGGCGATGATCCGCCGATGGTTGTGGAGCCCGCCCTTCCTGGCCTTCGTGATGATCCGCTCCGCGACCGGTCGCATCGCCTTCGCCTTCGCCTCGGTCGTCACGATGGCCTCGGCGGCCACCAACGAAGCCACCAGGTTGGCGAGCAGCAGCCTCTGGTGCTGCGAGCTGCCGCCGAACCGGCGGCGACTTGCGCGGCCTTCCCTGCATCTCAGCCCTTGGTCCTCAGCGACAGGCCCCGCTCGTCGAGCTTGGCCACGACCTCGTCCAGCGACTTCTGGCCGAAGTTGGTGATCGCCAGGAGATCGTCCTCGGTCTTCTCGAGGAGCTCCCCTATGGAGTTCACCTGGGCCCGCTTCAGGCAGTTGCGGGGCCTCTCGGAGAGATCGAGATCCTCTATCGGGAGCTCGAGGTCGGGCGATCCAGCCGTGGAGACCCCCACCTCACCCAGCTCGAGGCCCTCCGGCTCCTCACTCATCTCCTCCACCAGCTGCACGAGCGAGCGGAGCGTCGCGCCCGCCGACGCGAGCGCGTCACGTGGAGCCATCGATCCGTCCGTCTCGATGTCCAGCACCAGGCGATCGAAGTTGGTGGATTGCTCCACGCGGGTCGGCTCCACGTCGAAGGCCACCCGTCGGACAGGGGAGAAGATCGAGTCGATCGGTATCACCCCGATCGTGGCTGACTCCTTGTTGGCGTCTGCCGAGACGTATCCCCGACCCTTCTGGACCGTGAGATCCAGTGCGAGGCGGCCCTTCGAGTTGAGCGTGGCGATGTGGAGGTCCCTGTTCAGGATCTCGACGTCCGCCGGCTCCGAGATGTCCCCAGCTGTGACCTCGGCCGGCCCGCGCATGTCGAGCCTCAGGGTCACCGGCTCGTCGGAGCTCACCCTCAGCACCAGGTCCTTGAGGTTCAGGATGACGTCGGTGACGTCCTCGGTGACTCCGGCGATGGTGTCGAACTCGTGGAGGGCCTCGTCGAAGCGGACCTGCGTGACGGCTCCACCCGGGATGGACGACAGCAGGGTGCGGCGGAGCGAGTTTCCGAGCGTGTGGCCGAAGCCTGGCTCGAGAGGTCCGATGGCGAACCGCTGACGGTTCCCGCTCTCCTCATCGATCGCTTCGACGGTGGGTCGCTGAATGACCAGCATCTGGGCTTCCTCAGGATCTGAAGGTGGATTCGGTTCGGGCTACTTGCTGTACAGCTCCACGATCAACTGCTCGCGGACCGGGAGATCGATCTGTTCACGGATGGGCACCTCGCGCACCGTCACCGAGAGGCGGTCGTCGCTGGCGTCGAGCCAGGCGGGCGCAGCCCGATCGAGGACGTCGCGATTCCACTGCACCACCACCATCTGCTGTGCCTTGGGCCTGAGAGAGATGACGTCGCCCTTTCGCACCCGGTAGCTGGGGATGTCGACACGGCGCCCGTTCACGTCGACGTGACCGTGGCCGACGAGCTGGCGTGCCTGGGGTCGGGTGGAGGCCCATCCTGCCCGGTACACGATGTTGTCCAGCCGGAGCTCGAGGAAGCGGAGCATGTTCTCCCCGGTCACACCCTTCTTCCGGCTCGCCTCCTCGTACAGGCGCCGGAACTGCTTCTCGGTGAGGCCGTAGGAGAACCGGACCTTCTGCTTCTCCTGGAGCTGGAGCAGGTACTCGGACACGTTGCCGCGCCGGCGGCTACGGCCGTGCTCACCGGGGGGGTAGGGGCGCTTGTCGAGCGCGGCGTTCTCACCCGCGGTTCCCCAGACGTTGAAGCCGAGGCGGCGGGAGATCCGGGCACGGGGACCTGTGTAGCGAGCCATCCTGACCGCCTCCGCTCAGACCCTGCGCCGCTTCGGCGGGCGGCAGCCGTTGTGCGGCACCGGCGTCACGTCCTTGATGCCCGTGACCTCGATACCAGCGTTCTGGATGGACCGGATGGCGGTCTCCCGTCCCGAGCCCGGTCCCTTGACCTGCACGTCGACCTTCCGCACCCCGTGCTCCATCGCCCGACGGGCAGCGGTCTCCGCTGCCATCTGGGCGGCATACGGCGTGGACTTGCGGGAGCCCTTGAACCCCACGTTGCCCGACGAGGCCCACGAGAGGGTGTTGCCCTCCTGGTCCGTGATCGTGATGATCGTGTTGTTGAACGAGGACTTGATGTGGGCGATGCCGTAGGCGACGTTCTTCCGCTCCCGACGCTTGGGCCGCCGCCCGCCACTGGCCTTTGCCATCAGTGCTTCCTCACCTTCTTCTTGCCGGCGACGGTCTTCTTGGGCCCCTTGCGGGTCCGGGCGTTGGTGTGGGTGCGCTGGCCCCGGACGGGCAGCCCTCGGCGGTGGCGCACACCCTGGTAGCAGTTGATCTCGATCTTCCGCTTGATGTCCTGCTGCACCTCGCGGCGCAGATCCCCTTCGACCTTGAGCTCGTTGTCGATCCAAGACCGGATCCTGGCGACCTCTTCGTCTGTCAGATCCTTGACCCTCGTGCTGGGATCGACACCCGAGGCCTCGCACAAGGTGGCCGACCGGGTGGGCCCGATCCCGTAGATGTACGTGAGCGCGATGACGGTCCGCTTCTCACGCGGGATGTCTACGCCGGCTATGCGTGCCACTTGTCTCCTCTAGCCCTGCCGCTGCTTGTGGCGAGGGTTGTCGCAGATCACCATGACACGGCCGTGTCGACGGATGACCTTGCACTTCTCGCAGATCTTCTTCACGCTCGGTTGTACTTTCACCTTGTCGGGCCTCCCAGCACCGGGGGCGGGCCCCCAGCAGGCGGCGGGCCGGAGCCCTGGCCTGCTCACTTGTACCGATAGGTGATCCGTCCCCGGCTGAGGTCGTATGGCGTCAGCTCCACCTGGACACGGTCGCCGGGCAGGATCCGGATGTAGTGCATCCGCATCTTCCCCGAGATGTGGGCCAGGACCGCGTGCCCGTTGTCCAGCTCGACGCGGAACATCGCGTTCGGCAACGACTCGAGGACCTTCCCTTCAAGGACGATCGCGTCTTCCTTGGGCTTCGGCAGGGATTGACCTCCTGAGCGGACCACTTCGGTAGGCTCCGAGCCGCCGGTCAGGAGAACGAGCGCCGCGACGACACAGGGCCGAAGGGAGAGCCTGAGCGCGGGCCCCCTGCGGGGCCAACTCCGGGTCGGTGGGGTGCCCGTCGGCGCGGGTGGAGCACAGCCCGGCGCATCCCGCACGGGTCTCCAGGGCTTCGGCGACCAGTTCCCGGACCCGACCGCCGCGTCTCTCAGCGGGCGCCCTCGATGGCCGAGATCAGACGTTGGGACACCTCCGCGGGGCCACCGAGCCCGTCCACCGTGATCAGCCGGCCCTTCCCGGCGATGAACGCGATCGCCGGGACGGTCTGCTCCTCGTACAGCTCCAGGCGCCGGGCGATGGCCTCGTGGCTGTCGTCGTCCCGCCCGCGCCCCAGCATCCGGGCCTTCACCTCGTCGAGAGGGACGTCGAGGTTCACGGCCAGGTCGATCTCGTCCTCCGCGGCCTCCCACAGCGCCTCGGCCTGCGCGACGGTGCGCGGGAAGCCGTCGAGGATGAACCCCCGCTCGCGCACGTCCTCACGTCCGAGGCGTTCCCGCACTATCCCGACGATCAGGTCGTCGGGAACCAGCTCGCCTGCGTCCATGTACCCCTGGGCCCTCCGGCCGAGCTCGGTGCCCTCGGCAACCGCGTCGCGCAGGATGTCACCCGTGGAGATGTGCACCGCGCCGTACCGCTCGATGAGAGCCTCGCACTGGGTGCCCTTGCCCGCGCCTTGGCGGCCGAAGAGGATGAGTCGGAGCGTCATGACCGGCTGCAGGCACTTCGCCTACTTCAGGAAGCCCTCGTAGTTGCGCATCATCAGCTGGCTGTCGATCTGCTTCATCGTCTCGAGCGAGACACCCACCGCGATGAGGATCGACGTGCCGGAGAAGGCGAAGGCGAACTGGTCCGTTCCCTCGGGTAGCACCAGGAGAAGCCCGATCGGGGGGATGAGTGCCACGCCGGCGATGAAGAGCGCTCCCGGGAGCGTGATCCGCGACAGGATCCGCTGCAGGTAGCGCTCCGTCTGGGGACCCGGGCGGATCCCCGGGATGAACCCGCCCTGCTTGCGGATGGTGTCGGCCTGCTTCACCGGGTCGAAGGTGATGGCGGTGTAGAAGTAGGCGAAGCCGATGATCAGCAGGCCGAACACCGCGAGATACACCGGGTCGCCCGGCTGTGCCAGGTGGTCGTTCACCCAGCGCTGGATCCCGACCCAGATGCTGTCGGGGTCGTCGGAGGGCAGCACCACGGACAGGAGCTGCGGGAGGTACAGCACCGAGCTGGCGAAGATGATGGGGATCACACCTGACTGGTTCACCTTGAGAGGGATGTAGGTGCTCTGACCTCCGTACATCCGGCGCCCGACCACCCTCTTCGCGAACTGGACCGGGATCCGCCGCTGGCCCTGCTCGATGAAGACGATGGACACGAGCAGCACCAGGAAGAGAGCGATGGTACCCACCAGCGCCCCGGTCCCGGCCGAGAGCTGGATCGTGTTGAACTGGGACGGGAACTGGCTCACGATCGAGGCGAAGATCAGGAGCGACATCCCGTTGCCGATGCCACGTTGGCTGATCAGCTCACCGAGCCACATCAACAGCGCCGTGCCGGCGGTGAGCGTGAGCACGATGATCATCACGTTGCCGGTCGTGAAGTTCGGCACGAGATCGATGCCGCCGGCTCCGCCTCCGAAGAAGCCGCCACCACCGTTGTGGAAGAGGAAGGTGACCGCCGTCGACTGCATGAGAGCGATGGCCACCGTCAGGTAGCGGGTCCACTGGGTGATCTTGCGCTGCCCCACCGCGCCCTGCTGCTGCCACTCCTCGAGCTTGGGGATCACCACTGCGAGCACCTGCATGATGATCGAGGACGTGATGTACGGCATGATCCCGAGCCCGAAGATCGCCATGTTCGTCAGGGCCCCACCGGAGAAGAGGTTGATGAAGGCGAAGACACCTCCCTGGTCGGCCTGCTCGCGGAGCTGCTCCACCGCGTCCATGTCGATGCCCGGAGCGGGGACGAAGGAGCCCAGCCTGTAGACGGCGATGATCGCCAGGGTGAACAGGATCTTGTTCCTCAGGTCTGCGACCCGGAACATGTTGAGGATCCTGTTCAGCACGGTGGCTCTCCCGCTTGTCGGTCCGTGGATGACCGGGCTCAGCCCGGTCGGTCACCGGTTGGTGTGCTGATTCCCGCGGGCCGGTGGACGGCGGTCACCCCACGGCTTGGGAAGTCGCTCCACCGTACCCCCGGCGGCGGCTATGGCCGCCTCTGCTGAGCGGGAGAATGCGTGTGCGCGCACCGTGACCGGACGCGACAGCTCGCCCCTGCCCAGCACCTTGACGAGGCCCTTCTTGTGGACCAGTCCCCGGTCCCTCAGCGTCTCGGGGCTGATCTCGTCCAGCCCGGTCTCCTCGATCGTGTCGAGGTTGATCGCCTGGTACTCGACGCGGAACGGGTTCTTGAAGCCACGCAGCTTGGGGACGCGGCGTGAGAGGGGCATCTGACCGCCCTCGAACCCCACCCGGACGGTGCTGCGGGCCTTCTGGCCCTTGGTCCCCCTGCCCGCGGTCTTGCCGCCCTTGCCCCCGGTGCCCCGGCCGACCCGGGTCCGGGACCGGTGGGAGCCAGGCGCCGGCTTCAGGTCGTGGATCTTCATGTGGACTCCTCCCGGGAACCCTCGACCTCGTGGACCTCCACGAGATGGGGAACCCGCGCGAGCATGCCCCGGATCTCGGGCCGGTCCGGGAGGAGATTGCTCTTCCCGATGCGGCCGAGGCCCAGAGCTCGGAGGGTCCCCCGCTGCTTCGGCTTCGAGCCTATGGCGGAGCGCACCTGGGTCACCTTCAGCTCACCCATCACGCGACCTCACCGGTCGAGGGACCCCTCTCCGAGGCCCGGTACGCGTCGAGCACCGCCCGGGGGACGAACTCGTCGGCGTCCAGCCCCCGCAGCCGGGCCACGTCGTCGGGTCGGCGCAGGGCCTGCAGGCCGGCGATCGTCGCCCTCGCCACGTTGATGTGGTTGGCCGAACCCAGTGACTTGCTGAGCACGTCGTGGATCCCGGCCTCTTCGAGGATGGCGCGCGCGGCCCCTCCCGCGATGACGCCGGTGCCCGGCGCCGCCGGCTTCAGAAGCACCCTCGCGGCGCCGTGCTCTCCCAACACCGTGTGGACGATCGTGGATCCGGCCAGAGGGACGCGGAACAGGTTCTTGCGCGCCTCCTCTGTCCCCTTCTGGATGGCGAGCGGAACCTCCTTGGCCTTGCCGTAGCCGAGGCCCACCCGTCCGGCGCCGTCACCGATGACGACGAGGGCCGTGAACGAGAACCGCCGGCCGCCCTTCACCACCTTGGCGACCCGGTTGATGTCGATGACCCGCGACTCCCGCAGGCCGACTTCAGTGCTCTGGCTCGTGGTCTCCTCGGACATTCAGAACTCCAGTCCAGCTTCGCGGGCGGCCTCGGCCAGTGCCGCGACGCGCCCGTGGTACAGATAGCCGCCGCGATCGAACACGACTCGTGTCACTCCTTGCCCCTTGGCCCGGTCGGCGAGGAGCCGACCCACCTTCTCGGCCCCACCGACCGTGCTGGACCCCTCCCTCAGCTCGGGTTCCAGCGTCGACGCCGCGACCAACGTGCGGCCGGTGTCGTCGTCGATGAGCTGCGCCTGGATGTGCCGGTTGGAGCGATACACCGCGATGCGAGGGCGCTCCGCGGTGCCGCGGACCTTCTTGCGCACCCTGAAGTGGCGCCGCCGGCGTGCTGCTTCTCTGCTCTGCTTAGCCATGATCGAAACCTGCCCTAGCCGCCTGCTGCGGCCTTGCCGGCCTTCCGGCGGACCCGTTCGTCCTTGTATCGCACGCCCTTGCCCTTGTAGGGCTCGGGCTTGCGGATCGACCGGATCTCCGCGGCGACCTGACCGACCTTCTCCTTGTCGATGCCTCTCACGATGATCTGCGTGGGCTGGGGCACCTCGAAGCTGATGCCGTCGGGTGCCCTGACGTGCACGGGGTGGCTGAACCCGAGCTGCAGCTCGATGTGATCCGGTCCCTGCGCGTTCGCACGGTATCCCACACCCACGATCTCGAGCTCGCGCGCGAACCCGTCGGTGACGCCGACCACCATGTTGCTCAACAGCGCACGGCTCAGTCCGTGCCGAGCACGTGATCGGCGCGCGTCGTCGGGGCGGTGCACGGTCAGCACCCCCTCGGTCACCTGCCGCGGTGATCGGCTCGGGGAGCTCACGGGCCAGCTGTCCCTTGGGTCCCTTCACCGTCACCAGCCTGCCGTCGACCGCGACCTCGACACCTGCGGGCAACGGAATCGGGCTCAGGCCAACTCGTGACATCGCCCGCCCCTACCAGACATAGCAGAGCACCTCACCGCCGACGCGGCGCTGCCGCGCCTCGCGGTCGGTGAGGAGCCCCTGGCTCGTTGACAGAACCGCCACCCCGAGTCCTCCCAGGACCCGTGGGACCTGGTCGGCCCCGGAGTAGACGCGCAGACCCGGCTTCGAGATCCGGCGCAGGCCCGAGATGACCCGCCGACGATCCGGCGAGTACTTCAGATCGATGGTGAGGACGCGCCCGGGACGCCCCTCTGCGTCCTCGACTCGGAAGCCCTCGATGTAGCCCTCTCTCTCCAGGACCCGTGCCAGCGCCTCCTTGAGCTTCGAGCCCGGCATGGCGACGTCGTCGTGCATCGCCAGGTTGGCGTTGCGGATCCTCGTGAGCATGTCGGCGATCGGATCGGTCATCGTCACTTCAGCGCCACCCCCTCACCAGCTCGCCTTGGTCAGGCCCGGGATCTCTCCCGCGTGGGCCAGCTCGCGGAGACAGATCCTGCAGAGGCCGAACTTGCGGTAGACGGCGCGGGGCCGCCCGCACCGACGGCAGCGGGAGTAGCCCCGAACCTTGAACTTCGGCTTTCCCTGCTGCTTCTGAACGAGTGCCTTCTTCGCCATGTCTCCTACTGGCCCTCTCGCTTGAACGGGAACCCCAACTCGACGAGCAACGCGCGACCACCTTCGTCGTCTCGTGCCGTCGTGACGATCGTGATGTCCATCCCCCGGATCGACTCGACCTTGTCGTAGTCGATCTCGGGGAAGATCAGCTGCTCGGTGACCCCGAAGGTGTAGTTGCCGTGACCATCGAAGCTGGTGGACGGAAGCCCCCGGAAGTCACGGATGCGCGGGATGGCGAGGCTGGTCAACCTGTCGAGGAACTCCCACATCTGGTCGCCCCTCAAGGTCACCCGGGCCCCGATCGCGTTGCCCTCGCGCAGCTTGAAGTTCGCTATGGACTTCTTGGCCCTGGTGGGCACCGCCTTCTGCCCCGCGATGGTCGTCAGATCCTCGATCGCCCCTTCGAGCGCCCGCGCCGACTGGAGTGCCTCGCCGACGCCCATGTTCAGAGCGATCTTCCGGAGGCGCGGGACCTCCATGACGTTGTCGAGGGAGAGCTGGGTCTTCGAGCGCGTCACGGATCTCCCGGTGGTAGCGCTCTCTGAGCCTCGGTCTGGTGGTCGTCTCTGCCATCACAGGTCGGCCCCACAGGTCCTGCAGATCCGGATCTTGGATCCCTCCTTGTCGAAGCGGTACCCGACGCGGGTGGGTCCCCCGTGGGCATCGCACAGCACCGCGACGTTGGAGGCGTCGACCGGCATGTCCTTGTCGATTATCCCGCCCTGCATCGTCGCCTTGGTCGCCTTCTGGTGCCTCTTGGCTACGTTCACACCCTCCACGATCACCTTGCCGTCGGCCGGGAACGCGAACATGACCTCGCCCTCCTTGCCGCGGTCCTTCCCCGAGAGCACCCGGACCCTGTCGCCCTTGCGGATCTTCATCTCAGAGCACCTCCGGCGCGAGCGAGACGATCCGCATGAAGCGCTTGTCGCGAAGCTCCCGCCCGACCGGGCCGAAGATGCGCGTTCCCCTGGGTTCGCGCTGCTCGTTGATGAGCACCGCGGCGTTCTCGTCGAAGCGGATGTAGCTGCCGTCCGGACGCCGGCGCTCCTTCTTCGTGCGAACCACGACGCACTTCACGACGTCGCCCTTCTTCACCGCAGCACCCGGGAGGGCGTCCTTGACGGTGGCCACGAAGATGTCACCGATCCCTGCGTAGCGCCGCTTCGAGCCGCCCAGGACCTTGATGCAGAGCACCTCCTTGGCTCCCGAGTTGTCCGCCACGCGGAGACGGCTCTCCTGTTGGATCATCGGGCACGCTCCAGGATCTCCACGACCCTCCAGCGCTTCAGCTTGCTGAGAGGACGGGTCTCCATCACGCGAACCCGGTCGCCGACGTTGGCCTCGTTCTCCTCGTCGTGGGCGTACAGGCGCTGGTCGCGGCGGACGATCTTGTCGTAGCGGGGGTGACGGACCCGATCCGTCGTCTCCACCACCACCGTCTTGTCCATGCTCGTCGAGACGACCATGCCTTCCCGGATCTTCCGCTGGTTGCGCGCCCCAGTGGTCTCAGCCATCACGCCGACTCCTTCGTCGTCGACTGGGCGGCCAGCGCCTCGGCTGCCGCGATCTCGCGATCGCGCAGCTCTGTGAGAGAGCGGGCCACTTCCTTCTTCACCTGCTTGATCCGCGAGTAGTTGTCCAGCTGCCCCGTCGCGTGCTGGAAGCGGAGGTTGAAGAGCTCTGCCTTGGTCTCCGCCAGCTGCTCGATCAGCTCGGAATCGGAGAGCTCCGCTTGGGGCTTCTTCTTCGCCATCACATGCTCCCCTGTCGGGTGATGATCCGGGCCTTGATCGGTAGCTTCTGGATCGCGCGGGAGAGAGCAGCCCGGGCGACGTCCTCGCTGCCGTAGGAGAGCTCGAACATGACCCGCCCGGGCTTCACCACCGCGACCCAGTGCTCAGGGTTCCCCTTGCCCGAGCCCATCCTGGTCTCCGCCGGCTTCTGGGTCACCGGCTTGTCAGGGAAGATGTTGATCCAGACCTTCCCGCCGCGCTTGATGTGACGGGTCATCGCGACACGAGCGGCCTCGATCTGGCGGGCCGTGATCCACCCGGGCTCCAATGCCTGGATCCCGTAGTCGCCGAACGAGACCTCGTTGCCGCCCTTGGAGCGGCCACGCATCGTTCCCCGATGGTGCTTGCGGTGGCGGACCTTCTTCGGCATGAGCATGATCAGTCGTCTCCCGGCCTGAAGTGGGGGGTCTCGTGGTGATCACGCGTCGTGCGCTCGATCTCCTCCTCCTCCGCGAGCAGCCGTTCGAACTCCGGATCGGCTTCCTTGACGAGCGGAGCCGGCTCGACGGCATCCCCCTCCGACTCCGGTGGCCCGTCGGCCTGCTTCCGCCTCGCAGCCGAGGACACGACCTTGCGGGGCCTGGTGTCCCCGGCCGTGTCACCGACCGCCATGGCGGCCTCCTTGCTGATCTTCTCCTCCATCTGGGCCTTGTAGGGCAGGATCTCGCCCTTGTAGATCCAGACCTTCACCCCTATGCGCCCAGCGGTGGTGTGGGCCTCGCGGAAGCCGTAGTCGATGTCGGCCCTGAGGGTGTGCAGGGGAACGCGCCCCTCCCGGTACCACTCGGTCCGGGACATCTCGGAACCCCCGAGACGCCCCGAGCACTGGACCCTGATGCCCTGCGCACCGGCCTTCAGCGTGTTCTGCACCGCCCTCTTCATCGCTCGACGGAACGCCACGCGGCCGGCGAGCTGATCGGCGACACCCTGGGCGATGAGCGCAGCATCGAGCTCGGGCTGCTTGATCTCCTGGATGTTCAGCTGGACCTTCACGTTCCCCGTGATCCGGGCGAGTCCGGCCCGGAGGCGATCGGCCTCGGCGCCCCGCCGTCCGATCACGATCCCCGGCCTTGCGGTGTGCACGTCGATTCGGAGCCTGTCACGCGTCCGTTCGACCTCGATCCGACTGATGGCCGCGTGTGGGAGCTCGGTCATCAGGTAGTCGCGGATCTTCCAGTCCTCGATGACGTACTCGCCGTAGCTCTCTCGGTCGGCGAACCACCGCGACTTCCAGTCGGTGGTCACCCCGAGGCGGAACCCGTAGGGGTTGACCTTCTGGCCCATCAGCTCTCATCTCCCTCGGGCCTGCCGGCCTCGTCCACCTGCTCGGCCTCGTCGGCAGCGACCTCCGCCGCGATCTCTGCCTTCTCGCCTGACTCCTCGGCTGCGTCGCCTGCAGCGTCAGCCGCGTCATCGGCCGCCGCTTCCTCGACCGCCTCCTCCACCTCCTGGGAGACCTGGCTCTCGACGTCCTCGAGCGCAGCGTCGGCCTCGTCCACGAGCTCCTCGGCATCCTCGGTCGACGTCTCGGAACCCTCCGCAGCCTGCCGCCTCTTGCTCCTCTCGACCCGCCGGCGCCTCGCCTCGGTGGCCGTGCTGGTTCCCCGGGAGGTGCGGGCCTCGGCTCGGGCCCTGCGACGCGCCAACTCGGTCTCGTCGTAGCGGCTCACGATCACCGTGATGTGGCAGGTCCTCTTGCGGATCCTGGTGGCGCGACCCCTGGCCCGCGGCCGCCACCTCTTCAACGTCGGACCTTCGTCCGCGTAGCAAGCCGAGACGTACAGCTCCTCGGCGGGTATGCCGTCGTTGTTGGCCGCGTTGGCCGCCGCTGAGTCGAGCACCTTGAGGATGAGTCGCGCAGGGCCGCGCTCGGAGAACTCGAGCGTCTCGTAGGCCTGATCCAGGGACCTGCCCCGGATGAGATCCAGGACGGAACGAGCCTTGAACGCCGACACCCGCGCATGACGATGCACGGCGCGCGTTCCCTCTCGCTCGTTCGTCTTGGTCCCGGTCATCAGCGCTTCCCCGAACGTTCCTGGCCGGCATGGCTGCGGAAGGTGCGCGTAGGAGCGAACTCCCCGAGCTTGTGGCCGACCATCGCCTCGGTGACGTACACGGGCACGTGCTTGCGGCCGTCGTGGACGGCGATGGTGTGGCCCACCATGTCGGGGATGATCGTCGAGCGACGGGACCAGGTCTTGATGACCCTCTTCTCGCCCTTCTCGTTCAGTTCGTCGACCTTCTTGAGCAGGTGGGTGTCGACGAACGGGCCCTTCTTGATGCTGCGTGGCATGCCTACCTCCGCGACCCGCGCGTACGACGGCGACGGACGATGTACTGGTCGGACTGCTTGTTCTTCTTGCGGGTGCGACCCTCCTTCTTGCCCCAGGGAGAGGTGGGGTGCCGGCCGCCGGACGACTTGCCCTCACCTCCGCCGAGGGGGTGGTCGACAGGGTTCATGGCGACACCGCGGGTCTGGGGCCTCACGCCCTTCCAGCGGTTGCGCCCGGCCTTGCCGAGCTTGACCAGCTCGGCCTCCGCATTGCCGACCTGGCCCACGGTCGCCCGACAGTCGATCGGAACTCGCCGCATCTCGGTGCTGGGCAGTCGGAGGGTGGCGAACTCCCCCTCCTTGGCCACCAGCTGCACGCTGGTACCGGCGCTACGGGCCATCTTTCCGCCACCACCCGGCTTCAGCTCGACGTTGTGCACGGTCGTCCCCACCGGGATGTAGCGGAGCGGGAGCGCGTTGCCCGGCCGGATCTCGGATCCGTGCCCGCTCTGCAGCATGTCGCCCACGCCGACACCCTCGGGAGCGAGGATGTAGCGCTTCTCGCCGTCGAGGTAGTGCAGGAGGAGGATCCTGGCGTTCCGGTTCGGGTCGTACTCGACCGCGGCAACCTTCGCAGGGACGCCTTCCTTCTCGCGACGGAAGTCGATCACCCGGTAGCGGCGCTTGTGACCTCCTCCGCGGTGACGGGAGGTCTTTCGCCCATAGCTGTTGCGTCCACCGGTGCGGTTCTTCTTCGCGAGCAGGGACTTCTCCGGGGTGCTCCTGGTGAGCTCGGAGAAGTCGGCGACGGTCTGGAACCGCCGTCCCGGGCTCGTTGGGTTGCGTTTGCGGATTCCCATGGTGTTCTCGCTATGCCTTGAACAGGTCGATGCTGTGACCCTCGGCCAGGGTGACGATGGCCCGCTTGTGGTCGGGTCGCTTGCCCCAGGTCCAGTTGCGACGGTTCCGCTTGCGCTTTCCGGGTCGGTTCAACGTGTTCACCTTGACGACGTCGACCCCGAAGATCGAGCGCACGGCGTCCTTGATCTCGGGCTTGGTGGCATCCGGGTGGACCCGGAACGTGTAGACGTTCTCGTCCAGCAGCCCGTAGGACTTCTCGCTGACCACCGGCTCGATGATGATGTCGCGAGGGTCCTTCACCCTTCACCCCCTTCGGAGCCGCCCGAAGGCTTCATCTGGGGCTCGCGGCCGGACGACGCTTCATCCGAGGTGGTGGCAGCGGGGGCCTTCTTGACGACCTTCTTCTTGAGGACCTTCTTCTTGACGACCTTCTTGACGACCTTCTTCTTGACGGGCTCTGCCTTCTCCTTGACGGGCTCTGCCTTCTTCTTGACGGGCTCTGCGGCGGGGGCCGCCTCGGGAGTCGAGAGATCCTCGGACTCCGGGGCCGACGCCTTCTTCCCGACAGCCTCGGACGCCTCCATGGCCCCTGGCAGGGTGTCACGGGTGAAGATGACCCAGTCGCTCACCAGCACGTCGTAGGCGTTGAGCTGGTCGGCCTCGATGAGCCGTACCCGGGGGAGGTTCCGGAAGCTCTTCCAGGCCGTGACGTCGTCGCCGGGGAGCACCACGAGGACGGCCCCGTCGACCTGGAGGGCCTCGAGCGCCGCGAACGCGTCCTTCGTCCTGGGGACGTCGAAGCCCCAGCCGTCCACCACCACCACCCGACCCTCCGCAGCGCGATCCGAGAGCGCTGAGCGGAGGGCTAGCCTCTTCATCTTCTTGGGCGTGCGCTGGGAGTAGTCGCGTGGCTTGGGGCCCAGCGCGACACCACCGCCCCTCCACTGCGGGGATCGGGTCGAGCCCTGACGGGCCCGACCGGTGCCCTTCTGACGCCAAGGCTTGCTCCCGCCACCCGAGCGCTCCGCGGGTGCGGGTGCTGTGGGAACCGGCCCGGCGCGCGGCGAGCTGGGCTGTCACGACCTGATGCATCACCGCGACGTTGGGCTCGATGCCGAAGATGGCCTCTTCGAGCTCGACCTCGCCGGTGTCGGCGCCGTGCGGGGACTTCACGTTGACCCTGGTCATCCGCCCACGCCCCCCTTCGCTGCGTCCCGGATGAGCACGATCCCGCCGGCCGGCCCGGGAACCGAGCCCTTGACCAACAGGATCTCCCGATCCGCGTCCGCATCCACCACCGTGAGGTTCTGGGTGGTGACCGGTTGGCCACCCTTTCGGCCGGCCATGCGCTTGCCCTTGAAGACCCTCGAGGGGGTGGCGCACGCCCCGATCGACCCCGGCATGCGGTGGATCCGGTGGGCGCCGTGGCTCGCCTTCTGGCCGGCGAAGTTGTGCCTCTTCATCACCCCGGTGAACCCCTTGCCCTTGCTCACCGCGGTCACGTCGACCAGCTCACCGGCTGCCAGCACGTCGGCCTTGATCTCCTGTCCCACCTGATAGCTGCTGACGTCGTCGAGACGCAGCTCGAGGAGCCTCTTCCCGGGCCGGACACCGGCCTTCGCGAAGTGCCCTCCCTCGGGCTTGTTGAGGCGGCGCTCGTCGACATCGCCGAAGGTCACCTGGAGCGCGCTGTACCCGTCGTTCTCCACGGTCTTGATCTGGACGACACGGCACGCAGCGACCCGGACCACGGTGACCGGGACGACGCGGTTCTCGTCGTCCCACACCTGGGTCATGCCGACCTTCTCGCCGACGATGGCCTTCGTCGTCATCTGACCTTGGCTTCCTGTCTCTCTCACGCGAGCGCTCCGCACGGGCGGATGCCCGGCGGAGCGCCGACTCTGTTGTGCCGCACGGTTCCCCTGCCGGGGCCTGAGCGGACTTCAGTTGAGTACCTCGGGTCCGACCGGCTCTCTGGATCACCCTCCGGGCCCGGCCCTCGGCACCGGCGGCAGCCGGGGGCACGAAGGAGAGAGGATAGCGGCGGGACCAGGCTCCTTCCAAGCGGTGGCCATCCCGGCGGCGGCGGGGACACGACCCACGGGACGGCGGGGCTCCGGCCCCTGGCCACTGGCGCCGCCTGCCTGGGGTCAATCCCCCTCTCTCGCAGCCCCGAGGGCCAACACCTCCTCCACCGGCTGCCAACGCCGTCCGAGCGCATCGGCCACCGCGCGGTTGGTGACGATGCCCGTGGCGGTGTTCACTCCGGTCCGGAGCACCGGATCGGCCCGGAGCGCCGCCTCCACCCCTTCCGCCGCCAGCTCCGCCAGGTAGGGGAGCGTGGCGTTCGTCAGCGCGTACGTCGAGGTCCGGGGCACCGCGCCGGGCATGTTTCCCACGCCGTAGTGGAGCACGCCGTGGAGCTCGTACACCGGGTCGGCGTGGGTGGTCTCGTGGATGGTCTCCACGCACCCACCTTGGTCGACGGAGACGTCGACCACGACCGAGCCCGGCTTCATCGCCTGAACCAGCTCCTCGGGGACGAGCGTCGGTGCCCGTCCGCCCGGCACCAGCACAGCCCCCACGAGCAGATCCGCGCCGGCCACGACCCGTTCGACGGTTCCCTTGTTCGACGCGAGCGTGGTGACCCTGCCCTTGTGGATCTGGTCGACCCACCTGAGGCGATCCAGGTTCCGATCGAGGAGCGTCACCTCGGCCTCGTTGCCTGCAGCGATCCAGGTGGCGTTCCAGCCCACGTTCCCGGCGCCCAGGACGACGATGTGCGCGGGTTCCACACCCGGCGCCCCTCCGAGCAGCACGCCCCTGCCGCCGTTGTGCTTCTCGAGGTACCGCGCACCCACCTGTACCGACATCCGTCCCGCCACCTCGCTCATCGGTGCCAAGAGCGGAAGCACGCCCGAGGGCTCCTGGACGGTCTCGTACGCCAGGCCGGTGACCCCCGTCTCCAGGAGGACCTCCGCGACCTCCGGGTACGCCGCGAGGTGGAGGTAGGTGAAGAGCACGAGCCCGGGCCGGAGGAGTCCGTACTCGTCCGGCTGAGGCTCCTTCACCTTGCAGACCAGCGATGCCCGGTGCCACAGGTCCGAGACATCGGTGACCACCTCGGCGCCGGCAGCTCGGTACTCGTCGTCCCCGATGGCCGAGTCGGCACCCGCCCCTGACTCGACGAGGACCCTCGCACCACGGTGGACGACCTCACGCACCCCGTCCGGGGTGATCGCGACCCGGTGCTCCTCCTCCTTCACCTCCCGGGGCACACCCACGGTCAGAGCACTCACAGAAGCCCCCCACGGGGAGCAGAACCTTCGGCCCGAGCTCCCGCCGAGGCCTCCGCCAAGGCCCCGATGGCCGGAGCGGCGGTCACAGGATCGTCGACCACAGCTCCCGGCGAGGCCGTTCGGGATCCTCCAGGAGCCCACACCTGTCGCCGAGCTCCATGGTCATCCTGCTCCCGGTCCCGTAGGCGGGCCACTCCCCCAGCGCCTCGCAGCTGGGGTTCCCGTTCCGGGCGAAGGCCAGCCACGAGTCCTGAACGGCCCGCCCCAGGTGCTCGGGTGGCTCTTCGCCGAGGAACATGGCCAGCCCGCCCTCGTGGTTGCCGAATACGAACGGGACGTCCAGGGCGTGGCACGATCCGAGCAGTCCGCCCATCGCTGGGCTCCGCCAGGTGAACAGGTACATGAAGGTCCGGGGCTGGTGCAGGGACTGGAGCTCGGCGAGCCGGATCGCGGGCTGGCGGAACACGTAGTCGGTGACCGCGGCACCGAACAGGTCCTTGTGGTCGGCACCCGGCAGCTCGCTCCTGTACACATCAGCCGCCTCGGCACCCGCGACACGGGTGAGCCGACCGATGAGCAGATCCTCGTCGATCTCCGAGGGATCGAGAAGGGCGAAGAGCTTCCACTCCTCCAGCGTGGTCCCCACCAGGAGCGGGACCTCGGCAGCGTGGCCCGAGCGCACGGCGTCGATCGGCGCCTCCGGCAGGACGTGGTCGTCGGCGACGGGCTGGAAGGGCAGCAGCACCGGATCCCGCCCCGCGGAGAGACGGGCGTCGATGTCGGCGAACGCGCTGAGGAAGAAGTCACCCTGGGCATGGAGGATCTCCTCCTGGCCGGCCTCCAAGACCTTGTCCAGGCCTCCGCCCAGGCGGGAGAAGAACTCGTCGCGCACCTCGGCGGCGAACTTGGTCGGGGACACGTTGTGCGCGGCACCGCTCTGTGGGATCGCCTTGTGGAAGAGGCCCCTTGCGGCCGGCAGCCCGAGCAGCGTGCCGACGCTCATCCCACCCGCGGACTCACCGAAGATCGTCACGTTCTCGGGGTCACCGCCGAACGAGGCGATGTTGTCACGCACCCACTCGAGAGCCGCGACCTGGTCGAGGATCCCGAGGTTGCCCGATCCGGCGAGCTCGTTCGCGAGGTCGTCGAGGTACAGGAACCCCAGGGCACCCAGCCGGTAGTTGAGGCTGACCAGCACCACATCACCCCGCCTGACGAGCGCGGAGCCTTCGTACATCGGTGAGGACCCGCTCCCCATGAAGAAGCCCCCACCGTGGATCCACACCATCACCGGTCGCCGGGCCTCGTCGAGGGCGGGCGTGAACACGTTCAGGAAGAGGCAGTCCTCCGAGATCGGTTCCTCCTCCTCTCCGAGGAGGGAGGTGAGGGGGGAGACGTTCTGCACTGAGGTAGGGCCGAACGCGGTGCAGTCCCGCACTCCCGTCCAACCCTCGTGGGGCTCAGGCCTCCTGAACCGGCGCTCGCCCACCGGTGGGGCCGCGAAGGGGACCCCCGCGAAGCGGAGCACCCCGCCGCGCTCCACTCCTTCGATACGACCCTGGGCGGTTGTGGCTGTGACCATGCTCTCCACCTTCGCTCTCCCGATCGGGGCCGCTGCTCGGGGCTCGCCCAGGGGACCTCCCCGACAGGGCCAGCCGTCTCCGATCGCCGACTCGGCTCGACCGCGAGCGTAGCCAACGGACCGCACGGTGGCTCGGGGTCGGCGCCCTCCTGGCCGGCCGACAGGGGCGTGCGTGGGAAGGCCCGGGATCTACGACCTGAAGGTCCGACCGGTCAGGCTTGCTGGATCTTGATCTCGATGTCGACGCCGGCCGGGAGATCGAGCCTCTGGAGGGAGTCGACGGTCTTCGGGGAGGGATCGAGGATGTCGAGGAGCCGCTTGTGGATGCGCATCTCGAAGTGCTCGCGCGAGTCCTTGTCCTTGTGGGGCGATCGGATCACCGTGTAGCGGTGCTTCTCCGTCGGAAGGGGAACGGGGCCCCTGACTGTGGCGCTGGTTCGCAGGACCGTCTCGACGATCTTCTTGGTCGACTGGTCGATGATCTCGTGGTCGTAGGCCTTCAGCCGGATCCGGATCTTCTGCTTGTCGGCCACCGCGTATCCGTCCCTACTTGAGGATCTTGACGACCCGGCCGGCGCCGACGGTGCGCCCACCTTCGCGGATGGCGAACCGGAGACCTTCGTCCATGGCGATCGGGGCGATGAGCTCTACCCGCATCTCCGTGTTGTCGCCCGGCATGCACATCTCGGTGCCCTCCGGAAGGTTCACGTTGCCGGTGACGTCGGTTGTCCGGAAGTAGAACTGCGGGCGATAGCCGTCGAAGAACGGCTTGTGGCGGCCGCCCTCGTCCTTGGTCAGGACGTACACCTGGGCCTCGAACTCGGTGTGCGGCGTGATCGACCCAGGCTTGGCCAGCACCTGACCACGCTCGACCTCGTCCTTGCCCGTACCTCGGAGCAGGCAGCCGACGTTGTCGCCGGCCTGGCCCTGGTCCAGGATCTTGCGGAACATCTCCACGCCGGTGCAGACGGTCTTCTGGGTGTCGTGTATGCCCACGATCTCGACGTCGTCGCCGGTGTTGACGACGCCCTGCTCGATCCGGCCCGTCACCACGGTGCCGCGACCGGTGATCGAGAAGACGTCCTCGATGGGCATCAGGAAGGGCTTGTCGGTGTCGCGCTCGGGCTGGGGCACGTAGGAGTCGACCGCGGCCATCAGCTCCTTGACCCCGTTCGCGGCCTCTCCGTCGCCTTCCAGCGCCTTCAGGGCGGAGACCCGGACCACGGGTACGTCGTCACCGGGGAACTCGTACTCGTTGAGGAGGTCGCGGACCTCCATCTCGACGAGCTCGAGCAGCTCCTCGTCATCCACCATGTCCACCTTGTTCAGGGCCACGACGATGCTCGGGACACCCACCTGCCTGGCGAGGAGCACGTGCTCCCGCGTCTGCGGCATCGGCCCGTCAGCAGCTGACACGACGAGGATCGCCCCGTCGACCTGCGCCGCACCTGTGATCATGTTCTTGATGTAGTCGGCATGGCCGGGCATGTCGACGTGCGCGTAGTGCCGGGCGTCGGTCTCGTACTCGACGTGGGCGATGTTGATCGTGATGCCCCGCTCCCGCTCCTCGGGAGCCTTGTCGATCGCGGCGAACTCGGTGAACGAGTTGTGCTCGGGGTACTCCTCGGCCAGGACCTTGGTGATCGCTGCGGTCAGGGTCGTCTTGCCGTGGTCGATGTGACCCATGGTGCCGACGTTGGCGTGCGGCTTGGTCCGCTCGAACTTCTCCTTGGACATGACCGTGTCCTGGCCTTTCTCTTTCTACGGGTCTTTCTGGCTGGTCCCGCCAGCTCGCTTCGGCTACTCGCCCCGCACCCGAGCGACGATCTCTTCCTGGACCGCCTTCGGCATCTGCTGGTACGAGTCGAACTGCATCGTGTATGTGGCTCGCCCTTGGGTGCGCGAACGCAGATCGGTAGCGTAGCCGAACATCTCCGACAGCGGTACCTGGGCGTTGATGACCTGGCTGCTGCCCCGCGCCTCCATCTGGCCGACCCTGCCGCGACGGCTGTTCAGGTCACCGATCACATCCCCCATGTACTCCTCGGGGGTGACCACCTCGATCCTCATCATGGGCTCGAGCAGCACAGGCGCCGCCCTTCTCATCGCCTCCTTGAACGCCATCGATCCGGCGACCTTGAACGCCATCTCGGAGGAATCGACGTCGTGGGAGGAGCCGTCGATGAGCCGGACCCGCAGGTCGACGACCGGGTACCCGGCCAGCACCCCGGCGGTCATGGCCTCCAGGATCCCCTGGTCGACGGCCGGTATGAACTCCTTCGGGATCCGACCACCCGTGATCTTGTCGACGAACTCGTACCCGCCGCCGGCGCCTGTGGGCTCCAGGTCGATTACCACATGGCCGTACTGCCCCTTCCCGCCGGTCTGCTTGACGTGCCGGTGGGCCACCTTCTGCACCGGCCGGGTGATGGTCTCGCGGTACGCGACCTGCGGCTTGCCGACCGTCGCGTCGACCCTGAACTCCCGCAGCATCCGGTCGACGATCACCTCCAGGTGGAGCTCACCCATACCGGAGATCACGGTCTGGCCGGTCTCCTCGTCGGTGCGGACCTGGAAGGTGGGATCCTCCTCCGACAGGGCGGCGAGGGCCTTGGAGAGCTTGTCCTGGTCGGCCTTCGTCTTCGGCTCCACAGCCACGTGGATGACGGGCTCCGGGAACTCCAGGGCCTCGAGCACGATGGGCTTCGTCTGGTCGCAGAGGGTGTCCCCGGTGCGGGTGTCCTTGAACCCGATGCCGGCGACGATGTCACCCGTCATCACCACCTCGAGGTCCTCACGGTCGTTCGCGTGCATCTCGAGAAGCCGCCCGACGCGCTCCTTCTTGACGGTGCGCGCGTTCAGGATCTGCCCGCCCTTCTCGAGGCTCCCGCTGTAGACGCGGAAGTAGGTCAGCTTCCCGACGTGAGGATCGGTCATGATCTTGAAGGCCAGCGCTGCGAACGGCTCGTCGTCGGCGGGCTTGCGCTCGAGCCTCTCGTCGCCCTTCGGGCTCATGCCCTCCACCGGCGCGAGATCGATCGGAGAGGGGAGGTAGGCGACGATCGCATCCAGCAGGGGCTGGACGCCCTTGTTCTTGAAGGCGGAGCCGTTCAGCACGGGCACGACCTGGTTCGAGATGGTGGTCTCACGGAGCACCCGCCGGAGATCGTCCGCGCCGATCTCCTCGTCCTCGAGGTACTTCTCGAGCAGCGAGTCGCTGTGGTGCGACAGCTCGTCGATGAGCTGATGTCGCCACTCCTCGGCCTGCTCCACGAGCTCTGGCGGGATCTCCTGCTCCTCCCAACGCGCACCGAGCTCCTCGTCCATCCAGACGAGCGCCTTCATCTCCAGCAGATCGACGATGCCGCGGTAGTGGCCCTCCGCCCCGATCGGGAGCTGCACGACGGCCGTGGCGCACTCCAACCGATCCCGGATCCCCTCGACCGCAGCGAAGAAGTCGGCGCCGAGGCGATCCATCTTGTTGACGAAGCAGATCCGCGGCACGCGGTACTTGTTGGCCTGCCGCCACACGGTCTCCGTCTGCGGCTCGACGCCCGCGACCGCGTCGAAGACCGCCACCGCCCCGTCGAGGACGCGAAGCGAACGTTCGACCTCCACGGTGAAGTCGACATGGCCGGGGGTGTCGATGATGTTGATCCGGTGATCGCTCCAGAAGCAGGTCGTGGCGGCGGAGGTGATGGTGATGCCCCGCTCCTGCTCCTGCTCCATCCAGTCCATCTGGGCCGTTCCCTCGTGGACCTCACCGATCTTGTAGCTCTTCCCCGTGTAGTAGAGGATCCGCTCCGTGGTGGTGGTCTTGCCCGCGTCGATGTGCGCCATGATCCCGATGTTCCGGGTCTGGTCGAGTGGGTGGTTCCTGTCAGTCATCTCTGTTCTCGTCTCGGTGTTCGATCTCGTGCACGCGGCAGCGTCGGGCGAGCGGGTGAGCCCTCGGTGCTCCACGATCTGCGCGCCGGGAGCGGGGCTCGATCCGCAGCGAGGTGTTGTTCGACCGGTTCGGTCTACCGCGCTGCGGGGAACGTCGGGTGGATCAGGACCAACCTGATCACCCGAGCCTGGTGGCCAGAGCGTGCACGTCCGCCGCCCTCACCACCGGTAGTGGGCGAAGGCCTTGTTGGACTCCGCCATCTTGTGGAGGTCTTCCTTGCGCTTGATGGCCGCACCCAGCCCGTTCGACGCGTCCAGCAGCTCATTCCGCGAGCCTCTCCGCCATCGTCTTCTCGCGACGATCACGGGCGAAGCCCACGACCCAGCGGATCGCCAGCGTTGTGGACCGTCGCGGACGCACCTCCACGGGCACCTGATAGGTGGCACCACCCACTCGGCGACTCCGAACCTCGAGCTGCGGCTTCACGTTGTCCATTGCCCTCTTGAGGGTCGAGATCGGCTCGGAGCCTGTCTTGCTCTCGATGATGCCGAGGGCGTCGTAGACGATGCGCTCGGAGACCGAGCGCTTTCCGCGCTGGAGGATCTTGTTGACCAGCTGGGTCACCAAGAGCGACTTGTACATGGGATCGGGATGCAGCTCGCGCCGAGGGGCGGGGCCCTTGCGGGGCATCGTCAGCTCTCCCTCTTCGCGCCGTAGCGGCTTCGCGCCTGCCTGCGGTCGTTCACGCCCGAGGTGTCCAGCGTTCCCCTGATGATCTTGTAGCGGACACCTGGCAGGTCCTTCACACGGCCGCCCCGGACCAGGACGATCGAGTGCTCCTGGAGGTTGTGGCCCTCGCCCGGGATGTACGCGGTCACCTCCACGCCACTGGTGAGGCGAACCCTCGCCACCTTCCTCAGGGCCGAGTTCGGCTTCTTGGGGGTCGTGGTGTAGACGCGGGTGCACACGCCGCGCCGCTGGGGCGCGCCCTTCAGCGCAGGTGTGGACTCCTTCCTGCGCTTCGCCTGCCGGCCGTTGCGGACCAGCTGCTGGATCGTGGGCACGGTGGACCTCTCGGAGGCTGTCTCGGAGACTCAAGAGCGTCGGGGCCTTCGAAGGCCCCGAGGCACGAGGGACAATGCTAACGGGGCCAGGAGAGCACCGGCAACCCGTGCTCCGGGCCGGCCCGGGCTCGCGACTTCGCCGCTGCGCGACCCACCGAGACGCTCGCTCGGATCCATGGGACGGTGCCCCGCTCGCGATGGAGCGGCGGGAAGCCTCAGCTGGCCTGTTCGTCCCCGCTCGGGAACTCGACGACCTCGGCGCCGGGCTCCGACACCTCGGTTCGCCCGGCGAGCCACTCCGCGAGCTCCTCGGCCTCGTCGATCGAGGAGTAGAACTCCATCGGCTGGTAGTCAGGGGCGTGAGGCTTGACACGCCGGTACTGCTGCATGCCTGTACCCGCCGGGACGAGCTTGCCGATGATGATGTTCTCCTTCAGGCCCACGAGCGAGTCGCTCCGCGACTCGATCGCCGCCTCGGTGAGCACCCTGGTCGTCTCCTGGAACGAAGCCGCCGAGAGCCAGGAGTCGGTCGCCAGGGACGCCTTCGTGATGCCCATCATCTCGGGCCGCCCGGCCGCGGGCTGCTTGCCCTCCTCCACCAACCGCCGGTTGGTCTCGGCGAACACCTTCTGGTCGACCCGCTCTCCCGGCAGCAGCTCGGATTCACCGGACTCGGTGATCGCCACCCGGCGGGTCATCTGCCGAACGATCAGCTCGATGTGCTTGTCGTGGATCGACACACCCTGATCCCGGTACACCTTCTGCACCTCGTCGACCAGGTAGCGCTGCGCAGCGCGCACCCCTTGGATCTCCATCAGCTCCTTCGGGTCCCGTGGTCCCTCGACCAGTGGATCGCCGGCCTTCACCTCCTGGCCGTCGACGACCTCGAGCCTCGACTGGAGGGGAACCGTGTAGGCCTCCTCCTCCCCGTCGTCGCTCACCACCGTGATCACGCGACCGCGGCCCTCGTCCTCGGAGACCCGCACGACGCCGGAGAGGCGCGAGAGGGTGGCCTTCCCCTTGGGGCTCCGAGCCTCGAAGAGCTCGACCACACGCGGAAGGCCTCCGGCGATGTCCCCACCGCCGGCGATCCCCCCGGTGTGGAAGGTCCTCATCGTGAGCTGCGTGCCCGGCTCGCCGATCGACTGGGCGGCGATGACCCCGACGGCCTCACCGGTCTCGATCATCTGCCCCGTGGCCAGCGAGAGCCCGTAGGCGTCTCCCGACAGGCCCTGGGCGGCATCGTCGGTGAGCGGCGAGAGCACCCTCACGCGGCTCACCTGGGGATCGTCCCTCAGGGCCTCCAGCTCCTCGTCTAGCACGAGGGTGCCGGCGGCCAGCACCGTGCCGTCGCTCAACTTCACGTCTTCGGCCAGGATCCTGCTGTACAGGCGGGTCTCGAGGTAGGTCCTCCTGCCCGGCTGGTCGGCCATGACATCTTCGATCCAGATGCCGCGGGCGGGGGCGGCCGGCTTGGCGCCCGCCTCCTCCTCGTCTTCGGGTGGCCGGACGATGAGCTCCTGCGCGACGTCGACGAGCCGGCGGGTGAGGTACCCCGAGTCCGCCGTCCGGAGAGCGGTGTCGACCAGCCCCTTCCGGGCACCGGGCGTGGCGATGAAGTACTCCAACATCGACAGACCCTCACGGAAGTTGGACTTGATGGGCCGGGGGATCATGTCGCCCCGTGGGTTCGCCACCAGACCCCGCATCCCTGCGATCTGGCGCACCTGCATCATGTTCCCCCGGGCGCCCGACCCGACCATCATGTCGAGCGGGTTGAACCGCTCCGACCGGAGGGCCGTCTCCATCGCGGCCCGCACCTCGTCGGTGGCGGAGGTCCAGATCTCGACCTCCTTCTGCCGGCGCTCGCCGTCGGTGATGATCCCGCGCCGGAACTGGGACTCGACCTTGTCGGCCTCCTTCTCGTACCGATCGAGGAGGTCCTTCTTCTCTGTGGGGGTCTTGATGTCGTCGACGGAGATGGTGAGCCCGGACTTGCCTGCGGAGTGGAAGCACAGGTTCTTGATCTTGTCCAGGCTCTCCGCGACGACGGCCTTCGGGTAGTCGGCCGCCAGCTGGTCGACGATCTGTCCCATGTCCCGCTTGCGGACGGACTCGTTCACGTACGCGAAGTCCTCGGGCAGGCACCGGTTGAACATCATCCGGCCCACCGTCGTGACCTCGTACTTCGCGGCGCTCCCGTCGGGAGGCTCCACCAGCAGCTCCGGCAGGCGGAAGATGACCGGGTCGTGAAGGCGCAGCGCCCGGTGACGCAGCTCCCTCTGCTCGGGGTCGGCCGAGTCCGTCGGGATCACGGCGAGATGCCGCTGGCCCTCCTCGAACACGCGCTGCGCCTCGGAGAGGTGGCGGAAGGACCGGACCCTCAGAGGTTCTGACTCGGGCGAACGTCGGAACTGGCCCGAGTCCTCCTCCACCGCGCCGACCAGCTCGGTGAGGTAGTAGGCACCGATGATCATGTCCTGGGTCGGCGTGACCAGGGGGCGGCCGTCAGCCGGGCTGAGGATGTTGTTGGAGGAGAGCATCAGCACCCGCGCCTCTGCCTGCGCCTCGGCCGAGAGCGGAAGGTGGACCGCCATCTGGTCACCGTCGAAGTCGGCGTTGAACGCGTGGCAGACCAGCGGGTGGATCTGGATCGCCTTGCCCTCGACCAGCACCGGCTCGAAGGCCTGGATGCCCAGCCTGTGCAGCGTCGGTGCCCGGTTCAGGAGCACGGGGTGCTCCTTGATCACGTCCTCGAGCACATCCCAGACCTGGGGCCTCCTGCGCTCGACCATCCGCTTGGCCGACTTGATGTTCTGCGCCAGCTCCCGGTCCACCAACGCCTTCATCACGAACGGCTTGAACAGCTCGAGAGCCATGAGCTTGGGCAGACCGCACTGGTGGAGCTTGAGGGTCGGTCCGATGACGATGACCGAACGGCCCGAGTAGTCGACCCTCTTGCCGAGCAGGTTCTGGCGGAAGCGGCCCTGCTTGCCCTTCAACATGTCCGAGAGGGACTTCAGCGGGCGGTTGCCCGGGCCGGTGACGGGACGACCGCGGCGGCCGTTGTCGAACAACGCGTCGACGGCCTCCTGGAGCATCCGCTTCTCGTTGTTGACGATGATCTCGGGAGCCCCGAGATCCAGCAGCCGCTTCAGGCGGTTGTTGCGGTTGATGACCCGGCGGTAGAGGTCGTTCAGGTCGCTGGTGGCGAAGCGGCCTCCGTCGAGCTGGACCATGGGCCGCAGCTCGGGCGGGATCACCGGCACCACGTCGAGGATCATCGCCCTCGGGTCGTTGACCCGTCGGCCGTTCTCGTCCCGCCGGTTGAAGGCCGTGACGATCTTCAGGCGCTTGATCGCCTTCTGGCGCCGCTGCGCCGACAGCCCGCGCTGACCCTCCGGGGGATCGATCTGCTCGCGGAGCTTCTTCTCCTCGTCGTCGAAGTCGATCCGCTCGATGAGGTTGGCGATGGCCTGGGCCCCCATCCCCCCCTCGAAGTACTCACCCCAACGGTCCTCCAGCTCGCGCCAGAGCATCTCGTCCTCGATGATCTTGCGGGAGAAGAGGTCTTTGAACTCGTCCCACGCCCGGGTGAGGACATCGAGCTCGATGTCGAAGCGCTCACGGATGGTCTCGAGATCCTTGTCGGTGACCTTCCGCCTGGCCTTGATGTCCGAGTCCTTGGCGCCCTCGCTCTCGAGCTCGGCCACCTCCTTCTCGAACTCCTCCTGCCGACGGGCGAGCTCCAGCTCGCGCTCCTTCTCGATGGCCTCCTTCTCACCGATCACCTCGGCCTCGAGGTTGGGCAGCTCTTGGTGGCGCTTCTCCTCGTCGACCCAGGTCACGAGGTTCGCCGCGAAGTAGATCACCTTCTCGAGCTGCTTGGCCTTCAGCTCCTCACGCGGCTCGGTTCCCATGAGGAGGTACGCCAGCCACGAGCGCGTTCCCCTCAGGTACCAGATGTGGACCACCGGAGCTGCCAGCTCGATGTGACCCATGCGCTCGCGCCGGACCTTGGAGCGGGTCACCTCGACCCCGCAGCGCTCGCAGATGATCCCCTTGAAGCGGACCCTCTTGTACTTGCCGCAGGCGCACTCCCAGTCCTTGGTCGGCCCGAAGATCTTCTCGCAGAACAGGCCGTCCTTCTCCGGCTTCAGCGTGCGGTAGTTGATCGTCTCGGGCTTCTTCACCTCGCCGTTCGACCAGGTCCTGATCGAGTCGGCCGTGGCGAGCCCGATGCGGATCTCGGAGAAGTGGTTGACATCCAGCATCAGAAGCTCCTCTCCGCGGCACGACGGGCGTCCTCTTCGTCGCTGCCCCGCTCGGGACGCTGGAGATCGATCCCGAGCTCCTCGGCGGTGCGGAAGATGTCCTCGTCGAGCTCACGCATCTCGATCTCCTCACCGGTGGTCGAGAGCACCTCTACGTTGAGGCACAGCGCCTGCATCTCCTTGATGAGCACCTTGAAGCTCTCGGGGATGCCCGGCTGCGGGATGTTCTCGCCCTTCACGATCGCCTCGTACACCTTGACCCGTCCCAGCACGTCGTCGGACTTGATGGTGAGCAGCTCCTGGAGGCAGAACGCCGAGCCGTACGCCTCCAGCGCCCACACCTCCATCTCACCGAAGCGCTGCCCCCCGAACTGGGCCTTGCCCCCCAGCGGCTGCTGGGTGATCATCGAGTAGGGGCCGGTCGAGCGGGCGTGGATCTTGTCGTCGACCAGGTGCGCCAGCTTCAGGATGTACATGGCCCCGACCATCACCGGCTCGTCGTACGGCTCGCCGGTGCGTCCGTCGTGGAGTCGGGCCTTGCCGTCGGGTCGGATCAGTCGTACACCGTCGACCGACTCGGGCATCAGGTTCGAGAGGAGCTCCTTGATGGTCGGCTTGTCGCCGGACTCCTCCACCTCGTCCCAGTGCGCGCCGTCGAAGACCGGAGTCGCGACCAGCGTGGCCGGTGGGGTCGTGGGACGGGTCTTGCGCTCGGTGCCCCTCTCCGGGACCCGCCCGACATCAACGACCGAGTCACCGTCGACATCCCATCCCCATCGCGCCGCGTAGCCGAGATGGGCCTCGAGTACCTGGCCGACGTTCATCCGCGACGGGACACCGAGCGGGTTGAGCACGATGTCCACCGGGGTGCCGTCCTCGAGGAACGGCATGTCCTCGAGGGGGAGGATCTTGGAGATGACCCCCTTGTTGCCATGTCGGCCGGCCAGCTTGTCGCCGACCGAGATCTTGCGCTTCTGGGCCACGTAGACCCGCACGAGCTGGTTGACGCCGGGTGGCAGCTCGTGGCTGTCGTCGCGGCTGAACACCCGGACGTCGATGACCTTGCCGGACTCGCCGTGGGGGACCTTCAGCGAGGTGTCCCGGACCTCGCGGGCCTTCTCACCGAAGATCGCTCGCAGGAGCCGCTCCTCGGGCGTGAGCTCGGTCTCGCCCTTCGGGGTGACCTTGCCGACCAGCACGTCGCCGGGCCCCACCTCGGCACCGACTCGGATGATCCCGCGCTCGTCGAGGTCCGCGAGGATCTCCTCGGAGAGGTTGGGGATGTCCCGGGTGATCTCCTCGGGCCCGAGCTTGGTGTCGCGGGCGTCGATCTCGTGCTCGTGGATGTGGATCGACGTCAGCACGTCGTCCTTGACGAGACGCTCGCTGACGATGATGGCGTCCTCGAAGTTGTAGCCCTCCCACGGCATGAAGGCGACGACGAGGTTCTTGCCCAGCGCGAGCTCGCCGCGATCGGTGGAGGGGCCGTCTGCGAGCAGGTCGCCGGCGCGCACCCTGTCACCCTCCTCGACCCTCGGCTGCTGGTTGATGCAGGTGTCCTGGTTGGAGCGCTCGAACTTGAGCAGCCGGTGGATCCGCTTCCCGAGCTTGTTGTACTCGACTGTGATCGCCGTGCCGTCGACCTCGGTCACCGTGCCCGAGTCCTCGGCGAGGATCATGTCGGCCGCGTCGCTCGCCGCTCGCGCCTCGATGCCCGTTCCGACGTAGGGGGCCTCGGCCCTCACCAGCGGAACCGCCTGACGCTGCATGTTGGCGCCCATGAGCGCCCGGTTGGCGTCGTCGTGCTCGAGGAACGGGATGAGCGCGGTGGCCACCGACACGATCTGCTTGGGGGAGACGTCCATCAACTGGACCTCTTCGGGTGGCACCGAAGAGATCTCCGTCGTCGCGCCGAAGAAGACCTCCCGCTCGAGCTGGAGCTTCAGGCCCTCCAGCGTCGCCGCCTGCGGCGACTTCCGGACGAGCACGCGGTCGTTCTTGAAGCTCCCGTCCGGGTTCAGAGGGGCGTTCGCCTGGGCGACGATGTACTCCTCCTCCTCGTCGGCGGTGAGCCAGACCATCTCGTCCGTGACGCGGCCCCGCTCCACCTTGCGGTAGGGGGTCTCGATGAATCCGAAGGCGTTCACCCGCGCATAGCTGGCAAGGGCACCGATCAGCCCGATGTTGGGGCCTTCCGGCGTCTCGATCGGGCACATCCGCCCGTAGTGGGAGAAGTGGACGTCCCGGACCTCGAAGCCCGCGCGCTCCCGGCTCAGGCCGCCCGGACCCAGCGCGGAGAGACGCCGGCGGTGCGTCAGCCCGGACAGGGGGTTCACCTGGTCCATGAACTGGCTGAGCTGGCTGGTGCCGAAGAACTCCTTGATCGCGGCCACGACGGGCCGGATGTTGATCAGGGTCTGCGGCGTGATCGCCTCCACGTCCTGGGTGGTCATCCGCTCCCTGACCACCCGCTCCATCCTGGAGAGGCCGATCCTCACCTGGTTCTGGATCAGCTCCCCGACCGACCGGACCCGGCGATTGGCGAAGTGGTCCTGGTCGTCCAGGCGGTACCCGGGCTCGGCCTGCACCAGGTGCAGGAGGTAGCTGCAGGCCGCCAGGATCTCCGCCGGGGACAGCACCGGGGAGTCCTTCGCGGAGCGCTCGAGCTTCAACCCGAAGGTCGACGCGAGCTTCTCGACCTCGGGGCCGAGCTTCTTGTTCACCTTGTAGCGGCCGACCTTCGAGAGGTCGTAGCGGCGGGACTCGAAGAACGCGTTGCGGAAGTAGGCCCTGGCGGACTCGACCGACGGGGGCTCACCGGGTCTCGCCCTCTTGTAGATCTCGAGGAGGGCGTCGTCCTGGGTCGGGGCCAGCTCGCGGTCCTTCTCCCACTGGCCCTCGAGGAAGTCGAAGTGGCGGACGAACTTCTCGAGGAACCCGGGGTGGCTCTCCTCGTCGTAGCCGAGCGCCCGCAGGAGCACGAAGAGGCTGAGCCTGCGCTTCCGGGCCACCCGCGCGCCGGCCGTCACGTCCTTGCCCGGCTTCTGCTCGACGTCGAACTCGATCCACTCACCCCGGTAGGGGTGGATGGTCCCCGTCACCAGCTGGTGCTTCTGGAGGTTGCGGAGACGGAAGCGCTCTCCCGGCTGGAAGATCACGCCCGGTGAACGCACCAGCTGCGAGACCACCACCCGCTCGGTGCCGTTGATTATGAAGGTGCCCTTCTCGGTCATGATGGGGAAGTCCCCCATGAAGACCGTCTGCTCCTTGATCTCGCCCGTGTTCTGGTTCATGAACCTGGACCGGACGAAGATCGGCGCCGAGTAGGTCATGTCCTTCTCTTTGCACTCCTCCACGCTGAACTTGGGAGGGGGGCGGAGATCCTCGTCGGCCGGGTCGAACTCGAGCTCGAGCCAGAGGGTCTCGGTGAAGTCCTTGATCGGGCTTATGTCCTGGAAGATCTCGGCCAGGCCCTTGTGGAGGAACCAGTCGAAGGAAGCCCGTTGGACTGCGATGAGATCGGGGAGCTCGAGGGGCTCCGCGAGGTTGGCGAAGGAGAACCGTTCTGGGACAGCGGTACGCGAGGACAAGGCCTACTCCTCGGAAAGCGGGGGGCGCGCGGAACCGTGCTCGGACGCGGACGCGTGGGGTCACTGAACCAACCACGACGAGGGAGCGGGCGAGCACGGCAACCGGAGAGCTTAGGCGCGCGTTCGCAGAGAGGCAACCCCCAACTGGGCGCCTTCCCCCAGGCCCGAGGGTCAACCGGGTTGCGGACAAGGTAAGGCCAAGGGGGCGGCGGGTCAAGGGTTTGGGGGTCAGCCCCGCCGAGGCCCCCAGGACCAACGGGAGCCCCCGCTCTGCTTGGCCTCGTACATCGCCTGGTCCGCACGGGCGAGGAGCTCCGACGCCGAGCCGCCGTCCCGGGCCTCCAGCGCAGCCACCCCGATGCTCACCGCGATCGGGATCTCGAGCCCCCCGGTCCTGACCGGCTCCCTCAGCGACTGCAGGATCCGCTCGGCGGTGCCCTCGGCCTCTCCCGGGTCGTGGAGGGAGCCCACCAGCACCACGAACTCGTCCCCGCCGAGACGGCCGACGCGATCCGTCGTCCGCACCGCCGCGGCCACCCTCCGGGCCACGGTGCGGAGCACCTCGTCACCCACGGCGTGTCCGTGGGTGTCGTTGATGGGCTTGAAGCCGTCCAGGTCTATGAACAGGACCGCCAGCGGGGACCCCTTCTCCTGCGCGAGGAGCACCGAGCGGTCGAGCTCCTCCTCGAAGGCCCGGCGGTTCAGCAGCCCGGTGAGGGTGTCCCTCGATGCCTTCAGCTCGAGCTCGGCCTCCGACCTCTTCCGGCCGGTGATGTCGCTGTGGACAGCGACCACGCCCCCCTCCCGACCGCCCAGCGGCGCGATCCGCACCGCCTTCCACGTCCGCACACCCCTCGGGTCGTCGATGGGGAGGTCCACCTCGGCCGGCTCCCGCGGGGCGCGAGCACCCTCTCCACGGCCTCGGCCACGACCGCCCCGCCGGCCGGTGCTATCGCGAGGATCACGTCGGAGTACCGCTCGCCGTCGGGCTGGGGTGCCTCCGGGAGCCCGATGGCCTGCCTCAGCTGCTCCCAGGCCGGGTTGGTGTGCACCATGCGACCGTCCTCGTCCACGAGGACGACCGCCTCGTCCACCGACTCGAGGATCTCGCGCTGCAGCTGCTCGCGATCGGCCAGCTCGGCCAGGAAGGCCCTCTCGCGCTCCCGTTCCCGGAGCCGCAGGTACACGATCCCGGCCAGGAGCAGCGTGCCGGCCGCCCCTCCCAACAGCGCCAGCACGTACAGCTCCATCTCCTCCGAATCGGCCCCCGCTCCGCTCCACACGCCGAGGGTCCAAGCGACACCGTCGACGGTGAAGGCGTTCTCGACCTCGAAGGCGGCGTCCTCCCGGGATCCGGCGGACCCCTCGTGTTCGGCGACCCTCCCGATGACCTCCGTGGCCTCCGCCGGGGTCTTCAGGTCGACCGTGAGGCTGATGCCGAGGTCGCTCGGCTGGTCCTCGAGCGCCGTGGACAGGACGTCGTCGAAGCGATCGATCGGGGCGACGATCCAAGCCAGGTTCTCCTCGCTCCCCGGCGCACCCTCCACCGGCACGCCGATGAAGAAGTCGACGCCGAGGAGCCGCTCGACGGGCTCGTAGTCGGTGGCGCGGGCCAGCGGGGCGAGAAGGGGGTCGTCCTGGAAGGAGCCGGCAGCTCCGACCCCGCTGCGGTCTCCCTCCTCCAATGCATCGCGGATCACCTCTATGGGGCTCACGTCGGTCCCGATCGGGAGCTCCAGGTCCAGCTCCCCGGGCACGTAGTGGGTGAGGACGTAGTGCGGGCTGTCCTCGGGCACCTCGCCGATCACGTTCAGGGCGAAGTCGGGGCCCCTGAGCTCACGCATCCGCTCGAGGAAGGTGTCGAGATCCTCGTTCGGGACCTGCTGGAGCACGATGATCCCCACCACGGACTCCAGCTGGTCGAAGATCCCGGTGGCCCTCACGTAGCGCTCGAACGCCTCGGGGTCCTCGCTCTCGAAGGAGACGACGCTGGCCCCGACGTCACGCAGCTCCTCGAAGTAGCGGCGCATCTCGTCCTCGATCGCCGCGCCGGTCTGGGCAGCCGAGTCCTCGAACCGGTCCTCTGCCCGATCCCGGATCGACACCTCGAGCATCGAGGCGGCGAGGGCCGTGGACCCGAGCCCCAGGAGAACCGCGACCCCGGCCCAGAGCACGGCACGACGGGCGCGCCGAGTGCCCGGCAACGCCCCAACGGATCCGCGGGCGGCCCTCAATCCCGGTGTCCCGATCCGCTCAACTGGTTGCCACCTCACATCGTGTGCCCGGCCCCCCAGGGCTCCATCGACCGGAGGAGCCCCCCAGTGAAGGCCGGAGGGCCGTCATCCGGGTCGAACCAGGCGATCCCGAAGCTCCGCAAGGGCCTCGGGAGCGAGCCCTCCGGCTCCTGTGAGGAACCGCTCCACGCTCCCGTGTCGCTCCCTGATCCGTTCGAGGGTCCCGACCAGGACCTCCCCGGAAGGTACGAAGTACGGGCGGTATCGGTCGACGTCGATCCCCTGGGGCTCGAGCTCGCTGCGGAGCTCCTCCAGCCGCCCGGGCGTCCGGTAGCGGTTGGTCAGCTCGTAGTCGAACACGAGGTCCTCGTCCGACACCCCCAGCTCCGAGAGCAGGAGCGCGACCACCACACCCGTCCGGTCCTTGCCCGCCGTGCAGTGCACCACCGTCGACCCCCTGCCCGAGGCGTTCGCGAGCGCCCCGATCGCGGCGGCCAGGGCGGGCGGGTCGTCGAGCAGGGCCTCCATGTAGAACTCCACGACGTCTGCCACGCCGAGGGAGTCGACCTGCCCCGCCCGGATCAGGTCGTCCATGGACGGTCCGTCACCCACGGTCGGCTCGATCGGGATGTGCCTTCTCTCCACCCCGGTGGCGGGGAGCTGTGAGGGCTCGGCCTCCGCCTCCCCCACCCCTCTGAGGTCACAGACGAGGCAGAGGCCCAGCTCCCGCAGGTAGGCGCGGTCGCGGTCGGTGAGACGGTTCAGGCCGTCCGAGCGAAAGACACGGCCCCATCGCACCCGCCCACCGGTGCACCGGTAGCCCCCCACATCCCTGAAGTTGCGGGTGCCGTGGAGGGGAACCAGGCGCTCGCCTGCGACCGCGTGGATGTCGGCCACGAAGACGTGGACGTAGTGCCGGGTGCCCGGATCCAGTCCGTCGAGGATCGCCCGTCCGCGACGGTCGGTCTCGACGGCGAGGTCGCCGGGGTCATCCGGAGAGGTGCTGACGAAGACCCGCGCCTCCCCGTCCAACACCCAGCTGGCGACGAGGCTGTCGCCGTCGCGTTCGAGCGCCACGGGTCCGCCATGGGGCATCGGATCACCGTACCGACACGGGAGAGCTCCGAGGGCTCGCCCCCGGCCATCACATCGGATCGGCTACTTGAGCTCGACCGAGCCCCCCGCGCCCTCCAGCGCCTCCTTGGCCTTCTCGGCATCTTCCTTCGAGACACCCTCGAGGACGGCCTTCGGCGTGCTGTCGACCAGCTCCTTGGCGTCCTTCAGGCCGAGGTTGGTCAGGGCCCGCACCTCCTTGATGACCTGGATCTTCTTGTCCCCGGCCGAGGTGAGCACCACGTCGAACTCGTCCTTCTCCTCGGCGGCCTCGCCACCCTCGGCCCCGGCTCCGCCGGGAACGGCGGCGATGGCGGCCACGGGTGCCGCTGCTGTCACGCCGAAGCGCTCCTCGAACTCGTCCAGGAGATCCTTCAGCTCCAGGACGGTCATGCTCCCGATGGCGTCGAGAATCTCTTCCTTCGTTGCCATTGACTCAACTCTCCTCTGTCTCGGTCTCCGTGTCGGGCTCTACGGCCCCGGTCTCCGGTTCGGCTTCCGCCCTCGCGGGCTCCTCTGTGGCGGGCTCCTCTGCCGCGGGCTCCTCGGCCACCGGCTCCTCGGCCACCGGCTCCTCGCTCGGATGCTCCACCGCGGCCGCCGGCTCGGGCTCGGCGCCACCCCGATCGTCGATGAGGGCCTGGAGGGCGTACGCGAACTTCTGCGGCAGTGCGACCAGGAGCCGCGCTGTCTTCGTCATGGGTGCCTGCAGCGCACCGGCCAGCTGCGCCAGCAGGATCTCCCGCGACGGCAGATCCGCGAGCTCTCGGGCCTCGTCGGCCGAGAGGACCCTGCCGCCCAGCACCCCGCCCTTGAGCAACAGCGCGTCGTGCGACCTGGAGTACTCCTTCAGCGCCTTCGCCACCGAGGCGGCGTCCGCCGGCTGGTCTTCGGTGCCCACCACGAAGGCGATGGCCGTGGGGCCGAGCAGCAGCTCCCCGAGGTCGTACTCCAGATCTGCCACCGCCAACCGAACCAGGGTGTTCTTGTACACCTTGTAGTCGCCGCCGACCGCTCGCAGGGCACGACGCAGCTCCGCCATCTCGCCCACATCGAGCCCGCGGTACTCGGTGAGCAGGATCCCGTCGGCGCGCCGGAAGCGGTCGCGCACCTCGTCGACCACCGCCACCTTCTCCGGTCTCGGGTTCTCCATCGTCACCTCGCTGGGACCGGCGGAAGCCGGCCTGGGGTGTTCACCCCACGTCGGGGCCCGAGACACCTGTCCTCCCGAACACAGCGGGCGCCCGCATCGCGAGCGCCCGTAGCTTCAGGATGCTGCCTGCTCGGGTCGGCCCCTGGGGCCATTGACCGCATTCGGCGGAACCGGAGGTCTCGGGCTGCGTTCTTCAGTTGTGCACTTCAACGGCGCTGTCGAGTCGTCGCTGTCGAGTCGTCGAACCGGCCGGCCGACCAGCGTAGCGACGAGCCCGCTGAGCGGGAAATCGGGTACGGCCCCATCGCCCGGCGATCCTGCTCCCGGGGGCCGGTGGCCGCTAGGAGGCGGCGGTCTCCTGCTCGTCGAGCTGGCTCGGGTCGAGCTTGATCCCGGGCCCCATGGTGGTGGCCAGCGTGACCCGCTTGAAGTAGCGGCCCTTGGCTGCTGCCGGACGTACGCGGTTCAGCTCGTCGATCACCGCGCGGGCGTTCTGCGACAGCGCTTCGGCGCTGAAGCTGACCTTGCCGATCGGGACGTGCACGTTGCCGTGGCGGTCCGTGCGGTACTCGACCTTGCCGCCCTTGAACTCACCGACGGCCGTGGCGACGTCATCCGTCACCGTCCCGGTCTTCGGGTTGGGCATCAGGCCTCTCGGGCCGAGCACCCGACCCAACTTCCCGAGCTTGGGCATCTGGTCGGGAGTGGCGATCACCACGTCGAAGTCGAGCTCTCCGGCCTCGAACCTGGCGGCGAGATCGTCGGAGCCGACCACGTCCGCTCCCGCGTCGCGCGCAGCGCCGGCTGCCTCCCCCTCGGCGAAGACGGCGACCCTGACGTCTTTTCCGCTGCCGGAGGGCAGACCGACGGTCCCCCTCACCTGCTGGTCCGCCTTCCGGGGGTCGACACCCAGGCGGATCGCCAGCTCCACCGTCTCGTCGAAGCCGGCCGATGCGACCGCCTTGGCCAGCTCGAGCCCCTCGGTGAGCGAGTGCTGCTGGTCGGCGTCGAAACGATCCAGCGCGTCGCGGTACTTCTTCCCCTTCGCCATGTCGGCTCCCTCTGGTTCGGGGCCGTCCACTTGGCCGGCCGTTGGCCTGGCCGGCCCGGGCGAGGTGCTCCCGGTGCCGGCCCCTTCGCTCTGAGACCTACTTCACCACTATGCCCATGGATCGGGCGGTTCCGGCCACCTGCCGCTTCGCCGCCTCGAGGTCGTTCGCGTTGAGATCCGGCATCTTGGCGTCGGCGATGTCTGCCAGCTGCTTGTCCGAGATCGACCCGACCTCCTCGCGACCGGGGTTCTCGGCTGCCTTGTCGAGCCCCGCCGCCTGGCGCAGCAGCACCGACGTCGGCGGGGTCTTGGTCACGAACGTGAAGGACCGGTCCTCGTAGATGGTGATCTCGGCGGGGATGATCGTCCCCCTCTGGCTCTCAGTCTGTGCGTTGTACTCCTTGCAGAAGTCCATGATCGCCACACCGTGCGGGCCGAGCGCGGTACCGACCGGCGGAGCCGGCGTCGCCTGACCGGCCGGGATCTGGATCTTCACCATCGCCAGGACCTTCTTCTTCGCCATCTCGTCGCCTCCCTCAGAGCCTGGCCACCTGGCCGAACTCGAGCTCGACCGGGGTCTCACGGCCGAAGATGTTCACCAGCACCTTGACCTTGCTCTGATCCTCGTTGATCTCGATCACCTCGCCGGAGAAGTCCGCGAACGGGCCCTCGCGGACACGCACGGTCTCGCCCATCTCGTACTCGAGCCTGGGCTTCATGCGCTTGGGTGCCGCCTCATCGCCCTCCAGCTTCACCGCTAGGAACTCCTCGACCTCCCGCCGACGGAGCGGCGAGGGCTTGTTGCCCTGGCCCACGAACCCGGTGATCCCCGGGGTGTTGCGGATCACGTACCAGGAGTCGTCGTCGAGTGCGCAGCGGACCAGCAGGTAGCCCGGGAACATCTTCTTGGGGACCACGACCTTCTTGCCCCCCCGGAACTCGACCACGTCCTCCATCGGGATGACCACCTCGTAGATCCGGTGCTCCATGTTCATGGACTGGATCCGGGCCTCCAGGTTCTGCTGGACCTTCTTCTCGTAGCCGGACTGGGTGTGGACCACGTACCAGGCGCCCGGGCGGTCGTAGGGGCTCTCTGAGGGTGCCGCTGTCGGCTCCTCCTCGACACCGAGGAGGTCGTCCTCGGTCACCACCTCGACCACCTCGTCGGCAACCTCAGCGGCTTCGGCCTCGGCCTCGGTCTCCGCCTCTTCCTCTTCTTCGGACGAGGTGGCGCCGGGCTCTTCGGTGCCCACCATCGATGCGCCGAAGACGGCGGCCGCATCCGCCGCCGCGCTCTGCGTCGCTGACGGTCGGAGGGTCAGGACCTCTTCGGTCGCCTCCGGGGGCGCCTCAGCGGACGCGAGGGGGTCTCCATCCCCCGCCGGGGAGACGGCCTCCGACCCGTCCGGGTCGGACGCGGCTCCTGACGGCGATTCTGGCGAATCCGAGGTGAACGTGCTCATCGTGGTATCCGGTTCGAGGAAGGGAACCGTGGCCGTGGCCACAACATGGAGGCTAGCTCAGGGTTGGCTCGGATCAGACATCGAGCCGGCGCCCGTCAGACGTCGAACAGCTTCAGCACGCCACGGGCGAACGCCCAGTCCAGGACGAATATCACGGCCGTCATCATCACGAGAGCCACCACGACGATGACCGAGTAGTTCGTCGTCTCGGACCGCGTGGGCCAGGCGACCTTCCGCAGCTCCTGGCGGACCTCCCGGAGGAACTGCCGCGTGCCGACCCTCTCCTCTTTGGTCCGGGGCGGCGGTTGCGGCGTCCGGGACCGGGATCTCGTGGGCGCGCCGGTCTCGTCCAGCTCGCCCTTCTTGCGCAGCATGCGCTTCTGCTCACGATTCAGTGCCATCGATCAGCCGGTCCTCTCAGCCGGGCCGGAGCGTCGCGGAGGGCAGGAGGGAATCGAACCCCCAACCTTCGGTTTTGGAGACCGATGCTCTGCCAGTTGAGCTACTGCCCTTCGGGTCGGCAACCCGCTGGGGAGGATAGCAGCGCCTCCCCGAGCCACCCCATCGGCAAACGGAGGTCAGGCTGCGAGACGGCGATGGCGCCGCGCCAGCAGGATCGCGCCTCCGACGCCGGCCGCCGTCGCGGCGGCGAGACCACCTATGTACGCAGCCTTGCGCGCGCTCTGAGCGTCGAGCATCGAGCGGCGAGCGCCGTCGTCGAGCGCAACCAAGACCTCGTCCACGAGCTCCAGTCCGGGATCGACGACCTCCGAGCGGAGCGAGTGCAGGGCCTTCAGCAGCTTCCGGTACTGAGCGAGCTCCGCCTGGAAGCGGAGGTCGTTCCCCCGACCGCGGGCCAGCTCGTCTTCGAGGGAGACGGTGCCGTCGGCGATCTCCGACAGCAGCCGTGCCCTCTCGTCGGCATTCATCGGGTCGACGCCTCCTCTCGGTCCGGATCCCCGCTCTCGGGCCGGATTCCCCGATCCGGGCCGCGGGTGGCGGCACCCTGGCACGGATCACCCCGCACGAGCGTGACCCTCCTCGGGAAGCGGGAAGAGCTCTTCCCGCAGCCGACGTCTCGCCCGGTGGAGCCTCACCTTCGCGGCGGACTGTGTGATCCCCAGCTCGTCCGCGATGTCCGAATGAGGGAGGTCGTAGATGTCGCGCAGCACGACCACGGACCGCAGCTTCGGCGGGAGCTTGGCCAGCGCGGCCTGGAGCTGGAGCCTCAGCTCGGACGACTCGATCCGGGTCTCCGGCTGACGAGAAGGGTGGTCGTCCACGAGAGGAGCGTCGTCGGAGAGCGGTTCGTGGCGGTGCCGGCCGCGTTCGCGTCATCTGGCTCGATGCGCAGTTCGCGGTGATCCGGTACAACCAGGTGCTGAACTGCGCCTCGCCACGGAACCGGCGGATGCCCCTGAAGGCCCTCAGGTAGACCTCCTGCACCACGTCGCGTGCGTCCTCCTCGTTCCCCGTCAGCCGGAGAGCCAAGGTGTAGGTGTCCGCGGTGGTGGCTCTCACCAACGCGTCGAAGGCCGCACGGTCACCATCCCTGGCGGCGGTGACCAGGTCGGCCAGGTCCTCCGACATCGGGGCTTTGGACTCCATGGGCTGCTCTTGGGTTACGGCGACGACGTCGTGCACCTGGGCGCACCTCACCGGTCCCCCCGGACGGGACGTCCTCGGCTGGTGGCGGCGGTCGGACTCGAACCGACGACAACTCGATTATGAGCCGAGTGCTCTGACCATCTGAGCTACGCCGCCCTGAGCCCCCTGAGAGAATCGAACTCTCGACCTTTTCCTTACCATGGAAACGCTCTGCCGACTGAGCTAAGGGGGCGGGGCTCGACATCCCCGAGAGGGGGGCCGGGCAGGTCGCTCATCATGCCACGGGGCCCTCGGCCCACCCAACCCTCTTGCCGTTCCCGGCCCACCGGGCGAGCCCGCGCCCGGGTCGACACCGGATGAGCCGGAAAGCCCCCTTCCGTGGGCCTTTCGGCTCAAGTTGCCCGCTCCAGGCGTCGATGGAGGGAACGTGCAGTTCGAACGCTTGGTCATCGACGCGGGGGCCGAGTCGTTCACCATCGACTTCCACGAGAGGCTCACCGTGCTGGCCGGGGTAGGCCGGCTGGAGCGGGAGGGCCTCGTGAACGAGCTCATCGGGGCGCTCGGCGACGGCAGGTCCGGCGTGCACCTCGAGATGGTGTCCGACGCCGGCAACCGCTTTGCAATCTTCCGTCCGGCGGGCGCCAGCCACCGGGTGATCGACATCGACTCCGCGGCCGACGTGAGCGATCGGTTCAGGACGAAGGCAGGCACCATCGACCTGCTGGCGAGGGTCGGCGTGGACGCCCGCGAGGCCAAGCGCCGCATGAGGATCACCCCGGACGACCTCCACACCGCCTCGGAGACGGACCGCTACGTGAACGTCCTGGCCCGTGTGGAGCAGGGTCGCCTCTGGGATCTCGCCGAGAAGGTCCTGGACCGGGAACGCAGGCTCGACGAGGAGGCCGCTGCGACCGGCTCGGCCCCCGAGGACGCCGACATCGTCGCGGAGATCGAGGAGCTCCATCGCCGGGCCGAAGCGCTGGCGGAGCAGCACGAGAAGATCCGCAGCTGGTCGATCTGGGGCGCATTCGGCTCCATCGTCAGCGCGGTGCCTGTCGCCATCGCGGTCGGTGCCACGGCCGCGTTCCCCTTCATCCTCGCGGCGGTGGCGGCGACCGCCACCTCCTTCGCCTACTTCAAGCGGCTCGAGGAGGCGCGCAAGGCCGAGACCGACGCCTTGGGCAAGGTCGGCGCGAACAGCTACCTGAACTTCCACCTGCAGCGGGTGAACTCGCTGCTCTCGAGCGACCAGGGACGTCGACGCCTCATGAGCGCCGCCGAGGAGCACCGGGCAGCGCTGGCCCAGTGGAAGCTGATCGCCGGGGAGATCCCCGTCCAGTGGGCGGTGGATCACCGCGACCGCATCCGGTCGGCTTCGGCGATGCGCCGCACCACGAACCAGATCGGTCGGGTCGCGCAGGCCACCCCCGAGGTCACCGCGGATGTGGTGCGGGACGTCTCCGCCGCACTGCTCGGTCAGCTCGGGGTGGCCCGCAGCATGGGACCCGGCGGCGAGAGCTTCCCCGCCATACTCGATGATCCCTTCACCGGCCTCCAGGCCGCCACCAAGCCCGAGCTGCTCGCGCTCGTGGCGAAGGCCTCCGTCAACCAGCAGATCATCCTGCTCACCGAGGACCCGGAGATCGCCGCCTGGGCGAGGGTCGAGACGCTCACTGGGACGATGGCGGTGATCGAGCCGAGCACCGCCGAGGATCCGTCGCACCACCCTCGGGACAGCCGCCACGTGGCGGCCTGAGAGAGCGAAGGGACGACCGGAGCAACCCGGGCGGCACCTGACGCCGCCAGAACCCGGACGGTAGCGTTCCCGCAGTGGAGATCCGCTTGGCCCGCATGGACGACGCCGCGGCCATCCGCGACATCTACAACGTCGAGGTGACCACCTCGACCCTGACCTTCGACCTGGTCCCCCGGACCCTCGCGGAGCAGCAGGCATGGCTCACCGCGCGTTCCGGTGCGCACGCGGTCATCGTCGCCGACGGCGGGGGTGGGGTCGTGGGGTTCGCCTCCCTCTCTCCGTACAGGGACCGACCCGCCTACAGCACCACCGTCGAGTGCTCCGTCTACGTGCACCGGGACCACCGCCGGATGGGCGTCGGTCAGGCCCTCCTGGAGGAGTTGGTGAGGTTGGCCACCGGCCACGGCTTCCACGCGATCATGGCCCGGGTCGTCGGTGACCACGAGGCGTCGATCGCACTCCACCGCGCCGCCGGGTTCGAGGTGGTCGGAGTCGAGAGGGAGATCGGGCGCAAGTTCGGGCGTTGGCTCGACGTCGTGCTGCTCCAGCGGCTGCTCCCTTCACCGTGAGCTCGCACTCCTCTGGCCAGCCGATCTCGGGGACGACCCTCCGTCGCGCCCGGACCGCAGTCGCCGTGGGCGCGCTCCTCGTTGGGGCCTCCTTCGCCGGCGCATGCTCGCCGGCCGGATCCTCCTCTTCCGACGGAACCACTACGACCACGGCCGCGCCCACGACGACCACGACCGCACCACCCACCACGACGACGACGACCACCACGACGACGACCACGGCACCCCCACCTCCGCTCCGACAGCCGACCGCGCAGGAACCGCTCGAGACCCTGGTGGTGGGGGACTCGACCGCATACGTGATCGGGTGGGCTCTGGTGCGTTCGAACGACGACGGACTGCTCTCACCGGAGGTGCTCTTCAAGACCTCGTCGGGTCTCGCCCGGCCGGACTTCTTCGACTGGCCCTTCTACCTGTCGTGGGTGATCGAGAACCGACCGCCCGAGCTGATGCTGCTCTCGCTCGGGGCCAATGACCACCAACCCCTGGTGGGTCCCGAGGGAGGCGTCCACCAGGTCGGGACCGACGGGTGGCGGGCCGAGTACCGGCGCCGCGTGGAGAACGTGACCCGGATGATCACCGCGCGGGGTACCAGGCTGTACTGGATCGGCCAGCCGCTGTCCCGGGATCCCGAATACACGGAAGCCATGCGCGGCATCAACCGCGTCTACGCGCAGGTCGCGGAAGAGCACGAGGACGTGGAGTTCATCGACATCTGGCCGTGGATCTCGGACGACGGACGCTACACGGACACACTCCCGGGCCCCGACGGGAAGCCCGTGCAGATACGCCAGTCCGACGGCATCCACCTCACCGACGAGGGGGGCGACGTGGCTGCCCGGCACGTCTGGGAGCTCCTCGCAGACGACTGGGGCGGCTGAACCGACGGTTCGGAGTGCGGGAAACCCGGCGGCTGAACCGACGGTTCGAGAGCGTGGGCCGGGGAGGATTCGAACCTCCGAAGGCATAGCCGACGGGTTTACAGCCCGTTCCCTTTGTCCACTCGGGCACCGACCCAGGGCGACCGACGATACTCGGCTCGCCTCGGGGGAACGACATCGGAAGCCGAGATGCTGCTTCGCTCGCCGCTGGGACGCTCCGCGCTCGGGAAGTAAGTTCGGAGGGATGCCCACCTTCGACGCGACCTCCGAGGTCGACCTCCAGGAAGTGCGCAACGCCGTGGACCAGACGGCGCGCGAGCTGGCCACCCGCTACGACTTCAAGGGCACCGGCTCGTCCATCGACCTCACCGAGCACCAGATCACGTTGGCGTCGGTGAGCGAGGATCGCCTGAAGGCGCTCCGACAGGTGATGGAGGAGAAGCTGGTGAAGCGCAAGGTCTCGCTGAAGGCGGTCTCGTACGGGCCGGTGCAGGATGCGGCCGGGGGCACCGTCCGACAGCTCGCCACCCTCAACGCCGGGATCTCGAAGGAGAAGGCGAGGGACATCAACAAGGCCATCAAGGACCTGAAGCTGAAGGGTGTCCAGTCACAGCTTCAGGGTGACCAGGTCCGGGTGACGGGCAAGAAGCGCGACGACCTGCAAGAGGTGATCCAGCACCTGCGGGAGGCCGACTTCGGCATCCCTCTGCAGTTCGGCAACTTCCGGGACTGAGAGGCTGCGCGGGTGGGCGCAGCCTCGGCGGTTGGGGTAGGGGCCCCGACCACCCTGTGAGGACCCGCTCGGGGCGAGCACCGACGGGAGGACGAAGAGCGCCCGACCGAACGGCGTCCTCTGCGATCAGACCTCGTCACGGAGGCGGCGGATCCGCTCCTCCACCGGTGGATGGGTGCTGAACATGTTGCGGAAGGAGACATCGCGGCGCCCTCGCAACGGGTTGACGATGTAGGCCTGCGCCTGCTCCGGGGCCACCTGCGATGGGACCCTGGTCGCGTACGCATCGAGCTTCGCCAGGGCGAGCGCCAGCGGCTCGCCGCTGCCGACCAGCCCGGCCCCCGTCCTGTCGGCCTCGTACTCGCGGCCCCGGCTCACCGCCATCTGGAGCACCAGGGCGGCGACCGGAGCCAGGACGATCGTCGCGATCAGGCCGATGGGGTTCCGGTCGCGGTCCCCACCGGCGAAGATCGAGGACCACATCGCCATCCGAGCGAGCATCGTGATCGCCAGGAGAAGCGTCCGCGTGCCCTGGTACCGGCTTCTCACTCGTAGTAGCCGGAGTGGATGTAGATGCAGGGCACGCCCTCGGCATGGAACATCTCGTAGTTCCTGATGTCGTCCTCGAACGCCAGGCAGAGCTCGAACCCGTAACGACGCAGCTCCGACACTGATCGCCGCTTGAACTCCCTCGATGCGCCGTAGTCGCCGAAGTCGCGCATGACCAGCAGATCCCATCGGAGCTGGTAGCGGTCGAGCCAACCCAGCGTCTGGGGCTGCACGCGGATCGGGCGGGCCGTCAAGAGCACTATCCCGAGCTCCGGCTCCAGCACCTCCAGGAGCCGTGCGACCTCGTCGATCAACTCGTCGTCGCCGCACGCGGAGAAGAAGGCCTCCCAGTCGCTGAACGGGCGATCCAGGTAGTGCTGCCGGCGCGACGCGTCGGAGAGGACGCCGTCGAGGTCGAAGACGATGGCGCGCCCCGGTGAGAGCGGCTGGTCCCGCCAGCACCAGTTCCTCTGCTCCGCGATCACGGCGGCACGTGGACCCTCGTCAGTCCTCGTGGGTGCCCGAGGCCGCCCTCTCGCGGATCTCCTCCACCACCGAGGGGTCGGCCAGCGTCGTCGTGTCGCCCAGCTCCCTGCCCTCGGCGACGTCGCGGAGCAGGCGGCGCATGATCTTCCCGCTCCGGGTCTTCGGGAGCTCCTCCGTGAAGATGATCGTCCTGGGCCGGGCCGTGGGCCCGATCTTCGTGGCGACGTGCCGACGCAGGTCTTCGCCCAGCTCCTCCGAAGGGGTGGCCCGCTGCTTCAGGATCACGAAGCCGATGATGGCCTGGCCCGTGGTCGGGTCGGTGGCACCGACCACAGCGGCCTCGGCCACCAGATCGTGGTCCACCAGGGCGGACTCCACCTCGGTGGTCGAGATCCGGTGCCCCGACACGTTCATCACGTCGTCGACGCGACCCAGGAACCAGATGTAGCCGTCCTCGTCGATCTTCGCCCCGTCGCCGGCGAAGTACCGACCCTCGAAGCGGCTCCAGTAGGTGTCGCGGTATCGCTCGGGATCGCCCCAGATGCCCCGGAGCATCCCGGGCCAAGGACGGGTCAGGGTCCAGTACCCGCCTCCCTTCTCGATCGCGTGCCCGCTATCGTCGACCACCTCACCGGACACACCGGGGAGGCAGAACGTGGCCGAGCCCGGCTTCGTGGGGATCACCCCCGGGAGCGGCGACACCATGATCGCTCCGGTCTCCGTCTGCCACCAGGTGTCCACGACCGGGCAGGAGGATCCCCCGATGTGCTCGTGGTACCAGATCCAGGCCTCCGGATTGATCGGCTCGCCGACGCTGCCGAGCAGGCGCAGGGAAGAGAGGTCGTGCTTCGCCGGCTCCTCGTGACCCCACTTCATGAACATCCGGATGGCGGTCGGCGCGGTGTAGAGCTGGGTCACCCCGTAGCGCTCGACGATGGCCCAGAGCCGATCCCGGCCCGGGGTGTCGGGTGTTCCCTCGTAGATCACCGAGGTCGCACCGTTGGCCAGCGGTGCGTACACGATGTAGCTGTGGCCCGTGACCCATCCGATGTCGGCCGCACACCAGTACACGTCGGCATCGGGCTGCAGGTCGAAGACGTACTTGTGGGTGAAGCAGACGTCGGTGAGGTAGCCGGCGGTGGTGTGCATGATGCCCTTGGGCTTCGCCGTCGTCCCGGACGTGTAGAGGAGGTACAGGAGGTCCTCCGAGTCCATCGGCTCCGGAGGGCAGTCGGCGGACGCACCCTCCATCAGCTCGTGGTACCAGTGGTCGCGTCCCTCGACCATCGGCGGGTTCGTCCTGGTCCGCTCCACGACGACCACGTGCTCGACGCTCGGGCACCTCTCGAGCGCGATGTCGACGTTCGGCTTCAGCTCGGACGCCGCTCCCCGCCGGAACCCCCCGTCCGCCGTGACGACAGCCCTCGCCTCGGCGTCCTGGACCCGGTCGATGATCGAGTCGGGCGAGAAGCCCCCGAAGATCACGGAGTGAGGGGCCCCGATCCGTGCGCATGCCAGCATCGCCACCGGGAGCTCGGGGATCATCGGCATGTACACCGCGACGCGGTCTCCCTTGCCGATCCCCAGGCCCTTCAGGACGTTCGCGAAGCGACAGACCTCCTGGTGGAGCTCGCTGTAGGTGATGGTGCGGGTGTCCCCGGGCTCCCCCTCCCAGTGGAAGGCGACCTTCTCCCCCGAGCCGGCCTCGACATGGCGGTCCAGGCAGTTGTAGGCGACGTTGAGGGAGCCCCCGACGTACCAGCGGGCGACCGGCAGCTCCCACTCGAGGGTGGTGTGGAAGTCCTCGAACCAGGTGAGCAGCTCACGGGCCTGCCGGGCCCAGAAGGCCTCGTAGTCAGCCTCGGCCTCCTCGTACAGAGAACGGTCTCTGACCAGGGTGTTCGCGACGAACTCGTTCGAGGGTGGAAACAGGCGCTCCTCGGTGTAATAGTCCTCGATGGTGGGCTCAGCCATCGGTGGAACTCTCCCTCCAGGTAGTGGTGATCAGGTCGAAATCTATGGCTCGAACAGCCAGGAGCCTAAACCCGTGCGGCTCTCCGCGGCCGGGGACGGCCACGCTCGGTGGTAGCGCCTGGGTCGTTGGACCCCCTCCGCTCAATTGGTCGGCCGATATTGCCGACCAAATGGGTCTAGAAGCCGGGTGTGGAAGACGCCCCTCACGGGGTCGGCGGCGCACCCGAATGGAGGGCATGGAGTCCCAGTGGACATGAGCAAGCGATGGCGTTCGCCCGGACGCGCCCTCGGCGGCGGTGGTCAACCGTCGCTGTCGCGCCAGTTCACGCTCAGGTACGCGGTCGCCCTGGCCATCTTCGCAGCCCTGGCGAGCTGGAGCCTCTGGGCGAGCAACAGCACCCTGGACGCCGTCGAGGAGGCGAACCGCCAGCTCAACGCGGTCGCGGGTCAGGAGGTGCTCCTCCAGCGGGTCGCGGTGCTGGCCAGGTCCCTCGGAGACCTCGAGCCGGGTGAGAACACGGCTTTCGTGCAGCGGGACTACGACCAGCTCACCGAAGAGTTCCGTGACACCCACCTGGGCCTCTCCGAAGGCAGAGGGGAGAGCGAGTGCTCGCGAGCCCCTCCGCATCGATCCGCGGCAAGTGGGACGAGTACCAGCTCGAGAGCAAGTCCACCGATTTCCTCGAGCAGGCGGAGAACCTCCCGAACCTGCTGGCCGCGACGAGGGAAGACGAGAGGCAGACGTCCATAGCGTTCATCGTCGCGGCGGCCGACCCGATCAGGCCCGAGAGCCTCGCCTCCTCGCTCGACCAGGTCACCTCCGAGGGCTACGCGGAGCAGGTCGAGCAGAAGATCGACTCGAAGCGCGCCACCAACCAGGCGATCCTGGTGGCGAACATCGGGTACGTGCTCCTCGCGGTCTTCGTGCTCTTCCGGCCGATGGCACGGAGGATCCAGCAGGAGACCACTCAGCTACAGGAAGCCGAGCGGATCCACCGCGAGAACAGCGAACGCCAGACCTTCCGCAACCAGCTCAACCGGGCCCTCGAGGGCAGCGAGAACGAGGAGGAGATCTTCGACCGGGTCGCGGCGCGCCATGGCGGACGTATTCCCCGAGAACCCCGCCGAGCTCCTCCTCGCCGACTCCTCGAACGCCCACCTGCGCCAGGCGGTGGCAGGCGAGGTGGCGGGGGCGCCCGGGTGCCCGGTCGACTCGCCGTGGGGCTGCGCGGCGATCCGACGCGGCCAGACCGTGAAGTACGAGACGAGCCGCGCTCTCGACGTCTGCCCGAAGCTCACCCAGCACGAAGGTGGGCCTTGGTCCGCCGTCTGTGCTCCCGTCACCTTCACGGGCCGCTCGCTCGGAGTGCTCCACATCACAGCACCCAACCTCCAGCCTCCCTCCAGCGTCGCGGTGGAGCGCCTCAACGTCATCGCAGACGAGACCGGGAACCGGCTGGGCACCATGCGGGCCTCCAAGCAGACCGAGATGCAGGCCTCGACCGACGGGTTGACGGGCCTGCCCAACCGGCGCTCCCTGGAGTCGCGCGCCCGCGACCTGATCAACATCGGGCGACCGTTCGCCGTGGCCATGGCCGACCTCGACCACTTCAAGATCCTCAACGACACCTACGGTCACGAGGCTGGCGACCGGGCCCTCCGGCTCTTCGCCAAGACCGTGCGGGCCAACCTGCGGCCCGACGACATAGCTGCCCGCTACGGGGGTGAGGAGTTCGTCCTCGTGCTGCCCAACACCGGGGTCGACGAGGCCCGGAGGACGCTCGATCGACTGAGGGTGACCCTCTCCGGCGACGTGGCCGCCGCGGGCTCTGCCCCGTTCACGGTGAGCTGGGGGCTGACCACGTCAGGGGTCGGTGAGACCTTCGAGGAGATGGTCGCAGTTGCCGATGACGCGCTGTACGCAGCCAAGCGAGCCGGGCGGAACCGGGTGGTGGTCGCCGAGGGCCGTGGCGACAACGCCATCACCGTCAGCGAGGAGCAGACCGAGCTGGAGCTCGACACGACCGTCCCGGCCTTCGCCGACGAGGACGAGGTCGCGTTCCGGGGCGACGGCCACTTCGCCTGCCCCGGGTGCGGCGCCACCAACGCCTCGGGGGTCGCCATCTGCGTCACCTGTGGCGAGGACCTCGGAACCGAGATGCGCTCGAACCTGCGCTACCTGGATCGCGACCCGAACTGAGCGACCGGGCGTCGGTCAGTCGGTGGCGGTCGGCGTCGGTGAGCCCGAGCTCGCCCCTGGCGGGTAGTCCAGGTCGAGGGTGACCCCCGCCGGGGCTGCTTCGGCCAGCTCCGAGGCCAGCACGCTGATCGGCTTGCCATCGAACTCGGCCTCGAAGCCCGGCTGCCAACCCGACGGGGTCCCAGGCGGTGACGCCTCGACCGCCTTCAAGGTGCCGTCATCGAGCACCTCGAAGACCGAGTTCCCGGTCAGTGCCTCCCAGAACACCCCCGATCGTGAGAAAGATCCTTCCTCTATGTCGAGCCGACGGGTCGAGAGAGCGGCCAGGTAGGTATGGTCGACGGCCAGCCACATGCTGCCTGCTGCATTGTGGTGTAGGATCCTCCCACCTTCGATCCGTCCCTCTTCGTCATCGAGGTCCGCCCGATAACGTGAGGTGAACAGGTCCAAGGAGGTCGGCACCTCAACCTCGCGACCAACCCAGTAGACGTGCTCGACGACCGCATCGACGAAGCGTGGGCGCTGGAGCTCGAACAGATCGTCTTGTGAGAGCCGATCGATCGGAATCCCGAGGAACCGGTCGACTTGCGGATCCTCGCTGGTAACCGTGAAGACCACCACGGCATCGGCCCTCGCCCACCAGACGTCCATGCTGTCGAACTCGAACGCGGTCAGCATCTCGCCGCTGCCGCCGCTCGACTCGTCGAGAACGAGGTACTCGGCTGGGCCCTCCGCGGCGACCTGCTCGCTCGTCTTGTCACCTGAGCTGCAGCCCGTCACCACCAGCCCGAGCGCGACCATCGTGGCTCCGGCCCATCTCGATCGCCCGTGAGTTCTCATCGCGATCCTCCCTCAGTACGTCCCGTTGATCTGGTGGCGCTGCTGGGAGTCCATCCACGGGTCGGGCTGCAGGGGCGTGCGCATGCAGTGCATGGCCCAGTGCAGATCGCCGATGGGCGGGTCCGTCTCGTGCCCGTGCATGAGCCCGAGCGCGTGGCCCATCTCGTGGCATGCCGCGCCCTGGTAGTACTCCATGCCCGCGCCGGGGTAGAAGTGTGCGATGCGACCACCGTCGATCTCGATGTAGTGCTGGTCGCACCAGTAGGCGTCACCGCCCCCGTCGTCGTCCTCGCACCAAGTCCGGCCAATCCCGCCGTCCTCCAACGAACCACCGTCGACTATGACGTCGGTCTCGGTGAAGTCGCCTGCGGACCACACCGGATCGGTGACCTTCACCGCCATGACGTCGGTCAGCGGGTTCAGCTCGTTGACGATGGTGTTGTTCAGGCCCCCGGTGATCTTCGGCCCGACCTCACCGATCCAGCGACCCTCGTTGTCGTACCGACCGCCGTCGCTGCTGAAGAAGACCGTGTGGTAGTAGCCGTCGGCCCGACAGTGACTGGTGCCTTCGTAGTAGTCACACGGACCGCTTCCAGAGACCGGGAACATGCTGTCGAACCAGTGGGAAGCCGAAGCCACGGTCATTCCGGCTCCTGCCACCAGCAGCGTACCCATCGTCATCGCAACCACCTTATGCCGCATGATACGAGAGTATGAGAGAGAGAGAGAGAGAGAGATGTCAACACGACCGACGATGCGGCGTCACACCACCCACTCGAGGACCCGGAACGCCCCCAGGCCCGAGGGGTCGGCGAGCGCCTCGGTCTCGGTGATGCGGCTACGGGCCCGCGGCGCCTCGAGATCACCGAGGTGGGCGCGGGGATCTCTCGTCAGTCGGTGGCGGTCGGCGCCGGTGAGGGCGAGCTCGCCCCTGGCGGGTAGTCCAGGTCGAGGGTGACCCCCGCCGGGGCTGCTTCGGCCAGCTCCGAGGCCAGCACGCTGATCGGCTTGCCATCGAACTCGGCCTCGAAGCCCGGCTGCCAACCCGACGGGGTCCCAGGCGGTGACGCCTCGACCGCCTTCAAGGTGCCGTCGTCGAGCACCTCGAAGCCGGTGCCTGCTCCCAGGAAGACCCCCGATCGCGAGAAGGGGCCCTCCCGGACTTCTTGTTGTTCCTGGACGACCGCAGCTACGAAGGTCTTACCGACCTCGAGCCACATCGTGCCCATGGGGTTGGCTCGCAAGATGGTCCCGCCCTCCGTGGGGCCCTCGTCGTCGTCGCCGTTGTCCAGGTCCACCCGATAACCCCACGTGAAGAAGGTCGACTCGCGTGGGATCTCGACCCCTTCTCGAGCCCAGTACACGTGCTCGACGACCGCATCGACGAAACGGGGGCGCTGGAGCTCGAACAGATCGTCTTGTGAGAGCCGATCGATCGGGATCCCGAGGAACCGGTCGACTTGCGGATCCTCGCTGGTCACCGTGAAGACGACCACCGCGTCGGCCTGCCTGTACAAGTCGTCCAGGCTGTCGGTCTCGTCCATCGCCAGCGCCTCACCTCTGCCGCCACTCCACTCGTCGAGAACGAGGTACTCGGCCGATTCTCCGGAGACGACCTGCTCGCTCGGACCGTCACCCGAGCCGCAGCCCATCAGCCCGAGCGCAACCATCACGCCGGTGGCTCCGGCCCATCTCGATCGCCTTTGAGGCGTCATCGCGATACCCCCTCAATACGTCCCGTTGATCTGGTGGCGCTGCTGGGAGCCCATCCACGGATCGGGCTGCAACGGGGCGCGCATGCAGTGCATGGCCCAGTGCAGGTCCCCGATCGGCGGGTCCGTCTCGTGCCCGTGCATGAAGCCGAGCGCGTGGCCCATCTCGTGGCATGCCGCGCCCTGGTAGTACTCCATCCCCGCACCCGGGTAGTACTCGGAGACCGCGGCGCCGTCGATCTGGATGTAGTGCTGGTCGCACCAGTAGGCGTCACCGCCCCCGTCGTCGTCCTCGCACCAAGTGACCCCGATCAACTCCCTCGGATCCGAAGGGAGATCTTCACCGTCCACAATGACGTCGGTCTCGGTAAAGTCGCCTGCGGACCACACCGGATCGGTGACCTTCACCGCCATGATGTCGGTCAGCGGGTTCAGCTCGTTGACGATGGTGTTGTTCAGGCCACCGGTGATCTTGGGCCCGATCTCACCGATCCAGTTGCCGTTGTTGTCCGACCGTCCGCCGTCGCTGCTGAAGAAGATCGTGTGGTAGTAGCCGTCGGCGCGACAGTGCGCGGTGCCTTCGTAGTAGTCACAAGGACCGACTCCAGATACCGGGAACATGCTGTCGAACGTGTGAGAAGCCGAAGCCACGGTCATACCGGCTCATGCGACCAGCAGCGTAACCATCGTCATCGCAACCACCTTCTGCCGCATGATACGAGAGTATGAGAGAGAGAGAGAGAGATGTCAACACTGCCGGTGGATCGTCTTCACACCACCCACTCGAGCACCCGGAACGCCCCCAGGCCCGAGGGATCGGTGAGCGCCTCGGCCTCGGTGATCCGGCTGCGGGCTCGCAGGGCCTCGAGGTCACCGAGGTGGGCGCGCTCCCGCCAGATCGCCCTGCCTTCGTCGACCAGCTCTTCCAGGCCGTGCGCCACCAGGAGCTCGGCCTGGGACCGGTCCAGATCGGGCAAGCGCACCCGGGCGAGCTGGTCCGTGGCCACCTCGGCGGTGATGTCCTGCTCGCCGACCGCCTCGAGCGGACCGCCTCCACGCTGGTGCGACCGATAGGTGCGGAGCCACTCCTCTCCCCTTCCCGCCAGCTCCGCCGTGGTCGCGGCGTAGTCCAGGACCACCACCCGGCCCCGAAGCAGGGAGCCCAGCGCCCGCCGGAGGAGGTCGCCGGCCACCTCCTGAACGGGGATCGCGTCCCCCTCCTGCGCCTCCGGAGCCAGCCGCCCCGCCAGCTCGGCGTCAGCTGCCGAGGCCGGCAGCTCCTCTGCGACCAAGCTCCTCTCGTCGACGTCGAGCACCGCGTGCACGGCTCGCCATCCGTCCCCACGCCGCCGAAGCAGGCGGAAGGGCAGGTTGTCCATCAGCTCGTTGGCGAGGACCACCCCGGTGAGCGGGCCGCTGGGCAGCTCACCGAGCGAGACGAACTGCGGACCCGACCCGGCTCCGGTCATGGCGGGAGCGGACAGCTCCAGGTGCCCGGCGTGACGAGCCCGCTGCGCGACGGAGCGCTCCACCAGCACGTAGCGCAGCGCCGGCGCGCAGCGCGGCTGCGCAGCCCGTACAGCGACCGCGAGGCTTCCCGGGCCGGCACCGGCGTCGACGACCACGTACGGGTCGGGCTCCCCCAGCTCCTGCCACCAGGCGTCGATCGCCCGGGCGATCACCGCGCCGAAGAGGGGTCCCACCTCGGGGCTCGTGAGGAAGTCGCCCCGGCGACCAGCGACCCCGCCTCGCTCGTAGAAGCCGACCTCGGGGTCGTACAGGGCGATCTCCATCACCCGGTCGAAGCCCAGCGAGCCGTGTCGCCGGATCTCGGCCGCGATCCTGTCGAACGCGCGTCACGGGCGGGCCTCGCCCCGCGGCGCGCCGCGGGGGCCGAGGTCAGCTGCCGGTCGAGGTGGGGGCGGCCTCACCGTCGAGGGCGGGCGTGCACTGGTCGGGGTGGGCCTCGGCGGCGACGGGGCTGCCCTCGCACAGGTCGCCGGCAGCATCGCCGAGTCGGGCCGCGGTGCCGGGGAGCACTCCGAAGAGCAGGGTGACCACCGCTGTGATGCCGAGCGCCACGGTGAGCGAGACCGGAAGACGCAGCGGGGTGGTGTCCCCCTGGTACGGCTCCTCCATCCACATGTAGCGGGCGATCTTCGCGTAGTAGAAGAGCGCGATCACCGAGTTCACCGCCACGAAGCCACCCAGCACGTAGCCCGCTGTGCTCCCTGGCTCGACCACGGCGAGGAAGATCTGGAACTTCGCGAACCACCCACCCAGCGGTGGGATGCCTGCGAGCGCGAAGAGGAAGATGGTCATGGCCACGGCCAGACCCGGCGCCCACTGGATCATCCCCCCGTAGGTCTCCATCTCTGCCGAGCGGGTCTTCCGGGCGGCGGCGAGGATCACGGCGAAGGCACCGAGGTTCATGGCCATGTAGATGACGAGGTACGAGACGATCGCGCCGACCGCGCCCGGGTTGTCGCCGACGACTGCCAGCGCGGCGAGCATGTAGCCGGCCTGGGCCACACCCGAGTACGCCATCAGTCGCACGACGTTGGTCTGGCGCAGCGCGATGAGGTTGCCCACGGTCATCGTCACGACCGCCAGCACCCAGAGCAGGTCCTCGTAGACGTCGCTCGCACCGTAGAAGCCGACCACCACCATGATCATCAGCGCCACGAACCCGGCGGCCTTGGAGGCCGTGGCCAGGAAGGCAGCGACCGGCGTGGGGGCTCCCTCGTAGGTGTCGGGCGCCCAGGTGTGGAAGGGCACCGCCGAGACCTTGAACGCGAATCCGACCACCACGAAGACCACGCCCAGGGTCACCACGCTCCGCTCGGGATCGAGGGCGGACCCGATCTCGCGCAGCAGCGTCGTCCCCGTCTCGCCGTAGAGGAGGGACATCCCGTACAGCATGATCGCCGAGGCGAAGACACCCATCAGGTAGTACTTCAGCCCGGCCTCGTTGCTCTTCAGGTCGCGCTTGCGCCATGCCGCCAACATGTAGGCGGGGATCGAGAGCAGCTCCAGCGCCACGAACACCGTGACCAGGTCCCGGGCCGACGCCATCATCACCATTCCCAGCACCGACGAGAGGAGCACGGTGTAGAACTCGCTCTCCCAGTAGTCCCCCTCGGCGACGTAGTTGGTGGCGAGGAGCACCACCACGTAGCCGGTGAGCAGGAACAGCCCCTTGAGCACGAGCGAGAACTCGTCCACGACGTACGCGCCGCCGAACAGCGATCGGGGGAGCTCGTCGGAGCTCGCGAGGGTGAGTATCGGGATCGTCGCCGCCAGGCAGGTGAGCCCGGCGAGCGCCGGCATCATCGGCTTCGCGCGCTCCAGCGCGAAGACGTCGAGGAGTATGAGCAGCGCCAGCGCGCCCGTGAGCACAACCTCCGGGGCCAGCGTGTGCCAGTCGATCTTCGGCGCGTCGAAGGGAGCCTGCGGAACCTGGGCGACCAGGCCGGCGAGTGCGGCGAGCGCGGACATCGCCCGCTCAGTCCTCCCCGGCCGCTGTCTCGGCCGCCTCGTCGCCGCTCACCACGGCCTCCACGCACTCGGCCCGGTCGGAGTCGGGCTCTTCGAACTCGCAGTGCACGTGCGCCTGGATCCGCTGGGCGGAGTCGTCGATGTGCTTGAACACCGCGTTGGGGTACAGGCCGAGGACCAGGATGAGCACGAGGAGCGGGGCCCAGGCCACCCACTCGACGGGGTGGACGTCGGGGATCTCCTCGTCGGCGAACTCCGGGGTGGGGTTGCCGAAGGCCGTGCGCTGGAACAGCCACAGCAGGTAGCCGGCGGCGAGGATGGTGCCGAGAGCTGCGATGACCATGAAGGTCCGGAACGTCTCCTCCGGCAGCTCCGGGAACGGGCTGTAGGCGGCCAGGATCGCCGGGAACTCACCCCAGAATCCCGCGAGGCCCGGGAGCCCGAGCGAGGCCATGGCCGCGAAGCCGAGGATCCAGCCCAGGTGCGGGGCCTGCACGAGCAGGCCGCCCAGGCGGTTGATCTCGAGGGTGTGGTAGCGCTCCTTCACCGATCCTGCGATGAAGAAGAGCATCCCGGTGATGAGCCCGTGGGCCACCATCCCGAACACCGCGGCGTTGATGCCGGCGTCGGTGAGGGTGGCGATGCCCAGCATCACGAAGCCCATGTGTGCCACCGACGAGAATGCGATGAGCCGCTTCATGTCGGTCTGGGCGAGACAGGCGAGCGCGCCGTAGACGATGCCGATCACCGCCAGGAGACCGATCCAAGGTGCCCACCACTCCGCCCCCTGGGGGAGCACCGGTATCGCTATCCGCACGAAGCCGTAGGTGCCGAGCTTCAGCAGGATGGCGGCGAGGATCACCGAGCCCACCGTCGGCGCCTGGGTGTGGGCGTCCGGGAGCCAGGTGTGGAACGGGAACATCGGCACCTTGATCCCGAAGCCCAGGAGCATCCCGCCGAAGGCGAAGATCATCGCGGTCCGGGAGAGCTCGCCGGTGAGGGAGGCGAGACCCACGAAGCTCTCTCCCTCGAAGCCCAGGTTCGCTATGAGCCAGGTCTCTCCTCCCGTGAGCCAGAAGATCGCGACGAAGCTCACGAGCATCAGCGCCGACCCGAAGAGCGTGAACAGGAAGAACTTGATGGCTGCGTACTTGCGCTCCGGCCCGCCCCACACACCGATCATGAAGTACATCGGCAGGAGCACGACCTCGAAGAAGACGAAGAAGAGGATGAGGTCCTGGGCTGCGAAGGTGCCGACCATCCCGGTCTCGAGGATGAGGATGAGAGCGAGGAACATCTTCGGGTTGCCCGGATCGGGGATGTGATCGAGCGAGTAGACGATGCACAGCGGCACGATGAGGACGGTGAGGGCGATCAGCGCCAGGCTGATGCCGTCGATGCCGAGCGCGTACCGGACGTTGATCGGATCGATCCAATCGTGCACCCGGACGAACTGGAGCTCGCCGGAGCGGTCGTAGTCGAACTGCCAGAGCAGTCCGATGCCGACCACCAGCACCACGAGGCTGGTGAGCAGGGCGACGAACTTGTGCGCCCCTTCCTCCTGCCGGGGGATGACCATCATGATGGCCACTCCCAGCAGCGGGACGAAGATTGCCAGGGTCAGGCCCCAGTCCTGGATGAGCTCTTCCATGGTCTCTTCTCGCTCGCTCCTAGACGAACACGATCAACGCGGCTGCCAGCACGACGGTGGCACCGAAGAGCCAGGCCCCGTACTGCTGGACCCGGCCCGACAGCCACAACTTCCTGAACTCCTGCCCCGCCTCGTCGGCCAGGGCACCCGAGCCGTCCACCGCTCCGTCAACCACGAGCTGGTCGACGTTGCGGTACACCCAGCGACCGACCGCGACAGAACCGCTCCCGGTGCCGTCCACGATCCCGTCGAGCACCTTCTTGTTGAACCAGTTGGCGGCACGGGCTATGGGGCCCTTCACCGCGCCGACGATCACGTCGGTGTACAGCCAGTCCAGGTAGTACTTGTTCTCCAGCACCCGGTATCCCCACGCGAGGACACGGCTGCGCTCGGTGAGCCCGACGAACATGCCCTTGGCGTAGTAGCCGTAGGCCAGCGCGATGCCGGTGAACGCCAGGAGCAGCGAGAGCCCTGCCAGCCAGTACTCGAACTCGGCGTGCACCACCGGCGCGAACGCCACCGTCGGCTCCACCCAGACCTTGAACCTCTCTGCCACCGACTCCGGGACGAAGGCCCCGGGGAGGTTCACCGCCCCACCGAACACCGCCACGGTGGTGAGGATCCACAACGGAGCCGTGATCACCGCCGGCGACTCGTGCGGGTGGCCGTGGCCCCGGTGCTCGCCGAGGAACGTGAGGTAGATGCAGCGCGTCATGTACGCCGCCGTCAGCAGCGCCGTGATCAGGCCCATCACCAGCATCGCCGTGTAGGCACCTCCACCCTGTCCCGCGGCTGCGCCGGCGAGTATCTCGTCCTTGGACCAGAAGCCGGCGAGCGGCGCGATGCCGGCCAGCGCTGCCGACGAGATGGCGAAGGTCGCGAACGTGTGGGGCATGTGCTTGCGCAGCCCTCCCATGTCGGCCTTCATGTCGAAGCTGTGGTGGCAGGCGTGGCTCACCGAACCTGCCCCGAGGAACAGGGCCGCCTTGAAGAACGCGTGGGTGAAGATGTGGAAGACGCCCGCCGTCCACGCCCCGACGCCCAGTGCCATGACCATGTAGCCGAGCTGCGAGATCGTGGAGTACGCCAGCACCTTCTTGATGTCGCGCTGCACGAACGCCAGGAGGCCCCCGACGAGCGTGGTGAGCCCACCGATGAGCGCCACGTAGTTGAGGGTCCCGGTGGACATCGAGAGGCCCTCGTAGAACACCGGGTAGAGGCGGGCGACCAGGTAGACCCCGGCCACGACCATGGTGGCGGCGTGGATCAGGGCCGAGACCGGAGTGGGACCGGCCATCGCATCGGGCAGCCAGGTGTGCAGCGGGAACTGGCCCGACTTGGAGGTGACGCCGGCGAAGAGGAGGAGCGAGCCCGCGAGGAGCAGGCCGTGCCGGATCTCACCGGTGGCCGCCATCTCGTTGATCCCGAGGACGCTGAAGCTCTCACCTCCCACCGCGAAGAACAGCACGATGATGCCGATGATCATCCCCGAGTCACCCACGCGGTCGGTGAAGAACGCCTTCAGCGCGGCATCGGAGTTGGGCTTCTCCTCCCACCAGTGTCCGATGAGGGCGAACGAGCAGAGCCCGACCAGTTCCCACCCGACCAGCATCTGGAGCAGGTTCTCGGCCAGCACGTAGAAGAGCATCGAGGCCGTGAACAGGTTGAGGAAGGCGAAGTAGTGGGTGTGGCGCCGATCGCCCTTGAGGTACTCCGTCGAGTAGATGTGCACCAGGAGGCTCACCGTGGTGACGACGAAGAGCATCATGGCGGCGAGGCCGTCGACATGGGTGCCGATCGTGAACTCGACGTCCCCCAGGGTGAACCAGGTCCAGCGGGTGATCACCGGACCGGCCGCACCCCCCTCGTGCTCGCCTTCGGCGCTGGCCGAGTGGCCCTCGGCCTCGGCCGAACCGGTCTCACCGTCGGAGCCGTTCGACTCCGCGCCCGCCACCGCCCCCGCCTGGAGCTCGATGGTGTCGCACTCCGGGAGCCCGGTCCCTTCGGGCTCGGCTGCCGCGGCGTCACCCTCCGACCCCTCTGCGGGAGCGGCCTCGGCACCTTCGCCCTCGGCAGCGCCGTGCTCCTCGTGCCGGACGACCACACCTTCGCACTCGTAGCTGTCCCCGTTGGTCGTGATCTCCACGGGCTCGGTGTTCCCGTCTTCTGCGCTCTCGGCACGCTGGATCCAGTCGGCTCCGATGCCGAGCGAGATGACGAAGGCGGCAGCGACCGCCCCGATCGCCAGCAGCGAGGTCGCCGCCGGCCCGACCTTCTTCCCGAGGAACAGGATGAGCCAGAACCCGACGAACGGGAGCACCGGGACGAGCCACGCGATCTCAGCCATGCCGGCCCTCAGCCCTCCACCTGCTCGTGGAGGAGGTTCATCTCGGCGAGGTCGATGCTGCGGCGGTTCCGGTAGATCATGAGCACGATGGCCAGGCCGACGCCGACCTCGGCGGCCGCGATGGCGATGACGAAGAGGGCGAAGACCTGCCCCGCGATGTCACCGTGGAAGGCCGCGAAGGCGACCAGGTTGATGTTCACCGCGTTGAGGATGAGCTCGATCGACATGAGCACCATCACGCCGTTGCGGCGGGCGAGGACGCCGTACACCCCGATCGAGAAGAGCGCCGCTGCGAGGAGGAGGAACTGGTTCAGCAGCATCGTCACTCCTTCCTGGCCAGGACGACGGCCCCGACGAGGGCGGCGAGCAGCAGCACCGAGACGGCCTCGAAGGGGACGATGAAGGCCGAGAAGATGGAGTCCGAGACGACGGCCGTGTTGGAGGCCCCCGATGCCGCGGCGGCGACCTCCAGGTCGACCTCGGTGTCGGAGTAGCTGTCCCAGAGCGTCCAACCCAGCAGTGCCAGCAGCGGCACCGCCACGGCCAGGCCCATCAGGATCTGGTTGCGGTCCACCTCGAGGCTGTTCCCCACCGGCGCGCGGGTGAGCATTATGCCGAAGAGGAAGAGCACGATGATCGCGCCGATGTACACCAGCACCTGGGTGATCGCGGTGAACTCCGCGATCAGCAGCACGAACTGGGCGGCGGTGCCGGCGAGCACCAGCACGAGCCACAGGGCGGCGTGCACGATGTTGCGGGTCGTGACCACGCGAAGCGCCGCGACGACCATCCCGAGGGCGATGGCGTAGAAGAAGACGTTCTGCGCGACGGGATCCACTATCAGGGCACCTTCTTCGGCTTCAACTCCGAGCCGGCCTCGTACTCCGGGAAGGCAGGAACCGTCTCCATCCACTCTCCGAGACGGGACTTGTCGTGCAGGAGGTCGGCGATGCGCGACTCGCTGTACTCGTACTCCGGGCTCCAGAACAGGGCCTCGAAAGGACAGACCTCGACGCAGATCCCGCAGTACATGCAGAGGGCGAAGTCGATGTCGAAGCGGTCCAGCATGTTCTTCTGGCGTGGCTTGCCACCCTCGCGCCGAGGCGGAGCCAGGTACTTGTGGGCCTCGATGTAGATGCACCAGTCAGGGCACTCACGTACGCACAACATGCAGGCCGTGCAGTTCTCCGCCTTCAGCGCTATGACGCCGCGTGCCCGGGTCGGTGGCTCCTCCTTCTGGCGCGGGTACTGCACCGTCACCGCAGGCTTGAGCATGGTCCTGAAGGTCACCGTGAGGCCCTTGAGGAGACCGCGCACGTAGGTCTTCGATGCCATCAGCCCACGCTCCTCACACCGCCACCTTGAGCACCGCGGTGGCGACGATGTTGACGAGCGACAGCGGCACCAGCACCTTCCAGGCGAAGGCCTGGAGCTGGTCTTCCCGGAATCGCGGGAATGTGAACCGCACCCAGAAGATCAGGAATGCGACGAGCATGATCTTCCCGAAGAGCACGGCCGGCCCGATCAGGTTCATCCAGTTGCTGTCGTGGCCGCCGAACCAGTCGGCCACGAAGGTGGGGACCGACCACCCGCCGAGGAAGAGCACCGCCGCGATGGCGGCGAACGCGAACGCGGTGGCGAACTCCCCGAGGAAGAAGAGGAGGAACCTGAAGCCCGAGTACTCGACCTGGTACCCACCGACGATCTCCGACTCGGCGACCGGCATGTCGAACGGAGGCTGGGTGAGCTCTGCCTGCACCGCCGCCAGGAAGATGAAGAAGGCGACGAACTGGGTGAGGATGAACGGGTTGCCCAGGGCTTCCCAGCCGAAGATCGACCCCGTCGCCTGGACCCCGACGATGCCCTGGAGGCTGAGGGTCCCGGCCTGGATCACGACTCCCACGACCGCGAGCACCATCGGCAGCTCGTAGGCGATGAGCTGGCCCGCTGCCCTCAGGCCTCCCATCAGGGCGTACTTGTTGGCCGAGGCCCAGCCCGCCATCAGCACGCCGATCACCGAGAGCGACGAGACCGCCAGCGCGTAGTACACGCCGGTGTCCAGCGGTTCGACGACCAGGTCCGGCCCCGCCGGCACGACCACGAGCACCAGGAACGTCGACGCCAGGACGACGAACGGGGCGGTCTTGAACACGATCCGGTCGGCCGCGTCCGGGATGATGTCCTCCTTCTGGAAGAACTTGATCCCGTCCGCCAGGAGCTGGAGCACCCCGTGCGGGCCGGCCTCCATCGGGCCGAGCCGGCTCTGCATGTGGCTCATCATCTTGAACAGGAAGACGTAGCCGAGCACCAGGCCGGCGACCGGCACCAGCAGGGCCGCGACGCCGGCCTTGATGAGCGTCGCCGCCCAGTACGGGAGCTCGAACGCGAGCGTCATCGTCCTGTCACCGGTCTATGTCTCCGAGGATGAAGTAGAGGGATGCGAGGATGGAGATGACGTCGGGAACGTAGACCCCGCGCATCACCCAGGGCACTATCGAGATGTTGCTGAAGCTGGGGGAGCGGATCTTCACCCGGAACGGCATGAGATCGCCCTGGCTGACGACGTAGTAGCCCATCTCCCCGAGCGGGTTCTCGGTCGATACCCAGGCCTCGCCCTCGGGAACCTTGATGACCCGCGGGACCTTGGCCATGATCGGGCCCGACGGCAGCCCCTCCAGCAGCTGGTCGATGATGCGGGTCGCCTCACGGGTCTCCTGGAGCCGCACCCAGAACCGTGAGAACGAGTCGCCGTCGCCGTGCGTCCAGACCTGCCAGTCGCACTCTTTCCAGGCGAGACCCGGGTCGCTGTCACGCCGCAGATCCCAGTCGACGCCGCTGGCCCGCAGGTTCGCCCCCGAGAGGCCGTAGCTCTGCGCGACCTCGGCCGGTATCACCCCCACCCCACGGGTGCGCGCCTGGAAGATCTCGTTGCCCATCAGCAGGTCTTCGATCTCGTCGCAGAAGGTGCGCATGCGCCCCATGATCTGGTGGGTCTCTTCGATCCAGCCCTTGGGGAGATCGTCCTTCAGCCCACCGATGCGGTCGAAGTTGGGATGGAAGCGCCCGCCGGTCACCGCCTCGATCTGGTTGAGCACGAACTCACGGTCGCGGAACGTGTAGAAGACCGGCGTGAGGGCACCGAGCTGCACCCCCATGTCGCCCAGGAACAGCGAGATGTTCGCTATCCGGGCCATCTCGAAGAGGATGGTTCGGATCCACTGCGCCCGAGGGGGTGCCTCGACCTCCATCAGCTTCTCCGCGGCGAGGATGAACGGGACCTCGTTCGCGAAGCTGCCGAGCCAGTCGATCCGGTTCACCAGAGCAGTGACCTGCAGGTAAGTGCGGACCTCGGTCAGCTTCTCGTAGCCGCGGTGCATGTAGCCGGGAGAGGGCTCGCACTGCACGACCTGCTCACCGTCGAGGCGGGCGACGATCCTGAGGGTGCCGTGCGTGGCCGGGTGCTGCGGGCCGATGTTGAGGGTCATGCCCTCCGTCTCGAGCTCGACGTTCACCCGCATGTCCGCGAGCTGGTGGTCCACGAAGGCCTGGGCCCGGCGCTCGGCGATCGAGGTCATGGGCCGGTCACCCCCCGCCTTCCTCGTCGTCGGGGGCGTCGTCACCGGGCTGGGCCGGCATGCCCTCGACATCGACGATCCCGGGCCACGGCTTCACCACCCGGGCCAGGAGGGGGAAGTCCTTCCGCAGCGGATACCCCTCGAACCCGCCGGGCAGGTACAGGTGCCGCAGGAAGGGATGGCCGACGAAGTCGATGCCGAACATCTCCCAGCACTCGCGCTCGTGCCAGTTGGCACCGTGGTAGTTGGGGACCCACGAGTCGATCCTCAGGTCCTCGTCGGGCACGTCGCACTTCAACGTGATGCCGAAGTGCTCACTCAGGTTGGCCACCCGGGCGAACACCTGGAAGCGGGTGTCGCCGCCGGCGCGGCCGTGCTGCATCGGTGCCGGGTCCCTGGCCTCCTCCCCGGCGAGCTGCTTGTCGACCTCCGAGTCGAGGTACCGGCCGTAGGGACTCGGCAGCCAGTCGACGGCGGAGAGGAAGCAGAAGTACCGGCAACCCAGCTTGTCGCGCGCGACCTGGCCGGCCTCCCGCCACGTCTCCCGGGTCACCCGCACCCAGACGTCGTCGCCGGGCCGGATCTCCGAGCCGACCACGGCATCGCCGATGGCGTGGCGCAGCCTCTTCACCAGCCGTTCGCGGAGCGTGTCGGGCTCGGGAACCTCCGCCGCCACCTCGGGCGCGCCGGCCTCCGCGTCGGGCGTCGCTCCGCCGGTGGTGGTCTGCTCTGACACGAATCTCCTCCGGGCTCCCGTCGCGCCTAGGTGACGACGATCGGTTCACCCTTCCAGCGCTGGGCCGGATCCTCGTTCTTGATCTTCTCCTGCAGCAGCACGACTCCCTCGAGGAGCGCCTCGGGCCGGGGCGGGCAGCCCGGCACGTAGACGTCCACCGGCACCACCTGGTCGACTCCCTTGGTCACCGAGTAGCTGTCCCAGTACGGCCCGCCGCAGTTGGTGCACGATCCCATGGAGATCACGTACTTGGGGTCGGGCATCTGCTCGTAGAGACGCCTTATCGAAGGCAGCATCTTGTCGGTGACGGTGCCCGAGATCACGACCACGTCAGCCTGACGGGGGCTGGCCGGGAACGGGATCACGCCCAGCCGCATCACGTCGTACCGCGGGGCGCCGAACGCGGCGCCCATCTCGATGGCGCAGCAGGCCAGGCCCCACTGGTAGGCCCAGAGCGAGTACTTGCGCGCCAGGTTGAGCACGTACGTAACGGGCTTGGGCATCTTGCCCGACTCGATCAATCCCACCTCAGCACTCCCTTGCGCCAGGCGTACAGCAGGCCCAGCAGGAGGATGAAGATGAAGACCGACATCTCGACCAGCCCGAACGTGCCGTACGCCTCGAGGCGTGTCGCCCACGGGAAGATGAACACGGCCTCGACGTCGAAGAGGACGAATAGCAGGGCGTAGACGTAGTAGCGGATGTGGCTCTGCGCCCAACCGCCGGCGATCGGGTCCACGCCGCTCTCGTAGGTGAGGTACTTCTGAGCCTGGGGACGCTTCGGCCTCAGGAGGAAGGCGATCCCCACCATCGCAGCGCCCATCGCCAGGCCCAGGGCGGCGAAGATCCCGACCGTCAGGTAGCTCCTGAGGAAATCGGAGGCGGGCGCCACGGCGCCGAATCTAGTGAACGTGTGCACAAAGGCGGAAATCCCCGAACGATGCGCCCGACGCACCCTTCGGGCGTCCCCACATGACGGCTGTCACACCTCGGTGACGCTGCGCGCGATGAGCTTCTGGAGGAGTTCGAGGGGCGGGTATTCTCCGCGGAGCACCCGATGGAATGGCCCTCTCTCTCCCTCCGGAGGCTCCGCCGCCGCGCGACCCCGCGGCACCCGAGCCTCGTGTACCACCGCCGGCGCGCGGTGGTCACCACCAGCGCCGTGGTGGTCGTCTGGCTGATGGTGCAGGCGGCCGGAGCCGTCGCAGAGTGGGTCGGGAACGAGCACCCCCAGGCGGCGGAGGCCGCCCCGGCCGCCGCTGCCACGACGATCCCGCCCGAACCGGAGCCCTGCCCACCGGCCGGGGAGCGCTTCCCCGAACCGACCGATGAGCTGCCCGGAGAGCTGGCCGATGCGCTCGAGGTCGCGCTCTCCCACCAGAGCTTCGAGGTGCGCGACGCGGGCATCTCGGTCTGGATCGACGGGTACGGCGAGGTCGCCACCCGCAACCCCGACGTCCCGCTGGCGCCGGCCTCGAACCAGAAGATCCTGGTGGGCATGGGGGTGTTGGAGCTGCTCGACCACGATCAGCGCCTCGTGACCGAGCTGCGGGCCACCGGGCCGGTGAGCAGCGAGGGGGTCCTCGAAGGTGACCTGGTGATCGTCGGAGGAGGCGACCCGCTCATCAAGAAGGTCGGGCCCCACTCCGTGGAGGACATCGCCCGTCGCCTCGCCGAGCGGGGGATCACCAGGATCACCGGAGGGATCATCGGCGACGAGTCCCGCTACGACCAGGTGCGCAAGGCGCCGGGCTGGCTCGAGTGGGAGATGCCGCTCCCCGCGGGGACGATGTCGGCGCTGATGGTGAACTCCAACAGCAGGCTCGGCTCCCCCGACTACCTGGCGAACCCGACGCAGCACAACGTCGACCTCCTCCACGAGGCCCTCACGGAAGCCGGGATCGAGGTACGGGGCGAAGCCCGCCCGGGCCGGGATCCGGCGGGATCGGAGCTCGTCCTCGCCTACGAGTCCCCCCGGATCGCCGAGATCGTCCAGCTCATGCTGAGCGAGAGCGACAACATGACGGCGGAGATGCTCACGAAGGAGGTGGGTCTCCGGGTGAGCGGTGAGGGCTCCAGCCGTGCGGGCATGGAGGCCATGATCGGCGCCCTCGAGCGCTCCCTCTGCGTCGAGATCGAAGGGGTGAACGACGACGCCTCCGGTGTGAGCCGCGACAACCGCCGCTCCGCGGCGGACATGGCGCGAGATGCTCCTCGCCGCCCGGGACGCGGAGTGGTTCGAGGTCTTCTTCGAGGGGCTGCCCCGGGCCGGAGAGGAGCACGGAACCCTCGTGAACCGGTTCCTTGGCACCGAGGCTGCTGGGGACGTGATCGCCAAGACCGGGACCATCGGCACCGCCGTTGCGCTCTCCGGCTACCTCGAGACCGACGGCGGACGTGAGGTGGTGTTCTCCGCGGTGGCGAACGGGAGCGATCCCGAGCCAGCGGTGGCCGCCATCGACGCCCTGGTCGTGACCGTCGCAGCGGACCGCAGCTGAGCCTCCGCGAGAGGGCGAGGTCCACCACCTCCCTGGTGGATCGCTCTACCCTCTCGCGCCGAGTGCGCTCGGAGCATGGGGCGGAGCCGTCCTCCGGAGGTCTTCGGCGCGCCTCGGTGCCGACGGAGATCCTGCGCCGGCGCCGGATCGCAGCGGCGCTGTGCCTGCTGGTGGCGCTCGCCATCACCCTCACCGGCGGCCGGGCGTTCGCCGGCTGGTTCTCCGCGGACGACGCGGCCGCCAGCCCCGGCCGGGCGGCGGCCGCGCCCACCGGGCCCGACTGCGGCGACGCGGACGACGCGGGCAGTGCCACCACCCCTGTCCCTGCCGACCTCAGGTCGGAGATCGACGACCTGCTCGCCCATCCGGACGTGGCCGGCAGGGAGGTCTCCGTCTCGGTGTGGGTGGAGGGATGGGGCGAGGTGGCCGGCCTCTCCCCTGACCTGGCGCTTAGGCCCGCCTCGAACCAGAAGATCCTCACCGCTGTCGGCGCCCTGGAGCTGCTCGACCACGACCAGCGCCTCGTCACCTCCGTGCGGGCTACCGCTCCGGTGGACGGCGGCCGGCTGGATGGGGACCTCGTGCTCGTCGGGGGCGGTGATCCGACGCTGTGGGACGTGGGACCGCACTCCATCTACCAGCTCGCCGTGGAGCTCCGTGAGCTGGGCGTCGAGGAGGTGACGGGCGGCTTGTACGTGGACGACTCGCGCTACGACTCGCGTCGCATGGCACAGGGCTGGACGGACCAGCAGATCCCCGGTGACGCGGCCCCGATCTCGGCGCTCACGGTCGCAGCCAACCGCCTCGGCGACGAGTACGCGTACCTGGCCGACCCCGCTTCGGGGAACGCGGAGGTGTTCGGGCGCTACCTCTCGGACGTGGGGATCGCCGTCGGCGAGGGCTTCGTGTCGGGGGAGCCGCCCGAGGCCTCGGTCGAGCTCGTCCGCACGCAGTCGCCGACGGTTGCCGAGCTGGTCGGCTCGATGCTGCGGAACAGCGACAACACGACTGCCGAGCTGCTGCTGAAGGAGATCGGACTCCAGGTCTCCGGAGAGGGCTCGACGCTCGCCGGGCTCGATGCCGCTCGCGGAGTCGTCGAGGGATGGTGCGTGGAGCTGAGCGGCCATGACGACGACGGCTCCGGGCTCAGCTACCGGAACACCCGCTCGGCCAGGGAGTGGCGGGAGATGCTGCTCGCTGCCCAGCGTCAGGACTGGTGGCCCGTCATGCTGGAGGGCCTGCCGCTCGCCGGTTCCGAGGACGGGACCCTCGCCAACCGGCTCACAGATCCGGCCACGGACGGCAACGTGCGGGCCAAGACGGGGACGATCGACGTGGCGCGGGCCCTGTCGGGGGTGTTCACGACTGCAGGCGGCCGGACGGCCACCTTCTCGATCATCATCAACGACCCCGTCGACCCGGCACCGGCCGTCGGACCCACCGACCGGCTCGTGGAGGCCGTGGCTGCCCACCCGGGTTGACCACCCGTAGGGATCAACCCCCGAGCGGTAGCTCCGCCGTCACCTCGTCGGAGACCTCCACCAGCACCGGGACGCCCTTCTCGGTCCACTCGACCACCTCCTCGGGCCAGATGCCGACCGCGAGGGTGACCACCACACACACCACCAGAGCGAGCCCTGCTGCGAAAGGTACGGGCAGTCGGCTGCCGCTCGCCTCGGCCTCGTCCTCGCTCCCGCTCATCCACATCGCGACGACGATGCGCAGGTACAGGAACGCAGCGATCACCGCCGAGAGCATGGCCACGATCGCCAGCCAGTACGAGCGCGACTCCACGGCGGACGAGATCACGTAGAACTTGGCGAAGAAGCCCGAGGTGAACGGGACTCCCGCCTGCGCCAGCAGGAGCGCTGTGAATGCGAGGGCGAGCAGAGGGGTGCTCCTACCCAGCCCCCGGTAGTCGTCGATGTCGTGGGCGCGGTCGCCCTTCCGGTCCACGAGCGCGACCACGCCGAACGACCCGGCGACGAGGAAGGTGTACGCGGCCAGGTAGAAGAGCACCGCCGACACGCCCTCCTGGGTCGCCACCTGGACGCCCACCAGGATGAAGCCCGCGTGCGCGATCGACGAGTACGCCAGCATCCGCTTCACGTCGGTCTGCACGATCGCCACGACCGCGCCGACGAGGAGGCTGAGGACGGCGAGCACGTAGACGACCGGCTGCCAGTCGGTCTGATACTCGAAGAGACCCAGGTAGAACACCCTCAGCAGCGCGGCGAACCCGGCTGCCTTCACCCCGGACGCCATGTAGGCGACAGCCGGCGTCGGTGACCCCGAGTACACGTCCGGCGCCCAGGAGTGGAAGGGCACAGCGGCGACCTTGAACCCCAGGCCCACGAGCATCAGGACCATGCCGAGCAGGAGGAGGCCGTCCCTGGCGAGCACGTTCTCGGAGAGGAACGCCTTGATGCTGATCAGGTTGGTGGACCCGGTCGCGCCGTAGGTCATGGCGATGCCGTAGAGGAAGAAGGCCGACGAGAAGGCACCCAGGACGAAGTACTTCAGCCCGGCCTCCTGGCTCTCGATGCGCTTGAGGTGCATGGCTGCCAGCACGTAGGCGGCGATGGAGAGCGTCTCCAGCCCGAGGAAGAGCACGATCAGGTCGTCGGCCATCGCCATGATCACGCCTCCGGCCGCGGAGAGGAGCATCAGCACGTAGAACGCGGGACCGTCCAGGCCCTCGCGCTCCAGGTAGTCGCTGGCGAGCATCGCTCCCAGCCCGACCGCCGCACAGATCACCCCGACGACGAAGAGCCCGAAGCCGTCGACACCGACCGCCCCCCCCACGGTGGTGAAGGCGCCCTCGTCGAGCACCCGCTGCCAGAGCGGGATCGTCGCCAGGCCGGCCGCCGAGGCCACGACGACCGTCCAGAGCGCGTACAGGCCCGCCGGCTTCCTGCCGCGCCACAGGGAGTCGACCGTGAGCAGCAGGAGCGCTCCGATGGAGAGCGCCAGCAGCGGGGCCGTCGCCGACCAGTCGACGGTCGGCGTCTCCAGCGGCACGAAGTCGGTGCCGGAGGAACCGGCCTGGAGGAGGATCGCTGCGCTCATCCGGAGCCCTCGTCCTCGGGGCCGTCCTCATCGGTGTCGGTGGTGGCTTCATCCCGGTCGGGCTCCGCGCACGGGGGCGCCTCCGACTCACCGGGGTCGCGGTCGTCGGCGACCGGCTCCCCGTCCCGGGCGGGCTCCCCGCCGTGGCCTTCCTCGGCTTCGAAGGCCTCCGTCCTCTCCGCGGCCCGGTCGGCGTCGAGCTGGGAACCGCACTCGGTCCCCTCGATCGCGTAGTCGGCAGCGGACGCCACGTGGGCCAGCACCGCCTCGACGGAGGGTTCGATGCGGTCGAGGATCGGCTTCGGGTACACGCCGATCCCGATGATGAGCCCCAGGAACGGGAGCATCAGCAGCACCTCCCGGGCCCTCAGGTCCGGCACGGAGGCGTTGGCATCCTCGGCCGGCCCGTGGAAGACCCGTTGGTAGGCCCAGAGGAGGTACAGCGCCGCGAGGATCACACCCGCCGCGCCGACGACCGCCCAGACGTCACCCGAGAGGAAGGTGCCCTGGAGGACGAGGAACTCGCCCACGAACCCGTTGAGCCCGGGCAGGCCGACCGACGAGAGCATCACGACCGTGAAGATCCCGGCGAGAAGGGGTGCTGCCTTCTGCAGACCCGACAACGAGGCGATCTCCCTCGTGTGCCGACGCTCGTAGATCATCCCCACGAGGAGGAAGAGGGCGCCTGTGGAGATCCCGTGGTTCACCATCTGGATCACGGACCCGTCGACGCCCTCGGCGGTCAGCGCGGCGAGGCCGATGACCACGAACCCCATGTGGGCGACCGACGAGTAGGCGACCAGGCGCTTCAGATCGGTCTGCATCGTCGCTACCACCGCCCCGTAGGTGATCCCGACCACCCCGAGGGTCAGCAGCGCAGGGCGGGCCCACACCGCGGCCTCCGGGAAGAGGAAGAAGCCGAACCTCAGGAGCCCGTACGAACCGAGCTTCAGCAGCACCCCGGCCAGGATCACCGATCCTGCGGTCGGGGCCTCGGTGTGAGCGTCGGGCAGCCAGGTGTGCAACGGGAACAACGGGATCTTCACGGCGAAGGCCACCGTGAAGGCGGCGAAGAGAGCCCGGGCCGCGTTGGTGCTCAGCTCGGCCCGTGACAGCTCCACCAGGTCGAAGGTGAGCTCGCCCGAGTCGGCCTGGTTCAGCCAGACCAGGGCCAGGATCGCCACGAGCATCAGCGCCGACCCGGCCATCGTGTAGAGGAAGAACTTCGTCGCCGCGTAGACGCGGTTCCCGTACCCCCAGCGCCCGATGAGCATGTACATGGGTACGAGGGTGATCTCGAAGAAGACGAAGAAGACGAAGAGGTCCAGGGCGAGGAAGACGCCGAGGACGCCCGCCATGAGCACCAGCATCCAGGCGTAGTAGCTCTTCTCGTCGCCCGAGACCGGGACCCCGGCTATCGCCAGCGGGAAGAGGATCCCGGTCAGGACCACCAGGAAGAGCGAGATGCCGTCTATCCCGAGATGCCAGGAGATGCCGAACGACTCGATCCAGTCGGCGTTGGTGACGAGCTGGAAGCCGGCCTCACCCGACTCGAAGTCGGCCAGCACCCAGAGGCTCAGACCTGCTGCCGCGGACGACGCTGCGACGGCGATGAGCTTCGCGACCTCCGCTCGTGCCCGTGGCAGTAGTGCAACGGGCACAGCGCCGAGAGCCGGCAACAGCACCAGCATCGTGAGCACCGGGAAGGCGTGCCCGGAGGTGGAAGCAAGTGACGCGGCCATCACAGCTGCATCCTCGTGAGCGCGTAACCCAACAGCACGACCGCCCCCAGAGCCATGATCAGCGCGTAGGAGCGGACCAGGCCGCTCTGAAGGCGCCGTGCACCTCCGCCTGCGCTGCGCACCAGGAAGCCGACCCCGTTCACCGCGCCGTCGACGACCGTTCGGTCGAAGGCTGCGAGAGCATCGAAGACCGCCCGCCCGGGCTTGGCCACCACCCACGCGTACGCCGCATCGATGTACCAGCCACGGGCGAGCACCTCGGGCTCAGGGGCGCCGCGCCGGGATTCGCTCGGTCTCCCGTACGCCCACCAGGCGAGGTAGATGCCCACCGCGGCCAGCAGCACCGAGAACGCCGCCACCCCGACCTTCGCCCCGGTGCCGAGGTCGAGGGCAACCTCGAAGGGGATCGACGGCAACAGCCACTCCTCGAGCCACTTGACCTCTGAGCTGAACGGCAGGTTGAGCAGGCCCCCCAGGACTGCCAACCCCGCCAGCACCACCAGGGGCAGCGTGATCAGCCAGCCGGACTCGTGGGGATGGTGAGCCTCCCGGTGCCCCTCGTCGCCGGATCCCTCGTCCCAGCGGGCCTCACCGCCGAACACCATGAAGTACTGCCGGCTCATGTAGACCGCGGTGAGCAGAGCGGTGATCGCCCCCACACCGAACAGCGCCCAGGACTCGGCCGCGCCGAAGGCCAGGATCTCGTCCTTCGACCAGAAGCCCGCCAGAGGAGGGACGCCCGCGATCGCCAACCAGCCCACGACGAAGGTGGCGTGCGTGATCGGCATCCACTTGCGGAGCGCGCCCATCCGTCGCATGTCCTGCTCGTCGTCGGTGCCGTGGATCACCGACCCCGCCCCGAGGAAGAGCAGCGCCTTGAAGAAGGCGTGCGTGACCACGTGGAAGACCGCGGCCACGTACGCCCCCACCCCGACTGCCAAGAACATGAAGCCGAGCTGGCTGATCGTCGAGTAGGCGAGCACCTTCTTGATGTCGTTCTGGGCCAGGGCGATGGTGGCTGCGACGAGTGCGGTGAGGGCTCCCACCCAGGCGATCCCCTGACCCACCCCGTCGTGGGCGGCGAAGAGGATCGGGTTGATCCGCACCATGAGATAGACGCCGGCCGTCACCATCGTGGCGGCGTGGATGAGCGCCGAGACGGGCGTCGGGCCCGCCATGGCGTCCGGCAGCCACACCATGAGCGGCAGCTGTGCCGACTTGCCTACCGCACCCACGAAGAACAGCAGGGCGATCGCGGTCGCAGTGCCGGTGGCCAACGCCGGCGCCTGGGGCAGCACGTCGGTGTAGTCGAGCGACCCGAAGGTGAGGAAGGTGATGAACATCGCGACCAGGAATCCCCAGTCGCCGATCCTGTTGGTGACGAACGCCTTCTTGCCGGCGGTTGCGTTCTCCTTCTTCTCGAACCAGAACGAGATCAACAGGTAGGAGCAGGCGCCGACGCCCTCCCAGCCCAGGAACGTGAGGAGGAAGCTGTTGCCCAGCACCAGCACGAGCATCGAGAAGACGAACAGGTTCAGGTAGGCGAAGAAGACGTGGAAGCGCGGGTCACCGTGCATGTACCCGATCGAGTAGAGGTGGATCAGCGTCGCCACCCCGGTGACGAAGAGCACCCAGGTGATCGAGAGGGGATCGCCCAGGAAGCCGGCGTCGACCCGCAGGTCCCCGGAGGCGACCCAGGTGAAGAGGCTCGACTCGAAGAGCCGAGAGGCCTCCTCCTCCGCCACGAGACCGCCGAACACGATGAGCCCGACCACGAACGAAGCGGCGGTCGCGAGGGTGGCCACCACCCCGGAGAGAGGCTCGCCGAGGCGACGACCCAGCAGGATCAGGAGCACGAACCCGGTGAGGGGCAGCGCCGGGATGAGCCAGAGGACGTCTTCCACCGCTCAGCCCTCCAGGTACACCAGGTCGTCGGCGGTCGCCTTGGGCTTCCGCCGGAGCAGGGCGACGATGATGCCGAGGCCCACCACCACCTCGGCTGCCGCCACCACCAACACGAAGAACACCGTGACCTGGCCGCCGAGGTCGCCCAGCATGGTGCCGAAGGTCACGAAGGTGAGGTTCACCGCGTTGAGCATCAGCTCGACGCACATCAGCATCACGAGCGGGTTGCGCCGGACCAGGAGGCCGACAGCACCGGTCGTGAACAGGCACGCGGCGAGCATCAGGTACCAGGTCGGGGTGACGATCACGACGCGGCCTCCGACGACCCAGGAGGGAGTCCCTGCGGGTCGCGCTCGCGCCTCGCCATCACCACCGCTCCGACCACGGCGATGGTCAGGAGCAGGGCCGTGATCTCGAAGGCGAACACGTACTCCGTGAACATCACCCGACCCAGCTGGGAGATGTTGCTCTCGTCGGGCTCGATCGGCGCCGTCGCGGCCTTCTCACCGGTGAGCACCGTGTTCTCGAACGAGGGGTCCTGGGCGGCGACGGTCTCGCCGGTCATCGGATCGACCGACGCCGGGATCTCGTCCGCCCGGAGCACCGGCACGAGGAGTATCGCCGAGACCGCGCCGAGACCGAGCGCACCGACCAGCACGGCCAGGGGGCGCTGACCCCTGATCGGTTCGGTGGAGAGGTCCTCTTCCTTGTCCACCCCCAGCAGCATCATCACGAACAGGATCAGGACGACGATGGCGCCGGTGTACACGATCACCTGGACCGCCGCGAGCAGGTGCGCCTCCTGCGCCACGAACAGGACCGCGATCCCGAACAGGGAGGCGACCAGGCTGAGTGCCGCGTGCACGGGGTTGCGGGAGAGGATCACCCCACCGGCTCCCGCGAGCACGATCAGCCCCGCGATCAGGAAGACAGCGGTCTCCATCACCGGTCGACCTCGTCCGGACGGCTCTCGGTGCTCGCCGCGTCCGGCGGCGCCTCCACCTCCTGCGACTGGCCCTGCTCAGGGGCACGGACCCCGTGACCCAGCTCCCCCGACCAACCGACCCTGCCTGTGTGGGCAGCGGACCCCGAAGGCGCTGTGGCTCTCATCCAAGCCGAGGTGTCCTGGTCCTCACCCGGGCGCCAGTCCTCCCATGGGAGCTGGCGCGGACTCCCGTCGTCATCGACCACCAGCTCCTCTTTGGTGTAGACGGCATCGCGACGGCTGGTGAAGGAGAACTCGAAGAGCTTCGACTCGGTGATCGCTTCGGTCGGGCAGGCCTCGACGCAGAGGTCGCAGTGGATGCACCTCAGGTAGTTGATCTCGTAGACGTACCCGTACCGCTCCCCGGGGGAGACCGGATCGTCAACAGGGTTGTCGGCACCCCGCACGTAGATGCAGCGAGCCGGACAGACCCCCGCACACAGCTCGCAGCCGATGCACTTCTCCATCCCGTCCTCGTACCTGTTCAGGACGTGCCGGCCGTGCTGGCGGAGCGGCTTCGGTGACTTCTCCTCGGGGTACTCGGTCGTCAAACGGGACTCGAAGATCTTCCCCAGAGTCACCTTGAAGCCAGTCAGGTAGCCCATCAGACGAACTCCTCGATCCCGTCGAGGCGATCGCGGTCTGGCTCGGCGCACGGCGCTGGAGAGGAGCGTCCCGGCGACCATGAACACCGCGAACGACGCCGCCACGACCGCCACGCCGTTCCAGTCGCGGTCGTCGCCGACCCGGATCGCCCCGAGCAGCAGGAACCAGCCGATCGCCGTGGGGATGAGCACCTTCCAGCCGAGGTCCATCAGCTGGTCGTAGCGGACCCTGGGGAGGGTGGCGCGGAACCAGACGAAGGTGAAGAGGAAGCAGAAGAGCTTCCCCATGAACCACATCACCGGCCAGACGTAGTCGCTCGCCCAACCGGGCCCACCCAGGTCCGGACCGGCCGGGCCTCCGAGGAAGAGGGTCACGATGATGGCCGACATGGTGACCGCGTTCATGAACTCGGCCAGGAAGAAGAACGCGAAGCGGATCGAGCTGTACTCGGTGTGGAAGCCGCCGACCAGCTCCTGCTCTGCCTCCACGAGATCGAACGGGGGTCGGTTCAGCTCGGCCGTGCCCGCGATGAGGAAGATCACGAAGGGGACCACCCCGGCCACGATCAGGTTCCAACGCGGAACGACCCCGAAGAACCCCTCACCCGCCTGCTCCGACACGATGCCGTTGGTGCTCAGGGTGCCGGCCACCAACACCACGGCCGCGACGGAGAGCCCCAGCGCTGCCTCGTAGCTCACCATCTGGGCCGACGCGCGCACCGAGCCGAGGAGCGGGTACTTCGACCCCGAGGACCAGCCCGCGAGCATCACCCCGTAGACGGCGATCGACGACATCGCCAGCGCGAAGAGCACCCCGATGGGCGGATCGGCCACCTGGAGCAGGGTCTTGCGGCCGAGGATCTCGACGATGCCGCCCCCGCCGTCGTTGAAGTTCCCTCCCACCGGCACGATCGCGAAGAGCAGGAACGCCGGCACCAGCGCCAGGAGCGGGGCGAGCACGAAGACCCGCCTCTCCGCTCGGTCGGGGATGAGGTCCTCCTTGAAGAAGAGCTTCAGCCCGTCGGCGAGCGTCTGGAGGATCCCCCACGGACCTGCCAGGTTGGGCCCGATCCGGTTCTGCATGTCGCCGATGAGCTTGCGCTCGAACCACACCATGAGCATCACGGCGAGGAGCAGCAGTGCGAACGCCACCGCCACCTTCAACGCGACGATGAGGACATCGGTGCCGTCGACCCCATCCAGGAACAGCGGATCCATCAGGAGCCCCCTCCGGTCGACGGGCGATCGTCGCCGGCCATCTCGACCCGCACGTCGGTGACCACCTCGCCGGCGTCGATGAGCTCCGCCACCTCGAGGCCGGGCTGGTTGAAGGCCATGTGGGCCGAACCCCGGGGAACCCCTTCGTCGGCGACGACCCGTCCCACGACGCGGGCGGATGACGAGGTGATCGTGACCTCGTCCCCCTCCGTGACACCCAGACGATCGAAGTCGTACGGGTTGACCCCGAGGCCGGTTCCCGCGGCCAGGCCGGCCAGCGACGGCGACCGCTGCACCAGCGTCCCGCGGTCGTACAGCCTGCGAGTCGCCACGAGGCGCAGCGAGTAGGAGTCGGCGGCGGGCAGCTCCACCTGCTCGTCCGGTGCGACGAAGCGCAGCAAGGGCGGCAGATCCCCACCGACGTCGGCCGGCTGCACCACCGCCCCTTCCGTGGGTCCGGCCGGGCTCGCAGTCGGTCGGTCGAGGCCCCGGTACGAGGGCGCGAGCTCGGCGATCTCCGCCCAGATCTGCTCGGGGGACTCGAGCCCGAGGTCGGAGCCGAGGCGCGAGGCGAGATCGGCGGCGACGATCCAGTCGGGGCGCGCCGTGCCCGGTGGGTTGACCACCTGGGTGAGGGGACCGAGGCGCCCCTCGATGCTCGTGGTGCTGCCCTCGGCCTCCCCGGGGCCGGCCGCCGGCAGCACCACGTCGGCGAGCCCGGTGGTCTCCGTCTCGAAGAGCTCGAGCACGACCACCGTCGTCGCATCCAGGGCCTGCTTCGCCAGGGCCCGGTCGGGCACGTCGAAGAGATCGGCACCCACCAGCACCAGCGTCTCGATCTCACCGTCCGCGGCCGCACGGAGCATCCCGATCGTGTCGAGCCCCGGGGCATCCGGGAGGCGGCCCCATCGCGACCCGTACCAGGCCCGTCCGTCCTCCAGGCTCGTCCTCCCCGGGAGCAGGCCGGGCGCGAGACCCATGTCCAGGGCTCCGTTGACGTTGGACCTCCGCAGCACCGGAAGCACCCGGGCTCCGTCGAGGTGCTCCAGCACGGCCGCCACCGCCTCGACGATCGGCTGCGGCTGCTCTGCGACCGACTGCCGCCCCACCACGACGGTCACCGGGCCGGCGGCCTCGGCCAGGAGCGCCGCGCCGCGGGCCAGGTCTGCGTCGTCGATGCCATCGAGCGCACCGCTCCGGGATCCGAGCAGAGCCCGCACGACGGCACCGGCCTCCCCCGGCCTCGGGTGCAGGCTCACCGCGGCGTGATCGCCAAACGGGGTGGTGCGAGGTGCCACCTCGACCACTCGGACCCCGTCGTCCACCGCGGCCTTGAGCCGGAGGTACAGGACCGGCAGCTCCTCCTTCAGGTCAGGAGCCAGCAGCAGCACCGTTCCCCCGGGCCGGCAGGCGTCGGCGATCGTCGCGCGCGGCACGCCGAGGACGACCTCGGGGGGAAGGCCGTCGCCGAGCTGGCAGTCGACGTTGTCGGTGCCGATCACGCTCTTCGCCAGCTTCGCCCAGGCGTACGCGGCCTCGTTGGTGAGGCGGGCGCCCCCGATCACACCGACTGCCGTCGGTCCCTTCGACTCGCAGGTGCGACGGACGGTGTCGGCCGCCTGCTGGAGGGCCTCGGCCCAGCTCACCTCCACCAGCGCGTCACCGCGACGCACCAGCGGCTCACCCAGTCGGCTCGCCTGATCGATCGCCTCGAAGTCGAAGCGGCCCTTGTCGCAGAGCCATCCCCGGTTCACGGCGTCCACATCGACCCCCAGACGGCGGACGACGTGGTCGCGGGAGCTCTGGACGGAGATCCGGCACCCGACCGAGCAGGAGGTGCAGGTCGACTCGGCCTCCTCCAGATCCCAGGGCCGCGCCTTGAACCGGTACGGCCTGGCCGTCAGGGCGCCCACCGGGCAGATCTGCACCGTGTTGCCGCTGAAGTAGGACGCGAAGGGGTGGTCCGGGAAGGTGTTCACCTGCGTCTGGCTTCCCCGGTCCATGAAGTGGATGAGCGGGTCTCCGGCGACGTCGCGCGCGAACCGGGTGCAGCGGTCGCAGAGGATGCAGCGCTCACGGTCCAGGTGGACCAGCTCGCTGATGGCGATCGGCTTCTCGTAGTGACGCTTCTCCTCGACGAAGCGGGTCTCCCCCGGGCCGTACGCGATCGTGTGGTCCTGCAGGGGGCACTCACCGCCCTTGTCGCACACAGGGCAGTCGAGCGGGTGGTTGAGGAGCAGGAGCTCGAGGACGCCGTCCTGCGCCTCGATGGTGGCGGTGCTCTCGGTGTCGACCTTCATCTCGGGCGTGACCTCGAGCATGCAGGAGGGCTGGAGCGACGGCCCCCTGCCCGTGTCCACCTCGACGAGGCACATCCGGCACATGCCCACGGGCCGGAGCCGCGAGTGGTAGCAGAAGCGCGGGATGTACACCCCGTGCCGCTGGGCGGCCTCTATGACGAGCTCACCCCCGTGCGCGACGAGCTCCTTCCCGTTGAGCACGAAGGGCACGCCATCGACCGGCTCCTCGGCGGTGCGATCAGGCTCGGCCATCGCCACCTCCGGATCCGATCTGCACCGGGACCGGGGTCCCCGTGTTGCGCGCGATGTGGGCCTCGAACTCGGGGCGGAAGCGCTCGATCGCGGACGCTATCGGAGACACCACGCTGGGCCCGAGCGGACAGATCGTGGTCTGACGCGGCGGCCAGCTCAGGCCGGGGCTGATGTTGCCGCAGACGTCGAGCATGAGGTCGATGTCCTCCGGCCGGCCGTTGCCGTCGAGGATCCGTCGGAGGATCTTCTCCAGCCACGCCGTCCCCTCCCTGCACGGCGTGCACTTGCCGCACGACTCCCGCGAGAAGAAGCGGACGACGCGGTGGCAGGCCTTCACCATGTCGGTGGTCTCGTCCATGACGACGATCGCCCCGGAGCCGAGCATCGAGCCCGCCTTGTCGACCGTCCCCTTCTCGAGAGGCAGATCCAGGTGCTCCTCGAAGAACCACGGTGCCGAGGCTCCGCCCGGGATGAAGGCCTTGAGCCGGTTGCCGTCGCGGATGCCGCCGGCGTGCTCCTCGCCGTAGATGAGATCACGGAAGGTGGTGACCCCGAACTCGACCTCGAAGACGCCGGGACCGAGCACGTGACCGGAGACGGCGAACATCCGGGTGCCCTTGGAGGCCTCGGCTCCCAGCGCTGCGTAGCTGTCACCGCCGTTGAGGACGATCCATGGCAGGTTCGAGAGGGTCTCGACGTTGTTCACGATGGTCGGGCGCTGGTAGAGGCCTACCGCGGCCGGGAAGTACGGAGGCTTGAGGCGAGGCATCCCCCGGTTTCCCTCGAGGCTCTCGATGAGCGCTGTCTCCTCCCCGACGATGTAGGCGCCCGCTCCCCAGTGCAGCACCACGTCGACCGAGAAGTCGGTACCGAGGATGTTCCGGCCGACGTAGCCCTTCGCGTACGCGTCGTTCAGCGCCTGGGCCAGCCGCTCCTGTGCGAGGGCCATCTCTCCCCTCACGTACAGGAAGGCCTGGGCGCAGCCGACCGCGTAGCAGGCGAGGAGGATGCCTTCGATGAGCTGGTGTGGGTCGCGCTCCAGCAGCAGCCGGTCCTTGTAGGTACCGGGCTCGCTCTCGTCGCCGTTCACGACCAGGTAGCGAGGCCAGACCCCGTCCGGGCAGAAGCCCCACTTCACACCGGCGGGGAAGCCCGCGCCGCCGCGCCCGAGCACGCTGGCGGTCCGGACCTCTTCGCGCACGTCGTCCGGCGATCCCTCGAGCGCGCTGCGGAGCGCCTCGTAGCCGCCGGTCGCCTCGTAGCGCTCGATCGTGTACGAGTCCGCGAGATCGAAGCGGCTCGTGATGATGCGAGGGATCTCGCGCGCGGTCACGGCGTGCCCTCCACCACGTTCGTGCACCGCGCTATGGCCCGCCCGCTCACTCCGCCCCGCCTTCCGGAGCCGGCAGCCACGCCGGTCGATCCTGCCCCTCGGGAGGGACCGGACCAGCGGCCCGGTCGGCGGGGATGCGCTGGCGGATCCTGGCCAGGGTCCCGTGGGGCGGGACCTCCTCGTCGAGCCGACCGCTGCGGAGATCGTCGACGAGCTCGTCGAACTCCTCCGGTGTCACCTTGTAGCGATACCGGTAGTTGACCTGGAGGCACGGCGCTTCGGTGCACGCCGCGATGCACTCGACGTCCTCCAACGTGAACAGACCGTCGGGTGTGGTGCCTCCCGCGTGGATGCCCAGGGTCCTCTCCGCGTGGTGGAGCAGGTCCTCCGCTCCGAGGAGCTGACAGGAGATGTTGGTGCAGACGTTCAGCACGTAGCGGCCGACCGGCTGGAGCTTGAACATCTCGTAGAACGACGCCGTGCCGAGGACCTCGGCGGGGGTCACCCCCACCAGCTCCGCGATGTGGGTCATCGCGTCGGTCGTCAGGTACCCGTCCTGCTGCTGGGCGAGGTGGAGCAGCGGGATGAGCGCTGACTTGGGCACCGGGTATCGGCCGATGATCTCCTCGGCGACCTCGACGTTCTCGCGTGACAGGCGAGCCATCACGCATCACCTCCCGCCGCCGGAGGGCTCGAGGCAGAGCGGAGCCGGGTCACCGGTCCACCTCACCCATGATCGAGTCGACCGAGCTGATGATCGCCACGGCATCGGCGATGAGCCCACCGTGCATCATGTGGGGGAGCACCTGGAGGTTGACGAAGCTCGGTCCTCGGATGTGGAGGCGGTATGGGTGGGAGCTGCCGTCGCTGACCAGGTAGCACCCGAGCTCGCCGCGTGGTGACTCCACCGCGACGTACACCTCGCCCTCGGGGACCTTGAAGCCTTCCGTGAAGATCTTGAAGTGATGGATCAGCGCCTCCATCGACTCGTCGATGCGGGCGCGTGGCGGAGGTGTGACCTTTCGGTCCTGAACCCTGTAGTCGCCGAGCGGCATCTGGTCGAGGCACTGCTCGACGATCCGCAGGGACTCGCGGATCTCGTTCAGGCGGATCGCGTAGCGGTCGAAGCAGTCCCCGTAGCTGCCCACGATCACGTCGAAGTCGAGCTGGTCGTAGGCGAGGTACGGGATCTCCCGCCGCAGGTCCCAGGCGTAGCCCGTCGAGCGGAGGATCGGCCCGGTGACACCCAGCGCGATGCACTCGTCCGCGCTGATGAGCCCCACGCCCTGGAGGCGTTCGCGCCAGATCGGCTGGCCGGTCATCAGGACGTCGTACTCCTCGAGGCGGGGCGGGATGATCGTGAGCAGACGCTCGACGTCCGCTTGCCAACCGTCGGGGAGATCGGCGGCCACCCCGCCGGGACGGATGTAGTTGTGGTTCATCCGGAGGCCGGTCACCGTCTGGAAGAAGCGGAGCACCTCCTCCCGCTCACGCCACCCGTACAGCATCATGGAGACCGCACCGAGGTCCATCCCGTTGGTGGCGAGGAACAGCAGGTGCGAGCTGATCCGGTTCAGCTCGCACATGAGCATCCTGATCCACACCGCGCGCTCGGGAACCTCGACTCCCAGCAGCTCCTCGGTGGCCAACGAGAACACCAGCTCGTGGAAGAGCGGGGCCGCGTAGTCCATACGGGTGACGTTGGTGGGCCCCTGGAGATACGTGAGCTCCTCGCCGGTCCACTCCATCCCCGTGTGCAGGTATCCGATGATCGGCTTGCAGCGCAGCACGGTCTCACCGTCGAGCTCGAGCATGAGGCGCAGCACACCGTGCGTCGAGGGGTGCTGGGGCCCCATGTTGATGATCATCGTCTGATCGGGTGGCCGATCGGCGAGCTCCGCGTCGAGCTCGTCGATCCGATCCGCCTGCGCCTCCGCCTCGCTGATGCGCAGCACCGCGCCCAGCTCGCGGAGGCGCTCCGCGGCAGCGACGACGTCGCGGCTGGTCAGCTCCTGGGCGCCCTCCGAGGTGAAGGTGCTGGCGTCGGGGATCGGCCCCCGGGTGGTCGTCTCTCCCACTACCCGACTCCCGGCGCGGCCTTGAACTGGACCGGTATCCGACCCGACTGGGCGTCCTTGCGCAGCGGATGTCCTTCCCAGTCCTCCGGCATGAGGATCCTGGTCAGGTCGGGGTGCCCCTCGAACACGATCCCGAACATGTCGAAGGCCTCACGCTCCATGGCCTCGGTGCCGGGGTGGACGTCGAAGAGGGACGGGAGCGTGGGCTCCGCCTCGGGAACCTGGACGCGCAGGCGGAGTCGCTCGCCGCTGCGGTGGTCGAGGAGGTTGGCCACGACCTCGAAGCGCTCCGCGGTGACGCCATCGGGCAGGCCCCGCTCGCCCGGGTAGGTGAGGTAGTCGACCCCGCACAGATCGACGCAGGCGAGGAACCCCTCCTCGTGCAGTGCCGTCACCGTCTCCACCCAGCTCGCCGCGATCCGGGTGCAGCACCTCCTGGCCGCGGGACCAGCTCACCGGAGCCCCGTGGCGGAGCACGGCCTCCGCCTCGGACTCCTCGTGACCGGATTCACTAGCTTCGGGCGGCGGGTCCCCCGGTAGGTTCGGGTCACCCATGTCAGCGTGCTCCGATGCTGACCACTCGGGAGCCCGACTGGCCGTCGACCTGGGCGATGTGCAGGCCGGCACCGGCGCCTGTCTCCTCCCGGCGCCGCATCAGCTCGTCGTTGCGGATCTTCTCGTGCAGGGTCACGATCGCGTGGATGAGGGTCTCGGGTCCGGGTGGGCAGCCCGGCACGTAGACGTCGACCGGCACGATCTGGTCGACGCCCTGGACCAGCGCGTAGTTGTTGAACATCCCCCCGCTCGACGCGCAGACGCCCATCGATATGACCCACTTGGGCTCCATCATCTGGTCATAGATCTGGCGCAGCACCGGTGCTTCCTTCTGGCTCACCCGCCCCGCCACGATCATCAGATCCGCCTGGCGGGGCGACGCCCGGAACACCTCCATGCCGAAGCGCGCCAGGTCGTAGTGAGCGGCACCGGTCGCCATCATCTCGAGCGCGCAGCACGCGAGGCCGAAGGTGGCGGGGAAGACGCTGCGCGCCCTCGCCCAGTTGACCAGCTTCTCGACCTGGCCGGTGAGTATCCCGTGCTGTATGCCGCCCAGCCCGTCGTCGCGGATCTCTCGCCAGCCCATCACGCCGCCTCGGGAGGGGCCGGAGCCTCTTCGGGGGCCCGACCCTCGAGGCCGACCCGGCGGATCGTCGAGGAGGCGGTGCGAGCCGAGGAGACGATCTCCATGCGCCGCCCCTTGTTCAGGGGGCCCCAGTCGAGCGCTCCGTTCCCGATCAGGTACACGAACGACTCGAAGACGACGGCGGCGAAGATCCCTATGGCGCCGAGACCGAAGGCCCCCAGCTCGCGGTAGATCGTGGCCCAGGGGAAGAAGAAGATGATCTCGATGTCGAAGACGATGAAGATCATCGCCACGAGGAAGAAGCGCACCGGGAACCTCTCCGGGGGCTCACGACCCGGCACGATCCCGCACTCGTAGGGGGCCTCCTTCGCCGGGCTCGGTGCCTTCGGGCCGAAGATGGCCGAGATCGCCCTCCCGATCCCGGCGAACACCAGGGCCAGCACGGCGAGGACGACGATCGGGAGGTACGACCCCATCAGCTCCCCCCCGACACTCTCAGCCCCCGGCTGCCGCCGCCCGATGCTCGTCCGCGAGCTGGTCGCGGCGGTGCAGGGCGTGGGCGATCACACCGAGCATGAGACCGGATCCGGCGAAGACCAGGAAGCCCGGAACCCTGAGGTTCCCCAGGTTGCGCACCATGACCACGTTGATGACCGGTGCGGCTTCATCAGCTGTCGGCGTCGGCGGGGCCTCACCCGGCACGGTCTCCTGGGGGACGACCGGCTGCAGCTGCACCACCGAGTAGTGGGTGGGGTGCTGCAGCTGGGCCGTGCTCTCGAGCTTGTGTCGGATCCGGTCCACGGCGTCCGCATCGTCGGGCAGAGGGTCCTTCCCCCCGATCTCGAAGGTGTCCAGCAGGATGTACTCCTCCGGCTCGTAGAGGTTCTCCCCCTCTGCGCCCAGGGCGGTGGAGGCAGCGGACTGCGCCTCACCGGCGTCGGCGACCGAGACCAGCGTCCACCCGCCGAAGTCGAGGTCGTCGAGAGCACCTTCCTCGTCGATGCCCTTCAGCTCGCTGAGGGTCGCATCACCTTCGGGGAACTCCTCCTGGAACGCCGGGTTCTCCGCGAGCAGCACCGACACCTGGGTGCCCCCCTCGACCTCCTCGCAGTCGCGCGAGATCGTGGACCAGCACGAGTTGGGGATCGTGTGGGCTTCGGCCTCGGTCGAGCTCGCCGGGTCCCCGTACGCGATGTCGACCACCTCCCAGGTGGGCGTCTCACCGCGCGGCCCGATCGCCGGCGGCCAGATCCACCAGGTGAGCCCGAGGATGGTGAGCCACCCGAAGAGGCCGCCGGCCGCCATGAGGAATCCGAGACGAGCCCCGAGGTTGGTGGAGAGGATGAGGTACACCGAGCCGCAGAGGACGGCGAACCCGGTGGCCACCACGAGGATGCCCCGGATGTGTGGGTCCCAGGCGATCCCGGCCAGCTGGACGAGGTCTTCCATCACAGGCTCCGCTCGTAGGCCACGACGGCCTCGATCTGCCGCTGGCTGTACATGAACTGCTCGGGCAGGAGCGTCGAGTCCTCGTCCTCGGCGTTCGGGTTGACGCCGAAGCCGGGCATCTGACCCGCTCCCGAGAGCCCGCCCGAGCCGTACGCCTGACCCTTGGTGCCGCCCTCGGTGATGAACGCCACGTGGTCGGCGAACGTCGGGAACTGCCGCAGCGTGCTCCCGTTCGTGAGGTTGTAGCCGAAGAACCCGCTACCGGCTGCCTCCGGCTGCCCGTACGACCAGCCCTTGGTGTGACAGCGGGCGCAGGAGTACGCACCGCCGGCGAAGCCGTCCTCACCGAGGTTGAACATCGTCTGGCCGAGGGTGGGGTACGGCGCGCCCTCCGCCGTGCAGAGGTCGTCGTCGTCGGGGGCACACACCTCGTCGACCTTGGCATCGCGCTCTGCCGCGATCTCGTCTGCCGAGAGCTGGATGCTCTCGAGGTACGCGATGAGGTTCGTGACCTGCTGGGTCGTGAGCGCCCCCCCGCCGGGTGCACCCCATGCCGGCATGGGGGTGTTGGGACGGCCGTAGTCCAGCACGAACTGGACCTCCTCCTTCGAGAAGCGCGTGAGCGCGGTGTTCAGAGCCGGGGCCTGCCACTGAACCGTCTCGAGGAACTGCCCCTCCGCGTCGGTGAGCGTGTAGGGGGCCACTCCACCCACCCCGTCCGGGCCGTGGCAGGACGCGCACGACGCCTCGTAGAGAGCGGCACCGCGGCTCACCGCCACGTCGTCGAAGTAGGCCACCGCTCCGTCCTGGCGGCCGGGCTCCGCCAGCCAGTAGATCGGGAGCGTCAGCGCGATCACCGCGAGGAACCCCAACGCCCATGCGAGGGTCCGGTCGAGGCGGCCCCCCTCCAGCTCCTCGTCGCTGATCCCCGGCCGCCGGTTGGGGGCCAGCTGGGTCTCGCTCCCGACCTCGGCACGAGACTGGCGCGCGGTCGCGAAGGCGTACACCACGAACCCGACGACGACCACGCCGGCGATGACGAAGCCGATGTTGCGGGCGATGCTGGCGAGGATCATGACGCTTGGACCGAAGGGGGCATGGTGGATCTCAGTGGGTCGTCTCCCCCAGACAGCTGGGGCCTTCCTGCTCCTGTCCGGTGGTGTCGACGCCGACCGGCGCACCGGGGATGATCGTGCCGGTGTCGACCACGAACACGCCTCCCTCCACGGAGGTGGCGAAGTGGTCCATGCCGCGAGGGGCCGGACCGCCCTTCTTCTCGCCCGCCTTGTTGTACCGGGAGCCGTGGCAGGGGCACTCGAACCACTGGGAGGTGTCGCACTGCGGCACCCGGCATCCGAGATGCGGGCACTTCTGGAACAGCGCGTTCAGCCCCACCTCCAAGCCGTTCAGCACCGGCTGCGAGTACACGCCCTTCGCCTTCTCCAGCGCCGAGGCCGGGAACTCGGTGACCCAGAGCTTGCCCTCGGGGATGTACAGGAAGCCGTTGCTCTCCTGGATCGCAGTCTTCACCTCGTCGACCTTGCCGACCCGGATCTTCGACCCGAAGCCCCCCTTGGTCTGCGGCCAGAGGAAGGCGACTATCGACGCCCCGAACGCCGCGAGGCTGAACCCCATCATCGAGACGATCGAGCGGTTCAGGAACTGGCGGCGTGACACGCCGACCTCGTCCGGCTCGGGCGCGACGAAGGGCACGACCTCCTTCTCTCCCACCGTGACCAGCTCACTGCTCGGCTTCTTCGGCTCACGCCAGCGCTGCAGGGCGACCTTCTCGGCGTCGCGCCCGGCGGAGCTGGAGGTGTCTCTCCGGCCACTGTCGCGGCCGGCCGTCTCCCGGCTCAACGAGCCGACGGCCTGGTCGGCGTCGCGCCGCCGCCAGGCCGCGGCGAGCGCCGCGCCGGCGAGGATCACACCCAGCACGACCACAGCAGCTATGGCGATGGAACTCATGTCAGCCTCCCACCCCCATCACAGCTCGAAGAACAGGCCGTCGATCCACGGCCATGCGAAGTTGAATCCGGTGCCCCGGAAGAAGGATCCGATCATCACCAGGACCGCCCAGTACATGAGGAACAGGGTGAACAGGACGATGGCCATCTTGCGGTCCTCGGGCTTCTGCGACGGGTTCCGATCGATGTACGGGGCGAGCATCAGGAAGAAGATGCCCATGCCGGGGATGGTCACCCCCGCGACCATCGGGTGGAACATGGTCAGCAGCTCCTGGAGGCCCAGGAAGTACCACGGTGCCTTCGAGGGGTTCGGGGTCTCGTTGAAGTTGGCCAGCTCGAGGAGCGGCGCGTTCACGAAGACCGAGAAGAGGGTGACGAAGGCGGTCATCGCGAGAGCCGCCACGAACTCGATCGCGAGGAGGTGGGGCCAGACGTGGACCTTGTCCTGCGGCACTGCCTTCACGTCCTGGATGGACCCGGCCTTCACCACCGTGAGCATCCGCTGCGTGTGGCCACCCGGGCCCGAGGCCGTGGGCGGCGGAGCGGTCACCACCGCGGCGCCACCGCCGCCGCCGGCCGCCGCCGCCTCCGGCGCGGCGGCCGCCTCACCGCCTGCCTTGCGCTGCTTCGCGGACCTGCTCCGCTCGAGGAGGTGCGCCGGGATCTTCGACGCCTCGGCGGACGCGGGCTCGCCCCCGGTTCCTGCGTCTCCGCCCGCGGCGGCGTTCGCCGCGTCTCCGCCCGCGGCGGCCTTCGCCGCCTTGCGGGCCTTGGCCTCCTGGGCCCTCTTGAGTAGATGTTCGGGTACTTCTGCCATCGACGATCCTCGCCTAGAGCGGTCCCGATATCCCGCCGTCCTTGCGCACCCGCCAGAAGTGGATCGCAAGGAAGATGACGGTCACGAACGGTACGAACAGGACGTGGAGCACATACCAGCGGAGCAGCGTGTCGGTTCCGATCTCGACCCCACCGAGCAGGACGAAGCGCACCTGGTCACCGAACACGGGCGTGTAACCCATCATGTTCGTGCCCACGGTGACCGCCCACAGCGCGAGCTGGTCCCACGGCAGCAGGTAGCCGGTGAACGAGAGCAGCAGGGTCAGCGTGAGGAGGATCACGCCGATGACCCAGTTGAACTCCCGGGGCGGCTTGTAGGCGCCGTGGTAGAAGACCCGCGCCATGTGCAGGAACACCGTGAGAACCATCAGGTGCGCGCCCCAGCGGTGCATGTTGCGCACCAGGAGGCCGAACGTGACCGAGGTCTGCAGCGTCTGGATGTCGTCCCACGCGGCCGCCGCGGTGGGCCGGTAGAAGAACATCAGGAAGATGCCGGTGACTGTGAGCAGGATGAACAGGAAGAAGCTCAGGCCACCCAGGCAGAGCGTGTAGCTCACCCTCACCGCGTGCCGCTTCACCTTCACCGGGTGAAGGTGGTAGAGCACGCTGTTCATGATCACGTAGGAGCGGTTCCGGGGGCTGTCGCTGTAGCCCTTGCGGAAGATCGACCCGGGCCTGAAGATCGAGCTCCAGGCCTGCGAGCCCTGGACCCCGTCGACCAGGTCGCCCACCTTCTGTCCGAGCTTCGAGCCGTTCGTCTGCGTGGTCTTGGCCATGGCCTACGCCAACCTCATCCCGTAGCCGAAGCCGTGGGTGCCGGTGCGCTGGTGGCGGTCGCCTTCTGGAGGCGCCTCTCCCAGCTTCCCGAGGATGATCACACCGGTGGGGCAGCGGTCCACGCAGAGGGCACAGCGCGTGCAGACGTCGTCGTCGATGAGGAAGACGACGTGGTCGCGAGGGTCGATCCCCGGCCGGGCGGTTCCCTCCGCCTCGTCGACGACCTCGGGCATCACCATGTGGATGCACTTCCACGGGCAGATGTCGACGCAGCCCTCGCACATGATGCACTCGGACTGGTCGATGTGTATGAACTGCTTCGGCTTCACCGCCTTCGCGAGCCAGTCCGCGTCCACCTCCCGGAGGACGTAGTCCTCGCGGAACTCGGGCATCGGGGGGTTGGCGTCGGTGCGGGCCATGCTCAGGCGCCCTCCCTCACGAGCGGGCGTCCGAAGGCGGTGGCCTCGGTCTCGGGCTTCGCCGCGGCGCGCTCGCCCCTCTTCTGCCACCAGGCCCAGAGGGCGATCGGCAGCGCGAGGTACGCGACGTACAAGCCGACGACGATGATGTCGCGCAGGACCTGCTTGGTGATCGTCAAGGGGAGCCAGCCGCCCTGGCTCTGGGGCCTGAAGATGTCCCCCGGGCCCCACAGGATCGCGTCCGACCGCCAGCCCAGCTCGTTGTCTGCGTAGGTGAGCCACAGGTGGGGGATGATCCCGTACGCCCACCAGCAGAGGAAGAACACGTAGGTCCCCGCGAGCAGTGCCTCCCCCCAGGAGAGCGGCGTGCCGACCGGCCGCCGCTTGGCCATCAGCGGCAGGGGCAGGAGGGCGACGATCGTGACCGCAATCGACATCAAGAATGCGACCACTCGGCGGCGGACCTCCTCGTGAATTCACTCACAATCGTATCGAAGGGACGCCCGAAACCAACGGACCCGGGTGTCGGCTGCAAGGTCTAGCAGACGCCGCGCGGCGGAGGCACATCGGCGCCCGGGCAGCGCGGGCCACCCGCGGTGACGCGACCAGGAGCAGCTCGATGGTGGCTAACCCCACCCCTTCTCGGGGTTTGCAGTCACGCCGAACGCGTGGCCTAGTGTTCTGAGGTTCGCTGACCGCACCGAGCGAGGACCGTTGGCCGAAGTCCCCGAACATCTCCTGGCACGCTCCCGGGCACGACGGGCCGCGCTGGGTCAAGGCGGTGAAGGCGCCCCTGCTGCGACTGCTGCCCCGGAGGCGGGCGAGCCGGCCGCGGCCGCTGCCGAGACACCCGCCGCGGCCGCAGCCGTCGTGCCGGCCACCCCCGTCGAAGTCGAGAAGGCGGCGCCACCTCCGCCGCCGTACGTCCGGGCCGGCCTCGACCGGCGCAAGATCCCGTGGTGGGCGCTCACCGTGCTCGCCGCCCTCCCGGTCTGGGCCGTGCTGTACGTCGGCTCGCTCTCGGAGGCGGAGGTGGGAGAGGAGTCCCAGCTCGAGATGGGCGGGACCCTCTACGCCGAGCAGTGCGCGGGTTGCCACGGCGCGACCGGGGGCGGGGGCACCGGGCCCGCGCTGGCCGGTGGCGCGGTCCTGGAGACCTTCCCGAACCGGGCCGACCACCTCCAGTGGGTCTTCGCCGGCTCGGAGGCCTGGCCCGGGGAGACCTACGGGGCGCAGGAGAAGGCGAAGGCGGGTGGCATGCCCGGCTTCGGGACGAACCTCACCCCCGAGGAGCTGTACCTCATAGTGCGCTACGAGCGCGAGGTGCTCTCGGGTGAGGACGTCACCGCCGAGGGCGCGACCCTCGGGGAGGGCGACGAGCTGCTCATCGACGGCGAGTCCGGGCTCATCCACTACTTCGGCGAATCAGCCGAGGGCGCAGGGCCCGGCGAGTTCGAGGTCGGTGCCGACGGCCAACCCGTCATCACCGACGCCGAGCTGTCCGGCTGATCGCTCCCCCGCGCTCGCCGCGCGAGATCCCGGACCGCCGACCGGATGTGCCGTGAGCCGCTGCGGTGTCCAGCGGGTCTCGTGAGCGCCACGGCACTCGATACGGTGAGGCGGTGACCACCGAACGGCACGAGGTGCTGGTGATCGGTGCGGGACCGGCGGGCGCCGCGGCCGCGTACTGGCTCGCCCGCGCAGGACGCGACGTGGCGATGGTCGAGAAGAAGACCTTCCCTCGCGAGAAGACCTGCGGTGACGGTCTCACCCCGCGAGCGGTGCACCAGCTCCGGGAGATGGGGCTGGAGGACGAGCTGCGTCACCACCACCGCCACGAAGGCCTGCGCGCCGTCGCGCACGGGATCACCCTCGAGCTCCCCTGGCCTTCCCACCCCGTCTTCCCCTCGTACGGGTACATGGTGCGACGGCGCATCCTCGACGAGCTGGTCGCCCGACACGCCGTCTCGGCGGGAGCCCACATGCACCAGGCCACCGAGGCGGTGGCGCCCCTGCTCGACGGCGGTCTGGTGACCGGCGCCGTGGTACGTGGCCCCGACGAACGGACGCGGGAGCTCCGGGCCCGCTACGTGGTGGTCGCGGAGGGAGCCAACTCGCGCTTCGGCCGTGCCATCGGCACCGAGCGCGACCGCCGCTTCCCTCTCGGCATCGCCATCCGCGGCTACGTCGAGAGCCCCAACGATCGCGACCCCTTCATGGAGAGCTCGCTCGACCTGCGCGACCGGAGTGGGAGCTCGCTGCCCGGGTACGGCTGGATCTTCCCGATGGGCGACGGCTGGATCAACGTCGGTGCCGGTCTTCTCTCCACCTTCCGCGACTACAAGACGGTGAACACCACCCACCTCCTGTCCGAGTTCGTCGCGCAGCTCCCCGAGCGCTGGGGGGTCACACCCGTCTCCGAGCGCACACCCCCCGTCGGTGGACGACTGCCGATGGCCGGCTCGGTCAACCCCAAGGTCGGGCCGACCTGGGTGGTGGTCGGGGACGCCGCAGGATCGGTGAACCCCTTCAACGGCGAGGGGATCGACTACGCGTACGAGACGGGCCGCCTGGCCGCCGAGCTGATCGACGAGTCCCTGGGCGCGGGAAGCGCGCTCGCGCTGCAGCGCTACCCGCAGATCCTCGACTCGACCTACGGCCTCTACTTCAAGGTGGCCCGCGGCTTCTCGCACATCATCGGACGACCCGAGCTGATGCACCGGCTCACCGCGGTGGGGATGCAGAGCCGGACGCTGATGGAGTGGGCGCTGAGGATCATGGCCAACCTGCTCCGTGACGACGAGCTGGGTCCCGCCGAGGCCGCGTACCGCATGGCCGCAGCCGTCGCGCGGCGTGTGCCCGAGGGCTCACGGGCCTGAACCCCTGGCGGGCTCCACCCGGTCGTCGGTTCGCCGCCAGCGTGCGGTGCACGAGGGCGCACGAGCCCTGCGACGCCGGTCAGGCAATGGCCGCGGCCGCCTCACCGGCGATCCCGAGCACCTCTTCGATCACCTCGTCGGTGTGGGCCAGCCCACAGAACAGCGCCTCGTAGGCACCGGGCGCGATCGCGACGCCGCGGTCGAGCAGCGCGTGCATGAACGCCGCGTACCTCACCTCGTCGGTCTCCCGCGCCTGGGCGAAGTCGACCGGCGCGTACGGGCCGAAGTGGATGCCGACGAGGGTCTCCACGACCGTCACCGCCGCCGCCACCCCGGCCGCCGAGAGCGCGGCGCCGAGCCCGCTGCCGAGCCGAAGGGCCCGGCTCCGGAGGAGTCGGTACGCGTCGGCGGTGAGCAGCTCCAGGGCGGCGAGCCCGGCTGCGGTGGCCAGCGGGTTCCCCGAGAGGGTCCCCGCCTGGTACACGGGCCCCGCGGGCGCGAGCTGCGCCATGACCTCGCCGCGTCCGCCGAAGGCGCCGATCGGCAGGCCACCGCCCATCACCTTGCCGAATGTCCACAGGTCGGGACGCACCCCGTAGACCTCCTGGGCGCCGCCGCGCGCGATGCGGAACCCGGTGATCACCTCGTCGAAGATCAGGAGTGCACCGACCGCGTCGCACGCCTCCCGCAGACCGGCCAGGAAGCCCCGCTGCGGGTGGATCACGCCCATGTTCGCGGCGACCGGCTCGACGATGACGCACGCGATCCGTTCGTCGAGCTCCGGTACCTGGTTGTACGGCGCCACCAGCGTGTCCGCGACAGCCCCCGCTGGGACACCTGCTGATCCCGGCAGCCCCAGCGTCGCCACGCCGCTGCCGCCCGCGACCAGGAGCGTGTCGGAGTGGCCGTGGTAGTTGCCTGCGAACTTCAGCACGCGGTCGCGCCCCGTGAAGCCGCGCGCCAGGCGGAGGGCGCTCATCGTGGCCTCGGTGCCGCTGTTGACGAGTCGCACCTGGTCGCAGCCCTCGACGCGAGCGCAGATCTCCTCGGCGAGCAGCACCTCTCGCTCGGTCGGCGCGCCGTAGCTGGTGCCGTCGGCTGCCGCCTCCCGTATCGCCTCGGTGACCCTGGGGTGCGCGTGGCCGCAGATGATCGCCCCGTAGCTCTGCACCAGATCGACGAGGCGGCGGCCCTCGACGTCCCAGACGTACGGGCCCTCCGCGCGCGCCACGAAGTACGGGGTGCCGCCCACCGACCCGAAAGCCCGGACCGGCGAGTTCACCCCGCCGGGGATCACGCGCCGCGCTCTCTGGAACCAGGAGTCGTTCGTCCCGATCGACGGATCCCGGTCGGACGCCGATCCGGGGTCGGCCTCGCTCGTCACAGCCGTTCGGCGAGCTCGCGGGCGAGGTAGGTGAGGATGAGGTCCGCCCCCGCGCGCTTGATCGCGGTCACGTGCTCCAGAGCGACCGCGTCACCGTCGATCCAACCTCGCTCGGCCGCAGCCTTGATCATCGAGTACTCACCGGACACGTGGTAGGCGGCCAGGGGGACGTCGACCGCCGCTCTGGCGAGCGCGACGACGTCCAGGTACGCGAGCGTGGGCTTCACCATCACGATGTCGGCGCCCTCCGAGAGATCCAGCCGGATCTCCTCCATCGCCTCGCGCACGTTCCGGGGGTCCTGCTGGTAGCCACACCGATCGCCGCCGCCCGCGATGGAGACGTCGACCGCGTCGCGGAACGGCCCGTAGGACGCCGAGGCGAACTTGGCGGAGTAGGCCATGATCGCCACCTGCTCGTGGCCCTCGTCGTCCAGCGCGTCGCGGATGGCCATGACCTGCCCGTCCATCATCCCCGACGGCGCGACGACATCCGCGCCGGCCTCCGCCTGCGCGAGCGCGACGCGGCCGTACAGCTCGAGCGTCGCGTCGTTCTCCACCTCGCCGTCCGGTGCGAGCACGCCGCAGTGCCCGTGATCGGTGTACTCGTCGAGGCAGAGGTCGGCCATGATCACCAGCCGATCGCCGACGTCCTCCCGCAGGTCGCGCAGCGCGAGCTGCACCACCCCGTCCGGGCTCCAGGCCTCGCTGCCCTCGGGATCCTTGCGGGAGGGGACACCGAAGAGGATCACCGCCGGGATCCCGAGATCGACGAGCGCGGCCACCTCCTTGCGCAACGACTCGCGGCTGTGCTGCACGACTCCCGGCAACGAGTCGATGGGGCGCGGTTCGTCCAGGTCCTCGCGGACGAACAGCGGTGCCACCAGGTCGTCCGGGGTGACGGTGGTCTCGGAGACCAGCCGGCGCATCGCCTCGGTCCGGCGCAGCCGTCGCATCCGTCGTTGCGGGAAGCTCACGGGCAAAGAGTACGGCCCGGCGGCGGCGAGCGTCACGGCCGGGTCGAACCGGCGAAGTGCGCCTCGAGTGCTTCGACGAGGCCGTCGAGGGTGTGCTCCGCGGCGACGACGTCGACCTCCACGCCGTGGCTGCGGGCCGTCTGGGCAGTGATCGGCCCGATGCAGGCGACCACCCCCGGAGAGGCGGCCCCGCCCATGGCCTCGAAGAAGCTCGTGACCGTCGACGACGACGTGAAGGTGATGGCGTCGGCGCCCAGCGCCGCCCTCCTGGTCTCCTCGTCCACGGCGACGGGGCGCGTGCGGTACGCCTCCACGACGTCGACGGTCCACCCCTTGGCTCGGAGACCCTCCGGCAGCACCTCCCTGGCGACGGCGGCCCGGGGCAGCAGCACCCTCCCCCTGTCCTCGGCTCCGGCAGGAGGGAAGGCCGCGAGCAACGACTCCGCGACGTACTGCGCCGGCACGAGGTCCGGAACCACGTTGAAGCGCTTCACCGCCTCCGCGGTCCCGGGCCCGATCGCGGCGACGCGGACGTCGCCGAGCTGCCGGGCGTCATGGAGCTCGCGCAGGAACCGCTCCGCCCCGTTCGCCGATGTGAGCACCACCCAGTCGTACGACCTCACGCGCTCTGCAGCGGCGCGCAGCGCCTCCCCGTGGTCCTCGGGATCGCCGATCTCGATGGTGGGCACCACGATCGCCTCGGCTCCCCGCGAGCGGAGCGAGGACACCAGCTTCTCGGCACCCTCGGCGGCGCGCGGTGACGACCACGGTGCGGCCGAAGAGCGGGCGGCTCTCGTACCAGTCGAGGTTCATCCGGGCCACCGCGCCGATGACGATCGTCGCCGGTGGATCGACGTGCTCGTCGAGCACCGTGCCCAGAGTCGCGCGCACCGTGCGCTGGACGGGTCGGGTCCCCCACTGGACGATCGCCACCGGTGTGTCGTCGGCGAGGCCTCCCGAGCGCAGGCGGTCGACGATCTTCGGCAGCCTCCCGACACCCATGAGGACGACGATCGTGCCGCCGAGACGCGCCACCGCCTCCCAGTCGAGCTCCCCACCCTTCTCCGGGTCCTCGTGACCCGTGACGACGGTGAAGAGCGTGGACGAGTGCCGCATGGTCACCGGGATCCCGGCGTACGCGGGAACCGCTGTCGCGGAGCTGACACCGGGGACTATCTCGAAGGGGACGCCTGCCTCGAGCAGCGCCATCGCCTCCTCGCCGCCACGCGCGAAGACGAAAGGGTCTCCGCCCTTCAGCCTCACGACCGTCTGGCCCAGGCCACCACGCTCGACGAGCAGCGCGTTGATCTCCTCCTGAGGCATCGTGGCCTCGCCGGCGCGCTTCCCGACGTTGACGCGCTCCGCGGCGACGGGCGCCAGGTCGAGCAGCGACGAGACCGACAACCTGTCGTACACGACGACGTCCGCCTCGCGGAGCACCTCCGCCCCCCGCACGGTGAGGAGGCCCGGGTCGCCCGGCCCGGCGCCGACCAGGTACACGGTCACGGGCACGAGCCTACGGCCCGGCCACCACCCGCCCTCGCCGTGGCACGCGGGCGCCCGCCGGGGCCGGCTCGCGCTCATCGTCGACCGCCGGACGTCACGCTGGCAGCAGCGAGGCGCCTCCGGCGTCGTCGAGCAGGAAGCGGGCCACCTCCCGACCGAGCGCGGCGGGATCGGAGCCGACCCTTCGCTCCCTCAGCAGCACGTGTCCGTCGAGCGAGGCCACCATGCCCTCCAGCGAGAGCTCCCCGGACTCCTGCTCCACGGCGTGCGCGCCGGCCGGCAGGTCGCAGTCACCTCCGAGCTCGCGCGAGGAACGACCGCTCGGCGTCGACCTCACGGCGTGAGGGCGCGTGCTCGATCGCAGCGACCAGCTCCCGCACGTCCTCGTCATCGGCGCGGCACTCGATCGCGAGCGCGCCCTGGCCGACCTGGGGTACCAGGTCACGGGGCTCGAAGATCTCGGCCACCTCGTCGAGGCGGTCGAGCCGCGACAGCGCCGCGACCGCCACCACCACGGCATCGTGGGTCGTGGCGGCCGCCAATCGGGTGGCGATGTTGCCCCTCAGCTCCGCGAAGGTGAGGTCGGGCCGCATCGCCGCGATCTGCACCCGACGCCGCGCCGATCCGGTGGCCACCCGCGCCCCCGGCCCGAGCTCGTCCAACCTGGCACCGACGAGGGCGTCGCGTGGATCACCTCGCCCGGGGACGGCGGCCAGCACCAGACCCTCGGGGGTGAGCGACGGCAGGTCCTTCGCCGAGTGGACCGCCAGGTCGGCCCGACCCTCCAGCACGGCGACCTGCACCTCCTTGACGAAGACGCCCTTGCCGCCGATCCGGTGGATCGCGGTGTCCTGGTCCCCGTCGCCTCGGGTGTCGACCACCACCGCCTCGGCCACCAGCTCGGGCTCCACGGCGCCCAGGAGAGCGATGACGTGTCTGGCCTGCCAGAGCGCCAGCTCGCTGCCGCGAGTGGCAACCCCGATCCTCATGTCAGAGCCGGAACAGATCCCGCAGCGCCTCGGCGAGCCGCTCCCCGCGAGGGCTCCCCGCGGCTTCCTTCAGCTCCACCGTCGGCTCGTGGAGGAGCTTCGCGAGGATCCCCTTGGTCAGGGCCTCCACGGCATCCCGCTCGCGGTCGTCCAGGTCGCGAGACCGCGCGCCGAAGCGCTCCAGCTCGCGCTGACGCACCTCCTCGGCGCTGTCGCGGAGCGCGGCCACCAACGGCGCCACCTCGCGGGCGGAGGCCACCCCCACGAACCGCTCCAGCTCCTCGGCGAGGACCTGCTGGACGCTCGCGACCTCGCGGCGCCTCTCGTCCACGCCGGCCTCCGCGAAGCAGCGCAGGTCGTCCATGTCCAGCAACGTCACTCCGTCGAGCTCCCGCGCTGCGGGATCCACGTCACGGGGGACCGCGATGTCGACGATCAACAGCGCGGAGGTCCGGTCCGCAGCGATGGACTCCAGGTCCGAGCACTCGAGGACGATCGTGCTGGCTCCGGTGGAGGTGAGCAGCAGGTCCGCGTCGCGCAGGGCAGCCGGCAGGTCGCCGAGCCTTATCGGGATCCCTCCGACGGCCTCCGCGAGCTCGACCGCCTTGGACCACGTGCGGTTGGCGATGCGCAGCTCGACGACCCCGCTGTCGACGAGCATCTGAGCCATCCCCTCGCCCATCCCGCCGGCTCCGAGCACGACTGCACGGCAGCCTGCGAGCCCGTCGAGGTGCTGTCGCGCCATCACCACGGCAGCCTGCGAGATCGACGTGATGCTCCGCGAGATCCCGGTCTCGGTCCGCGCCCGCTTGCCGACCTCCACCGCGTGACGGAACAGAAGTCCGAGCGAGGAGCCGGACCGTCCCCTCCTGCTGCGCGCGCTCCCACGCTCGCCTCACCTGGCCGAGGATCTCGGTCTCGCCGAGCACCGCCGAGTCGAGGCCGGTCGCGACGCTGAACAGGTGGGCGGCGGCCTCCGCGTCGTAGTGCACGTAGAGGTGGTCCGTGAACTCCTCCGGCGGGAGGAAGGCCAGCTCCCCGAAGAACTCCCTGATGTCGTGGTAGGCGCCGTGGAACTTCTCGGCGACCGCGTAGACCTCGGTGCGGTTGCAGGTCGACAGCACGACCGCCTCGCTGACGTGCTGGCGCGCCGACCAGGTCGTGCAGGGCCTTGTCGAGGCCGGCATCGCTCGACCGTCATCCGCTCGAACAGCTCGAGCGGCGCGGTCCGGTGGTTCAGTCCGATGACGACGAGAGACACGCCTGGAGACGCTCCTTCGCTTCGGCGAGGCGACCCTCGCGGATCGAGCTCAAGCATTCCCGAGTCGAGCGCCTTGCGCCAACCGAGCCCTTCGGTCGACCGGCCCGTGGCCATGATCGCCTCTCGTTCCCTGAAAGGATACCGATGAGGATCGCGTACTCGGGGCCGAGCTCGGCATCGAGCCGGTCGGCGAGCCACGCCGCCACCGCCGGGCTCGCCCCACCGGTGGAGACGGTGACGAGCAGCGGGTCCCTGAACATCACCGCCGGGAGCGTGAAGCTGCAGTTCTCGGGGTCGTCGGCGCTGTTGACCCACACCCCGGCCGTCCTCCCCGTCCAGGCGCACCTGCCGGTTCACCTCGGGGTCGTCCGTGGCGGTGATCACCAGCCAGTACCCCTCCACCTCGCCCCGGGTGTAGGGGCGCTCCTCCCATGTCAGCGAGTCGAGGGCCGCGACCGCTGGCCCGATCTCGCGGGCGACGACGTGCACCTGCGCCCCGCCGGCCACCAGACCGTCGACCTTGCGGGCCGCCACCTTCCCGCCGCCCACGACCAGGCAGCGCTTGCCCTCGACATCGAGGTTCACCGGGTAGGGACGACCCGGCGAAGGCATCAGGGCCTCGCCTTCCCCGCCTCGCTGCCCGCGCCCTCCGAGAAGGCCGCGACCGCGCTCTCCGTCTCGCCGAGCCGCTGCCGCTGGTAGAAGCTGAGGATCTGCAGCTCGACGGCGAGGTCGACCTTGCGGAGCGAGATCTCGTCCGGAACGGAGATCACCGCCGGAGCGAAGTTCAGCACCGAGCTGAACCCCGGCGGCGACCAGGCGATCGGCCACCTCCTGCGCCACCTCGGCCGGGGTCGCGATGATGCCGATCGCGATCCCGTGCTCGGCGACCAGGCGCGGCAGGTCGTCGATGTCGTGGACCGTGAGCCGGCCGACCTTGCGCCCCACCTTGGCCGGGTCGGCGTCGACGAGCGCGACGACCGGGAAGCCGCGCTCGGTGAACCCGCCGTAGTTCGCGAGCGCCTGACCGAGGTTGCCGATGCCGACGATCACCACGGGCCAGTCGTGGGTGAGGCCGAGCTCGCGGCTCATCTGGAAGAGCAGGTACTCGACGTCGTAGCCGACCCCGCGGGTGCCGTAGGAGCCGAGGTAGGAGAGGTCCTTGCGCACCTTGGCCGCGTTCACCCCGGCCATCTCGGCGAGGCGCTCGGACGAGATCGTGCTCACCTTCTCCTCGGCCAGCTCGAGGAGGCTCCGGAGGTAGACGGGCAGCCGGGCCACGGTGGCCTCCGGTATCCGCCGGCTCTCGCTCTCCGTCATCGGGGAGAAGGTACTGCGCTCGTGCACGTGTTCACAAAGCTCCTCCGGGCCACGACCAGGGCTCGAGAGCGCGCCTCCCGCGCCGAGCCTGCCGAGCGGTCCAGCATCCTCCTAGGCTCGTCCCCGATGTCCTCGCAGGCAGCGACCGCAGCGGCTGCCACCCTGGTCTCCCTCGCCTTCGCCCTCTCCACGCTGGATCGGGCCCTCCGCCGGCGGAGACACCACGAGGTGGCCTGGACCATCTCGCTGCTCCTGTTCTCGGTGGGGGCCGCGGCTCTCTGGGCCGGGGCGGCGTTCGGTTGGGGCGAGTGGGGCTTCAAGACCTTCTACCTCTCCCCGCCCGCTTCAACTCGACGATCACAACCGGAAGGCCGTTGAGGTAGAGCACGACGTCGAATCGACGCTCGACGTCCGCCGACCGGATAGTGACCTGGTTCGCGAGGAACTCGTTTTCGTCGACCTTGTGGCTGACAAACCGGATCGTCGGGCTCTGCTCGACGCCGTCTGCATCGAAGTAGGTGATCCCCCGGTACCCGTCCACCAGGACCTGGTGGATCCGGAAGTTCTCGGCCAGTGGGTCCTGCGACTTCGGCGCACGCACCTCGGCGAGAGCCTGGACGAGATACTCGCCCGGCACGGTCGGGTTCAATTTGCGCAAAGCAGCCAGCGTTCGGCTCGGCAGAACGATGTCATCCCACGACTCACGACCACCCTCGACCCCGGGGGCCACGTCCCCGCCGGGCGTCGGAATCCACCCGTGGAAGGAGAGCGCCTCGAGCATCTGCTCTTCCCACTCGGCCTCACTAAGCATTACGCACTCCCCTTCTCGGCGTCCTTGACGCGGACATCTCCCGACATGAGCAGGGGCAGGAGCTCGTCGCGAGTCCGTGCCAGCACGAGGGACTCCTTATCGGCGGCAGCAGCCGCGTCGAGCATCGGCCGCACCTGCTCCCCCCAAAGCTCCAACTCCAGCCGGTCCGGCCACGGGATCTGGAGCCCGTCGACTGCCGCCTTGTTGACGTGCTGCTGCGCAGCACCCGTCGCGTGCTTTAGGAGTTCTTCGATCTCGTGACGCATCGCGAAGTACAACCAGTCGTTCAGGGCAGGGTCCTCATGCCATATCCCGATGAGCGATTGGTTTCCGCTGGAGGCGATCTCCAGTCGGGAGACTTGTCCAAGGGTCGCACCCGTGATCGCAACCACCGTCGCCCCCTCGGGCATCATCTCGGCCGCGCTCTTGGCCAACGCTTCTTCAGTGATCAACGCCGTCGGTTCCAGCACACGCGACTCGTTCGCCTTGCCGACGCGATCCAATTCACTGTCCCGTCGGTCCAGAATTCCGGACGGCTACGACTTGGAGTGCCACCGAGCACGGTTACGGCCTCCTCTCCTACTGTGGACACCCCGCGCGTCCGGCCCCGTTCGCGCAGATACATCGCATCTGCCAACCCCTGGGCAGCCTGTGCGACGCACTCATTGGCGACGATCTTGTCGTCGAGGGCGCCAAGCACCTCTGAGACGGCCCGTTGCGCCTCGGGGGCTGGCAAAGCGATACGGAGTGTCAATTGGTCCCGCAGGCTCAGGTACGGTGCCATATCCGTTCCAAAGGCCAGGTTTCTGAGTTGCGCTGAGAACATCGGACTGCGCGACCAGTAGTAGAGGTAGCGCGGTACCAGACGTGCATGGTCTAACGAACGCCAGGGTGTAGCTCAGATGCGGCGAGAACACGAAGTCGGGGGCGTCGTCCGGCACCCATCCGGGCCGTCCGATGCTGTTCCCCTTGGTTGTTATGACAACGTCTCCGGGCTTGCCACGCTTGCTTTCAACTGCTGCGCCTGCGGAGAACGCATCCAGGCCGGTCCAATCAAAGCCATCGTCCTGGAGGGCACCAGCCCGGAGGAACAACGGACCTCCGCCGCCCAACTCCTCCAGCTTCGCTCGATAGCCATCACCCAGTTCCAGCGTTCCAGCTTGAACTAGATCGCGAATGACACACCCACGTCAGCCATCGATCCGCTCCAGCTGCTCGCGGACGACTGCCGCGGCCTGCACGCTCTCATCGAAGGCAGCGAACAACTCCGCAGTGAGCCGTCGACCTTGACCTCGATCTCTTCGCCGTCTGCCCTGACCTGACGCGGCCGCTCCGACGTAACGACCCGGCGTCAGCGCGTAGTCAGCCGCTTTGATCTCGGCGAGCGTGGCCGACTTGCAGAACCCGGGGACGTCGATGTACTCGGTCGTCGCGGACTTCGTCCCGCGCCAAGCGTGGTAGGTCTCGCCAATCGTTTGATGTCTTCGGTGCGTCAAGTCACGCTCAGCGCGGTCTAACCATGTGGCCAAGCTCGCGGGCGTCGATGAAGAGCACCTGCCCCGATCGGTCAACCGCGCCTTGATTGCCCTTGCCTTGTCCTTGGCAAAGAACCACAGGCACACCGGTATGCCGGTGCTGCGGAAGAGCTGGGTCGGTAGGGCGACCATGCAGGAGACGAGGTCAGCCTCGACGATCTGGGCACGAATGTCGCCCTCGCCGTTCGAATTGGATGAACATCGACCCGTTCGCCATCACCACACCGGCCTTGCCGCCCGGTGCGAGCTTGGACAGGATGTGCTGAATCCAGGCGTAGTTGGCGTTATTGGCCGGAGGCACGCCGTACTTCCAGCGCGGGTCTTCGACGTTGCGGGCCCAGTCCTTGATGTTGAAGGGC
>CAVOFX010000003.1:0-127073 GCA_963695115.1 uncultured Microthrixaceae bacterium | reverse complement strand
AGTACGGGAGCACAGCTGGCGTATGCTGTCGCGCGTCAGCCATCGCCCTTCGGTGATCCGGAGCGATGGCTGCATCGGAGCGCGTTTCTGACACCGGCAAGGAGGCAGCATGGCGAGACAGTTCAGCAGACGACTCTTCGCAGCGGTGTGCCTGGGGTTTCTGGCACCGTCGACGGCGCGTGGGCAACGGCGACGGGCGAGAGTCGCACGACGGCCGCGGACCCGCATCGTCGTCCACGCCCGTCATCCGATTCGCCGGGCGGCCGCGCTGAATGTCGTCGTGCGTCCGGCGCGCCGCACCGTGGTCGTGGGCGCCCCGTTGGTGTTCCTTCCCGTCATCACCTTCGCGGCGGCGGCCGTGGCCCTGCCGGCACGAGACCGGCTGGCCTGGCAGGACACCGAAACCCTCGAGCGCGACGAAGACTGGGTCGAAGCGAACTTCGGCGTCGACGACCGCGGTGACGCCCTGTTCCTCGAGGTCGACGGCCGGGCGCAGATGAACTTCGCCGACGTGACCTTCGAGAACGGCGAGGTCCAGACGGTGGACTTCGACGAGCGCGACCACGTCGCCGGCACCTACCGCCTCTACAACTTCCCGGGCGTGCGAAACGTGAAGACGGTGCGCCTCGTGGCCCGCGCCCGGTCCGACGAGGCGACCCTCCGCCTGTATCTCAGTCGCTGACCGGCCCGCACGCAGGCCGGCCGCCGGCAGTCTAGAACTGCACGCGCAGCTCGCCAATCACCTGCCGCCGCAGGATATCGCCGAAGATGTGCGACTGGATCTACTTGTCGAACAGGTTGTTGAACTTGATGGTGGTCGTGACCTTGTCGCCGCCCCACTTCACGCCGAAGGCGCCGTTCACCTGGGTGTAGGACTCGGTCGTGCCATGGAAGCGCGAGTCGAGCACGTCCTGCCAGAACGCCTCGTCCTGGTAGCTGACATTCATGTTGCCGAGGAACATGCCCTCACTGAAGCTGAAGCCGGCGTTGACGCGGTTCTTCGGCGGCAGGTTCACTTCCGAGATGTCGAAGTCGGAATAGGGCTTGAACTGGTAGGAGTAGTTGGCAAACACGTTGAGCGCGCGATTGATGGCCGCGTCGACGCCCAGTTCGAAGCCCTTGTCGACGACCGAGCCGAGGTTCAGGTAGGTGAACGACGACGGTAAACCACCGGTGTTGCAGGGGCCGGTGAGCCCGGCCTGCAGACCGGCGGCAGCACTTCGAGGATGCCGGCCGCGATCGTGGGGCCCACGAGCAGCGACCCCGGCCAGCCAGCCGGGCGGCGGGCTGAGCGCCCGGTAGCGCCCGTTCTGCGTGAAGAAGATGTCGTCCTTCGACTTGTTGTAGTAGAAGGCGGCCGTGACCGTGGCCCGCTTGTTGATGACGCCGGTGTAGGCGGCTTCGAAGGCATCCACCTGCTGCTCGACCAGATCCTCGTTGCCGGCGGCCGCGACCGGGATGTAGGCCGGGCCGCCCGGCGCGAAGGCGAAGAGCGGGTTGATGGTGCGCAGGTCGAGCTGGTTGATGATGCCGACTTCGAGGAAGTTGTTGATGAGCAGAAGCCGAAGGCCCGGTTGAAGGAGCTGCCGCGACACCCGACCGGCAAGCTCTACAAGCGCCTCGTGCGGGACGAGTACTGGAAGGGCCACGACTCGGCGATCATCTGAGCAGGTGGCCCGACGGCAGCGATGGCAGGGCCTCCCCGCTCAACGCAGCGGTTCGTTCGCGGGTATCCCCCTTGCATCCTTGAGGCGGAGCATCCATCGCCTGCCACCGATCACAGCGCCTGCGCCGAGCAGGTACCAGCTGACGCCGAGCAGCCACGCGTCGGAGTACGACCACGCCTCCGCGGCCCAGCCGAAGGCGAGCGGGCCTGCCAGGGCACCGACGTAGGTCCCGGTCTGGGTGATGCCGGTGGCGTGGCTTGGCGCATCCGGGTTGTTCCTCACCACGGCGAAGTTGAACAGCCCGGGCCAGGCCCATCCCATCCCGAAGGCCACCGGTGTCACGAGGACGTAGGTCAATGGCCCCCCGAGAGAGAAGAGGACGAACGCCAGCGCGCCGCCACCGAGCATCAAGGCCACGACGCGCAGATGCCCCCCTCCACGCCTGTCCGCACGGGCACCCATCCAGAGTCGGGACAGGACCCCCGCCAGGCTCCCGAAGGTGAGCAGCCAGCCGGCCTCGCCGGCGCTGAGCCCGGAATCGACGCTGGCGCTGACGAGGAATGTGGCGAGGGCTCCCGCCGCGGCAGCCCCGAAGCCCACACCGACCGCCAGGAGCGAGAGCGGACCGAGGGAGGCGTTCGGACGTGGTGGCTCGCCTCGCGGTCTGGGCGCGGCCGGTCCATGACGTCCCGGCGCAACAGCGACGGCGACCAGAGCGAGCGCACCCCCTCCGGCGTAGGCCCATCGCCATCCGACGGTCAGCGCGACCACCGGGACCGCTATCCCTCCCAGGAGGGTTGCCATCGGCATGGCGGCCTGCTTGATCCCGAACGCATAGCCCTGGCGGTTCGGCGGTACCGCCCGCGCCAGGAGGAGGTTCGCCGCCGGCTGGGCGCCCGCGTTCACCACCCCTCCGACCGCGAGCCACCCGGCCAGCACACCCCAGGAGGGCGCGCACGCGAGACCCGCGCCCACGACGGCGGCGAGGATGGAGGTCAACCGGAGGGCCCGACCTGCGCCGATGCGCTCCACCACTCTCCCGAGGAGCGTCGAGGTGATCGCCGCCGTCGCGAAGTACGAAGCCACAGCCAGGCCCAGCGCGGCATCGTCGAACCGGAGGTCGTCCTTCAACTGGACCGCCAGCGCTCCGGTGAGGAACACGGGGAGGATGGCGGCCACCACGCAGATCACCGCAGAAGCGACGTGCTCCCCACCCATCGAAGCGCGCGGCACCGTCGTACTCGGAGAGCGATCCTCCATCGGGCCAGCCTCCCACGGAGGACCGCCGTAGCCGAAGCGGATTCAGATCACCGAACACCGGACCGGGACACGATCGCGGGGCGCCCGCGCCTCGGGCCGAGCGACCTCCGGACCCGCTGAGCTCACGACGCGCTTCAGCGGGACCGGCGCGCGGAGGCCGAAGATGGCAACCTGTGCGGCGATGTTCCAGGACTCCAGGATCGGTGTGGAGCAACTTGCCGCCGCCGTGATCAGCCGGTGATCCGATCGCGGTTCCTCGATCGGGAGCCGCCGCTGGCCTTCGCCCACAGGGGCGGGGCGGAGACGGGTCTCGAGAACACCATGACGGCCTTCGAGGCGGCCGTCGCACTCGGCTACACCTATCTGGAGACCGATGTGCACCTCACCTCCGACGGCGTCGTCGTCGCGTTCCACGACGCGGAGCTCGACCGACTCACCGACCGGAGCGGGCGAATCACCGAGCTCCCCTGGCCGGTCGTGAGACGGGCCAGCGTCGCAGGACGTGAGCGGATCCCCCTGCTCGAGGAGCTGCTCGGCACCTGGCCGGACGTGTACGTCAACATCGATGCCAAGCACGACGCCGTGGTACCGGCCCTCATCGAGGTGCTCCGCCGTACGGCATCCGCCGAGCGCGTCTGCCTGGCGTCGTTCTCGGAGAGACGAGTCGAGGCCATGCGAAGCACACTGCCGGGCGTCGTGACCGGTCTCGGCGCCCGCGCGGTCGCTCGCCTCTGGACGCGGGCCATCGGCCTGCCGATGGGGCGGATCCGTGGCCACTGCGTCCAGGTACCGCCTCGGGTGGGAATGCTTCCCGTCGTGACCGAGGGCTTCGTCCACCGGGCTCATCGCCTCGGCATGCAGGTGCACGTCTGGACCGTCGACGACCCCGGGGAGATGGAGCGTCTGCTCGACCTGGGGGTCGACGGCATCATGACCGATCGCCCCTCGACGCTGAAGGAGGTGCTCGAGAGGAGAGGGGCGTGGCGTGGCTGATCTCAGGGGATGAGGACGTTCGGGTTGAGGATCCCGCAGGGATCGAGGGCGTCCTTGATGGCACGGAAGGCCTTCAGCTCCTCGGCGCTCCGGTTGAGATGCAGCCACCGCCGCTTGGCACGGCCGATCCCGTGCTCGGACGAGATGCTCCCCCCGGCCGCCGAGACCAGGCCGAGCACGGCGCCATCCACCTCCTCGTCGTCGGGGTCGAGGCCTGTGACGTTCACGTGGAGGTTCCCGTCGAGCAGGTGGCCGAAGAACCAGCAGCGCGCCGCCGGCGCGAGCTCGAGGATGGAGTCGCGCACATCCTCGACGAAGCGCCCCATTCGCCCGAGCGGCACGGTGACGTCGAGCTTGTGCGGTGGCCCGAGGCGGTTGATGGCATCGGCCGTCGCCTCGCGGTAGCTCCAGAGCGCCTCGCGTCGCGGGCGATCCTGTGCGATGGCGGTTCCCGCCGCTCCGATCCGGCTCAGGGTCCGGATGAAGCGCTCCGTCGGATCCCGTTGGTCGGCGCACTCGACCAGCAGGTAGACGGGATGAGCCTCCGGAAGTGGCGGTGCGATGCCGAGCTCCTGACAGACGAGGTCGAGGGTGTCGCCCAGGAGGAGCTCCACTGCCTCCAGGTCGTCGTGTCGTGTGCGCAGGGCCAGTGCCGCGTCGACGGCGTGCGCCACCGAGTCGAGGCCGAGCATCGCCGCCACCCTCTCGTCTCCCCGAGGGACGACCCTCAGGCAGGCAGCGGTGACCACTGCGAGGGTTCCCTCGCTTCCGCAGACGAGTGAGGCGAGGTCGTACCCCGTGTTGTCCTTCGAGAGCCCACTCAGGTGGCTGATGACGCTGCCGTCCGCGAGCACCGCCTCGATCCCGCAGAGCTGCCGGCGCGTGTCACCGAAGCGCATGACGTGGACCCCGCCGGCGTTGGTGGCCACCATGCCTCCGACCGTGGCCGAGAGCCGCGAGGTGAGGTCGACGCCGAAGCGCCTGTTGGCCCGGCCGGCCTCCTGCTGGAGTCGGATCAGGGTGGTCCCGGCGCCCGCTATGAGCCGCTCTTCGAGCGGGTCGACCTGCGACACGGCGTCCAGGCGCCGGAGGCTGAGCACCAACTCGCCGTCCATCGGTACACCGCCGCCGACGAGCCCGGTGTTGCCGCCCTGCGGGACGACGGCGACCCCCGCTTGCGAGCACCGAGCGAGCACCGAGGCCACCTCGGAGGTGTTCGCTGGCCGCACGACCGCCGGGGTGGCGCCGATGTACCGGCCCGTCCAGTCACGCACGTGACCTTCTGTGAGGGCTCCCCGCAGTACGTGTTCGGGCCCGACCACCCCTTCGAGCTCACCGAGCAGACCGTCGAGACCCCGGGTCACGACACACGCTCAGGACCTGCGTGTCCCAGCGCCTCGCCCGACGGGCCAAGCAGACCCCGGTCTCTCCTGGTGCTCGACATTCAGTAGGGCCACTCCCCCGTGGGCTGGCCCAGGTAGCGCGTGAAGCGGCGGAGCCCGCCGAGGATCATCACCTTGATCACCAGGTTCCGCAGCGCCCAGGGGGAGCTCGCGCGCCTGTCGCCCGACGTTGTGGAGCCTCTCCCACCCGGAGACCTGAACGCGCCGATAGCGCGCCAACGACTGGTGGCGGCCCTCGTACCTCCACTCCGAGGAGAGGAAGAGCTCTGTGACGAGTGCCGCCGTCACGCCCCTCGAGCTGAAGGAGTCGTGGATCAGCATCACCCCACCCTCGGGGACCCGGGCCCCCCAGCTGCGGATGTCGTCACGGCACGGCCGCCAGCGGTGGGCACCGTCGATGAACAGGAGGTGCGCCGAACCGGTGAACTGGGCGAGTGCGTCGGAGGAGTACGTCCGGACGTGCCGCACACGGTCATCGACCCGGTGGCTCCGGAGGTTCTCGTGGAAGACCTCGTGGTCCTCCAGTGCCTCCGCCTCCTTTCCCTCCCACTCCTGGGGGCCGCGGTCCGTACCTCCGTGAGGATCGATGGCCACGACCTCCACGCCGTCCGGAGCTGCTCGGGCCAGGAGGACGGTCGAACGACCCCGGAAGCTCCCGATCTCCACGATCGCGTCGCCGGCGGAGAGATCGCGTGCACGGTTCCAGAGCTCCTCGGCCTGGTCGACGGTGAGCCAACCCTCGACCGAGCTGACGGCGTCCCAGGCGGCTCGAAACCCGTCCGGGGAGCAGGCGAGGGGGCTGGTGGCGGTCACGGCGCAGCGAGTGTAGGTCGACCGTGGCGATCCCGGGCCCGATGACCCGTCACCGGAGAGCGGCGCGCGTACACTGACTGCTCCGCCCGAGAACGAGCGCCCGGCTGATGGCTGCCCTCCTCTCAATCCTCCTCCTGGTCTCGCACGTCGTGCTGTGGGCGCCGCCGTCCACGGAGCCGACCGCTCCCCCGCCGGAGACCGGCTCTCCCGACCCAGGAGCCATCGGAGACGACCGTGTGGCAGCGGAGCTGATACCGGTTGCGGTCGAGAGCCCTGAGTACGACGCTGCGCTCAGCTCGTATCTCTCCACGGCCGACCAGCTCGCACAGACCACTGCTGCCTATCGATCGGCTGAGCGCTCTCTGACGGAGTTGGCGGTGCAGGCCGAGCGTCTGGACCGGCAGCGAGGCGCTGCCGCCCTGCGAAGGAGCTCGGCCGAGCGAGCCCTGACCCGCCTGCGTTCGGAGCTCAGGGAGCTGGCCATAGCGACGTATGTTCACGGCGGCCCGAGTGCGGAGCCGGCCGAGGCCATCGACTGGGAGGACGCCCGCGACAGAGGAGCGCGCCGCACGATCTTCGAGTCGGTGACCGAGCACCATCTGGCCGAGATCGCTCGGCAGTCCGAGATCCTCGATCGCGCAGCAGCGGAGGTCAGCAGGACGGCTCTGCTGCTCAGCAGCGTCGAAGGGCAACGCGAGAGCACGACCTTCGTCCGGGACAACGCTCACGCGGCAGCGTTCCTCCTGTCGGCCCGTCTCACCGACGAGGAGCGCGCTGTGGCGGACGCCAGGCTCACAGCATGGGTTCGCGGCACCGACTTCCAGTTCATCGCTCTTGACGCGTACTTCAAGGCGGCGGCTCGGATGATGCAGGAGAACCCCTCCTGCGGGGTCCGGTGGGAGATCCTCGCGGCGATAGCCAGGGTCGAGGGGAGACACGGGACCTGGATGGGGGCACGTCTCGACCCCGCGGGCAGGTCCTCCCCCGAGATCATCGGGATCGCCCTCGACGGGCGGAACAACACCGCCGTCGTCGCCGACAGCGAAGGAGGCACCCTCGACCGCGACTCGACGTTCGACCATGCCGTCGGTCCGCTCCAGTTCCTCCCGACGAGCTGGCGCGTGTTCGGCGCCGACGGCAACGGGGACGGCGATGCCGACCCGCACAACATCTACGACGCCTCGCTCGCTGCGGCACGGCTCCTCTGCTGGGCGAGCACCGGCCTGGAGACCGAGGTGGGGTTGCAGCGGGGCCTCTACCAGTACAACCGCTCGGAGCAGTACGTGGCGGTGGTCGAGGGCTGGGTCGAGACCTACGACCGCATCGAGCTCTTCCCCTGAACCCGGGCCCTCGTGCCCCGATGGGGCCGTCGACCTGTGGAGGATGTGTGGACCATCGCGACCGTTCTGAGGATTTCTGAGAAAGCCTCTGGATAACCCTGGGGATTCGAGAATTCTCCCTTGACCTCCGCCCGAGCACGTCTCAGACTCGCCCTAGTCGAGCAAGAACAGGTGCTCGTACACCGAACGCCATCGGTGATGAAGCAGTCGAGTCGGAGCTTCTCCCCAAGGGGATGGGTGACGGATCGGAGGCATGTCATCGGAGGTTGATCGGGTGGAACCACCGAGGTCATCCAACGTGGTTCTCCGGTCGGCCGGACGGGAGACCGTCCGGAGCCGGGTGGGCAACTTCCCGGTCGGGTGGGCAACCATCCACGGCCGGACCTGCACTCGGTCCGGTGAGCGCCTGGGACGCTCGGCGAGGACGAGGTCAGCGGTGCTCTCCCACCGGGTGTGCCGCCAAGGACATGGATCCCTTCCCCGGGATTCCGGTCCGGATGCCCCGTCCGAGCGGATCGGCCCCGAGGAGCTGACCAGCGAAAGCTGGGAGGTTACTCGGGGTCTCCGTTCGTCATGGCCAGGTGCAGAGGGCTGCGACAGCGGTGAGGGCCCCGGATTCGACGAGCGGCGTGCCCGGATGGTGGCGCGGTTGACACCTCGGGCGCTCACCCCTAGCGTCGTGGCCCCACCGGGCGGAGACCGGGCCTTCCCTCGTTCGCCGCGACCGGCGGGCGCTGCACATCGGGGCAGACGACCCATTTGACGGAGGATCCCGAGGATCCAGGAGCAACCTGTTCGCGCCACATTCGGGTCCGGACAGGTGCGGGTCGGCGGCCCATCTGACGAAGGCCCCCGACATCTGCTGAACTGGCGCTCTCGGGGGAATAGAGATCAGACGCCGGTATGGGGGCGCGCTCCGCCGCCGGACCGGCTCAAGTCCTGATCGACCGGGCCGATCGGATACGGACCGGCTGCCGACAGGCCAAGCGACAGCGGAGAGGAGCACGACGGGATGCGGTACTTCAGTCGGAAGCTGGTCCAGCTCCTGCTGATCCTGCTCGCCGTGACCTTCCTGTCGTTCCTGATGCTGAACCTGCTGCCGGGTGACACGGCGACTGTCATCTGCGGGTTCGGATGCACTGAGGAGGGCATCGAGGAGGTACGGGAGGATCTCGGCCTGAACGATCCCATCCCTGTGCGCTATGCGGAGTGGCTCTCCTCTGCGTTGACAGGTGACCTCGGGGAGTCTGCGCTGACCGGGCAGCCGGTCTCGGAGGCGATCCGGCAGAGGATGCCCGTGACCCTGGAGCTGCTCATCTACTCCCAGGTCATCGCGCTCGGGATCGCGATCCCGGCGGGCATCATCGCCTCCCAACACCCGAACGGCCTGTTCGACAAGGTCTCGTCCGGCATCGCCTTCTTCCTGTTCGCCATACCCAACTTCGTGCTCGCCCTGATCCTGGTGTACATGTTCGCCGTGACCTGGCAGATCTTCCCGGCAACCAGCCACACCCCGCTGACAGAGGATCCGGTGGAGAACCTTCGCTCCCTGTTCCTGCCGGCGTTCACGCTCGCTGCCGCAGAGATGGCCGTCTACCTGCGCCTCCTCCGGACCGACATGATCGCGACCCTGCAGGAGGACTACATCACGATGGCCAAGGCCAAGGGCATGCCGAACCGCCACATCCTCCTTCGGCACGCGTTTCGCCCATCGACCTTCTCCCTCGTCACGGTGGCCGGTCTGAACATGGGGCGCCTGATCGGGGGAACCCTGGTCATCGAGGTCATCTTCGCCTTGAACGGTCTGGGCAGGTACCTCGTGGACGGGATCTTCCGGCGTGACTACATAGCCGTGCAAGGCGCCGTCGTCGTGATCGCCGTGGGCTACGTCCTGATCAACTTCGCCGTGGACATGCTGTACGCGGTGCTGGACCCACGCGTCCGCCATGCCGCGGGCACTGACGTAGCAGGCATCCCGTGCCCGAGCATCACCGCACCGATCCGAGCTCGACCGCTCCCACAGCGGACCAGCGCGACTTCTTCGACAGCTACGGATCGGCACACGCCATCGTCACCGGGGCGGATGAGCGGGTGCGTGAACGCGACGTCTTCGGCAGCATCGACCCGACCGACGCCGAGGCGGCCGAAACCGAGCGCGTCGAGGCGAAGCTGGGCGTCGCCTTCTGGCTGGCGGCGGGGTGGATGATCGTGCTGGTCCTCCTGGCGGTGCTCGCGCCGGCGATCACGGAAGGGAAAGATCTCTTCGGGCTGCACATCGCCGACATCCTCCCCGACCCCAACAAGGGGATCAGCTCCGATCCCACGGTCGACACCAACGCTCCACTCGGCACCGAGGGACATCCTCTCGGCACCGACTCCCTGGGTCGCGATCTGCTCTCACGCACGATCTGGGGGGCGAGGGTCTCGTTGACGGTCGGCTTCGCCGCCGTTGCCTTCGGCCTCTTCCTCGGGGGGTTCATCGGTCTCGTGGCGGGCTTCTTCCGCGGGCGCCTCGAGACCTCACTGATGGCAGCGATGGACGTCATGCTCGCGTTCCCGGCACTCGTGCTGGCTCTCGCGATCGTCACCTTCACCCAGAAGCAGGACCTGTGGGTGGTGACGCTGGCGATCGGGATCGTCGCGATCCCTCCCCTCGCCCGTCTGGTCCGGGCCAACACCCTCGTGTACTCACAGAGGGAGTTCGTGATGGCTGCACGGACCCTCGGGGCCCGGAACAGCCGAATCATCTGGAGGGAGATCGTGCCGAACGTGTCGAGGGCGGCGTTCTCCTTCGCGATCATCGGGATCGCCGTGGCCATCGTCGGCGAAGGGTTCCTCGCCTTCCTGGGTGTCTCGATCCCGCCACCGGATCCGACATGGGGGACGATGATCAACGAAGGACGCAGCGACCTCCAGGACGCACCGTGGGTGACGATGGTTCCTGCCATGGCGCTGTTCCTGACCGTGATGGCGCTCAACCTTGCGGGTGATCGCGTCAGGGAGGTCTTCGACGTGAAGGAGGGCGGCCTGTGAGCAGGAAGGTGCTCGCCCCCCCGACGCGTGCGCAGAAGCAGGGCGAGGACCTGCTCGAGGTGCGCGACCTGAAGACGCACTTCCTGACGGAGCGTGGAACGGTCCGGGCCGTCGATGGTGTTTCGCTCGGGCTCCAGCGCGGACAGACGCTGGGAGTGGTCGGCGAATCCGGTTCGGGCAAGACCATCCTGTCCCGTTCGATCATGGGCCTGCTCCCCCGGCAGAACGTCCACAGGGAGGGCCGGGTCCTGTACGAAGGCGAGGACGTCGCCGGATACAGCACCGAGAAGATGCGTGACATCTGGGGGTCGGAGATGGCCATGGTCTTCCAGGATCCCATGACCTCCCTGAACCCGGTCGTCAAGGTCGGTCGACAGATCACTGAGTCCCTCCGCTACCACCTGGAGATGGACAAGGCCGAGGCGATGGAGACAGCCGTGGCCCTTCTCAGCTCCGTCGGGATACCGGAGCCCACCCGGCGCATCAACGAGTACCCTCACCAGCTGTCCGGCGGGATGCGTCAGCAGCGTCACGATCGCGATCGCGCTCGCATGCGGGCCGAAGCTGCTCTTCGCCGACGAGCCCACTACAGCACTCGACGTGACCGTCCAGGCCCAGATCCTGAACCTGCTCAAGCGGCAACAGGTCGAGCGCCACATGGCCATGATCCTGGTCACGCACGACCTCGGCGTAGTCGCAGGGAGGACCGACGAGATCGCTGTCATGTACGCAGGGAAGATCGTCGAGCGGGCACCGACATCGGTGCTCTTCGCCAACACGCGGATGCCGTACACGGAGGCGCTCCTGAACTCGATTCCCAAGCTGGCCCAGCCGAGCCACAGCCAGCTCGAGGTCATCGACGGGCGCCCGCCGGATCTCGCGAACCCCCCCGAGGGATGCAACTTCGCGCCGAGATGCCGGTACGCGAAGCCACGCTGCCAGGAGGAGGAGCCGCCGCTCGTGGAGTCCGAGACGCCAGGGCACTCCTACAGCTGCTGGTATCCGGTCGGCACATCGGACGTGGTCGAACCCGCTTCAGCGACGGCCCCACGCAAGAAGATCGTGAAGAAGGTGGTCCGGAAGGTGCGCGCCCCCGGAACCGCCTCCGGGCCGACACGGGCCATCGCCGACCCGACACCGGAGTCCTGAGCCGTGGCTGGATCCGGGACGGAGCACCTCCGAAGCACCGACAACGTCCTGCTCAAGGCCGAGCACCTCACCGTGGAGTTCCCGATGGGCTCCTCCGGCCTGAAGGTGCATGCCGTGAGCGATGTGAGCCTGGACGTGCTGAAGGGAGAGACGCTCGGACTGGTCGGAGAGTCGGGCTGCGGCAAGTCGACGACCGGCAAGGCCCTGATGCAGCTCCCCCCTCCCACCGCCGGAGAGGTCACCTTCGCGGGCCAGAGGCTCACCGATCTGAGGGGGGAGGCCCTGCGGAAGCTTCGGCCCCGCATGCAGATGATCTTCCAGGATCCGATCTCCTCGCTCAACCCCCGCCGGAAGATCGCCGACATCGTCGCAGAACCGTTGAGGATCTGGCGGCACGGTGACCGCGCGGGCCATCGCGAGACCGTTGCCGAGGTCTTGGACGCCGTCGGGATCGATCTCGATGCGGCGGCCAGCCGCCGGCCGCACGAGTTCTCCGGTGGGCAGTGCCAGAGGATCTCGATCGCGCGTGCGCTCGTGCTCGACCCGGACGTCCTGATCTGCGACGAGCCGGTCTCTGCCCTGGATGTCTCCGTGCAGGCTCAGGTCCTGAACCTGCTGGAGGAGCTGAAGGAGCGCTACGGGCTGACGCTGATCTTCATCGCCCACGACCTGGCGGTGGTCAAGAACATCAGCGACCGGGTCGCGGTCATGTACCTGGGGAAGCTCTGCGAGGTGGGCCCACCGGCGGACCTGTACGCCGGGCCCGCTCACCCCTACACGGCGGCCCTCCTCGACTCGATCCCGGTCCCCGACCCGACTGTGCGGCCGCGGGAGGAGACCACCTTGGGAGGCGAGGTGCCCTCGCCCATCGCTCCCCCGAGCGGCTGCCGCTTCCGCACCCGCTGCCCGAAGGCGCAGGACCTCTGTGCCCAGGTGGAGCCGAAGCTGCGCCGGATCGGCATGGGTCACTTCGTGGCCTGCCACTTCCCGCTCAACGGCTGATCCCCGTCGACGGAGCGCACCGCTGTGCAGCGGCCTCCGGGGCGGGCGTCCTTCAGATGCGCACGCTTCGGCGACGCGTGCCAGGATGGGGAGATGGCCGCACCTCCCCTCATGCAGATCGACACCGACACCCTGTACCGCGCGACGATCACCACCTCGAGGGGTTCGATCGTCATGGACCTGGATCCTCAGCTCGCCCCAGCGACGGTCAACAACTTCGTCGCCCTTGCCCGTGACGGCTACTTCGACGGGCTGACCTTCCACAGGGTGGTGCCTGGCTTCGTGATCCAGGGTGGGTGCCCGCAAGGGGACGGACGCGGGGGTCCCGGCTACAAGTTCGCCGATGAGCCGGTGAAGGGCGAGTACACCCTCGGCGCCGTGGCGATGGCCAACGCCGGACCGGGCACGAACGGCTCACAGTTCTTCATCTGCATCGACGACTGCACCCAGAAGCTCGACAAGGCCTACAACCTCTTCGGCTACGTCAGCGATGGGATCGACGTGGCACAGGCCACCGGCGTGGGTGACGTCATGCAGTCCGTGCAGATCGAGGAGCTGCCTCGCACCTGAGACCGGATCGAGACGCGCGCCTGGGTGCCCGGGGCGCGGGTCAGGGTGCCGCGCGGAGTCGAGTGAGGGATGCGTGCTCGAAGTACTTGCTGCCGTCCTCGGCCACCAGGAGCTCCGCGCGCCGCTCTCGCCTCAGCTGTTCAAGCAGCCGCGTGCAGTCCTCCTCCACAAGACGGTACGCGGGATTGGAGACCAAGTAGACGTCCCGCTTCCCGGCTCGAGCGAGAACCGCATCGGCTACGGCCCGAGGATCGGCCTCCTCGTGCCGCTGGGCGTAGTCGTACCAGTCGACCCTTCCGGGCGAGTCGACGTGACGAGAATCCAGCGCCGGGTACACGAGCTGCTCGAACTCATCCGACGGAAGAAGCCGGTCGACCGCCGGTCCGAGCTGGTCCGGGCAGTACACGACAACGGCCATCCCGTCTCCGGCCGACCCAGCTGAGGCCTCAAGGATCGCTGCAGCCAGCTCCGACGCCTGGGTCCGCTGGCCGGAGACGGCCGCGATCGATACCGCTGCCCCGAGGAGCAGCACCCCCGCGAGCACGAGGTTCCGGATGCCGCGACTGCGCAGGCACCCGACACCGACGGCGGCTACCAGGAGGAACAGTGGGAAGAAGACCGAGGCGTAGCGGGTAGCGAACGCGCCGTGAACCACGATGCTCACGCCCGCGCCGATCACCGCCGTGAGCACGGCCACAGCCGCGGGACCCTGAGCGGGCGGCACCGTCCTCAGGTCGAACTCGATGCGGCGATCGTCGATGGCCCGGCCGAACAACCCGAAGAGGAAGAGCACCCCGAGCGAGAGGCCGACCAGGGCGGCCTCCGGGATCCCGAACCCTCCGAAGTCCAGAAGAGAGAGGGCCGCCACGGCACTAGGCCGGCTGGGCCCGGCCCACGGCGTCCCGGTGTGTGCGGCCTGCTCCAGGAAGGTCGGCAACCACGGGAGGAACGCCACGCACCCGCAGGCAACTGCCGCGAAGGTGAGGCGCCGTGATCTCCGGGTCTCCGGATCGCTGGCCCGCCAAGCCAGCCACCCGAGCACCAGGCCGGTCGCTCCCACCAGCCAGATGGTCCAGTAGTGGGTCAGAACCAGCGAGCCCGTGGTGACGGCCACACCCAGGAGTCGAGCCACCTTCGGCTCCTCGAGCGAGTCGTGCACCAGGATGAAGCCCACGAGCACCAAGAGCACCACGAGGGAGTACATCCGGGTCTCGGTCGCGTATCGGATCGCGTAGGGGTTCAGAGCGAGCAGGACGAGCGCGACGAACCCGGTCCTCCGACCACCCAGCCTGCAGCCCGCGAGATACACCATCGGCAGCGCGGCCACCGAGATCACTCCTGAGAGAATCCGCACGGCGGTGTCACCTTGGCCGAAGGCATCCATCCACCCATGGAGCAGGAAGTAGTACAGGGGCGGATGGCCGTCGCGGGCGAGAGCAGCGCGAATCTCACCGAGGTCCAGTGCGGAGACGTTCACGGAGAGGGCCTCGTCCAGCCAGAGCGCCGAGTCGGAGAGGAAGCGCAGCACCACCCCGGCCACGAGGGCCAGCGCCACGCCCAACCACTCCACCCACATCGACCGACGCGCGGGCCCGGTTCGGGTCAGAGCGCCCAGCTCTCCAGATGGCATCCCGCGGACGTCGAGGGCTTCGACCTGCCCGACTCCTCTGTGTCCCACCTCGCCTGCGGCCCCTCCGGAAGCGTGCGGCGGGTCCGTTCCCGTCACGCGCACGGGTGCAGCGTAGCCGAGGGCGCCCATTAGACTGCCGCACCGATGTCGACCGCCGACCCCAACCCCTCCCCTACCGGCGCGCCCCGCGTGGTGGTCGTCGGAGCCGGACCGGCGGGGCTGACTGCTGCCTACGAGCTCGGCAAGCGCGGACGATCCTGCACGGTCGTGGAGGCCGATGATGTCGTCGGAGGGATCAGCCGCACCGTGGAGAGGGACGGGTGGCGGTTCGACATCGGGGGTCACCGCTTCTTCACCAAGGTTCCCGAGGTCGAGGAGCTGTGGCACGAGATCCTCGAGGAGGACGAGTTCCTCCTCCGTCCACGCTCCAGCCGCATCTACTACCAGGACAAGTTCTACGACTATCCCATCAGGCCGCTGAACGCGCTTCGCAACCTCGGACTGATCGAGGCCATTCGGTGCATCGCCTCGTACGTGTGGGTTCGCATCCGTCCGCCACGCGACCGTTCGACCCTCGAGGGCTACATCGCATCGAACTACGGCTGGCGCCTGTACGACCACTTCTTCAAGACCTACAACGAGAAGGTCTGGGGGGTGCCGGCCTCGGCGCTCTCAGCCGACTGGGGAGCACAACGGATCAAGGGGATGTCCCTGTGGGACGCCGTGTGGGAGCCGATGCGCAACCGCCTGCTGCGGAGGAAGCGTGATCGAAGCAGCCAGGTCACGAGCCTGATCGAGGAGTTCCAGTATCCCAAGCACGGCCCCGGGATGATGTGGGAGCGCTGCCGCGATCTGGTGGAGGAGCAAGGAAGCCGCGTCCTCCTGTCCACCCCTGCCATCCGGGTCCGCCGACGGGATGGGAACGCGGTCTCCGTCGTCGTGGAGGTGGACGGTGGGGAGACCGAGATCCCGTGTGATCACCTGGTCTCCTCGATGCCGCTCGCCCAGCTGGTCCAGGTGCTGGAGCCTCCTGCACCCGATGGAGTAGCCGACGCGGCCGCTGACCTGCGCTTCCGGGACTTCCTGTGTGTGGCGCTCGTCGTGCCGGACGAGGCGGTCGACTGGAGCGACAACTGGATCTACATCCACGCACCCGAGGTGAAGACGATGCGGATCCAGAACTTCCGGTCGTGGTCACCGTTCCTCGTGAGGGACGGCTGGAACGTCCTCGGACTCGAGTACACCGTGACCGCCGGTGACGAGTGGTGGGAGGCACCGGACGAGACCCTTGTGGAGAGAGGGAAGGCCGAGCTCGAGATGCTCGGTCTGATCCGCTCCGAGGATGTCGACGCCGGCTACGTCGTGCGGATGCCGAAGGCCTACCCGATGTACGACGAGCAGTACCAGCAGAGCGTCGAGACGATCCGGCATTGGCTCGACGCAGAGCTCAGGAACGTGCACCCCGTCGGCCGGAACGGGATGCACCGCTACAACAACCAGGACCACTCGATGTACACGGCGATGCTGGCCGTCGACAACATCCTCGGAGCCAACCACGATGTGTGGTCGGTGAACGTCGAGGACGAGTACCACGAGGAGGTGACGTCTTCGGACTCCTCACCAACGAGTGGTACCGGCCGTGCCGCCCCGGTGGTTCCCAGGGACACCGTCGAGGGGCACGCCGGTACCGGGCGGTGACCTGGCGCCCCTCCCCGTTCGCCACCCGCATGGCGATCATCGCCGGGTCAGCTGCCGTCGTCAGGGTCGTGTACGTCCTGCTGACCAAGCTCGATGCCGATGCCTGCGGCGAGGTCGTGTGTGGAGACGCGATCTACTACAGCGCGCAGGCCGACGTGATCGCCGATGGTCGATGGTTCTCCGACCCCTTCTCCCCTGGGATGCCCGCGGCCGACCATCCTCCCCTGACTGCCCTCATCGGTTCCCCGGCTTCGCTGCTCTTCGACAACAGCGACGGCGCCCAACGGCTCACGATGGCACTCGTCGGTGTTGCCACGGTCGTCATGATCGGAATCCTGGGGCGGCGGGTGGCCGGTGAGCGGGTCGGTCTGCTGGCGGCGGGCCTGGCGGCCCTCTACCCGAACCTCTGGGTGAACGACGGCCTGATGATGGCCGAGTCGGCGACGGCGCTGCTGGTGGCGAGCATCCTCCTGGCTCTGTACCGGTTCCACGATCAACCCGGCAGATGGGTGGCGGTGGGCGTCGGCGCCCTCTGCGGGCTCGCGGTGCTCGCCCGGGCCGAGCAGGGCCTCCTGCTCCCCGTCGCCGTGCTGCCGACGTTCCTCCTCACGCGCCGGATCGGCCTCGGAGAGCGGATCCTGGCGTTGCTCCTCGCCGGAGTGGCCGCCGGGCTGGTGGTGCTGCCCTGGACCGCCTACAACCTCTCGCGCTTCGAGGAACCCGTGCTCCTCTCCACCAACGACGGGCTCACGCTCCTCGGGGCGAACTGCGACGGCGTGTACACCGGGCCGGCGACTGGCTTCTGGGACATCGGTTGCGGCACCGCGGTCACGGCGGACGGTGACCAGTCCGTCGTCTCCGGGGCGCGGCGCGACGCTGCTCTCGAGTACATCTCGAATCACCAACGGAAGCTCCCATCGGTTGTCGTCCTGCGGGTGGCACGCACCTGGAGCCTGTACGCGCCGGACCAGATGGTCTGGTTCAACGTCGGTGAGGGAAGGGAGAGGATGGTCTCCTGGGCCGGCTTCTGGGCGTACCTGCTGCTGCTTCCCCTCGCCGTGGCGGGAGCCGTGCTGCTCCGCCGCAGACGCCGGCTGCTCTGGCCGCTCGTCTCGACCGCCATCGTCGTCACCCTCACCTCCGCCCTCTTCTATGGGATCACGCGTTTCAGGATCCCGGCAGAGGTGGCCATCGTCGTCCTGGGCGCCGTCGCGATGGAGGCCGTCTTCGATCGGATCAGGGATTCGAGCCCCGCACAGGAGCCGGTCAACGCATGACCGATCGAGCCGTCTTCCGCGGATCGGGGGGCAGGGAGGAGAGCGGCGGCACGCACTTCCCCTGCCTCGACGCGTACCGAGGTGTCGGGATGCTCATGGTGCTCCTCAGCCACGCCAGCTTCTCCACAGGGAACACCTCGAGCGCACTCGGGCCCTACCTCACCCGGCTCGAGCTCGCTGTACCGATGTTCTTCGTCCTCTCCGGGTTCCTGCTCTGGCGCCCGTACGCCCTCGCCGGGTTCACGAACGGGCGCTTGCTGGATGCCCGACGATTCCTCCGTCGCCGGGCTCTCAGGATCTTCCCCGGCTACTGGGCCGCCCTCGCGGGCATCGTGCTCCTCTTCGGCGCCCGCAACCTCACCGACATCCGATCGTGGCTGGTCGACCTCCTGCTGCTCCAGCAGTTCGGTGTCGAGCAGCCGTACCGGATCACCCAGGCCTGGAGCATCGGAGTCGAGCTCAGCTTCTACCTCCTCCTCCCGCTGGTCGGGTGGGCTGTCCTCCGCAGTGGGAGTCCGCGGGCAGGCCGTCCGCTGGCCGCCTGCCTCGGGTTCATCGCCACGGGTTGGCTGTTTCGCGTTCTGGTGGTCGCTACAGCTCCGGCACCCGGAGAGCTCCGTGAGCTGCTCGCCCGAGGCGAGATCCCCTGGCAGGCCCAGAGCCTCAACTGGCTCCCGATGTACATCGACTTCTTCGGGATCGGGATGCTCCTCGCTCTGGCGAGCGCGGCCCACCAGGTGGGGCGTCCCCTACCTCGGGTGCTGCCCGTGCTCGCGGAGCATCCTGGGGCCTGCTGGGTCTTCGCGGCATCCGTCGTGATCCTGGTCGCTCAGATGGATCCTCCCGACTCCCCGTTCGGGCTCAACGGCCTCGAGTACCTGCCGCGCCAGGCGGCGTACAGCGTCGCCTCGGCCGTATGGCTCATCCCGGCGATGTTCGGCGACCAGCGCCGGGGGCGTCTCCGCGCGCTCCTCGCGTCCCACACGCTCACCTGGCTCGGGGCGATCAGCCTCAGCTTCTACCTCTGGCATCTGGATCTGATCCACCAGGCTCAGCGCTGGACGGTCGAGGGGTACGAGAGCCGCGCCGGCCTCGCAGCCTTCTCCGGGAACTTCTGGTTGGTGAGCGGGATAGCGATAGTGACGACCCTCGCCATCGCGGCCGTGCTCCATCGCTTCGTCGAGCTGCCCTTCCTGCGCCTCAAGGATCGCTCCCTACGTGAGCTTCCACAGGTCTGGGCCGAGAGCCTGCCCAGGCCCACTTCCCGTTCGAACGCGTAGCCCTGACCTACTCTCTGGTCCTGCGATGAGCACACCACCCGAGACGCCCCGCGACGGAGGACGGACCCTCGTCATCGTTCCTGCCTACAACGAGGAGATCGCTCTCCCGGGCGTCCTCGCGCAGCTCGAGGACGCGCGTCTCGACCTCGACATCCTCGTGGTCGATGACGGATCCACGGACGGGACAGCTCATCACGCGGCGATCGCAGGCGCCCGGGTGGTGAGGCTCCCCTTCAACCTGGGGATCGGTGGAGCCCTGCGGGCAGGGTTCCTGTTCGCGATACGCAACGGCTACCAGCGGGCGGTCCAGTTCGACGGAGACGGCCAGCACGACGTCCGAGACATCCAGACCCTCCTCGGCGGTCTCGATGATGGGGCCGACATGGTGATCGGGAGCAGGTTCAGCCACGGGACACAGGGCTACGACGTCGGCCGCGTCCGCGCTCGGGCCATGGGCGGGCTCCGGTTCCTCGTCCGTCAGCTCTCCGGGCACCGGTACACCGATACGAGCAGCGGCTTCCGCGCATTCTCGCGGCCTGTCCTCGAGCTGTTCGCTGTCAACTACCCCTCGGAGTACATGGAGTCCGTCGAAGCGCTCGTCCTGGCGCTCGCGTCCGGCTTCCGCGTGGACGAGGTGCCGGTGCGCATGAGCAGTCGCACCGGTGGTCAGCCATCGAACCGACGTCTCCGACTGCTCTACCACTACCTGCGCCTGCTCCTGGTCATCACTGTCTCGGCTCGCCGCCGAGGCCACCCCCGGAAGGAGACCTGATGAAGCTCATCCAGACATCTGCCGATCTGGTGGGACTCACCACCGAAGCCCACCTCTTCGTGGCCCTCGTGACCGTTGCCGCGCTCGCGTTCGTGCTCCGGCTGCTGCGGCGTGGTCAGATCGAGAGTCGCTACGGGCTGCTGTGGGTGGCGACCATCGTGCCCCTCGGCCTGCTCGCGGCCTTCCCGGGGCTGCTCACGAACATCTCCGAGGCGGTTGGGGTCTTCTATCCGCCGGCTCTCTTCCTCCTGCTGGCGGTGGCGTTCCTCTTTCTCGTCGTCGTCCAGTTCTCGTACGAGCTCTCGCGCCTCAACGAGCGAACACGGACCTTGGCAGAGGAGGTGGCGCTCCTGAGGGCAGAGCGCGAGGGTCAGGCTTGACGACGTGCGACCACGATCAGCCCGTCGGCGACGAACGGCGCCAGCCGCCGTGCGACCACCCGTTGGATCCAGAGAGCGAGGCGCGCGGCGAGAGCGAGCACGAACATGCCTCCCCCACCCCCTCTGCCCGCCTTGACGCGGGGTACGAATGTCGCCGCGCTCAAGGGATCCCAGCCATGGCGCCTGAGGAGGTTGGTGAGCGTCCACCATGTGAACAGGACGACGTGATCCGGATGGTTCACCTCGTACCCCACGAGTGCAGCCATCGGATTGACCCAGCCGCAGGCGTTGGGTGTGGTCACTATGAGGGTCCCACCGGACCGGCAGAGCACGTGCAGCGCGGAGACCAGATCGCCGGGTCGCCCGACGTGCTCGATCAGCTCACCAGCGATCACGACGTCAGCCGGCTCGATCTCGAGCCCGGACAGCGCGTCACGGTCACAGCAGTCGGCCACGTATGCCTCATAGCCCCTGCCCCGAGCGTCCTCCACTCCGGAAGCATCTACGTCGATACCGACCAGGGAGGAGGCGACATCCGCGAGGTGGTCATGGAGCCAGCTCTCCGATTCCTGCTGGAGCAGCCGGTAACGGGCATCAGCGAATCCGACGTGGATCACCCGGCGGCCCCTGCAGGCGGCGAGCAGGAACTCGATCCTGTCCACCAGCTCCGCGGGTGGCAGTCGGTGGGCCAACAGGCCCTGGTCGGTCTCCTCCCTCATGTACCGGCCTCCGCCCCGTGGTCGAAGCGCTGTGCTCCGTGGAAGTGGGTCACCTGCTCCCCCAGCGGAGCACCCGTGCCCCGTCGGAGAAGGCAGTCGACCTTCTGCATCATGCGACGGCGGTTCCACCAGAGGAGGCGGCTCCCCAGAACACCGGCATCCGGCACCACCCAGTACTCCTCGTCGGCGTCGAAGTCGTAAGGATGACAGTACGTCCAAGGGCTCGAGTTGTGAGTGATCCGCAGACTCAGTCGGATCAACGACCATGGGATCAGCCTGAAGTAGACCCCGCCCAGTACGGGTAGCGCCCACTCGCCCACACCTGCCGTCGGCGCCGGGAACTCGACGAGGCCCTCTGGCCAGCGGAACACATCGCGGGGCGCGCCTGGCCAGCCGAACAGAGGGCTCCGGGCCGGGAGCACGCTCGAGGAGTACAGGAAGCCTGCATCGGCCAGGAGGCGAAGGCACCAGGCGGTCTCCGGAACCAGGGAGAAGGTCGGAGCGCGGAAGCCGACCACCTCCGTCCCCGTGACGGCCTCCAGCAACGTCTTCCCGCGTTCGAGCTCCGCCGCCAGGGCGGTTGGCTCTTTGCTCGTGAGGGGCTCGTGGTTCCATCCGTGCAGCCCGACCTCGTGGCCCCGAGAGGCGACCTCCCGTACCAGGACCGGGTTGGACTCGGCCACCTCCCCCACGACGAACACCGTTCCCCGCACACGGTGCTGGTCGAGGAGGTCCAGCACGCGCCTCGTCATCGCGGGAGCATGGTCCTCCCACGTCGGATTCGGACGATGGTCCTCGAGGTCCAAGGTGAAGGTGATCGCTCTCACGACAGCCCCTAGTAGGCGTCCATGTCGAGGAACTCGAAGATGTCCAGTCGTAACGACTCGTTCGGGAGGTCCGGATCGAGGCTTCGGAAGATGAGGTTCAGGGGCGACGGTCTCATCCCCATCGGCAAAGGCAGGCCCCGAATCCTCACATGGCGGTTGAAACCCGCGTAGAGGGCCCACGGAGTGCGGTGGAACCGGCATATCGCGGCGACGAGGGGGCCGGCAGCAGCCGGTCTCCCTGATCCCGTCCGTGGGAGGAGCTTCAGGATGACCGGGATCGGCAGACCGCGGAAGCGCTCGCGGGCCGTGACCGCGAACAGCTCGTTCCCGGCGTGCACCCAGTACCGGCTCGCGACGTTGGGGGCCGAAAGCCTCCAACGCAGGGACTGGGGGTTCCAGCTGTTGACCCAGCCCTGCACCGGGAACTCGTCCAGCCCTCCCACGACCTCGTCGAACGTGGAAGAAGAGAGCCACTCCTCGTTCACGGGCGCGTGGACGGTGGAACGGTCGTGCCGACCGGTCCCGGGACAGATCATCACGGGAAGCGGGCCGAGCAGGCGGAAGCCCAGCTTCCGCACCACCGGAGGCGTCGAGTTCCGGTTCGACACCCCGATCACCCCCTTCGCGCCCCACTCGGCAGCCTCGCCGTAGATCCGCTCACCGAGCGTGGTGAACCACCCGCGACGCTGGACGCCCGATCGCGTCACAGCGTTGAGCGAGAACACCATCCGCGACGATCCGGCGGAGCATCGGTACTCCTGCGGGATCACCGCGTAGTGGGCTACGCGCCGTCCTTCCTCGTCTGCGTTGGCCCAGAACGCGCGCCCGCACGGATTGAGCTCGTACAGCCATCTCAGGTACTCGGCATCGACGAACCTGGGATCCGGGAGCTCTGCACCCAGGAGCTCGCTGTTGAGGAGGTGGTCCTCCGCGGTGTGCTCAGGCATCTCGTCGGGGGGGTCTAGGGGAGACGCTCCCATCGTCGTGGACGGGCACGCGCATGCGCAGAGCCTGGTCGAACCCGACCGCTGCGGCAACGACAAGGCTCACATCCGCTGGGACCCTGTAACGGGTCACGCCGAAGGTGAGTGCTGCCGTGATGGTCACCATGGCCGCCTGGGAGAGCAGCGGGCTGACCGGGATCCTCCTCCGCCACAGCACCCAAACACCCCAGGCGGCCAAGGGGAGCAGGAAGACGTAGAAGACGAGTCCGGCCCAGGAGGCGATCCTCCCACGACCCTCGACGTTGTAGTTGAGCGCGACGTTCTGCCCCGGCTTGTACAGATCCCACATCCGCCCGATCCGGAACACCATGACCCGGGGCAGCTCGCTCAGGTTCTCCCGGATGTAGCGGATGGCGCCTTCGCGCGGAGGCACGTCCCTCACCGACTCCTCCGCCCGGGTGTCGGGCCAGCTGGTCCAGCCGGAGTCGACGTACTGCTCGAAGCAGTTCGCACCGTAGTAGCCGACGTGCTCGCCGTGGTACGCGACGTCGCAGCTCCCGGCCGACAGAACCGCACCGGTCTGGCTGGTCATCAACGCCGACTCCTCGAACCGCATGAAGTTGTAGCCCATCCACGGCACGAGCAGCAGAGCTGCGGCCACGCCACCGCTCAGGACGGATCGCACTGCGGCAGGCAGCCCAAGACGACGCCAGACGCCCGCCGAGAGCGGCACGAAGAGGAGGGGGAGGAGGAAGACAGCCTCTGCACGAGCAGTTGCAGCGACCGCACAGGCGAGTCCCAGGACGGAGGCCGTGAGGATCTCCGGACGGTCCCAGAACCAGTACGCCGCCAAGATGACGGCCGCGATGAGGGGTACGTAGAGGGACTCCGAGAGAACCATCCCATCGTTGATCCACAGCATCGGATACAGCGCGGCTACCCCGCCGGCGATGATCCCGGCACGTGCCCCCGCCACGCGTCGGCCGACGATCGCGATGAGCACCACCCCGATCGCACCCACCATCGAGGAGGCGAGCCTGTGTGAGACCACCGCCGAGGTGTCGATGGACGCCACAGCCACGGACTCGCCTCCGGGAAGGACCGAAACGGAATCCCCGCCTGCCACAACCCCCCTCTGATCGGCGCCGATCCCGGGAAGGCTGGAGACCGCCAGCAGCAGGAGTGCGAGACCACCGCCGAGGAGGAGGGCGAGGCGCGCCGCTCGAGGTCCACGGAGCGAACGGGTGACGGCCCAGGTCGCCAAGACCAGGACCACCAAGGTCGCCAGGGCGACCGCGAACGCGGCGGCGCTCCCGGAGCCGTGCAGAGCCGAGACCAGACCGAGGTACAGCGGGTAGCCGGGTGGATCCCCGGCGCCCGGCTGGACCTCCCCGAAGAGCCAGTAGGAGAAGGAGGAGGCGAAGCCGTGGCCCTGCGCCAGGAGCTCTCCCTGGAGGTGTGAGTACAGGGCGTCACCGTTGATCTTGAAGCAGCCGTCCACGTCGGTGCAGGACTGATCCATAGGACGCAGGACCAGCACGTTGAGGAACCGGATCCCCAGGCCGACGGCGCCGGTCAAGGCGACGGCGGGCCACCACCACCCAGGTGCCGGATGACGGACGTCAGCGCTCATCACTTGCCGTCACCGACCGGCGCTCCCAGGCGAGCCCGAGTGCGACACCTGCCAGGACCAGGAGCGCGACGTCTGCCCCGACTCTGTACCGGGTGATGCCGAAGCTGAGTGCCGCGGTGAGCGTTGCGCTCGAGAAGAGAGCCACGAACGGCACGATGGTCTCGCGACGCCTTCTGAGCAGCACGACTCCCCATGCGGCGAGGGGCAGGACAGCGGCATACATGGCCAGCCCAACCCGGCTCGGCAGCATGCCTCGACGTTCGAAGAAGGCGTTCAGCTGGATGTTCTGGAACGGTCGGTAGATCTCCCACATGCGACCCACTCGCGCCGCCGCCACCAGCGGGAGGCGCGCCAGGTGCTCGCGTGCGTAGGTGACCCCGACCTCTCGCTTGGCGCGCTCGACCTCGGTCTCGTGACGGGCGGCTTCGTAGCGGTCCTCGTACAGCCACGTGGCGTCTCTGTCGCATTCGACATCCCAGTACCCGAGGTGCTCACCGGCGTAGGTCTGGTCGCAGTTGGAGATCTCGATCACGAACCCGGCACCGTTCGAGAGAAGGGATGGGTGTTCGAAGGTGAGCATGTTCCGGGCGATCCACGGAGCCATGACCAGGAGCCCTGCAAGGCCACACCACGCCAGCAGCCACGCGCGACGGCGCAGTGACAGCTCCGGCAACAGAACGAGCAGCGGGAGCACGAGGAGGCCGTACAGACCCAACGCCTCCGCGCGGGTGAGCGTGGCGAGGGCGACCAGAGCACCCAGGGCTGCCACCGCGGCTGTCGAAGGCTCGTCCCAGACCCGGTAGCTGGTCCACAGCACGAGTGCCACGATCAGGGCGTACAGCGACTCGGCAGCGAGCCCACCGTCGTTGACCCACAACGGTGGATACACGGCAGCCAGCACCGCTGCGAGGATCCCTGCAGCGTGCCCTCCGAGACGGGCGGCGAGCACGCCGACCACGAGCACCGTGCCGGCTCCGAGCAGACTCGACGCGAGCTTGTGCCCCGTCGGCGTGTCCACGCCGAGGACGGTCCAGGCGGCCAGGTACAGGGAGTAGAGCGGTGGGTGGAGAGCGGTGCCGATCTCGGCGCCCGTCGCGTTCCATGCCCACGGGTTGACGAACCCGGCACCGTCCGCGAGGGCCCGCGCCTGGTGGTGATAGAAGACCTGGTCTCCCTGCACAGCCTGGTGCTGCTGCCACCCCAGGATCGCCCAAAGACGGATCGCCCAGGCCCCGGCCACCACGAGTCCGAGCTGCATCCCGAAGCCGGCACGGACGCGCTCGTGAACCCGAAGGGTGGGACGGCCCGGCACGCCGGCGAGTCTAGAGTTGGCCGTCCATGGCCGGTCGCACCCGGGCTCGGAGCCCCCGCCCTCGGCTCCTCCTCAGCGTGCTCGCGTTCTCTGCAGTCCTCCTCGGGTTGGAGCTGGCGACGCGAGCCCTCGAGACGAGCCTGCCGGAACCATCTTCTTGGCCCGACCAGGCAACGCTCGCGAAGTCCCTCCAGATGGAGGAGCTGGGCTGTGCCGACGTGGTGTTCGCGGGCAACTCCATGGCGCGAGACGGACTCGACCCCCGGACCTTCAACTCCACCGACCCCATGGCGAGGACGGCGTACAACGTGGCGCTCGACGCGGCCACACCGTCACAGCTCGATCGCTGGCTCTCCGGAGAGGTCGTGCCGCTGCTGCGGCCTTCGACGGTGGTGTTGGCGATCTCCAGCGCTGACCTGAACGAGAACTCGGATGCCGGGCGGGGAGCCCTGGAGGCCTTCGAGTCGAGCATCGGCGGACGCCCCGGGTTGCTGGGCGATCTCCAGCGCGCCCTCGTCGACCACTCGGCGCTGGCGCGTCATCGCGGCTCCCTCCGCGATCCGGGGGAGCTCGCCGATGCAGTGGAGCGCCTCCTCGAGGGCGAGAGCGCACCGCGCACCTCTGCGGGTGGCGTTCCGGGTGTGATCGGCCCCCTCGGCGAGGGCCTCTCCCGTCGTGACCGGGTCGACACCGGTGGGACGGCCGCCCGCCGCTTCCTGACCGAACAGCTCCTGGGCGACTACGCGGTGAGCCGACGGGAGTCGGAGTCGCTGGTGGCTCTCATCCAGCACCTCCGTGAGGCGGGTGCCGAGCCCGTCCTGGTGCTGCTCCCGGTGACACAGGAGTACGTCGACCTCCATCCGTCGGGGATCACCGACTTCCAAGCCTTCCTGGAGGTGATCCACCATGTCGCCGACGCCACGCGCACCGACCTCTACGACCTGCACGACGCGATCGACACCCCGGAGTCCTTCGCGGACACCCACCACCTCAACGAGAGCGGAAGCGGGCAGCTGACCAGGATGCTCGTCGGAAGGCTGCAGGATGCACCTTCCTCGACCTGTGCGGATCGCCGATGAGAGCGCTTCGCCCTCTGTTCGTCGTCGTCTTCCTCTTCGCGGGAGCCGCTGCCGGCTGCGGATCGCCCGTGGACGACCGGGACTCCCCAGGACGGCGTTCGGACACCACCTCGACGCCCGACGCCGGAGACGATCTCAGCATCCACGCTGACATCGCGTCCCTTCGCGACGGGCTGCTGGCCGCAGGCCTCACCTGCGAGCTCGAGTACGAGGGTCTGGAGGACCCGGACAGGATCGTCAGCATCTGCGTGATCGACGACGAGGAGGCGCTCCTCACGATCTGGAAGGATCCCGCCATGCTCGATGCGTTCCTGGGCACCGGGGATGCTCCCGCCACCATGGCCTATGGAGCGAACTGGACCGTCGAGGTCGACTCGGAACCAGTGGCGGCGACGGTGGCCGACGCGCTCGGAGGAGCGAGACTCGCGGGCTGAGCGCTCAATCCAGCGGTGGGCAGGATCCGGATGGGAACTCGCCCGAGTCGCGCCACGTGCCTTCCCGCCACCCCGCGTTCTCGGTGACCTCCCCCACCTCGGAGATCGCGGCGATGGCTGCCTCGGCCAGCAGGACTGCACCACCCGGGCAGAGATGGAGGCCGTCGACCTGGCGCACGCGTGCGCGGGTACCGTCCTCGGTCACCACGCTCTCGGTGAACCGCCCCGAGCCGCCGCTCAGCACCGATGTCGAGTCGAGGTACCGGACGGCCGGCCAACGGACCTCCAGCCCCCGGTACGCTTCGTTCAGGCTGAGGAAGAGGAGGTTCGTGTCATCCGATGGCACGACCGGAGCCCCGATCCACAGCACCGCGGCACCCCCGGAGGTGATGAGCTCCACCCATGGATCGAGGATCTCCTGGTCGTAGACAGTGCGCCAGTCATCGCCCGTTGTCGCTGCACCACGCCCGTTCTGCACCTCGCCGAGCTCCCAGGTGCCCACGAACATCACCACCACCTGTGGATCGAAGCTAACGAGCTCCTGCTCCCACGCGAAGCGCACCGTCGCGTCCCGCAGTATCGAGGGGGTGAGTATGTACCTCACCTCGCTCTCCCCCCGGAGCGCCGCTTCCAGGGCCGGTGCAAGCCCCGCCATCACCGAGTCCCCGGCCAGGAGGATCCGCCTGACGGGAACCTTCGCCGCTCCTCGGGCGTCTTGACGTTCCAGGCTCGTCGAGGTGGCCACCGACGCCTCTGACACGGGGTCCGTGTCGGCACTGACCGCGCTGCCGGTTGCCCATCCGAGTGCCATGGAGATCATCCCCACCACCAGTAGCAGCCCGATCCCCCGCCGCAGTTCCACGGGTCAACTCTAGGGATCGCGAGCACGGTCCCCTGGCCGCCCCCGCCGGCACCGGCGGCTGAGGTAGACAGGACCCCGCATCCGAGTGCCCTCGGCTGATCTCCGCAAGAAGTACCCCTGCGACCGATGCCCAAGCCAACCACTGCCACACGCCTCGTGGCCGCCGCGGTGCTCATGACGATGCTGTCGTCCGCCTGTTCCGCCGCGGACGACAGCACCGAGTCCTCTCACCAGCCCACCGTCGTTACCCAACCTTCGGAGTCGGGCCCACCCGGCACCCTCCTGGATTCCGACCGGATCTCCTCGGTGCCCGGTTCCAGGGCATGGAGGATCGTGTACCACTCGCGAGACCGGTCGGGAGCCGACATCGCTGTCACCGGGCAGCTCGTCGTTCCCGAGGGTGAGCCTCCTCCCGGTGGATGGCCCCTGGTCGATTGGGGCCATCCGACGACAGGCACCGCCGACTCATGCGCGCCGTCCTGGGCCGGCCCCACACAGCTGCATCTCGCGTCGGAGATCGTCGAGGAGGGATGGGCGATGGTTGCCACCGACTACGCGGGGCTGGGTACCGAAGGTCCGCACCCGTACCTCGTGGGCGGCAGCGAGGCACATGCCGTGCTCGACGCTGCCCGCGCTGCATCCCAGGTCGAGGGAGGCGGGATCGCGACAGATCCGCCGGTCGTCCTGGCCGGGTTCTCGCAGGGAGGGCACGCTGTCCTCTGGGCGGCCCAGGAACGTTCCGAGTACGCACCCGAGCTCAGCGTCCTCGGAGTCGCGGTAGCGGCCCCGGTCAGCGATGTGACCAGGTTCGTCGAGAGGGCAGAGGTCCGTTCCGAGCAGTTCGGCGTCCTCGTGGCTGTCGTGTACGGATTCGACGCGGCGTACGCAGAGCTGAACGTCGACGATGTCCTCTCACCTCGGGCGTTGCAGCTGCTCCCACTGACGGAGGAGGTCTGCATCGGGGAGCTGGTCGTCGCGTACACCCAACCGACTGAGGAGCTGCTGCTCGCCTCTCCTCGTGCGCTGGAGCCGTGGAGTAGGCGTCTGAGGGCGAACATGGCCGGGACTTCCCAACTCGGGCTGCCCGTGCTCGTGGTCCAGGGTTCCGAGGACCCGATCGTCTTTCCCGGAATCACAGAGGAGCTCGTCGACCGGCTCTGCGGACTGGGTGATCCGGTCGAGTACGTGGTGAAGCCCCATGCCGATCACGCCGTGCTCAGCTCCGGGGACGTGCTTCCCTGGCTGCGGGCCAGGTTCGCGCGAGAAGCGCCGGGCTCGGATTGCTGACCACGCGAGATGACCGGTGCAACGCCAGGTGACGGTGGGGATCTCCAGGTCCAGGGGGGGATGTTGCCCGTCGCGACGCACGAGGATCGCCCTGGGAGCCCGGTCCGACGGGCCCGCGAGCGGCGGAACCGGGAGATGGGGCGCGGTAGGCGGCGCCCCCCGCTGCACTAGCATGTGGCCGGTGGGGTTCCCGCACCGGTCGGCCCCTGTGAGCCCCAGGCCAGGGCAAGCTTCGAGCATGGAACCCGCCCGCATCCCCCCACCCAGGTCAACCGCCAAGCTCGGCGACCTTGCCGCATCCGCCGGCCTGTCACGCGTCCACCTGCTGGCGTGGCGGGATCTCGATGACGTCGAGGCCGGTGGATCGGAGCTCCACGCGCACGAGGTGGCGACGCGATGGGCGGCCGCGGGGATCGACATCACGATGAGGACCTCCCACGCCTTCGGGCACCCTTCCGTGGTGCGCCGTGGCGGATACAGGGTCATCAGGAGAGCCGGGCGGTACGCCGTGTTCCCCAGGGCAGTCCTGGCGGAGATGGCCGGGGGGCACGGACCCCGTGAGGGTCTCGTGGAGATCTGGAACGGTGTGCCCTGGTTCAGCCCCTTCTGGGGCAGAGGGCCCCGGGTCGTCTTCCTGCATCACCTGCACGACAAGATGTGGCCAATGGTGCTGCCGGACAACCCGGCGCTGGCACGGTTCGGGCAGCTGCTCGAGAAGCGTGTCGCACCGCCCTTCTATCGTGGCACGCCGATCATCACCCTGAGCGAGTCGTCGCGGCGGGAGCTGCTCCGAGAGCTCCGGTTCCAGCCGGGACAGGTGCACGTCGTGGAGCCGGGGATCGCGGAGAGGTTCTCCCCCGGCGGGGCTGAGTCGCCGCACCCCCTCCTTGTCTCGGTGAGCCGCCTGATGGCCCCGAAACGGTTCGAAGATGTGATCGAGGTGGCGCTGGAGCTGCGTGGCCGGTTCCATGACCTGGAGTTGGTGATCGTCGGAAAGGGCGAGCAGCACGAGCACCTCGCGCAGCTCATCCGAGACCGGGATGCGGATGACTGGATCAGGATGGTGGGGTTCCTCGAGGACCGCGAGCTGGTCCAGCTCTACAGGAGAGCGTGGGTGTTGACCAGTGCCTCCGTCGCCGAGGGTTGGGGCATGACCATCACGGAGGCCGCGGCCTGCGGTACCCCAGCCGTGGTGAGCGATGTGCCAGGCCACAGAGACGCCGTCCTGGACGGCACCTCAGGGCTCCTCGCCTCCGACAAGCGCGACTTGGCCGACGCGCTGACCCGGGTCATCGGGGATCCCGACCTCCGCGGGCGACTGCGGCGCGGTGCGCTCGAACGGGCTGCTTCCCTGACTTGGGACCGGACGGCGATGGGAGCTCTCTCGGTGCTCGCCCAAGAGGCCCGCATCAGGTCCCGCGTGGATAATCGCCACTCCCGGTGAGGGCGCGATCGCCTGCCGTCGAGGTGCCGTCGCGCGCCAAGGCTTCCTCCGGACGCTCTCGGCGGGCAACCCGACTCGGGATCCTTCTCCCGGCGGCCATCGCCTATCTGCCGCTGCTGCTCACACAGCCGGGCCAGGTGGGTGCGGACACCAAGAGCTACCTGTACCTCGACCCGGCCCGTCTCCTGGCCCACGCTCCCTACCTCTGGGATCAGCATATCGGTGCAGGGACAGTCACCCACCAGAACGTCGGCTACCTGTGGCCGATGGGACCCTGGTACTGGCTGTTCGAGACCATAGGAGTGCCGGACTGGGTTGCCCAGAGGCTCTGGCTCGGCACGATCCTGTTCGTCGCTGCCGCAGGCGTCAGGTACCTGCTCGGCACCCTCGGCTGGCGCGACGGGACGCGCTCACACGGGGTTCTCATCGCTTCGTTGGCGTACATGCTCAGTCCGTACCTGTTGAACTACTCGGCGCGGATCTCGGTCATCCTCCTTCCTTGGAGCGGGCTTCCCTGGCTGATCGCCCTCACGGCCCGCTCCCTCCGCGAGAGACTGGAGAGCACCCGCTCTGTTCGCGCTCGTCGTGCTCACCGTCGGTGGAACGAACGCCACCGCCGCCTTGATGGTGGCCCCGGCCATCCTCCTCTGGATCGTCCACGCGGTCTGGGTGGAGCGCGAGGTCTCGCCGCGCGACGCAGCTGCAGCTCTGGGGCGGATGACACTCCTCACCTTTGCGACATCCCTGTGGTGGCTGGCCGGCCTGTGGGCTCAGGGGAAGTACGGACTCCCGGTCCTGCGCTACACCGAGACCTACCGCACGGTGGCGGAGGCCTCCAACGCCCCCGAGGTCTTCCGCGGCCTCGGCTACTGGTTCTTCTACGGGAGGGACAAGCTCGGACCGTGGATCGAGCCGAGCGTCGAGTACACGTCGAGGACCGGGCTCGTGCTTCTCAGCTACGGGATCCCGATCCTTGCTCTCACTGCCGCCGCGACGGTCCGGTGGCGGCACCGGAGCTTCTTCCTCCTGGTCGTGGGGACCGGGACCCTCCTTGCCGTCGCCGGCAACCCCTGGGGGAACCCTTCGGCGCTCGGCTCGCTGTTCACCGACTTCACCCGCAGCGATGCCGGACTCGCACTCCGGAGCACTCCGCGAGCCGTCCCGATGGTCGTACTGGGTCTGGCGACGTTCCTGGGCGCAGGTGTACGGGCCGTCGGTGAGCGGCTGCCCCGCCACTCCATCCCCCTGAGCCTCCTGGCAGCAGGTCTCCTCCTGCTCAACCTGCCCCCGCTCTGGAACGACACGATGGTGGCCGAGAACCTCCGACGACCGGAGGAGATCCCGGACCACTGGGTCGACGCCGCCGAGTGGCTGGACGCACGTGGTGACGAGACCCGGGTACTGGAGCTACCCGGGTCCGACTTCGCAAGCTACCGGTGGGGGAACACAGTCGATCCGGTCACACCCGGTCTGATGGATCGCCCCTACCTCGCCCGAGAGCTCTTCGCCTACGGATCCCCCGCCAGCGTCGCGCTGCTCATCGCGCTCGACCGCCACATCCACGAAGACACCCTCGACCCGGATGCCCTGGCCACCGTCGCACGTCTGCTGGGTGTGGGTGACGTGGTCCACCGCGCCGATCTCCAGTTCGAGCGCTATCGGACCGCGCGACCCGTCCCGCTCTGGCAGACCCTCACCGAGCTCCCCGGGCTGGGAGCACCGCACTCGTTCGGTGAACCTTCACCGAACACAGCGAGTGCCGAGCAGCCCATGATCGACGAGATCGCCCTGGCCCTCGATCCAGATCTCCCCGACCCCCCGCCGGTGTCAGCATTCCCCGTCGACGACCCGCTGGGGATCCTGCGAACCTACGACGCCGGACACCCGCTCGTGATCGCCGGCGATCCCGAGGGTGTCGTCGACGCCGCAGGTGCCGGCGTCCTGGTTCGTGGGCAGCCACTCTTCTTCTCTGCTTCCTACGCCGACGACCCTGAGGGTCTCACCGCACTGCTCGCGGACCGAGCCGGACTGCTCGTCACGGACACCAACAGGCAGCGTGCCCGACGCTGGGGGACGATCCAGCAGAACACCGGGTACACGGAGGTGGAGGGTGAGGAACCCCTCACCTACGATCCGGCCGATCAACGACTCGACATCTTCCCTGATGCCTCGAGCGACGCGTTCACGGTCACCGTTCAGTCCGGGAACGTATCCGCGGCCGCAACCGTGTACGCGAACCCGGTCACCTACACCCCCGACGACCGCCCCGCCAACGCAATCGACGGCGACCCTCAGACCGCATGGAGGGTGGGGGCATTCTCCGATGTCACCGGCGAACGCCTTGTCCTCCGATTCGACGAGCCCATGACGGCGGACAGCGTCACCCTGCTCCAACCGGTCAGCGGGATCTCCAACCGCAGCATCCGCGATGTGACGCTCATATTCGACGGAGACGAGCGTGTGGATGCCGTCCTCGACGCACAGTCGAACGAGCTCCCCGGCCAGGTGGTCTCCTTCGAGGAGCGGACCTTCCGCGAGCTCGAGCTCGAGGTCCGGGACACGAGCATCGGACGTCGCGAGCGCTACGACGGCGTGAGCGGAGTCGGGTTCGCGGAGGTGGTGATCGGTGATGACCTGGGCAGGATGGAGGAGCTCGTGCGCCCTCCCAGCGACCTGCTCGACTTCCTCGGCGTGGACTCACACACACACGAGCTGACGTTCCTGTTCACCAGACTCCGCTCGAACCCGCAGGAGAAGGTCCGCTCCGACGAGGAGGTGGCGATCCGCAGGATCATCTCCCTGCCGACACCGAGAGAGTTCGCGTTGAGCGGGAGGCTCGCCTCTCCGGGCACGCTGCCGACCAGCTGGTCGACGAGCTCATCAGGAGCCAACAGGCGCAGGAGGGGGGGATCACGGTCAGCTCCTCGGCACGACTCAACGGGAGCCTGCACCACCGTGGGTCGGCTGCTCTCGACGGGGATCGGCGGACCTCCTGGAGTGCACCGTTCGAGCAGCAGCAGGGTCACTTCCTGGAGGTGACCCTTCCCCGGGACACGACCATCGACCACCTGAACCTGGAGGTCGTGGCCGACGGCCGCCACTCGGTACCCACGCGCGCATTCCTCGAAGCCGATGGCGCAGAGACCCGAGCACTCGACATCCCCGACGTCCGGGACCAGCCCGAGGAGAACGGCACTGTCCAGGTGCAGCTCGACTTCCCACCCCTGACCGGCCGGAGGTTCCGCTTCGCGATCGATGGCGTTCGAGAAGAGAAGACCATCGACTGGCACAGCGGCTTCGACATCGTCCTCCCGGTGGCCATCGCAGAGCTGGGCATCCCCGGCGCGATCGTCTCTCCGCCTCCGGAAGAGTTCGACACCGGATGTCGCGACGACCTCCTCACGGTGGACGGCAGGCCGCTGCCCGTCCGGATCACCGGGTCGACCACCGGCGCCCTGGATCGCGAGCCGCTGGAGGTGGTCCTCTGCCCTGAGACGGCGACCGCTGTTCCACTCAGCGAGGGCTCACATGTTCTTCGAACTGCCGTCGGCCGCGAGCTCGGCATCGACATCGACTGGATCAGCCTCTCCTCTGAGGCCGGCGGAGACGCCCTGCTCGACGCAGCCGGCCGCGACGTCCCCGCGGGTCCGGAGGTGGAGGTCATCGACAGCGGACCCACATCTCTCGATGTCGAGGTGACCGGTGCGGAGCAGCCGTTCTGGTTGGTGCTGGGTGAGAGCCACAACGCCGGCTGGCAGGCCACGGTCGTGGACGGTCCGGGGCTGGGGCCACCCGCTCTCGTCGACGGGTTCGCCAACGGCTGGCGCGTAGATCCGGCCGGCGTCGGTGACTCGTTCACGATCCATCTCGAATGGACCCCTCAGAGGATCGTGAGCAAAGCCCTCCTCGTGTCGGCGATCGCGGCGGCCGTTTGCCTGGTGCTCGCCGTTGGATGGAAGCGGGTCACCGGGAAGCGGAAGACGGCAGCACAGGGCGCCGCTGCGCCTGCCTTCGAGCCTCCCTTCCAGGCCGCCGGAGGACAGCGCTCCATACGGATCGCGGCAACGGCCGCTGGCCTCGGGGCGCTCCTCGCCGCTCTCCTCGCTCCCCCACCGCCGACCGCCGTGCTGATCGTCGCACCCGTGCTGTACGCGAGTGTCCGCTGGCGCAGAGCCCGCCACCTTCCCGCCGTGGTGGCGGCCGCCGCTCTCACCGTGGCGGGGCTCTACACGGCCCTCGCGGAGTACCTCAACCGCTACCCTCCGGACTTCGCCTGGCCCGGCAACTTCGAGACCGTGCACGTCCTCGGTCTGGTGGCAGCTCTCCTGCTGCTGGCGGAGGCGTTTCTCGATGTCCTCGAGGGTGCCAGGTCGAAGCCTCCGGCCACGTACCATCGGGGCGATGCGTGAGATGTCTCATCCCGACAGCCAGGTCAGCCTCGGAGTCGATGAGGTGCGGCGGACCGCATCCCCACTGTTCGGCCAACTCTCCGTGGTCATGCCGGCGTACAACGAGATGGACACCATCGAGGAGATCGTCAACCGGGTTCTCGCATCCCCTTACACCGGCGAATTGGTCATCGTCGACGACGCCAGCACCGATGGAACCCGTGAGCTCCTCGAGAAGCTCGATGACCCCCGGATACGGGTCTGCTTCCGGGAGCAGAACGCCGGCAAGGGCGCCGCGCTCCGCCGAGGCTTCGCCGAGGCTCGGCTTCCGTTCGTGGTCGTGCAGGACGCAGACCTCGAGTACGACCCCGTCGACTACGCCGCGCTCCTGGCTCCATTCGAGAAGGACCTGGCCGATGTCGTTTACGGGTCCCGTCTCCACACCAGCCGTCCTCACCGCGTCCTCTACTACTGGCATTCGGTCGGGAACAAGGTGCTGACTGCTGTGTCGAACATGTTCACCAACCTGAACCTGACCGACATGGAGACGTGCTACAAGGCCTTCCGCAGAGAGGTCCTCGACTCCTTCGAGGTCCAAGAGGACCGCTTCGGGATCGAGCCGGAGATCACAGCCAAGGTCGCCGCGGGCAAGTGGAGGGTGTACGAGGTCGGGATCTCCTATGCCGGCCGCAGCTACGAAGAGGGGAAGAAGATCGGCTGGCGTGACGGGTTCCGTGCTCTGTACTGCATCCTCCGCTACTCGCCTCCCGGCCGGCGCCTCGCGGAGCGCAAGGGGAGCCGCCCGAGGTGAGCTCGAGACCGGAGAGGCATGAGCGGATTCCCTACGAGCCGGCACTCGATGGGATCCGGGGTGCGGCGGTCCTCGCGGTCGTCCTCTACCACCTCGACGTCGTGTACCGGGGCAAGCAGTGGTTCGGCGCAGGGTTCCTCGGGGTGGACGCCTTCTTCGTCCTCTCCGGCTTCCTGATCACGGCGCTGCTGCTGGTCGAGCATCGGGAAGGAGGCATCGGCCTACGCAGGTTCTGGATTCGAAGAGGGCGACGGCTGCTGCCCGCCCTGTTCCTGGTGGTGGGTGCGGTGATCCTCTACGCCACCTTCGCTGCCCGCTCCACCGAGCTGCACCAGATCCGCGCCGACGGAATCGCCACCCTGCTGTACGTGACCAACTGGTGGTTCATCTCAGAGGGGACCTCGTACTTCGATCTCTTCCTCGTGGAGTCACCGTTCCAGCACATGTGGTCGCTGGCGATCGAGGAGCAGTGGTACCTCGTCTGGCCCCTCCTGGTCCTGGCGGTGTTGCGCTGGCGACGTGGATCGGCGCGCGCCGTGATGTGGATCTCGATCGCGGGCGCCGCGCTCTCGGCCGGTTGGATGGCCTACATCGTGACGTTCACGCCTGGGTGGGTCCCCCTGCTCGACCCTGAGGATCCGATCACCCGTGTGTACTTCGGTACCGACACCCGAGCCCAATCCCTGCTGGTGGGAGCTGCACTCTCGGCGGCGCTGATCTCCGGGGTCAGTGTGAGGGACTTCACCGCCCGCTTCACGGTCCCGGCACTGGCGGCACTCGTCGGTGTGGGCATGGTCGGCGTCTGGATCGTCGCCGACGACTCTGCCGGCTGGTACTACCGGGGTGGGTTCCTGGCCATGGCCCTCGCCGTCGCTCTGGTGATCCTGGCCGCAGTTCAACCCGAGGGGAACTTCGTCCGTTCCTTGCTCTCCCTCCGGCCATTGCGGTGGTTGGGGGTGATCTCCTACGGCGTGTATCTCTGGCACTGGCCCATCTTCGTGTTCCTGAGCAGGAGTCGGCAGTTCCTCCAGGGGTGGAGCTGGCTCGAGATCAGTCTCCTCAGAGTCTTCGCGACGCTCGTGGTGGCGGCGGCTTCCTACCACCTGATCGAGTTGCCGATTCGAAACGGGGCACTCGGTCGGCGAACTCGCTACGCGCCCGTCCTCGCTCCCCTGACCGGTGCAGCACTCCTGGGCATCCTCTTGATGACGACATCGCGCCCTCCGGGGCCGTCCTTCGACATCGCCCAGGCCGAGGAGGAAGCGGATGGCCTCCCCACCGTGGAGGCCCTGCGCGAAGGCATCGACCCGGATACGCGCCCACCACCATCCGATGGCACGACCGCGGCCAGCAGGGTTCTGGTCGTCGGAGACTCGGTTGCATACTCGATGGCGGGAGGGTTCACCCCGGAGCTGCAGCGGGAGGAGAACCTCCGCGTCTGGAACCAGACCGTCCTCTTCTGCGAGCTCGTGAGCGGCCCGCGGTTGGAGAACGGTGAGGTCGTGCGCCCGAGCAACACGTGCGAGGGCTGGCGTGACTCCTGGCGGGCGAGCGCTGAGGAGTTCGCGCCTGACGTAGCTGTGCTGCAAGTCGGCGCCTGGGAGATCTTCGACCGTGAGGTCGACGGAGACTGGCTGGTCTTCGGCACACCGGAGTACGACGATCTCATCCTCGGTGTCCTGGGTGACGCGGTCGACTCCCTGGGCGCCACCGGAGCCACCGTGGTGGTCCTGACCACCCCTCCGTTCGAGCGGGGGGACACGATGAGCGCCCGGGAGTGGACTCAGAACGAGGAGTGGCGAACTCGCCACATCAACTCTCTCTTCGAACAGCTGGCTAGCGACCGCGACGAGGTGGTGCTCGTCGATCTCGGGGAGTGGCTGTGCCCGGACGAGGACTGCATCGACGAGCTGGCCGGCGGGCAGCCTGTGCGCGGTGACGGAGTCCACTACACCGACGAGGGCGCCGAGACCGCAGCCCGATGGCTCGCACCACAGCTCCGCGCAATTGCCTTGGGCAATGCCTCCCAGCAGGCAGGATCGTGACGTCGACACCGGTCGCGCTGCTCCACGGATTGGGCGGATCCACGACGCGGACGTGGGGAGAGCCAGGTTGGATCGACATACTTGCCGAGAGCGGCCGCGCAGTGATCGGGCTCGATCTCCTCGGACACGGCCGGAGCCCCAAACCGCACGATCCCGCTGCGTACGGTGAGATGGAGGCTCGCGTCGAAGCGGAGCTCCCGACCGGACCCATCGATGCCATCGGGTTCTCCCTCGGTGCCCAGGTGCTGCTTCAGATTGCCACCCGCTCGCCGGGCCGTTTCAGGCGCCTCGTGCTCGCGGGAGTCGGAGCGAACCTCTTCCTGGACGAGGACCGGGAACCCCTCGCCAGGGCCATCGAGCAGGGTGAGATGAGCGACCCCTTCGTCAGATACCTGCTGACCCAGGCCACCGCCGACTCCGGTGATCCGATGGCGATCGTCGCCTGCCTGCGCAGACCGGGCCCCCCGTCGCTGCGAGACGAGGACCTCGCGAACGTGACCTGTCCTGTTCTCGTGGTCCTGGGCGACCGGGACTTCGTGGGCCCGGCGGATCCGTTGCTGCTCCGGCTCCCCAACGCTCATTTCCTTCCACTCGCGGGTGTCGATCACTTCGCGACCCCGAAGCAGTTCGACTTCATCGACGGCGCTCTCGAGTTCCTGGACTCTGACCTCGACGGGCGCGGCCGAGGCGCCGCATGAGCGCCGAAGAGTTCGTCCTCGGCGTGGATCTCGACGGAGTCTGCGGCGATCACACAGCAGCCTTCCGGGAGGTCGTGGCCGCGGAGCTCGGCGTATCCCGTTCGAGCCTCTGTGAACAGCGATCCTGGGACTTCGCAGAGTGGGGACTCTCATCCGACGACTTCCATCGTCTGCACCGAGTCGCTGTGCTCGAGCACAGGATGTTCCGCAGCATGCCCGTCATGGAGGGGGCCTCCGAAGTGCTCTGGAGGCTCTCGGATTCCGGCGTGTGGATCCGACTGATCACCCACCGCCTGTACGTCAACTGGGGGCATGCGGTCGTGCTCGAAGACACTGCAGCCTGGTTGGACACCGCCGGCATCCCGTACCGCGACATCTGCTTCCTCGGGCAGAAGCCGGAGGTCGAGGCAGACATCTATGTCGACGATGCACCGCACAACGTCCAGGCGTTGCGCCAAGCGGGGAACACTGCAGTCGTCTTCGATCAGCCGTACAACCGGGACACCCCCGGCCCCCGCGCCCGGGATTGGCCCGAGGTGGAACGCCTGGTCCTCGAGGCCCTGGAATCCTCGGGGCGGAGCGTTCACCCGCCTGGGGTCTCCTATGAGCGAGGCGCTGAGCGACTCCATCGCCGGATTGCGCGACCATTGGGTGATGGCGGATAGACCTGGACGGCGGGAGCACACGACCGCCCTCCGCACCACGCACCCGCTCCCCGAGCTCGCGGCCCTCGCTGCCCTCCTGCCCGCTCCCGTGGGGGTCGCCGACACTGCCGGGCTCTCGACGCCGTCAGCCATCGCCCTCGTGGTGATGTGTGTCGCAGCCACGATCGCTGCCCTCGTCGTGACTGCCCGTCGCAGTGCCGAGATCCGGGACATGGAGGACGCATCCCGGCTGTCGCGCCGCACCGACCCTCTGACCGGACTACCGGGAGCAGGCGAGCTCGATGCTGCCCTCGGACGAGCCTTCTCCGAGGCCTGCGCCTCTCATGGCCTATGTGCACTCTTCCTGGTCGAGCTGGATGGTCTCGTGCAGCTCAACGCCCATGGCCCCGAGGCCGGTGACCGGGCGCTCCTGGCCGCCGCACACCGGCTCGAGGAGGGCGCACACACGGACGACCAGATGCTCCGCACCGGTGGACAGCGCTTCCTGGTGATCTGCACGCACGCGCAGGGGGCTCCCGGTTGCGAACGCATGGCACAGCAGATCATCCGAGCCATCGAGACGCCTTTCCAGATCGACGGGCGGACCTTCCGCCTCGGAGCCCGCGTCGGAATCACCCTCACGGCAGGGGAGGCCCAGGCGTCACGGGATCTCCTCCTCGACGCCGAGGGAGCCCTGCGCCACGCCCGGGACAGCGGCGCCGGGAGCTACGCGCTCTTCGACCGGACTGCACCGAGTGCTCTCATGCCGGCGGCACTCGACCACCGACTCGAGGCCGCACTCGAGGAGGGCGAGTTCCAGCTGCTGTACCAGCCCATCGTCTCGCTGTGGACCCGGAGGATGGTGGGCGTGGAGGCACTCCTGCGGTGGGTGGACCCCCAACGGGGTGTGCTCGGCCCCGCCCACTTCATGGCAGCGCTCGAGAGCTCCGAGCATCTCGCGAGCGTCGGGGCCTGGATCCTCGACGAGGTCTGCAGGCAGAGCAGAGCCTGGTGCGCCCTGTTCCCTTCTCGACCCGCGCTGGAGGTCCAGGTCAACCTCACACGGGAGCAGCTTCTGCACCCCGACCTCCGTGAACTTGTCGCGGCCTCTCTTGCCCGGCGCGAGGCTGACCCCTCTCACCTCTGCCTCGAAGTCACCGAACCCGGTGAAAGGGGGAAGGCTGAGCTGGTCGCTGAGAGCCTCCACGAGGTCGCCGAGATCGGCGTGACCCTCGCTCTCGACGACTTCGGGGCGAGCTCGTCCTCGCTGCTGCTCCTGCGCGCAGCTCCGTTCAGGGTGCTGAAGCTGGAACGGGACCTCGTTGCCGGCGCCGCCGAGCCCGGCGTCGATCGGACCGTCCTGGAGCACTTCCTCTCGATGGCGAAGTCGCTCTCCCTGGTGACCGTGGCGATCGGGGTCGAGCGGGAAGAGCAGGTGACGGCCCTGCGTGCGCTCGGCTGCGATCTTGCCCAGGGCTACTACTTCAGCCACCCGCAGCCCCCACACGTCATCGCGACACTCATGGCGAGCGATGGGAACAGGCAGGAGTGGCAGCCACCACCACCACCACCCGGAGCGGCCCTGGTCGAGGAGGCATCGATCCCCGACACCGCACGGTTCCGCGTTCCTGTGGGTGGAGCGGAGTGGTCCCGAACGAGTCCCCGTGCGGGTCCACCGGACGTTCCTGTCTGACGTGGACCTTCGCTAGTATCGCTTGGCCATGAGCTCGCCCCCTGGCCACGGCGCGGCAGACCGCAGCCGCTCTGCCGTGGGCAGCGCGATGAGCGCTGACCTGCAGCATCAACCAGCCCTCGATGGGCTCCGAGGTCTGGCGGTGGCCGCCGTCCTCCTCTTCCATGCGGAGCTCGGCTGGCTCCGAGGCGGGTTCCTCGGAGTCTCCACCTTCCTGACGCTCAGCGGCTTCCTCATCACGACGCTCCTCCTGCAAGAGCATCGCGTCCAGCACAACTTCGATCTGCGAAGGTTCTGGGGCAGACGAGCCAGGCGGTTGATGCCCGCGTCGACTTTGACGCTTCTCGGCGCGGCAGTATTCGCGGCGACCGTGGCCACCCCTTCCCAGCTGGCCGACCTCCGGGTGGATGTCCTGGCAGCACTCGGCTATGTCGCCAACTGGCGATTCATCCACGCGGACCGGTCGTATGCGGACCTGTTCGGGGCCCCATCTCCCGTCCTCCACTTCTGGAGCCTCGCAATCGAGGAGCAGTTCTATCTGATCTACCCGCTCCTGCTCGCCTCGCTCTTGCGGCTGACAGGGAGATCGCTTCGGCGGACAGGCGTCGTGCTCGTCACCGGTGCCCTGCTCTCCACCGCATGGATGGCGGTCATCAATGCACACGACGGATCACTCGACCGCGCCTACTACGGCACTGACACGCGAGCAGCCGAGCTCCTCGTCGGGGCGTTTCTCGGTGTTCTCCTCCTCGGTCGTCCGGTGATCGCCCGGCCCGAGCTGCGGCGGATCGCAGGCTGGGCCGGCACGGCCTCCGTCGCTGCGCTGCTCGTTCTCTACCGCACCGTCGACCTGGAGGACCGTTGGCTCTACCAGGGGGGATTCCTCCTCGTCGCCCTCCTCGGAGCCCTCACGATCGTCGGCGCCGTTCAGCCGGGCGCACCGGTGGCGCGTGTCCTGGCGCTGCGACCGCTCCGCCGACTCGGGCTCGTCTCCTATGCGGTGTACCTCTTCCACTGGCCGATCTTCCTCGCGCTCGAGCAGGGTCTGGGTGTCACGGGTGCTCCACGTCTGCTGCTCGGATCGGCAGTGACCGTGCTGCTCGCCGGTGCCTCCTACCGGTACCTGGAACAGCCGATCCGACGAGGACGACTCATCGTCCGCTCGGGTCGCTTCATCGCCATCCCGGCCGCTGCGCTCTCGGTCGTGTCGGTGGTCTGGCTCGCGACCTCGGACCCACCCGAAGACCCCCTCGCCATGCTCGCGCAGGCCGAGGACCAAGCCACCGCTCCGACTCCTCCACCCGAGATCGTGCCCGGCATCGACAGGCCGCTTAGGCTCCTCGTGGTCGGTGACGCACTCGCCGACCCGGTGGCGAACGGACTCCGGCGGCATGAGGGCGAACCGCTGAAGCTGCAGGTCACCGACGCCACCGGGGACAGCTGTGATGAGACCCCGTCGACGGTTCCGAGGGAGCAATCCACGGAGACCGCTTGCGGGCGATGGCCCGACACGTGGCTGCAAGGCGTCGCGAGCTCGGACCCTGACGTGGTGCTCTTGGTGCTGGGGTCGACAGGGGCCGAGGAGCTGCGAGCCGGAGCCGATGCACCCGGGCGTGACGACCCCGGCTACGAGACCTGGCTGCGCAGCGAGCTCGCGGACGTCATCGAACAGCTCTCAGAGGACGGTGCGTCGGTGGTCGTAGCCGAGTTCCCTCACCGGCTCCGGCTCGATCATCAACCCGACGTTCCCGAGCCGATCAGAACCACGGCCGCGGCCCTCCGTTCAGCCGCGCTCGCCGACCCGATGGTCACCTTCGTCCCATCCGATGATCTTCCCACCTACCCGGCCACGGCAACGACCGTCGCACCTGACCGGTTGCACGAGTGGTCGGACTCCACCGCGGCCGCTCTCGTGGACCCCATCCGAGAGGCCGCTGCTCACAGCGACGGATCGAACGCACCCCGGGTCATGGTCGTGGGTGACTCAGTGGCCTGGTTCATCGGCCACGGGCTCGAGCGCTGGGCGTTGGACACCGGCTCACTCCACGCCTGGAACACTGCGACCGCCGGATGCGGCGTGGCCCGTGGGGGCGAGCTGCTCCTGTACCAGGGAGTCGAGCTGTCGCGACCCGAGTGCGACGACTGGCCGCAGCGATGGCCACGGCAGCTGCGCGAGTTCGATCCCGATCTGGTCGTGGTGCTGACGGGTCTCTGGGACTTCACAGACCGCCGACTCGCATCGTGGGATGACTTCCACCACATCGGAGAAGCGGAGTTCGACCGGTGGCTCCTGTCCGAGTACGAGACAGCCATACGAGTTCTCTCCTCTTCCGGAGCAGACGTGGTGTGGCTCACCTTCCCGTGTCACTCGGAGCGCATCCTCCCGGGCCCGCTCGCCGAGAACCCGGCACTCGAGACCGCTCGCCTGGCCCACTACAACGGTGTCCTGATCCCCACCCTCGCCGAGCGTCAGCCCCAACTCCGGGTTCTGGACCTGTTCGGTCGTGTCTGCCCGGGCGGATCCTTGACCCAGAACCTGGGTGGCTTCGACAACGCGCGTCCAGATGGCGTGCACTTCCGTGCCGAGGTCGCCTACTGGCTCGCCGAATGGATGGGGCCACTGCTTGTGAACCCGTAGGAGGCTATTGGTTCACCTCGACCGGATCCCCCCGCTCATCGAGCTTCTCGAAGTAGGTCGGCGGCGGTGGGCCGTAGTGCCGCGTCAAGAAGTCGGCCAAGGCCCTGATCCGGGCCTTCGGTGAGAAGAAGGGTGGCCTTGCAGATGGCCACGCGAGCCCCAAGAAGAGCTCGATGACGGCGATCGAGAGCCTGATGAACGCGTGGTAGCGGCCAGAGTGCTCTCGTATCAGGAGAAGGGTGTTCCTCTGCTGGAGGTAGTCGACCGCCGCCGAACCTGACCGCATCGTGGTGTTCCGCACCCGAGCGCCACGGACGAGTCCGACCTGCCAGCCGGCTCTGGTCGCGCGTAGCCCCAGGTCGGCCTCTTCGCAGTACGCGAAGTAGCGCTCGTCGAAGAGGCCGATGTCCAGGAGGCACTCCCGCCGGGCCATCAGGAGGGTGCCATGGGGATAGTCGGCCGGTTCCCACCCCGACTCCGTCCGCGCCGGGATCGTGATGGCCCCCAGATACCTGTCCACGAGCGGGATCTCTCCATCTCCCACGTCTGCACTCGCCAGGCCGATCGAGGGTCGTTCATCGAGCAGTCCGACCATCGCATCGAGGCATCCCTCGTCTGGTCTCGCATCGTGCGGCGCAACCACGAGGTAGCGCACTCGACGCTCCCCGAGAAGGAGACGGAACCCGGCGTTGGCGGCCGCTCCGAAGCCGGTGTTGGCCCCCTGCAAGACGAGTGGGATCTCCGGAAGGTGCACTCGAAGGTGCGCGATGGCAGCCGATCGCGAACCGTTGTCGACCACCACCACCATCGATGCCTGCGGCTGCTCCTGGAAGCTGCGGACCGTCTCTACGCAGCGCTGAGGCTGGTTCCAGTGGACGATGACGACGCCGACCGCTGGGTCGTCGACGAAGGTGCTCAGGTGGTTGCCTTGATCAGCGCGAACTGCACCAGTTCCAGCAGGCAGGCCTTCGTCGCCGCGCGGTCACGAGCATCGGTGGTGATGATCGGTACGTCATCGGGAACGGCGAGGGCCTCCCTCACGTCCGAGATGTCGTGGAGCTGCTGACCATGGAAGCAGTTGACCGCCACGATGAACGGCACACCCTGCGTCTCCATGTAGTCCACGGCCGGGAAGCAGTCGGCCAGCCGGCTCGTGTCCACCAGGCACACCGCGCCGATGGCCCCCTGGACCAGGTCGTCCCACATGAACTTGAACCGGTCCTGCCCCGGAGTTCCGAACAGGTAGAGGATCAGGTCCGACCCCAAGGTGATGCGACCGAAGTCCATGGCCACCGTCGTCGACGTCTTTCCGGTGTTGGTCCCCCCGGTCTCGTCGATCCCCTCGGCCACCTTCGTCATCGCCGCTTCTGTGGTCAGCGGTGCGATCTCGGAGATCGAGCCCACGAACGTGGTCTTGCCGACGGCGAATCCGCCCGCAACGACGATCTTGACCGGTAGCGGGACGTTGGAGGACTCGGTCTGCTTCGGGGGAGGCCGTAGCCTCAGAGCGCCTGAAGGCCATCGAGCACCCTTTCGAGCAGCGCTACATCTGGACGTTCACCCTCCTGCACGGCCGGCTTGTGGCTGTCGAGCAACCCCTCCTCGACCATGTCGCCGACCAGTACCCGGGCCACGCCGAGTGGAATGCTCAAGTGGGCGGAGATCTCGGCTATGGAGAGCGGCGCAACGGCGAGGTTCACGATCTTCTTGCGCTCCAAGGCGAGGCGCGGCGCCGCTGACGTTCCGAGCGTCGTCACCCTCACCATCGTCTCCAGCGGGAGATCGGCACCCGAGCGGGTGCGCCCCCCGGTCAGGACGTAGGAGCGGACCTTGAACCGGTCGCCGTCGTCGCCTGTCGTCATCTGCGGAAGTGCCGCCTGAAGCTCAGCTCGGAGCTCGGGTGTGAGGACCGCACCTGCCTTGTCGACCAGTACGGCCATCTCGTAGCCCACCAGTCCGACGTCGCATCGGCAGTGGCGACCACCGCGAGGCACGAACCGTCACTGATCCCGGTGACGAACAGGAAGGCGTTCTCCATCTCGATGATCACCTCGTTCACCGCGCCGCCGCCGAAGCGCCCGGCGGCCCCATAGGCCAGGCCGATGAGGCCAGACGCGACGGCGGCGAACCGGTCGGCGGCGTCGCGATCGAGACCTTCGGATACCGCCATCGGCAACCCGTCCGATGAGACGACCACCGCCTCGTTCACTCCCGGAACCCGGTCCACGAAGTTGTTCACGAGCCAATTGAGGTTCTTGGCTTCAGCACTCAGTTCTGGCATGGCCTCCCAGTCCTCGTTCCTTGGTCGACACTACGGTCACTCAATCGGCTCCTGATCGATGTCCACACGCCCCCGCTTGAGTCCACCACGATAACGGGAGAGCATCTTGCGGACTTCCTCCGGTGAACGCGTGGATTGGCCGGGGGTGGGCCGCTGAAGCGGTTGCGCTGTGCGCAACGGCCCGCCGCCGACCGTGCTCGCCGTCTGCTTCTTCGGCGTCCTCTTCACCAAGCCGGCGGCCGTCAGGTCGGATCCCGGCGGAGGAGGTGTCGCCGGCGGGCGATCGTCGATCATCGCAGCTGTGGGCTCGGACTCCGCGCGCGCCACCACTGGTTCCGGCTCGCGGAGAGGCTCCGGTTCGCTCGGCGCGGATGTCTCGATGGGTCCGGTGCCGGTCTCCCCGCTGATCAAAGACTCCAGGCCCCTATCGAACGCATCCCCGGTCGAGACCACCTCATCGAAGCTGACCGGCTCCTCGACGGCCTCGGGCTCTTCGGCTTCCTCGACGTCGACGATCTCCTCGACGAGCTCGTACTCCTCGACGGCCTCGGGCTCTTCGGCTTCCTCGACGTCGACGATCTCCTCGACGAGCTCGTACTCCTCGACGGCCTCGGGCTCTTCGGCTTCCTCGACCTCGACGATCTCCTCGACGAGCTCGTACTCCTCGACGGCCTCGGGCTCTTCGGCTTCCTCGACCTCGACGATCTCCTCGACGAGCTCGTACTCCTCGACGGCCTCGGGCTCTTCGGCTTCCTCGACCTCGACGATCTCCTCGACGAGCTCGTACTCCTCGACGCCCTCGTATCCGGGCTCGATCGGCAAGGGAGCGCCGGATTCGTCGGTCACGAGATCCCGCGGCAGGTTCACAACGGCGGTGATGCCGCCCGAGGGAGCCGACTGCAGGTCCACCCGGATCCCGAAGCGTTGGGCCAGCCGTCCCACGACGATGAAGCCGAGCGAGCGGGAGAGCGCCAGCCCGACCACCGGCGGGTTCTCCAGGAGGGAGTTCGCCTCTCCGAGCTGCTCCGGGCTCATTCCGATGCCCTGATCGGTGACCGACAGCGCGTAGCTGCCGTCGGCCTCGACCCTGCCCAGCACCTCCACATGGGTGTCGGGGGGCGAGAAGTGGGTTGCGTTCTCCATCAGCTCGGAGAGCAGATGAGCGAGATCGACAGCGACGTTCCCGCCGACTTGCGCGTCGTCCAGGGCGAGCAGGGAGATCCGCGCGAAGTCCTCGACCTCGCCGATCGCGACCCTCACGACGTCGGCCAGCGAAACAGGCCGACCTCTGCGCCTCGGCGGCTCGGCTCCCGCGAGGACGAGCAGCGACTCAGCGTTGCGACGCATCCGGGTGGCGAGATGGTCCAGCTTGAACAGGTTGTCCAGCTGATCGGGGTCCTCCTCGTTCGCCTCGAGCTGATCGATGAACTCGATCTGGCGATCAAGGAGCGTCTGGTTGCGCCGCGCGAGGTTGATGAAGATGTCGCCGATGCCCTTCCTGAGCAAGGAAGACTGCTCTTCGGCGACCTCGAGCGTCACCTGCTGGATCGTGTTGAAGGCATCCGCCAGCTGGCCGATCTCGTCCCGTGAGTCGATGTCGATCGGAGCTGCAGTCTGCGCTGCCAGCCCCTCCTCGATCTGTGGACTGCGCAGCTGTTCGACCAGGGAGGGGAGCTGCTCCGTCGAGAGGCGGTTGGCCGCCACTGTGAGCTTCTGGAGCGGACGAGCGATCGCCCGGGCCACGAGGAACGCCAGCGCCATCGACGCCACGATCGCGACGAGCGTCAGCAGGAGGAACGCCCGCCATGCGTTGTCTGCCGTGCTCCGGAGGTCCACCGCCCGGTCGACGATCGCCGTGACGAGTTGGTTCTCCAGGTCCAGCTGTGCTCCGAGCTTCGCCTGCGAGGCCTCCAGCCACTCGACGGGCTCGATCGGGTCCCCGTTCTCCTTCGTGACCGGTGCCAGGTCGGAGCCCGCCTCCTGGGCTCGCGCGAGCACCGTCTCCGCGACCCTCACCTCCTCGGAGGAGAGCGCGTTCCGCTCGAGTCGCTTCGCCTCCGGGGAGGCCTGCTCCTGCCAGTCGTCCTTCTGCTCGAGCTCTGCCTCCAGCGCAGTGTTGAAGGTCGTGAACTCCTGGCAGTTGGCGACCTCGCTGCACTCGTTCTCGTTCGTGTCCCGGAACTCCGCGGGATCCCGCTGAAGGATCCCAGCCAGCAGCGCCGCGCTCGAGGGCGGACTCCTGCTTCAGGCGGGAGTACTGGACGTAGCTGTTCAGGTCGGTGGCGAGCTCGGGAGTCTCGGTGGCGTGAGCGATCTCCTGGTTGACCGCCAGCAGCCCAGCGGAGACATCCGTGAGCTGCTTCACCGCGGCGAGGATGCTCGAGTCATCGCCGTCGACAGTGGTGCGGATGACCTCGAGCCCCTCGATCCTCGTCCTCGCAGTCTCGAGGGCGGCTCGGAAGGTCTCCGCCTCACTACCTGCATCGAACTTCTCCAGCTCCGCGAGGAGGTCTTCCATCGAGTTGTCGGTCAGCTCGCGGACGTCAGTGAGCTCCGAGCTGGCGGCCGCTCCGTCGCTCGCCATGTAGGCCGCTGAGAAGATCGCCTCGTTCTGGAGGTTGTGCACCATCGCCGCGTTCTTGGCCGCGAGCGATGTCAGATCCTCAGCACGGGCCGCGTCGCCGGCCTCCGACAGCCTCTGGCTGATCCCGAACCCGGCGAGCACCGCCAAGACCAGGAGCGGCGGCGCGAGCACCGCGATGAGCTTGGTACCGACCTTCCAGTTCTTCATGCCTTCGAGCCCTCTAGCGTCGGCTTCCCCCGAACCTGCGCTCCCCCGCCGTCGCAGCGGGCACATCGCCGGAGCCAGGCTCTCTTCCCATCGACCACGTTCTTTCGTTCTTGAGCCGCTCGGAACAAGAACTGCCGAATGTCCACCCTTCTCGGTCTCTTTCCGCCGTCCCGGCCTCCGCCCGGCCCAACGCGACGATAGCCGGTTCCGGCCTCCCGTGGGGTCAACGGGGCCGAGCGGACGATCAAGGCTCCCCGGGCACCTGACGGAGTCCTCAGCCCAGAGGACGCAGCTGCGGGGTCACCGGGGACGGTAGGAGCGTCGACCCCTCCAGCCACGTGTCCACGGCGGCCGCGCAGGACCGACCCTCGGCGATGGCCCAGACGATGAGGCTCTGGCCTCGACCCATGTCCCCACAGACGAAGACCCCGTCGACGTTCGTCATCCAGCTCTCATCTCGCGCAACACTCCCCCGCTCGTCGAAAGCCAGGCCGAGCTGCTCCGCCAGTCCCTCGCGCTGGGCACCGCTGAAGCCGAGGGCGAGGAGCACCAACTCGCACTCGATCTCCCACTCCGTGCCCTCCACGGGCTGGAACGTCGGCCGCCCATCCTGGACGACCATCTCGACCTCGTGGCCCCTCAAGGCGCGCACGTGAGCGGCTCCGTCATCGAGGAACTCGGTCGTCGAGACCGAGTACACCCGCTCCACGCCCTCCTCGTGGGCTGAAGAGGTGCGGAACATCAGGGGCCACATCGGCCACGGTGTCGAGGGATCGCGCTCCGCAGGCGGGCGCGACATGATCTCGAGCTGGTACACCTCGCGAGCCCCCTGGCGGTGAGCCGTCCCGAGGCAGTCGGCGCCGGTGTCGCCCCCGCCGATGATGACCACCCGCTTCCCGGCTGCGGAGATCTCGGGCCGTTGGATGTCGCCCTGCTGCACACGATTCGCCTGAGGGAGGTACTCCATCGCCTGGTGGATCCCCCCCAGCTCGCGGCCCGGTATGGGCAGATCCCTCCGAACGGTCGCTCCACCCGCGACCACGATCGCATCGTTCGCCGCACGAAGCTCCTGGGCACTCACGTCGAACCCGACGTTCGTACTGGTCTTGAACCTCGTTCCCTCGGCCTGCATCTGCGCCACCCGGCGGTCGATGTGCCGCTTCTCGAGCTTGAACTCCGGGATTCCGTACCTCGCGAGCCCGCCGACCCGGTCGTCTCTCTCGTACACCACGACCTCATGGCCCGCTCTCGTGAGCTGCTGTGCGCACGCGAGGCCCGCCGGTCCCGAGCCGACCACTGCGATTTGTCGACCGGTCTTCTCCCCCGGAACCACCGGCTGAACCCAGCCCTCGGAGAACGCACGATCGACGATCTCGACCTCGACCTGCTTGATGGTCACCGGGGGTTGGCTGATGCCCAGAACACAAGCGGCCTCGCACGGTGCGGGACAGAGCCGTCCGGTGAGCTCCGGGAAGTTGTTGGTGGCATGAAGGCGCTCGCTCGCATCGCGCCACCGGTCCCGGTACACGAGGTCGTTCCAGTCCGGGATGAGGTTCCCGAGCGGGCAGCCCCGGTTGCAGAAGGGCACCCCACAGTCCATGCATCGGCTGGCCTGAACCCGGATCTTCTCGATCGGGAACTCCTCGTAGACCTCCCGCCAATCCTTCACACGCTCCTCGACCGGCCGGTGGATCGGGAGCTCTCGCTGATGCTTCAGGAATCCAGTGACGTCACCCATCTCCACCTCAACCGTGTGCAGCGGCCATGATCGCCTCGAGCGGATCCTCGCCGCGCTCCTCGGCCTCCCGCTGAGCTTCCAGGACGCGGCGATAGTCCTTCGGCATCACCTTGCGGAACATCCTCGCCTCGAGCTCCCAGCTGTCGAGCATCCGCGCGGCGACTGCGGAGTCGGTCTCCTGGAGGTGCCGTTCGAGCCGGTTCCGGAGCCAGACGAGGTCCTCGGATTCAGGCTCCTCGAGGTCCACCATCTCGTGGTTCACCCTGGTGGCGAAGCTTCCGTCCACGTCGTACACGTACGCGATCCCCCCCGACATGCCGGCGGCGAAGTTCCGACCGGTCGGACCGAGCACTACGGCTCTCCCGCCGGTCATGTACTCGCAGCCGTGATCGCCGACACCCTCGACCACTGCGACCGCTCCGGAGTTCCTCACACAGAAGCGCTCACCCACGACGCCGCGGATGAACACCTCCCCTGATGTCGCGCCGTACAGGATGACGTTCCCGGCGATGATGTTCTCTTCGGCAGCGAAAGGGGATGACGCGGGAGGCCGCAGGATGACGCGCCCACCGGAGAGCCCCTTTGCCGTGTAGTCGTTGGCATCGCCCTCCAGCCGAAGCGTCATTCCCCGAGGAACGAACGCGCCAAAGCTCTGACCTGCGGATCCGGTGAACCGGATCGTGATCGTGTCGTCGGGGAGCCCCTCCGCGCCGTAGCGCTTCGTCACATGGTGCCCGAGCATCGTGCCGACGGTGCGATTCACGTTCCGGATCGGCATCTCGATCCTCACGCTCTCAGCGCTCTCGAGCGCTGGGGCAGCCTCCCGTATCAGTTCCTGGTCGAGCGCATGCTCGAGACCGTGGTCCTGGACCCGGTACTGGTGACGATGGTCGTGCTCGAGCGGCTCCGGCATGGCGAGCACCGGGCTCAGGTCGAGCCCGTGCGCCTTCCAGTGCCCGACTGCCTCACCTACGTCGAGCGCCTCGCTGCGGCCCACGGCCTCCCCTAGAGTCCGGAACCCGAGCTCGGCGAGAAGCATGCGCACCTCCTCCGCGATGAACTCGAAGAAGTTCTGCACGTACTCGGGCTTCCCCGCAAAGCGCTCCCTGAGCACAGGGTTCTGGGTCGCGATCCCGACGGGGCACGTGTCGAGATGACACACCCGCATCATCACGCAACCCAGGCTCACGAGCGGAGCGGTCGCGAATCCGAACTCCTCGGCACCGAGCAGGGCGGCCACCACCACGTCCCGACCGGTCTTCAGCTGCCCGTCGGTCTGCACGACGATGCGGTCACGAAGCCCGTTGAGCAGGAGCGTCTGCTGGGTCTCGGCGAGCCCGAGCTCCCACGGGCCGCCCGCGTGCTTGATCGACGTGAGGGGCGAAGCCCCCGTCCCTCCATCGTGGCCCGAGATCAGCACGACGTCCGCGTGTGCCTTCGACACGCCCGCGGCCACGGTGCCCACTCCCACCTCTGCAACCAGCTTGACGTGGATGCGCGCCCCGGGATTGGCGTTCTTGAGATCGTGTATCAGCTGGGCGAGATCCTCGATCGAGTAGATGTCGTGGTGAGGCGGCGGAGAGATCAACCCCACGCCGGGCGTCGAGTAGCGGGTCTTCGCGATCCACGGGTACACCTTCCTTCCCGGCAGCTGCCCGCCCTCACCGGGCTTGGCTCCTTGGGCCATCTTGATCTGGATGTCGTCCGCGTTCGTCAGGTACTCGCTCGTCACCCCGAAGCGACCCGACGCAGTCTGCTTGATCGCGCTGCGACGGAGGTCACCGCTCTCGTCCGGCAGGTAGCGGTCGGAGTCCTCGCCACCCTCGCCGGTGTTCGACTTCCCACCGAGCCGGTTCATCGCGATCGCAAGTGTCTCGTGGGCCTCCTTGGAGATCGAGCCGTAGGACATCGCGCCGGTCGAGAACCGCTTCACGATCTCGGAGACCGGTTCCACCTCCTCCAGCGGAACGGGTTGTCGTGTCTCCGTCCGGAAACGGAGCAGGCCCCGTAGTGTGCACAAGCGCTCTGATTGCTCGTCCACCGAGGATGTGTACTCGCGGAAGATGTCGAAGCGGCCTTCCCTCGTCGCCTGCTGCAGCTTGAACACCGTCTCCGGGTTGAACAGGTGGTGCTCTCCCTCCCTGCGCCACTTGTACTCGCCCCCGAAGTCGATGGCGCGATGTGCCCTCTCGGAGCAGTTCTCCGGCCACGCGACGACCTGCCGACGCCGCACCTCCTCCGCGATCTCTTCGAGCCCTATCCCCTGGAGCTTGCTCGCGGTGCCCGTGAAGAACTCCTCGATGAGCTCGTCGGACAGCCCGATCGCCTCGAAGATCTGAGCGCCCCCGTAGGACGCGACCGTCGAGATCCCCATCTTGGACATGACCTTGAGGATGCCCTTGTCACAGGCCTGGATGTAGTTGCGGACCGCCCGGACTGGATCGCTCATCTCCGATGCACCCTCGGCGATCAGATCGAGGATCGTCTCGAACGCCAGGTAGGGATTGATCGCGGTCGCACCGAACCCGATGAGGAGGCACATGTGGTGCACCTCACGTGCATCGCCTGTCTCGATGACGAGGCCGACCTTGGTCCGCGTCTTCTCCCGGACCAGGTGGTGATGCACGGCGCCGGTGAACAGCAGGGACGGGATCGGCGCGAGCTCGTCCGTCCCGTGACGATCGGAGAGGATCAGGATGTTCACGCCAGCGGACACCGCCTCCGTCGCCTCCCTGCGGATCCGATCCAGCGATTCGCGCAGTCCTGAGCCCCCCGCAGCGACCGGGTAGAGGCAGGAGATGATCTGGGACCGGAATCCGGGCCCGTCCTCCTCGTCGATGTGGTGGAGCTTGGCGAAGTCCTCGTTGTCGAGGATCGGGCTGTGCAGCACGATCTGGCGACACGAGTCGGCACCGGGCTCCAGCAGGTTCCCCTCGCTCCCCATCCGGTTCCCCACTGCGGTCACGAGCTCTTCCCGGATCGCGTCCAGTGGAGGATTCGTCACCTGCGCGAAGAGCTGCTTGAAGTAGTCGAAGAGGAGGCGAGGACGGTTGGAGAGCACCGCGAGCGGAGTGTCGGTCCCCATCGATCCGAGGGACTCCTTCCCGTCACGGGCCATGGGTGCAACCAGAAGCGTCAGCTCCTCGGCGGTGTACCCGAAGACCTGCTGACGTCGGCACGACCGAGGCGTGCGGTACCCGGGTGTGCTCCCTCTCCGGGAGATCCCTCAGCTTGACGATGCCCGCGTCGAGCCACTCCTGGTAAGGGTTTGCTGCGGCCAGCTCCGCCTTGATCTCGTCGTCGGGGATGATCCTTCCCTTGGTCGTGTCCACCAGGAACATCCGGCCGGGCTGCAGCCTCCCCTTGTGAACCACGCGCTCGGGCGGTACCTCCACCACCCCCACCTCGCTGGCCATGATCACCAGGTCGTCGGCGGTCACCCAGTAGCGCGATGGCCGCAGTCCGTTGCGGTCCAGCACAGCTCCCACCACGGTCCCGTCTGTGAAGGCGATCGAGGCGGGGCCGTCCCAGGGCTCCATCAGCGATGCGTGGAACCGATAGAACGCCCTTCTTTCCGGATCCATCGAGTCGTGCCGCTCCCAGGCCTCGGGGATCATCATCAACACGGCGTGCGGGAGGGAGTACCCGCCGAGGTGGAGCAGCTCGAGCACCTCGTCGAAGCGCGCGCTGTCGCTGGCGCCCGGGGTACAGATCGGGAAGAGCCGGCCGAGATCGCCCGGGATGAGACCGGTGGCCAGCATCGCCTCTCGGGCTCGCATCCAGTTCTGGTTGCCCTGCACCGTGTTGATCTCGCCGTTGTGGACTATGTAGCGGTAGGGGTGCGCGAGCGGCCACGAGGGCCAGGTGTTCGTCGAGAAGCGGCTGTGCACGAGCACCAGAGCGGACTCGATCCGCGGATGCCCGAGATCCGGGAAGAACTCGGAGAGCTGTGGCGTGGTGAGCATGCCCTTGTACACGAGCGTGCGGGCGCTGAGGCTCGGGAAGTACACCTCACGCTCACCGTCGCCGTCCCGGATCTCGTGCTCGCTACGTTTGCGGACCGCGTACGCGTGTCGGTCCAGGGTGATGTCCTCCAGTCCGTCGCCGGCCAAGAACACCTGCCTGAAGCTCGGCATCACCCGCAGCGCCCCCAGGCCCAGGTTCGACGCGTCGGTTGGGACATCGCGCCAGCCAAGGACCCTCAGCCCCTCCTCCTTCGCTATGTGCTCGATCGCCGCCGCCACCTCGTCGGCCCGGTGGAGATCCTGCGGAAGGAACGCGATGCCCGACGCATAGGCACCCTCACGTGGGAGATCGAAGTCCACCACCTCCCGAAGGAAGCGGTCGGGCATCTGCATCAGGATCCCCGCACCGTCACCCGTGTTCACCTCCGCGCCGAGAGCACCCCGATGCTGGAGGTTGCACAGCGCGCCGATGCCGGTCTCGACGATCTCGTGGCTCCGGACGCCCTTCATGTGGACGACGAAGTTGACCCCGCACGAGTCGTGCTCGAACCGGGGGTCGTACAGTCCCTGCTGCGCAGGAAGATCCCGGGGCATCCCTCTCCCTCAGCGTCGAACGGTCGGGCAACCGGAGTTCAGGCGCCGAAGGGACGGCATTGGCCCTCGGCAGGAGGTCTCAGGGTACGGTGCCGCGAGACCTCGGGCCAAAATAGTTCGCCATGACGCCACCACAGCACACCTCTCCCGGCATGGAAGATCTCGACAGCGCACGTCAGCTCATCTCCTACATCGATGCGTCGCCCTCGCCGTACCACGCTGTGGAGACCACTGCCGGCCTGCTGGAGGATGCCGGGTTCTCCCGTGTCGACGCCTCACACACCTGGCCCAACCTCGAACGCGGTCTCGTGACGAGCGCCGGAAGCCTCGTCGCCTGGGTCGGCAGCACCCGATCCGACCCGGCGGCTCCGCTTCGCATCGTCACGGCGCACACGGACAGCCCCAACCTCAGGATCAAGCCGCGTGCAGACACCGGTCGTGTCGGATACCGGCAGCTCGGCGTCGAGGTGTACGGATCGGCGCTCCTGAACTCCTGGCTCGACCGCGACCTGGGGCTCTCCGGACGGGTGGCGGTCCGGGGGGGCAGGGGCACGGAAGTGCGGCTCCTCCGGGTGGACCGACCCGTGCTCCGCATCCCCCAGCTGGCCCCGCACCTCGACCGCGACATCGACGAGAGGGGTCTCCGGCTCGACCGGCAGCTGCACCTGGCTCCGATCTGGGCACTAGGCGCCCCCGAGGACGGTGGGTTCTCCCGATTCGTGGCCGACGAGCTCGGCACCGAGGAGGTGCTCGGTTGGGATCTCATGACCCACGACCTCGCGGCCTCCACCCTCGCCGGGCGTGACGAGGAGCTGATCTCCGGTCCCCGGATCGACAACCTCGCATCGTGCTGGGCCGCCTCCTCGGCCCTGCTCGACTTCGCTCGGGATTCGGAGAGGGACTTCACCGCCGTCATCTGCCTCTACGACCACGAGGAGGTCGGCTCGACCTCAGCGACAGGCGCCGACGGCACCTTCCTCGCCACCGTCTTGGAGCGGCTGGTCGCCGCCCGAGCCGGCAGCCGAGAGCATCTGCATCGCTGTCTCGCGGGCTCGCTCTGCGTATCAGTCGACGGGGCGCACGCAACGCATCCGAACTACTCCGAACGTCACGAGCCCTCACACCAGGTCCGGCTCAACGGGGGCCCGGTGATCAAGACGAACGTCAACGCACGCTACGCCACCGACGCACTCACCACGGCCAGGTTCGTGTTGGCATGTGAGCGTGCCGGTGTCCCCCGACAGTCCTTCGTCGTTCGGAGTGACCTGCCCTGTGGATCGACCGTCGGACCTGTCACCGCTGCACGGCTGGGGGTTCCGACGGTGGATGTCGGGATTCCGCAGCTCGCGATGCACTCGGCTCGCGAGCTCTGCGGATCCGACGATCCTCGGATGCTGGTCAGCGCGTTGGGCCACCTGCTCCGCGATTGACCCGGCGCCGGTCGGGCTCGGCTCGAGGCCCGTCCCGCAGCACACGCGTGAGGAGCTTCCCGGTCTCGAGGCGTGGCAGCCTGTCGTGATGCTCCAGGGACCGCGGGACCTTGAACCCGGCGAGCCGTCCCCGTGCCCAGCTCAGGATCTCCCTCTCGAGCCCGGCGGACCACTCCCAGCCCGCCTCGAGCTCGACGGCACCCCTCACGGACTCCCCCCACTCCGCGTCGGGCACACCGAACACCGCCACGTCTGCGATCGCGGGGTGATCTCGGAGCACGTCCTCGACCTCTGCCGGGAAGATGTTCACGCCGCCGGAGATCATCATGTCCGAGCTGCGACCGAGCAGGAAGACGTATCCGTCCTCGTCCACACGCCCAATGTCGCCCAAGGCGTAGGTGCCGGGACCCACCGAGCCGCGCTCCCCACCTTGCTCATCGGAGTGGTACTCGAAGACCTTGGCAGATGCCTTGTTCCGGCACCAGAGCAGGCCCTCGTCGCCGGCGGGGAGGGGCCCGCCGCAGTCGTCACCCGCCCAGACCTCGTGGTCCGGAACAGGCCGTCCGACCGTCCCCGGCCGCTCCAGCCACTCGGCCGTTGACACGAGTGTGACCACCCCGCCTTCGCTCCCGCCCCAGTACTCGACGAGCACGGGACCCCACCAGTCGATCATCCGACGCTTCACCGATTCCGAGATCGGGGCTGCACCGTGCAGGACCGTGTGAAGCGAGGAGGTGGCCGAGCGCGCCCGTTCCTCCGGCTCGAGCCGCAGCAATCGAACGAACATCGTCGGTACGAGGTGCGTGTTGCGCACCTCCCGTTCCGCGATCAGCCTGAGCAGGCCTGAAGGGTCGAAGCGCGGCATGATCACCAGCTCCGCACCCGAGTGCTCATCCATCAGGCCGAAGCCGAGCGGTGCGGCATGGTAGAGGGGCCCGGTGACGAGGTGGGCTCCCCCACCGTCGAGGCCGAGACGTCGAGCGCTGCGCACGAGAGCCTCGAGGGCCTCACGGACCGTGCGCTGCCTGGTTCGACGCACGCCCCTCGGCCTGCCGGTCGTGCCGCTCGTGTACAGCATGTTCCCGCCCGGCGGACTGTCCAGGTCGATAGAGACCGGCCTCCCACCCAGCAACGAGTCCAGCTCCTCCCCCACAGTGACCACAGGTGTGCCGCCTGCGGCCTCGCGCGCCAGCTCCTCGTGCGCAGGATCTGCGAACACCACCGATGCTCCGCTGTCCGCGATGACGGCGGCGGCCTCCCCGGCTGTCAGGTGCCAGTTCACCGGCGTCATCCACGTGCCCGCCAGCAGTGAGCCGAGGCACAGCTCGACGAACTCCACCCTGTTCCCCATCACCATGGCGACGTGGTCATCGGAGCGGGCGCCGAGCTCCGAGCGCAGGAGGTGGACGATCTGTCCCGCACGCTCGACCTGCTCTCCCCTGGTGCGCCTCCTCGTCAGATCATCGAGAGCCGGGGCATCGGGGTCCAGCGCCGCGAGATCCAGCAGCCCCGCGGAGCGGCGTCGATCTTGATCCGCGACCACACCGTCATCCTTGAGGCGGAGGTCGACGGGGGCAAGCCTGCGCCGGCCTGCGACTCTGGCATGGGCAGCGCCAGTCTTGACCGCTCAGTCAAGTTCTGTTGGAATCGGCTCGCCGGCCCGCCTTCCACCTCATGAGGAGGCCCATGATGACCGTGACCGAGCCCACAGCCTCACCCGAGCCGCTCATCGCCGAGATGCACTCGTGGCTGGAAGCCAACTGGGATCCGGAGCTCAGCGTCGGCGACTGGTGGGAGCGGCTCGGCACTGCGGGCTGGGCGGCCCCCACCTGGCCGGCCGAGTGGTACGGCCGCGGCACCGATCGCGACACGGCGAACCAGATCTCGCGCATCCTCTCCGAGCACGGTGCTCTCGGTCCCCCCGGGGGCCTGGGTCTCATGCTCGCAGGCCCCACGATCGTCGCCCACGGAACCGACGAGCAGAAGGAGCGGTATCTCCGCGACATCGTCACCGGCCGCAAGGCCTGGTGCCAGCTGTTCAGCGAACCGGGTGCCGGGTCGGACCTGGCCGGTCTGCAGACCCGTGCCGAACGCGATGGAGACGAGTGGCGATTCAACGGCCAGAAGGTGTGGACCTCCGGAGGGCAGATCGCGGACCTCGCGATGCTCATCGCCCGCACCGACCCGGACAGCCCCAAGCACCAGGGGATCTCCTACTTCGCGCTCGAGATGGATCAGCCGGGAGTCGAGGTGCGCCCCCTGCGCGAGCTCACCGGTCGGGCCCTGTTCAACGAGGTCTTCCTCGACGAGGCGCGAGCTCCGGTCGATTCGGTGATCGGAGAGCTCAACAACGGCTGGGCCGCGGCCAACACGACCCTTGCGAACGAGCGGGCGGGCCTCGGAGCCGGGGGAGGTGGCGGAGGAGCGTCGATGGCGATCCCGGGCAGCAAGGCCGGCCACCTGGAACGACGTGCAGGCGACTTCGTGTCCGACCCCGGTCGGCGAGGTGCCGGAGGAGCGATGTTCGGAGCCGCGGAGAAGCTGTTCGTCGAGCTCGCGCGGCAACGGAAGGCTCGACGATCCAGTCATCCGCCAAGATCTGATGCGTCTGCACACCCTCAACGAGATCGCTCGCTTCACCAACCTCCGGATGAAGGCGGCGAAGGCCGCCGGCAGGGCTCCCGGGCCCGAGGCGAACACGGCGAAGCTGTCGATGAGCCGCATCGTGCGGCTCTCCCGCGAAGTCGGCATGAGCATCCTGGGTCCGGCCGCGACCCTCCACGCCTACGAGGGAGACGATCGTGACGCCCTGAGCGAAGCCACGGGCAACCCCTTCGCGGCGATGGTCACCGAGATGGCCCTCTTCAGCCCGGCTCCGTCGATCTACGGCGGCACCGACGAGATCCAGAAGAACATCATCGGAGAGCGGGTGCTCGGGCTCCAGAAGGAGCCCAACCAGGACAAGATCCTGCCCTTCCGCGACCTGCCCAAGAACGGCTGAGCGTGTGCGTGAGGTTCCGGAGCGCTCCGACACCCCACTGCTGCTCTCGCACCATCATCCCGACCAGTACGACCGGTGCGTCCGCCTCGGACAGCGACACATCTGTCGTCGATGCCTGGTCCTGTACCCCATCGCGCTCGTCGCTCTCGTCGTGTCCGCCTCGGCCCTCGGGTCCGACCATGTCATCGACCCCATCATCCTCGTGCTCCTCCCGCTGCCCGCTGTGGTCGAGTGGTGGCTGGAGCACCTCCACCGCGTCCGCTACTCCCCCGCCAGGCAGGTGGCGGTGACCATCCCACTGGCGATCGCCCTCGGGCGGGCTCTCGCGCGCTATCTGGCCGATCCCACCGACATCTGGTTCTGGCTGGTGGTGGCCGTGTACGGGGGTTCTTGTGCGGCGGTCGCCTTCTGGAGGTTCCTCGACGCGACCGAGCCCTGACCGGCTAGAAGAGCATGAGCAACGAGCGCGAGTGTCGCCGCCACGACCAGGAGCACCACGAGTGCTCCCGCCGTCGCTGCCCGTCGCTCGACCGGTTGTGGCGCCTTCTGTGCCCTCTCGCCCATCCGACCCGCAGCCAGGTCCACCACCGATGGATCCCTTGTCTCGTTCGCGAGTCGCCGGAGCCTCTCGGCCCTCCGGTCCTCCTCTCCGACCGCGTCGCCCCGCTCGCCATCGACGACCGTCCCCGTGGACGGGCTGGTCCAGCCCGAGGCGCGATCCGAACGGATCCTGCTCATCGCCTCGTTCAGCGAACGTGTCATCTCCTCGGCGCTCAGCCTCTCGGACACCGACGCGGTGGCGAAGCGGTCCGGGTGGTGGAGCTTCAACATCCGGTGGTAGGCAGCGCTGATCGCCTGCTCTGAGGCCGTGGGTGCAACGCCCAGCAGGGCGTACGGGTTCACGATCTCGAGAGTACGCAAGCCGCAGAGCCCGCTGCTCCGTATGCGGAGAGCGTCCTCATCCGCTGAGGTGGACGGCGAGGGTGGAGGGAAATCCCACTCCGCAACCTCTAACGTTGTCGTGTGCGGTTGACGCCCGTCGTAAGAGCACTCCTCGCCTTCACGCTCCTCGCTGGGGCGTGCAGCCGGTCAGACGACTCCTCGGACGTGGGTGCCGGCGAGGCGGTCGGCGACCCTGGGACCGGCGAGACTGCCGAGGCCTCGCCCGAGCCCCGCGACCCCGGCCCCGTGTACGTCCAGCACGCGCTCCTCGGGACCTCCAGGAGCGAGGACGGCGCGGTCACCGTCACCCTGGGTGGGGTCGAGCAGATAACCACCTGGCTCACAACCGACGCTGCCGGCGTCCTGCCGACCGGCGACTTCGTGGACCGCGAGCTCGCCCAGCTCTTCGAGGAGGGGCTCTCCGCGCAGGCGGCGGTCGTTCCGGACGACCGGACGATCCAGCCGGTCATGCTGGAGCTGACGGCCGCCCGCTGGGACGAGGCTCGTCGAACCGTCACCTATGAGGGTGCGGTCCCCACCGTCCGCGACGCCCGACTACATGACCTGGCCCCGGAGCGCTCCGCGCGACTTCCCGCTCCTTCTCGGCCAGCTCGGTGTTCATCGTGCCCAGGGATCCCGGAGCCTCCGCCGCGACGCCGTCGACCACCACGACCACCATCGGACCCACGACGACCCGGCCGACCACCACCAGCTCCTCCACGTCGATCCCGGCCAACGGATCGACCCCCACCCCCAGCACATCGACCACGGTCGTGACGCCGCCACCACCCCCACCGCCGGTCGGTGATGCAGTGTTGGTCGTCGGGCCGACGGAGGTCTCGGTCCCCAACGGCGGTGGCACGCAGACGATCACGATCCGCAACGTCGGGAGCGGTGTGGGCACCTGGTCCGCCCTCGCGCCCCTGTCCCAGGGGATCTCGGCCTCACCGACAGGCGGCCTCCTCTTCCCCGGGTCCCAGACCCAGGTCACCATCGCCTACGACGGCAGCCAACAGCCACGCGACTTCGCCGCGACCGTCACGATTCGACTGCCGAACGGTGCTGTTGCGGTACGGGTGACCGTCAGGAGCTGATCTCAGGGATCCGGCGGAACGTCGCAGGCCGTTCGACGATGACGGGCTACGCCCCCCCGCCGAACCCGATCGGGTCGAACGCCTCCGGGCGGAGCGTCGGGAAGAGGATCACCTCACGGATGCTGCTCACCCCTGCCAGCAGCATCACCAGCCGGTCGATCCCGATCCCCAGCCCTCCCGTGGGCGGCAAGCCGTACTCGAGCGCCCGGATGTAGTCGTAGTCCACGTCCCCCGCCTCGAGGTCACCCCCGGCCTTGAGCCTTGCCTGCTCCTCGAAGCGCCGGAGCTGGTCCACCGGATCGTTCAGCTCGCTGTAGGCGTTGGCCACCTCGTCCCCACCCACGAACACCTCGAAGCGTTCGACGGTGGAAGGGTCGTCGCGAGACCTCCGGGCGAGCGGCGATACCTCCGCGGGGAAGTCGGTCGCGAACATCGGACCCTCGAGCTGGTGCTCGACCAGACGTGCGAAGACCTCTGCCGTCAGCCGACCCGCCCCCCAGGCATCTTCGTACTCCAGGTCCAGTCCCTCCAGCACCCGTCGCGCCTCCACCAGCGGCATGGATGGGTGCATCTCGACACCCACGTGATCACGGATCAGCTCGACGAGCGTGGCTCGCGCCCAGGGTGGCGCCAGATCGAACGAACGACCGTTGACCTCCACGAGCGTCGTCCCGATCGCCTCTCGGGCGGCATGGGCGACGAGCTCCTCCGTGAGGCGCATCATGTCGGTGTAGTCACCGAACGCCTGGTAGGCCTCCAGCATCGTGAACTCGGGATTGTGCCGCGTGTCGAGCCCCTCGTTCCGGAAGATGCGACCGATCTCGTAGACCCGCTCGAGTCCTCCGACGATCAAGCGCTTGTGATGGAGCTCGAGGGCGATCCGCAGATAGGTCTCCAGGTCCAGGGCGTTGTAGTGGGTCACGAACGGGCGCGCAGAAGCCCCTCCCTGCGCGAGGCTCAGCACAGGCGTCTCGACCTCGGTGAACCCGCGTGAGTCGAGGAAGGACCTGATCGCTCGGATCGTCCTGCTCCGGACCTCGAAGACCTGCCGAGCACGCTCGTTGACGATCAGATCCACGTACCGCTGACGAAACCGCGTATCCACATCGGCCAAGCCGTGCCACTTGTCCGGTAGAGGCCTCAGCGACTTGGCCAGGAGCTCGAAGTGCTCGACCTTCACCGACAGCTCTCCCTTGCGGGTGACCATGACCCGACCCTCGACACCGACCCAGTCGCCGAGATCGAGATCCTTGAACCGGTTGTGGTCCTCCTCCTCCAGGACTCCCACCGACACGAAGAGCTGCATCCGACCGGTAGCGTCCTGGAGGGTCGCGAAGACGAGCCGGCCCTGGTCGCGGAGCAGCATGATGCGACCTCCGAGGCGTACCCGGTGCTCCGTCTCCTCCCCCGCGAGCAGGTTCCCGAACCGCTCGCGCAGCTCCGACGCGTGGTGGTCCACCTCGTAGCGACTCGGATACGGGTCGATCCCGCGCTCACGGAGGCTCCGCAGCTTGGACAGCCTCACCTGCCTGACATCACTCGGATCGGGCTCGGGTGGCTGCCCTTCAGCGGTCGGTTCGGACATCACGGCTCTCTCCAGGTGTGGCGCACCCTACTTCTGGGCCGGGGCGGATACCCAGCGATCTCCACGCTCCCGCGCATCGACAAGGGGACCTTCGACCCTGCGGAGGCCGGAGCCGGAGGCGTAGCTTCGGTCGGAGCCCGTCCCCCTCGGAGAGCGCTGCATGGCTCAGCTCTACGTCCTCGATCCAGACCGCTCGATGCTCTCCATCGAGGGGCGGTCGACCTTGCACCCGATCCGCTCGGACGCCACCGGCCTCCAGGGTTGGGTGGAGTTGACCTTCGACAGCCGGGGTGGGATCGACCTGGCGGCACCTGCCTCGGCGCATCTCGAGTTCCCGCTGTCCCGGCTCCGATCGGGCAACCCCCTGCTCGATCGGGAGACCGAGCGGAGGGTGGAGGCCAAGCGCTACCCGGTCATCACGGCAGAGCTCGCGCAACTCGCCTCGGCTGAGGATGCCGATCACGTCATGGCTCGCGGTGCCGTGTCCTTCCACGGCGTGACGACGGATCTGCTGGGCATCGTCCAGCTCCGTCAGGACGACGGCGAGCTCGAGATCAACGGTGAGGTCCGATTCGACGTTCGGGAGTTCGGAGTACGGCCTCCCCGCCTGCTGGCACTCCGGGTCCACCCCGAGGTGGCCGTGATCATGCACGCGCATGCCGCTGTCCTGGATGGAGACGGGCCCGCCGGTCGGACGCGCTGACTGGCCGCGTACCCAGGACCGTCACCCCGGGGACACGAACCCACCGCTCTCCAGGTACCTCACGATCTCCTCGACGCAGCCCTCGATCGTCCTGCCGACCGTCTCCATGTGCAGCTCCGGCTCGATCGGCTCCTCGTATGGTGCCGAGACGCCCGAGAACTCCGGGATCTCCCCGGATCGGGCCCTCGCGTACAGGCCCTTCACATCGCGCTCCTCACAGACCTCGATCGGTGTGTCCACGAACACCTCGATGAAGCCCCCGCCCGGGTGCATCTGCCTGACCAGGAGGCGGTCGCGGCGGTACGGTGAGATGAAGGCGGTCAGGACGATCATCCCGGCATCGTGGAACAGCCGGCACACCTCCCCGGCACGGCGGATGTTCTCCTCCCGGTCGCTCGGCGAGAACCCGAGGTCGCTGTTCAGTCCGTGCCTGAGGTTGTCCCCGTCCAGGACGTACGCGCTCACGCCGCGGTCGACGAGGTCCCGCTCCACCGCCGTCGCGAGGGTGGACTTTCCCGAGCCCGAGAGGCCCGTGAACCACACCGTCACGGCACGATGGCCCAGGAGCCGCTCGCGCTCGGAGGCGCGGACCTGGCTCTCACTCCACCGGATGTCCCGGTCCTTCATCGCGCCCGGCTCAGGAAGCCGCGTTCCGTCAGCAGCGCCATGATCGCCTCGACACATCTGGACAGGTCGGTCGAGGTCGTGTCGAGCACGAGGTCCGCGTCGTGTGGGATCTCGTACAGAGCCGAGACGCCAGGGAACATCGGGATCTCGCCACGATCTGCCGCTTCGTACAACCCCGAGCTGTCCCGCTGCCGACAGATCTCCACGGGCGTGTCGACGAACACCTCGATGAAGCGCTCCGAGCCGATGAGCTCGCGGACGCGGGCGCGGACGCTCTCCTTGGGGGCGACGAGTGCAGCGATGCAGATCAACCCCTGGTCGTTCACCAGTCGGGCGACCTCAGCCGCTCTCCGCACGTTCTCGGAACGCTCCTCCGTCGAGAACCCGAGGTCCTTCGAGATGCCGAGCCGCATGTTCTCGCCGTCCAGACGGACAGTCGCTCGACCGCGATCGAAGAGCCGGCGCTCCAGAGCCGTGGCGATGGTGGACTTCCCTGCGCCCGTCAACCCGGTGAGGAAGACAGTGACCGGCTGCTGTCCGTAGCGAGCCTCCCGCTCCGCTCGGGCGATCTCGCTCAGGTGGCTCGTGAGGTGAGGGTCCGGCACCGCGCTCCACCCCCTGTCCTGGTCGACCACCATCCCGGCGGCGAGAGTGGCGTTCGTGAGCCGATCGACCACGATGAAGGACCCGGTGATCCGGCTGCAGGAGTACGAGTCGTGGAGCATCTCCTGGTCGAGGCTGAGATCGCATCGGCCGATCTCGTTCAGGGCCAGGACCCCTGCCGGTTCCTCCTCGAGGGTGTCCACGTCGACCCGATGCAGCACTGTGAGGGTGCCGTTCACCGTCCGGTTGCTCTGGCGGACCAGGTACCCCTTGCCCGGGACCAGCTCCTCCTCCGACATCCAGACCACCATCGCGTCCAGGTCGTGCGAGCGCTGCGGGAGGTCGCCCGGATGCACGATGAGGTCGCCGCGGCTCACGTCCAGGTCCTCGGCGAGTGTCATGGTGATCGCTCGGCCCGGCCCCGCCAGGTCCAGGTCGCAGTCGAAGGTGACGAGTCGCTCCACGGTCGTGTTTCGACCCGATGGCAGCACCGTCACCTCGTCACCCGGCCGCACGATCCCGGAGGCGACGGTGCCCGCGTAGCCACGGAAGTGCGGGTCGGGTCGAGCGACGAGCTGGACGGGGAACCGGAAGTTGCTGACGTTCAGGTCCTCCTCGATCGCAACGGTCTCGAGGTACGTCATCAGAGGCTGGCCCTCGAACCACGGCATCCGCTCGCCGGCCTCCACGACCCACTCCCCGCTCAGCGCAGAGATCGGGATCACGTAGGGCTCGCGGAGGTGGAGCCGCTGACCGAACTCCAGGTAGTGGTCCTTGATCTCCTCGAACCGCTCCTTGGACCACCCGACCAGATCCATCTTGTTCACCGCGACCACGATGTGCTGGATCCCGAGGAGCGACGTGATGAAGGAGTGGCGCTTCGTCTGGGGCAGGACTCCGTGACGCGCGTCGATGAGGATGATGGCGAGCTGACAGGTCGAGGCCCCGGTCACCATGTTTCGGGTGTACTGCTCGTGGCCGGGCGTGTCCGCGATGATGAACTTCCTCCTCGCGGTGGAGAAGTACCTGTAGGCGACATCGATGGTGATCCCCTGCTCGCGCTCGGCCTTGAGGCCGTCCATCAGCAGAGCCAGATCGAGACCACCGCTCTGCGTCCCCTGCGCCACGCTGTCTGCGTGCACCGCGGCGAGCTGGTCCTCGTAGATCATCTGCGAGTCGTACAAGAGACGACCGATGAGGGTGGACTTCCCGTCGTCGACGCTGCCGCAGGTGAGGAGCCTCAGCAGGTCCTTCTGCTCGTGCTCCTTCAGGTAGGCGAGGATGTCGGTGGCTATCAGGTCGGAGCGATGGCTCACTAGAAGTAGCCTTCCTTCTTCTTCTCCTCCATCGACCCTGCCTGGTCGTAGTCGATCACGCGTCCCTCCCGCTCCGAGCGCGTCGCGAGCAACATCTCCTGGATGATCTCGGGGAGCGTCGACGCCCGTGACTCCACAGCACCGGAGAGCGGGTAGCAGCCGAGAGTCCTGAACCTGACCCAGCGGAGCTCCGCCTCCTCGCCGGGCTCGAAGCGGAACCTCTCGTCGTCGACCATGATCAACGTGCCATCGCGATCCACGACCGGTCGTTCGGCCGCGTAGTAGAGGGGCACGATCGGGATCCCCTCGAGCCAGATGTACTGCCAGACATCGAGCTCGGTCCAGTTGCTCAGGGGGAACACCCTGATGCTCTCGCCGGGATTGACCCGGCAGTTGTAGAGGCTCCACAGCTCGGGGCGCTGGTTCTTCGGGTCCCATCGGTGGTGCTGGTCGCGGAACGAGAAGACCCGCTCCTTCGCCCTGGACCTCTCTTCGTCGCGCCGAGCACCACCGAAGGCGGCGTCGAAGCCTCCGGCATCGAGGGCCTGCTTCAGCGCATCCGTCTTCATGACGTCCGTGTAGTTCCTGGACCCGTGATCGAACGGGTTGATGCCCCGGGCCAGGCCCTCCTCGTTGATGTGCACCACGAGATCGAGACCCAGCTCCGCGGCGGTCCTGTCCCGGAAGGCGATCATCTCCCGGAACTTCCAGGTGGTGTCGATGTGCAGCAGTGAGAACGGCAGCCCGCCTGGATGGAAGGCCTTCCGCGCCAGATGGAGCATGCAGGACGAGTCCTTGCCGATCGAGTAGAGCATCACCGGCTTCTCGAACTCGGCCACCACCTCGCGGATGATGTGGATGCTCTCGGCCTCGAGCTGCTGGAGGTGCGTCAGGCGCACGTCGTCGATCACGGATTGCCTCTACGTGGGGTAGTCCGATCCGGGCGCCTGGGATCTTTCCCACCGCCACCGAGCGCCGAGGGTAGCTCCCGCAGCCGCGTGTTCACGGGGTGGGGCGAGCGATCCAGGGCTTCACGCCGCCAAGCGTTCCAGGCCGGAGGAGTGGCGGCAAGATGTCACTCCGGTTGCGTTCCCATGACGATCTGCCAAGCTGGTGGGTCCATGGCGGGCAAGGGTGACAGGGAGTCCTGCAGGGAAGCCGGCAATCGGCACCGCCGGACGATACGTGCCCGCGAGGCGCTGCTGGCGCTCGTTCTGGTCGTGGCCGTGCTGGTGGCGGGCGCCATGAGCGCCAGCGGCGAATCGGACTCCCCCACCCCGACTCCCCCACCGCCCGACGCCGCGACCCGATCCGACACCAGCCTCCCGCCTACCCGGAGCCGGCCCGTGGCACTCGGGCACCCGCCGCCCCCGCAACCGCCGACCGACGAGGAGCGCTTCGCCGAGGGCTACTCCTCCATGTCCCCCGACGAGCGCGCCTGGTTCCAGTACATGCTCATGACCGAGGAGCAGCGGGTCTGGTTCGGCTACCTGATCATGTCCCCCGACGAGCGCGCATGGTTCCAGTACATGCTCATGAGCGAGGAGCAGCGTGAGGCCTTCGCCCGGATGGTCGATCCACTGGGAGCCGAGGTCACCTCGGATCCCGCTCGTCCTCCCGGCTCGTACGGACCCATGGCCCCGGACGTCGCATATCCCTCGGCATGGGACCATCTCGCCTGGTGCGAGGCCTCGGGCTACTGGCAGACCAACACCGGAAACGGCTACTACGGGGGTCTCCAGTTCCTCCACTCCACCTGGGTCGGCTACGGGGGTCTGACGTTCGCCCCACGCGCCGATCTCGCGAGCCGGGAGCAGCAGATCGTGATCGCAGAGCGCGTCCTCGCCCACCAGGGCTGGCGGGCCTGGCCGGCATGCTCGAGCCGACTCGGCTTCCGTTGACGATCGACGCGAGCCGGACCTTCTGCCGAGTCGACCCCCCGCCCTTGACCCACCAGTCGGACCCGTCAAGGATTGCGTCGCATGGGTAGCGGGCTGCTGGAGAGAGTGATCCGAATAGTCGGTGCCGACCGCGCCTTGAGCGGTGAGGACATCAGCGAGGACTACGCGCACGATGAAGCGCTCACCTGCGCGCCACATCCTCCCGAGGTGGTCGCTCTGCCCACCTCGACCCAGGAGGTCTCGGACCTCCTTGCCATGGCGAACCAACTCCGCGTTCCCGTGACCGCTCGCGGCGCCGGAACCGGGCTCTCGGGTGCCTGCGTCCCTTTGCACGGCGGCATCCTGCTCAGCCTCGAGAAGATGAACCGCATCCTCGAGATCGACACGCAGAACCACGTCGCAGTGGTGCAGCCCGGTGTGACCCTCGACGAGCTGGACACCGCCACCGCCGCGGAAGGTTTGATATGTCCGATCTACCCCGGGGAGAACAGCGCGACGCTCGGCGGGAACGTCGCAACCAACGCCGGGGGGATGCGGGCAGTGAAGTACGGGGTCACGCGTCACCACGTCCTGGGGCTCGAGGCGGTGCTCGCCACCGGCGAGGTCATCCGGAGCGGTGGCAAGTACGTCAAAGCCACCACCGGATACGACCTGACCCAGCTCATCGTCGGCTCCGAGGGGACCCTGGCAGTTGCCACCGAGATACTCCTCAAGCTCCACCCCCGCCTCGAGCACAGCGCGATGATCCTGGCGCCCTTCGCCAACATCGACGAGGTCACCTCCGCCGTCCCGAGGATCATCGCCAGCGCCGTCGAGCCGGTGATCCTCGAGTACGTCGACATGATGAGCATGGCCGCCGCCACCGCCAACGTCGGTCTCGACCTGGGGATCCCCGAGGAGGTGCGCAGCACAGCGCTCGCCTACCTCGTGGTGGTGCTCGAGAGCGCTCACGCCGATCGACTCGAGGCAGACCTCACGGCGGCCGGCGAGCTGGTCGCAGCGCTGGGCGCCCTCGACGTCTACGTCCTCCCGTCCGCCAGCGCCACGAAGCTCCTGGAGGCCCGTGAGAAGGCCTTCTGGGTGGCCAAGCAGAACGGAGCCGACGACATCGTCGACGTGGTCGTTCCCCGAGCCTCGATACCCGCGTACCTCGAGCGTGTGGCCGAGCTCGCCCGAGAGCACGAAGCGTTCGTCGGTGGCGCCGGGCACGTCGGCGATGGCAACGTCCACCTCGCCGTCTTCCAGCGCGATGCCGGGCGACGTCGACAACTGATGCACGGGATCCTCTCGGCCGGTGTGGGGCTGGGCGGGGCGATCTCCGCGGAGCACGGGATCGGCAGCGAGAAGCTGCCCTTCTTCGCCGAGCTCGAGGACCCGGCGAAGCTCGCCCTCATGCGGCGGATCAAGGCTGCGTTCGATCCGAACGGGATCCTGAACCCGGGAACGCTCTTCGAGGCGATCCCTCCGCTGGACTCGGCCGCCGGGGACATCGAGGCCTGAAGGGTGGCCTCCACCGACGGAGCTCACGCAGAGCCGCTTCCCACCTGGGATCTCGAGTCGCTGCTCGGCGACTCCCGGATCGAGGAGCTGCTCGAGGCGGCAGCGCTTCTCGCCGACCGCATCGAGACCTACCGAGGTCGGGTGGCCGACCTGGACGTAGCGGGCCTCGCGGCGCTCATGACCGTGGTGGCGGAGCACCACGAGACCGTCGGCAGGGCGGGGTCCTATGCGGGTCTCCGGTTCGCCGAGGACACCCTCGACGAGTCACGCGGCGCTCTGATGGCCCGTGTCCAAGAGCACGCGGCCGCCCTGGCCGCAAGGCTCCTCTTCCTCGACCTGGAGTGGGTCGCCGTGGACCCCGCTCTGGTCGAGCAGCTCCTGTCCGATCCGCGGCTCGACTTCTGCGCGCACCACCTACGCTCGCTGCGCCGCTTCCAACCCCATCTCCTGTCAGAGCCCGAGGAGCGCGTCCTCGCCGAGAAGTCCGTCGCCGGGGCCACCGCCTGGGTTCGCCTCTTCGAGGAGCTGACCTCCGCGATCGAGGTCCAGCTCCCGGCTCATCTGCGGGGTGGCGGTGACGAGAGCGCCACGGTCGGCTTGGAGCAGGGCCTCTCCCTCCTGCAGCACCCCGACCGTGACGCACGGCGGGTCGCCGCCGACGCCATCACCGAAGCTCTCCGACCGGGTTTGCGTACCCGAGCCTTCGTCTTCAACACGCTGCTGCTCGACAAGGCCATCGAGGACAGGCTCCGCGCCTACCCCAGCTGGATCTCCGCCCGGAACCTCGACAACGAAGCCAGCGATGAGTCGGTGGAGGCCCTCATCGAAGCTGTCACCAGCCGCTACGAGATCCCTCAGCGCTGGTACGAGCTGAAGGCCCGTCTGTTGGGCCTCGACCGTCTCTCTGACTTCGACAGGATGGCGCCGGTCGGCGGTGACGACACCACGTTCCGATGGGACGAGGCCCGCGAGCTGGTGCTCGAGGCGTACGGCGGATTCTCCCGTGATCTGGCGGGGATAGCCCGACGCTTCTTCGACGAGCGTTGGATCGATGTGCCTCTCCGACCTGGGAAGCGGCCGGGGGCCTTCTGTGCCTACACGGTCCCCAGCCACCACCCCTATCTCCTCCTCAACTGGACCGGTCGTTCGCGCGACGTCGCGACCCTCGCTCACGAGCTCGGGCACGGTCTGCACGCCTGGCTCGCTCGCGAGCAGGGCGTCTTCCACCAGAGCACGCCCCTCACGATGGCCGAGACCGCATCGGTCTTCGGCGAGACCGTCACCACCAACGCGCTCCTCGCCGATCTCGCCGACCCTGATGCCCGCCTCTCCCTCCTGGCTCGCTCGCTCGAGGACTCCATCGCCACCGTCTTCCGGCAGGTGGCCATGAACCGGTTCGAGGACGCCGTCCACCGCTCCCGAAGGGAGGAGGGCGAGCTCGCTGTGGACCGGTTCGCAGAGCTGTGGCGCTCCAGCCAGGCCGAGATGTTGGGGGGCGCCGTGGAGATCACCGCCGGCTACCAGATCTGGTGGTCCTACATCCCCCACTTCATGGGGACACCGGGCTACGTGTACGCGTACGTGTACGGCCAGCTCCTGGCCCTCTCGCTCTATGCCCAGTTCGAGGAGCAGGGAGCGGCCTTCGTCCCCGCCTACCTACGCCTCCTCGCCTCGGGTGGCTCCATGTCGCCGACCGAGCTGGGTCGGATCGCCGGTTGCGACCTCGAGGACCCGGACTTCTGGAGCGTGGGGCTCGGCATCGTCGTGGGTCAGCTCGACCGCGCGACCGAAGCAGCTTCCGCTGCCGGTCTCATCTCGCCCACGGGCTCCTGACGCGGGAGCCGCTGATGAGCCGTCTACCCTCTCACTCCGTGAAGCGACCACACACCGGGCTCCCGGTGAGCGCTCGAAGGATCTCGCGAACATGACCGCTCGCCGCCTGCCCGTCAGGAACCCGGCGTTCGAGTACGCCGACGACCTCGATCCCACCTGGAACCGACGGTTCCCCGAGCTCGCCATGGCGGCCAACAGCGTGTCGCTGATCATGCCCTACGCGGAGCCGTACTTCATCCGCTGCGTCCGTTCGACGCTCCCGGACCTGGAGCCGGAGCTCCGCGGACGCACGGAAGACTTCCTGCACCAGGAGACCCAGCACTACCGCCACCACCGCCAGTTCAACGATCTGGTCGCCCGACGCTACCCGGGAGTCATGCGGATCGAACGTGCCATGAGCGCCGCGTACGGATGGCTGGGGCGAACGCGCAGCCAGAAGTTCAACCTCGCGTTCATCGCGGGTTCGGAGAGCATCGCATACTCCATCGCGCGCTGGTGCGAACAGCGACTGGGCACCCTCTTCTCCGGGGCCGAACCGACCGTCGCTACCCTCTTCCTCTGGCATCTGGCGGAGGAGGTGGAGCACAAGACCGAAGCCTTCGACGTGTGGCAAGCACGCGACGGATCCAGACTCCGCTACTTCCTCGGGACCTCGCTATCCCTGTTCCTCCTCTTCTGGTTCGTATGGCTGTCGACGCTGACGATGCTGAAGGGTGACGGCCGCCTCTTCAGTCCTGCGGCGCACTTCCGTCTGCTCCGGTGGTCGGTCAGCCTGGGGATGGTCGTGCTCCCCACCATCACGGTCTCCGCGCTCCCGGGCCACCATCCCTCCGGCTTCACCGACCCCGTGTTCCTGCCGACCTGGCTGGCGGAGTTCGACTCGGAGACGCGCACCCTCCCCGTGCCCGGCGTGGTCACAGGGGGATGAAGGGGCCTCGCTGTCGCCAGGCCCGGGGGACGCGGCAGGGCCTCGCCCGGCTCCCCTCCGCTACGCCGCCTTCTCCACCGCGATCCGGACGGCATCGGCGATCAGGCCCACATCCGAGAGCGGGAGCTGCGACGGCAGTGGCAGGGACAGGACCCGCTCCGTTAGCCACTCGGTGACCGGCAGGCCCCCCTTGACGCACTCGCTGAACATCGGCTGCCGGTGGACCGGCGGGAAGTAGATCTTCGCCTCGATGCCGGCCTCGTTCAGACACGCGAGGAGGCGATCACGCCTTGCCTCGACCAGCGTCGTGTAGAGCATGAAGACATGCGTCCGATCCCTACGGGTGACCGGGGGCTCGATGCCCGGAATGCGCTCCAGCTCCTCGGTCAACGCTGCCGCCAGGCGCTGCTTGCGTTGCAGGATCTCGTCCAGGCGGTCGAGCTGGGCGCGGCCCATCGCCGCCTGCATCTCGGTCATCCTCCAGTTGAACCCGAGGATGTCATGCCGGTAGGGACTGGTCTGACCATGGTTCCGGAGCAGTCGGATGCGATCCGCCAGCTCCGAATCGTCGGTGGTCACGAGACCTCCCTCACCGGTCGTTATGTTCTTCGTCGCGGTGAAGCTGAAGATCGCCGTGCGACCGAGCGATCCGGCAGGCCGACCCTGGTAGGTGGCGCCGTGGGCCTCGGCGGCATCCTCCACCAGGGCGACACCCGAGTCGTCGGCGATCGACGCGAGCTCCTGCATGTCGGCGGGTTGCCCCCCGTAGTGGACCGCGAGAATCGCGCGGGTACGCGACGTGATCCGCCGCGCAACGTCCGCCGGGTCGAGGTTGAAGGTGTCGGGCTGGACGTCCGCCAGCACCGGAGTCGCCCCAGCGTGCAGGATGCTCGTGGCGGAGGAGATGAAGGTGAACGACGGGACGATGACCTCGTCCGCCGGACCCAGCCCGAGCGCCGTCCACACCGCAGTGAGCGCCAGCGTGCCGTTCGCCACAGCGACTCCGTGGGCCACCCCGTGCCGCGAGGCGAACTCCTGCTCGAACGCCTCCGTCTCCGGGCCGTTGGTGAGGACCCCTGACATCAGCACCCTGCGTACGGCCTCGAACTCGGCCTCCCCCACCTCGGGGGAGGCGAGCCTGATGGTGCGGGACGTCTTGGGTGGCAGATAGGTCACCAGATGGGAACCGTCCCTCTGAAATCGGCCCTCAGGGGTCAAAGGTGCTCCACGTTCGGCCCGCTCATGCATCGTCGGGTATCGAAAACGTAGCGCGTGTGGCCCGCCAGACCGGTGAGCCCGAACTCGTCGTGGTCCACGAGGACCACCACGGCGTCCGCCCCCGCCACCTCCTCCGTGGTCGCATCCACCCGTACCGCGCCGTCCGGGATGTGGCGATCCTCGACGTGAGGGTCCGCGACCCGGACCTCGGCACCCAGGCCGAGGAGCCGGAGCGCTATCGGGCGCGAAGGGGATTCCCGCGCGTCCCCGGTGTTCCGCTTGTATGCGAACCCGAGCAGCAGGATCCGCTTGCCTCGCACCGGCATATCCCTACGGTTGAAGGCCTCCATGAGCCTGCGCACCACGTAGTCCGGCATGTGGTCGTTTACGTCGTTCGCGAGCTCCACGAATCGGAACGTCTCGCCGAGCGATCGGCGGACCCTCCACGAGAGGTACGAGGGATCGATCGGCAGGCAGTGCCCGCCCACCCCCGGGCCCGGTGTGAACCGCAGGTACCCGAACGGCTTGGTGGAGGCAGCGTCGATGGCATCCCAGACATCGATCCCGAGCTGGTGGGCGAAGATCGCCAGCTCGTTCACGAGGGCGATGTTGACGTGTCGGAAGGTGTTCTCGAGGAGCTTCGTCAGCTCGGCCTCACCCGTGCCCTTGACGGGTACCGTCTGCTCGACGAGCCTCCCGTACAGGTAGCTCACCTTCTCGAGGCACGCCGGGGTGAGGCCTGACACCACCTTCGGGGTCGACTCGAACGTCCAGACCGGGTTGCCGGGGTCGATGCGCTCGGGGCTGTAGCCGAGGTGGAACCCCTCGCCGGCCACGAGCCCGGAGGCCTCCTCGAGGATCGGGCCAACCAGCTCGTCGGTGGTGCCCGGATAGGTCGTCGACTCGAGCACCACGGTCGCCCCCGGGGTCAGGTGCCTGCCCAGGAGGTGTGCGGCCGCCTCTATGAAGCTGAGGTCCGGCACCCCCTCGGTGAGAGGGGTCGGAACGGTGATGACCGCGAAGTCGAAGCCGGCGCAGGCCTCCCCTGCAGACGTGGGCTGGTAGCTGCCAGTGGCCAGAGCCCGGGCGAGGCGCTCGTCCTCGACGTCCTCCACCGGCGAGTCCCCGCTCGCAAGCCGCTTCACCTTGTCCTCGTCGGTGTCGAAGCCCACGACGCCGAATCCCTGCTCGACCGCTCGCATGGCGACCGGAAGCCCGACGTACCCCTGGCCGACGACGACGAGCTTCTCCACTGCAGGCTCGGCCGCGGGATGGTTCATATCAGCTCTCCGGTGACTTGTGTCCCCACCTTGGGACTCACGAGGCGATGAGCACCTGCACCGCGAAGGCCACGAGGATGGCCAACCCGCAGAGCAGGGACAGGACGAGGAGCATTCGGGTGCTCACGACAGCTACACGCTAGCGAAGTGGGGTGACAGGCCTCGGGAGCCCTCGGTCCACCGGAGCTTCGGTCACGCCTTGCCTGACTTCTGGCCCAGGAAGGAGCCGCGGGGGTTCGGGAAGAACACCCCTGGGATGCCCAACCTCTGGAGGTGTGCAGCGAGCTTCTGGTGGTTGGAGCCACGCGGGTGGTCGGGGTGGGCGTCGTGGATCAGCGCCACAGAGCCCGGCGGGGAGTGCTCCCACCAAGCCTCTACCTCCGCCGGCCGGAGTCGCCCCTCGGAGTCGATGACCGCGAGGTCGCACATGGCCCACTCGTCCGGCGAGGGGCTCGCTGTCGTGGAGATCCGCTGGCTGTCGTCATGCCTGAAGACGTCGACGGAGAGCAGCGACGTCCGCCAGGCGACAGAGGACTCGAAGCCGAGATACCGGGAGCCTTGGGGAAGGACCCCCAGGATCCGGCGAGTCACGAACCCTTGACCGACACCAGTCTCGATCACGAACCGCGGCCGGACCATGAGCATCAGGGCGCCTGCCAGCTCGCAGAACTCCCGTTCCGGGGACATCACGTTCCAGGACGACCATCCAGGGTCCGCTGTCGTGGTGAACGTCCGCTCGTCGACGAGATCTGGCTCTCTCGCCCAGGAGGACAGCTGGTCGGCCTGCTGCGGCGCGTTGCGGAGCATGGGCTTACGGTATCTTCAACACCTCATGGCCGGGGATGCCGAGACGCGTGTGAAGGAGGACACCTACATCGGTCACGCCCACCGCGGATCGATCAGCACGACGACCCAGTGGTCGATCGACGAGCTCCTCATGCGAGAGCCCTCCGTGAGGAGGACCGTGATTCGCCAGGAGGTCGACCCCGATGCCGGTGCCGCCAGGAATCGCATCGTCGAGGTGTTCCTGCTCACGTCGAACCCCTGGCTCCTTCTGCTCGATGACGGCGTCGGCTTCGGAGTTGACGCCCTGTCAAGGCTGCGATCGGCGGCCGACCCGGACCTCCGGCCGTTGGTCAGCGCTCTGGGTTTCCGAGCCTCGCCTCTCGGGCTCACCCCGGAGTTCGGGATCCGATACCAGGTGCACCCCGCAGCCTATGAGTGGGTCGTTCGCGACGACCGAGCGAGCCATGTGGACATCGGCCCGGACCGTCCACCGGATCCGCTCTTCGAGTGCGACTCCGTCGACCCCTTCTGCATGCTCGTCCACCGGAGCCTGCTGGCGGACATCTCCGAGATCCACGGAGCCAACTGGTTCTCTCCCATCCGACACCCGGTGGGTGGGGTCGAGCTCAGAGACGGACATGCCTTCTGCCATCGCGTTGCCGACCTGGGGATCCCGGTGTCGGTGCTCGCAGGTGTGGAGGTGGTACACGAGTACCGGGTCTTCCTCGACGAAGAGGCCTGGCTGGCCGAGCGACGTGACGAGAGCGGACCCCCCCAGGCCGTCATCGTCGGCACGGGGCGCTCCGGCAGCGGCTACATAGCCCAGGTGCTGGGACGCTGCGGGGTGGTGGCAGGCCATGAGGACTTCTGGAACCCGCACAACCGGCGTCGGCCGGGCCTTCAGGTGGACTCTTCCTGGATGGCGGTCCCCGACCTCGCCGAGTACGAGGGCGTGGTCATCCACCAGGTCCGCGACCCACTGCTGGTCCTCTCGTCGCTGCTCAACGGTGACCTGAGGAGCTTCGGCAGCCGTGCCCAGTGGGACTTCATCCTCCGCCACATCCCGGAGGTGGCTGATCTGGGGGAGACGGAGGGCTTCATGCGCTTCATCGTGGGGTGGTGCGAGCGAGCTGACTCGAGGGCCGTGCTGCGATACCGGGTCGAGGACCTGGACGCAGGACTGGTCGTGCGCATCGGCGAGCTCCTGGGGATCCAGATCCCGCCTGAGCGGGCCCGGGCCGCGCTCGATCAGGTTCCCACCTCCTTCAACCGCCACACACCTGGTCCCGAGCTGGATCCAGAGGACCTCCCTCGAGGAGCCACCCGCGACGCCTTCATCGAGCTCCGTCGACGCTACGGCTACGAGACGGCGGTCGGCCGGTGAACGAGGAGATCGCGGGCTATGCCGGACTCGGCACCGTGGCGGTCGCCCACCTGCACCCCGGCCGCCTCTCCACCCACTTCCAGGCCTCCCTGGATGCCCTCTACCGCGACGATCCCTCGATCGGGTATCCACCGCTGCGGATCAAGAGCACCCTCCACCTCTCGCCCGCACGAAACACAGTCGTCCGCATGTTCCTCGACTCCACCACCCACGACTGGCTCCTGATGCTCGACGCGGACATGGGATTCGCACCGGACACCGTCCGCCGTCTGCGCGAATCGGCGGACCCCGAGGCGCGCCCCTTCGTGGGCGCGCTGTGCTTCACCTCGGACCAGACCGGGGTTCTCCCCGACCACAGCGTGCAGTCGTATGTCCATCCCACCATCTACCAACGGGTGGAAGACTCGGGACGCTTCTCGCTCGTACCCCTCCGCACCGGGTACCCGGCCGATGCTCTGGTCGAGTGTGCCGGAACCGGAGCGGCATGTGTGCTGATGCACCGCAGCATGCTCGAACGGATGCGCGCCGCGTACGGAGACCACTGGTACTCCATGCTCGTAGACGAGAACGGCCTCACCGGGTTCGGGGAGGATCTCGCCTTCTGCATCAGGGCACGCGAGCTGGGCATCCCCGTGTACGTCCACACCGGCGTGCACACCTGTCACGAGAAGACCTCATATGCCCGCGCCGACTCGCCGGGAGACGCCTCGCTGGGCATGGACGGTCCGGAGTCTGCGGTCACCGGGAGCTTCCACGCCCAGCTCGGGTGGACCTCCCAGCTCCTCCGGTACTGCCGCGTCGACTGCGGCGACGAGGCCCACTGGAACCTGAGCCGTAGGCCCACAGGATCGGTGAGAGCTGACGTCTCCTGGGTCGCTGCCGCCCACCTGGGCGGGTTCCGGGGATCGGTGTTCCACCAGGTCCGACATCCCATGCGGGTCCTCGAGTCGGTGATGGCCTCCGGCATGCTCGACCCACCAGGTCGGCTGCTGCGTCGGACGCTGATGGAGCTCTGCCCCGAGCTCGACGACCGGGCCCCGATCGAGACCGCGATGCGGGCGATCACCGCCTTCATGGATACGGTCGAGGAGCGATCGACGTTCACGTGGAGGGTCGAGGACCTGGACGCAGAGCTCCTGATGGAGCTCTGCCAGCGACTTGGCCGTGAGACATCCGAGAGCCGCGCCGAAAGGGCTTTCGAGCAACCCGCGCCGACGCTGCTCTCCACCGTACAGGCTCACCGAAGCTGACCTGCCCTCGGGCCCGGCCAAGGACGCGTTCCTGTCGCTCGCGCAGCGATTCGGATACGATCCGGAGGATCACCCGTCCGCATCGTGGACGGGTCCCGAGGTCCAGCTCGGCAACTGACACTCTCGACTCCCGCGACTTGAACCGGATCAGCATCTCTCGCATCGACGAGTCCTTCGTTCCAAGGGCGCGATCGGACCTCGGAACGATCCACCGGGACACCGACCTGCTGCTGTTCGACAGCGACGACGTAGCGGTCCTCAACGGGACTGCCGCACTGATCTGGAGAACTTGCGAGGGTGTCGAGGACATCGGGAGCATCGCCGACCGTCTGGCCGAGGATTACGCCGCATCGCGGGACCAGATCTTCGCCGACGTCGTCCGGACCGTGCGGAACTTCGCCAGCCGCGGTCTCCTGGAGGTTCCCCATGGGCAGGACGACGGGCCCTCGCCTCAGCCGCCGGAGCAACCACCCTGGCATGTGAAGGTGCATCCTCCGTGAGGGCACTGCGAAGAACCGCCAGGTTGGGCGGGCTCGATCACCGTCGCTGTCGGCGACTATCACCTAGGAATCCGTGCCTACCCGGCCGATGCCCTCGCTCGACTCAGCCGCGTCCTGGCTCCGATCACCATGGACGCAGATGCTCCCGAGAACTTCTCGCTGAGGCTCGCTGAACCGGGACGTTCCGATCAGGCAGACCCCGACCAGCTCTACGAAGGATACGAAGAGGTTGCTCGCTCACAGGAGCCCGGTCCGTTGGTCGAGCTGCTCTTGCGCCGACTCGATGACTACGACGATCGGCATCGCCGACTGCTGGCGCTCCGAGCCGTTGCATTCTGCTCGGACCGGGATGCGGTGCTGCTCCCGATCACGATGGCGTCGATGCTCCCCCGCATGGAGAGGCCGTTCCGGCGCCTGCGGCTACGCTGGACCGGGCGTAGCCCCGCCTCGACCCCGACACCGCCGAGCTGGTGTTGCCGAAGTGGGCCTTCCGGTGGTCCCCGAACGGTCCCGATCAGCGGGATGGACCCGCGAACGACGCACCCGGAGACTCGACGGCCACTTGGATCCCCCAACCCGGCCGCTATCGCTATCCGATCCTGGCTCCTCCCCCCTCCCGCCCAGCGAGCTCGGCCTGACGCTCCAGACGGGGACGAGGATCTGCTGCCGCGCCTGCTGTCTCCGGTCGACCGTCCGGGACTACAGGACCCGGTGATGCTCCAGAGGGTGCTCGCCTCGTTCAGACCCGTGTGACCACGGTCTCGGCAACAAGAACCGGCGCACTCCAGATCCTGGTACCTCACGTCCTGATTTGTCGTCACCGGAACCAGGAGATTCGGCCGGCGCTCGGCGGCGACGGACGAGCGCCCATGGTCCGAGCAACCAGCGGGAAGACGGCTCGAGAGCCCGGCAGCCGGACCGATCACGTCCTAGGAGCAACGCCTCGAGTGACCAGATCCAGCGGTCACGGGCCGCCGAGGTTCAGGGGCAGTCGATGAGGTCGATCTCGATCAAGGGGTCGCCAGGCGTGTAGATCGCGTTCCCGGAAGCGTCGGTGCCGGTCTGCGGTCCGCCCGACCAGCACGCTGGCGTGTGATGGTCGCCGCGCCGTGCAACCGTTCGTCCCGACGGCGTAGATGTCGATCGAGGTTCCCGTCGTGAAGGACCCGAATATCCTCGGGGTCCCTGTCTCGACTATGGAGTCGCCCGGGTAGTCCGGGACCACGGTGTAGCAGGCGCTCATGGTGTACTGACACTCGCAGACCGCCATCGCGGTCGTGCCGCTGTGCGAGAACGCCGGCAGATCGATGATGATGTTGTTCCCGGAGATCGTCACGTCGCCGGTCCCCACCGTCGGATCGAATCCTGCGCAACCTCCAGCGCCATTGGTGCTCGCACGCGACCGTGCCCCCCTGCACGGTGCATGCGGTCAGGGTGGTCGTGCCCGCGGTGGACATACCTCGATAGCGATGTCGAACCCGAGGGTGAAACTAACCAGCGTACCGAACGCTCGGCCTCGACGATCGCTATGGCGAGCCGTCGTTGAACGCCTCGCAGAAGTCCACGTAGAACACCGTCGTGTAGCAGATGGTGTCACCGTTCTCGGTCTCGATCCGATGGGTGATGTCGGCTGGCTGGCCGAACTCGACGCCACCTGCGATGCCCGCCGTGAGCGTGTCGCAGACCAGGCCTCCGTAAGCCCCGCCCGCAGTCGTCATGATGCTGCCCACGATCAGGTTCACGACCCCGTTCACCGTCTCCGTGGTGGTGGAGATGTCGGGACATGCCGGCGTCCCTTGAGCGAACGCCGGAACCTGCGTCATCGACTGCACCGCGGGAGCTGCCCATGCGACGGTAGCCGCTCCAACGGCAGCCTTCTTCGATCGCGTCCCGCCGCGAGATCCCGTCACCCGACTCCGTCTGTCCAGGCGGGGCCATCTCGTCGCCGTCGTTCATCCCGTCCTCCATCTCTCCCTCGGTCCGTCGGAGGACGCCTGGGTCCGCCGACGATCCACCAAAGATGTTGAGACCGTACCACACGCCGGACCTACGTGTCGCCATTGTGGGGCAAGGGCTGGTGACCGTGGTTTCGCCTCCTATCATCGCTGCGTGACGCGCGTGGGACTGAGGTTCGACTTCCTCCACACGTTCCTCGGAGCCCTGCCGCCCCCACCGGCCCAGCGCATCACGGTGGGACGGATCGTCGTGGAGTCCTACACGGAAGGAGGTGCTGCCGCACCTGCCTCCGAGGCCGGCAAGGGTCAGATGGTCCTCCGGGTCGCCATCCGGAAGGGGGTGTTCGGGATCGCTGACCACTCCACCACCCAGCTCCTCCTCACCGCCCTCCAGCAGCTGCCCTCGCCGGCCGAGAGGGTGCTCGACCTCGGTACGGGGAGCGGGGTCCTGGCGATGGCAGCGGCCTGTCTGGGAGCGAGCGAGGTCGTGGCAGTCGATACCCACCGCGAGTCGGCCGAAGCCGCTAGGGAGGCAGTCGAGGCCAATGGCCTCGCGGATGCAGTGACGGTGCACCATGGCAGCGCGGCAAGAGCCCGCGGTCACTTCGACCTCGTGATCGCGAACGTCGGTGGCAGCATCCTGCTCGCCCAACTCTCCTCCATCGAGGCCGTGCTCAGACCTGGTGGGCATCTGATCGCTTCGGTCACCAAGGGTGACCGGGAGCTCGTCGCCCGGCGACTCGACCGGTTCACGGAGGTCCGGCGCATCGAGACCTGTCCTGTGGACGTCGTCCTCGTCGACGGCGAGGACGCACCTGGGTTCCGGCCCGATCCGGAGGACGCCTGGATGGCGATGGTGCTCAGGTTCGATCCTGGACCGGAGGTGCCCGGGGGCAGCTCCCTGGAACCAGCTCCGTGACCCGGCTGCACATCAGCTACGACTTCGAGCAACCGCACGAAGAGCCTCTCCCTCCTCCTCCCAAGCGGGTCGTCGTCGGCGCGATCACCGTAGAGTCTCGCCCTGAGGGGGCCGCGCCCTCGGCGTCGGAAGGGGGCCGCGTCCCCGACGGGGCTGTCGTCCGCCTCACCATCCGCCACGGCGTCTTCGGGCTCGGTGACCACCCGTCCACGCGAGAGCTCCTGGCGGCCGCGCTGCAGGTACACCTCCTCCCGGGAGATCGGGTGCTCGACCTGGGCACGGGCACCGGGATCCTCGCCCTCGCCGCCGCTCGTCTCGGGGCGGGGCAGGTGACGGCGTCGATGTCGACGCCACCATCGATGCCGCGGCCAGGCGTGCGGTTCGCGAGAACGACCTGATCTCTCAGATCGCCCTCCACCACGGAACCGCTGGCGATCTCGATGGTGCGTTCGACCTCGTCCTCACCAACCTGGCCCGGGCACGCTCCTCGACGAGCGGGAGTCGCATCGAGAACCGCCTCCGTCCGGGGGGCCTCCTCCTGGCTGCGGTGCCGAGCTGGACCGGCCGCTGATGGCGACCGCTGCTCGACCGGCTTCACGCGGACTCGCGATGATCGATGTCCGCCACGCCCCGCTGGAGCTACCTCGACGAGGCACACCAGCCACCCGTCCCGCCGGAGCCGATCGACGCACGGCTGGCTGGTGGTCAGTCCTCCGCTATCTTCCGCCAGACCGGGACGATACCTGACGTGGCCCGGATTCGACCCGACGACCGACGGTCAGCATCGTCGTCCCACTGCGGACAGGTATCGTTCCTGCCCCTGCTCCTCCGCTGCATCGAGCGCCAGACGTACCCCCGCTCGGAGCTGGAGCTGGTGGTCGCCGACGACGGGACGGAGTCCGTCCAGCAGGTCTTCGAGGAAGGTGCTGACCGGATGGGCCTGAGGGTGCGCTACCACCGCTTCCAGCACCGTCGGCCGCTGGGCTGGAAGCGCAACTTCCTGAACGAGCAGGCCCAGGGCGAGATCATCGTCTGCATGGATGACGACGACTACTACCCACCTGAACGGGTCGAGCACGCAGTGGAGGTCCTGTCCGCAAGTGGAGCTCCGATCGTCGGTTGCTCCACGCTGTACCTCTGCTTCAGCGACGAGCCCGCCCTCAGGGTCCTGGGTCCCCTCGGGCGGCGCCACGGGACGAACGCCACCTTCGCCTACCTGCGCGAGTACACGAGGGACCACCGACACGTCGACACCCTCGCCCGTGGTGTCGAGCCGGCGTTCACAGGGCACTGGACGGCTCCGTTGGCGCAGCTCGACCCCCTTCGAACCATGATCTGCCTGGTGCACGGCGAGAACACATCTCCCAAGCCACGCGGCGAACCCACCGACTTGACGCTGGAAGACGTGGTCGATGACGGCGCCAGCCTCGAGCTCATCCGGCGACTCGTGGGAGTGGAGTGCTGACGGCCCGCACGAGCGTCTGACCGCTCCTACGGGGGTCCGGTGGGTGCCGGACCTAGAGGGCTTCGGCCGACGCCTGGGAGCGAGCCCTCCTGCGCGACCTCGCCTCTCCGGTGCGCTCCGACTCCGAGGTGTAGCCGTAGTAGTAGCCGTAGGACCGACCCACGGCTTCTGCCGCGTTGGTCAGGATCACACCGACTGCCGGCGCCCCCAGGCGCTCCAGCAGGTCGCTCGCCAGCGCGGGCCTGCTCCCGCGTAGTCATGCCTGCTCTGCCCACCACTAGGACGACATCCACATCACCGATCAACCTGGCGGCATCGTTGGTGACGAGAAGCGGCGCCGTGTCCACGATCACCACCTCGAAGTACCGGCGCGCCAGTTCGATGACCTTGCGCTGCGCACTCACCACGGCCGCCGGGTTGGGGTCCTTCTGTCCCTCGCCGATCCCGGTGACCAGCTTCACGCCCTCTATCCCGGTCTCGACCGCACGCCCCCCACCCAGGCCTCCGAGCTCCTTGGTCGTGACCTCCACGCGGGAGCCCGGGAAGAACTGCTGGAGGCGCGGGCGTCGGTAGTCGGCGTTGAACACCAGGGTGGAGGAGCCGCCCTCGGCGAACACCGCTCCGAGGTTCGCAACCGAGGTGGTCTTCCCCTCTTCGGGTCCGGCCGAGACGACCATCACCACCATCCCACCATCCTCCGCCTGGCTCTCCCCGTTCTCCGAGGTGGCGACCCTCATCACCGAGAGCACGCTGGTCTGGACACCCCGGTACGCCTCGGCCACCACCGACAGCGGCGACTCCGCAACTGTGATGTGATGACCTGACCTCTCGCCCTCCTCGAGAGGAGGGACCTCGGCGAGGACGGGCAGCCTGAACGATTGCTCGGCCTCCTCCTTGGTCCGGATCCGGCTGTCGAGCCGGTCCGCCGCAGCCAGCACGATCACCCCGAGAGCGATTCCGCCCAGCGCCCCGAGCCCTCGCGCGCAGCGGTGCCGAGAGCCCTCCTTCCTCACCGGGGATTCCGAACTCCTCCGCCTCCGACGGCTGGACGTTCTCTTCCGAGCGAGGCCCCTCGGAAGCCTTGGCGCGCCGGTTCTCGTACTCCTCCCGACTGATCTCCACGGGGCTCGCGGCCTCCACCGTGTCGAGCGCCTCCCCCGCCACCGCCTGCTCGAGCGCGCTCAGCTCATCCTCGACCTCGCTGATCTCCAGCTCTGCGCCGGTGAGGCTGGTCTGCAACGACTCCAGCGTGGTCGGATCGCTGGTCGCAGCGATCTGCGCCTCCAGGTCGGCCCGCTCGGCCTCGAGCTCCTCCAGGCGCTCCTGCTGCTCCTCCAATCGGGCCTGGGCCGCCGGATCGACCTCCTGGGCGAGGTGGTCGAGGAGCGCCGTGGCGTGGGCGTCCGCGAGCTGCACGGCCTCCTCCGGATCTGTCGCCACAGCCGTTATGGCCAGGGTCAGCACCACGGGGTCGGAAGCCGCATCCACGTCCCGGAAGAAGCTGTCCCGGTCGCGCGCCAGCACTGCGGCGACCTCGTCGGGGATCTCGCCGATCGTCACCAACTCGGCGAGCTGGTCCAGGTTGACGCCGCTGTCCTCCGGCGCGACGAACGTGTGCGTGGCCCGGTAGTACGTCAACTCCTCGGCGGACGAGGACCGCGGCACGAGGAGGGCGACTATTGCGCCGACCAATCCGAGCGCCACCGGGACGTACCACCGCCGTCGAACGACCGTGAGGAGGTGCGAGAGGTGCAACGAAGATGCTCCGGGTCCGGCGAGCCTGGGTGAGGCAGCCGAGTGTAGATCCTTCCCTCCGACCCGAGTGAACCGAGCCGTCCTGGGTCCGCTGCCGGTGGTGTAGCTTCGCGACAGGTCGGTCAGGACGGGGAGCTGGCCCGGGAGCGCCCATGGACGCCGAGATGATCAGGGCCGTAGTGGTGGCCACCGCCGTGAGCCTGGCGGGGTGCCCGCTGGTGGGCACGATCCTCAGGCGTCACGGGATCCTCGACACCCCCAACTGGCGATCCTCCCACGCCGTCCCGACGCCCCGCGGTGCCGGCCTCACCGTCGCGCTCGGAGGTGTCCTCGGCTATCTCCTCGCCCCGGCCCTGGAAGGGGCGATCCTGGCGGGCCTCCTCCTGGCGGGGGTGGGGACGGGACTGGTGGGCCTGGTGGACGACCTGCGCTCCACCAGTGTCCTGCCCCGCTTCTTGACGCAGATCGCGCTCGCCTCCATCGCCGTACCGCTCGTGCTCGGGGACCTCACCGACGACAGGTGGGTCCTCGTCGTGGGATCGGTCCTCGGGGTCGCGTGGATGGTCGCCTACGTGAACTCCTTCAACTTCATGGACGGCCTCGACGGCCTCTCGGCGCTCACCACCCTTCTGGTGGGAGGGACCCCTCGCGCTCGTCGGTCATGTGGAGGGAGTCGATCCGCTCGTCTCGATCGGACTCGTCACCGCTGCCTCCGCTGCGGGCTTCCTTCCCTGGAACTTCCCCCGGGCACGGCTGTTCCTCGGTGACGTCGGCAGCTACTTCCTCGGCGCCGTGCTCGCTGTCGCGGCGGTCCTCGCCCTCGGGTCGTCGGTCCCGCCAGAGGCGGTCGCAGGGCCCTTCCTCGTCTACGTCGCGGACACCTCCTTCACCCTCGTCCGGAGGATTCTGCGCCGGGAGGAGTGGTGGGAGGCGCACCGACAGCACCGGTACCAGCAGCTCACGACCGTCGGCGTCTCGCAGACGACGGTCACGCTCCTGGTGGGTGTCTTCACGCTCGTCTGCTCCGGCCTGGGGCTGGTCTCCCTCGTCGGCGGCTGGCCGATGAGGCTGGGAGCCGTCGCCGCCAGCGCAGCCGTTCTCTTCGCCTACCTGCGACTCCCCGGCGTCCTCTACCGCCGCGCCCGTCGCGGGGTCTCCACCCTCACTCCTCGCACGGTCGACACCTCTTCCCCCAGCCAACCGCAGGCATCGGCGGCAGACGGAACGATCTAGTGCCGAGTCACTAGCTCGCCGAGGCAGGAGCTGCGAGCGCCGGGGTGTTGCCCAGCGCTCCGGTACCATGCCGCAGGGTCGGCTCCACCTTGTGGTACCAGCCCTCGAGGCCCGCCCCCTGACCGTGCGCATCCTTCTCGTCTCCCAGTACTTCCCGCCCGAGATAGGGGCCCCGCAGGCGCGACTCAGCGAACTGACCCGGTGCTGGGCCGCGACCGGGGACGAGGTGACCGTCCTCACCGGCATGCCGAACCATCCCACGGGGATCGTTCCGCCCGAGTACCGAGGTCGATGCCGGATCGAGGAGGAGAGCGACGGCTACCGCATCGTCCGCACCTGGCTCTACGCCACCCCGAACGAGGGAGTGGCCAAGAAGACCGTGAGCCACCTCAGCTTCATGCTCAGCGCCGTGCTGCTCGGCGCGCGCCGGGTGGGACGGCCGGAGGTGGTGGTCGTCTCCTCCCCGACCTTCTTCTCGATCTTCTCCGCCTGGGTCCTCGCCCGCTGCCGGCGAACTGCCCTCGTGATCGAGGTCCGCGACCTCTGGCCGGCGATCTTCGTAGAGCTCGGCGTGATCACCAACCGCTCGGTGATCCGGATCCTCGAGGCTCTCGAGCTCGCCTTCTACCGAGACGCCGACGCGGTGGTCGTCGTCAGCGAGGGCTTCCGCGACGACCTGGTGCGCAGGGGGATCGACCCGACGAAGGTCCACACCATCCGCAACGGGGTGGACCTCGAGCGCTTCCGCCCCGAGGCAGCCTCCGCGACGATCCGCGCCCGCCTGGGTGCCGAGCCGGGGCACTGCCTGGTGCTCTACGTGGGCGCGCACGGCATCTCCCACGGTCTCGAGGCGGTGGCCGAAGCAGCTGCGCAGCTCGAGGGCCGACCGATCCACTTCGCGTTCGTGGGCGAGGGCGCTGGCAAGGCCGCTCTGGAAGCCCGCATCCGGGATCTCGGCATCACCAACGCCACGATGCTTCGAGGCGTGGGGCGCGACGAGGTCCCCGGCCTGCTGGCTGCCGCGGACATCTGTCTCGTGCCCCTCCGTGACGTACCGCTGTTCAGCAGCTTCATCCCGTCGAAGATCTTCGAGTACTTCGGCGCGGGAAAGGCGGTCGTCGGCGCCGTCCGCGGTGAGCCCGCGGCGATCCTGCGAGCTGGCGGGGCGGCCGTGGTCGAGCCCGAAGATCCCGCTGGTCTCGCCCGAGCGATCGCGGAGCTCGCCGTCGATCCGGAGAGGCGACATGAGATGGGCCTCCGTGCCCGCAGCTACGTCGAGCGGTACTTCGACCGCCGTCGGTTGGCCGAGGAGTACCGCGCCCTGCTGTCCCGTGTGGTGGCGACGCGGGATGGCCGCAAGTGAAGCGGATCCACGTCACGGGCGGGAGCGGCTTCCTCGGCCGCCACGTGCTGCGCGCTCTCCGATCCGAGGGGTACCAGGCCTTCGCCCTGGCACGCTCCACCGCCGCGGCCGAGAAGCTGCAGTCCGAGGGAGCGGTGCCGGTGTCGGGAGATCTCGAACGTCCAGACTCGCTGCTCGACGCCTTCGCCGAGGGCGAGCCCGAAGCCCTCCTCAACATCGCCTCTCTCGGGTTCGGCCATGCCAAAGCGATCGTGGCCGCCGCGGAGTCGGCCGGTGTGCAACGCGCCGTCTTCGTCTCGACCACGGCGGTCTTCACGACACTCGATGCCTCTTCCAGGGAGACGCGGCTCGCTGCCGAGGAGACGATACGAACGAGCAGGCTCCAGTGGACGATCGTCCGTCCGACCATGATCTACGGTGACCTCGGTGACCGGAACATGGTGCGCCTGCTGCGACTCCTCCGCAGATCGCCGGTCGTCCCCCTCCCCGGTGGTGGTCACCGACTCCAGCAGCCGGTGCACGTGGAGGACCTCGCGAGGGCCATCGTCTCGTGCCTGCGCCACCCCGAGACCGTCGGCGAGTCATACGACCTCGCCGGGCCCGAGCCGCTCAGCTTCCGCGACGTCGTGACCCAAGCTGCCGACGCCGTGGGGCGGCACCCGGTCCTGCTCCGGGTGCCGTTGCGTCCCGCGATCTGGGTGATCCGGCGGTACGAGCGCTTGAGCGAGAGCCCACGTCTGCGGGCCGAGCAGCTGGAGCGCCTGGCCGAGGACAAGTCCTTCTCCATCCAATCGGCCCGTCGTGATCTCGAGTTCCACCCGAGACCCTTCGAGCAGGGGATCCGTGCGGAGGCCGCGATGCTCAGCCGACCGGTCGCAGGGCGATCGTGACCGCGCGCTCTCCCACCCTCGGCACCTGGGTGAGGACGATCAGGGGGCTAGAAGCCAGCCAGCTCCTCCATCGTGCGCGCCTGCAGGCGCGGCGCCGGGTGAACGACGTGACCGGGTGCTGGTTCGTCCGACGCCGGTTGGCGAGCGCGCCCGCCCGCTCGCCGCGGTGCCTGCCGATCGTGAGCCGCGAGGCGGAGCTCCACACACCGGAGGAGGCGGAGGCGATGACCAGGGGCGAGGTCCACCTGCTCCACCAGCGCTTCTCACATCCCGGCCGCGTCGACTGGCTGGACCCGCAGGTCTCGCGCCTCCGGCTGTACCACCTGCACTACTTCGACTTCCTCTGGTCCTTCGTGGCCCACCCTGACCGCGAGTGGGCGCGGGACCGAGCCGCGGGCCTGATTCGGGACTGGGAGTCTGCCGTCCACCCGGGGGCCTGGAGCCCGTGGCATCCCTACGTCGTGGCGACACGCGGCTGGAACCTCGTTCAGGCCGTGCCGACGCTGTTCCACCCGGTGCCCGACGATCTCGCGAGGCTGATCTGGCTGCACGGAGACCAGATCTACAGGAACCTGGAACACGACGTCGGCGGGAACCACCTCGTCCGCGACCTCCGCGGTCTGGTCGGGCTGGCGCTGGCCTTCGACGAGCCGGGCTGGCTCATCACGGGCATCGGAGGACTCGTCTCCTGTGTCGAGGAGCAGGTGCTCCCCGACGGAGGGCACTTCGAGCGCAGCGCCTTCTACCACTCCCAGGTGCTCATCGATCTCGAGGAGGTGTGCGACCTGCTGGCCGTCGCGGGCCAGAGCGCACGGCCGGAGCTCGAGGACGCTGTCCGCACGATGCGGTCCTACCTCGAGCTCATCTGCCCTCCGGGCGGACGGCTGCCTGTCTTCAACGACGGGGTCGCGACGAATCCGCGCCTCGGACCGATCACACCCGATCCCGGTCCGGGCCTGCGACCTCTCGACGACACCGGATACCTGGTGGGCCGGAGAGGTCCCTTCCACCTGGTCTTCGACATCGGGCGCCCCTCGCCGCCGACGCTGCCTGCCCACGGCCAGTGCTCGCTCCTCAGCTGCGAGCTCACGTTGGACGATCGGCCACTGCTCGTCAACTGCGGCTCCAGCGAGTACGACGATCCGCTGGTGCGGGCCCGCGAGAGGGGGACGCTCTCGCACAACACCGTCATGGTCGACTCCACCGAGCAGTCGGAGATCTGGGCGACCTTCCGGATGGGCAGGCAGGCGAGCCCGACCGGGGTGGAAGCGGCCGAGTCCCGCGACGCCATCGTCCTGAGCGGGTCCCACGACGGGTACGACCGCTTGCCGGGAAGTCCGCGGCACTCGAGGCAGATCCGCGTGACGACCGACGAGGTCCGGGTGGTCGACCGGATCACGGGAGCCGGTCACCATCGCGTCGAGGGCCGCTGGCTCGTCCACCCCGAGGTCGGAGTCGAACCCGTCGACGAACGGTCCCTCCTCCTCGGAGGTGCCCTGCTCAGCGTCGAGGGGCCGGTCCGGGTCCTGGCTGTTCCGCCCGACCGGGACGACGCCTCTTGGGTGGCGCAGGAGTACGGTGTCCGGGTTCCCACGACCTCCGTCCGCTGGCAGGCGACCGCCGAGCTCCCCATCGAGGTGGTCACCACCCTGGTTCTCCGGGAGACCAGGTGAGGCGACCGCAGCACGACCTGGTGATGATCGGTCCCCTCCCACCCCCGATCGGGGGTGCCTCGCGGACCTTCGAGGAGTACGTGGGTGCCCTTCGGGAGATGGGCCTACGGGTGCGTGTAGTCGACACGTCACCCGATCGGATCCCGTCGCGCCTGCGGCGTGTGTACCAACCGATCGTCGCCCTCCGCATCGCCTTCGGTCTCGTCGCGGCCCGGCACCGACGTGCGCCGGTTGTCTGGTTCCAGACCCCACCGATGATCTTCCAGCTCCATCCGCTCCTGAGGCTCGCAGAACGATCCGGGGTGGCCCTCTACAGCTTCGCCGGCGACCTGGGTTCCGGGCTGCTCTCCTTCGATGCAGATCGGCGGCGCCGCGTGGTCACCGACCTTCGTCGGGCCCGACGCCTCTTCGTCGAGACGCAGCTCACCGCCCACGAGCTGCGCGAGGCCGGCCTCGAGGATGTCGAGGTGCTCGGATGCTTCCGCCGCGAACCGTCGCGGGCGCCGGATCACCGCCCGCGGGAGAACGGCCCCGTCCGAATCGTCTACGTCGGCCAGCTCTGGGAGGGGAAGGGGATCCGAGGCCTCTTCGCGCTGAGTCGCCTGGCTCAGGGCGACTTGCTCATCGACCTCTACGGATCCCCCGTGTTCGGTTTCGACCAAGAGCTACACGACCTGTGCGCGAACGGCAGGTGGATCACGTGGCACGGTCTGCTAGCACCTGACCGTGTGCCGGAAACCTTGGCGGCGGCGGACTTCTCCATCCTCCTCAGCTCCCAGGAGGGAGAGGGGTACCCGGGAACGGTGCTCGAGTCCCTGCAGGTCGGCACACCGGTGATCGTCTCCAGGCATCGCGCGCTGCCAGAGCTCGTCGACGACGGCGTCAGCGGGCTCGTGGTCGACTCCGTTGGCGACGGCTGGGATCTCCCCGGCCTCTGTTCGAGGCTGCGGGATCTGACCCCGGTGGAGATGGAGCGCCTCCGGCGAGGCGCTGGCGAGAAGGCCGCCACCGCGGCCAACCCGGCTGCTCCACGAAGGCTGGCAGCGGCGATCGACCTCCGCCTCTCGAGGGGGGGCCCATGAGCGCGGGACGCTCCCACCGCTTCCGGCTCTACCGCGAGTTCCTCACACGGCACCGGGCCCGCTTCGTCGGCCTGGTCCTGCTCGCCGGCTTCGCCGCCGGACTGGAAGCCCTCGCCCTCGTCTCCCTCGTCCCTCTCGCTCAGGTCGTGGCCGGCGGCGCGGGAAACCCATCGTTCAGCACGCGCTTGGAGCGGACATCGAGGTGTCGGTCCCTCAGCTCTTCGGGATATCGATCGGGCTGATCGCGCTTCGAGCCTTGGTGCTCCTCGTGGTCGTGAGCGGTCAGTCCGACCTCACCGCCGGCTACGAGGCCGAGCTTCGCATCCGGATATTCCGGCTCTTCCTGGGCGCGACCTGGGAGCGGCACGCCAAGGAACGAGCCGGCGACCTCCAGAGCCTGATACTGGATCAGCTCATCCCGTCGACACACGGGATCTTCTTCCTCATGTTGAGCCTCGTAGGGGTGATGGGCCTTCTCGCGATGATCGGCTTCGCCCTCTTGCTCGCACCGATCGCGGCGCTCGCCCTGGTCGGTGGAGCGGTGCTGCTCTTCCTCGTCGTGAACCCGATCACTCGAATCGGTTCTCGTGCACTACACGACCAGGTGGAGATCCAACGTGGCCTCGCGCGCGAGGTCGCCCAGGTGGTGGGGATGACCCGCGAGATCAGGCTCTTCGTCGTCGGCGAGCAGATCCTCCAGCGGCTCACCGACCAGGTGACCAGGCTGCGGCGAACCCGATTCCTCTTCTACCTCACCCAGGACCTCGCCCCCTCCGCGTACCTCACCGCCGGGCTCGTGCTCATAGTGGCAGGCCTCGCGGCGCTGTACCTGTTGGACGCGGCCACCAGCGGAAGTCTGGTGGCGGTCGTGGTTCTGCTGGCTCGCGCCATGCTGTACGGCCAACGCGTGCAGAGCAGCTACCACCAGGTCGTCACCGTCGGTCCGAACAACGGGCTGCTCGCCGACCGCATAGACGACTTGGAGGTCCACCAGTGCCCGACCGGGGGTCTACCCGTGTCCCGGATCTCATCGCTCGAGCTGAGGGACGTGACGTTCTGGTACGAGGAGGAACAGCCGGTGCTGACCGAGGTCTCGGTGTGCCTCGACCACCCCGAGCTGATCGGGATCATCGGGCCCTCCGGCGCCGGGAAGTCCACCTTCGTCCAGCTGCTTCTCCGTCTCCGCCACGCCTGTCGAGGGGAGCTGCTCGTCAACGGTGTCCCCGCCGAGGAGCTCTCACTTGCGGACTGGCACAGCCGGATCGCGCTCGTGCCCCAGGAATCGGTCCTCGTTCACGCCAGCGTCACCGAGAACATCGCCTTCTTCCGGCCCGACGCAACGCAGCACACGATCGAGAGGGCCGCGCGCCAGGCGAACATCCACGACGAGATCGTGGGGATGTCGGGGGGGTACGGGAGGGCGGTCGGGGAACGCGGCAGTGAGCTCTCAGGCGGTCAGCGCCAGCGCGTCTGCATCGCGCGCGCTCTCGTCGACTCGCCGGACGTCCTCATCCTGGACGAGCCTACGAGCGCTCTCGACCCTCGATCCGAACACGCGATCCAGCAGACCCTGCGCGAGCTGGGAGACGAGATCATCGTGCTGGTGGTGGCGCATCGGCTCTCGACGCTCGCCCGCTGCGACCGGATCATGGTGTTCAGCGACGGCCGACTCGGGGCCTTCGGACCTCCCGACGAGCTGCGGCGAGACGTCGGCGGGTACTACGACGAGGTGCTGCGGCTCTCCGGACTGGCCTGAGGGCCCGCCCGCTCGAGCTCGGCCCAACGGAGCGGACCTTGCCCGCGGGCCGTCACCCGTGGTTCTCGTACCAGGTTCCGAGGCACACGAGCGCCCACGCCGCCAGGGCTAGATCCGCTCGACCGGTGGTGGCCGCGCGCAGCACCTGCATGGCGCCTTCGGCTCGGACCAGCCCTGCATCGACCGCCACCTCGACGCGCTCGTTGAGGCGCTCTCGGTCACCGACCTGGAACCATGCGCGGACCGGTGCACTGAACCCGCTCTTCGGGCGGTCGATCACCTCGTCGGGGATCAGTCCCCGAGCAGCCTCCTTCAACGGCCACTTCGTCACGCCGGAACGGACGAACCCGGATGGGTCTGCGCTGTAGACCACGTCCACGACCGCCTCGTCGAGCAGGGGCACCCGCAGCTCGACGCCGGTCGCCATGGATGCCTTGTCCACGGTGAGCAGGTTCAGGTTCGGGAGGAACTGCGCACGGTCGAAGGCAAGGGCTTCAGCGAGGGAGGTGTCCGCCAGCCTCGGGCTCTGCGCATCCAGCTCGTCCCACGCTTCCGCGGCGGCACCCGGCACCAGGGCCTCGACCTCGCGATAGGTGAGCTGCGACAGCATCCGCCAGTAGTGCGTGGGTCTCGGATCCCCGATCGCACGCACCAACTTCTGGAGGTTGCGCCGGGACGCGTGCATCGGACCTGGTCTGGCCCCCGAGAGCGCGCCCGCCACGCGCGACAGCGGACCGGTCAGCGCCCTCGGTGCCCCGGCGGCCTTGCGTGCCAGCGAGAGCAGCCGGTGACGGGGATACCCAGCGAAGAGCTCCTCCCCTCCCATGCCGGAGAGGAGCACCTTGGTCCCCGCGCCCTGACAGATCCGATGCAGCGTGATCGCCATCGGCTCTGCGACCGGATCGTCGAAGTGGTAGCCGAGCTCGTCCACGAATCGATCGGCCGAGCTGTCCACGACCACCTCCGCCAGGTCGAGCCCCTCCATCCCGCGAGCGACGAGCCGCGCGTACTCCAGGTCGTCGGGGGTGATCTCGAGGCGCCGCGACTCCTCGTCGAACCCCGCCGTGTACGCGGTCAGCTCCGACCGGGAGGCCTCTCGCGCCAGCGCCAGGATCAGTGTCGAGTCCAGGCCGCCCGAGAACAGCACCCCCACCGGCACGTCGCTCAGCAGCTGCCGCGCGGACGCGGTCCTGAGCCTGGCCAACAGCTCCTCGGGCTCGATCTCCGCGCCCTCTCCGGTGGGGGGCTCCCAGTAGCGGAACACCTCCGATCCGGTGAGGTCCATCCGGATCGCGTGCCCTGGGGGGAGCTTCCTGACCTGCCTCCAGGGAGTCCGGGGATGGGGGATCCAGAGGAGGGCCAGGAACTGGGCCAGGGCGACCTCGTCGATGTCCCGACCGAGGTCCGGATCCAGCGCGAGCAGCGCACGTGGTGCCGATCCCGCGTACAGCCTGCCCTCGGACTCCGCCCAGTACAGGGGTTTCACGCCCAGGCGGTCCCGGGCCATGAGCACCCGACCTCGCCTCTCGTCCACGAGGGCGAACGAGAAGATCCCCTCGATCCGCTGGAGGACCTCTTCGCCCCACTCGATCCAGCCCCGGAGCAGCACCTCGGTGTCGGAGCGCGATCGGAACCGGACCCCGCCCGCCTCGAGCTCGGCACGCAGCTCCGGCGAGTTGTAGATCTCGCCGTTGTAGGCCAGGCAGACCCCGGCGTCCTCCGCGAGCATCGGCTGGGCACCTGCTGGGGAGATGTCGAGGATCGAGAGCCTCCGGTGTGCAACTCCGTACGGGATGGGTCCGCCCTGGCAGACCCGCTGGCCCTCGCCGTCAGGTCCCCGCGTCTCCAGGGTTCCGCCGGCCCTGCGGAGCTGCCCCTCCGCCGGTGCCCGACCGAACTGACCGACCCACCCGCACACCTCGGCTCACACCACCGATGCGACGTTCAACGGAGAGACGCGCTCGTCGTCAGCGCCTCGAAGCCACTCGTGCTGCGTACGGCACCATCGACTGCACCTTCCTCCCCTCCGGACGTCCCGCTAGGGAACATCGGACTCGACTCAGGGAACCACAGCACATAGGCCAAGGTGATGCCGAGGATCATCGAGTAGGTCTTGTCCTGAAGCGTGTGCGCGACCATGGCCTGGCCGAGGAGCGCCGCCACCGCCATGAGCAGCACCGCCCTCAGCTCGGGGAAGACGCGCTTGCGAGCAGCCCTGGAGACCAGGTGTGCCAGGAACCAGCAGAACGCCGCCAAGGTGGGGATCCCCCACCAGATCAGGATCTGGGTGAACGCGTTGTGGGTGCCGAGCACCTCGACGAACCCGGTCTCGGGATTGCGTTGGGCGAAGCCGTTCTCCCTCCCCCACGTCTCGGCGAAGTCGGACACACCCACGCCCAACGGCAGGTAGTTCGGTGCGGAGTCCACGGTCGCCTCCCAGAGCTGGGCTCGTGGATCCTCCCTCTCGCCCTGCGTCTCTTGGCCTTGGAGCGCCTCGAACCGGGAGAACGCCGACCTCGGCACGAAGACGAGGACGACGGCGACCACCAGCCCGACCATCACCATCCCCCGCAGCCAACGCCGCCGGCTGACGAGCAACCCGGCGCTTGCACCGACGACGAGCGTGATCATCGCCCCTCTCGACGCTGTCAAGGTGACACCGGCGGCGATGAGGACCGTGAGGAGCGCGAACAGAGCGCGCCGGCCCTGCGTCCGGGCGGTCATCGCCAGACCGAGCGCGATCGTCGCGCCGATCGCCGCTGATCCGGCGGCCGAGTTGATGTCGGCTCGCCCGATGAGAGTGCCTCGGAGCGCCTCGCCTCTCTCGACGCTCACCTGCCAGGAAGGGGCAGACTCGACTCGGGAGAGAGTCCCGTAGTTCCCGTTGATGCTCAGAAGAGAGACCAGGACAGCCCCGGCGACGAGGGCGTACAGCACCGCACACATCGCACACGGATCGCGGATCGCGACTGCGACGAAGACCAGCGCGATCGCCATCTGAGCCACGCTGGCCCAGCTGAGCACCGAATCGCTCCCATGCCCCGCCTCGAACGCCAGCGCCAAGGCCAGGAAGAGCCACATCCTGAGCATCGGGCCGGAGAGCGCAACCGAGATCACCCGAGATCCGTGCCTCAGGATCTCGAAGAGTCCGAGTGCGGCGAACGCCATCCAACCCCAGCTGATCGGCCCCAGAGGCAGCGCGTCATCGAAGGGCAGGATGATGACGCAGGCCAGCAGGAGGACGAGCTCGGGCCTCGAGGTGCGAGGTGCGCCGACGCCACCCGCATCTCCACCGGACGTCACCCGACCGATGCCCGGCACCATCCACCTCCGCCGCGCGACAGCGTCCGAGGTCTGGGCGTCGCGGGACGGGTTCTCCGGCGCGCGCTCCCCGGGCCCCCCTCGACCGATCCACGGCTGGGGCGTCCTGCTCTCGTCGAGCCAGTTGGCGGCGATGCGCGGCACCGAACCGAGGGTACTGCCAGCTCCGACGGCGTCGCGTCTCATGCCATCACCGGCCGCAGGGCCCGGGTGCAGGCCTGCGTACACTTACCCGGTGCACCTGCTCTTCCTCTCGGATGAGTACCCACCCCCGGCAAGAGGTGGTCAGGGGGTCGTGGTCCGCCTCCTCGCCAAGGGTGTCGTCAGCTCGGGGCACAGGGCGACCGTGATCGCGGTTCAGCAGCAGGCCCACACCACCGTCGATGATGACGAGGGGGTGCGCGTCATCCGACTCCCGGGCCAGGGAGACCGACCCTGGGCGCCGCTCGAGGACGCCAGACGCCTCTGGTCGATGGTCCGTCACGAGATCGCGACCCAGATGGTGGATGCAGTGGAGGGCGCCGACTTCTCGATGCACTTCGCCCCCCGCGACCTCGGCATCCCCCGTGTGATCCGGATGCACGGCGGGCACACGTTCTTCGCCGACGCATCGGACGCCCCGCTCCCCGTCGCCATCCGCGCCCTCGAGCGAAGGTCCTTCCATCGAGCCGACCACCTCCTCGCAGTGAGCCGCTACGTAGCCGAGCGGACGCGCTCCCTCCTCCGGCTCGGTGACACGCCGATCGCCGTGATCCCCAACGGCGTCGACACCGAGCTGCTCTGTCCCAGCTGGGATCGGGAGCCTGTGCGCGGGCGGATCGCCTTCGTGGGGCGCTACGAGGAGAGGAAGGGCATCCGCGAGCTGATCGGGGCGATGCCGGAGATCGTCCGTCGTTGCCCCGAGGCTCATCTGGTCGCCGTCGGGCCCGAGGCACCAGGTGACGGCGGACGGTTCCGACGATCCCTCATCTCGGAGGTCGACGTCTCGGTCCGTGACCGGATCGACCTGCGCGGGCCCGTGCCGAACGAGAAGGTCCGCACCCTGCTGACCGAAGCCGAGGTCTGTGCTCTTCCTTCTCACATGGAGGCACATCCGATCACCTGGCTCGAGACCCTCGCGTGCGGCAAGGCACTGGTGGCCTCGAGGACAGGCCCAGGGCCGGAGGTGGTCGAGCACGGCGTGTCCGGCTTGCTCACCGACCCGTTCGATCCGGCCGCGATCGCCGAGCAGGTCGCGGCGGTTCTCGGCTCCGACGATCTCCGCTGCACCTTGGAGCGCGGAGCACGGCGCCGCGCTCTCGAGCGCTTCTCGGTGCACCGGATGGTCTCCGACACGATCGCCTACTACGAGCAGCTGCCCGCTCTGAGATGAGCCGACCGCCCGAAGGCTCTACTTCACCGCCTCGATCATGAGGAACAGCCCGCGGTCGGCAGCGAACCGCTTGATCAGCCCACGCGGCCACACCCTCCGCGCAAGGTCGAGCGCGAACCCTTGATGGCGTTGGCCCGCAGCACCGAGCAGCAGATCGCCGAACGAGAGCTGGACGTGCAGGTCCGCCGAGCTGAACGGCTCGACCAGCGTCATGGCGTCCTCGACCCGATACGCCTTCGTGCCCGGACTCTCCAGCTGGTGCCCGTAGACCCAGTCCAGATCGCGCCTCGGATGCCCGGCGAGCAGGCCGTACCGCAACCAGAGGAGGTACCCGACGATCGCCTTCCGGTGGTAGATCATCACACGTGCCACACCGCCCGTCCGGAGCACGCGGTGCACCTCCCGGAACGCCTTGGGTGTGTCCGGCGTGCAGTGCAGGACGCCGTAGGAGTACACGATGTCGAACGACTCATCCTCGAACGGGAGGTTCTCGGCATCGCCGACCTCCACGTCCGGCGTGAACCCGTAGTGATCCAAGCGTCGCCTCGTCCAATCGACGGCTCGCGGGGTCAGGTCGATGCCGCACAGCTTCCTGGGGCCGCTGCGGGCCCACTCCAGGTGGTCCGCGCCCATCCCGACCCCGATCTCGAGGACGTCCTTGCCGCGGCCTTCTTCGAACCGGGCGAACTCAGGGATGTACGGCTCGAGCTCGTAACGGGCCGCGCGTTGCGACTCGAACTCGTCGCCGTCGACGGCGTACACCTCTCCACAGGAGCCCGAGTCCCAGAACTCACGGACCTCGTCCTTGGTGAACACCGTGGCGACGGTACCACAGGCCAAGTATCGCCAACCCCCCACCGATGCGGGCGAACGACCGCCCTATCTAAGGAGCTCGGACGCCTGTCACCGAGCCGGGAAGGCGCTCCCGCTCGCTCGCGTGGCACGATGCCGACATGAGGATCGGGATCCACGGTGGGTCGCAGGTGATCATGGGTCTCGGCGTCGACGCCAGCGTCGCCCACGCCGCGGCAGCCGAGACCGAGGGCTTCGCGAGCTACTGGCTCCCCCAGCTCGCAGCTCCCGACGCGCTCACCCTGCTCGGGGCCGTCGGGCGGGCGACGTCGACCATCGAGCTCGGCACCGCCGTCGTCGCCACCTGGCCCCGCCACCCGCTCATGCTGGCCGGCCAGGCGATCACCACCTCCGAGATGGCCGGAGGGCGTCTGGTGCTCGGGATCGGCGTGGCCCACAAGCCCACCGTCGAGGCCCGCCTCCGCGTGCCGTTCGAGCGGCCGGCCCGGCACATGTCCGAGTACCTCGACGTCCTGCTCCCTGCCCTCGCCGGTGATCCGGTCGACTCCCGCGGCGAGATCTGGAGCGGAGTGGAGGAACGGCTCCCCCGCCCCGCCGGCGTGCAGCCGCCCTCGGTCATGCTCGCGGCGATGGGCCCCCGGATGCTCCAGCTGGCGGGCTCACGGACCGACGGCACCATCCTGTGGCTGAGCGGTCCCCGCACCATCGCCGAGGTCATCCGACCCACGCTCGAGGCGGCAGCCGAGGACGCGGGTCGGGCGGCGCCCAGGATCGTGGCCTCGGTGCCGGTCTGCGTCACGGACCGTCCCGAGGAGGCGCGATCGGTGATCGGGCGGATGCTCGGCGGCTACGACCAGATCCCGTCCTACCGGAGGGTGATGGACCTGGAAGGTGTGGAAGGCGTCGCCGAGGTCTCGGTGGTCGGCAGCGCTGGTGAGGTCGCGGACCGCCTCGCTGCGTTCGCCGCCGCGGGGACCACCGACTTCGTCGCGGTCGAGTTCACCCTCCACGACGACGAGGTGGCCACGACCCGGAGCCTCCTCGCGGAGGTGCGGTCGGCGAGCTGACCGACCGGCCCGGCGGGAAGGCAGCCGTCGACCAGGACGGGATCGACCTGTCATCGGGCCCCGAAGCGCTGCCGCCGGCATCCATGGACGTGAGGAGCCGATCATGACCAGTGGAGCGGGGAGCTGGACGGAGCCGCAGGGGGACCCGTCCGTCCGTCCTCGGGTCCATCTCACGCCGCCCCGCGGCTGGCTCAGCGACCCCAACGGACTCTTCCACCGTGCGGGACGGTTCCACGCCTACTACCAGCACCACCCCCACGACACCTCGTGGGGTCCGATGCACTGGGGGCACGCCAGCACGACCGATCTCGTGACCTGGCAGCACCACCCCATCGCACTGGCTCCCGACGAGCGCGGTTGCATCTACTCGGGCTCCGCCGTCGTCGATGCCGACGACACCGCAGGCTTCGGAGGCGACGCGCTCGTCGCGGCCTTCACCCATCACCGCGACGGCATCGAGGAGCAATCCCTCGCCTGGTCATGTGACGGCGGCGAGACCTTCACGAAGCTTCCCGCACCGGTCATCGAGGCGCCTTCCGGACAGCGCGACTTCCGCGACCCGCGGATCCTCCGAAACCCGGCAGGCGATCCACGCTGGCTGATGCTCCTCGCTGTGGGCCGTGCGATCTGGATCTACGCCTCGGACGACCTCCGGAGCTGGACCCGCACCGGCACGGTCTCCGACGTGTTCTGCGAGGACGGCACCTGGGAGACCCCCGAGCTGCTTCGCTTCGATGCCGACGGCTCCCAGCTCTGGGTGCTCGTCGTCGCGATCGGCGATGGCGCGCCCGCAGGTGGCTCCGGAGTCCAGGCCGTCGCAGGCGACTTCGACGGCTCCACCTTCGTCCCGTCGGCGGACGCCTTCTGGGTGGACCACGGCCCGGCGTTCTACGCCCCGCAGGCCTGGAGCTCGGCACCCGACGGACGGCGCATCTGGGTCGGCTGGATGGCGAACTGGCACACCGTGAACGCGCTGCCGGCGCGAGGTTGGCGGGGCCAGATGAGCATCCCGCGTGAGGTCTCCCTGCACCTCGGCGCCGAGGGCCCTCGGCTCGTCCAGTCACCCGTGCACGAGCTCGAGAGCTACCGCGAGCGCTCCCTCATCGCATCGGGTGACGAGGTTCCCGCGCTCCCCTCCGAACCGCTTCCTGTCGTGGCCGCCGCCCTCGATGTCGTGGTCCACGCCGCTCCCGGAGCGCTCCTCGAGCTCCGCTGCCGGCGAGACTCCGATGACGTCACCATCCGACTCGACGGGGGTCGGCACGAGATGGCAGTCGCCGTCTCGCACGCGGCGCACGCTGAGGCCGACCATCGCGCACCGCTCGCAGCCGACGTCCCCACGCAGCTCCGGATCCTCCTCGACGCCGCCTCCGTCGAGGCCTTCGCCGGGGTCGGGACGATCTCGGCCCTGCTGCCCAACTCGAGCGCGGCCTGGACCGTCGAGGTCACCTCGATGAGCGACGCATCCACCATCGATCGGATCGAGCTCCACGAGCTGTCGAGCGCACCCGCCGACCCGCCGGCTGCACTGGTCAGCGGCTAGCACACCGTCTCCCGGCGCTCCAGGTGCACGGTCTCCCGGCGGACGTCGCAACGGCCGGGCTGGTGGGAGCTCCCTACGAGGCGGGCATCGCCAGTGCCCGCTCGAAGAAGTCACGGTCCTCGAACAGCGAGACGTCCTCGAAGAACATCTTCCCGTAGCGCTCGAAGTACATGAGCTGCTTCGCGAGCAGGAACTGGCTCCTGTCGAAGTCGGTCCCGTACCCGCCGTGCTCGTCGAGCATCGCCCGCAGCCTGCGCTGCTCCTTCAGCCGTCGGTACAGGGTGAGGAGAGAGCGATCGTGCGCCTCCATGCCCCGGACCTCCGCGAGCTTCTGCATGGGAGCGTTGACCAGCTCGGCCAGGCTGAACTTGCCGAACGGCTCCCTCAGCACCGGCTCCATCATCGAGCGGATGAACAGCGCGACCCCCTCGTCGTCGGACTGGAGGCCCTCACGCAGCGCCGGCCCGTACACCTTCACCATGAAGCGCCCGATCTCGTCCCAGGCGGACTCGTCGCCGAGCGCGGCCTCGATCAGCCATCGGAAGAACCGGTGGGAGTCGGGATCCATCCTCCCGACGATCCCCCAGTCGATCACCCCGATGCGTCCGTCACGGAGCAGGAGCAGGTTCCCCGCGTGCACGTCGGCGTGGAAGGTCCCCCACCGGATCGCGGTGAGCAGGAAGCCCTTGATCACCTCGTGGACCACCGGCCGGGGGTCATGGCCCAGCTCCGCGATGGCGGCGAGGTCGTCGATCGGCACCCCGTCGAGCAGCTCCATCGTCAGGACCGTCCTGCCGGACAGTTCGGGGTGGACCTCCGGCACGGTGACGTTCGTGAGGCCTATCTCCTCGATCAGCGCCCGGTAGTGCTGCATGGCCCGCATCTCGTTGCGGAGGTCCAGCTCTTCTCCGATCTGCACCCGGAACCCGTCGAACATCTGCAGCAGGTTGCCGGCGGCCGCGTGGCCCGACTGACGCGCGAGCAGGTCCAGCAGCGGCTGGAGCAGGTCGAGGTCGACCGCCACGCGTCGCTCTATCGCCGGGCGCAGCACCTTCACCGCGACCTCTCGACCGCCGCGGAGCGTGGCACGGTGCACCACGGCGATGGACGCCCGCCCGATCGGCTCGTCCTCGAACCCGGTGAAGACGTCGCCGACCGGACACCCGAGCTCTATCTCGATCAGCTCCCGCACCTCGTCCGCAGGCACCGGGGCGCCGGTGTCGAGGCAGCTCCGGAACTCGTTCGCGAACTCCTCACCGAACACACCCGGCGCGGACCCGACGAGCTGCCCGAACTTCATGAAGGTGGCTCCGAGGTCCTCGAAGGTCAGCCTCAGCGGCCGCGCGAGCGCCTCGATGTCGACCTGCTCTCCCCGCGCGCGTCCGAGCAGGAGCGGCCCGAAGTGCCGAGCGGCCGCCGTCGCGATCTGCCGAGCACGTCGCAGCAACGCCGGGCTGCTCGACCGGGGCAGGGGTCGAGGATGGATCGAGGGGGGCGTGAGGCCCGCGTGCGTGCCGATTCGCGGGCTCCCGGCCGCGGCGCCTTCGTTCAACACCGGGGGCAGCGTACGTCTCGGAGCCCGGGAGCGTCACAAGTCACCCGGCCCGAGGCGCGGACGGCCCGCATCCTCCGCACAGTGGCCTGCGCCTTCGGCTGGGGCGGGACGGACGAGGAAGGCAGCGACGTGCAGCACCTCATCCCCGACGACGAGCGATACGACCCGGTGCGCGGGCTCGCCCAGCACAGCGCCGTGCCGATCCGGCTCATCCCGATCGAGAGGGCCTGCGGCCGAAGGCGTCTATGGCCGGACCAGCTCGGCAGAGCCCGACTCCGCCGCAGCCACCAGACGTGCCGCGAGTCGCCGGAAGATGAAGAGGTGGAACGGCGCCATCATGTACCAATAGGTCCGACCCCAGAGGCCCCTGGGAGCGAAGAGGGCGACTTGCCGCAACCTCGTCCCTCCGGCCTCATCCGCTTCGATCCGCCAGTCGAGCCACGCCGAACCCGGCAGCTTCATCTCTGCTCGCAACCGCACCTCACGTGGCTCATCGGCCACCTCGACGCGCCAGAAGTCCAACGGGTCGCCCACCCGAAGCTCGTCCGGGTGGCGCCGACCGCGGCGCATCCCGACGCCACCGAGCAGCTTGTCTATCAGTCCCCGGATCCTCCACAGAGTGTCGAACGCGTACCATCCTCGGTCGCCTCCGGTGCCGCTGACGACGCGGTAGACGGCCTCGGGTGGCGCGGACGTCTGGACCACCTGCTCGTCCCGGACCAGGAGACCGCCCGACCATCCGGGATCGCCCGGGAACGGCTCGGCAGGCTGGGCGGGTCCGCCCGAGCTGGCCCAAGAGGTCGACACATCGAGGTCGCGCACACGCGTGAGAGCGGAGGCGATGGCCTGCTCGAGACCCATCGGCTCGTGAGGCACGATGCTGCGCACATCGTGGTCGGGACGCACGACCACGCCCGTGGTCAGGCTGTCGACCAGCGGGCGAGCGAGGCCCATGGGCAACGGGGTGACCAGGTTCAGCCAGTGCGAGGAGAGCCGCGGCGACAGGACGGGAACCGGGACGATGAGCCGAGGCCGGAGCTGGGCCTGACGGGCGTAGGCCTGCATCATCTCCTTGTAGGTGACCACGTCGGGTCCGCCGACGTCGAGCACCCGACCTGCGGCACCTGGCTCCTCCAGGACCGCCAGCAGCCAGAACAGCACGTCGCGGATCGCGACCGGCTGACAGCGAGTTCGGTGCACCCAGCGCGGCACGACCATCGCCGGAAGGACCTCCACGAGGCTGCGCAGCATCTCGAAGCTGGCGCTTCCCGATCCGATGATCACAGCGGCTCGTAGCTCCGTGACGGGAACGGACCCCTCCGCCAGGAGCCGACCGACCGCGTGCCGGCTGGTGAGGTGCTCGGAAGAGTCATCTCCGAGCCCACCGAGGTACACGATGAGGCGCACCGTTCCCGCACCCGCTGCGGCCTCCCTCACGTTCACCGCGGCCCGGCTCTCCGCTTCGACGAAGTCCTTCGCATCACCCATCGCGTGCACGAGGTGGTAGACGACTTCGATGCCTTCCATGGCGGCGACCAGGCTGTCGGGATCCAGGACGTCGCCGCCCACCACCTCGACCTCGCCACGCCAGGGCAGCCCGTCGAGCCGCTGTGGCCGACGCGCGAGACAGCGGACCTCGTGGCCTGCCGCGATGAGCTCCGGGACCAGCCGGCCACCGACGTATCCCGACGCTCCGAGGACGAGAGCTCTCACGGCACCCACCAACACCGGGAGGAGCACCCAGCTTCCGGTGACCTCCACCCGGGAGCGCGATCTGGCAGCGCAGGCAGCTCGCCGACCGTGGTACCGGTCAGGCTGCTCCCGATCGAGAAGGCCCGGGCACCGTGCGCGGACCCGGCAGAGCGGGTGCCGATGAGCAACCCGTGGGTCAGGCGAACGGGCCTGTCACCTCGTAGGTGCGGCCCGGGTTCCGCTGCGACGAGAAGTACAGGCGGGTGCCGTCCGGCGAGAACGCGGGCCCGGTGATCTCAGAGCCCGGGGTGTCGGTCGCCTGGGCGACGGGCCACATCGACCCGTCCGGCCCCAGGACGGCGAGGTGGACGCCAGGTCCGTCCTCGGCCACGTACAGGAGGCCCGACTCCGACACCCGGAGGTTGTCCACGTCCTCGACCACGGTCGAGTCATCGGCCACAGCCCCGTCCCAGATCACCGACAGCACCGCACCGTCGTCCCCTTCCGGGTCGAGCCGCCACACGCGGTTGTCGCCCTTCGTGGTGAACCACAGCACACCGTCGGCGACGTCCGCTCCCTCTCCGCCGTCGAACCTCCGGGTCCCCGGCACCTGGTCCTTCAGCGGCGTCGTCCCCGCCGAAGGATCGGTCACCGGCGTCCAGACCAGTCGGTCCCCCTCCTCCACCAGCACCTCCAGGTCACCGGAGGAGAGGTCGCCCCACGATGCGGGCCGGAACCGGTACAGCGCCCCGTCAGGTGTGTCCTCGGTGAGGTAGATCACCTCGTTAAGCGGATCGCACGCGGCCGCCTCGTGCTGGAAGACCCCGAGCTGCAGCCGCTTGACGGCCTGCGTGGCTCCGGTCGGGTCGCACTCGTACACGACCCCGGCGGGTATCTCCTCGCACGAGAGCCAGGTGCCCCACGGCGTCGCGCCGCCCGCGCAGTTGACGAACGATCCCTCCAGGATGCGCCGGGCCTCGATCACCTCACCGTCACCGGAGAAGCGCAGCATCGAGGCACCGCCCTCCGGCGCCAACGACTCCGAGTTGGACACGTAGATCCAGCCGCCGTCGTCCTGCGCGAAGACCGCGCCACCGTCGGGGTTCAGGTGCCATGCGAAGTCGGTCCCGGTGACCGGTTCGCCCGAGGTGGCAACGATCCGGGAGGTGAACCCATCGGGCAGCGCGAGGCCGTTGGCATCCGGCGCACCGAGCGGCCCGTATCCCGTGAACGACGGTGGGGCGGTCGACCCGGTACCGCCCGCGACGGCGCTGGTCGACGTGGAGGTGCCCGATCGCGGCGTGTCCTCGCCGCATCCGACGACCGCTGGCAGCGCGACGGCAGCACCGACGGCGGGCACCAGCCGGAGGAAGGAACGTCGATCCATGGGCCGGACAGTAGCGATCCACGAAGGAACGGGCACGAGAGCCTGGCCGCTGAGCCCTGCCTGGTCGAGCGTGCACAGGCGTACGATCTGCCTCGAGCGAGATCTACGCGTTGAAGACAGCAAGCGGATCGCCCCAGTGCTCGGTGAGGCGACCCAGGTCCCGCTCGCAGCACCCGCGGCGAACAGGTGGCCGCCGTGCGACCTCTCGGTCGACTTCGCTCGAACAGCTCTCAATCGCGACGTCGTGTGCACGCCTTGCCTCTTGTCGAAGAGCCTCCGCAAGCACATCCCGGGTGGCGAGCGCACCGTCATTGGAGGTCAGGGCTCTCGTCGAGCCACCGCGAAGCATCGGCAGCGTGCTCACAGCCGCCGACGCCGTGGACGACTCCGGCCTCCACGCGAGATGTGCGGGCGGTTCGTCGCTGCGTGGCGCAGGTGTCGAGCCCGTGGGCCTCAGGCCCCGCCGCCATCTCCCGTCGCAGCCTGCTACACTTGTGGTACACAGCGACAGGAGGGCACGGTGAGCAAGCCAGCCTCGACATCGACCAGGGTCGCCGGTGACGTGGTCGCCATCGCGTCTGCCATCGCTCCCGGCGAGCACCGGACCATCGCCGAGCAGATCAACCACTGGGCCCGCATCGGTATGCAGGTCGAACGATCTGGCACCATCGCTACCCGTAAGGTCCTCGCTGTGGCCGCCGGCGAGGCGCAGTTCTCGACGCTCGACCCGGAGGAGCGTGCGACCGCCCACGCTCTCATCGACGCTCGGATCGCCGACCGAGCCGCCAGTCAGCGCTTCGGCCCAGCTGCCCGGGCGGCGGGCCACACCACCGTCTCGCTCGATGACGACGGCAACCTCGTCGAGATCACTGCGAAGGGGACCACCCGGAGCCTGTGAGCCGGCTCGACCTGATCGTCGGCCCCAACGGTGCCGGTAAGACGACCCTCTTCGAGCGCGTCATCCTCCCGGGGCGGCCCGGCCTCCCCTTCGTGAACGCCGACGACATCGCCGCCGCCCGGTTCGGTGACGCGGCCACCCGGATGAGCTACGCCGCGGCCGAGATCGCTGCCAGCACCCGCGCCGCACTCATCGAGGCCCGGCTCGACTTCTCCACCGAGACCGTCTTCTCCCATCCCTCGAAGGTCGACCTGATCGATGCCGCTGTCGTCGCCGGCTACGACGTCGTCCTCCACGTCGTCATGGTCCCCGTCGAGCTGTCCGCCCGCCGGGTCGCCGCTCGGGTCGCCGCCGGCGGCCACGACGTGCCGACCGACAAGGTCATCGCGCGCTACGGCCGGATCTGGCCCAACGTCGTCGCAGCTGTCAGCCGTTGCCGTCGGAGCGTCTTCTACGACAACTCCGACGATGCCGGGCCCATCGAGATCGCTGCGTTCCGTGCGGGCCTCGCGGACTACCAGCCGAGGTGGCCGGCCTGGTCGCCCGACGAGCTGCTCACCGCGTTCCCATGAACCGCGTCCAGTTGCTCGAGGATCTCGCTTGCGACCGCTGGAAGGCCGTGGCCTCGGGGCTCCGCTCGTCAGGCGTAGCGCAGGGCGTCGCCGGGGCGGAGTCGGGCCGCCCGCCTGACCGGAGCAGCTAGCACGGCCAGCGCCAGGGCGAGCGTCCCGAGCAGCGCCACCGGGATGTTGCCCACCGGGAACACCACAGGGATCCGGACGTCGACGATCTCCCACACCAGGCGCACGATGAGGCGGTTGAGCGCGTAGCCCAGCGGGATGCCGAGCAGCCATCCCGCTGCTGCCAGGGCGATGCCCTCGGTGGCGAAGATGCGTCGGATGTGGCGGCCTCGGGCGCCGATGCTGCGGAGCACGCCGATCTCCCTGGTCCGTTCGATCACGTTCGTGGTGATGGCGTTGGCCAGGCCCACCATGCTCATGGCCACGATCACGAACCCGAGCACGGTGATCGACGTGGTGAGGGTCCGGTTGGCGGCGATCTCGTCCCGCTCGGCGACGTAGGTGATCTCGGTCGCGACCTCGTAGCCGAGCGCGGCCAGCCGGTCCTCCAGGTCGCTCGCGGCGCGGTCGACCACGGCCTCGTCCGGCGACACGGTCCTGATCCAGTACGACCGGGCTCCGGTGGGCTGGCCGGCGAGGGCCCGGACGGTGTCGAGCGGCACGTAGAGGGCGGTGCCATCTTCCTGCTGGTTGGTGGCGATGCCGATGACCCGCAGCTCGGCGTCACCGGTCGTGGTGGTGACGGTGATCCGGTCGTCCAGCTCGATGCCGAGGATCTGGGCGATGTTCCGTTCGATCACCGCCACCGGCGCGGCGTCGCTCGCCTCGGCAGGGTCGAACCAGCGTCCCGAGGCCAGGCGGTAGCGGAACAAAGGCTCCTGCTCGACGCCCCACACGAACGCCTCGCGACCGTCGAGCTCGACGGTGCTCTTCAGCACCGGCTCCGCTTCGGCCACGCCGGGAGTGGAGCGGATCGCCTCCTCTGCCGTCTCGTCGAAGCTGGCGCGGTCGCCCGTCGCGATCTGGATGTCCTCCAGATGGTTGGCCCAGGAGTCCCGCGAGCCCTTGGTGGCCGCCTCGGCCAAGGCCAGCACCGCCAGCAGGTTGGCCACGGCCAGCGCCACGATCGTGGCGGTGGCGATGCTGCGGCGCTTGCGTCGGCCGACGTTGCGCAGCCCGAGCTGCACCACCCGGGGCAAGGCCACCGCCCGACGCAGCAGCCGATCGGCCGCACCCTCGGCGCCGACAGCCGACCCGCTGGCCTCGAGGGCCTCCCGCAGCTCGACCTGCACGCCACGGCGGATGGCCGGCAGGGCGGCGATCGGTGGGATGAGCAGGCCCACGGCGAGACCGACCACGAGCACCGCGGGATCGATGCCGGGGGCGACTTCGACGGCCCAGAACTGCGTACCGAAGTAGCGGGCCAGCAAGCTCGACAGGGCGATGCCCAGCGCAGCCCCGACCATCGCTCCCAGTGCGCCCAGCAGCACGGCGGTGCGGAGGTACACCCAGGTGACCTGACGGCGACGGGCGCCGAGTGCCCGCATGACGGCGATCTCACGGGTCTGGTCCGACACCAGCGTGCTCATCGTGTTGGAGATCAGCACCACCGCCGAGAGCAGGGCCAGCACCGTGATCACGCCGAGGAGCTTGCCGAAGGTCTCGGTGTCGGACCTGCCCGGCCAGTCGCCGGGTGCCCGCAGCGCCGGGAGGCTCGCCGGCCCGGCGAAGCCCGGGGTCGCCTCCAGCTGCCGACCGACCGCGGCCACGGTGGCCTCGGCCGCCTCCGGGCTCGGGTCGTCGAGACGCAGCGCCAGCTGGTCGTAGCCGCCTGGTCCGCCGAGAGCAGCGACCGTGGCAGCCGGGGCGTAGAGCACGATCACGTCGTCGTCCTGCACCGCTTCGCCGCCGGGCAGGCTGCGCCCCTCACCGCTGATGGTGAACGACTCATCGCCGCCCTCGCCACCCAGCACGGTGAGCGTGTCGCCGGCGGTGCCTTCGTACACGCCGACGTTGGCGTCCTGGACGTCGGTCAGCAACATGCCCGCTCCGGGGAGCTCACCCGAGACCAGACGCACCACGTCGACGCCCTGGTGTGCGAAGTCCCGCACACCGATCACCCGCGCCGGAGCCCGCCGCTCGCCCACCAGCACCCGCACCTCGAGGCTGACCCGAGCTTCGAGCGCGGCGACGTTCGGGATGTCGGCCAGATCGGCCAGCTGCTCGTCGTCGAGCGCCGTCGGCTTCAGCGCCAGCGTCACGTCGGCCAGGCGGCCCGCCTCGACCTCATCCTGCATGGCTCGATCGATCAAGGTCGGGACGGCGAAGAAGAAGACGCTGGCCACAGCCAGGCCCAGGGTGAGCACGCTGAACACGGCGCGGGCGCGGCGGCGCGACAGGTCGGTGATCGACTTGCGATGGACGGCGCTCAGCACGGCAGCCGTCCCGTCAACCGCCGACCACGACGCCGTCGCGGATCTCGACGATCCGCCGGGCCCGGCCGGCCAGGTCCCGATCGTGGGTGACGAACAGGATCGTCGTACCGTTGGCGTTGAGCCGCTGGAGGAGGTCGAACATGGCGCTGGCCGTGACCGTGTCGAGGTTGCCCGTCGGCTCGTCACCGACCACCAGCCGGGGCTCGGCTGCCAGCGACCGGGCGATGGCGACACGTTGCTGCTCGCCGCCGGAGAGCTCGGCCGGCAGGTGGTCGGCCTTGTCGCCGAGGCCGACCAGCGCCAGGTTGTGACGGGCCTGGTCGAAGCGCTCCCTCTTGTTCCCCTGTCGCAGGAAGTCGAGCGGTAGGACGGCGTTCTCCAGGGCCGTCAACGTGGGGAGCAGCTGGAAGAACTGGAAGATGATGCCGACGTTGGCTCCCCGCCACACCGCCAGCTCCTCCTCGCTCAGCTCGTCCAGTCGGAGGCCGTCGAAGGTCACCGTGCCCGCCGTCGGCCGGTCGATGCCGGTCACGATGTTCAGGATCGTCGACTTGCCGCTCCCCGACGGGCCGACCACCGCCACCAGCTCCCCGGGGGCGACGGTGAGATCGACGCCGCGTAGCGCCCGGTACTCCACCTTGCCCGTGCGGAAGACCTTCTCCACCGCGGCCAGCTCGATGAGCGGCTGGGATGGCACATCTGCCGCGCCGGCGCGCTCCGTCATCGTCTCCATCGGACCGTGACCTCCCAACTCCCTGGCGGACGACCTGCAGTCTCGCGCCTGCGGCCTGCCGGGCCGAGGGCCGATTGTCACGACCGCGCCCGCCTGGCGTGGTGTGTCCACTCAGCTCCGGGGGGAGGTCGCCATGACCTCCGGTACCGGCCCGCGTTCGGGACACCCGGTCGCCGAGGCACCGAACCGGCCGGACTGTCACACCGGGGCCGTGCGCTGGCCGACTCCCTTCCCTGGATGATTGATCCCGGGTCCGCAGGACCGGTCAGCGCACCGCCTGCAGGCGAGCGTTCACAAAGGCGAGATCGAACTCGCTCGGATCGAAGGGACCTCCCGCCCACTCGCTGAGCTCATCGTGCTCCTCATGCGTCGGATCGGCGAGCACCTCGAGCAGGTGCTCGTAGCCCCACGACCCGCCGACGTCCTCCGGGGGGCAGGCGTTCGCGCCGTCGAGGCACACGACGAACTTCAGGCCTTTCGCCATCCGCCACACCTGGTGCACCGTGATCTCATGGGCCCACGAATCGCCGAAGTCGTACTCGTAGATGAAGCGCTCGTTGGCCCCGATCGCGGTGACGACGGTGAAGTCCTTCTCCTGCCGCTCACCGTACGGGTACTCGTCGAACTGCATGCCGTAGCGCTCTCCGCCGATCTCGAAGTAGTGAAGGTGATAGTCCTCCCACCCCATGGCCGCCTGGAACATGCGGTGGAGCTTGTCGAGCCGCACACTCCCGGGCACGAGGAGCCGTCTCCACACCCGAGGCTGGATCTCGCGCAGCTCGATCGTGCAGTCGACGACAGGTTGACCAGGCGGTGTCGGCATGGCCCTTGACGCTACGACCAACAGGCTCGTGATCCTTGCCGCGAGTGGATCCTTCGGACGAGCAGGCTGATCGACCTGGCCGGACTCACGGAGCCTGGGAGTGGCCCGGGGCCGTCGAGCACCACGTAGCGGATGGGGCTCGTGCAGCGCCACCAACCGTCTTGTGATCCTCGATGCAGAGCTCGTAGCCGCGTTCCACCACGACAGGAAGCTTGCCACCCGGTTGCGACGAGACCGTGCTCTCGAGACACTCGCATCGAGGTCAAGGCCTGTCGACAAACCCGACGGGTTCCGATGACGCGTCTCAGTTGATCGCGGCGGCGATCTCACGCGCCTGTTGTTCCGTGAAGTCGCCGGTGATATGGACCTCATCCCGTTCGAATGAAGGCGCCTGAACGTACGGCGCTGAGATCACGAAGTCCTCGAGGACCACGGCGATCTGTCCCGTCGGGCACTCCGCGGCCACATCGAAGCAGAGCTCGGCCAGGTCGTTGAAGTCATCCACACCCGGGCGCCCTTCACGGAAGCGGATCGCCACGGTCCACAAGCCGATGATCGGGTCGAGCTCCGCTCTCGCCGACTCGACGAGGCCAGCGGGCAGCGGGCTGCCAAGCTCATAGAGCAGACCGTCGCCACCACGAAGAAGCTCTTGGGTGCTGTCGCGGGCTTCGGCTGTGAGAACAGCAAGCACCGGCAGAAAGATCAGCTCGCCATCGCCGGTGAACTCAGGCGACGAAGCCGAGTCCGGCGCCGATTGAGGCGGCAGAAGTCCGTCGACCGACCAAGTCGCGTCGGGTGCGACGTCACTTGGCGTTTCGCGGTCGCGAATCGACAGCGGGTAGAGGTCGTCGACGGGAGTGCCCGGCCGCGTGAAGGCGATCGTGTATCCCATGCTGTTCGAATCGAGCGGGATTGATCCGAAGTCGTTCGGATGAACGATCGCGTCGTCGGGGAGCGCATCGGGCCGCCATTCCAGCACCTGCACAACCCCCTCTGTCCCTTCGCAGTCGTCGCCGGTCTCATGGGTCTCCCCCGAGGGAAGCGAGAAGCCCGAGTCGCTGAACTCGACGCCGACCTCCTCAGCGAACACACCGAGGGTGGCGTTCGCTCCGGCCGCACGCTCCGAGAAGGGGTGGATGTGTATCAGTCCGTCGTCGTGCGTGTGGATGCCGACAGCATCCCCGTTGAGATCCGTGAGCGGGTCGATGAAGCGATCGCAAACCCAGATCGCGTACGCGGAGTGCCAGTGGTCTTCAGCAATTCGAGGACCGGGTCCGCGCTCCACGCCATCTGCTACAGCACCGGCTGTGGGGTCCCTCACGCCGTCCGGATCGTCCCGATCACCCGCCAGGAGGACGATCGTCGCAACAAGCGCAAGGACGAGCAGCCCAGCGGCGGCCATCCACGGCAAGCGCTCACCTGTGCGCCCGCCCTCAGCCACGAGACGAAGCGACCTCCCCCCGAGACCGCTCATCACTGCCGACGAGATGCCGTGCGTCGAATCCTGATCTTGAGCCCAGGCCAAGCGGGCGGCCGCTCCAGCGGTAGTCGGACGACTCGGCTCAGTCCCCGAGAAGCCGGCTGCGGTTCTTCGCCTGGAGGGCGTCGAGGTGCCGCGTCACCTTGGCGGTCGGTTCGTCGTGAAGTGAGTGGTTGCCCTGTTGGTGGCTCGCCTCCACACGATCATCCACGCTGCCCAGCGCGACGTGCTCCGCTGGAACCGGGTCAGGCGTAGCGGAGGGCGTCGCCGGAGCGGAGTCGGGACCGCCCGGCGTACCGGCGCAGCGAGCACGACCAGCGCCATTTCGTGTCGGAGGGGCGAGTTCGACCGCTACCCACGACAGCTCGGGACGGGGCGGTGAGAGGTGGCATGAGTGGCGGGGTCCTGGCCATGTGAGCGATCAGGCGAAGGCGCGGAAGGCCCTGGCGTCGCTCGTCTCGGCGAAGGCGATGGCTCGCTCGACCAGGCGCGGTGACAGCCTGTAGGCCGCGGCACCGAGCTTGCCGACCGGGGTGAGCACCGCCTGGCGGGCACGGTGGTCGAGCATCGCGACGAGCTCGGCAGCCACCTCGGCCTGGGTCTGGTGGGCGGGTCGGTCGGGGGCCAACAGCTCGCCCTTCGCTCCCAGCAGCCGCTTCTCCGGGTCATGCTCGGTGTAGCCGATGTAGGCCACCCCGACATGCACGCCACGGGGGCCCAGCTCGAGGCGCAGCGATTCGGCGAGCCCCCGGAGCCCGGCCTTGCTCGCGCAGTAGGTGGACGCGCCGGGTAGCCCCATGATCCCCGCGATGCTCGACACGAACAGCACATGCCCTTCGGCGTCTATCAGATGAGGGACGGCGGCGCGGGTGAGGTACACGGAGCCCAGCAGGTTGGTCTGGATCGTCTCGGCACACACCGCCTCTGACAGGTCCTCGAAGCGCCCCCGCATCGACACGCCAGCGTTGTTGACCAGGACGTCGAGCCGTCCCCAGTTGTCGATCGCGGCAGCAACCATGTCTTGCGCGTCGCTCCAGTTCCCCACGTCGCCACACACCCCGACGACGTCGGCCCCGTCGGCGCGCAACTCTTCCACCGATCGACCGAGGCGGTCCGCACCCCGCGCAGTGAGCACCACCCGCGCCCCGCGCGCCGCCAGTGCTCGGGCCGTGGCCAACCCGACACCGCGGCTGGCACCGGAGACGAGGGCCACGGACCCGTCGAGGGGGTCGACGCCGAGGTGCCCGTACTGCCGGAGGCTGCGCAGACTGGCCCGCAGGGACGAACCGATGGGGCTGACGGGCAGGTCGAGCTCTCGCACGGCCTTGGCGTTGTCGTAGTAGCACCCGAGTGTCGACAGCGCTGCGAACTCCCTGTTGAACCGGCTGGCTGGGCGTCCCGCCCGGTGTGCCAGTGCGCCCAGGATCTCCGCCGCCGCGCCAGCCGCGCGCACCGCTCCCTCCGGCATCACCGCACGGGGCGGGCGGGCCCCGGCGGCGCTGGCCAGGTGGGTGAAGAACTCCTCATAGGTGAGGTTGTGGCCGCCGAGCAGGGTCGTCTCACCTGCCACACCCCGGTCGAGGGCGCGCACCGCTCCCACCGCAGCATCGGCCGCGCCAACGAAGTTGCGGCCGCCGGGAGGTGCCACGGGAAGGCCGCGGCGGAGGTACTCGAGCAGCAGCTGGCCCGAGCTGGGCCGCCAGTCGTACCCGCCCAGCAGGAACGTGGGCGCCACCAGCACAGCATCGAGCGCGCCGTCGGCCACGAGTGCCCGGACGTGCTCCATGGCCGCGTGCTTCGATGCCATGTAGGCGACGCCCTCGTACGCAGTCGGGAAGCCACCCGTCTCGTCACCCGGTGCACCCTTCGGGCCGAACTCGATGGTGCTGGCCGACCCGACCAGGAGGAGACGGCACGCCGGCGTCACGTCCCGCACCCCCTCGGTGAGCGACTTCGTTCCGGCGTAGTTGACCGCCCAGTGCCGCTCGGCCGGCGCGAACTGGTCGGTGAGCGCAGCCGCGTGCACCACCCGCTCGACGCCGTCGACGGCCCGGCGCAACGATTCCGGATCCAGAAGATCTCCGGTGACACGCTCGATGTCCAGGCCGTCGAGCGTGGGCGAGCTGGACGCCGACTGGACGAGCACACGTACCCGCTCCCCACCAGCCAACAGCTCGCGGACCAGGTGGCTTCCGAGCAGTCCGTCCGCGCCGGTGACCAGCGTGGTCATGTGCCTCCTCCCCACACGGGGCGCAGCTGGCGTCCCTCGAACACCGCGTCGAGCGCCGCTCGGGTGGCGTCGTCGAGCGCCGGGCAGCCCTCGTAGGCCAGGCCGAGCTGTTCGTACTTGGTGCGGGCCCAGCCGTGGTAGGCGAGCAGGTGCACCTCGTCGCCAAACCCGAGATCCTCGAGGTGGTCCAGGATGGCGGCCAGCGCTGCCGGTGTGGCGTTGAAGCCCGGGATGACCGGAACCCGAGGCACGACACGCTCTGGGCCCACGAGCTCGACCAATCGCTCCAGGTTGGCCTGGATACGAGCGACGCCCGCTCCGGTAGCCGCAGCGTGGACGTCGGGATCGGTGTGCTTCACGTCGAACAGGAAGAGGTCCACGACCTCGGCCAACTCCTCGCACGCCGAGGTGGGGAACTCACCGCAGGTCTCGATCGCCACGTGGATGCGGTGCTCGCGCAGTCGGCGGGCGGCTGCCACCAACGCTGCTCGCTGCACGGTCGGCTCGCCGCCCGTGAAGGTGACTCCCCCGCCGGACGCGTCGAAGAACGGCTCGTCGGCGAGCACGGTCGCCACCAGTTCGTCAACCGACCTGGCCGTGGCCGACGGGCCCCTCGAGAGCTCCCACGATTCCGGGTTGTGGCACCACGTGCACCGCAGCGGACAGCCCCGCAGGAACACCGCAGTGCGAATGCCGGGACCATCGTGCAGCGCGTAGGTCTGCACATCGAACACATCGAGCACATCAGCGGCAAGGGTCGGCCAACCCGGCATCACCGGTGCTCGGTGCGGGCGATGATCTCGTCCTGGATCTCGACACCGAGATCCACGAAGTAGGTGCTGTAGCCACCCACCTTGACGATCAGGTCCCGGTAGTCGGACGGGTCGCGCTGCGCTGCTCGCAAGACCTCGACATCCACGCAGGTGGGCTGCAGCTGCTCGCCACCGAGGCTGAAGTAGGTGCGCACCAGGGAGATCCACTTGGCACGTGTCTCGACATGTGCACCGATGGCGCTGGTGTGCAGCTTGAGGTTGACGGCGCAGCCCATCAGATCGTGGTTGGGCAGCGAGGCTACCGACCGCAGCACTCCCGTCACACCCGAGCGCTCCACGTTGGCCGGGTTGCAGCTGGCGGCGAACGGTGTGCCCAACCGCCGACCGTCGGCGCTGGCGATCGACAGCCGGCCGTCGATGGTGTGCACGATCATCGAGATGGCGTAGACGACGAAGGGCGCGCCCTTCCCGAGTTCGATGGCGAACGACGTCGTCGAACAGAGTGCCGGTCACTTGGGCCGCCAGCGCGTCGGTCGACCGATCACCGTTCCCCCACTTTCCGGGAAGGGCCTCGATGGCAGCGTGCAGCGCCTCGTGTCCGACGAAGTCGTCATCGATGGCTGCCACCAACTCGTCGAGAGTGCACCGCCGCTCCTCGAACACGAGCGAACGGATCACATGGAGCGCGTCGACGACGTTGGCGACCGAGTTGATCATCGAGATGCCCGACAGACCGTAGGTCGCACCCCCGGCGGTCACGTCGCGGCCCGAGGCCACACAGCCTTCCACGAAGGCGGAGATCATGGGTGCCGGGAGGACTTCCGCGTACAGCTCGTCTCGCAGGTTCGAGCCGGCGACGATCCCGTCGATGAAGTACCGGGCCTGCGCGAGGAAGGCTTCGAGGAACTCGTCGAAGGTCCGGAACGAGTCGGGTTCACCGGTCGGCAGGCCCTCACCGTGAAGCACACCGGTGAGGAGTGCCGCGTCGCCGTTGCGCAGCGTGATGTCGAGCACCCGCGTGAGCTGCAGCGCGCTGGCGCTCATCGAGCCTGTCTTGCCGGGGCAGGTCGCCTCGACACAGCCCATGATGGCGTAGTCACGGGCATCAGGGAGGCTGAAGCCCCGACGCACCATGGCGTCCACCAGCACCTCGTCGTTCACCACCGCGAAGCTGGAGGTACCGCCCGCGAGATGGTGCGCGACGCGGTCGAGCACCTCGTCGGGCGTTCCCGGGTGTACCCGGACGTTGATGTTGGTGACCGCCCGTGACGTGTGGGCCGCGTCGATGATCACCGAAGTGAGGGCGTTGGTGGCGTCCCCGCCCTCGCGATCGACACCGCCGACCGTCACCGGCGTCGAACCCAGGTAGCGGTGGTAGAAGTTCCCCAGCAGGTTCGACTCGGGCCGCAGGTTCTGGCTCATGGTCTTGAGCAGCAGCTCCTCCATCAGCTCGCGCGCCTCGGCCTCGGTGATGGCGCCCGCGGCCAGGTCACGGTCGTAGAACGGACCCAGGCTCTGGTCGAGACGACCGAAGCAGTGGAGGTTGATCGGGTGGGCGATCTCGACGATCAGCTTGGTCGTCCAGGCCGACTGCACCGCCTCTACGAAGGTTCTGGCCGGATGCAGGGGGACGCGGGCGCACGTGTGGGCCATCCGGTCCAGCTCCTGGCGCCGCACGGGGTCGGATTCGGCGGCGGACTGATGGGCCAACGTGGCGGCCAGCCGGCGGGCGAAGGTGATGGCGCCGTCGAGGGCGACGGCGAGAGCCGGGAGGTGGTCGACCTCCGCTCGTTTGGCCAAGAGGCCCCGGCGCAGCACGTCGTCGAAGTCGAGGATGACGTGGCCCTGGATCGTCGCGATCGAGCTGGCCGCTGAGAGCAGGAACACCTGGCGCGAGGTCGTGCCGGGCAACGACTGCGTGAATCGGGCCATGTCGGGCGACAGCAGGCCCGATGCCCCCAGCCGCGCGGCGAGTTGGTCGGTCACGGTGCGGCCCCGCCACCTCGGGAGCAGGTCCGCCAGCAGCTCCGCGCGGTCGGCCGGGCTGATCTCGAACCGGTTGATGGATCGACGCTGCATGGTCTGCAGGCCGGGGTTGATGGGTGCGGAACGCCCACCGGCGGTGAGGAGCCTCTGGTTGCGCACTGCCCTGCGGACATTGCCGCTGCTGGCGGCGTGAACGCCGGCGCGCACACCGGAGCGGACACGGGCGCGCAGCAGGTCCCGCCGGCGCAGCTCGTTGGCCAGCACGTCGTTGTACTCGCCGCGCTCGATGGGCAGGGGCGTGGCCAGGAACCGTTCCGCCCAGTGCCCGGCGATACGGTCGTCACGATCGACGTAGATCGTCATGTGGTTGTAGACCTCGGCCATGGCGGTGGCCACCCGAACGTCGGCGGGCAGTCCCGCTCCTTCTGTCGCCTCCCAGCTACGGGTGAAGTAGCGGGCCCGCTCGACCGACAGGTGGGCGGGGCCGTGCTGGTAGCGCTGGCGCAACGACAGGATCCGCTCACTGGGCCCCAGCGAAGCATCGACAGCTGTCCTCGGTGGGTTCTGGGCATTCGGCTCTTGGGCCGTCGTTGCGGTCATCGTCGGGTCTCCTCCCAGGCGGGCGGGTTGCCATCGTCGAGCGCCCCGAACACGAGATCGAGCATGGTGTGCAGATGCCGACGTCGGCTCTCGATGAGCTCGCCACCGAGCGGGTCATCCCCGAGCAGGTGGACGAGGACCCCGCGGTAGGCGAAGCTCGTCACCACCATGCCGTAGAAGGAGGCGAGCAGGTCGGCGGCCCCCAGACCGGCCTCTGCCGCCGCCGGGTAGCGCTCGACGATGGCGTCGATGGCCATGGCAAAGAGCGGGGTCATCCGGTCTTGGATGAGGCCCATGTGCCGGCCACCGGTTGCCTCGCGCTGGACGATCCGACTGAAGTTGCTGTGCTCGACGAGGAAGTCGAGATATGCATCGAGCAGTGCTCCAAAGCGGGCCCGGAGGTCCTCGCCAGAGCTGAGGGCGTCGGCCAGAACCACCGAGAGCTCGTCGTAGTACCGGGCCAGGAGGTGGTCGAGGAGCTGATCCTTGCTCTCGAAGTGATAGTGGATCAGCGCCTTGTTGACCCCGGCGCGAGCGGCGATCTCGCGCGTGGTCGTGGCATCGAATCCGATCTCGGCGAACAGCTCGTCGGCTGATTCGAGGATTCGTGTGGCTGCAGTCATGGGGTCCCCCGGAAACCGGATTCCAGCCGGATTGGCTCTCTGGCGCCATATTAACCGGCCGCCCAATCAAGAGGAAGGGGCAGCGTGTGCCCGACGCTCACCTCACCAGGGCGTCCTGGTCAGATCGTGTCGGACGTCGCCGTGGTCGAACCCGGGTACTTCAGGTGAGGGCGCGCCGCAGGGCGTCGACCATCGACTGGCGGTAGGCCCCTGATCGACGCCGGGATGGCGAGCGAGCTGGTGGACGAGCTGGGCATGTACCACGGCGCCGACGAGCTCGTGCCGAACGCCGCCCGCCGGTCCGAGCACTGGTGGTCAGGTCAGGTTCCGTCGGTCGGTGGAAGGTGCGCCATGGCCTCGAGCAGCAACGTGTCGTTGGTGCCGTCCATGATGGTCAGCAGGGGCGCGTCACGGACCAGCTTCTCTAGCGGGTACTCCCGAGTGATCCCGTAGGCGCCGAGCACCTGGGCCAGCTTCACGGTGTGCTCGACCGCGAAGTTCGTCGCAGAGATCTTGGCGGTGAGGCTGGTGCACAGGTCGCCCGGGAAGGCGTCACGCGACCGGCAGCTTCCCTTCCACAGCAACGCCCGTGACAACTCGATCGCGGCGCGGGCCTCGAACAGCCTCTTGGCGACGAGCTGGTGCTCGATGATCGGACGGCCCCACTGCACCCGCTCCCGCGCGTAGTCGAGCGCGAGGTCGTAGGCGGCGCGCATCAGACCGACGGCGAGGTAGCCCGTGCCGAGGTTGCCGACGGTCACGATGGCGTGGTGGAGCGCCGGGTACTCGTCGCTCGGCGGGAACAGGAGCTGGTCGTCGGGCACGAAGGCGTCGTCGAACGACACGACGGCCTGGTTCAGCGCCCGCAGGCCGAGGCGATCCTGCGGGGCCGCCTGGTGGACGCCCGACACATCGGAATCGAGCACGAACATCCCCGAGCCGCGCAACCCCTTCGCGGGCTCGACGCACGCGGCGACCACGATCGCCCGGGCGACACCGCCGTTGGAGACGAACGCGGACTTCTCGCCGTTGAGCACGTAGCCGCCGGCCACGGGCCGGGCCCGCAGCCGGTGATGGACCGCGAGGTCGTCGTAGTTCTTGCCGTCGGACCCGACGTCGGGCTCGCTGCTTCCCCATCCGGTCAACCAGGCCCCGGTCGTGTCGTCGCAGAACGGCCGCACGAACCGGTCGACCAAGGCGGCGTTGTCGGGGGCCAGGAAGGCGATCAACGCCGGTACGACCGAACCGGCCAAGAGACCGGCGGCGAAGCCGACACCGTGGCGGGCGAGCTCCTCCCACACCAACCCAGCGGTGACCGGGTCGATGCCGAGCCCGCCGAACCGCTCCGGAATGGTCAGCTTGTGGATTCCGAGCTCGAACGCGGCAGCCATGGTGTCGCGGTACTCGGGGCTGGCGAACGCACGACCGGGTCGGGCATGCGGTCGACGGCCAGCTCGGCGTCGCCCATCTGGCGGCGGCCGAAGTCCCGCGCCAGCGCGACCATGGCCTCCTGGTCCTCGTCGAGCGAGAAGTCGATCATGGTCGTGGCTACGCCGGGAAGAAGTCCGTCATGGTGAAGTAGTGGGGGAGGAACGCGACGGGGTCGACCTCGGTGAGGGTCTGGCCCGGCAGCATGACGTTGGACGACTCCAACAGGAACGAGACCGTCGGCGTGATCGACGCGAAGTCGGACCATGGATCGTTGTCCGACGGTTGGAAGGTGAGCTGCACGGCCCCGGTGGTGATCCGCTTGGGCGTCACCTGAGTGCGTTGCGACGCCAGCAGGACCGGGCCGTCGAAGCCCGGCTCGAGATCGATCCGTGGTGAAGCCTTGAACAGGTAGGTCGGCCCGACCGGTGGGAACAACTCCACGGGGAGCTCCTCGCCGAGGACCAGTTCGACCTCGATGAACCGGATACCGAGTCGTTCCACGGTCCCGCGGACTCGATCGCCATCACGCTCCAGCGTGATCGTCGCCGCCTTCTTCGGGAACCCGAAGATGTCCCTGCCGTTGTGCAACCGGTTCGGCTGGCTGTCAATCGGCATCGACAGGCAGTAGGAACCGGGCATCCCCTGGTAGCTGCACCTGATCATCAGCGCAGCCTCCCGGTAGCCGGGGCCGAGGTTGGTGTCTCCGTACTCGGCGACGAACAGCAGCCCGCCCGGCGACTCGGCCTGCTCGAGCGGCGGCGGGAGACAGGCGCCGGTGAGCGCCTGGTCGGCATCGAAGATCACCCCGAGCATCGTCGCGTCCGGGAACTCCCGATCCTTGATGCGGTAGTGGTGGTCGAGCTCGTCCGATGTCTTGACGAATCCCATGTGCCCTCCGGGTTGTCCCCAGCCACCGGCGGGACGGCGCGATGCGCACCGCGACACGATCGGCTTTGCCCGAGACGTCCTGGCCCGCTCATGGCCGCGACCACCGGGTGGCCGGGCACCACCGTACACCCGCCCTCCTCGGCGACGGAGAAGAGCGCTCGACGAAGAGCGCTCGAAGCTCAGTGCGCGCGCCGTGAGCTCACGAAGGCCGGGATGTGTCGGACACAGGAGAACATCCCCGCCCACCCGCTTCCTGATCGACCAGGGATATCTGGACGACGACCCTCATGATGTCTAGGTTTGACTATACGATCGTACCCAGTTCGCCTAGCTTTGCCTACACGTTTGGAGGAGCGTCATGGCCAACAAGAACACGATGGCGCGCACAGCGCTCGAACGAGACCTCCGACGACACCGCGACACGCCCACCGCCGCGCCGCGCAGCGGCTGGATACGAGCGATCCGCGATGCACTCGGCATGTCCACGAGCGAGCTCGCCCGTCGCATGGGCGTGTCGAAGGCCCGCATCGGCCAGATCGAGCTGGGTGAGCGCGAGCGCACGATCACCCTCGGCACCCTCGAACGCGCCGCCGACGCGCTCGGGTGCCGAGTCGAGTACGTCCTGGTCCCCCGCGAGCCGCTCGACGATCTCGTCTGGGCTCAGGCCATGGCCAAGGCCAGAGCAGAGATCGGAGCGGTCGATCACACCATGGAGCTCGAGGACCAACGTCTCGATGGCGGCTCCACCGCGGCACGCATCGAGGAGGCCGCCCGCCACCACCTCGACAAGCGCGGCCTCTGGTCATGAGCGATCCGCTGTTCGACACCAGCGACGGCAACACACCGCTCGACGAGGACGAGGCGCTCGGACTCCGGCTCACGTGGGTCCGCACACGAGGCGACCTCAACGCAGCCGAGGCCGCGAACATCCTCGACGCCCGTCGGGCGATCCGCTCCCCTGCGCCCGACGACGTGCTCGACGACCTCTGGCTGCGCCAGCTCCACCATCGGATGTTCGGAGATGTCTGGGAGCTGGGCTGGCTCCTACAGGATCAGCGAACGCAACATCGGCATCGACTGGATCGAGGTCCCCGCCGCAGTTCGGAACCTCGTCCAGGACGCACGAGCCTGGATCAGAAGGCGACGAGCAGCAGATGGCCGTCGCTCGGTTCCATCACCGACTCGTCGCCATCCACCCCTTCCCCAACGGGAACGGCCGCCACTCGAGGGCCGCGGCCGACTACCTCAGCAACGCCCTCGGGATCCCGCCGCCCACCTGGGGGGCGCGGACCTACACCGACACCACGGAACTGCGCGCCGCCTACCTCGCGGCGCTACGCACCGCCGACCGCGACCCGAACCAACTCGAGCCACTCGTCGACTTCACGTGGTCGTAGGCCGCCCGAAAGCGCGTCTCGGAACCTCGACGACCTGACGTGAAACGCCGTGTCGGAGGGGGGACTTGAACGCCGGATTCTGCCGTCCCATCCCGTACCACCGAGTCCCCATACGTGCAGGTCAGAGGCGGTTTTGGCGAGGGCGCTCTACCACCGGGTCACCCCCGTACCGAGCCGTACCGCCCTGTTTCCAGGACTTTCGCGGACAAGATGATGACAAGCCCGAGGGCGTGTCGGAGGTAGGGCTGCGGCCGCTGACGCCGCAACACCGGTAGCGATTGCGCTGACCTCCTCCTCCGGAGCGTCCAGACTGGCGCGATGTTCGGCGGCCGCGACTGCCCGAGGATCCAGATCGGCCGTCCCTCGTCAGCTACATCGAGCGGCAGCTCGATGCCGACGGTGCCTGCCCGATCCAGCGTGCCCTCTTCCGGACGAGAAGCCCCGGACGCCCGGCGAGATCAGTTGGATGGCGGGAGCCTTCGATGGGGTCATGGGCCATCACATGGGCGGGGCAGGTGGGGCGGTCAAGACATCGGGCCGAGCAGCTCGCGAGGGCCATCGTCACCGCGAGCGCCAAGCCGCGACAGCGTCAGCTCACCGAGCTCTACGCGATGGCAAGTGCCGAGGATGTCCTCACCTTCATCGACCCGACCATCGAGGCGCTCGCCGAGGTCCGGCCGCCAACGAGCAACGTCGCCAGGATCGGAGCTTGGCTGGCATCAGGAATCTCCCGACCGCGGCCCGGTCAAGGTCGGGATGGCGCTCCTCGGTATCACCGGCGCTCCCGACGGCTCTGTGCTCCACCGCCTCGGTGCTCACGAGGAATTCACCCTCTACGCCGCCGTCACGTTCGCCAACGCGCGCGGAACCCCGAGCCAGACCTTCATCGAGCTCGCCAAGCGGGTTCATGGCTGGGGACGCATCCACTGCGTCGAACGACTTCAGCGACACCACCGACCCCGACGTCGCACGCTGGACCTCACCGAGGGCTTCCGAAACTCGATCATGAACGAGTACCTCGCCTTCATCGCCGCCACGACCGGCGACCTCGCCGACGCGCTCGCAGACCCGGCCCCTGACGCCGAGGTCCTCACCGCCGCCTCAGAGATCATCGACGCCCTCATCATGGGCGGTCCCACGGAAGACATCGATGACCGCGGACGCACCTATCGCCCTTGCCCGATGGCTCCACCACGTCAGGCAAGCCGTCGCTTCGCTCGGCGACTTCCTCACCATCCGAGACATCGTCGCCTTCTGCGAGCGAGAAGACTGGGACGAACGTCTCGGCCGGGATACCTGGGACGCCAACCAACGGGACGAGATCCGATCTACTGCTGAACGGCTACTCGAACGCCCCGACTGGGCCGAACTCGCGAGTCTCGGGCTCGAATCTGATGACCCCCAGGAGTTCTGGCAAGCGGAGCGGGCAGCACGCGTGCTCGGCCTCGACGCTGTTCCCGCAACTCTTGGCACGGATTGACACGGACCCACTCGACGGGCCCTGGTTCCAGGCATGGCACGGCGCCGACGACGGCCGAGCCCAGGTACTCGTGGACCGCGCCGTCCGCCTGCTCGACCTCGACGGGATCGCCACCGGGCCAAGCACCGCTATTGGCATGGGACCAGAGTTCAAGCGCCACGCGGCGCTGAACTGGACGCTCCAAGGGCTGCGTGAGCACCCCGATGTAAGGGCCGACCTCATCATCGAGACAGCGATGAAGAGCCCGTCGATCCAGAACCGCAACGGGGCGCTCAACCTCCTCGAAGCGACGGGAGCGGACGGCTGGTCACTCGAACAGCGTCAACTTCTTGCCGACCTCGCCTCAACCGACCCCGACGAGAAGGTGCGAGGGCGAGCCGCGGACCTGTACGCATCCAAGGATCACCGATGACTGGAACAGACGACGTTCGACCGACACATGAGGTCGCCCCGGAGCTGCCACCGCTCCCCCGGTCGACGATCCTGCTCGTCGAGGTCGGGTCGACCGCGGATGGCACTGGCATCCCCGGCGGTGAGGACTACGACCAACTCGGCGTCGTCGTCGAGCTTCCCCACGAGGTGCTCGGCCTCGAAGAACGAGGCTTTCGAACGGTCATGCAGAGGACACAGCCTGAGGGAGTCCGATCCGGACCCGGCGACGTCGACCGCACGCTTCACTCACTGCGTCGATTCATCCGCCTGGCGGCGTCGGGCAACCCATCGATCCTGATGGCGCTCTGGGCGCCGGTCGATCACGCGACCCCGCACGGCAGGGACCTGCAGGACCTGGGAGAGGCGTTCGTCGGACGCCACGTCGTTCCCGCGCTACCGCGGCTACATGCAATCGCAGGCGCAACGGCTCCTCGGCACCCGCGGCGGCGGCCACGGCCGGCGTGGCGGTGGTGGCCGGGAGGAGCTCATCGAATCTCACGGCTACGACACCAAGTACGCGATGCACTGCGCTCGCCTCGGGTTCCAATGCCAGGAGCTCCTCACGACCGGCCGCCTCAACCTGCCGGTCCAAGGCGAGCCCGCCGAATGGCTGCGTGCCGTCCGACGCGGCGACGTCACCTTCGAGGACTGGTGGGCAACCGTCCTGCGACTCGACGAGGAGCTCGCCGATCTCGAGGGCGACGACCGGCTCCCACCTGCGCCCGACCGCGCCCGAATCGAGCGTTGGACGATCGCGACCCACCAAGCCGTCTGGGAGCTCCTCGGCGAGAAGCAGGACCTGTGACGACGGACGAGCTGGCCGACGTCAAGGCTCGCTTCGCTCGGGCGGCCACCGCGTGGGCGGGTGGAGCCCACGGCCAGCTTCTCGTCGACGCCGCTGCGCTTGCCCTCGCAGACGGCCTCGATTCCCCCACCCTTCGAGTGCTCGCAGGCGCTCCGAGGGCCTCGGCCGATGAGGAAGCCACAGACCTGGCTCCGAGCGTGTTCGAGGAACTCGGCCTTCACGTCGAGCCGCGCTTGTCGAGCGCGGCGATCATCGACGCGGCTCGATTGGTCGCCCGTGACCTGCTCAGCGGTCTGGAGATGCCGCGCTCCGCGACATCGATCCTCTATCGCATGTTCATCGCCGCGCGCTACCCGGCTGAGCTGGCCGACTTCAGCGGATTCGACGACTGGTACGACATGCTCGACCAAGGGATCGTGTCCGGGTCGGTGGCCGAGGTCGACGTCGCTGTCGTGAAGTCAGCGCGCCACGCTCTCGACCCACGAGAGGTCCGACCCCTTCTCGATCGGGACCGTGTTCCTCAACAACGCGCCCGACCGAGACTGACCGTCACCGCCCGAACGAACGCTCACGCCGAGCAGCCGCGATCTGGTCTTGGGTTCGATCAGACCAGATCGATGAGCGACCCTGCGATCAGACTCGCCGCGGTGTCGAGGTCGTAGCCCTCTGGGACCTCACCGAGCAGCGGGAGGAGATCGACGCGGAATCCGGGATCGCCGAGGTGTTCCTCGAGCCCATGCCGGGCTCGCGCCGCGGTGTAGCCCTCGGGTCGGTACGGGTCGAAGCACCCCACGATCTCGGCGGGGTCGAGCCCGAGCACGGTGAGCGCCAGCCAGAGGTCGAAGAGGTCACGGCCCTTCTTGCGCTGGAACAACGCCCGCAGCTTCGTGGCGACCAGCTCCTCGGGCTGGAACGTCAACACGTCGGCGCTGCCCGACCACCATCCCGACTCGACTTCGTAGGTCGCTCGGCGATGAGGTCGAGCCGGCGAGGTCTCGTACGTGTTGATCTCGATCTTGACGCGCATCAGCCCGGAGCCGGTCTCGAACGGCACGCGCAGTCGTGCCTTCGGGTACGAGCCGACGTCGGTGTTGACGTCCATGCCGAGCCGGTCGGCGATCTCGCGGATGGCGTCGAGCAACGGACCGATGGGATCCCCGCATCGCAGACGCCCTGGCGAAGGGGCGATCGAAGGATGCTCATGAATTCATGCATGGCCTGCTGGATCCGGTTTGGGAGGAGAGCTTTCGTGTTCTGAAGCCGGGCGGCTTTGCCTGCATCAATATCGGTGATGCCACCCGCAGTGTTGGTGGCGACTTTGCGCTATACCCAAACCATGCCCGGATACTGCAACATCTTTCCCAATGCGGTTTTACCATCCTGCCGGACATCCTGTGGCGTAAACAGACCAATGCCCCTAACAAATTCATGGGCTCCGGCATGCTGCCGGCCGGCGCTATCCTCACTCTGGAGCACGAATACATCCTGATCGCCCGCAAAGGCCCCAAACGGGTTTTCCAAACCGAGGGCGAAAAACAAAACCGACGGGCCAGCGCGATGTTCTGGGAAGAGCGCAATCGTTTCTTCTCCGATATCTGGACGGATGTCAAAGGCACTTCTCAGGCACTTGCGGCCAGCGAATTCCGCAAGCGAAGTGCCGCG